>CAWHQC010000027.1:0-5392 GCA_963831425.1 uncultured Gemmatimonadales bacterium | reverse complement strand
TCAGGGCGACGCGGATTGCATGAGGCCATGCAGTCCAGGGCCCAGGTTCGCTGCGAGGGCCCTCAGTCCGTCAGATAGTACTCGACGGTGGTCACCACCCGAACGGTCTTGAGCGGCTGGGCCTCTTCCGGAATGCCGGCCACCTGGTCGCGCGGCAGGATCACGAAGCACCCCCTGGTTGGCCTGCCGGATGCCGCCGAGGCGGCTGCGCGAGTCGTTGGCGAACTGCACGGCCGCCTGCCGCGCGTTGGCGGTGGCCGCGCCGATCATGGCGGGCTTCAGGTCGTTGAGCCGGGTGAACAGGAAGGTGGCGCCCGACGGTCCGTACCCGTTCCGCTCGACGACAGCACCACGCCGCTGCGCACCAGATCACCTGTCCTTCGCGCTCGCGGCGAGCACCCGGTCCACGTCGGAGGAGCGCACCATCATGTCTGACTCACCACGAACGGGCGGCGGAGGGCGCTCCCCGCCGTACTGGTTGGCGAAGGCGTCCGCCACGTCCACTCCCAGGAGCTACGCCTGCGACGTGTCCAGGCCCTGGCGCTGAAGGAACTCATAGACCGCGGCCGTATTGCGGGCGATGCGGGCCTGGGCGGCGGCAGGTCGTTGTCGCAGCCGAGAGCCGGAGCGGCCACAGGGCGACATCGGCCTTGGCCTCGCGCTCGGCCACCCCCTTCACGGTGACGAAGCGATCGCTGGACCGGCCCTTGATGAAGCCGTGGCCGATGAACCAGCCCCCGACGGCGATGCCTGCCGCCAGGAGGAGCTAGGGGAGCAGGGCGGCGAGCAGTTGCTGGGCGTGACTGCGGTCCTGGTTCGGCATGCTCAGGGCTCTGCTCCGGTCGGGGTGGTGGTCAACAACTTACCGACGACGTTCGTAGCGCACAGAGGGCGGGCGCACTGAGCAACCCGCCATGTCCGCACGCGGCGCAGGCGTCCTGCTGTCCGTCGCAACCGTACTGCTTCCCGTACTCTGCTCCGCCGCGCTGCTACTCTCGGCGGGCTGTCGCGGCCGTGCGGACCGCATGGAGCACGACCTCCGAGATACCAGCCCACCACCCCGCCGTCAGCCGGTCTCGCGCTCCTCTCTCCCCGAGCGGCGACACGCTGGTGGAGGGCGGGACCTACGTGATCCGCTGGTCCGCCCCGGCCGGCATGCGAATCAATCTCGGCGCGCCATGGGCGGGAAGGACAAGGGCATGCTGCTGGTGGGTGCGCCCGCCCAGCCCGACTCCCTGGTGTGGAAGATACCGGTCGGCTTCGTCACCGGGTTCGGCGTGGCGTCGTCCGACCAGGTTCGCCTCCGGCTGGAGGATGCCGACTCGGCCGGATACTACGTCGAGGCGAGCCCATTCACGGTCCGCGGCGTGGGCCGGCGCTGAATTGTGAAAACTCTCGGCATTAGGCGCTGCCGGCGCGGCTCACGATCAGCGTCCTGCCGATGCCGGACCGAACAGCGATGGATGCGCGGCCGCCGCGCGTTTCCGCATCTCCACGACGTCCTGCGTCATGCTGGTGACCAGTGCCTGGTATCGTGGTTCCTTTCCGCACCGAGGCGAAGAACGGATCGAGGCTCAACAACCGGGGTCCTTCCACCCGGCCCGGTAGCCCCGCTCGAGCCACTCGATCGCCGGTCCGGTACGGCCCTGGATCGCGTTGATCGCGGCCAGCTCCATCGGGGCGTTGTAGCTCTCCTCGCCTCGTCGACGTGCCGCTGCGCCGCGGCGGCCGAGGCTGCCACAGCTCGGCGGCGCGCCGGGTGTCGCCCCGACGGTGGAGCGTCAGGGCATGGAGCGACCGGAGCGACTCGGGAAACATCTGCCCGGCCGCCTCGGGATCCTGCCGCGCCAGCGGCTCGATGAGCTGCTCGGCGTCGGGCGCGGCCACCACCACCGCGAGCTCGGCCAGGTTCGGGGGGCCCTCGGTGTTGTCGGGCTCCTTCCGCACCGTGCGGCGGGCCCGCCCGAGGGCCCCTGTTGGACCCGCGCCTCAGGTCGAGCCAGGCCAGCAGAAACTGGATCCTGGGCTCCGCCGGGAAGCGTCGCTCCGCGGCAAGCAGGAACCGGCTGCTGGCGGAGTCGTCGTCGAGCGGCATCAGGCCGATGCCGACGTGGTAGGGGGCGTGGGATGAGGCCGGGTCGAGCTGCTGATCCCGCAGCGACCAGTCCAGCGCTTCATCATAGCGTCCGAGGGCCACGTAGACGTTGGCCAGGTCGGCCATGGCGCCGCCGTGGCTCGGGTTCAGCTCCAGCGCCTTGAGGTAGGCGCGCCGGGCATCGGACAGTTTGAAGACGACGCTCTCGAGGTCGCCGAGCGCGAACCAGCCGTCGGCCAGCTCGGGGTCGAGCGCGACGGCCTTCCGCGCGGCGATGAACCCGGAGTCCGTATAGACCCGCTCGCCCGCCACACTCCTGAACATCTGATTCCGCGCCAGCTGGGCCCAGGCCTCGGCGAATCCCGAGTCGAGCGCAATGGCCTGCCGCAGCAGCTCGGCGCGGGCCAGGTTCCCGGCGCGCTGGGTGGGACTCAGTTCCTGGGCCCGCAGGTAGACCTGGTAGGCGGCCATGTTCGAGGTCGGGGCACGGGCCACCCGCTTCGCCTCGGCGGGAGTGAGCCGAGCCTGGAGCGCCGCCGTGACCTTGTGGGCGACGTCGTCCTGTACGGCGAACAGGTCCGAGAGCTCGCGGTCGTACTGCTCCGACCAGAGCGACTGTCCGGTCCGCACGCTGGTCAGCTCGACGGCGATGCGGACCCGGTCGCCGGCCAGACGCACGCTGCCGTCCACCACGCTGCCCACGCCCATCTCTCGCGACATCCGCTGCAGGCGGTCGCCCACCGTGTCGTACTGCGCCGTGGCCGCGCGGCTCAGCACCCGCAACGCGGCGACGCGGGAGAGCTGGGTGGCGATCTCCTCGGTCATCCCGGCGCTGAAGTACTGCTGCGCGGTGTCGCGCGACAGGTTGCGGAACGGGAGGACGGCCACCACGCGGAGATTGTCGGTCGGGCCGGCGTCCTCCGGGTGACCTTCCGCCTCGGAGCCGGCCGACACCGAACACCGCTGCCGCGATCGCGAGGACCGCGGCCGGGATGAGCAGCCAGCGCGACGGAGGCCGGGCCGACCGAGCCGGTGCGGTCTCGGCGGGGGCGGTGAGCGCGGCGACGAAGTCGGCTACGGAGGCGAAGCGGTCGGCGGGCGATTTGCGCCAGCGCCCGATTCACCGCGCGGTCCACCTCGACGGGCACGCCGGGCCGCGTCGCGCGCACGCTGCGGGCCGGCTCGGTCATCAGCCGCGCGATGACTGCCTGCGCGGTGGGGCCGGTATGGGGCGGCTCGCCCGACAGCATCTCGTAGGTCACTGCCGCCAGGGCGTACTGATCGGACCGGGCGTCGATCTCCCGCTCGGCGGCGGCCTGCTCGGGACTCATGTAGTGCGGGGTGCCGAGGGAGAGGCCGGTCTCGGTGACGCGGGGGCCGCCGGCCTGGGCGACGGCGAGCGCGATGCCGAAATCGGCGATCATCGGCTGGCCCGACTGGAGCAGGATGTTCTCCGGCTTGAGGTCGCGGTGGATCACGCCGCGGGCATGGGCATAGGCGAGGGCGTTGCCGAGCAGGGTCACGAGGCGCACCGTCTCCTCCAGCGGGAGCTGGCGCTCGCGCTCGAGGCGGGCGCGGAGGGTCTCGCCTTCCACGTAGGGCATGACGTAATAGAGGAAACCGCCCGCCTCTCCCGAGTCGAACAGCGGCAGCAGGTTGGGGTGCTGCAGATTGGCGGTGACGCGGATCTCGCCCAGGAAGCGCTCGGCGCCGATGACGGCGGCGAGCTCGGGGCGGAGGACCTTGAGGGCGACCTTGCGGTCGTGCTTGAGGTCGTGGGCGAGGTAGACCGTGGCCATGCCGCCGCGGCCGAGCTCGCGGTCGAGCGCATAGCGGTCGGCGAGGGACTCGCGCAGGGCGTCCGGGATGGACATGGAGGTCCTGTGGCTCGAGGCGGGGTGGACGGTGGTTAAGTAAACCCGGGGGGAGGCGGGGCGCCACCTGAACTCAGTACGCCGCTTCAACCGCAAGAGGCCGAGTGTTCAAGTGAGCCTGATGGACGCGCCGCCGAACCGCTGAAGCAGGGTATAGGTGCCGAAGTACGCGATGTAGGCGTCGAATGCCGCTGCCTTCTCGATGACTGTCCCCTGGAGGGTCATGCGTCCTCGCGGCATTACCGCGTCCGCCGTCCGCGCAGCCACCGCTGTTGCCGCTCGGCCCGTGCCGCTTCCGCCTGGCGCGAGTCCGCGTCGAGTCGTGTATCGATGGGGCTTGCCTCGATCACCTGGCTGAACCGCGGGATGGTGCGGGGATCGACACCATCCAGGATGGCAAGCTCCGCTCGCACCGCCGCGGCGGATACCGCCGTCCAGATCGCGGCCCCCTCCTCGCGGGTCGCCAGGCGCGGCGAGCCGAAGTAGCCGGGCCAGTCCGGCACCCTGGCGCGGCGGACCAGTCCCTCCATGCCGGAGTCGGCCTGCGGCTGGGCGCCCCGGTACCCCGGCCGCACGAGGTCGGGCCGCAGGAACAGCATCCAGCTGGTCTCGTCCATGCCGGCGTGGATCGGCAGCCCGTCCTCTCGCCGTGCGGCCGGCGCCTTCGTCCCCTCGATGGCCGAGAAGACGGGCATGAGGCCCGCGAGGTGCACCATGCGACCATGATAGGTGTCGTGGAAGTAGTCGCCCGCCTGCTCCAACGCCCGGTTGTGGTTCGGCGCGCCGTGGAGGTGGACTACGAAGACCCAGCGAAAGCCTTGTGCCCCCAGCTGGTCAGCGAGATCCATGAAGACCGCGCGGAGCACCTCGAAGCGGACCGTGTATGTGCCGGGGTAGTGATTCGCGCACCGATGTCATTGGCCCCGCTGTTGCCAGCGGGACCGGCGGGAAGACGATCGCCGTCCAGCCCGGCCGCGCGGCGACGGCTCGAGCGAGCGTGTCGGCGAGACGCTCGTTCAGGTACCCGTCGGAGTAGACCGGCAGGTAGGGGCCGTGCTCCTCCAGGATGCCGCCGGGAAGGATGACGACGGTTCGCGCGCGGTCGAGCCGGCGCAGATCGCTGACGATTCCTCCGCCACACGACGCACTTGCGCGGCGGCTGGGGCGGGTTTCACCGCGCTCAGAACGGCGAGCGTCCCGCTGAGTAGCGCCGCGTCTCGCAGGCGTGCGAAACGGACCATGAGCCCTCCACACTCCGAATGTAAGAACAAGCCTGGTCGGTGAAGCTCCTGCGGAAGCGTGGGCCGACTGAGTTGAGCGGCCGCGATGCCAAGACGCAGGAGGAACCTCAAGATGACTCCAATGTTTGTGCGGCAAGCCTAACCTGCCATTGCTCGAGCAGCATGGCGTCGGCCGGAGAGGC
>CAWHQC010000026.1:0-226668 GCA_963831425.1 uncultured Gemmatimonadales bacterium | reverse complement strand
CCGGAGGCGTAAGTCTTGACGCTCGCAGTCACCGATGCCTGTCCGTTCCCTCACCGGTGATCATCGGTTGTGCGACCTGCGGCAGGGGCCGGCAATAACCCTAAAGGGTAGCCGAGCGGAGTGGCCACGGCCTTGCGCGGGCTACTCTTTGCTCTTCTTTTTTGCGGATGTGCATTCGGGAAATGTCTCGATGGCCGCTTCCGCGTATTTCTCGCTGGCGTAAGGCGATTTGCCGACCATGATGAAATCGTTGGGCACTTTCTTGGGCTCGACCTTGCAGTCGCCGGAGTTGGGCTTTCGCACCACATAGTAGTTTTTTCCGAGTTTCTTGGTCTTTGGATGTTCTCGCCGGCTTTGGCTGAAGGAGGCCAGAGCAGGCGAGGGGCGGCGAGAATGAGTGCGAGGTGCTGCATCGAAGCTTTCTTGTTGCCGATGACATACTTGCCTCGAGAGAGCCGGGTTCGCCGACGCCGTCGTGACCTTCTGGTAACGCTTTGGGCCTAGTCTTTGCGCCCAGGTTTAAGGGCACCGCTTGACGAAATTCAGGCGGGCTGGAGGGTCTCATGGTCAAGGCTTTTAAGATTACCGTTGCGAGCGCGGCCATGGGATGACGGTGCTCTCGCTAGCGGCTCCGGCGCAAGCTGGGAACGGACCGCTGTCGGCGCTGGTCTCGCCGGATTTGGCATCGGGGCTATTCTCGGTAGCGCGCTTGCGCCGCGCGAGGTCTATGTGGTTCCGCCTCCGCCACCTCCGCCGCCTGTCTATTACGGCCCCGCGGCGTACGGACCGCCGCCATGGACGCCAGGCTGGTATGACTACTGTGCGCGGCGCTATCCGGGCTTCAACCCGCAAACGGGATATTTCGTCGGCCCGGACGGGCTAGCCTACTTCTGCCGCTAAACTTGTCCGCTGAGGCTTCCCAGTCATTCAAACGGCCCGAGATTCTCTGCCTCGAAAGTTGGCCCCGCTTTTTCTTTAAAGGCTGAGACACGCGAATTGCTGGTATCGCTGACAATCTGTCGCTACTTAGCCGCATCGGGGAGGCGACGACCGCGCCGGGCAGCCACCGAAAAATAAGTTACGGAAAAAGTGTGGTTTGGGTTGGCCTTTTAGATGGCCATGGTAAAATCCGCCGCACTAAAGCAAAGGGGAGCAAATGATGAAAGCGTATTTGGTTGTTGCTGGCGTACTAATACTCGTTGTAAGTCCCGCTGTTTCCAAGGAGTTTTATCTGGTGCAGGAACTGGCTACCAAGAAATGTAAAATCATGCAGATAAAGCCGGATGGGACTACCATGATCATGATTGGAACATACGCCACAGAGGATGAAGCCAAGGCGGCGAGGTCAAAAACCACTGCTAGGAATGTCCCCACAAACCAAAAACTCAATAGAATCTCCTCAAGTGTGAGACAGGGAATTCAATTCAATAGAAATTTAAGCGAAATGAGGGCGCCTGCGCGCGGGCAAGTATCCAACGAGGTTGACCTGGCCTTTGGCGAGTTGATGGGGGAGTTTGCAGGTTGGATGCAGACCATCTGAGCTGATGGACGACCAGGATGCGCCGTCGTCACATCCGATAGGCCGCTTTGTGGACTACCAGAATACGATCATCGGTTTGAAATAGATGACGGCAGAGTGCCGCCTGCGAGATATGACTCCAATTGCTGAGTGAGGCCGCGCAGGAGTGTCGGGTTCGTGCGCCCGGCTTGCGTGAAACAGCCGCTTTTCCGGAGGGGTTCAGCGTGGAGAAGCGTTACTGTACGTGGCTGATCGACAGCGACCGCTGGCGCGCCTTCCGGCCGCGTCCTAGCGATATCGTGGTTGCGACCTATCCCAAGAGCGGAACGACCTGGATGCAGCGCATCCTGAGCCTGCTGATCTTCCGCTCCGAGGAGCCGCTCGCGCTCGATCGGACCTTTCCCTGGTGGGAGGTCAACCGGCGCCCGCTCGAGGCGCTGGTCGAGGATTTCGAGGCGCAGCAGCATCGGCGGTCGGTCAAGACCCATATACCGTTCGACGGCGTTCCGCGTTTCGACACCGTGAAGTACATCCACGTGGCGCGCGACGGCCGCGATGTCTGCATGTCGTACCACAATCACTGCACCGGCTTCCGGCCCGAGGCTCTCGCCAGGATGGACGCCATCGGCCTGGCAGAGCCGAGCTTGCGCCGTCCCTATCCGCGGGTCGATCCAGACCCGGCGATCCATTTCCACCACTGGCTGACCACCGGAGCCATCGCCGGCGAAAATGACGGAACGCCTTACCTCTCGTACTTTGCCTATGAGAAGACCTTCTGGGAGGCGCGCAAGCGCGAGAACCTGCTCTTTGTCCACTATGACGATTTGCAGGCTGATCTCGTCGGAGAGATGCGCCGGATCGCCGACTTCCTCGACATCGATGTTTCCGATGCCGAACTGAGCGGGATGGCCGGCTCGGCGAGCTTTGAGTCGATGCGCAAGGACGCGGCCGTGCTGATCCCGGAGATGGCGAAGAATTTCGAAGGCGGCGCCTTGCGCCTGGTCAACAAGGGTCAGTCCGGACGCTGGCGCGGCCTCTATGACGAGGCTGACGTCGAATTGTTCGACAGGAAGCTTCGCGAAGCCGTCCCTGACGCCTATGCCGACTGGCTCCTTGCCGGCCGGATCGCGGGAAGCGGCGTCGATCCTTCGGAGATGTGAGCTATCGCTTGGGCGGCGCCAAGCCTTCCTTGACAGTGTGAGAGATGAACTGCGCGGAGCTTGGGTCGACGCCGTTCAGCTCGGCAAGGTGGAGCGAGGTGAAGTCTCCGATCATTGCGAGGTCCATCAGCACGGCGAAAGGTGTCTCGCCTTCGCCGCGCACGGAATGAACCGGAACCTTGCCGCTCAGATAGTGCGCCAGCCGATCGATGCGTTGACTGACCCTCGGATCTTCAAACCCATGTCGGAGCAGCACCGCCGCGTCGCGCTCTAAGGTGAGGTCGTTGCGGCTGTCCCAGGCGACCGCCTCGTTGTGGCTCGCGTTCGGCTGCTCCGATGCGGACGCGGCCTGCCGGGCATTCTGATTGATCTGTGCCTTCCATCGTTCGGCTGCCGTGGCGCCGATGGGCGAGTCTCCCTGGCACAGCACGTGCCGGCCGGCCAGCAGTGCAGCAAGTCGCTCGGCGACATTGTCGTCCCGGCGAAGCTCTTCGCGCCGCCGGCGCAATTGCGAGACGGCGCTTTCAAGCCAAGCTCTTGCCTCGGGCAAGAAGCCGACTCTCTCGAGCATGGTCAGGAGCGAGGCGACCACCACGCCGAAGGTGACCCGTGCCGGCTGGATGTCGGGCGGGATCTGCACCAAAGGCGCGCCTTGGCCTTGAGCGAAATCGGCGAGCCATCCGCCGGTGGTGACGGCGGCGAGCCGTGCGCCGCGTTCTGCTGAGGCCGCGGCTGCATGATTAACCTCGTCGGTGTTGCCCGATCCGGAAATTGCAAAGACGAGCGACCGCTTTCCCACGCAGGCGGGAATTTCATAGGAGCTCTCCACCAGAATTGGCACTGGGATCGTGGTCGCGCCGACCGCGCGCACAACGTGACCAGCGGTTTTGCCGGTTCCCATTCCGAAGACGACGATGTTGTCGACATCCTGCCGTGGCGGAAGCCCGCGAAGGGCGCGGGCGTCTTCGGCGCCGAGGGCGAGATGGTCGGGGAGCGCAAAGGCGAGATCAAAGAGACGCGATGTGCGGGCAGGTTCGGCGCTCACCGCTATTCAACCGTCGGCAACGCCGAGAGACGTCCGCCGTCCTGAAGAATGGTTTGGCCGGTCACATAGGTGTTGGCGTCAGAGCTTAGGAAGCCGATCAGCGCGGCAATCTCGTCGCCAGAGGCAAGCCTGCCCAAGGGGACGCTTTTCTCGTAGCGCTTGACCTTCTCAGGGTCGTCCGGCCAGTCGGGATTGAAGAACTTGCCCGGCGCCACGGCATTGATCAGCACCTTGGACAAAGCAAGCTCCAGCGCGAGCAGACGGGGAAGCGCCGCGATGGCGGCCTTGGTCACGGAATAGGAGAGGGCGGCCGTTGGCGACGCCGATAGTCCAGCCGTAGAGGAGACGAGGACGATGCGGCCACCTCCGGCCCGCTTCATAAAGGGCAGAAAGGCCTGGATGGTGAAGACGGCCGATGTGAGATTGACGTCGAGCACATCCCGCCAGTGGTCGTGATCCAAATCGCCCAAGCGCACCGATTTCGCCCCGGGGCCCTTGCCCGACAGCGCGTGGGCCAGCACGAGCGACGGCGCACTTTGCCATAGCGAGGAGGGAAGCGACACCACGGCGGCTTGCAGATCGTCCGGCACGGCAAGGTCCGTTGCGATCACCGTCAGCTCTGCACCGCGCGCGGCAAGGTCGGCGCGTGCGGTTTCGAGCCTCGCAGCATCTCGATCGATGAGAACGAGATGGGTCCCCGGCTTGGCCCACCAGCGCGCTACGCATTGTCCGAGATGACCGCCGCCGCCGGTGATGATGATCGTCTTGACCGCCTCCATCGCTTGAGCCCGCCGTCTCACACCTGCTCGAAGTGCGAGACCGAGGCGAGTTGGCCGAGAAGCTCGAGGCAGCCGGGAAACGACACGCTGATTTTCTCCCAGCCCGACATCGTGGTCGGCTCCTCCAGCGAGCTTGCCAACGTCATCGCGGCGAAGATAACGCGATGGTCAGGCGGCAACACCAACGATTTCGCGCTTGAGACCTGTGACGGTTCGATCACGAAACCCGTCCTCGCGAGCTTCGATCTGGACGCCGAATGGGCGAAGCGTGGCGATGGTGGTGGCGATGCGGTCGGTGTCCTTGTCCTTGAGCTCCTGTGCGTCGCGGATGACGGTCGGACCCTCGGCCCTCGCGGCCAATGCGGCGAGCATGGGAAGCTCGTCGATCATGCTCTGCACGAAGGAAGGGCCGCCGACGTCGATGCCGTGAAGCTGGCGCCCTGGACTCGACGATGACCCTGCCGATCGGCTCGTTGCCTCGCATCCTCCGTGGGCTCGATCTCGATGTTCGCGCCCATCGCCTGCAGCGTGCGAATGAAGCCGATGCGCGTCTCGTTGATGCCGACATCCTCGATGGTGAGGCGGCGGGGAAGGGGGCTCGCCACGACACAGGCGATCGGCAGTGAGGCGGTCGAGATGTCGCCGGGAAGGGTAAGGTCGAAGGTCGGCAGCCGGTCGGCGGAGTCATGCGAACGGTGGTCTCCGTCTCCTCGACCGCGACGCCGAGGTGATGGAGCAGGCGTTCGGTATGATCCCGCGCCTTGGCGCGGCGGGTGATGACCGTTTCACCGCTGCTTTGCAGCCCGGCGAAGAGCATCGCCGACACCGGCTGCGCGCTGAAGACTTTGACCTGATGGTTGATGGGGCCGAGCTGCTTACCGCGAATGAGGGTCGGCAACCGGCCTTGCGAAACTTCGTAGACGATGTCGGCTCCCGCCTGGCGCAGCGGCTCGACGATCCACGACATCGGACGCCGGCGCAGCAATTCGTTGCCGTCGATGCGGAATTCGCCGCCCGGCGTGCCGGCAAGGAGTCCCATGAGGATGCGCGCGGTCGTCGCCGAGTTGCCTGGGCTCAACGTCGATTTCTTCTCGGACAGTTTGAGGCCGCGCAAGCCGCGGCCACCGATCACGTAAGACGTGTCGGCGGCCTCCCAGATGTCGACCCCGAGCTGCCGGAGAATGCCGAGATTGCCTTCGATATCGTCGGAATGGGGAACGTTGTGCAGCGTACTCGTCCCGTCCGAGAGGGCGGCGGCGAGCGCGGCGCGTTGGCCGATGGCCTTGTCTCCCGGAGGACGCCAAAACGATCTCGCGGGCGCTTGTGAGACTGAGCCCGACGGTGACTGGCGCTTTCTTGCCCCGCCCGGCCGCCTCGGGACGGCTCGGCATGATCTTCATATGGTAGGACATGCGGTTGATGACTTCGGTGTCCGACAAGAGCGTCTCGGTTTCCTCATAGTCGACGGGCGGGGGGGACCACCCGGTTCGGCATGCCCTCGGCAAAGGAGGCATAGCGAAAGCGCTTCCGCTGTAGCCCGAGATTCTCCCTTCGGCGATGAAGGGGCGCGGCGTGACCGTCGCGAGGCCTAGGCGAACCGCCGCCTGCACGATCTTTTCGCCCTCTTCCGTTCGCGTCATCACGATGGATTGCCGAGGCGGCTTTGCCCCGCTCTGGCTGCTGGCATAGATGTTGGGGTCGCCATCGGAAATCGAGACGTCGGCGAGACCAGACCACCAGTCTCCGCAGACAAGGCAGCGGTGCGTCTTGTGACGTTTGAACTCATCGACCACTTCGAAGAACGGCAACGACTTTCGCGTCCCGTCATGCGTCTTGACGGTGAACTGGCCGGGATATTCGCCCTCCCGGTAGCGCATTTCGGCCACGTCATGCAGCTTGATGCCGAGTTTTTCGGTGATGAGATATTCGGTGCCGGCGAGCTTGGTGCTCGAGGCGCAGGCAATCTCCACCGCCAACACGATCTTTTCGGCGACCTCCGGAAGCGGATCGAGATTCTGCATCTTGCGAACGGCCTGGACCTCGCAGGGAACTCCGATCAAAGCGATGCGCTTGAAGCGGGGGTCGCGCAGCAACTGAAGATTGGGCGTGAGGCAGTAGCTCGTTTGCCCGCAACGGATCACCTCATCCTCGCTGTCGGTGATCAGCGCAGCAGGCACCCACGGGCGCTGAGCGTCTCGCCCCACGACGATCACGGCGTCGGCCAACCCTGAGCGCAAGGCGGTGAGCATCAGCGTGGTCCCAGCGCCGCCGGCGGCAGCGCCTGCGAGCACGCGCGGGTTGGTGGACGTCAACACGAGGCTCCGGCGGAAGATGCCGGTCCAGCGCTCCGCCGGCGTGCGGCTCCGGCCAAAGATCCTAGACTTCGACGCCGGGGTCGCGGTGTCCTTGCCAGGACAGACGTCGAGACACAGCGAGCACTCCGCGCATGGCATCGCCTCAGGGTCGAGCGCGGGAACCGGCATGTGGTCGTCGCTGATGGAGAGCAACCCCGGCGGACAAACCGCAACGCAGGCGCCGCAGCGCGTGCACATATCCTGATCGAGGATCTCGCTCTTCAGCTCTAAAAACGGCATGTCGCTCGTTATTCCGTCACGACGTCGGGGGCCGGAGGCCGACGGCGGCCCGACCTTTCGAACAAAACTTCATGCTACCCCCAGGATGCGAGCCCTTAACATTTGAGCATAACAGGCTTGCGGAAGCGACCTTTTCTCTGAGCCTGCTCAGCCGCTTTTGCCAGCATTTCGGCGGGCTAGCCACTCCCGCCCCGGACTTATACGATCGATACCGCGCCTCTCGTCAATGCGCTCGACCTTCGAGGCGGACGTTTGCTATTAGGCGGTCAATTCTGTCGAACGGACGCGCGATCTGCGCCGATCCGGGATGTTGTGGGGTAGGCCTTGAATTCTCTCACTCTGGCCGATGTTTTTATTGGAATGGCTAGACGGTGGCCGGACCGCAAGGCCATCATCTCACCAAACCTAAATCTGTCCTATGCCGACCTCGTCGCGCGCGCCGCACGGTCGGCACGAGAACTCCGTTCACAGGGCGTCGTCGCCGGGACGAACATCGGTATCTGCCTTCGCGACAATGCCGAAACCCTCGTGTTGATGATCGCCGTCTGGATGCTGGGAGCGACAGCCGTTCCCATGGATTTCAGGACGAACGCGGCCGAAAGAAGCCTGCTCGCCAAGGAATTCGACTTGGGCGCCATCGTCGAAGACCGGCAAGTCTCTGCTGCCGGATATACGCCTGTTTTCGCCGGCCCCTCATGGGCTGAGACCATTGCCAAGCACGACGGAAGCCCCGTCTGGCCAAACAGCGAACGGGCCGCAGCGCCTGCATTCATTTCTCTGACTTCTGGTACCACCGGGCGCCCAAAAGGCATCGTCATCGATCACGAGCGGATGCTGCTGCGATCGACCTTCGATGCCGAGCGGCTTGAAGGGCCTTTGCTGAACCCGTTGCCTCTGTCGTTCTCCGCATCCCGCACGCACGTGTTCTCGGCGTTGCTTACAGGGCTCGGGAGTCTATCTTTTTCCGATGTTGTTCTTGGCGCAACAGCTGGCCGATGCTCTATTGGCCGGCGAGGCGACCTCGCTCTGTTGCGTCCCGACCATCGTTCGCAACCTGTTTGACATAGTCGGCGAGCGATCAACCCCGATATTCGCCAAGCTCGAGGCGCTCTACTGTTTTGGGGCGCCAATGGCTCCGGCAGAGAAGGTCAGAGCCAAGACCTCCCTCTGCGCGAATTTCGTTCAAGTCTACGGCGCCAGCATTTGCGGCCGCATCAGCGCGCTGTCGGGCCCCGATCTCGACGCGCATCCCGACAGCCTTGGCCGTGTGTTGCCGCATGTCCTCCTGCAAATCGTGAATGACGACGACAAGGTCCTTGAGCCCCGAGAATCCGGCGCCATCCGCATACGCTCGCCCGGCATGGCAAGCAGCATCTATGGGGAAGGCACGGCAGGATCCGGCGACAGCTTCAGAGGAGGCTGGGCCTATCCTGGCGATATCGGTTCGTTCGACGAGGACGGCTTTTTGCATCTCTTGGGGCGCAGCTCCGATCTCATCATCCGTGGCGGCGCCAATGTGCACCCGGCCGAAGTCGAGCTTGTCATCGCCGAATGCGACGGCGTAGAGGAGGTCGCCGTTGTCGGCTTCCCGAAATTGCCTGAAGGCGAGGAGATCGCAGCCTTCGTGGTTTCGTCGAGCAATTTGACCGAAGCTGCGCTCGACGCTCATTGCCGCACGCGCCTCGCCCCTGATAAGCGGCCGCGCAAATTCGTGTTCGTCCCCGACTTGCCCCGTAACGCCAACGGGAAAATTCTGCGGCTGGAGTTGCGCAAACAGCTTGAACAAGTCAGTTGATTAGGGCTCGCGACGAGCGCAACCGCCGTGCATTTCCGCAACAATTCCAAGGTCGTGGGCTGCCTGAACCGCCGGTCTTGAACTATGGAAACTGTGGTGCGACACTTGTGCCTCAGCGGGGGACCGTTTCATGATTGCACGCGACAGTTTGGGATTAGCCACGGCCGTACGAGGCGCCGGCCGGCGAGCTCGAGAAATTGATCGCCGGGTCCTTCGCCCCCGAGCAGGTGGACCTCCTTGCTGACGACCTGGACGCGCGGCCAGGTGCCCTCGGCGACGAGGATGTCGTCGCCGTCTTCGGCGCGGTGATCGCGGCCTGGAGGTCGCGGAATCGGGTTCGCGGCCGACCCGTCGCCTCCGGGGGCTGCGCCGTCGTCGACGTGGAGCGTTGCGGCGCCGGCCAGATCGCGAGCCACACGAACATCGTCAGCATTTGCATCCGCCCCTCCACCCTTCGGGTAACGGAGAGCCGCTGCGTCCGACCGTCACCAAACCATCACCACTGCACGACGCGTCGCCCAGCAGGGCGGTCACGGTGACGCCGAGCCGCAACACCCAGGACCGCTCGCCTCGTACCAGGGTCGTTCATCGGAGTCAGTTCCAGGAGCAGCAGGCGGAACGAGTCGAGCATTAGCCGTCAGTCACGGTAGCGGGCGAGGGATCCCAGGGCTGGACCGCGTTCGGGTCATCCGTGCCGAACTCCTCGGCGTCGGGCCCCAGCCGATACAGGAGCTCGGCCTTCAGCGCACCAGCTTCCAGCGGACCCGACCCGCCTCGTTCAGTCCGTTCTGGTCGGCGCTGACTTCCCAGTCGATGGGGCCGTGAATAAGATCAAGAACGGGACCTGGCCAGGGGGGCGTCTGGCGACGTTGGGGCCTGCGTCCTGCCACCAGGAGGTGGTGGCGTCGGGGTACAACGCCGGAGGGCATGGAGCTGCCGGTCTGCGCCTTCCAGGTCCTCCCCGCGCGCGTCCACAGTCCAGCGCGGGGTACTCGTCGCAGCTGCTGAAGTGGAGGGTGCCGAGGGTCAGGGTTTGCTTCGAGGGTGGCGTCGGCGGAGGCGGCGTGGGACCGAAGTCCAGGTCCAGGCTGCCCGCTTCACGCGGTTCTGGAGTCCGAGGACCTCGCGCCTCCTCTCCAGTTCGGCGTCGGGGGCGCCGGCCTCCGGTCGGCACCGCTCTCGGAAGGCAGCGGCGTGGACTCCGGACGAGGGCGCACCGGCCGGGACCACGGGGGCTGGAGCTGCGAACCACCAGCCACCGGCGGCTCCGGCCCCGAACCGCAATCCGGGCCCCACAACGTCCCGGTTCATGGGTGTTCCTCAGCAGGGTGTCCTCGCCCGTCAGGTCCAGGCGGTCGTTAATATCCCAAATCCACCGGGAGTCCTCCGAATCTGGCGGGGTCATCAACGGGACGGTCCAGAACGTTCCCGGTCTCTCCACCGCCCATCACGTGTCGCGGCAGGTCGGGCGCCAGGCCCAGCGCCTCGAACGGTTCGGGCGAGTCGAGCGATGCTCCCCTCCGGGAGCCGAGGATGGCGAGGCACGGGTACGTCTCGCACCGCACGTCTCGAAGGACGAATCCGGAGTGCTCCAGCGCCTTCGTCACGGTCTCCGACGCCGTCTCCGGGCGCCGTCGGAATCGATGTCCTCCGGGAAGGGTCGCGGCGACCCGACCAGGTGCTGAATCTGCAGTTCGAGCTCCTCCGCTTCCCGCTCGCCCGCGGCGAGGGCGGCCTCCTGCGGAATCCGTGAGGTCGGTGTCGGGGCAGGGGAGCCTCAACCACTTGGGCGGGGTCGGCGCACCCCGGTCCACCGGAGATGTCTAAGACAGCGGAGAGGGCCCGCGCCACCCACCCGAAACCGGGCCACGAACACGAGCAAGAGCAAATCCCAGCTGCCGCATGCCCCAGCTAACGAGGTCCGGGTGCGCCTCCCGTGGTTCGCGAAGGTGGTGACGGTTTGGTGACGGACCGGGTTCCGAGCGGACCGCTACGGTGGGGTGGGAGGCGGAAATGTGGTTCTTCACCTGGGTCGGGCTGCTGCCTTCGGACGACGGGCCCGTCCGCGAGGCGGGGCATTCCCGCGGTGCGTTTGCCTGCCGAGCCTGACCTCTGCGGTCCCCTGGTCAAGGAATCCGTACGGAAACTGGTTCCTGGTCGACACCGGCGCTCCGCGAACCCAGCTCACCACGTCGGTGGCCGGGCTCCCGACGGGCGAGTACCTGATCGCCAACGGGGAGGTGGCGGAGCTGCTGCTCGACGCGCCCCTGGTGGTGTCGGACGCCCTGCCCGAGGACCTGCTCTCCCGCAGCAGCGGACGCGCCGATCGGGGGTCTCATCGGGGAGCAATCATGTTTGTGTTAACGCTGACCAGTACGTGCTTGCTTTGGTTCTGCTGGCTGTTCATCACGTGCTCCACTCCCACACGTGATGTCCAATTCAATTGGCGAGGAGGCAAATCTGGGGTTCAAATTTGGTTATCGGACTGACAGAACGACGATCGCGCTGTTTCGTAGGGTCCGCTTCAGCAAGACCGGTACCGGCTGTGACCCGACAACGGGCTCAACGAGTTATCAGACGATGTGTATAATGTTCTTCGTGCGACTCAGTCGCGAGTCGCGACGTTCCACGGAGGATGAGGTGTACCTCAGTTAGAATATGCAAAACATGCGATGTCCACTGGCGTGCTCGATCAGCTCAATGTGCTCACGCCCGAGCAGGTCGAGTTTTATAACGAGCATGGCTACCTGCACATCCCGCAGATGTTCACGCAGGCCGAGACCGATGAGCTGTCGCGAGCATCTCGACTGGCTGATCGAAACCTGGGCGATCAAGGACCAGGGCTGGACCGGTCCGTGGCGGAAGAAGTACATGGACGCCGCGACGGAGAAGAAGTCGCAAGCTCATCGCGCTGCACGATCTTCAGTATTACTCCGATGCGTGGGCGCGGGCGGTGACGAAGCAGAAGCTCGCCGGCGCGATGGCCGACTCTGATCGGTGGCCGGCCGGTCGAGCTGCATCACAGCACGCTGCACGTGAAGCCGCCGGAAACGGGGCATCCGTTTCCGATGCACCAGGACTGGGCGTTCTACAAGCACGCGAACAATCGCTACGTCGACGTGCTCGTGCATCTGGACGACACGCGGCACGAGAACGGCGAGATCCGTTTCCTCGCCGGCTCGCACAAGCACGGGCGCGCTCGAGCACATCGTGAAGGACGAAGAGGGCAAAGGCTGCACGCCGCACCTGCCGTTCGAGAAGTATCAAGCTGGAAGACACGGTCGCCGTGCCCGCCAAGCGCGGCGACATCGTCGTGTTTCAACATCTTCACGATCCACGGCATCGTACATCAACGTGACCGACCGGATGCGCCGGCTGGTGCGCATCGGCTACAAGCACCCCGACAACGTGCAGACCGAAGGCCAGAGCAAAGGCCGGCCGAGCTGGATGGTCTGGGGAAAGCGCCCCAAGACCGAGGGACACAGATCCCTTCCCGACCCAGTGACACATGGTGCTCTAGTCGCGTCGGATCAAGCGAATTCCACCATGGCTACAGACACCCCACTACTTTCCCCGTCCATCGGGCAAACCATACATTCGCGATTCCCTTCTTTGGCTTCCGCGATTCTGTAGTACAATATGCCCTATGTCTCAAGCCGCACAGAAAACGTTGGCCGCCGCGAAGAAGGTTTTGGCGCAGCCGATTGACTTCGACAAGTTCCTCGAGCACTCGGACCTAAGGATAAGGTCAACGTTGAACGACATGTCGCCGCGATGGAAGCCGAAAGCGATTCGGCCCATGCCGCCCTTTGGAAGCGGCTCGCCTGCACGCTCGCCACGCTCGCGCCGCACTCGGTCAAACTGAACGGCCAGCACGGCGCAGTTCTACGTGCAGGACGGCAAGTACAAGATGCAGGTCTTCGCGATGGAAGATCTTCGCGACGGCAAGATTACGCTCTATCTGCGGCGATTCGAGCGAGGTCGCCAAATCGCGCCGGCCTGCTCTCACGTCGGCGAGGAAGACAAGCTTCAGTTGAACGGCGGCAGCTGCCGTGACGATCGAGCAGCTCGACAGCCAATCGCCAAACCCGGCGCCGTTCTACAAGGACATGCTCGGCTGGAATCGCAAGGCACTGCGCATCACGCTTCCCGTGACCGCGAAGCCCTCGGAGATCGTCGCAGCGGAAAGCCTCTGCGCCCTCTCCGCGAGCAAATGGATCGTCGCACAACCCGCGGCGTGATCAGCGGCTCATGTAGGGTGTGATTCAACGCACCGTTTGCCACTTACCGCCGAAGCACCGGTGCTGCTAAACGCACACCTTGAACGTCACTTCTTCTGCCGGCCGCTTCGGTTCGATCTGATCCCACGGCACGACGCCGCACTTCTTCGCCCACGCGTTGTAGGCCTCTTCCAGCTCTTTCACTTTCTCCGGATGCTCCGAAGCGAGGTCGTGGCTCTCGACGCGATCGCTCTCGATGTCGTAAAGCTCCCACGGCTTGCTAGCCAGCGCGACGATCTTCCACTTTCCCAACTGCGCACCGCGATTGCCTTCGTGCTCCCAGAAGAAGTTTCGCGACGCGGGAAGCGATTCACCACGCAGGATCCGGCGATGCTCTTGGCCTTCCAGTTCAGGCTCGATCTTTCGCCGGCGGACGCGTCGCGCCGGTCAGTTCCATCAGTGTCGGCATGATGTCGATGAAATGCCCCGGCTCGCGGACGATCGTGTTGTGCAGCTTCTCGGAAATCCCTGCCGGCCAATACGCGATCAGCGGCGTGCTGATCCCACCTTCGTAAGCGGTCACCTTATGAAAACGAAACGGCGTGTTGCTCACCGTCGCCCATGGACGCGCGTAGCCTTTGAAGCTGTCGCGCGTGCCGAGCGGCGCATTGCCCGGGATGATTCGGATCTTCCGCCGCCCCACCGTTGTCGGAGATGAACAGGACCAGCGTGTTCTGATCGACGCCGAGCTTCTTGAGCTCGTCCATCACCCGGCCGACGTTCAGATCGAGCCGCGAGATCTGCGCCGCGTAGATCTCCATGCGCCGGCTCCATTCGGCATGCTCCTCGTCGGTCAGCTGGTTCCACGGCTTCACCTTCCCGCGATCCATCGGCGCCATCGGCTGCTTGCCATCGAGAATGCCGAGCTCGACCATTCGCTTGTAGTGCGCTTCGCGAATCGGCTGCCAACCGGCGTCGTACTTGCCCTTGTACTTCGCGATGTCCTCCTCCGGCGCCTGCAGCGGCCAGTGCGGCGCGTTGAACGCGAGATACAGGAAGAACGGCTGTCTCCTTCTTCTTCGCCTCATCGAGGAACTCGATCGCGTGATCCGCGAACGCGTCGGTCGAATAGAAGCCGTCGTGCGGCGGAACGAACTTCTTGTCGTCCAGCGCCATCGGCGAGCGCGGGCCCGTTGTCTCTCCGCCGTAGTAGTTCATCGCGCCGGGGATCAGCACGAACGACCGATCGAATCCGCGTGCGCGCCGGCCATTCCTCCGGCCGATCGCCCAGGTGCCACTTGCCGCACATCATCGTGCGATAGCCGGCGGTGTGCAGCACTTCCGCCATCGTCGGCGTCTGCGGTGCTGAGATGATCGATGTACGAATCGCTGTGCGCCGCCTCGCGGATCCACGTCGCGTATTTGTCGATCATCGAGCCGATGCCGGCCTGGTGGTTGTAAACGCCCGGTCATCAGCGCCGCGCGGCTCGGGCAGCACCGCGCGCTGTTGTAGAACTGCGTCATCCGCACGCCCTGCGCCGCCAGCGATCGACGTTCGGCGTCGAGATCTTCCGAGCCGTAGCAGCCGAGATCCGAATACCCCATGTCGTCGGCGAGGATCAGCACGATGTTCGGCTTCGGCCAGGCACCGCGCAGCCTCCGCCGGCGGTGCGCCAGTTACGAACAGGCTGCAAATGGCCGCAATCAGACATCACCAAGTCGCATGTGGATATGACTCCGAAATCTTCCTTGAGCGCAATCGCGAATGTTTCAGTCATTTCAGTATTACCGCTTACAAGAATTGCAAGCGGATTTCATAGCCGCCGCACAGCGCAATAGCCAGTTGGCACAAGCGATCAGGTTTCGTCGCCCCATCGCGTGATGAAGAGAGGACGACCGCTACGCTCGCGCACCGCGTGGCGGCTGCGCTCTCTCCTTCCTGCGAGTTGCTCGCCGATACTTTCGCGGCGACATGCCCATCTGCCGCAAAATGCAGTCGAAAACGCGAACCCGCTGCGATATCCAACCAGACTTCGCGATCAATTCCACCTTCTGTTCGTGGATTCGAGAGCAGAGGCCGCACGGTGCAATGCGTCCGCAGAAGCGAAACATGATGCATCGGTCCACGTCCAACCTGCTGCTGACACAAGCAACGCGCCAGATGTTCACTGACTCACACCTGCAATCTATCGCAAGTTCTTCGCCCATCCATGGAGCGGCAAGATCCGCATCGACCATTTCCCACACCGCATGCAGATTGTCATTCGCATGATACAGATCGCTCTCGCCGATTCGCTTGCGTATATGCGTACAAAAGCTGCACCCAATTATCGATCGACCGTGGGCTCGGCGGCGCAGGATCGATTCACGATCAAGTCCAAGAATCGGCCGAGCGCAATTCTTCGGCATCCGCTGCGATCAGATTGCGGTATGCTACCGGCAGATCAAGCGGCTGTTCAAAAGCCGGATCAATATGCCACCACGACCCACGCGAAGCCCTAGCGCCGATTCTCACCGTGCGATACGCGCCACATCATTCCTTCGGCGAGAAAGGTAAGCCATGCCCGCTCTCGCACATGCGCCAGGTGTTGTCGATACAACACTTCGCCACCGCCGTCGAAAGCAGGCGAGCAGATGTCCAAATGCGCGGACTCGGTCGACACCATCCGAAAACCCGCGTCCCGCATCTGAGACGCCAGCCAGCCCAATATGAAACGTATCCATCAGCGGCGAGATCTGCGGGTGGATAATCTTCTCCGGCGTGTCGTTTCCGACGATGTGAACTCTCAGAAATTTTTACGCAATAATCGCATTGGATGCAACGCTCCAGAAAATACTCGTACCGCGAGGCATTTCAAACGTAAATTTTCGTTCGTGCTCATCATGGCTGGAGGATGCGTCATGAAACGTCGAAAAGGATTCACGCTCGTCGAACTTCTCGTGGTGATTGCCATCATCGCCGTGCTGATCGCCATCCTTCTGCCGCGCCTGGCGCGGCGCGGAACAGGCGAACTCCGCCAAGTGCCTCTCCAATCTGCGGCAGATCGGTCAGGCGATGAGCATGTACGCGGTCGACAACCAACGGCTGTGGCGTGCCCGGCTTCATCCGCAAGAACCCCGCCGGCGGCGCGGTGAAGAAACGTGGTTCACCATTCTCACGGTCAAAGAATACGTCAAAGGCGTGCCGAGCATTCTCGATGCGATTCCACGCCGCAGCCGGCGAAGCGACTCCAGGCGACACCGCTTGGGACATCGCCGACCTCGTACCCGGCGGACAGCGTCTTCCGATGCCCCAGCGGCGCGGATCACGCCTATAGCTTCACCGCCGATCCCGGCCATCACCAGCAAACTCGACGGTCGGAATTCCTGGGGCTGGCGCCGACAGTCGCTGCTCGAACGAAAACGCTCGGACAGGACGAAGACAACGCGCCGATGGTCGATTGCTCGGTACGCCGGCAACTTCATTCCGAATAGCTTCGACCAATGCCAGCAGAACAACCTCCGTGGCCAGGACGCTTTCCGCATGCGCGTGCTCCACGCACGATCGCAACCCGAACCGGATCTACGGCGGGCCGCTCATGCAAGACTGTCGAAGATTCGCAAGTCGTCGGAAGTGGCGATGATCTTCGACGGCTTCGAGTGCCACAATTACAACACGAACAACATCAGCCTGCGGCACTCGCGGAAAGGTGTGCAACTTCCTCTTCGCCGACGGTCATGCACAGTCGATCAGCGGGCGCAGAGAATGACGGCACGGTCGATACCTATGGCCTCCCGAATGGCCACACCAGCGCCGACAGCAACATCCGCAGCACGCGACTTTGGTCAACTGCCCTTCCCATGGTCACTCGACCAATGATCGCTTGTCATTGATCGATCCACTAACTTTGCGGATTTTTTGTACTGATGCCTCGCACACGCATTCTGCTCGCCCTCTCGTTTGTCCTGCTGTTCGCTGTCGCAACGCGCGCCGATGCGCAATCGCCGCCGAAACCGAACATCCTCTTCATGCTCATCGATGACATGGGCTACACCGACTTCAGCTGCTACGGCGGCACACGCGCAAACCACGAACATCGACCGCATCGCGAGCGAAGGCGTTCGCTTCACGCAGTTTTATGTGGGTGCGCCGATCTGCAGTCCGTCGCGCGTCGCGTTCACGACCGGCCAGTATGCCCAATCGCTGGCACATCACGTCGTATCTCGAGACGCGACAGATCTGACAAAGAACGCGGGATGGTCGACTGGCTCGATCCGAAAGCCCCGACGCTCGCGCGAACGCTTCACGACGACGGCTACTACACCGCGCACGTCGGCAAGTGGCACATGGGCGGAGCGCGAAGTTGCGAGATGCGCCACTGATCACCGAGTATGGCTTCGACACATCGCTCACGAGCTTCGAAGGCCTCGGCGAGCGCGATTCATCCGCTGTTCGATGGAAAGGATCGCCCCGGTCCCTGGACGCCGAATGCGAAGACTGGCCATGGCAAGGTCCGTACGTCGAACGCTACAAGGAGACCGAAACGTTCGTCGATCGCGCTTTAAGGAAATGGACAACGCGCAGAAGGCCGGCAAGCCGTTCTACATCAACCTTTGGCCGGACGATGTGCACTCGCCGTGCCTCGCCCCGCCGGACATGCCGCGGAAGCGGATCTCCGCCGGATAATTACACCGGCGTGCTGAAGGAACTCGACAACCAGTTCGGCCGCGTGTTCGAACACATTCGTTCGGATCCCAAGCTTCGCGACAACACGATCATCCTGATCGCGAGCGACAACGGCCCGGAAAAGGGCATGGGCCTCTGTGGTGATCTCCGCGGAAGTAAAGGCCAGCTGTATGAAGGCGGGATTCGTCTTCCGCTGATCGTCTGGTCGAGCAGGATCCCCAAGTCCGCTGTCGGATCGACGAACGGCACCACCGTCGTCACCGCGATGGACGTTGCGCCCTCGATTTGCTCCATCCTCGGCATCAAGTCGAATGCGAAATACGACGGCCTCGACATGAGCGACGCGATGCTCGGGAAGTCGACGTCGGAGCGGACGAAGCCGGTGATGTGGGTCCGCCCGCCGGACCGTCCCGGCCCGAACGGAAACCTGCCCGACCTCGCCATTCGTGACGGCAAATGGAAGTCTGCTCGTGGAGCGCGACGGCTCGCGCGCGGAACTCTTCGACATCGTTGCCGACCCGAACGAGAAGACAACCTCGCAGAAAAGGAACCGGCTCGCGAAAAAGCTCAGCGAGCGAGGTGATCGCCTGGGACAAATCGATCCCGCCGTTGCCGCAATAGGATTGACCGCGTGCAGCGCGAGGCCGTACGATCGAGGCGATGTTGCGGCCGCTGATGAGCCTCATCCTCGCACTGGCGATCGGCCTCGGGAACGCACGGCGGTGTTTATGTACGTGCTCGACTCGTCGTATTGTTAGCCCGGTGCGCTCGTCCGGGGCCTCGACTCGCTCGCGGCCCGGTGGCCCGGACTCGGCGCGGTGACGCGCTGGTCGTTGGGTGCGCGGTACGCGGGCACGCCCGTGGAGACGACATCGCTTGGCGGCGCCGATTCACTCCGGACCGCGCTCGCCGCGTGGATCGGCGGCCGGCGGTGAGGCGCGCGTGCTGGGGCTGGGCTCTCGCACTGCTCCCCACCGTGGTCTCGGCGCAGCAACCGGTCCCTCTCGACGAGGTCGAGCGCGTGCTCCAGCCGCTGGTGGAGAGCTACGGCGTCTCCGGTATGGAGGCTCCCGTACGGCGGACGGTGGAGCGCCTGCTCCCGCGCGGGACGAAGGCGCAGACCGATACGGCGGGCAATCTGTGGCTCACCATGGGCCGCGGCGAGCCGATGGTCGTCTTCGTCGCCCATCTCGACGAGATCGGGTTCAAGGTGACCGCGATCCGTGACGACGGCATCCTCGACGCGGTCGCGGTAGGCGGTCTCATTCCCACGCTCTGGGAAGGCCGGCCGGCCCTGGTGCACACCGGCGGAGGAGACGTGCCGGGGGTGTTCGCGCCCCACGACACCGCCGCCGCGGTCCCGCCGGGGGCCGAGCCGACGGTGCGGGTGGATGTCGGCGCCGCCGATCGGGCCGGCGCCGAAGCGCTCGGAATCCACCCGGGCCACACCGTCACCAGCCCCAAGCAGTACGTCAGGCTGCTCGGCACCCGGGCGACGGGCCGCTCCTTCGACGATCGGGTCGGCTCGACGGCGCTGGTCCTGGCGGCGAGACGGCTCGTGCCGGCCCGGCTCCGGCACACGGTGATCTTCGTCTGGAGCACGCGCGAGGAGATCGGCCTCGAGGGCGCCACTGCGGCCGCGGCCGCGCTCGGCCTCCGTCCCGCCCGGGTGCATGCGGTGGACACCTTCGTTTCCGCCGACTCGCCGCTGGAGCGGGCCAACTTCGGTCTCGCCCCGCTCGGCGCGGGACCGGTGGCGCGGGCGCTCGACAACAGCTCGGTCACGCCGCCGGCCCTCGTGGATTCGCTCGTCACCCTCGCGCGCGGGGCGCGCATTCCGCTCCAGGTCGGCGCCACCAATGGCGGCAACGACGGCTCGGTCTTCGCCCAGTGGGGCGTGCCCGACGTTCCGCTTGGTTGGCCGCTCCGGTACTCCCATTCTCCGGCGGAGGTGGCGGATCTCCGCGACGTGGCCGCGCTGGCGGAGCTGGTGCGTGTGGTGGCGGAGCGATGGTGAGACGCCCCGTCGCGGGCCTCGTGCTCCTCGCGTCGGCTCTCGGCATGGCCGCGGCGCGCCTCGCGCCGCCGACCATCGTCGAGTACCCCATCCCGCGCCCCGGCAGCTTCCCGCACGATCCCGCCGTGGCCGCCGATGGCAGCGTGTGGTACACGGACCAGCGCAACAGCTACATCGGGCACCTCGATCCGCGGAGCGGCAGGATCGTGGACTACCCCACGCCCACGCCGGCGTCCGGGCCGCACGGGATCACGGTGGCGCCCGATGGGCAGGTGTGGTACACGGGACAGGCCGCGGGCGTGCTGGGCCGCCTGGACCCGCGGAGCGGCCGCATCACGGAGTTCCCGCTGCCCACGGCCGTGCGCAACCCGCACACGCCGGTCTACCACGGGGGCCGCGTCTGGTTCACCGACGCCAACAACAACGCCTACGGGAGCCTGGATCCGGCAACCGGGAAGACCGTGGTGTACACTTCACCGACTCCGAACTCGGTGCCCTACGGCATCGTGCCCGCGGCCGACGGCGTCCTCTGGATCGCGTTGCTCGGCGCCAACAAGCTCGGGCGCGTCGACCCCGCCACCGGCCGGATGCGTGAGTTCGTGCTGCCCACAGCCGCGGCCCGGCCGCGCAGGCTGCAGGTGGCGGGCGACGGCAGGGTCTGGTACACCGACTTCGCGCGCGGCTATCTCGGTGCGCTCGACCCCGCTACCGGAAAGGTGCGCGAGTGGCGCTCCCCGTCGGACAACGCGGGCCCCTATGGCATCGCCATCGGCACCGACGGCCGGATCTGGTATTGCGAATCGCGCACCGGGAAGATGGTGGCGTTCGACCCGCGCACGGAGAAAATGGAGACCGTGCCGATTCCCACCCCGGGCGCCATCGTGCGCCACATGGAGACCGACAGCACGCGCGGCCGGATCTGGCTGGCGCTCAGCGGGACGGGTCGGCTCGGAAAGATCGAGCTGAGCCGGCGGTGAGGAAATACCGGCGCGGTGTGCTCGCTTCGCTGGCCGTCGCTCTGTCCTGCGCCATCACGATCCCCGCCGTCGCCCAGCGCGAGCATGCCGACCACGGACTCCAGCGCGGGCTCGAGGCCCTCACCCGCGGCTTCCACGGCGAGGTCGGCGTCTACGTCCGGCACCTCCGCACCGGCGCCACCGCCGTCATCGCCCCAGACGATACCTTTCCCACCGCGAGCATGATCAAGGTCCCCATCATGCTCGGCGTGTTCGACGCGATGACGCGCGGCGTGTTTGCCTTCAACGACACGGCGCCCGAGCCCCGGGCACTCGCCCGGTATCCCGAGGACGATATTCTCGCCGGTCTGAGCGACACGGCCCGCATCACCGTGGGCCGGCTGCTCACGCTCAGTATCACCTACAGCGACAACTCGGCCTCGCTCTGGCTCCAGCAGCTCGCGGGCACGGGCACGGCGATCAACGATCTGCTCCGCCGGAATCGCTTCGCGGTCACCCGGGTCAACGCCCGCACCCCGGGCCGCGAGGCCGAGTACGAGCGCTGGGGCTGGGGCCAGACCACGCCGCGCGAGATGGCGCGTCTGGTCACCCTGATCCGGCAGCGCCAGGCCGTGAGTCCCGCCGCGAGCGAAGAGATGTACCGCCACCTGACGCGGAGCTACTGGACGGGCGAGGCGCTATCCCAGCTCCCGCCCACCGTGCAGGCGGCGTCGAAGCAGGGCGCGGTGGACCAGTCGCGCTCCGAGGTCGTCCTCGTCAATGCTCCGTCGGGCGACTACGTCTTCTGCCTCATCACCAAGAACCAGCAGGACGAGAGCTGGACGTACGCGAACGAGGGTTACGCCCTGCTCCGCCGCGTGTCCGCCCTGCTCTGGCGGCACTTCGAGCCCGACCTTCCGTGGACCCCGGCCCCAGGAGCTGAGGCGTTCAAGCCCTGAGCTCTCGCGGCCGGGCTTGCGCGAGGGAACCGAGTTTGCATATTTATGCACTATGCACTCTCGCTCAGGCCCGCTGGCGCTCGCCTTCTCCGGCGGCCTCGACACGTCCTATTGCGTTCCCCGCCTGGCGGAAGACGGCTGGACGGTACACACGGTGTACGTGGACACCGGAGGCTCCTCGCCCGAGGAGCGCGCGGCCATCCGCAGACAGGCGAACGCGGTCGGCGCCGCATCGCACCAGGAGATCGACGCCCGCGGTCTGGTCTACGACCGGTTCGTCCGGTTTCTGATTCAGGGGAACGTGCTCCGCGGCGAGGTCTATCCGCTGAGCGTGGCCGCCGAACGGACGCAGCAGGCGCTCTCGGTCGTCGAGGCGGCGCGTGAGCTCGGCGCCCGGGCGGTAGCGCACGGCTCGACCGGCGCGGGAAACGACCAGGTCCGGTTCGACGTCGCCCTCCGGGTGCTCGCGCCCGAGCTCGAGATCGTTACCCCGATCCGGGATCTCGGCCTCACGCGCGAGCAGGCGATCGCCTACCTGGAGCGGCTCGGCCTGCCCGTGCCGGCCTCGGCGGGCGCGTACTCGGTCAACCGCGGACTCTGGGGCACCACGTGGGGCGGCGGCTGGACGCACGACACCTGGGCCGGCCCGCCCGCCGAACTGCTCGAGCCTCCCGCCAGCGCCCCCGCGCCTCGTGAGATCGTGCTTGGCTGGCAGCAGGGACTGCCGGTCTCGCTCGACGGCGAAGCCCTGGACGGTCCGGCGCTCGTCTCCCGGCTCGGCGACGTGTGCCATGGCTACGGTATCGGCCGCAGCATCCACGTCGGCGAGACCGCGCTGGGCATCAAAGGCCGGATCGGCTTCGAGGCGGGCGCGGCGCTCCTGCTGATCGGCGCGCACCGCGAGCTCGAGAAGCTGGTGCTCACCCGATGGCAGGCGTTCTGGAAGGACCAGCTCGCGCGCTTCTACGGCGATCGGCTGCACGAGGGCCAGTACTTCGACCCGTCGCTGCGCGACATCGAGGCGCTGATCACCAGCTCGCAGTCGCGGGTCAGCGGGGACACCCGGGTGCGCCTCTCCCCTGGCCGCTTCCAGGTGGTGGGCACCCGGAGCCCGCATTCCATGATGGACGCCTCCGTCGCCACGTACGGCGAGGAGAACCATCTCTGGACCGGGGCCGAGGCTCGCGCCTTCGCGCGTGTCTCCGCCGTGCCCTCGTTGCTTGCCGCGCGCGCCGCGGCAGTCGATCATCGCTGATTTGCACGCAGCACGACCCGAACTACGCGGAGCTCCTCCGAGCGAAGAGGTAATAACCGATGGTCGTCACCAGCCGTGTCCGTCTCGACCGGATCAGCAGCTCTACCCGGAACGCCGCGCTTCCGCCCGAGGTCATCGTGGGCGAGGAGATCGTCGCGGCTGAAGGCTACGTGCTCGCGGTCCGCATTCTCGAGGACAAGTCCACCTACAACACCATCGAGGACGTGACCGGGCGCATGCTGGCGCTGCGCGCCGGCGATGTCCTGGCCGGGACGCTCGGCACCCGCCGCGCCCTCCGCGGCTACGCCGGCGTGGTCCCGCCTCACCTCGCCGCGGGCGACACGGTCGAGGTGCTCAACCTCGGCGGCATCCTCGGTCGCTGTACCTCGGTGAATCCCGACATCGGCCCGCCGTTCCGTGCCGAGGTGCTCGGTGCCGTCCTCGCCTTTCCCGAGCTCGGCGACCGGGTCGGCCGCCCGGCGCACATCCGCGACCATGCCGTGCCGCCCGCCGACACGCTCGAGGCGCGCGCGCCCGTGGTCTACGTGGCCGGCACCTGCATGAACGCCGGCAAGACGGTCGCGGCGACCGAGCTTGTCCGCGGGCTCGCCCGGGGCGGGCTCCGCGTCTGCGCCGCCAAGCTCACCGGTGTCTCGCTCATGCGCGACGCGCTCGCGATGCGCGATGCGGGCGCCGTCGCGGCGCTCACCTTCAACGACGTCGGCATTGCCAGCACCCACGCCGGCGTCACCGTGAGCACCGCCAAGGGCATCTTCAACCGGCTCGCCGCCTCGCAGCCCGACGTCATCGTGGCCGAGCTGGGCGACGGCATCCTCGGCGAGTACGGCGTGCAGGACATCCTGCGCGATTCCGAGCTCACGCGGGTCGGTGCCGCCTACATCATGGCTGCTCCCGACCCCGTCGCGTGCTGGGGTGCCGCCGAGCTGATGCGGCGCGAGTTCGGCCTGCCCATCACCGCCATCACCGGTCCCGCCACCGACAACGAGGTGGGCCAGGTGTACATCACCACCGGCCTTGGCCTGCCGGCGCACAACGCGCGGCGGGACGCGGATGGGCTCGTCGCCGTGGTGCGGCACGCGCTGGACGCCTGGACGGAGAAGATGGAAACGCCGGACAAGGTCGGAGCAGCGCCGGTTCGCTCTCCCCCGTCCTCCTGGCCCGATGAAGGTCGCCGTCCTCGGCGCTGCCGGCTATGCCGGCGGCGAGCTCTTGAGGCTCCTGCTCCAGCACCCGGCGGTGACCGAGTGCGTGGCCACCAGCCGGAGCCAGGCCGGGAAGCCGATCGCCGACGTGCACCCCGCGCTGGCGACGGTGACCGACGCGCGGTTCTCCGGCGCGGCGCCGGGCGAGGCTGCGCGCGGGCGTGACGTGGTGTTCCTCTGCCTGGAGCATGGGGAATCCTCGCGGGTGGCCGGCGAGGTGTTCGAGGCCGGTCCCGGGCCTCGTCGTGGATCTCGCGGCCGACTTCCGGGTGCACGACCCGCAGCTCTACGAGCGCTACTACGGACCCCATGCCGCGCCCGAGCTGGTGCCCCGCTTCACCTACGGCCTGGCCGACATCGTCGGCTGCCGCGCTCCGCGGCGCCAGCGCCATCGCCGCCCCCGGCTGCTTCGCGACGGCGGCGCAGCTCGCGCTCTATCCGCTGGCGCGGGCCGGCCTGGATGTGACGCCGTCGCTCTTCGCCGTCACCGGCTCGAGCGGCGCGGGCGTCCAGCCCCGGCCCACGACGCACCATCCGATGCGCGCGCACAACCTGTTCGCCTACTCGGTCCTGGGTCACCGCCACGAGGCCGAAGTGCTGCAGCGTGGCGCGAGTGGGTCGGCCGTCCGGACGCCGCCGCCCGGCTCCTGGCGCACTCGGGCCCGTTCGTGCGTGGCATCTATCTCACGCTGCACGCCTTTCTCCCGCGCGACGGCCATCCGTGACGGCGAGCCGGGACCGCGGCGGGGGGCTGGTTCCGCGAGGCGTACGAGGACCGGCCTTCGTGCGGGTGCTGGAGGCGCCTCCTGAGCTCACCCACGCGGTGGGCACCAACTACGCGCTGATTCACGCCGTCGAGAGCGCCGACGGCGAGGAGATCCAGGTGACGGTCGCGATCGACAACCTGGTCAAGGGCGCCGGCGGCCAGGCGATTCAGGCCATGAACCTCGCGCTCGGCATCGACGAGCGCGCCGGGCCTGACCGCGGCGGGGATCTATCCATGCTGAAGGCCGCGGCCCGGCCGCGTGTCGGTCTCGAGCACGCCGCCCGCGCTCCTTCCCGTCTACGCCCCGATGCCGGTCCGCCCGGTCCGCGGCCGCGGCTCGTGGCTGATCGACGAGGACGGCCACGAGTGGCTCGACGCCTACGGCGGCCACGCCGTCGCTTCGACCGGCCACAGCCATCCCGACGTGGTGCGCGCCATCGCCGAGCAGGCGGCGCGAGCTCCTCTTCTACTCCACCGCCGTCCGCTTCCGCAGCGCGAGGCGCTGGCCGAGAAGCTGGCCGAGCTTCTGTCCCGCGCCGCTGGGTCGGGTCTTCCTCTGCAACTCGGGGGCGGAGGCCAACGAGAACGCGCTGCATCTGGCGCGCCGGCACACCGGTCGGCAGACGATCGTCTCGCGTCCGCGGCGGTTGGCACGGCCGCACCGCCGCGACGCTCGCCTGCACCGACGGCGCGCGCTACGAGGAGGCGGCCCGGCGCGCGGGCATGCCGCTCAGCCGGAAGGTGCCGTTCGACGATGTCGCCGCGCTCGACCGGCAGTCGACGACGGTGTCGCCGCGGTGCTGGTCGAGCCGGTCCAGGGGTTCGCCGGCGCGCGCGACTGCTCGCCCGAGTTCCTCCGGGCCGCCCGCCGGCTCTGCGACGAGCGCGGCGCGGTGCTGCTCTTCGACGAGGTGCAGTGCGGCGTCGGCCGCTGCGGCGCGTTCAGCGCGGCCGAGGCGGTGGGAGTGACGCCCGACGCGCTGACCTTCGCCAAGGGACTGGCCGCCGGACTTCCCATCGGCGCGGTGGTCGCGACGCCCGCGGCTCACCGACACGCTCGCGCTCGGCGACCTGGGCAGCACCTTCGGCGGCGGGCCGGTGCCCTGCGCCGCGGCGCTCGCCAACATCGGCGTGATCGAGCGCGAGGGGCTGATCGCCAACGCGATCGCAGTCGGCGAGCACCTCGCCGCGCGGCGCGCGCGCGCTCGGCGTCGCGGCAGGTCACCGGGCCGCGGGCTGCTGCTGGGTCTGCATCTCGATCGGCCGGCGGCCGAGGTGCAGCGGGCGCTCTTCGCGCACCGGATCCTCACCGGCACCGCCACCGATCCCGCAGGTGCTCCGGCTGCTGCCGCCGCTCTCCTTCTCCCGGCGCGAGGCCGACCTGCTGCTCGCCGGCCTCAAGGAGGTGCTGGCGTGACCAAGCGCGACTTCCTGGCGCTGGAGGACTGGAGCCCCGCCGAGGTGGACGGGCTGCTCGCGCTGGCGGCGCGGGTCAAGCGCGGCGAGGTCAGCGGCGGGCTGGAGAAGAAGGTGCTGGCGATGGTCTTCATGGACCCGAGCCTCCGCACCCGGACCAGCTTCGAGACCGCGATGTTCCTGCACGGCGGCCACGCGCGTGGTGCTCGAGCCGGGCAAGGGGAGCTGGTCGCTGGAGACCGAGCCCGGCGCCGTGATGGACGGCGACACGGTCGAGCACATCGTCGACGCCGCCCGCGTGCTCGGCCGCTATGCCGACGCGCTCGGCGTGCGGAGCTTTCCCCGCGGGCAGCGACTGGGCCGTGGCCCGGCGAGGACGCGATCCTCCGCAACTTCGCCCAGTACTGCGAGAAGCCGGTCATCAACTTCGAGAGTCGGCGCGCCGCCACCCCTGTCAGGCGCTGGCCGACGCGATGACGCTGCGCGAGAAGCTGCGGCGAGACCGACGGGCAAGCGCTTCGTGCTGACCTGGGCCTGGCACCCCAAGGCGCTGCCCACCGCGGTGCCGGCCAGCGCCGCGCTCGCCGCCGCGCGGCTCGGCATGGAGATCGTCATCGCCCGGCCGCCGGGATACGAGCTCGACCCCGAGGACACCGCGCTCATCCGCCAGCTGGCCCAGCAGCCGGCGGGCGAGTTCGTCCACATCATCGACGACCCCGACGAGGCCACGGTCGGCGCCGACGCGGTCTACGTGAAGTCGTGGGGCTCGGTCAAGCTGTACGGCAAGCCGGAGGAGGAGGCGGCGCACCGCGCCGGCCTTCGCGACTGGCGGCTCACGCCGGGCCGGCTCAGCTCCACCCGCGGCGGCAAGGGGATCGTGATGCACTGCCTGCCGGTGCGGCGCAACGTCGAGATCGACGACGCGGTGCTCGACGGGCCCAACTCGGTGGTGGTGGACCAGGCGGAGAACCGGCTGCACGCGCAGCGGGCGCTGTTGCTGGAACTGATCGGTCGCGACACGCGACCCAGCGACTGCTCCACCGGAGCCCGCATGACCATCGACACCACCAAGGGCATCGCCGGCCTCAAGGGCGCGCTTCGCTATGTCCGCGCCTACCGCGACCAGGTCTTCGTCGTGAAGCTCGGCGGCGACGTGCTGGGCGAGCCGGAGGTGCTCGACCAGCGTGGCCGCGCAGCTCGCGCTGCTCTCCTCGCTCAGCATCCGCCTCGTCGTGGTGCACGGCGGCGGCCCGCAGGCCTCGGCGCTGAGCCGCCGGCTCGGCGCTGGAGCCGCGCATGGTCGCCGGCCGCCGCGTCACCGACGACGAGGCGCTCGAGGTGGCCAAGATGGTCTACGCGGGCCAGCTCAACGTGGACCTGCTGGCCGCGCTCCGGGAGCACCGGGTGCAGGCCGTCGGCCTGAGCGGCGTGGACGCCGACCTCATCACCGCGCACCGGCGGCCGCCGGTACAGGTGGTGGACGACGCGGGCGTGACCGAGCACGGTGGACTACGGCCATGTGGGCGACATCGACCGGGTGGATCCGCGCGTCCTCGTCACGCTCATGGACGCGCGTTTCGTGCCCGTGGTGGCGAGTCTCGCCGGCGGCGAGGACGGCGAGGTGTTCAACGTCAACGCCGATACCGTCGCCGAGTCGCTCGCGGTGGCGCTCCGGGCGCAGAAGCTGATCTTCCTCACCGGCGCGCCGGGAGTGCTCCGCGACCGGAGCGATCCGTCGACCCTCGTCACCTTCGCCGATCCCGACGACCTGGCGGGCCTCATGGCGAGCGGCGTGCTCACCGGCGGCATGCGCCCCAAGGTCGAGGCGTGCATCCGCGCCGCGACCGGCGGCGTCGAGCGCACCCACATCATCGACGGCCGCGCCCCGGACGCGCTGCTGCTCGAGGTGTTCACCGGCGCCGGCTGCGGCACCATGATCGTGGGCCGCAAGGAGAAGGCGACCTACCTGGGGGTGGATCTTGCCGGATGAGATCGACCTGCTGGGGAGCGATGGTCGCGATCCCATCGGTCAGTGGCGAGGAGGAGACCCTTGCGCGTCTTCATCGAGGCGACGGCCCACCATCTGGGGCCTGCGCGTCCGGCGTGACGACCTGGCGGTGACGGTCGAGGTGCCGCGGAGTGGCGCCCGGGCCGACGCTCGCGCTGGTCTCGCATCTCGATGTGGTCCCGCCGGGGGAAGGGTGGACTCGCGACCCATTCACGCCGATCGTCGAGGGGACGAGGCTCTACGGCCGGGGATCTGGCGATGCCAAGGCGTCGGTCGCCGCGATGCTCTGCGCCGCGGCCGACGTCGCCGACGCCGGGGTGGCCCGGCCCGCGGACGGCTCCTCGTCCTCCTGGGCTATGGCGAGGAGACCAGGCACACCACGATGGAGCGCGCCGTCGAGACGGCGGGCGACATCGAGGCGGCGCTCGTGGGCGAGCCGACCAACCTCGACTTTGCCGTCGCTCAGCGGGGCTGATGATGGTGGACCTGCTCGCCGAAGGCGACCAGCGTCACGCCGGCTACGCCGCGGCGGACGGGGAGTTCCGGAATGCGGCCCTCGTCCTCGCCCGCGACCTGCTCAAGCTCGACGGTCTCTTCGACGGGCGGTCGCATCCCGTGCTCGGCCACACCACTGCCACGCCGACCATGCTCGACGCGGGAGTGAGCCGGAACGTCACGCCGCCGCAGGCCAGGGCGGTCCTGGATATCCGGAGCACGCCCGACTGGAGCCATGACGAGGTGGCCGATCTGCTGCGCCGCTCGCTGACCTCGAACGTGGTGGTGACGTCACAGCGGCTGGTTCCGTGCGAGACGCCCCGTGGTTCGCCCCTGCTCGCGGCGGCGCGTCGGGTCCGTCCGGAGTCGAAGACGTTCGGCAGCCCCACCTGCTCGGACTGGGTCTTTCTCCGCCACGCCGACGCGGTGAAGTGCGGGCCCGGCACCAGCCGACGGTCGCACACGCCGGACGAGTACGTAGACCTGCCGGAAGTGACGGCGGCGCGGGCGTTCTACGCGAAGGTGGTACTGGCGTACTTGGCGGAGGGAAACGTCGGCCCCGTTGACGACCCGGCCCATGCCCGCTGAGCTCGGCACTCTCTGGTCCCCGGCCGCGCCGCCCGATGCCGCGATGCTGGCCTACACCTCGGGCGACGACCGCGCCTGGGATGCGCGCATCCTTCGCTGGGACGTACTCGGCAGCCTGGGCCACATCGAGGGGCTCCGCGCTTCCGGTCTCCTCTCGGTCGCCGAGTACAGCCGCCTTCGGGCCGGACTCCGCGCCGCGCTCGCCGAGGTGAGCGCGGGCCGCTTCCGGGTGGCTGCGCGGCACGAGGACGTGCACACCGCGGTCGAGGAGTGGCTCACCCGCCGGCTCCCCGGCCTGGGCGAACGGCTGCACACCGGCCGCTCCCGCAACGATCAGGTCGCCTGCGACCTGCGGCTGTACCTCAAGCACGAGCTGCTCGCGTTGCACGCCGCCGCGCTCCTGTTGGCAGACGCGCTCCTCGCCTTTGCGGCGCGGCATCGGGGGGTGCTCTGGCCCGGCTACACCCACCAGCGCCGGGCCATGCCGTCGTCGATCGGCCTGTGGGCCAGCGCCTACGCCGAGGGCGTGCTCGATACTGCCGAATCGCTCGGTGGGCTCTGGCCGCTGGTGGACCGCTCGCCCCTCGGGAGCGCCGCCGGCTACGGCGTCCCGCTCCCGCTCGAGCGCGAGGCCGCGGCGCGCGCGCTCGGCTTTGCCGCCCTCGACCGGAACGTCGCGACGGTGCAGGGCGGGCGCGGCAAGCTGGAGGCCGCGGTGCTCTTCTGGTGCACCCAGCTGGGGCACGAGCTTGCGCGGCTGTCCCAGGATGTCATTCTCTACAGCGCGGAGGAGTACGGGTATCTCGTGCTGCCCGCCGAGCTGGCCACCGGCTCGAGCATCATGCCGCACAAGCGGAACCCGGACCTGTTCGAGCTGACCCGCGGCCGCGCCGCCGCGCTCGAGGGCGATCTCCTCGCCGTGCTCCAGATCAAGGGCAAGCTCGCCGGCGGCTACCATCGCGACTTCCAGTTGCTCAAGGAGCCGCTCATGCGTGGGCTCGAGCGCACCGGCGCGATGCTGGGCGTGATGGCGCAATCCATTCCGCGGCTGGGCGTGGACCGCGCGCGGTGTGCCGCGGCGCTCGAGGGCGGCGCCCTCGCCACGGACGAGGTCATGCGCCGCGTCGAGGAAGGCCTTCCCTTCCGCACTGCCTACCGCGAAGTCGCGGCGGCACTCAAGGCGGGTGACACTTTCCCGTCGCCAAGCCACGCGAAGATCATCGTCCGCCGCTCGTCCACCGGTGGCCTCGGCAATCTCGGACTCGACCAGGTGCGCGCCCGCCTGCGCCGCGCCCGCGCCTGGCAGTCCCGCGAGCGCAACCGCTTCGACCGTGCAATCCGCAAGCTCACCGGCCGCAAGCTCACCGGCCGCGCACTCCCCGACCGCCCGCCCGCCCGCCCGCCCGACCGCCCGTGACCGCCGACCGCCGCAAGCGTCACCTGAAGATTCTCGAGCTCATCAGCACCCGGGCCGTCCGGACGCAGGAGGAGCTGGCCGAGGCGCTCACGGCGGAGGGGTGGGAAGTGACGCAGTCCTCGGTGAGTCGCGACATCGCGGCGCTCCGGCTCATCAAGGTGGGTGGCGCCTACCGGCGGCCCTCGTCGGCCATCATCCCGGCCGATCCCAACGTGCGCCGCATCGCCGACGGCGTCCTGACGGCCGAGCCGGCCGGCGAGGCGCTCGTCGTGATCCACACGCCGCCGGGCGAGGCGAACCGGGTAGCGGTGGCGCTCGACCGCCTGGCCTGGCCGGACGTCGTGGGCACCCTCGCCGGCGATGACACCATCTTTCTGGCCGTGAAGGCTGGCCCGGCACAGCGGCGGGTGCTGGGCGAAGTCCGGAAGCTGACCGGCGGATGAGGCGAGCAACCCTCTTCCTCCTCTACGCCGCCGCCGTCGCGACCGGCGCCTGCGGCGAGAAGACCGGCGCGCTCACGGCCGCCCAGCAGCAGCGGCTCGACTCCGAGGGTGTAGTCCGCCGCGCCGACGATCTGCAATTCCGCTACACCCACGACGCCGGCAGCCGCGACGCCGGCTGGGAGGACCGGAAGGCCTCCATCGTCGTGACGAAGCAGAGCGTCATCATCCACAAGAACGAGAAACTGGGCTTGGAGCTCGACCAGCACACCCGCCGGTTCGCTCAGGTGCGCCGGGACGGCAACCGCGTGCGGATCAGCGCCGGCGGCGGGCGCTCGGCGGAGAGCTGGTCGTTCGTGCCGCCGGATGACGCGGCGGGATGGGCGCAGGACATCCGCGCCGTGATCCGCGGAGGGCCCGGAACTCGCGCCAAGTGATGCTGACCGAAAACGAAAAGGGCGACCGCGAGGGCCGCCCTTTCGGTGAGTACCACCGGCGCCTAGCTGTCGGTCAGGGCTTCACATTCGTCTTGGTGGATGACTTGGTGCCGAGACCGGCCGATGCATTCCCGTCGGCCACCGACTGGGCGACGACGATCGCCGCACCGGTGCTGGTGATGCACAGGTTCGAGGTCCAGACGGCATTCGTCGCCGCGGCAGTCCCGTCCTGGCTGATCGTGCCCAGCGTCGTTTCCTCGGGCGGTGCGACGGCGGCCACCTGGGTGCCAGGGTGGTCCGGGTCGGGCACGCGGGCCGCTGGATTGCAACCCGTGTAGCCCGCCGCAATTCCGGCCGGCGTGACCTCGAAGATGTGCGTCCCGGTTCCGTTGTTGTTGGTCACCGAGAGCCGCACGTTGATTCCGCCCGCCGGCTCGCCATCCGGCGTAGTCACGTTCACCGTGACGCCGAACCGCCCCGTGTTGACCTTGGTATTCGCCGGCGGCTGCTTGGTGAACTTCAGATTCACTGCCGGCAGGTTCTGGGCGGTGAACTCGTCGGACTTGGCGCCGCTCGCCGAGCCGCCGATCGTCTTGGTGGCTACGACCATCGCGGCGTGCAGCGGTTCCGGGCTGAGCAGCCGGTCGGCGAAGACGGCCAACCGCCCCACCAGCGCGAACCCGCCCTGCTTCCATCCGGAGAGCGCGACTGGCGGCGGCGTGCCGCAGAGCGCTTCCGACTCCTTGACGCCGATGGTCCCGACGCTCTGCTGGTGAACCACGTCCGCGTCCAGGAAGTCCACGCCAGGGTGGACGCCCTGGCACAGGGCCACCACGGCGTAAGGCAAGAACGGGGTGTTCCGCCCGATGAGCTTCCAGTCAAAGCCGTCGCGGACCGGCTGCCCGTAGATCAGGGTACGCTTGCTCCCGAGCACGGTGGGCCAGTTCGAGCCGGACGGGGGAGCGATGACGGAGACGTTGCCGACGGCGGCATCGGTGAGGGTGTTCAGCGAGGCGATGTTGCCGACGGGCGGCGCGCTGGGGTCGTCTCCGCTCCCGCCGCGCACGTAGAAAGCGCCTCCGTGAGGAGCGTCGAGCGCCGCGCTGAAATCGTACTGCGGGTCGTCCGGCCAATTGGTGAAATCGGTGGGATCGGCAGGGTTCTTCGTGTCGTACATGCAGTTGACGGCCTGCTTGACCATCGTCTCGCCGACGTCGATAGGTCCGGCACGGCCCGCGTCACGCGAGGCTTGACCCGCCAGCGCCAGCAGGGAATACCCCGCGTCCCTCGCCCCTGCAGGTCCGCTCACTCCGTAGCCGTCCTGCATCGTCGCGATGATGCCGCTGGCCGCCTTGCGATCCGCGGTTGTCTGGAAATACGAACCCGCCGAGTTGGAGAGACTCGGATTTCCAGTGAAGAGGCAGGCGTTCGGAGACGGCGCTTTGCCGAATGAGGGCCCGTCCTGCGGCGCAGAGGGCGGGGTCTCGTTGCACGCAGCCGCGAAGACCACCACCGCGACAGCGGCCGCGAGGCCGAAAAGCCGGCGAGCCATGATTCACGCTCCTGGGGAGGATGTAGGTCCCGAGCGGAAGTGCGAGTGCTCAGGAAGCCTTACATATAGCACCGAATGCGCCACTTGTCGATGGGCGGCATTTTCCCATGGACAGGTCGGTACCGGCGTGGCGGACAACGCCTTGGGCGATTGCTCTCCAGCAGATGCAAGACGTTGCACTCAGCGCGGAACGTGGCATCCCCTCAGCGAAAGCGTCGTGCGGGTACATCTGTATGAGCGCGAACTCTCAGGAAGTGGCCGCCGGAATCCCGAGGAGTGACCGCCACCGGGGGTCGCTTCTGAGGTCTTGGAACCACCAGGTCTGATCCCTCGCCATCGAGGCCCGGCTCTGCGGGTTGGCCGCCACATAGGTCGCCAGGAGTCGGAGCGCCTCATCCTTGTCGCCCATGATCAGGCGGGCCGCGGCCTCGACCTGAGCCAGGTCCCGCGTGGGGTCTACCGTCGCGTCCGCCCGCGCCCGCACCGCCACGGCGCGCGCACTGTCGCTCAGACCGGCCCGCGCGATCGCCATCGCGACCAGCATCTGTCCCTGATGCCGGATGAACTCCCGGCTGCTCGCGGGGGCCAGCTTCACATACTGGTCGAGCAGCTCCCAGGCCTTCGGCACGTCCGGCTTCACCCCCTTGAGGGAGTACAGCCACAGCTGACATTCGGTGAACCGGTGGTACTCGGGAAAGCGGCGCTGTCCCTCCTGGCACCAGCGGGTGGACTCGGCCGCGTCCTCCAGGTCGAGCGAGGCCTGGAACAGCCGCCAGATCGTAACCCGCACCGTGGAGAGATAGGGGTCGGCCTCGTAGGCCTTCATGGCCGCCAGCTTGGCCTCGGATGTCTGCGACTGATTCATCAGCAGGTGGCTCAACCAGGTCCAGGCCACCGCGGCATTCGGGTTTCCGTTGACCGCGCCCTGGAGATCCTGCTGGGCATCGGCCAGCAGCTTGGCGGCGGCCGTCGGGTCCGGCTCGAGGTTGATGAGGTACCGCCAGTAGCGAAGGGTGCCCCTGAGCTCCAGCCCATCCGGGTCGTTGGGCTTGAGCTCCAGCGCGTGGTTCGCGTGCTTGAGGCCTTCGCCGAGCCACTTGCCGTAGACGTTCTTGTCCAGCCCGGACACGAGGTCGGTCTGCCGGTAGTCGAGCCAGCCGCGCATGACCGCCGGCGCGCTCCACTTGGGGTCCGCTGCTTCCGCCGCCCCCAGGATCGAGTCCGCCGCGAGCAGCCGCCGCCCCGCCGCGGCCGTATCGCCCGAGGCCAGGAGCGGATCGACGTCCTTGCTCGTCTGCTCGGCGCGCTGGAGCAGCTCCCAGGCCTTGGTGTTGGTCGTCCCCTGGCGGCTTTCGCGCAGCGTGATCTCCTGGCCGAGCTGCTGGCGCAGGAAGATGGAGACCTCCTTGGCCAGATCGTCCTGCAGGGCGAAGAGCTCCTCCCGCGGCCGCTCCAGCAGCTTGCTCCCGATCTCCTTGCCGGTCGTGGGGTCAATGAGCGACACATCGACCCGCAGCCGGTTGTCCGCCTGCGCCACGGTCCCCTCCACCAGCGTTCCCACCCGCAGCGCGCGCGCGATGCTGTCAGGTGCCACCGCGCCCTTCTTGTACGGCAGCACGCCGTTCCGGGAGACGACCTGAAGTTGCGACACCTCGCTGAGCTCGTGAATCAGCGCCTCCGTGAGACCGTCCGCCAGGTAGCCCAGCGAGTCGGAGCCCCCCCGGGGCTCGAAGTACATGACGGCGATGTGCGTGGGGTCGAGCCCTCCGTTCCCGCCAGCGCCGCCCGCGGCGCCTTCCTTATGCATCAGCTTCCAGCCCCCGAAGCCGAGGCCTATGAGGAGCAGCAGCCCGCCGGCCGCGAAGGACCAGAACTTCGCTCCGCCCTCACGGAACGCTGCGGCCGCAAGCTCCACGGGGGTGCGTCGCTGCGCGATGGGGACCTCGCGCGAGCTGGTCCGGCGGCGCGCGCCACTGACCGCACCCGACGCCCGGCGCGCCCCCGTCGACGCCCGCCGTTGCGCCGTCCGCGCCATCGCCACGTCCGTCTCGGCCTCCGCCAGCGCCTCGGCGAATTCCTTCATCGTCTGGTACCGGTCGGCCGGGGTCTTCTCCAAGGCCTGCATGGCCGCGTCTTCGACCTCGTCCGGGACCGACGCCCGCACGACCTGCAGGCTCGGCACCACTTCCATCGAGTGCCGGGCCATGATGGCCATCGAATTGGGTCCGGTGAACGGCGGCTGGCCGATCAGCAGCTCATACAGCACGCAGCCCAGACTGTAGACATCGCTCCGGGCGTCCACGTGATCGCTGCCGAGGGCCTGCTCGGGGCTCATGTAGTGGGGGGTACCTACGGCCATGCCGGTCTGGGTCAGCTTCTCGCCGCTGGCCTCTACCGCCCGCGCGATCCCGAAGTCGGCGACCAGGGCGTGCCCACCCATCAGGAGGATGTTCTCCGGCTTGATGTCGCGATGGACGATGCCGTGCTCGTGCGCGTACTGCAGCGCTTCGGCCGCCTCACGGGTGATCTGGAGCGCGTCATGCAGCGGGAGCTGCTGCTCCTTGTTCAGCCGGTCGCGGAGCGACTCGCCCTCGACGAAGGGCATGACGTAGTAGAGCAGCCCCTCGGCCTCGCCCGAGTCGTAGAGCGCCAGGATATTGGGGTGCTGCAGGGTGGCGGCGACCCGGATCTCCCGCAGGAAGCGCTCGCCGCCGAGGGAGACCGAGAGCTCGGGGCGGAGCACCTTGATCGCCACCTGGCGCTCGTGCTTCAGGTCGCGCGCGAGATAGACCGTCGCCATCCCGCCCTCGCCGATCTGGCGTTCAACGGCGTAGCGGTCCCCGAGCGCGGAGCGGAGGCGGTCGAGCGGAGCGGTCAACGGTGCCTCGGGATGCAGGAGCGAAGCGTGAAAGTAAGCGGGGAGCGCGGGCCGGGGCCAGCGGTGTCTCGAGTCCCTACGGCGTGTTGCCGCGGCCGCTCCGGGTCCGACCGCCGGCGGCGCGCCCCACGAGCACGGAATCTCTTCGAGCGCCGGGCTGGCGGGTCGCCAGGGCCCGGCCCACCTCCGCCCGTGCCTCGTCCAGCTGATCGAGCCGGACGAGGCACTCGATGAGCCGCTCCCGCAGGTAGCTTCGTCGGCGATCGATCGCGAGGCTGTGCCGGTAAAACGGCACGGCCGCCTCGCACCGATTCGAACCCCGATACCTGTCGGCCACCTGAGCCAGAAGCTGCGGGTCGTCGGGGAAGAGGGCCACTGCCGTGGCCAGCTCCCGCTCTCCCGCCGCCGTCTCGTGTGCGGTGAGGAGTCGTATGCCCCGCACCCAATGCGAGCGGTAGCTGTCCGGCGCTTCCAGTAGCATCTGGGTGAGGAAGGACTCGTGGCTGCGCCATACTGGCTGGCGCACCGCGCTCCGGAGCCCACCGGCGATCAGGACCGCTGCCCCGGAAGCGACGGCGAACCACCTTCCGGTGGCCGGCCAGGTCACCGCTTGCGAGCTGAGCCATGCGATCCCGGCGCCCGCTGCCAGTGCGGCGCCCACACTGGGCAGAAACAGCGTCCGCTCCGCGAGCACCAGCCCGCTCGGAACCAGCACGTTGCTCACGGGAAGAAGCGTCACCGCAGTCCACAGGATGCCAAACGAGAAGGCGGGCCGGCGCCGGACCAGGAGCGCTGCGGCTGTGGCGATGCCTCCCATCAGCGCCGCGCCGAGCAACTGAGGCGCGCCGAACGCGAACGCCCGGTGTATCTCCTGCGGGAGGTATTCGACCTTGAGGCGCGCCGGCACCAGCAGCAGCCTCAGCCATTCGGGCACGATGCCGAGCATGGTGAAGAGGCGATCACCGCGTGTCATGCCCCAGAAGACCGGACTGGGGTAGTCGCCGGCCAGTCTGCCGGTCACCAGCACATGTGCCGTCCAGAATCCCAAAGCCGTCAAGCCGAGCGCTCCACCCAGCACCAGCAGGTCCCGCGGGTGAGACACCGGTGCCGGCGCCGCCCTCGACACGGTGACCTCGGCGATGGCGAGCAGCGCCGGGAGCACGATTGCGTGCTCCTTGAATAGGCAGGCTGAGAGGTACAGCATGCTCAGGATGGCGGCGCGGCGCGCGGTGAGCCCGCCGGCCTTGCGCCATCGGATGTAGCAGAGGATGGCGGTGACCACGAAAAGGCCTGACCACAGCTCGGATTGGCCGACGCCGTTCGCCACTGCCTCGGCGTGGACCGGATGTACGGCGAACAGTGCCGCCGACCACCAGCCGGCCGTTCGCCCGAGCAGCTCCGACGCCAAGCCATATACGACCAGGCTCACCGACGCGTACAGCAGGAGGCTCATGAGGTGATACGGCAGCGGCGAACCACCGCCGAGATTCCACTGCAGCGCGAATCCGAGCGATGTCAGCGGCCGATAGAGCGCCGCACGCGCGGGTGGACCCCAGTACGGCTGCGTGAAGAAACGCCACGGCTCCTCGAGCCGATGAATGCGTCCATCCTGCGCGATGATCGGGAGATCGTCGAACGCGAAGCCATTTCCCATGCTGGTGAGCGAGGAGGCGAGCGCCAGGGCGATGATCGCCGGGGCGGCGAGCCGGCGCACGGTCCGAACGTCGAAGGGCGGCCTCTGTGGAGGCCGCCCCTCGACGCTTCTCGACTCTCTCATCCTAGAATGTTCGGCCATCGACGTTGAACAGATTGCTGGTAACCGCCGGCTCATCGAACACCTGTGCCTGGAGCCGCAGGCCCTCGAGCAGCACGCCGTCGGTGCTCACCGTCAGACCGTTCTGCGTGATTTCGGAGCTCTCCTCGATCTGGGTGAAGCTGGCCACCCCGGCATTGTCGGGCTCGGCTGTGTCCCCGTTCAGCGACCCCGCCGTGATCGACAGATGTATGGTGGACGAATGGTCCGTCACCGTTGCACCGCTGAAATCCACGATCTTCACCTGGACCACGGGATTCACGAAGCCGCTGACGCTCTCGCCGAGGAAGTCGTCGGGGGTGATGGTCTCGCCGGGGCTGGGCGTGGGCTGCGTCTGGAACTTCAGCAAGTAGACGTGAAATGCCCGGGACGTCACCGACGCCGCGCCTGGTGCGCTGAATTGGAGCTGGTACGTGCCCGCCGTATCGATATGCAGGTCGTCGAACCTCGCCGAGATGCCCGCTCCGCCTATCGGGCGTGTCAGCGTTCCGCTCAGCACGCCACCGCCGCCCTCGGTCTGGATCAGCGACACCGTGACGTCGGTGCCCGCTCCAACAGGGTGATCTCCGTCGTCGAGAATCTGTACCTCGGGCGCGCACCCGTCATGGCAGGAGTCGAGCAGCCCGCCTTGGAAGTAGTGGGTGAAATCCGGCTCGCTCGTGAGCGTGAGGTGGTTCGAGTTCGCCGGGGCACGGTCCGTCACCCCGAACGGGCTCAACGACGTCGGCAATCCACCCAGGCCCTTCTTCCCGACCGCCGCTTCCAGACGGCCCGGCAGCACCAGGCTCGCTGCGGCGTCATGGGCCCACCGCGCCGCCGCCCGGGGCGCGGCGGACACGAACCCCTTGAGGCCCCGGTCGAACAGTGACCCGATCTCCGGCGGCACGAACTGCTCGCAGTTGAGGCCGAGGGCATTGTACTGCGTGCTCGAGGCTTCATCGAGCACTTCGAAGCCGCCCGGATGTGTCCCTTCCGCCACCGCGAGGTGCGCGATCGCCGGATCGTTCAATCCGGCCAGCGTCTCCTCGTCCACGCAGAATCCCACCACCGCCCGTCCGTTGGTCAGGTAGTGCGTGCCGCTCAGGTTCGAGGCCGTGATCTCGACGAACGGCGGCAGCACCGTCTGCCCCGTACCGTCGAACGGGTTCGGCGAATTCGGCCGCAGCAGGATCGTGATGGCCGTGGTCTCGGTGAACGCGTTGCTCGGCAGAGAGACCGCGAGATCGTTGAGGTTGCTGCGCACCAGCAGCGGCCTGCCCGGCGTGAAGAAGCCGATGCCGAAGTCGGTGCCGGTGGTCGGATCGACCGGGAGATTCGGGGTGCCGAAGCCGACGCCCGAGTACATCGTGTTGATCAGCGCGCTCACCCGCTCGGCCGTCGTCGGGGAGGTTGAATAGACGGTCAGCCGCCCGGCCCGGAAGTCCGAGAGCAGCGTGTTGACGAACGCCACCACCTTGCTCTGCGGATCGGCCACCTTGCACTGGGACCACCTCTTGGCGATGTCGGCCGCCTTGGCGAGCGCGGCATTCCGAAGTGTCCCGGCGGGGTAGAGCGCGGTGATCTGGGCCCTCGCGGTGCTCAGAGGGAACACCGTGGATGGGCACGGAACACCCTTGTCGAGCTGGACCCGGGGTTCGGTGGGGGCCTGTTGGCCGTTGTCACTGCAGCCGGCAAGGGCCAGCACGCCGATGACGGCGGCGATGGTGAGGTGGCATCGCATCTGGGTCCTCCGACGTGGAGCCCTCGCGGCTGACGAACGACCTGCTCGGCGGTCGGCGCGTGACGCGGGCGTGAGATTCTCGGATGGAATCGCAATCAATGTTGCAAGGAACGCACCGGCTGCGCCAGCCGGAGGGCCGACGTGCAAGCCGTGAGCGACCAACCGGTAAGCCTCGCCGGCCCGGCACCGGACGTTGCTTCACGTCTACAGCACATGCGGTTGCGGCCCATCATGGGCCATTACTGCCCCTGCACCACCTGCCTGAACTTGGGATCGTCCTGCAGGCCCCGGAACCACCACCCGGTGTCCTCGGCCAAACTCCGCCGCTCGCCGGGGTTGGCGGACAGATAAACCTTGAGCGACTTGATTGCCTCGGGGTGGTCGTTGAGCAGGGTCTGGACGAAAATGTCCATGTAGACCAGATCCCGGGTGGGGTCGACGTCCGGGCCGCCGCGCGCGCGCTGGGCCACGTGCCGGGCGCTGTCCGCCAGTCCGGCACGAGCCAGGACCGCGGCGACACCCATGTGCGCCTTCAGCGTCTCGAACGCCCGACGTGGCGCCGGTGCCAGGGCCGCCAGGCTGTCAGCCAGCGCCCACGCGAGCGGCACATCCGGTTCCTTGGCCTTGCTGGTCATCAGCCAGAGCCGGCAGCTCACGAACTGGAAATTGCCGGGGAAACGGCGCTGCCCCTCCTCGCACCAGTGCACCGCGTCCACGAACTGCTCGAGGTCGTAGGAGGCGAGAAACAGGCGCCCGAGGATTTGGTCGGCATTGCTCAGGTAGGCATCCTCCTCATAGGCGCGACGCGCCGCGAGCTTGGCGTCGGTCTCTCCGCCCGTCTGGTTGTACAGGTGGCTCAGGATGGCCCACGCCCCCGCCTGCGCGGGATGCACCTTAGTCGCGGTCTCGAGGTCGGATTGCGCGTCCGCCAGCAACTGCTTGGCCGCCACCGGATCGGGCTGGAGTCGGAGCAGCCATTCCCAGTAATGCAGCGTGCCCCGGGCCTCCAGTGCGTCCGGGTCCCGCGGGCTGCGTGCGAGGGCGGCGTCCGCGAACTTCACGCCGCGATCGATCCAGGTCTTCGCCGCCAGCGGGTCCTGGGCCACAATGCGCGACCGGCGGTACGCGACGGTGGCCCGCCCGACGAGCGGCTCCGCCCAGTGTGCGTCGGCGGCCTGCGCCAGCGCGTAGAGGGAATCGGCCTCGTCGAAGCTGTGGTAGGCGGTCGTGCCCCCGGCATCCTGCGCGAGCGCGGCCTCCGCCCGCTTCCTCGACTCCTGCGCCCGCTGCACCAGGACCCAGGCCTGCGGGCTCGACGTGCTCTCCCGCTGTTCCCGGACCCTGATCTCCTCGCCCAGCCGGACCCGGATCATCCCAGCCACCTGCTGCACCAGGCTATCCCGGATGGCCAGGATGTCGGAAGCCGGCTGCTCGAAGCTGGCCCGCTTGTAGTCGACACCGCTGGCGCCGTCGATCAGCCTGACGGTGACCCGGATGCGCCCACCGTCCTTCTCGACGCCTCCCTGCACGATCGTCCCCACCTTCAGCGCCCGCGCTACGCTGTCCCGCGGAATGCTGTCGCCCTGATAAGGTGCCACGCCGTTCGGCGAGATCACGTCGAGCGTCTGCACTTCTCCCAACTGGCGGATGAGGCCCTCGGTGAGCCCGTCCGCCAGATAGCGCAGCGAGTCCCTCGGGTCGAGACTCTGGAAGTAGAGCACGGCGACCCGGTGCGCGTCGAGCCCGCTCGCGTCCGCGAGGGAGACCGGAGCGGTTCCGCGGTGCCGCAGCGCCGCCCAGGCCCCTCCCGCCAGCAGCAGGGCGAGGAGAAGCCCTCCACCGGCAAGGAGGCGGGTCCGGTTGCGGGCGGGCGCAACCGGCACGGCCGCCGGCACGTCTCGTGTGGCGGCCCGCCGCGCGCCCGTCGCCGACCGCCGCGCGGCCGTCCGGGTGATCGTTGCCTCCGCCTCCGCATTGACCAGGCACTCGGCGAACTCCTTCATGGTCTGGAATCGGTCCGCCGGCGTCTTCTCCAGGGCCCGGAGCACCGCGTCCTCGACCTCGTCCGGGACCGACGCCCGCACGACCTGCAGGCTCGGCACCACTTCCATCGAGTGCCGGGCCATGATGGCCATCGAATTGGGTCCGGTGAACGGCGGCTGCCCGATCAGCAGCTCGTACAGCACGCAGCCCAGACTGTAGACATCGCTCCGGGCATCCACGTGCGCGCTCCCCAGTGATTGCTCCGGACTCATGTAGTATGGCGTGCCGACCGCCATGCCGGTCTGGGTCAGCTTCTCGCCACCCGCCTCGCTCACCGCCCGGGCGATCCCGAAGTCGGCGACCAGGGCGTGCCCGCCCAGCAAGAGGATGTTCTCCGGCTTGATGTCGCGATGGACGATGCCGTGCTCGTGCGCGTACTGCAGCGCTTCGGCGGCTTCGCGGGTGATCTGGAGCGCATCGTGCAGCGGGAGCTGCTGCTCCTTGTTCAGCCGGTCGCGGAGCGACTCGCCCTCGACGAACGGCATGACGTAGTAGAGCAGTCCCTCGGCCTCGCCCGAGTCGTAGAGCGCCAGGATATTGGGGTGCTGCAGGGTGGCGGCGACCCGGATCTCCCGCAGGAAGCGGTCGCCACCGAGGGAAACCGAGAGCTCGGGGCGGAGCACCTTGATCGCCACCTGGCGCTCGTGCTTCAGGTCGCGCGCGAGATAGACCGTCGCCATCCCGCCCTCGCCCGCCTCGCGCTCGATCGCGTAGCGCTCGCCGAGCGCGGAGCGGAGGCGGTCGAGCGGAGCGGTCACGGGCACGCCTCGGAGTGAAGTGGGGTACGAGCGGGAGCAGAGGATGACACGGCGGGCACTGCGGGGGAGCGGGTCAGCTCACCATCACGGCCGCGAGCGCGTCCCGCATGGCCGCCGCCGTCTGCCACCGATCCTCGGGTGCCTTGGCCAGCGCGCGCCCGATGCCCGCCGCCAGCTCCGCCGGGACGCCCGGCTGGATGGTCCGCAGGTCGGGCGCCGGCTGGTTGAGATGCATCTGCAGCACGACGGCCTCGTTCCGGTGCACGAACGGCGGCTGACCGGCCAGGCACTCGAAGAGCACGCAGGCGAGCGAATAAATGTCGCTCCGCAGGTCGATCTCCCTGAGCGCCGTGATCTGCTCCGGACTCATGTAGGTCGAGGTGCCGACCGCAATGCCCGAGCGCGTCAGCCGATCGCTGCCGGACGCCCAGACCGCCCGCGCGATCCCGAAGTCGAGCAGCACCGCACCCTTCGGCGAGACCACCACGTTCTCCGGCTTCACGTCCCGGTGGATGATCCCATGCTCGTGCGCGTGCTCGAGGGCGTCGAGCAGATCGTCGGCCAGGCGAAGCGTGTCGGCGACGGAGAGCGCGCGCCGGGCCGTCAGGAACTCCCGCAGGGTGGCGCCCTCGACGAACGTCATGACGTAGTAGACCAGCCAATCGCGCTCACCCGAATCGAGCAGGTGGGCGATGTGCGGATGGTCCAGTTGTGAGGCCAGCTTGATCTCGCGCAGGAACCGGTCGGCCGCGACGCTGACCAGCAGCTCGGGGTGCAGGATCTTGAGCGCGACCTCACGGCCCCCCGGCTCTCGAGCCAGGAAGATCCGGGCGTTCCCGCCCTTGCCGATCTCGCGCTCGACCTGATACCGCCCCTCGAACGCCTGGCGGACCAGGGCCAGCATGTCGCGGCGGATGGAGCCGGTCCTTGTAGGTGACTCTCGAATGGTTGCAGCACGGACGCTGTGGCGCAAGGAGGACGGCGGAAGGATGGAAGGTTGGAAAGACGGAAGGACGGAAAGGCGGAAAGGGGGTGCGAGCGCCGGCACTGTCATCCCGAGCCTGAGCGCAGCGAAGGGGAGGGATCTGCTCATCCGCGGTTCGAGCTCGGCCCGGCAAGCTCCCTCCCCTTCGTTGCGCTCAGGGTCGGATGACAGTGCCGCCGGAGGCCCCTGCCGCTTTTCCGTCTTTCCGTCCTTCCGTCCTTCACTACAAAAGCAGATCCGTCCTCACCCGCTTCCGGATCCCCCACCACAGCGCGCCCCACACGTTGGATTGCCGGATCGTGACGCTCGCCTCGCCGGTCATGCCCGGGCGCCAGCGCGTCTGCCCGCCCATCCCGAGACGCGCCTCAACCGCCCCGGACCCCGCAGATGACAACTGCGCGACTCCCGTCACGCGGCCGTCCATCGTGCGGCCGTCCGCGTGGAACACCAGTCGGGTCCGCTGCCCGGTTTGTACGCGAGTCGCCCCCGCACCGGTGAGCGCAATTCGCACCTCCAGCGAGTCGGGCTGCCCCAGTTCCACCAGCGGCTGCCCGAGGCTCACCCACTGGCCCCCGAGCTCCTCCGGCCGTCTGGTGGTCACCACCCCGGGAGCCAGGGCTCGCACGGTCAGGGCCTGCTGCTGCACGGTCATCCCCTCGAGCCGGGCGGCGTCGGTGGCGCGCTCGGCCGCGAGCCGCCCCACCTCCGCGGTCCGTCCGGACGCGCGCGCCTGCGCCTCGCGCGCGATCAGCGAGTCCACCCGCCGCGTGGCGGCGAGCGCGGCGCGCTCCATGTCGAGATCCCGCAGCTCGACCAGCGGCATGCCGGCCTCCACTCGGGTGCCCTGACGCACGTACACCTCGGACACGATTCCGCTGTCAGGCGCGGTGAGCGGCAGCGAGAGCGCCGGCGCGAGTGTGAACGGCCCCGCGACCGTGATCGGCCGGGGCACGACCGCGCCGAGCATGACCAGGGCCGCCGCGCCCCCGAGTATGCGGTCCCGGAGCGGCCGCGTGGCGACGCGTGCCCGGAGGTCGCGCAGGCCGCCGGCGGCGGTGCGGGCCGCGCTCCGGATCGCCTGCCGGGCCATCATCCACACCCCGAGCGCGAACAGCACTCCGCCCGCGAGGCCAAGAGCGCGGTCCAGCCAGCCGTACACGGTGCCGGCCACCACGAGCATGATCGAGTTGATGTACCACGCTCCCAGCACGCCGTAAACGAGGAATATCCGCTGCTCCCGCTCGTCGGCCGCCGGGGCGGGGAGGTCGAGCCGGAACACGCGCGTCTTCACCAGCCAGCCGAGGTGGGCGAAGGCGCGCTGCCGGAGGTTGGGCACCTCGAGGTAGTCGCTGAGCGCGAAGTAGCCGTCGAGCGGAATCAGCGGGTTGGCGTTCATGACGACCGTCGTGACGCCGCCGATGAGCACCGCGGAGAGCGCAATGTGCGAGATCAGCGTGTTCGGATCGGTCGCCCACCAGACGATCGCCGCCAGGCTCGCGGCCACGAGCTGGATCCACGAGCCTGCCGCCGTTACCCAGAGCCGCGCCTTGAGCTCGGGGAAGGTCCACGCATCATTCACGTTGCAGAAGAACGCCGGCTCGAAGTAGAGCAGCATCGCGCCGATCTCGTGAACCTGACCGCCGAAGTGCTTGCACGTGTAGCCATGCCCCAGCTCGTGGACTACGATGATCACGGTGGCGGTGGACCAGAGGACGAACAGCTCCCATGCGGAATAGCGGAAATGGTAGAGATTGCCGAATGCGGCAGTGAGCTCCGGCCACTTCAGGGCGATGATCAGCAGGTAGATGGCGAACAGGAACACCGAAGTGATCAGGAAACCGCGGGTGAACATCCAGCGGATGTACGGGATGGTGCGGTCCATGAAATGGTCGGGGTCTCCCACCGACCAGCGGAGCCGCAGGATGTCGCCCTTGAACGGTCCGGTGGCGAGGCGCTGCCGGCGCTGCGCCCGGAGCCGCTCCATCATGAGCACGGAACGCTCGCCCAGCGTGCGCTCGAGCAGACCCATGGTCTTGAGCTTGCCGGCGAATCCCTCCACCGCCCCGGCCGACACGCGGAGCCCGGACGCGACCAGCTCCTCCGCGATCTCTGCGGCGCTGCGGGTGCCGTCGAACTGCTGAATGACGTTGACCTCGACGGGACGGAACCGGAAATACTTGCGGGTCCTGGGGTCCTTGAGGATGAAGCTCTGCTCGCCGCGGTAGGTCTGCTCCACCAGCGTCAGGTCGGTCCGGAGCTTGGGGGCGGCGCTCACGGTGCCGCCTTCACCACCTTCTCGCCCGCGGCAATGCCGCTCAGCACCTCGACCCGCTCGCTGTCGAGCTCGCCGCCCAGACTCACGGCCCTGAGCGTCGTCCGGCCGTTCTCCTGCACCAGCGCATAGCCGTCCCGGGCCACGGCCGCGCGGGGGATCGCCAGGACCCGCCGCCGCTCGGCGCCGAGCTGGACGGTGACGCTGCTGCCGGGGTTGAGCGACGTGCCGGGCACGAGCTGCAGCACCAGCTCGCGGGTCCCGCTGGCGGCATCGAGCACTGGCGACGCGCGCACCACGCGGGCCCGGGCCGTCGCGCCGCCCGCCGCGAGCACGCGGGCCTCGGCACCGACCCGGAGCCCGCCCGCGGCTCCCTCGGGGACATGCACCGTGGCCAGCACCGGCGCGAGGGCGGTGACGCGGAAGAGCGAATCGCCCGCGTTCACCAGCCGCTGTACCCGCGCCATGCGCGCGGTGACCACCCCGGCGAATGGCGCGATGATCCGGGTGAGGTCGTAGTCGCGCTGCGCCTTCCGGACCGCCAGCTCGGCATCGCGGTGCTCGAACTCCACCTGCTCGGAGTCCGCGCGCGTGACCACGCCCGCGTTCGCGAGGGCGCGCTGCCGCTCGACGCGTTGTGACGCGTTTGCGGCCTGCTCCCGCGCCTGTGCGAGGGCGATCTCCTGGTCAGTGCTCTCGAGCTGGGCCAGCGGCTGGCCCGCCGACACCCGCGCGCCCATGTCCACCAGAATCCGCTCGACGATGCCCGACGACCGCGCCACCACGGCCGCGTCATGTTCCACGTAGAGCTGCGAGGGCAGGGTGAGCGGGCGATTCACCGTGGTGCTCTCGGCGGTGGCGACGCTGGCCACCGGCGTCGCCGCGAGCGTAGCGGCGGCCTGCGCCGGCGGCGACGCCTCGCCGCCGCCGCACGCGGCCAGCGCGACGAGCGCCACGCCAGGGATGAAGCGGGTCACGACCAGATCCTCCACCAGAGGAGCCGGGCCCAGCGCGCCGGGCCCCGGACCACCCGGGCCGCCGCCGAGGCCGGATCGGTGAGTACGCGAACGTAGGCGACCATGCTCGGCCTGAGGATGCCCTCGGGGTTGGCCACGATGGCGCGGACCGGATAGCGCACCTCGCCGGCCGTGTCCACGGCGACCGGCGCCACCGAGCGCACCTGCCCCGTGAACGTTCGTTGCGGCATCGCGTCCACCCGGAGTCGCACTTCCTGCCCCGGGCGCACCCGGCCGATGTCCTGCTGCGCCACCCCGAAGTCGAGCTCGAGGGAGTCGGTCCGCCCGATCGTGAGGAGCAGGTCGCCCTCCTCGAGCGAGCTCCCCACGCGGTCCTGCACGTGGGGCGTGAGGACCGTTCCGCTCACGGGCGCCCGCAACGTGGTGAGCCCGATCTCCTCGTCCAGCAGCGCGACCTCGCGGCGGAGCGCCTCGGCGCGGGACCGCTGCAGCCGTTCCTCCGAGGCATCGCCGCGGCTGGCGGCCAGCACGGCCAGCCGGTCGGCCGACACCGCCTCTGCCGCGGTCGCCTCGCGGTCCGCCCGGAGCGCCGTCGCCCGCAGGTAGGCCACCGGTGTCCCCCGCGCCACCACGCTCCCCTCGGCCACCGGAAGCCGCTCGATGACGCCGGCCACGAGCGCCCGCACCGGGGCGAACGCCGTGGCCCGGAAGCTCGCCTCGTCACCCGGAACGCGGAACGGCCAGCGCACCAGCACCAGCAGAGCCACGGCGACCGCGAGGGCGGCGGCGTAGATCTGGAGCCGCCGCTTCGGCATCGCGCGCAACGCCTCGCGCTTGGCGGCGAGGGCGCCGAGCGCGTCCACCATCGGCACCTGGTGATAGAGCTGCGCGTTCCGGAGCGCCACGGCCGTCTGGTTGGAGAGGATGGCCGCCACTTCGCGCTGGGTGGGCGTGGCGAAGTCGGGCGTGGCCGACTCGAACACCAGGACGCCCAGCACCCCTTCCTCGTCCTTGAGCGGCAGGTACAGGCCGCTCTCCACCCCGTCGGTTTCGAGGTCCTGGCCGAAGATGGTCACGAACATCCGCTCGGCGTCGGAGCCGGGCGCCACCCGCTCACTCAGGTAGAGCGGCTCGCCGCGGCCCGCGGCCCACTCGGCCCGGGCGACCAGGTCCTGCAGCTTGGGGTCCTTGGGATCGACCGTCTCCTCGCCCGCCACAGCGCGGATGTCGCAGCGCCCTTTTTCGTAGAGCGCGACGGCGGCCCGGTCGAACGGGAGCGCGCGCGACGCGAGGTTGACGACCGACTGGAGCACGCGGTCGAGGTCGAGCGTCGCCGTGATCTCGCGGCTGATGTCGAGCAGCAGCGCGAAGTCGCCGGCGCGCTTCTCCGCGGCGTGGAGCTGGGCGTTCCGGAGCGCGAGGGCGCCGGTCGCGGCAAGCCCCTCGAGCAGCTCGCGGTCGTGCTCGTCGAACACACCGGCGCCGCTCAGCTTGGTGGCCACCTGGATGGCGCCGACGGTGATGCCGTTGGCCACCATCGCGGTGGACATGACGGTGAGCGCGAGCGCGTCGCCCGCGAAGCCCGTGCCGACCGGCACCTCCGAGCCCACGAAGTGGTCCCCCCGCCCGCCGATCGCGATCCGGCAGCGCAGGACGTCGCCGTCGGCCACCCAGATCGAGCCCCCCTCGGCGCCCACCGCGGCGAGGACGCGGTGGAACACCTTCGGCAGCAGCTCATCGAAGTCGAGCGACGCGCCGAACTCCAGGCTGATGGAGTGGAGCAGCCGGAGTCGCTCGACTTCTTCCCGCAGCTCGTCGGTCGACGTGGTGGGAGCGCTCATGGCGTGTGATGACTCGGCGTAAACGAAAGGCTCCGGCTTCCAGGGGTCTGGAAGCCGGAGCCCGGACCGGCGCCCCGTTCGGGGGCGCCAGGAAGACGAGGTTACGCCCCGAACTTCATCGGCGCGACCTTCTCTTCGAGCTCCTCGACACCCAGCTCGACGTCCTTGGACGGAACCGGCTTCTTCGGCTGCTGTTCGGGGGTCTTGGTCCGGGACTGCTCGTCGTGCTTGCTCATGATAGCGCTCGTTTCGCTGAAGGTCGAGGGGGGCCGGGGCGTTGGCTCGGGTCTACTTGCCGAGGAAGGTCTTGCTTGGCGCGATCCGGGCCTCGAGCTCCTCGACCGAGAACTCCACCGCCTCCGCATCCTTGCCCGTCGCGTTCCGGATGGCGGTCTTCTGCTCGGGGGTCAGATCGATCCGGAGGTTGTCCTTGGCGTTCGACATGGGGTGCTCCTGAAGAGTGAAGGGCTGACGGTTTGGGCCGGCTCGGCCAGCAACAACTGGAAGCGAAGCTATGGGCGCACCGTGAAAACACCGTGAATGCGCCCTTGCCCTTCCGGGAATTGCCGGTACGTTCAACCTGTCCTCCCCAAGGACAACCGTTGCCTACCTACGCCCTACGCCTGTTGGGAGCACCTGCCCTTCTTACTCCCGAGGGGGCACCGGCCACGCCGTTGCTTGGTGCCAAGCCCATGGCGCTGCTCGCGTTCATGGCCCTCGAGAGGCGGGCGCATACCCGCGAGTCGCTGGCCGGGCTGCTCTGGGGTGACTCGCCGGAGGCCGAGGCCCGGGCCTCTCTGCGCCAGGCGCTGAAGCAGCTCCGGGAAGCGCTGGCGGATGGGCTCCGCACCGACAGGACTACGGTCGAGCTGGCCGCTCCGCTCGCCTGCGACGTGCTCGAGTTCCGGGAAGCGGTCGAGCGCGAGCCGGCCCGGGCCGCCGGCTTCGACGTGCCGAGATTCCTGGAGGGCTTCTCGGTGCGGCGCGCGCCGTTGTTCGACGAGTGGGTCGCCGCCACCCGGCTCGAGCTCCTGCGTGAGTACCACGAGGTGCTCGGCCGCCTGGGGCGCGAGGCGGTGAGCCAGTGGCGCTGGCGCGATGCGATCGAGCTTGCCGACCGCTGGCTCGCCACCGATTCCGTCTCGGACGAGGCGGCGCACCTCGCGGTGGAAGCCCGCTACCTCTCAGGCAATCGCGCCGCGGCGCTCGCGCGGTTCGCTGAGTATCGGGCGTTGCTCGCGCGCGAGGCGGGCTGCGAGCCCAGCCGGGCGCTCCAGGCGCTGGTGCGCCGGGTGGAGGCCGACAGGAATGGAGCCGAACCGCGCCCGATCACCGATGAGTGGTACGTGCACGCGCCATCGTTCGAGGCGAGTCTGGTGGGGCGCGAGGCGCCGTGGAATCAGCTCACCGCCGCATTGAAGCGCACGGCTCGCGGCCGGAGCGGCATCATGCTCCTCGAGGGCGAGTCGGGGGTGGGCAAGTCGCGCCTGGCGGACGAGTTCCTACGGTGGTCCGTGGCCGAAGGCGCCACCGTGCTGCGCGGGCAGAGCCATGAGGGCAGCCTCGGCATTCCCTATGAGCCGGTGGTCGAGGTGCTGCGCGGCGCGCTCGACGCGCCGGGCATCGCCGGGACCGCTGCGGAGTGGCTGGTAGAGGTGGGCCGGCTCGTGCCGGAGCTCCGCGAGCGCTTCCCGGGACTTCCCGGAGGAGCCGCGCCCGACCCCGCGGATGGCTGGCGGCTCTTCGAGGGCGTGGCCCAGCTCCTGGCCGCGGTCGCGGCCGAGCGGCCGCTCGTCGTCCTGATCGACGACCTCCAGTGGTGCGACGAGGACAGTTGCAACCTGCTCCGCTTTCTCATCCGTCGGCTCGAGCGCTCGGCGGTGCTCTGGCTCGGGCTCCTGACGCTGGGCGAGGTCGAGCGAGATGCTCCCTCCGCCAGACTCTGCCGGGTGCTCCGGGCCAAGTCGCATGCGGAGGTCGTCGCGATCGGCCCGTTGAGCGAAGACGAGGTGTGGCAGATGGTGCGCGACATGGGACATGTCAGCGCGCCGAGCGGCGGGCGGCGCTTCGCTGGCCGGCTCTTCCGCATCACTGCCGGCAATCCGTTCTACATCATCGAGCTGCTGAAGACCATGTTCGCGCAGGGCCTGCTCGCGATGGAGGAAAAGACCGGGGAGTGGACGGTATCGCCGGAGGCGGTTGGCGCCGGGTGCGAGCTGCCGGTCTCACAGACGGTGCAGGACGCCATCTCCGAGCGGGTCGAGCGCTTGCCGGAGGAGCTCCGCGACGTGTTGATCACCCTCGCGGTCAGCGGAGTGGGGTGCCGCCCGGATGTGCTCTCCCACGTCCATGGCATCTCGCGCCTGCATGCCGCGTCCGACGGGGACGCTCTGGTGCACCGCCGCCTGGCGATGGAAGAGGCAGGCACCTATCGCTGCGCCCATCCGGTCATCGCACACATGATCCGTGACGGCCTCACCGCATCCCGGCGGCAGGAGGTGCACCGGAGTCTCGCGCTCGCACTGGGCCTCGTCCTCCGGCCGGAGGAGGCCTCGGCCGCCGCCAGCGAACTGGCCCGGCACGCCGACCGGGGAAGCGAGCCGGGGCTGGCCTATCGCTACGCGCTGCTGGCCGCCGAGGGAGCGGTGTCGCGTTACGCGTACACGGAGGCGCTCTCCTGGCTCGACCTGGCGGCCTCGTCCGCGCGCGAAGCGGGCGAGAGCGAGCTCGTAGATCAGAGGACCGCCGAAGTCCTGGAGCAGGCGGGCTGGCGCGAGGCGCCGGGCGGGCGGGCGCCACCGGTGACCCGAGAGATCGTTACGGAAGATCTGGATCTGCGCGTCCGCGGATGATAGGATCTCACGATGTCCCCCAAGGAACCCATGCGCTCCCGCCGGCGTGACACTCGCTTGGCCCTCATGGTGGCTTGCCTCATTGCGGGCACGGCGTGTGACTCGCTCAACCTCCCGGCGCTTCCGGCCCGGGCGGCTGACGCTACCGCGCACGACAGCGCCGCGGCCACGCCCGCCGCGAAGCCCCGGCGCGGGACGAAGCGGGCGGAGGCGGACCCGGCGCTCGACCCCGGGCGCTTCGACCAGATTCGCCGTGGTCTCCGGCGGCTGGTGGCGGCCGAGGAGAGCTTCTATGCCGAGAACGGCGTCTACACCGAGGACCTGAGCCGCGTTGGTTTTGCCCCCGAAGGGGAAACCGGCGTACGGTTCCTCTGGCTGTCGCGCGACGGCTGGGCCGCGAGCGGCACGCATCCGGACCTGCCGGGCCGCGATTGCGTGATCTACGTGGGCCGGACGCATGCGGCCCCGACGACGCTCAAGACCGTGCGCTCGGGGAGGGAAGGGGTGCCGGTCTGCGACGCACCCCAGGTCGTCCGGCGGATCACCCCCGCCTCTCCCAAGACTGCCGCGGCGCCTGCAGCACCCGCCCCCGCCGCGGCGGCGACCCCCGGCGGCAACGCCCCCGGCGGCAACGCCGGCGGCAATCCCCACGCTACCGGACACCGGCAGTGCGCTCGACGCGGTAGACCCCTCGGTGCAGATGCGGGTGGATCTCCGCAATCTGGTGCGCTCGCAGGATACCTACTTCGGCCTCCAGGGCGTCTACGCCCGCCGCACCGAGCCCTTCGCGCTGCAGTACCTGTGGCACCGTGGCGTGACCATCACCATCCTCAGCGCCAACGATGCATCCTGGTCGGCGAGGGCCACCTCGGCCCGGCGTCCGGGGAAGAGCTGCGTGATCTGGCTGGGAGCGGTGCCCCATCGCCCGGCCACCGAGGCACAGCGACGTGTTCCCGAACAGCCCGGCACACCGGTCTGCGACGACTGAGGCCGCGACGCCGCCGGACCGCTAGACCGTTCGGGAGAACCGCTCCGGAGAGACATCGGCCGCCCCGGCATCGAGCTGCATGGCGAGATTCCGGAGGAAGAACCGGCCGGTGGCCGTGACGGCGAGCCGGTCCGGGTCGAAGCGCACGAAACCCTCGTCGGCGAACGGGCGGAATCGCGCGAGCGCCTCGTCGGCACCGAGCGGTGCCAGCGAGGCGTAGGGCAGGTCCAGTGTGCGAGCAGCCGCTCGATCGCGGCTCGGCGCGCGCGGTCTTCGCCGGAGAGCACATGCCCGCGCACGATGGGCAGCGTCCCGGCATCGATCGCCCGCTAGTACCGTCCGAGATGGGCTTCGTTCTGCACGAACCGGCCGTCCACCTCCCCGATGCCGCTCGTCCCGAACGCCAGCAGGTGCGGGGGCGGGTCGACCACGTAACCCATGAAGTTGCGGCGGAGCGTGCCCTCCTCCAGCGCGAGCGTCAGCTCGTCGCCGGGTCGGGCAAAGTGTCCAGCCCGATCCAGCGGTATCCGGCCGCCGTGAGCGTCTCGACCGCCCGCCGGAACAGCGCGAACCGCGCATATCGATCGGGAAGCGCTGCCGCCTCGATGCGCCGCTGGTTGGGCCGCGCCCATGGGACGTGCGCGTAGCCGAAGCATGCGATCCGGTCGGGCGCCATCTCCATCACCCGCTGGAGCGTCCGGGCAAACGACGTCTCGGTCTGCGCCGGCAGCCCGTAGACCAGATCGAAGTTCACGCTGCGGAAGCCAAGGCCCTGCGCGGCTTCGCGCAACTCGCCCACGGTGCCCTCCGACTGGATTCGGCCGATCGCCGCCTGCACCGCGGGATCGAAGTCCTGCACCCCGATGCTCACGCGGTTGAAGCCGAGCGCCCGGAGCCGGCCGAGTTGCTCGACCGACGCCACCCGCGGGTCGATCTCGATCGCGACCGCGGCGTCCGGCGCCACCTGAAAGCGACGGTGGAGCGTATCGGCCAGCCGCTCCATGGCCGCCGGCCCGAGAAAGTTGGGAGTCCCGCCTCCCCAGTGCACCTGCGCCACCGCGCGTCGCTCGCCCAGCGCATCGCATACCATCCCGATCTCACGGCCTATCCGGTCGACGTACGCCTCCTGCACGTAGTCGTGCCGGGTCACCGTGGCGTTGCAGCCGCAGTACCAGCAGCGGGCGACGCAGAACGGGAGATGGAGATAGAGGGCCAGGGGGTCGCCGGGGCGGTGCCCCAGGTCGTCCAGGGCCTCGCGGTAGCCGGGTTCGCCGAAGCTGGCGCTCCAGCTCGGGATCGGCGGGTAGCTGGTGTACCGTGGGCCAGGCCGGTCGTAGCGGTCGAGCAGCTCGCGGGGGAGCATCAGGGCGTCGGGCATACCCCAGCTTACGACATCGGCCCGAAGATTTGGTGAAGCGCGGATGAGAGGCCCGAAATTGAGCGCGCCCTCCCGCCAGTCGGCGGGAGGGCGCGGAACGACGCTGTGTGGCTTGGCCTCAGACGATGTGGCGGCGCATCGGCGCGATCCGCTCTTCCAGCTCCTCGACGCCGAACTCGATGGCCCGCGCGTCCTTGCCCGTGGCGGCCTTGACCTGAGCCTTCTGCTCTTCGGTCAGCTCGATGCGGATGTGATTCTGGTCGGACATGGTGCGCTCCTGGCGGGGGTGGCAGCCGAACGACTCGGAAGCAAGTCTACTGCGCCTGCGTGAATTTGGGGTGAATTTGCCGGGCAGCGCTCGTGAACCGGCGTCAGGACTCATCGTGCCGGCCTGCCGCCCGCGCCAGCCCGCCGGGCGAAGTCGGTCCAGAACTGCTCGGTCAGTCTCCGTGCGGTACCCTCGAGCAGGCGTGCCCCCGCGCCGGCCACGGCGCCGGTGAACGCGCTGGTAGCGGTCCAGCCGAGCCGGGTCCTGCCGCGAGCCGTGTCCTCCAGCCGGAGGGCCGAGAGCACCTCCACGGCCGAGCCGGGTGCGACACCCCGCGCGCGCATCTTGAGGGCCCGTCCCTCCACGATGTCGAACAGCTCGACATCCAGCCTGAATCTCAGCTTCACTGGCCCGATGCCGAGCGCCGTGATGACCCTGAAGTGCGTCGGATCAACCGCCTCGACCGACTCGACTCCGGGGCCCGAGGCCGCGACGAAGTTCGGATCCCGCAGTTTCTGCCAGACTGTAGCACGGGCGGCCGTGATTTCGGGCGCACCGGAGAAGTGGAGTTCCATGGAGAAGCCCTTCGAGGCAAGGTCCTGGGAATGTCCGCCTCGCGCACGCGAACGCGAACGCGCACGCGTCCGCGGGCGCGGACTTGACCCGTCGCGCCTCCCCCGGTAAAGTGCCTGTCCCCATTCGACATGACCTTGGGGTGTAGCTCAATCGGCAGAGCGCCCGGCTGTTAACCGGGAGGTTGCTGGTTCGACCCCAGCCGCCCCAGTGGGCCCGGGCGGCTCGCGCTTCGGCGCGAGCCGCTCGGGCTCCTCTCCACCTCTTCCTCCGCTCACGCCACGTTCAGCACCATGAAAGCGAAGTGGCACCCGCTCCCCGACCAGCACCAGCAGGTGCCAGATCTCGTGGTGGCCGAACACTCCGGGGAAGGGGTCCGGGCGCTCGCGGGTGAAGATGATCGCGCCTACCGTGTACGCCACCCCGCCGGCGACGAGCCATGCGACCCCGCCGGGCCCGACCGCCGCGGCGAGCGGGACGGCAGCCAGCAGCGCCATGTAGCCCATGGCGAGGTAGATCGCGGTGGACAGCCAGACCGGCGCATCCAGCCACCAGATCTTGAACGGGATCCCGGCGACCGCGATGGCCCAGGCGGTGCCGAGCAGCAGGAGCCCCGTGGAACCGTGCAGGGTGACGAGCGCCACCGGCGTGTAGGTGCCGGCGATGAGGAAGTAGATGGCTATGTGGTCGAGCGTCCGGAGCGGCCGGAGCCGGTGCGCCGGGAGCGGCACGGCATGGTAGACGGTGCTGGCGCCGTAGAGGAGGATGAGCGAAGCGCCGTAGACCGCGAACGCCACTGTCTGGGTGGAGCTTCTAGCCAACTGGAGCAGGGCCACCGTTCCTGCCGTGGCGAGCACCAGCCCGACGAAGTGCGACCAGGCGTTGACGGGCTCGCGGATGCGCATTCGGGGAATCTAATCCGAGATTGGCCCATGGACTCCGATGTCGGTCGGGCCCCGGTGATGATTCACCACGAAGGCACGAAGGGCACGAAGGGTTCCCGACACAGGACGGCCCCTTGGACCCGGACAACACCAACTACTTGGTGATGGCTCCGCTTCCCGCAGCCCTCCATGCTCCAAGCCCCCTTCGTGCCCTTCGTGCCTTCGTGGTGAATACAGCCACGATCTCCTCCACCGCCCGCTCCCTTGTCGCCCGGCCGGCTCTGACCTAGGGTTGAAGCGTGCGCATCGCCCTCTTTTCCGAGGTCTACTGGCCGATGGTGAGCGGGGTCGGGGTGACCCTGCTTCGGCTCACCGAGGCGCTCCGCGCGCGCGGCCACGAGGTCCGGGTCTACAGCGCCACCTATCCGCTTCCGGCCGGCGTGCCCGACCGGCCCGAGGTCCACCGCTCGCCCAGCGTCCCGTTCTTCCTCTATCCCGATGTGCAGTGGGCCTTTCCACGGCTCCGCGACATCGTGGAGGATCTCGCCCGTTTCCAGCCGGATATCGCCCATGTCGCCACCGAATTCTCACTCGGCATCGCCGGCCTGAAGGCGGCGCGGCAACTGGGCATTCCGCTCATCGCCTCCGCGCACACCGACTACGACCAGTACGCCGCGCGCTACGGGGTTACCTGGGCGCTTCGGGCCGGATGGCACTACCTGCGCTGGTTCTACGGCCAGGCCCACCGCGTACTCTGTCCCTCGCGCATCTACGAGCAGACGGTTCACCGGCATGGTGTGACGCACACGGGTATCTGGAGCCGGGGGGTGGACCCGCAGGTCTTCTCGCCGGGCTTTCGGAGCGAGGTGTACCGTACCGGCTTCGGAGCGGGTCCGGACGACGTGCTGGTGACCTACATCGGCCGGATCGCGCGGGAAAAGAATCTGGGCCTCCTGCTGGAGGCCTGGGAGCAGCTCGCGCCCGAGCGGGGCGGCGCCAAACTGGTGCTGGTCGGCCGCGGCCCGCTCGAGGACGACATCCGCCGACGCGCGATCCCTGGCGTCCACGTCACCGGCCTGCTCCAGGGACCGGCTCTCTCGGCCGCCTACGCGTCGGCCGACGTGTTCGCCTTTCCGTCCGCCACCGAAACGTTCGGCAACTCCCTGCTGGAGGCCATGGGGTCGGGGTTGCCGTCGCTCGTGGCAGGCGCGGGCGGGGTGCTCGAGTTCGCGGTGCACGGGGAAAACGCGCTGCTCGTGCAGCCGGACAGCACCGCGGCCATCGCGACCGCGCTCCGGCGGCTGCTGGCCGACGGCGACCTCCGCCGCCGTCTAGGCGAGGGCGCGCTCCGCACGGCCCGGGCGCGTGACTGGGCCGCCGTGTACGACGGCCTGCTCCGGGACTACGCCGAGGTGGTGGCGGCGCGTCGGGAGACTCGGGCCGCGTAGCGGGCCGCTACCTCCGCAAGACCAGGTACGCCACTGCGGCCATCGCCGCGCTCATCGGGATCGTCAGGATCCACGCCCACACGATCCGCGTCGCCACTCCCCATCGCACGGCGGAGATCCGGTTGGCCGCGCCGACCCCCACGATGGCGCCGGTGATCGTATGGGTCGTGCTCACCGGAACGCCCAGGTAGGACGACAGCAGGATCGAGAGGCCGCCCGCGGTCTCGGCGCAGAACCCGCCGAAAGGACGGAGCTTCGTGATCCGGCTCCCCATCGTCTTGACGATCCGCCAGCCGCCGAGCGCCGTGCCGAGGCCGATCGCGCTGTAGGCGGAGAGCTCGACCCAGAGGGGAATGTGATCGGCCCGGGGCACGTGCAGGTGGGCCAGCCAGCCGGTCTGGTGGACGAACAGCGACTGGGTGGACACCAGCAGCCCGACGATGATGCCCATCGTCTTCTGCGCGTCGTTGGCGCCGTGGCTCAGCGAGTAGAGCGCCGCCGACAGAAGCTGCAGGCGACGGAACACCCGGTCCACCGGCCCCGGCGGCGCGCCATGGAGGAGCCACGAGAGGGCCACCGTCAGGATGAGCGCGAGCACCAGCCCCAGGAGCGGGGCCAGGAAGATGAACAGGATGGGCTTGATCCAGCCGGCGAGCTGAAGCGCGGGGAAACCCGCCTTGGCGATCGCCGCACCGCCGAGCCCGCCCATCAAGGCGTGGCTCGACGAGCTCGGCAGGCCGAAGAACCAGGTGATGATGTTCCAGACGATGGCGCCGAGCAGCGCGCCGAGAATGAGATCGGGATCCACCACCGACGGCGCGATCAGCCCCTTGCCGATCGTCTGGGCCACCGCGGTGCCCACGACGAACGCGGCCATCACGTTGAACGCCGCCGCCCAGAGCACCGCGACGCCGGGCGACAGCACCCGGGTGGAGACCACCGTGGCGATGGAGTTGGCGCTGTCGTGAAACCCGTTGATGAAGTCGAAGACCAGCGCGACGCCCACGATCGCGAGGACGTACACCACCTCGTGCGGCATGTTCACGCGTGCTTGATCGAGATCGATTCCAGCACGTTGCCGGCATCCTCGATATAGTCCAGCGTCTTCTCGAGGTTGTCGTAGATCTCCTTCCACTTGATGACCTGGAGCGCGTCGGGCTGCCCCTCGAACAGCCGGCCGAGCCACTCGTGGTACAGCGAGTCGCCCTCCTCCTCCAGCCGCTTCACCTGGACGCAGGCCTCGAGCACCACGCCGGCCTTGTTCTTCTCCAGCGATTGCACCGCCACCTGGAGCTGCTCGCTGGCGCGGATGATGACGTCTGCGATGAGCGTCGCGCCGTCGGGCGCCTCCCCGGCCCGGAACATCTGCAGCCGCCGGGCGGTGCCGTCGATCAGGTCGATCACGTCGTCCAGCCGGGAGGCGAGGAGATGGATGTCCTCGCGGTCGAGCGGGGTGATGAAGACCCGATCGAGCCGGGTGACCACCTCGTGCGTCACCTGGTCGGCCTGGTGCTCGAGCCGCTTGATCTGGTCGACGATCGCTCCCCGCCGGTTCTGGTCGGCCTCCAGCAGCGCCTGCTGCAGCCGGGCCGCCTCCACGGTGAACGTGGCGACCGCGGTGAACAGGTCGAAGAACTTCTCGTCGCGAGGGAGCAGGCGCATGGACGGTCCTGGTAGCGGGCGGCGTGAAGATAACGCGTTGCCGGGGCCCGGCACAGCCACGGACGGCTTCCTTGACGGGCCCCGTTTCCGGGCCACATTCTCCGGGGTGACCCACGCCAGCCCATCGCTGCTGCCTGACAGCCCTCCCGATGAGGGGTTCGACCGCCTCACGCGGCTGGCCGCCCGGTTGCTCGGCGCGCCCTCGGCGATGATCACCTTCCTGCGCGACGATCACGCCTTCTTCCAGAGTGCGGTCGGCCTGCCGGAGCCCTGGGCCACGCGGCGGCGGGCGCCCCTGTCGCTCTCCTTCTGCCGCCACATCGTGACCTCGGGCGCGCCGCTGGTCGTGGACGATGCCCGCAGGCACCCCCTGGTGCGGTCCAGCCCGGCCATCCGTGAGCTGGGCTGGATCGCCTACGCGGGCGTGCCGCTCGCCGCGCCCGGCGGCCACCCCTTGGGCGCGCTCGCCGTGGCCGACTCGCTGCCGCGGCTCTGGTCGCCGCGGGACGTGGCGCTGCTGGAGGATCTTGCCGCTTCGGTCATGGCGGAGCTCGAGCTGCGGTCGCGACCGCCGGCGGAGACCGCGCTCGCCCCCACGCATGAGGCGCCCCCGCGGGATCCGGCTGCCCGCGTGTTCGACGCCTCCGCGCTCCCGATGGGCCTCATCCTCCCCGACGGCCGCTGGCTCCGGGTGAACCGGGCGCTTGCCGGCCTGCTGGGCACGACGCCCGAGGCGCTCACCGGCTGCCCCGCGGAGGCGTTCACCCACCCGGATGATCGCACGGCTGATCGCGAGGCCGTGCGCCTCCTCCTGGCCGGCGAGTGCGCCAGCTACAGCGCCGAGAAGCGCCTGCTCCGGCAGGGCGAGGAGCCGGTCTGGGTGGTGAGCACGGTGACGCTGCTCCCCGGCGAAGATGGGACGCCGGGACCGCTGCACGCCGCTTTCCACGATATCACCGACCGCAAGCAGGGCGAGCTGGATCTCCGCCTTCGCGAGGAGCGCTACCGGGTGGCCGCGGAATCGACCCGGGACGCCGTCTGGGACTGGGACCTGCTCACCGACCGGATCGTCTGGGGCGAACGCTCGGCCGGACGCTTCGGCTACCGCCGGCACGGAGGGGGCACCTCCGCGGCGTGGTGGTACGAGCGTCTCCACCCCGACGATCGCGAACGCGTGGTGAGCGGGATGCAGACGGCCATCGCCCGCGCGGCGGAGGAGTGGACGGAGGAGTACCGGTTCCGCCGGGCGGACGGGAGCTGGGCGCACGTGCGGAGCCGCGCCGCCATCGTCCGCGACGAGGCGGGCGATGCGGTGCGCCTGGTGGGCGCCGTCCAGGATGTCACCGAGGAGGTTCGCGCCGCGCTCCTGGCCCGGGGCCAGAGTCGGCTGCTCGAGCAGATCGCCGTGGGCCTCGAGCTCCCGGCGGTGCTCGACCGGATCGCCCGGTTCGCGGAGGCGCACGGGAGCGATCTCGTCGCCTGCGTGCTGCTGCTCGAGGTGGACGCCGGCCTGCTCCGCCCGGCGGCCGCGCCGAGTCTCCCGTCAGAGGTCCGCGCCGCGCTCGCGCGACCCGTCACCAGTCGCGAGCCGGTCGTACTGGCTGACCTCGAAAGCGCCGCCGAAATGAATGGGCGTGGACCCCTCCTCGACCTCGGGCTCCGCGCGCTCTGGTCGACGCCACTCATCGCTTCGGATGGCGGGCTCCTCGGCATGCTCGACCTCTACTGCCGCGAAGCACGCGCCCCCGACGATGGCGACACCCTCCTGATGGAGATCGCCGGCCACCTGGCCGAGATCGCCATCGAGCGGGAGCGGGGCCAGGAGGCGCTCGCGCGGGGCACCCGGGTGCTGGAGCAGGTGCTGGACAGCCTGCCGATCGGGGTGTGGGTGCTGGATGGGGAGGGCAGCATCATCTTCGGGAACCCGGCGGCCCGCGCCATCTGGAGCGGCGCGCGCTACGTCGGGCTTTCGGGCCTGGGGGCCTACCGCGGCTGGCGGGTGGACACCGGCGCGCCGATCGCCGCCGAGCAATGGGGCGCGGCCCGGGCGATTCTTCAGGGCGAGACCTCGCTCGACGAGCTGGTCCGGATCGAGGCCTTCGACGGCGCGGAGCGGACCATCCTCAGCTCCGCGGTCCCGCTCCGGAGCCTGGCCGGAGAAGTCGTGGGCGCCATCCTGCTCCACCAGGACGTGAGCGAGCAGCGGAAAGGCGAGGAGGCGCTGCGCCGGAGCGAGGCGCAGCTCAGGCATGCGCAGAAGATGGAAGCCGTGGGGCAGCTTGCCGGCGGGATCGCCCATGACTTCAACAATCTGCTCACCGGCATCCTGAGCTACGCCGACCTGGTGCTTGGCGAGCTCCGCCCGGGCGACCCGGTCCGCGCCGATCTCGAGCAGATCCGCCACGCCGCCCAGCGCGCCGCGGCGCTCACCCGGCAGCTCCTGGCCTTCAGCCGGCGGCAGGTGCTTCAGCCGCATGTGCTCTCGCTCAACAGCTGCGTGGCCGAGCTGGACGCGATGTTGCGCCGCCTGCTTGGTGCCGACGTCACCCTGGACACCGAACTCGATCCCGGCCTCTGGTACGTCCAGGCCGATCCGGGGCAGCTCGAGCAGGTGCTGGTGAATCTGGTCGTGAACGCGCGGGACGCCATGCCGTCGCGGCGGTCAGGTGACGATCGCCACCGCCAACCTTCCGCTCTCCCACGGGGCCTACGTCACCCTCAGCGTGAGCGACACCGGGATCGGGATGGACGCGGCCACCCAATCCCGCATCTTCGACCCGTTCTTCACGACCAAGGAGCAGGGCAAGGGTACCGGACTGGGGCTCTCGACCGTGTACGGGATCGTGGAGCAGAGCGGCGGCCATGTCACGGTCGAGAGCGCGCCGGGGCAGGGCGCGACGTTCACGATCTTCTTCCCGCGGCACAGCGCCCCCGCGCTCGGCCTCCCGCCCGGGGCCGATCGGCGGAGTCTCCCCGGCGGGACGGAGACCCTGCTGCTGGTGGAGGACGAGGCCGCGGTGCGCACCTCGGCGCGGCGGCTGCTCGAGCGGCAGGGCTACAGCGTGGTCGAAGCCCGGCACGGAGCCGACGCCCTCCGGATCTTCGAGGAGGGCGGCCGGCCGATCGACCTGGTGCTGACCGACCTCGTGATGCCGGAGATGGGCGGGCGGGAGCTGGTCGAGCGGCTGCGCGCCCGCCATCCCGGGGTGAAGGTGCTCTACATGTCGGGCTACAGCGAGCGGGCGGTGGCGGTGGACGGCGTCATGCCCCCGCGCACCGGCTTCGTGGAGAAGCCGTTCACGGTGGAGCAACTGATCCGGCGGACGCGGGAGATACTGGACGGCTAGTATGATGGCCGACCAGGGCCACCAGGTCGTCCGGACTCTCCAGCCAGTAATCCGGCGCCGCGCCTTCGAGGTGCGCGCGGCCGAACGGCCCCCACAGCGCCGCCGCGGTTCGGACCCCCGCCGCCCGGCCCGACTGCATGTCGTGGATGCTGTCGCCCACGTACAGCGTGGTGCCTGGGTCGGCGCCCAGCAGCGCCACGGCTTTCTCCACCGGCTCGGGATGCGGCTTGGGGTTGGTCACTTCGTCGGCGCATACCAGCACGTCCATCATCTCTTCCAGCTTCGCCAGTGTCAGGCCCCGGAGCGCGCCGCTCCGGTTCTTGCTCGTGACCAGGCCGGTGCGGCGGCCGGACGCGCGAATCCATTCCACCGCGGCCACCACCCCGGGATACACCGTCACCATCCGGTCGTGGTGTGCCAGGTTGTACTCGCGATAGGTGGCGACCAGCGCCTCCATCAGTCGGCGGTCGTCGCAGCATTCCGCGAACTGGACGGTGAGCGGGGTGCCGACCCCGCGGAGCCAATCCTGGTCGCTCCGCGGCGGAAGGCCGTGCACCGCGAGCGTGTGGTGGTAGCTGTCGAGGATGAGGCGCACCGAATCGATCAGCGTGCCGTCGAGATCGAACAGGACCGTGTGGAGGGGTGGCGTCATGTGCCGAAAGCTAGCGGCGCCCCGCCTCGAACAGCACCATCCCGATCAACCGCGCCTCGAGCGACTCCCGCCGCTCGGTTGGTGCGGGTAGCCGCCCTGTCCAGACCGCGAGTTCCGGCGCCGGAGCGTCCGCCAGCCGCGCCACCAACTCCGATTCGCCGGCGGTGTGGCCACCCGCGACAAAGGCGAGCGCGCGCTCCAGCCTTCCCAGTCCGGCAATGTCTCGCCGGCGGGCAGCCTCGCGTACGGCCGCCTGCAGCCGTACGGCGAGCCGGCGGGCGCTCGACTCCGGCTCGGCCGCTGTCCAGCGCCGCCCCGCGGCCACGGCCAGGCGCGCCCGGATCGGCCCCGCAAGACGATCGAGCGCGCGTCCGAGCGCCGCCGCCGGAATCGCGCCGCTCTCCCCGGCCTGGGCCGCCTCCAGCAGGCGCTGGGTGACGATAGCCTCGTGCTCCCACCACCGGCCCCGGGCATCCATCCACCCGACCACCGCCGCTACCCGCTCGATCCCACCGCCGCCCCGCGCCAGCAGCTCGAAGCCCGCGAGCACGCCACGCTCGGCCCCGCGCACCATCGCGGTGCCCTGGGTGGACGGTCCGGCGCCCATCCGGTCGGCGAGGACCGATCGCCAGCGCCAGAGCCGCATCCCCTCAGCGCCGAGGCCGGCACGCCCCGGCAGCATTGCCTTCCGCGCCAGCCTCTCGTCCATGCGGAGCTCGGCCTCGAGCGCGGGCGGGGGGAGGAACCGCACCACCTCGACTTCCTCCAGCGCCGACCCCAGCCGCACCGCGCGACCTTCGCGCTGCTCCAGCCGCATCGGCGTCCACGGCAGGTCGTAGTGCACCACGCGGCCCGCTCGGCGCAGGTCCAGTCCCTCGGCCGCGACATCCGTCACGACGAGGCACTGCGGCGCGCTCCGCTCCAGGGCGATCGGCGGCGCCTCTCGGAACCACGCCAGCACCGCCGGCCGGGCGAGCGGCGTGCGGCCGATGCCGGCACGCTCGCCGGTGCACCAGGCCACGGCTGGCGGCCCCAGCCGGTCGCGCAGATGGCGCACCGTTTCACGCCTGGCGGTGAACACCAGCGTCGGCACCCCGTCTGCCAGGAGTCCTCGGAGGCGCTCGAGCTTCGGGTCCTCGCCCGCCGCCGCGCTCGCGGCGTGATTGATCACCTCGTCCAGCCGTTCGAGGTCCTCGAGCGAGAGCTCGACCTGGTCTCCGCCGGTTTCGGCGACGAGCGCCCAGAGCACGAGCTGATCGTCCAGCTCGCCGGCGAACGAACGGAGCTCCGCCCGCGTGAGCACGCGGCCGGCCCGGCGCGCGTCCCGTGCATGGAGGAGCAGGCCGCGATATCGCCGGAGCGCCCCCGCCAGCGCGGCGGGGCTCGAGCCGGCGGCGCGCTGGAGCACGCTCCGGACGAGCGCCACCGTCGGTGGGTGGCGGGAAAGGCGGAGCGGCGCCAGCAGCGCGAGCGAGCGCGCCGCGCTCGCGCACTCCTCGTCCCCGGCCGGGCTCGTGCGGAACGCCCGCACGGGGCGCGGGCCGGCCTCCGTGGTGTCCTCGACCACGAGACGACCGAGCGCCGACGTGCCTCTGGCCGACCCCAGCGTCGCCCTGAGCGAGGCCACTCCGTCGGCCAGCAGGGCGTCGTCACGGACGCCGAGCAGGAGCTGGTGGGCCAGATCGTACGCGCGATTCACCACCGGTGTGGCGCTGAGCAGGAGCACCGGGCGCCCGAGCAGCCAGCGCGCGACGTGCGCGTAGCGCCTGGTGCGGGGGTTCCGAAAGTGATGACTCTCGTCGATGACGACCAGCCCGGCGGTGCCGGCGGGGAGCCGGCCGCGGCTGGCCTGCTGATGCGTCCCGACCTCCACCGTCACGCCGAGCCGCGCTGCCACGAGGCGCCACTGCGCCGCGAGCGGCGCGGGCACGAGGCAGGCCGTGCGGCGCCGGCCCTGCAGCGTGGCGGCCACGGCGAGCGCCACGTAAGTCTTTCCACTCCCCACGGGATCGGCCAGGAGCCCGCCACCGAACCTCTCGATGGCGGCGAGGGCGCGGCGGTAGCTGCGCGCCTGACCGGGCAGCAGCCAGGACGGCGGTGCGGCCGCGCGCTCGGCGGGAAGCAGGCTGGCCGCGAGCGCCCGCGCGATCTGCGCCGCCGGCGCGGGCGGCCCCGCGGCAAGCCCGGTGCGGAGCGGATCGGGAACCGGGATCAGCGCTTCAGCGACGATCCGCGGCGCCCAGTACGGCGCGGTCACGGGACGACAGGCCAAGGTGTCGGGCGACGCTCTCATCCAGTCTCTCCTGAATGTCCTCCCCGCGTCTGCCCGCGCGCGCCAAGGCCGGCAGCTCTGAATCCGCTGCGACGGTAACGGGAAGCGGCAGGCGGCTCACGGTCGCCGCGCCGAACCGATGGAAGCCACTAGCCGCGGGCACGGCCCCGACCCGTGCGATGGCGCCTACCCACCGCGAGTTGAGCCACGCCGCCAGCCGCTCGGCCCCCTCGGCCGTGGGCACGGCAGCCACGTAGCACGAATTGAGCGGGATGCTCCCAGAATCCCGCCGACCGGTGAGCGCGACGGCCGTGAGCCGTCGCGCCAGGTCCGCCCACACCACCCGGTGGCTGCCGACAGCCGCCATTGTCCGGAAGAGCGTCCACGGCGGACCCCGGTCGAAGTCGGTCCGCCGACGCAGCGCGGCGTCGTGTGGCGCCAGGTACGCCGCCGCCACGGGCGGCAGGCGGCCGAGCGGCGCGCCGTCGGCGCCGTGGGTCCAGAGCAGCCGCACCCGCGGCCGGGCGCGGAACGCTCGCACATCGCGCCCTCGCACCGCCCAGCGCAGCAGCTCGGGCTCCACGTCGTCGGGCGGATCGAGAAAGAGCCGGTTGGCTCCGGTCTTGACGCCGAGATGGCAGGTGACCCGCTCGCCGAGCGCGGGATGTTCGCGCGCCAGGCTCGCGACGATCGCGCGCGTGCGGTCGGCGGACAGAATCCAGGGCCCGCCACCCGCAAGCTCCGTCTGCCGTACCGCCGGCCGGGCGCCGCCCAGCGTGGTGCGGACCCGGTGCCCGCCGGGCGGCGGCGACTTCCGCGCGACCAGCGCCAAGGGATAGACCGTCGCGTCGAACGCGGCATCGGGGTGCCCGGTCAGGTCGGCGACATGAAGCAGCGTTGTGGATGCCGCGAGCGCGTGGCGGGCCGCGGCGCCGTAGCCGGCGGTAGCAAGTTTTGCCGGCACGAGCAGCGCGACCACGCCGCCCGGCGCGCTCAGCTCGATGGCGCGCTCGAGGAACGCGATGGCGAGATCCGGCCGGTGGCCGAACCCCGCGCCCGCGCTGCGCCACCAGCGGTATCGTCCCTCGAGCCGCCGGCGCATCTCGGCGGGCACGTCCTCCGCGCGAAGCCATGGTGGGTTCCCGGCCACGATCCCGAAGCCACCCGCCGCGAAGACATCCGCGAATTGGCTTCCGTACTGGAACCACGGCACCTCGCGCTCGCGCGCGATGATGCGCCGCGTCGCGCCGAGTCCGCGCAGCTCCGCCCGCGCCCCGGCGAGCAGCGCGCGGAGCTCGCGATCGATGCCGCGCCGCTCGCCGAACAGATCGACGCTCCGTGCTGCCCGAACATGGCTGGCGACCTCCGCCCGGAGCTCAGCCTCCGCCGCCTCGAGCGCCTGGGTGGCCGCGCGCGACTCCGCCGCCCGGAGCTCCCGTACCAGCTCGCGCTTGCCCGCCCCGGTGGCGACGACCAGCCGCCGGCGCAGCCGCGCGACGGCGTCTGCCAGCCCCGGATCGGGATGCCGGAGTCTGGCCACGCTGCCCGGCTCGAACAGACTGTCGCCCTGGCGGATGAGACAATCCAGATTCGGCAGCGGCTCGACCCGGCCGGGGCACTCCTCCCGATCGTCCGCAATGACGGCGAGCCAGAGGCGGAGCTCCGTGAGGCGAACCGCCGTCGCGCTCCGGTCGACGCCGAAGAGGTTGCGCTGGAGAATCCGGCGGCGTCCGGCCGCGTCCGGCACGCCGTCGGCCGCGGCATGGGTCGAGAGCAGGTCGAGGGCGCCCAGCAGGAACGCGCCCGACCCCGCGGCGGGGTCGAGCACCGTGAGGTCGTCGAGCGCGGCCCGCGCCGTGTCCTCACGGTTGGCCAGCCTCCGCTCCGCTTCGGCCTCGCCGCAGCCGAGCCGCCCCGACACCGCCCCGGCCAGCGCGGCCTCGAGCAGTGTCCTGACCAAAGCCGCCGGGGTGTAGTAGGTGCCCGAGGCTCGGCGCGCGTCCGGCGCCATCACGCCCTCGAACACCCGGCCCAGCATGTCAGGCGCGATGCCGCCCGACTGACCTCGCTCGGAGACGGTGAAGTGAAACCGCTCGAACAGCCCGTCGAACGCGTCCCGCCAGACCGTGTTGGGAATGTCCCCGCGGAGGGAGCGTTCGAGGGGATGCGGCTCGAACAGGCCGCCGTTCAGGAAGGGAATGGCTCCGAACCCGGCCGCACCGCGGCTCCGCTGGGAGGCGGGGCGGTTGAGCGTGCCGAAGAAGAGCGGTCGGAGCAGGTGACGGTGGATGCCCCGCCGCCTCGACAGGCAGCGGTCCACCTCCTCGGCGAGGAACTGTTCTCGGCCGGCGAGCCACCCCTTGGCCTGGATGAAATAGAGGAAGAGGACCCGGGTGAGCTGGAGCAGCGCCAGGCTGCGCCGGTCCTCGCCGCGCGCACCGCTGGGCAGGCTCTCCACCATACGCTCGAGCGTTGCCTTGAACTCGCTGAAAAAGCGGCGGCCGACTTCCTCTCCGCTCAGCGCGTCGGCAGCGCGGACGGCATAGGCCAGCGCGCCGCCGGGACCCCGCGAGGCAGGCGGCCGAGTGCGGCAACGGCGGCGCCGCGCGGGTGATCGAGCGCCACCTCCAGCGAAGGCGTGCCGTCGAACGCGATGGCCACGCCGAGCCGCCGTGCGGCCGCATCGAGCGCCATACGCCGGCGACCCGCCCCCGGGCGGCGAGCCGCCGCGCCACTCGGCGCGCCAGCCGCTCCGGATCGGCGCCCGCGACGGCGAACCAGGGAAAGTCACCCGTGCGCCCGACGGCCACCGCCGGCGCGAGTATGCCGCCGCGCGTCGAGTTCCCGACCAGCCCCGGAACGATGGTGTGCAGCGGTTCGTGACCTAGGGCCGCCAGCAGCTCGCCGAGATCTTCGATCGCGCGGACTCGCTGCAGCAAGGGACCGAGCTCCACGCCGCGCTCCCGGGATTCGAGGACCGCGCACGATACGCGCGAGGTGCCCCGGGCCCGGGATCAATCCGGCGCGGCCGTGATCATGGCGCTGCCGCTGCTGGACGCTGGCGGCCCATCTCCTTATCCTGAACGCATGCGACTCCAACTCTACTGCTGCGCCGGCCTGCTGGCCGCTGCGACCCTCCCGCCCAGTCCTCGGGTCCCGCTCCCGCCGACCCCGGTGCGATCCTCGGCGCCCGACAGCGGCGCCTTCGTCATCCGTCACGCCGCCGATACCGTGGCCATCGAGCGGTTTGCCCGCACGCCCACCGTGCTCAACGGCACGCTCGAGCTCCGGGACGCCAAGCACACGTCGCAGAGCTACAAGGCCGTAGTGGCGCCGGACGCCTCGGTGGCACTGATCGAGGTGTCGGTACAGGAGCGAACCGAGGAGGCGGTCAAGGGCAGGGTTGTCCACCGTGCGCGCGTCATCTTCAAGGAGGACAGCGCCGCGGTGGACGACATCTCGGGGCATGGCCTGGAGACCCGAGTCTTCGGGACGGAGCGCGGCGCGGTGCCGTATCTCAACCTGTCATTCGCGCTGCTCGGGCAGGCGGTACTCCGCGCACGTGCCGCGGGGTCGCCGGCCGGGCGCGTGCCGCTCTTCAACCTCGGTGGGGGCGGGCGCGGCGCCGGGCAAACGTTGGATGCCAGCGTCTCGCCGCTCGGTGGAGACTCGCTCGCGGTGGCGATCGGAACGGTGGAATTTCATCTGCGGGTGGATCCCGCCGGCCGGGTGCTGGGGGGCAGGATTCTGGGGCAGGAGGTCGTGGCCGAGCGGACGCAGTAGTACGAGCTCGCGCGGCCAGCGCCGCCTCGGGCACCAGGATCAACGGCTTCTCTGCACCCGCACGCGTTCCTGCCCGTACACTCGCCCCCGCCACTCGACCCGCCGCGCCCCACGCCAGGTGGAGCGCGCAAAGATGTAGAGCGCCATCGCGGCACCCACCGGATAGAGCAGTCCGTAGATCATCGGGATTCTCATCCCATACGATACCAGCGCCCAGAACAGCACGCTGAGCCCTGTGGCGGTTCCGGCAGGCCCGGCCAGCCCGCCGACACTGACACCGAGCGCCCGGACGAGCAGCACCCCGGGCGGCAGCAGCCAGAACAGCATCGAGGCCGCGAGCATGACCGGCACCAGGGCGCGCAGTGCGGGCTCGTCGGGGAACGAGCGGCGGCCGCCCAGATACACGTTCTTGGACCAGCCCTCGACGAGCTGCGGCAGGTCCTGATACATCCGCGTTTCCATGAGTCGTTCCGCGAACACGAAATGCAGCCGTCGCCCCGCACGCAGGTACGCCTGGGCGAGCGCCAGGTCCTCCGCCACCTCGTGGCGCACCGCCCCGTGCCCGCCTATGGCCTCGTAGGCCGAGCGCATGGTCAGGATGAACTGTCCGTTCGCGATCACGTCCCGGGGCCGCCGAGCGCGATTGACTCGTCGTGGGTGGTAGCGCAGGCCGAGCAGAAGCCAGATCTGAGGCATGACTACCCGTTCCCAGAAGCTCACGCAGCGCTGGTGGGGCGCGACGGTCACCAGGTCGGCGTGCTCGCGGCGGAGCGCCGCAACCGCACGGCCCAGCAGCTCGGGTGCATGCCGGGTATCGGCGTCGGTGAACAGGAGCAGCTCGCCGCTCGCGGCCTGGAATCCCTGGTCGCATGCCCACGGCTTGCCGTACCACCCCTCCGGCAGGGGCGCGCCGCGCACCAGTCGTACGCGCGAGTCCGCCACGGCGAGCCGCTCGACGATCGCGGCTGTCTCGTCGCTCGAGCAGTCGTCCACGACGAGCAGCTCGAACGGCCGATAGTCGGACGCGAGAATGGAGCGCACCACGGTCTCGATGGTCGCTTGCTCATTCCGTGAGGGGATGATGATGGAGACCGGGGTGCCCGCGATCGGCGGAACGTCACTGAGGTTCGGATGGAGCTGGCCGAGGCGGAACAGGCCCGCGAATGGCGCGAGCCACGGCAGCGCCGGCAGCAGATCGACCATCGGCATCGGGAGGCGAATCGGTGCGGGCTACCGCACCTGCTTCTTGACGAGAGCGTGGAGCTGGTGCTCGATAGCGTCGAGCTGGCGCTCGACTTCTCCGGCGTCGTATTCGCTGCCGAATGAGGGCACGCCGTTCTGCGCGAACAGCGTGGCGACCAGCGCATCGGTGTATCCCACGACCGCGACGGCGATTCCCTTGTCGATGACACGGTTCAGACGGAGCATGATCGCCATGCCCTGCCGCGCGCGCATCGCGGCGAGCACCGGCGCAAGATTCCGGATCAGCATTTCGCGGAGGAACTGCAGCTCTTCGACCACCTCGCCCGCGGCGAGTCCGCGCGTCGAGGCCATCCGCCCGTAGTGCTCGCAGGCGTGCAGCCACACGGTGCCGACCTCTCGGCGGAGCGGGCCCACCATCTCGCTGATGATGTCGAGCAGGATGCGGAACTCCCGCTCGACCAGCGGCCGCGGAACCGTGGGAGCGGCGGTGATCCGATCACCCAGCCAGTCGGCCCACTGCACGACCATCTGATCCCGCAGCTCGGCGATGACCCGGCCGGCGGCGAGCAACGCGGGCTGCGAAGCGCGCACTACCGTCCTCCCTGGAAAAGGTGGCGGCAATCTAACCGCGAAGTGTTCGTGGGGTCAAAACCGCGCCACACCTGTCGCTATCTTTCATCAATGGCAACTCCGACCCTGACCCGTCACCGCCTCCCCGGCGCCCTCGGCGACATCCTCATCGATGTGCGCGCGGGGGGCCGCGACAGCCCTCGGCCGGCGACCGTGGTGGTGCATGGATTCAAGGGCTTCAAGGACTGGGGGTTGTGGCCCGCACTCGCCGAGCGCCTGGCCCGGGCCGGCATGTCGGCGGTGACGCTGAACTTGAGCGGCAGCGGCGTGGATGACGCGGGCAAGTTCGTCTATCCCGAGCGCTTCGGCCACAACACGTTTTCGGCCGAGCTGCAAGACGTGCGCCGGGTCATCGACGCGCTTGCCGCGGGCGAGCTCGGCGTGGCGCCTCCCACGACGATCGGGCTCCTCGGCCACTCGCGCGGGGGCGGGATCGCCATTCTCCAGACAGCGGAAGATTCGCGCGTACGGGCGCTCGTCACCTGGGCGGCGATTTCGACGGTCGAGCGGTGGTCCCCGGCCGAGCGAACCTCGTGGAGGGCGGCCGGCATGAATCAGGTAGAAACGCCCGGACCCACCAGATTCTACCGCTCTACACCGACGTGCTGGATGACGTCGAACGGAACGTCGAGGCGCTCGACATCGAGGCCGCGGCCGGGCGAATCGCCGTACCCTGGCTCATCGTGCACGGCGCCGCTGATGAAGCCGTGGCGCTCGCCGAGGGGAGGCTCCTCGCCGCGTCCGCGCCGCCCGCCAGCAGCCGGTTTCTTCAGATCGAGGGCGCCGGTCATACCTTCGGCGCCGTCCACCCCTGGAACGGCGCCACTCCGGAGCTCGAGCGGGTCATCAATGCGAGCCTCGCCTTCTTCGCCGCGGAGCTCCGGTAGCGGTGCCGACGAAGCTCGCGGACATGACCGGCCGCGTGTGCGTGATCACCGGCCCGACCCGCGGGATCGGGCGGGCCACCGCCGAGGGTCTGGCCAGGCTCGGTGCCACCCTCGTGCTCGTGGTGCGTAGGCGGGAAGACGGTGCCGCGGTAGCGCGCGAGCTCCGCCACGCCTATCCCGCGCCGCCCGCGGAGGTGGTCCCTGCCGATCTCGCCTCCCAGCGCTCTATTCGCGAGGCCGCCGAGACCATCCGGGCGCGCCACCCGGCTTTGCACGTCCTCGTCAACAACGCGGGGACGATCCCGAAGGAGCGGGAGACGACGGTGGACGGCCTGGAGATGCAGTTCGCCGTCAACCACCTCGCCTATTTTCTCCTCACCAACCTGCTGCTCGACCGGCTCATGGCCGGCGCGCCCGCCCGGATCGTCAACGTCGCTTCCGGCGCGCATCAGGGCGGCACGATCGACTTTGCCGACCTGCAGAGCGAGCGCCGCTACGACCCGGTTCGGGTCTACGGCCGCACCAAGCTCGCCAACGTGCTCTTCACCTACGAGCTGGCCCGGCGGCTCCAGGGAACCGGCGTGACTGCCAACTGCCTGCACCCGGGCGTGATCGCCACCCGACTTCTGGCCGATTACATGAACCTTCCCCTCGTGGGCGGTGTGGTCGCGCGCACTTTCGGCGGCAGCCCCGAGGCGGGAGCGGAGACGAGCCTCCATCTCGCCGCGTCGCCGGCGGTGGAAGGGGTGACGGGGAAGTATTTTGTCGAGAGTCGGCCCACCCGCTCGTCGCGTGAGTCGTACGACGAGGATCTGCAGCGCCGGCTCTGGGACCGGAGCGCTGAGCTCACCGCACTCGAGGGTGCGAGTACCCCCCGGGTGGAGTGACGATGGGCCGGCCTCTGGCGGCCACCCGGCCTCGGCGCTAGTCTGCGTCCATGCCCATCTACGACTATCGCTGCGTCGCCTGCGGAGCCGAGTTCGAGCAGCTCGTCCGCTCCGATACCCGGGTAAGCTGCCCCGAGTGCACGAGCCGCAAGCTCGAGCGTCTCGTGTCCCTCCCGGCCCGACCCGCCGGTGCCGGGAAGCCCGCCGACTTCAGCCGACTCGGCCCGCCATCCGGCGGCGGCTGCTGCGGCGGCGGCTGTCACACGCACCAGCACTGAGCACGCGGCTGGATCGGCTGCGGCATCGGCTCGCCGGCCACCACCCGGCGACCGACGAGGGCGATCCGACGCTCCTCTGGGCCGCGGTGGCCGTGGTGTTGGCCCCTGCACCCGACGCTGTCCTCCTGATCCGCCGCGCCGAGCGCGCCGGCGATCCCTGGTCGGGGCACATGGCCCTGCCGGGTGGTCGCCGTGCCGCCGAAGACGCCGACCTCCTCGCCACCGCGATCCGTGAAACCAGCGAGGAGGTCGGGCTCCTGCTCCCACGGTCCAGCCTTCTCGGCAGCCTGGACGACGTCGTACCGCGCACCCCGGTCCTGCCGCCGATCGCCGTCCGTCCCTACGTCTTCGCCCTGCCCGAACGCCCGCCGCTCGTGCCCAATCCGGAAGTCGCCGGCTGGCGCTGGGTTCCCCTCGATCTCCTTCTCCATCCCGAGACCTATCACGCCGTCCGGCTCCAGATCCGCGGCGAATCCCGCGAGGTGCCTGCCTATGAGCTCGACCAGTCCATCGTCTGGGGAATGACCGAGCGGATCATGACCGGCCTGCTGGACCAGGTCAGACGGTAGCTCCCCGCCTTGACATGAGTCAGACAGAATCTCATGATTAGGCAGCCCTAATCCGGGATTTTGTATGAACGCAACGACCCCCATGGAGACTCTCACCCGCTCCGTGGAGGACTACCTCAAGGCGATCTACCGCTTGAGCCCCGAAGGCCGGCCGGCGTCGACCAGCGACATCGCCCACCTGCTCGAGCTCTCCGCGCCCTCGGTGAGCGGCATGGTCAAGCGCCTCTCCGAGCTCGGGTTGCTGGAGCACGTCCCCTACCGGGGTGTCCAGCTCACCGATTCCGGTCGCCGGGCCGCGCTGCGCATGGTCCGGCGTCACCGGCTCATCGAGGCGTATCTCGTCCGGTTCCTTGGCTATCCCTGGGACGCGGTTCACGTGGAGGCCGAGCGGCTGGAGCACGCGGTGAGCGACACGCTGGTGGAACGGATGGCTGCGGCGCTGGGGCATCCGGCCGTCGACCCTCACGGCGATCCCATCCCCGAGGCGGACGGCTCCATCCGGGAGCCCGCGTGCATCCCACTCAGCGAGCTCGACGTGGGCGAGACAGTGGAGATCCTGCGCGTCGACGAGCGGGAGCCCGAGCGGCTCCGCTACCTCGCCTCGCTCGGTCTCGTCCCCGGTGCGGTCGTGAGGGTGCAGGATCGGCAGCCGTTCGGCGGGCCGGTCACCGTCGAAGCCGCTGGTGCGCGGCAGGTGCTGGGACAGGAACTTGCCCACGTGGTCCTCTGTGGGGCGGAGGGTGCCCGATGAACGCGGCGTCCACCCCGGGCGTTCAGGAGGTGGGCGGCTGGCGCTATCCGCGCACCGCGCCGAGCCTGCCGGAGGCGCACCACACCGTCCAGGTTCCGCGTGGCGCCTCGTTCTGGCGCAAGGCGCTCGCCTTCGCCGGGCCCGGCTACATGGTCGCCGTGGGCTACATGGATCCGGGCAACTGGGCCACCGACCTGGCCGGCGGCTCGCGGTTCGGCTATACCCTGCTCAGCGTCATCCTGATCTCCAACCTGATGGCGATCCTGCTCCAGTCCCTCGCCCTCAAGCTCGGTATCGTGACCGGCCGGGACCTGGCGCAGGCCTGCCGGGACCACTATTCCCGGCCGGTGAGCTTCGTGCTCTGGATCCTGTGCGAGATTGCCATCGCCGCGTGTGACCTGGCCGAGGTGATCGGCTCCGCCATCGCCCTCAACCTGCTTTTCGGCATCCCGCTCATCTGGGGCGTGTGCCTCACGGCGCTGGACGTGCTGCTCATCCTCCTGCTGCAGCACCGCGGGTTCCGCTATCTCGAGGCCTTTGTCATCACGCTGGTGGCGACGATCGGCCTCTGCTTTGCCGTCGAGCTGGCGATGGCCCAGCCCGCGATGGCCGAAATTGCCCGTGGGCTGGTGCCGCGCACCGAGATCATCACCAATCCGGCCATGCTGTACATCGCCATCGGCATTCTCGGCGCCACCGTCATGCCGCACAACCTGTATCTGCACTCCTCCATCGTGCAGACGCGGAAGGTGCTGCCGGACGAGAGCTCCCGCCGGGAAGCCATCCGCTTTGCCACGCTCGACTCCACGGTGGCGCTGCTGTTCGCCTTCTTCATCAATGCGGCCATCCTCATTCTGGCAGCGGCCACGTTCCACCAGAGCGGCCATCAGGAGGTCGCTGAGATCGGCGACGCGTACCGGCTCCTCACGCCCGTGCTCGGCACCACCTTCGCGAGCACGCTCTTCGCTGTGGCGCTGCTGGCCTCGGGACAGAACTCGACCATCACCGGCACGCTCGCGGGGCAGATCGTGATGGAGGGATTCCTCGACATCCGTCTCCCGCCGTGGCTCCGCCGGCTCATCACGCGGCTCATCGCGATCATTCCCGCCATCATCGTCACCGCGCTGTACGGCGAGCGCGGCGCGGGCGGGCTGCTGATCCTGAGCCAGGTCATCCTGAGCCTGCAGCTCTCGTTCGCCGTGGTGCCGCTGGTCCATTTCACGAGCCAGCGCGGCAAGATGGGCAAGTTCGTCAATTCGCCGCTGCTCGCCGGCGCCGCGTGGGTAGTGGCGGCCGCCATCGTCGGGCTCAACGGCTGGCTGCTGATCGGGACCTTCCGCGAGTGGCTGAGCTGACGCCAGGGGAACACGGAGGCTGTTACCCTTAACTCCTCTGTGAGTCTCCGTGCCCTCCGCGCCTCCGTGGTGAACCCGTCGTGACCACGCTCCCCCTGCTCCTCAATTCGCTGTTGCTCGCCGCCCTTCTGCCGTCACCCGCACGGGCCCAGCTCCCCAACGTCGCCATCGAGCGCCGCCTCGCCCAGGAGCTCTCGCTGCGCGTGGGGGACACGATCCGCCTCGGCACCGCTCCCGATTCGATGCGGCTCGTGGCTACCGTGGGTGCCGTCTACGAGCCGCGTCCCGATCCCGCGGAGATCGCCAGGGTCGAGCGCCACCTGCGCATGCACCTGCCCGACCTGGCCGCCCTCCTCGGCGCGCCCGACCGGGTGGACCGTTTCGGGGTCGGGCTCGTTCCCGGCACGGCGGTGGATTCCGCCGTTGCCGCGCTCGAGCGCAACGCGTTCGGGTTCCGCGTCTATCCGTCCGCGGCCATCGCCGCCGAGTCGTCGGAGACGTTTCTCGTGGTGAGCCGGTTCCATCGCGCCATCGCGGTCATCACTATCGTCGCGAGCGCCGTGTTCCTGCTCTGTATCATGCTCCTCAAGGTGGAGGAGCGGCGGATGGACGCGGCGGTCATGCGGTTCGTCGGCGTGCGTCGCCGCACCATCTTCGGCGCGCTGCTGCTCGAGGCGGCGTTGGTGGCCGCGGTCGGCTGCGCCGTGGGGACGGCGCTCGCGCTGGTGGCCGGCGCCGCCACCAACGCCTACTACCGCAACTTCTTCGACACCGCGCTCACCTTCTCGCTCGTCACTCCCGGCATTGTCCTCTTCAGCGTGGCGCTCTCGCTCGTGCTCGGGCTCCTGGCCGGCGCCGCTGCGGCCTGGCGACTGGTGCGTACCCGTCCGCTGGTGCTCTGGGGCAGGGGATGAGAGGGATCGCGTGGGGGCTCAGAAGCCTTGGCCGTCAGCCGCTCCGGACGGCGCTCTCGCTCGCCGGAATCGCCGTGGCCGCCGCGATGCTGCTCGACATGGTGATGCTGAGCGGTGGGATCGACAAGTCGTTCTCCGACCTCCTGCTCGTCCGCGGCTACCAGTTGCGTCTCACGCCCAAGGGCACGCTGCCGTTCGACACCGAGGCCGCCATGGCGGGCGCCTCCAGGATCGTCGCCGCGCTGCGGCGCGACCCCGAGGTCGAGGCCGCCGGCGCCGTGCTGGGCACCTCGCTGTACGCGCGCGCGGCCGACTCGCTCATCTCCCTGTTCGGCTACGGGATCGAGCCGGAGGCGCAGGGCTTGTACCAGGTCACCGCCGGCCGCGACCTGTCGCCCGGTGACACGGCTGGCATCCTCCTCGGCGAGCCCGCCGCCCGCCTGCTCCGCGCCGGGGTGGACGACACCATGACCCTCGTGGGCCGGCTCGATCCGCAGGTGGCGGGCGCCGCTGTGGGCCGCCGGCTCGTGGTGCGCGGAATCGTGCGCTGGCTCTACGATCCGCGGGACCAGCCCTCGGTCGGCACCGTGCTGCCGGTCATGCAACGGCTCTCCGGCCAGACGGCAGGGGACCGGGCCTCGCTCATCCTGGTCAAGGCGCGCGCGGACGACCGGGTGCCGGCCCTCGCCGAGCGGCTCCGCGCCCGATTCCCGGCGGTCGAGGTCAACAGCGCGGCCGAGCTGGTGGTCCACTTCCGCCAGCGGCTGGTGTACTTCCGCCAGCTCTCCTACATCCTGGGCAGCATGAGCCTCATCGTTGCCGTCCTGCTGATCGTGACCCTGCTCACGATCGGGGTGAACGAGCGGCTCGGCGAGATCGCCACCCTCCGCGCCATCGGCGTGAGCCGCGGCACGGTTGTAGGCCAGGTGCTCGCCGAGGGAGCGGTGCTCACCGTCCTGGGCGCGGCGCTCGGGATCCTTATGGGACTGCTGACGGCGCGGTACCTCGATGCCATCCTCACCAGCTTCCCCGGTCTCCCCGCCGCCTTCAGCTTCTTCGTGCCGCGCCCGGACACGCTCGCCTTCGCCGCGATCGTGCTGCTCGTGACCGGTTCTCTTGCCGGGCTCTATCCCGCCTGGCTCGCTGCCCGCGCGCCGATCGCCGCCACCCTCCGCGCGGAAGCCACGTGACCCCGCCGCCGCTCCTCGCCCGCGATCTGCGGAAGGACTACCGGATGAACGGCGAGACCGTGCACGCGCTCCGCGGCGTCTCGCTCGAGGTGGACGCGGGCGACTACGTCGCGATCGCCGGCCCGTCGGGTAGCGGCAAATCCACGCTGCTCCAGCTCCTGGGTGGAATCGACACGCCGACCGCCGGTGTCGTCGAGCTGCTCGGCACCCGGCTCGACGTCCTGTCCGACCGCGAGCTCACCCAGCTCCGGCTGACCCGGCTCGGCTTCATCTTCCAGCGCTTTCACCTTCTGCCGGTGCTCACGGCGCGCGAGAATGTCGAGCTCCCGATGGCTGAGGCGGGCGTCGCCCGAGGCGAGCGCCGGGAACGCGCAGAGCAGCTCCTCGCCTATGTGGGGCTCGGGCATCGTGGCGCTCACCGTGCGACCCAGCTCTCGGGTGGCGAGATGCAGCGTGTCGCCATTGCCCGTGCGCTGGCCAACCGGCCCGCCGTGCTCCTGGCCGACGAGCCCACCGGCGAGCTCGACGCCGCCACCGGCCGAGAGATTCTCGAACTGTTCCGCCGGCTGAACGACGACGGCACCACGCTCGTGGTGGTGACGCACGACGATCGCCTCGCCGCCGAAGCCGGGCGGGCGATCCACATGCTCGACGGGACGATCCGGGACTGATGCTGCTCACCCTGGCGTTCCGCCATCTCTTCGTCCGGAAGCTGCGGTCGCTGTTTCTCCTGCTCGGATTCGCGCTCGGCGTGGGGGTCATGATCGTGCTGCTCTCGGTGGGCCAGGCCATGCTCGAGCAGAGCCGCGACGTCTCGCTCGTGGGTGGCGGCGAGGTGACCGTGCTGCCGCAGGGCATCGACATCGAAGCGATGCGCACCGGGGGGCTGGGCGCGATGTTCTTCGGCATTGACCGCGCCCGGTTCCTCACGCGGCAGGGGCTCGGGGGCCCGCGGCACGCCGGGCTGGTGCGGACGGTGGCCCCGGCCATTGAAGGCAAGCTGCTCTACCTCTGCAAGGCCGGCACCGCCTGCCGCCCGACCGCGGTCCGTGCCGGCGGCGAGGTGCCGAGCCGCGCCACCGCGCTGGGTGCAGGCCTCGATCTGCGGCAGGGGAGCTGGAGCGATTCCCCCGACGACTCCGCCTATATCGCGCCCACCCGGCAGCAATTGTACGACGAGCTCGATCGGTTCCACATCCCCCCCCGCGCGGACAGCACCTGGGGCGAGTGGCAGTACTACAATCTCGTGATCGCGCCCGACGAGTGGTGGTACGTGACGTACCTGGTCGGCGGTGAGGTGGGCCTGCCGGCTGCGGCATCGGGAGCTCGCTGGGGGGGACGCATGCTCCTCACCCACCGTCGGCCGGATGGAGGCTACGAGCGCTATGCCGCCACGGCGCCTTCCGCCGACGTGCGCTTTGATACCACCCGCGCGGATCTCACGATCGGCCGCAGTACCGTGCGTCAGCGCGACGGCCTCTACACGCTGCACGTGAGCGCGACCGGGCCCGCGGGGCGGGTCCGGATGGACCTCCGAATTCGCCCACTCGTCAACCGCTACTTTCCGCCCGTCGAGCTGCGAGAGCACGAGTTCCTCTCCGGCTACGTGGTGCCCGGTCTCGCGGCCACAGCCTCCGGCACCATCTGCCTGGGCCGCCGGTGCACCGGCGTGGTGGATGCGTCCGCCTACCACGACCATAACTGGGGCGTGTGGCGCGACGTGACCTGGGAATGGGGCGCTTCACGGGGCGCCAGGCTCAGCCTGCTCTACGGGGGCGTGTACGGTCCGGAGCAGCATGGCGCGGGCAACACGGTCAGCTCACCGCTCTTTCTTGCGGTAGTGGATTCGCTCGGCGTTCGGCAGGTGCTCCGCTTCAGCCGCATCGCGTATGAGGGCGCTCAACGGGCGGCGGGCGCACCCGGAAACGTCGCGCCTCGCCAGTTCAGCCTGGTTGCCGGCCGGGGTGCAGACACCCTGACGCTCATGGCCGACGTCGAGCACGCGCTTGCGACCGGCATGGCGGCCGCATCGTTCCAACGCTTCTTTCTGCAGATGCGTGGCCGAGCCGTGTTGCGCGGCAGGCTGGCCGGTCAGGCGGTGAGCGACACCGGCCATGGGTTCTTCGAGACGTACCGCAGCCGGTAGATTTTTCGGGAGCCCGCGATGGATGTATGTTCCGGTTATGGCCACCACCGCTGAGCTCGGCCGCTCCCTGATCGACACCTTCGGTCGTGGCTGGTCCAGACCGGACATCGATCTGCTCACCTCGGTGTTCACCCCGGACGCCGTTTTCCTCGAGACGCCATTTTCCGAGCCGATCCGCGGCGCCAACGGCGTCCGCCGCTGGTGGCTCGACGTCCCCTACAGCCAGTCCGAGATCACCTTTACCTCGGGCGAGATCTACACTGCGGGCCCCTGGTTCTCGACCGAATTCAAGTGCGTGTTTCAGCGCAAGCGGACCGGCGAGTGGGTGGACGCTCGCGGCGCGATTTTCTGTGAGACCGCTGGGGAGTTGATCAGTGAAATGCGCATGTATTGGCATCGCTGGAACGGCGGCCGGGAGACCAGCAAACCGTAACCTGTTGCGGAGCCCGACCTAACACGGGGCCCTCCGGCTCGTCATCCCTGGTCTCTACCAGGGGACACTCCCCGGCCGGTGTGGAGCGGAAAGTGGACGCCTGGAACAGGTTGGCTGCCTTGAGCGTTAGCTGAGTATGGCGGGACTTCGTGGCACAGCCTTCGCAGTCGGGTGCCCCGTCGCAATTCCTCGCTGGAACAGCAGCAGTCGGGAGGTGCCATGATCACGGCCTTGCTCCTACCTCTATTCCTCGCCACCACTCCGGTGATTGGCGAGGTCCGAGCCGATAGAGCGGTGGGCGGAGACGATCCGGCCATCCAGCTCTGGATCAACAACGACCGCACGTTCCTCCCGGGTGACCACGGCAAGGTCCAGGTCCGCACGCGCGACGACGGCTACCTTCTCGTCCTCCATGTCGATCCTGACGGCGTCCTCCGCGTCCTGTTCCCTCTCGACCCCAGGGACGACGACTTCGTGCGGGGCGGCAAGAAGTACGAGATCCGCGGACGCGGCGGGCGCGAGTCGTTCACGGCCGACGGCAAGTCGGGCCGCGGGACGGTCTACGCGGCTGTTTCCGGCAGCCCGTTCCACTTCGATCAATTCGTGCTGGGCGATCATTGGGACTACCGCGGCCTGGCACCCCAGCGCCTCCCCTCGGATCCGGAGCAGGATCTGAACGAGCTGGTTCGCCGCATGGCGGACGCCACGTTCGACTACGATATCCTGTCCTACAACGTCGTTGAGCGGGTGGTATACGCCGATAACTACTCCACTCCCTACTACGGGTATGACGGGTACTACGGTGGCTGCGGCTATTCATACTACGGCTGCGGGAGCTCGTACTTCGGAAGGCCGTACGGCACCTCGATCGGCATCTTCTTCGGGCGGCCGTCCCGGCGGTTCTTCTATGATCCGTTCTACGATCCGTTCTTCTTCGACCCGTACTATTACCGGCCGGTGTACGTGTACCCCGTCCGAAATTACGGCTACGGCTACGGGTATCCCTACTTCGGGTATCCATACGCCGGTGGACGGTACTACGGCAATCGCTTTGGGTATGGGAATCAGCCGTACACGCCCTATCGCTTCCGTCCAGCCGATGGCGTGCAGGCCGGCTACCGCGACCGCGGCTTCGATCTCCGGCGGTCGGTGAATACCGTCTACCTTCCTCCGGTGGTCCGCGACCGCCAGCCGGCCAACGCCAGCCCGGTCCGCCGCGCGACCCAACCGACGCCGAACGCTGAAGCGCGGCCGGTGCAGGCGAGGCCCGCTCCCGAGCGGCGTACCAACTCACCGACCGTGGAGTCCGGTGCGGCGCGGCGGGCCGATGGTGCCGCGCGCAGCCCCGATCGCGCTTCGCCTCCCGAGCGCGGCACGGCCCGACGTGCGGAGAGCCAGTCGGTTCGGCCGAACATCGAGGCGCGGCGTGCGCGGGAACCGGAGCAGCCACGCGTTGTGGTGCCGGACACCCCTGAGCGGCGGAACCTGCCCACCGAAGTACGCCCTGCCGGCCGCTCCGACGAGGCGCCGCGCCGCGCCGTCGTGGACCGGCCACAGGACGTTCGCGGCTCGGACCCGCGCGCCGAGCGAGCGGCTCCGGAGCCCGCCGTGGAGGCCCGCCCCTCCCGTGGGGAGGGCTACAGCCGTCCGGAGCCTTCCCGAGCGGAACCCCGCTCCCAGCCGCAACCGGAGGCACGTCCCCAGCCGCAGCCCGACCGCGGCAATTCGTCCCCGCCCGCCCGGTCCGACGGCGGCTCGCGCGGCGGTTGGAGCGGTGGTGATCGTGGCGGTGCGGGGAACGTGGGCGGAGGTGGGATGTCGGGCGGACGCCGGAGATAGGCCTGAGCAAGCCAAAGGGGGCGTGGATTGAACCACGCCCCCTTTGGCTTGCCCTCACCTCACCAGATCTCCACGCCTGGACTACCTCGTACGGTTTCGCCGCGCGTACTCGAGTCCCCACTCCATCAGCTCGGCACTCCGCAGCCCGACCCGCATGGCCTGCGCGATGGCGTCCTCCTCCTCGAGTCCGTGGTCAAGCATGAGGAAGGGGATGAGGGCGCCGCCGACGCGGTTGCCGCTCCCGCAGTGTACCAGGACGAGCCGGCTGCCCGCGGCCCTCAGGACGCCGAGGATGCGGTCGAGCGTTTCGTCCGTCAGGGTCCCCGGGCCGACGGGTACGTTGACGTACTCCATGCCCTGGCTGATGACCGCGGCGGGCTCATCGAACGGTCTCCGCTCCATGGGGTCGCGCAAGTCGAGCACGATCCGGCCGCCGGCGGCGTGGAGCGGTGCCAGATGGGAGGGCGAGGGCTGCCCGCCGGTGACTACGCTGGGGAGGATCTGGCACGCGTTGGGCACGCCCGCGAGGGCCTGCACGGGATTGCTCATGGGCGTCCGTCCGGCTGGCCCTCGCCCCGGTACATGATGACGTGGGCTCGCTCGAGAGTGATGAGACCGCCCCCGATCATTTCATCCAGCTCGGGCAGTACGGCCTGGATCTTCTCCTCGGTGTCTACGCACTCGACTACCAGCGGGAGGTCGAGCGAGAGCCGGAGCACCTTCTCGCTGTGGATCCCCGCGCTTGCGCCGAAGCCCATGATCCCGCGAAACACCGTCGCACCGGCGAACCCGCGCTCGCGAAGCCGGAGCACGATCGTCTCGTACAGCGGCTTGCCATGGTAGCGGTCCCGCTCGCCGATGTGGATGCGCATCAGCGTGCGCTCGCCGGTCAGGCCGTGCATGGGGGTTTCCCGGGCGGCTGTGCCGGCGTTGTGTCTGTATCCACCACGAAGGCACGAATGGCTCGAAGATAGGCGGCTTGGGGCGCGGAACCCACCCGGACACGGAGCCACCACCAAGTTGTAGGTGTTGTCCGGGTCCCAGGAACCCTCAGGCGATCGGAATCCCTTCGTGTACCTTCGTGCCCTTCGTGCCTTCGTGGTGAATACGGCATCGGCGCTCCCCCCACAGTCCTAAGCCCTCCCTTGCAGCGCCACGAGCTCACGCGCCGCGGCGAAGCCGAGGAAGGTGGCCGCGAGCGACAAGCCGAGGCTCGCTGTGACGTATAGCGCCGCCCGACTCCAGTCGCCGTCTTCCAGCAAGACGACGGTCTCGTAGCTGAAGGTGGAGAACGTCGTGTACCCGCCGCAGAGGCCGACGGTGAGGAGCGCGCGGAGCTCGGGAGTCACGCCCGGCGTCTCGACGGCGTAGCGGAGGATCAGGCCGAGCAGGAAGGAGCCGGTAAGGTTGACGAACAGGGTGCCGGCGGGGAAGGTGCCCGTCGCCAGCCGCTGCACCAGGCCGCCCAGCAGGTAGCGGCCCACCCCGCCGATCGCGCTCCCCACGGCGATGTACCAGAGCATGGAGGAAAGTATACATTTCCGGCGTGCTCCGCCTCGCCATCGCCCAGATGCGCCCCCGGAAGGGCGCCTACGAGGAGAACCTCGGCCGGCTCGGCGCCCTGTTCCGCGAGGTGGCGGGCTCGGCGGAGCCGCCGGATCTCATCGTGGCGCCGGAAGCGGCGCTCACCGGCTACTTCCTGGAAGGGGGAGTACGCGACCTCGCGGTCAGCGCCGACCGCCTCTACGACGACCTCTCGTGCCGGCACCGCGATGCCGGTGCCCCGCCGCTCGACATCGCGCTCGGGTTCTATGAGGTCCATCAGAACCGGCTCTTCAACTCCGGGCTCTACGCCACACTGGGCGGGCCGGGCGCCGGCATCCGGCATGTCCACCGCAAAGTTTTCCTCCCGACGTACGGGGTCTTCGACGAGGAGCGGTTCGTCGAGGCGGGCCGAGGGGTCCAGGCGTTCGATACCCGCTGGGGCCGCGCGGCTATCCTCATCTGCGAGGATGCCTGGCACTCGTTCACCCCGATGCTCGCGGCGCTGGGCGGGGCCCAGCTCATCCTGATCCCGAGTGCGAGCCCCGCGCGCGGCGTGGAGCTGCCGGAGGAAACGTCGGGGCGTCCGGCCAGCCTCGCCCGGTGGAACCGGCTGGCGCAGGACATCGCGGGGGAGCACGGCGTCTACGTCGCCCTGGCGCAACTCGTCGGCTTCGAGGGTGGCAAGGCATTCCCGGGTGGGAGCCTCGTGGCGGGGCCCCGGGGCGACCTCCTGGCGGAGGGGCCGATCTTCGAGGAGGCGCTGATCCGCGTGACCCTCGACTTCGAGGAGATCACGCGCGCACGGGCCGACATGCCGCTGCTGTCGGACCTCGAGATGCGGCTGCCGCACCTGCTGGGCTCGCTGCACGAGGCGCGGCGCGGCGGGAAGGGTGGCGGGGGCCCGACCGCGGGGAACGCGTCGACTCGGCCCGACCTCACGCCCCGCATCGCGCTGGCGCCGGCCGCCATGCGGGCCGATCCTTCTCGCGACCCGCTGGCCATCGACGCGGCCCTCACCCGCCGCTGGCTGGTCGAGTTCATCCGCGACGAGGTCCAGCGCCGCCGCGGGTTCGAACGCGTGGTGCTCGGGCTCTCCGGCGGCGTGGACAGCTCGGTAGTGGCCTACCTGGCCGCCGAGGCGCTCGGGCCGCGAAACGTCATCGGCGTCAGGATGCCGTATCGCACGTCGAGCCCCGAGAGTCTCGCCCACGCGCAACTGGTCATGGATGCGCTCGGGATCGAGGAACGCACGGTGGAGATCAGCGCCGCCGTGGACGGACTCGCCGCCGCCATGCCGGAGCCGCCGGATGGCGGCCGGCTGGGGAACATCATGGCCCGGACGCGAATGATCACGCTGTTCGACCTCTCCGCCGCTCGTCACGCGCTTCCGCTCGGCACCGGCAACAAGACCGAGCGGTTGTTCGGCTACTTCACCTGGCATGCCGACGATTCCCCGCCGGTGAACCCGATCGGGGATCTCTTCAAGTCCCAGGTCTGGGCGCTGGCCCGAAGCCTCGGTGTCCCCGACGTCATCGTGTCGAAGCCCGCGAGTGCCGACCTCATCAAGGGTCAGACCGACGAGGGCGACTTCGGCATCAGCTATCCGCGCGCCGACGCCATCCTGCACTGGATCCTGCTCGGCTACCGGAGTCCCGAGATCGCGGCGCTGGGTTTCGGGGACGAGGAGATCGCCCTGGTCCGGAAGCGGTTGGATTCCACCCACTGGAAGCGCCGGCTCCCCACCGTGGCCATGCTGAGCGCGACGGCGATCGGGGAGTACTACCTGAGGCCGGTGGACTACTAGCGAGGGAGAGGACGCGAATGCCGCCCGACGCCCGCCCAATGAGCCATTCCGTCGGCACGATCACCACCTTCGTGATGCCCCACATGCAGAACATCCGCGGCGACCTCTTCGGGGGCGATTTGATGGCGCTGGTGGACCAGGCGGCCGCGGTGGCGGCGATCCGTCATGCCGGCGGCGCCGCCGTGACGGCGAGCATCGACCGGGTGGACTTCCGCGAGCGGATTCCCGTGGGGTCGCTGGTGACCTGCGAGGCGACGGTGGACTTCGTCGGCAACAGCTCGATGGACATCACCGTGGAGGTGTACGCCGAACAGGTGAGCACCGGCGAGCGGCGGCACACGCACACCGCGCATGTGGTCTTCGTGGCGATCGACGACGAGGGCAAGCCGGTGCGGGTGCCCCGGCTGATTCCGGAGACCGACGAGCAGCGCGCGCGCTACGACCGCGCGGAGGCGCACCGGCTGAGCAGCCGTCCGGCATGAGGGCGTCCGTGGTGGCCCTGGTGCTGAGCGGCGGCGGCGCCAAGACCGCGGCGCACCTCGGGGTGTCCCGCGCGTTGGCGGAGGCCGGGCTCGCTCCCGCCCGGTACGTGGCGACGTCGATGGGCGCGGTGATCGCTGCCGGGCTCGCGGCAGGCGCGGATCACGAGATGCTGCTCGAGCGGCTGACGGAGGTGGGTCGCCGGGGAATCGTGCGGGACCGGCTGGCTCCGCTGGCCGGGCTGTTCGCGGGCGCGCTGCTCCGCCCCCGTCCGTTTCGCCGGGCAGTCGAGACGCTGGTCCCCGCCCGCCGCTTCGCGGAGCTGAGAGTGCCGCTCACCGTCTCGGTGGTGGACCTCGACACGGGCGAGCTGCTCCTCTTCGGCGCCGGCGGCGAGGACGCCCCGCTGATCGACGTGCTCTGCGCCAGTTGCGCGTTGCCGCTCTACTTTCCCCCGGTGCCGCTCGCCGGACGACGCTGCGGCGATGGGGGGCTGCGCGGAGTGCTGCCGCTCGAGGCCGCGGCGCGGCTGGCTGTGACGGAGAACGTCGTGGCGGTAGACGTCGGGCCGGGCCTCGACGCGGTGGGTGGGCAGCCGGTCGGCTCGCCGCCACTGGTCCGGGCGCACGACGAGGCGGTGGGCACGCTGATGGCGGCGCACACGGCGGCGCAGTTGGCGGCCTGGCGCGGGGCGCCGGAGCGGCCGCCGCTCCTCTACGTGCGGCCGGCGGTGGAGCGGAACGCGACCTTCCAGGTCGAGCGGATGCGCCGATATGCGGATGACGGCTATCGCGCCGCACGCGCGGCCATCACTGGAGCGCGGCCGGCCGCGGCCACTGACGCGCCCTTGACGGGCACCTCGTTCGGGGCAAATTGACGACATGAGAGCCTCGGAAGCAATGGTGGCGGATCCGCACGTCGCGGTGGCAGGCGCGATGGCGAGCGAGGTGGCCATCATGCTCAAGACCCGCAACATCTCCGTCGTCCCCGTGGTAGACGATCACCGCACGCGCCGCTTCCTCGGCACTCTCAGCGACCGCGATCTCGTTACCCGGTGTCTGGCCGAGGGGAAGCACCCGTGGCACACGCGGTCGGACTCGCTCATGCGAACCAACTCGCCGGTGGTGGGTCCCGACCAGGAGCTCACCGGCTACCGGGTCCGGATGGATCTCGAGCCTCATGAGTCGCACCTCCGGCCCACGATCACCGTGGTGGACGCGGATGGCTGCGTGCTCGGGTTCATCAGCCATCCGGAGCAGATTCCGGGCGTCGAGATCGTCTGGGGCGATGGGTAGCGCACCCGGCGGGAGTGAGGGCCGCACCTGATGCCCGACTTCAAGCTCTTCACGCTCTCCGAGGCGGAGCGGACGCTGCCGCTGGTGCGGCGGATCGTGCACGATCTCACGCTCGAGTACCCGGCGTGGCGGGCCGCGGTCTCGCGGTTCGAGCTCCTGACCGGCGGGGCGCGCGCCGACTGGGGGGAGACCAGGGAGCTGGTCGCGGCGCGGGAGTCGGTCACGCATCGCGCGGAGCGGATCAACCGATACCTCCAGGAGCTCGAAGCGGTGGGCTGCGTGTTCAAGGGATTCGAGGCGGGCCTGGTGGACTTCTACTCGCTCCGGGGAGATCGGCCGATCTTCCTGTGCTGGCGGCTGGGCGAAGAGCGCATCACCTACTGGCACGAGATCGAGTCCGGCTTCTCCGGGCGCCAGCCGATCGACGATGCCATCCTCTCGGCGGTGTCCTCGTGATCCGGTTCTGGCTCTTCCTCCATCTGCTCGGCTTCACCCTCTGGCTGGGCGGCGGCTTCGCGGCGATGGCGGCGGGGGTGGCGGGAAAGCGAGAAGACCGCGCCGGGCTCGGCGCCATCGCCCGCTCGCAGGCGGCAGCCTACAAGGCGGTCATTGCGCCCGGCGCGCTCCTCGCGGTCCTCTCGGGGCTGATCCTCACGTTCAGCGTATCGAGCCGGATGGGCGAGCTGGCAGGATTCAGCATCTGGCTCATGGTCATGCAGGGGTCCGGCATCCTGGCCGCGCTGCTGGTGCTGCTGATCGGTCTCCCGACGGCGGCCAAGCTCGCTCGGCTGGACCCCGTGGGGCAGGGCGCCGCCTATTTCGACGAGCTCCGGCAACGCCAGAAGATCGTCGGGTCGGTGGCGGGGACGCTGGCGCTGCTGGCGCTGGTGGCCGGGGCGTTGGTGCGGTAGAGGGCGGGCCGGCGCGCGCGGTCGGGCGGTCAGGCGATCGCGCGGGCAGGGAGTGCAACGGACGGCACGTATTTGCGGCATAGCTCCTGGCACATGCATTTGGCCGACCGCTATCGCCAGTGCGCGGCCAGGTCTTCCCATTGCGGGTTGGTGCGCTCGATCAGCGCCAGCTTTCGCCGGCGCGTCCATCCTTTCAGTTGCCTTTCCCTGCGAATCGCATCGTGCGCTTCCCCTGCTGCTTCGACGTGCACCAGGCGTGTGGCCGTGTGGCGGAAGACATACCGGAAGGGATCGCGGCCTTCCCGGTGCTCGACGACGCGGCGGACGAGATTGTTGGTGATTCCGACATACAGCTCGCGCGAGTCGCTGGCGAGGATGTAGACATAGAACGGCCGGTGTCGCATTCCCCAGTCTTCGCGCCGTCGCGCAACGGCGGTTCAAGCGACCCCAGGGCCCGGTTCTCCTGTAGTGGTACGCAGAAGCGCGACAGCCACCGCCTGGAACCGGGCCGACTCCCAGCGGCTAGCCTGGCCCGGACCGCGGCTGGGTCGGCCAGCGCTGTTGAATCACACCCCCTGCCACGCTCCGATTCACTCAGCTCGGCCGCCCGCCCGACCGCCTGCCCGTCCTACACACCCGTCGTACCGGGCATTCCCCGCACCTGGCCACTCTGGCCGTGCAGATCAGGGCCCCGAGTTCCATGATCGCCTGATTGAAGGCCCAGGCGGCATTGCCGCGCCGGCGAGGCACCAGTGCGGCGCCCGTTTCCCATAGTCTGCGCTCGGCGCGGGGACCCCCGAGCGCCGGGTGGAACGCCCGCCGGATCACCCGGGCGACATTGGTGTCGATGGCCGGCGTCGGTCGCTCGTAGGCGAAGCTCGCAATGGCTCCCGCCGTGTAGCGGCCCACGCCCGGGAGCAGCCGCAGCAGTTCCGGATCATCCGGGATTACGCCCGCGTGCTCCCGCATCACCGTCCGTGCCAACTGGTGCAGGTGGGCGGCTCGCCGGTAGTAGCCCAGCCCGGCCCAGCTCTCCCGTACCATGGCCGGCTCGGAGCCGGCCAGCGCCTCCACCGTGGGAAAGCGCTCGAGGAAGCGGCGGTAGTACGGCTCGACCCTCGACACCTGCGTCTGCTGCAGCATGAACTCCGACACCACGATGTGGTAGGGATCGCGGGTGCGGCGCCAGGGGAGATCGCGCCCGTGGCGGCGGAACCAGCGGAGGAGTCGTCGACGGAACTCGCTGGTGCGGGCGAAATCACGGGCGGGGGTAGACTTACGCGCCATGGGTGGGCAAGATAAAGGACCTATGGCCGACTCCACCACGCTCGACATCCGACAGCTCACCGGCCGCTTCGTCCTCGATGGGGCGTCGCAGGTCGGGCGGCTCACCTATTTCGTCGTCGACATGGTTCGCGGCCTGGGTGAGGTGCGGATCTGGTGGCCGAGGATGATGGTGGAGGCGTGGAACATCGGCGCGGGCAGCCTGTTCATCGTACTGCTCATCTCCGCCTTCGCCGGCGCGGTCACGGCGCTCCAGACCGGGTACCAGTTCACCGGCAGCATTCCGTACTACGTCGTGGGGACGCTGGTGGTCTCCTCCATCATCCTCGAGCTGGGGCCGGTGCTCACAGCGCTCATTCTGGCCGGCCGCATCGGGGCGCGCTACGCCGCGGAGCTGGGGACGATGCGGGTCACCGAGCAGATCGACGCGCTCGAGAGCCTGGGCCGGTCGCCGTCGTCGCACCTGGTGATCCCGCGCGTCCTGGCCGGGCTCCTCATGATCCCGGCGCTCACGGTCTTCGCCAACCTCGCGGGCGTCCTGGCGGGCTGGCTCTCGGTGAAGGCGGTCCTCCCCGTGACCGACGCCGACTTCATCTACGGCGCCCAGTATTACTGGCGACCGTGGGACGCGTGGTACTCGATCATCAAGGCGTTCTTCTTCGCCGGCTCGATCACGATCATTTCGTGCTACATGGGATTCAACACCCAGCAGGGCGCCGAGGGCGTGGGGAAGAGCACCACGACCGCGGTGGTCACCAGCTCGGTGCTGATTCTGGTGCTCGACACCGTGCTCACCCGCCTTCTGCTCAATCAGTGAGCCCGCGTCGATGATCGAAGTCCATAACGTGGTGAAGCGGTTCGGCAAGCAGACGGTGCTGAACGGCGTGGAGTTCGAGGTGCGCGAGGGCGAGACGGTCGCGCTTCTGGGGCCGTCGGGGACCGGCAAGAGCGTGCTGCTCAAGACGATCATCGGGCTGATCAAGCCGGACCAGGGGACGGTCTATATCGACGGCAAGGACGTCTGCAAGCTCAATCGGAAGGAGCTGAGCGAGCTCCGGTCGCACATCGGCTACGTCTTCCAGAACGGCGCGCTGTTCGATTCGATGGACGTGTTCGAGAACGTCCGGCTCGGGATCACCGACCAGGACAAGTACACGGACCTGGCGTACGTGCGCGAACGGATCGCCGAGGTCATCCGGCTGGTGAATCTCCCGCCGGACACGATCGACAAGTTCCCGGCGCAGCTCTCGGGCGGCATGCGAAAGCGGGTCGGGATCGCCCGGGCGATCGCGGGCAGCCCCAAGTATCTTCTCTACGACGAGCCCACCTCCGGGCTCGATCCCGTCAACGCCGACATCATCGACGGCCTGGTGCAGCGGCTCGACCACGAGCTCGGCGTCACCAGCGTCATGGTGACCCACGATGTGCGCGGTGCCTTCCGGGTGGCCGACCGGCTGGCGCTGCTGAGCGAAGGCAAGATCGTCATGCAGGGCACCCCGCAGGAGTTCCTGGAGTCGAAGAACGAGAAGGTCCGGGAGTTCCTCGAGCGCGACTTCGACAATCCCTCTTTCGCCGCCTGAGCGTCCATGGATCTGCGCGTACGGGAAGTGACCGTCGGCTCGATCGTCATCGTGGCGATTCTGGTCTTCGTCTTCGGCACGATGTGGCTCAGCGGCCGGCGGGTCGGCTCCGGCAACACGGTGCGCATGCAGTTCGCCAACGTGAGCGGACTCAAGCGGGCCTCGCCGCTCAGGATCTCCGGCGTCAACGTCGGCAAGGTCGAGTCGATCGAGTTCCTGGACGTGGGGAAGGTGCTCGTCGAGGCGAGCCTTCCGCCCAAGATCGTGCCCAAGGTGGACGCGAGCGCGGAGATCGTGTCGGTGACGCTGGTGGGTGACTACGCGGTGGACTTCGATCCGGGGCAGAGCGGCCAGCCGCTGGCACCGGGAACGGTCCTCCTGGGACATCGCGAGGTCGCGCTCAGCGACCGCGCGGTCGACCTGAGCGACCGGGCCGACAGTGTCCTGCTCGGCGTGCAGACCATCGTGAACCAGAAGACCGCCGACCAGCTCAGCGCCACGCTCGAGGCGCTGCAGGCCACCCTCAAGGCCACCCAGCAGACGATGCGCATCCTCAGCGATACCGCGCGCGGCCCCATGGGCGAACTGACCCAGACCCTCCGCTCCTTCCGCCAGCTCGGCACGCGGCTCGACAGCACGCTCGCCAACCCCGCCCTGGCCCGTACCCTGGGCCGCGCCGACACCCTCACCGGCAACCTGGCCGCGATGACGGCGCAGCTCACCAGCACCGGCGCCCGGCTCGACAGCGTCCTCGCGGGCGTCAACAGCGGCCGCGGCACGATCGGCAAGTTCGCGACCGACAGCGGGTTCTATACCGACATCCGGGAGTTGAGCCGGAGCATGAAGGGGCTGATCGACGAGCTGCAGAAACATCCGGGTAAGGTTCCCGTCACCGTCAAGCTCTTCTAGGGCGCGGTAAGAGGTAAGAGGTAAGAGGTAAGAGGTAAGAAGTAAGAGGTCTGCTCGTCGAGTACCTCTTACCTCTCACCTCTTACCTCTTACCTTTGGGTTCCATGCTCACCGCCACCTTCCTCGGCACCGGCGCCGCCTGTCCCACGATCGACCGGAACGTGGCCGGCCTCGCCGTGCAGCGCGAAGGGGAGATGCTGCTGTTCGACTGCGGCGAGGGCACGCAGCGGCAGATGATGCGCTACGGGGTGGGCTTCTCATTCACCGACGTGTTCTTCAGCCACTTTCATGCTGACCACATGCTCGGGATCACCGGGCTGGTGCGGACGATGGGGTTGCAGGACCGGACGGCGCCGGTGACGCTCTACGGGCCCCGCGGGGCGCAGCGCGTGCTGGGTGCCGCCCTCAGCCTCGGGATCGAGCGGAACAAGTTTCCCGTGCAGATCGTCGAAATCCGGCCCGGCGACCGCCTCCCCCGGAACGGCTACGACATCGTGGTCTTCGCGACCGAGCACCGGGCGGATACGGTCGGCTACGCGCTGGTCGAGCACATCCGCCTCGGCCGCTTCCACCCGGAGCGCGCGCGCGAGCTGGGCGTGCCCGAGGGACCGCTCTGGGGCCGGCTCCACAAGGGGGAGACGGTGACGCTCGACGACGGGCGGACCGTGAGCCCGGCGGACCTCGTCGGTGAGCCGCGGCGCGGGCGCACGCTGGTCTACTCGGGCGACACGCGGCCCACGCTGGCGGTGCTCGAGGCCGCGCGCGGCGCCGATCTCCTGATTCACGAGGCCACCTTCGGCGGGGACGAGGCCGAGCGCGCGGTTGAGACCGGCCACTCGACCGCGTCCGAGGCGGCCCGGCTGGCGCTCGAGGCGGGCGTGCGGCGGCTGGTGCTGACGCACATCAGTCCCCGCTACACGCGAGACGCGCCCGAGCTGCTGGCGGAGGCGCGAGCGGTGTTTCCGGAGACCACCATCGCGCGGGATGGGATGATGGTGGAGGTGCCGTTCGTGGAGTAGGACGGATGGACCCGAGCCCCCAGGAGCCCCGATTGCCCCCGACTCCGTCCCGCTACGAGCTGGCCCTGCTCGTCAGCATCGTGGTTCTGCTGTTCTGGTCCGGCATCCATCCGCACGACCGATTCACCTGGTGGCTCGAGGTGGCGCCGATCCTGATCGGCGTGCCGGTGCTCATCTGGCTGTACCCCCGGCTGCGGCTCACGCCCCTCAGCTATTCGCTCATCTGGCTCCACTGCCTCATCCTCATGCTCGGCGGTCATTACACCTACGCTCAGGTGCCGCTCGGCTTCTGGATGGAGGACTGGTTCGGGTTCACCCGGAACAACTATGACCGCCTGGGCCACCTGGCTCAGGGGTTCATCCCGGCGATGCTGGTTCGCGAAATCTTCATCCGCCGCTCGCCGCTTCGCGGGAGCCGGTGGCTGCCGTTCATGGTGATCTGCTTCTGCCTCGCCTTCAGCGCGTTCTACGAGCTGACCGAATTCTGGACGGCGCTCTCGGCCGGCGGCGCCGCCACCGACTTCCTCGGCACTCAGGGCGACGTGTGGGACACGCAGTGGGACATGCAGATGGCGCTGATCGGAGCGATCGTCTCGCTCCTGGCGCTCTCGAGGGTGCAGGACGGGCAGTTGGCGAGGATGGGCATCGGGGCCCGGAGTGTAAGTGCTGTCACAGACCCGGCCTCGGCAGCACCGTAGATTGGCCCACTCGCCGGGAGAGACCTGGCGGTCACCGGAAGGGAGACTCTTCATGCTCTGGCTCGCGATCGTTCTCTTCGTGCTGTGGATCCTGGGATGGCTCGTCTTTCACGTCGCGGGTGGCCTCATCCACATTCTTCTGGTCATCGCGATCATCGTTTTCCTGATCAATCTCTTCACCGGCCGCCGGACGGTCTGAGCGCGGGGGCGCTGCCGGCCCCGCGGCGGCCGAACGCGCCCTGACGCTCCGCCGGGACCACCTCTCCATCGCAGGCGCGCGTGGTAGATTCCTCTCCCATGCGACCCCTCTTCCATGCCCGCGCCGCGCTCCTCGCCGGCTGCTCGCTGTTTCTCGCGGCCGCCCTGGCCGCCTGCGGCCCTGATGCGGACTCGCAGGCTCGGCCGGCCGGGAGGACAGGGACGGCCAGGATCGCCGGGAAGGCCGCGGTCCATCCGCCGGACAGCGTGCCCGAGGTGCACCCGTGGGTGCCCAGGCCGATCTCGGCGCATCCGGTGGTCGCGCCGAAGCCGACTGTCGCCGCTGCCGATTCCGGCGGCCCTCCGTCGCCCCTCAACTCCGTGCCGGCCGGCAAGCGGCGCTACGCGCTCACTGCCGCCGACTCGGCCCGCTGGCCGGTAAAGGGCCCCGCGCCGCTTCCGGGCGCCTTGCTGCCGGACACCCGCATCGTCGCCTTCTATGGCAATCCAAAGTCGAACCGGATGGGTATTCTCGGCCAGCTCCCGCCGGCCGAGATGCTGGCCAAGCTGGAGCGGATCTCGACGGAGTGGGCCGAGGCCGATACGTCACGCCGCGTGATGCCGGCACTCCACCTCATCGCCACCGTCGCCCAGGGAAAGCCGGGCCCCGGCGGCAAGTACCGGCTGCGCCATTCCGACCAGACGATCGAGCAGGTGCTGGGCTGGGCCGAGGAGCGCGGCTGGATCGTATTCCTCGACGTGCAGATCGGCCACAGCACGGTATCCGACGAGCTGCCGCACCTGGTCAAGTATCTCGAGCGGCCGTACGTCCACCTCGCCCTCGACCCCGAGTTCGCGATGAAGCTCGGCGGGGTCCCGGGCCGGCGGATCGGCACGCTCGACGCGGCCGACGTCAACGACGCCGTGCAGCTCCTGGCCGGGATCGTGGACCGAAAGAAGCTGCCGCCGAAGGTGCTCGTGGTGCACCGCTTCACCCAGCGGATGCTGACCAACCACGCCGGCATCAGGCTCGATCCCGCGGGTGCAGGTGGTGGTGGACATGGACGGCTTCGGGCCGCCGAATTTCAAGGAGGATGCATACAAGTACTTCATCGTCCCCGAGCCGGTGCAGTACACGGGGTTCAAGCTGTTCTTCAAGAACGACAAGCCGATGATGACGCCCGCGCAGGTGCTCGCGCTGTACCCACAGCCGCTGTACATCCAGTACCAGTAGCGTCGGCGCCGGAGGATTCATGGCGGGCCGCATCGCCAACTTGCCCTGCGCGGCATTCCTGGTTGCCTGCGCCGCTCCGGCGGCCACCGGGGTCGTGTCGCCGGTGACGGGCGAGGCGCCCAGGCAGGTCGATGCCGTCGCCGACGAGTACTTCGCGGCGTGGGTTCAGTCCTTTCCCCTCAGTGCCCTCTTCTCAGGCGTCCCGGACACGCCCAACGAAGGCCTCAGTGACAATTCCCTCGCGGCGGTGCGCGCATGGGAGAAGCGGGAGGACCGGTGGCTGGACCGGCTGAAGCAGGTTCCGGCAGAAGCAGTACGGGGCCGTCCAGAGGAGGCGACATACGGCGTGCTGCTCGAGACCCTCGAGGCGGCGCGGCAGACGCGCGTCTGCCGCGCCGAGCTGTGGCCGCTCGATCAGCAGGGCGGATGGCAGATCACTCTGCCCCTCGTCTCCCAGCTCCAGCCGCTGGGGACCGAGCGCCTGCGGGCCGAGGCGCTCACCCGCTGGCGCGCGATACCACGCTACATCGACACCGAGATCGGCAATCTCCGTGAGGGCCTCCGCGCCGGCTACACCCAGCCGCGGGCGAACGCCCAGGCGGTCCTGACGCAGCTCGACGACATCCTGGCGCTCCTGCCCGGGGACTCGCCGTTCGCGGGGCTGGCCGCTCGCGACTCCGCGCCCGGCTTCCGAGATTCGGTGGTCGCCATCGTGGCGGGACAGATCCTCCCCGCAGTCCGCCGCTACCGCGCGTTTCTCGCGTCGGAGTACATCCCGAGGACCCGGACGGCGACGGCGTTGGCGGCGCTGCCGCACGGCGCCGAGTGCTACCGGGCGCTGGTGCGACAGTACACCACCGAGGATCTGGACCCGCTGGCGGTGCATCAGCTGGGGCTCCGCCAGATGAACGCGCTCGAGAGCGAGATGCGGCCGATCGCCCGGGGCAGCTTCGGCACCGATGATCTGCCCGCGCTGTTCGAGCGGCTCCGCACCGATGGCGCGTTCACCTTCGGGAGCCGGGAGGAGATCATCCGCACAGCCGAGGCGGCGGTGGCGCGCGCCAAGGCGGCTACGCCGAAGTGGTTCGGCCGGCTGCCGAGAGCGGACGTCATCGTCGACCCCTGCCTCCCGTTCGAGGAGAAATCGGGGTGCCCCAACTCGTATGTATCGGGCACGCCGGACGGGAAGCGGCCGGGCCGGTGGCGCATCAACGCCGGCAACACGCCGCCGCAGCCGCGCGCGCCGCTCGAGGGCACCGCCTTTCACGAGACCATTCCGGGCCACCACCTGCAGGGCTCACTGGCGCAGGAGCGGCCCGATGCGCACCCGATCACGCGCTACTTCTGGTTCTCGGGCTTCGGGGAGGGCTGGGCGCTGTACGCCGAGCGCCTCGCGCTCGACATGGGCATCTATTCGTCGGAGCTGGCCCGGTTCGGGGAGCTGGGCGAACAGGCGCTCCGGGCCGCGAGGCTGGTGGTGGACCCGGGCCTTCACGTGATGGGCTGGTCGCGGCAGCAGGCGCTCGACTACATGGTGGCGCATGTGCCGGAGTCGCACGCGGTGCTCGAGTCGGAGGTGGATCGCTACATCTCGTCGCCCGCGCAGGCGACATCATACATGGTGGGGCGGCTGGAGATCGAGCGGCTGCGGCAGGAGGCGCGGACGCGACTGGGGAGCGCGTTCGATATCCGGGAGTTCCACGACAAGGTGCTGGAGAGCGGGTGCATCCCGCTCCCGCTGCTGCGCGCGCACATCGAGGCGTGGCTCGACGGGCGAGCGGCGCAGGTGCGTGATCGCTGATCGTGCCGGGTGGGGTTCGACCCGTCCTTCCGTCCGTTCGGCTTGCCCCCTACATCACTTCCACATCCGCCCGCGCCCACGTCCGCCTGAACCGGGCGTCCACTTCGGCCGCCTCCTTCGTCCGCCCCTCGGCCGCGAGCGCCCGGGCCAGCCCTTGCAGAGACCAGCCGTTGTTGGGGTATCGTACCAGATCCTCGCGGTATGCCTGCTCGGCTTCCCTGGCCCGACCCGCCGCCAGCAACACCGCACCGAGCGATTGCCGGAGAGGGACGACCCAGGCGGTCGGCTCGTCATAGGTGAGCTCGTCCTCGAGCGCGATTCCCTCGCGCAGCGCGCGGAGCGCCTCGCCGGTGCGCTTCTGCCGGGCGGCCATCTCTCCGGACAGGTGCCGCTCGGCGATCCGCAGCAGGGTCCGGGCGGAATTGAGATTCGCCGTCTGGTCCGGCGGGATCCTGGTCGCAATGGCGGCGACGCTGTCGTGCTCGACCGCGGCCGAGTCGAAGCGCCCAGCCGCGGTGAACGCCAGCCCGCGCGCGTAGTGCCACACGCCGGTGGTGTAGCGCAGCTCCGGCGCCGGCGCCGGCTCCTTCAGCACGTCGTCCCAGCGGGAGAATCGGACCAGCGTGAACAGCGCCACCGGCGAGTAGTACTCGAACGGCGGGATCATCCGCACGGCTTCGAGCGGAACCTTGGCCTGGATGGTACGGGCCGCCGCAAGCGCCTCCCGGCTCCGGCCGAGCATCAGGAGCGCCTCCCACATGACGTGATAGTTATGGGGGACGTAGCCCAGCGGGTACACGCCCGTCGGGTGGCGGGCCGCGACGTATTCCTGATCGACGTGGACGGCCGTGCGTTGTGCGCCACCGCGTCGTCCCACCGGCCGATGCGCATGTAGATGTGAGTCGGCATGTGGACCAGGTGGCCGGCGCCGGGCACCAGGCTTCCGAGCCGCTCGGCGCAGGGCAGGGCGCGCTCCGCGAAGGTCGAGGCCTCGATCGCGTGGATGTAGAAGTGGCACGCGCCCGGGTGGTCGAGCCTCCGCTTCACGATGCCTCTCGAGGACCTTCACCGTCTCCAGCGTGCTCGGTGCACGCGGCTTGCCCGCGTTGGTCCAGTAGTTCCACGGCCGCAGGTCCATCAGCGCCTCCGCGTAGAGCACGGCGGCATCGTCATCGGCGGGGAAGCGCCGGTGCACCTCGCCGATGGCCCGGGCCCAGGCGGAATCGAGCGGCGCGCGGTCGGCGCCGACGTGGGGCGAGTATCGCTTGACCAGTGCCCCGATGTACGCCTGCTCCTGCCTCGAGGTCCAGCCCGCGTTGCTCACCGCCTGCTGTACTGCCTCCCATGCGGGCCTCACGGCCGCGGTGTCCATCGGCACATTGATGTTGGGGCCGAGCGCGTAGGCCACGCCCCACCAGCACATGGCGCAGGCCGGGTCCTCGCGGATACCTTCGCGGAAGGACTTGATCGCCTCGTCATGATTGAAGCCGTAGGTGAGCCGGAGCCCCTGGTCGAAGTACTTCTGGGCGAGCGGTGAGCCGGTCGTGATCGCCTTGTGGTACGAGCCGAGGTTCGCGTACAGCGGGGTTCGGCCACCCGTCGAGGAATCCTCGGTGGGCTTCGGTGCAGGCATCTCGTGCCCCTGATGCTCGCGTTCCTGTGCGACCAGCGGTCCCGCTACCAGAACGATCGCCGCCAGAGTCATCCATGTTCCGCGCATCGTCAGCCTCCTTCGCTCACGCCTCATCATTGCGCCGACATCTCCGCCGTTCACACGTCCTCCTGGACCTCAGCAACCCGCACTAGCTCGTGTTGTCGTGCGCCGCCGGCGCGTTCCGGCCGAATGCGCGCCAGCGCGGGGTCCCCCAACCAGATCAGCGGCCACGCCCTCACCTGTCGCGGCGAAGCGGCCGGTACCAGGGGCCGCGGCGACGTCGGGACGGAGGACCTGGCCGGCTGCACTGCGGTCGGGCTCGAGGTCGGCAGGGTAGACGGTCGACATGCCGCCCTGGCCGGGCGCGCGCTTGAGGCGGCAGGATGAGCGGGGGACATGCCGGCGCTGGTGGTGGAGGTCCATGGGGCGGCTACCCCCGGGCGATTGGGGAAGGAGCCAATCTAGCGCCCGGCACGGGTTTCCGCCGCCCGAGCGTTGACGCACCCCTTTCCGGCGGCTAGTTTTCCGCCTCGCGGGAGGTACCCCTGGGGCTGTAGCTCAGCTGGGAGAGCGCTGCAATCGCACTGCAGAGGTCAGGGGTTCGATCCCCCTCAGCTCCATGACAATCGAAGGCAGCACTGCCCCTTGGTGTAACTGGCAACACGCCTGACTCTGGATCAGGAGAGTCCTGGTTCGAGCCCAGGAGGGGCAATGGCCGGCGCAACAGCGCCGGCCATTTTCTTGGGGCTCGGCCTTCGGCTCCAAGCCACGGGCAATGCCGAGGGTGAACCGCCCTCCGCGTTTTCGCGGGTATCGGCCTTGTGGCGCTGCATGCCTTCGGCTTGAGCCTAGAGCGCGATCGAGAAAGCCACATTGGGTCTCACTTGGCCGTTACCTCGCCGACCCATATGTCTGAGTTGTACTCCTCAAGTGTGAAGTACATCCGCCCGTCTCGTACAGCGAAGCCGGCTCCGTACTGCTGACCACGAGGGTTGTCGGCATAGGCAAGGACTCTCAACTTGCCCTCCGGAACAGCCACGGCGACGATCGCGGCCCTGTCGAGCGCCCGGTCATAGGTCAATCCATACAGGGCCCGACTGTCTTCGGACCATGCAACGAACTCGGCGTCCACCCCGTGAATGAGCGTCTGGCGCTCTTGGGTCGCCGGAGTCCACAGCTCCATCCCCGCGCTATCCGAGAAAAAGATCCAGCGATTGTCGGGTGACCACCGGAGCATTCGGAGGGAACCTGTGGGGCCGAGCGGCAGGTGCGTCGGCGCTCCCCAGGACCCGTTGTCTTCCCGACGGGCAATCCACGCCGAGCTTCCCCTCTCGTCAGAGGTCCATATCAGTGCCCGTCCGTCGGGAGACCATGTTACGTCATTATCCTCGTCCGGGCTCGTCGAGATCTGGGTGGCGGGCCCTCCGACGGCCGAGACCACAAAGATGTCCCGGTTACCGGTGCGCATTGAGTGAAACGCGACCTCGCGACCATCGGGGGAAACAGCAGGCTGAAAATCGTCAGCACGGTCGGTAGTGATCACCTCCGGCTCGCCGCCCCTAAGGGGTTTCCGCCAGATGTCCTGGTTCCCGTTCCGGTCGGAGTCGTAGTAGAGCCACTGACCGTCCCGCGAAATGCTGAAGTTCTCGATCTGCTGGGTGCCGGCTGTCTCCTCTCGGGCTTGGGAGAGTGGCAGGGAATCGCGAGTCGGAATTGGCAGAGACCAAATGTTCTTCTTGCGGGTGAACACCGACTAGGCCATGCGCTTGCCATCGGCCGAGATGCTGATTCGCTCCGGATTCAGCCCGGTGGTGAGGCGAACCGGTGGGGCGGCGGGGGCGCCTGACTGAGTCAGGAACATCTGGTACACATCCCTGCCGCCGTCGCGATCAGAGATGAACAGAAGGGCCCGTTTGCCGGGCACCCAGATCGGGCTGGTGTTGAGGGCGCTGGAATCTGTCAGAGGTAGCGCCGGCCCCCCGGCCGCCCGGACGAGGCGCAAGGCGCTAGGTGCGATGTTGCCGCCGTAGAACGCCGAATTCCCCGAGACGAATGCGATCCAATAGCCGTCGGGGGACCACGCCGGGGAGTGGAGGGCGACGCCGTCGGCGACCGCTGTCCGGCTGCTGCTGTCGAGGGATTGAATGAAGACCGAGCCGCTCTGGACGTAGGCGATGCGCTTGCCATCAGGGGCCCAGCTTCCCCAATACACGCCGGTCTGCAACGTGCCCCTGACGATCAAGCGCGCCTGGCCGCCGAGCGCAGGCATGACGTACAAGCCTTCCGGGCCGGCAAAGAGGAGCTTGGTCCCGTCCGGCGAGAACGCCGCGAAATCCTGTCGGCCGGACAGGTGCGTGGCGACGGGGACCGCCGAGCCGCCGTCGACCTGCTGTACGAACAGCTTCGATGTCGTGGGGGTCCTGAGGGTGTAGGAAACCGTCTTTCCGTCAGGAGAGATGGAAGGAAAGACTTCCAGTTCTGGCCCTGTGGCTACCACGGTGCGCTTGCCGATCACGATCGTGGCCGGTTGACCTCGGGACATCGTCACGGCGATTGCTGCGGCGGTGACAAGAGCTCCGCCAAGCAACCACACCGCCCTGTGCGGGAGCCGGAGACGTAGGGCAGTCGGCGCGGGAGTCGAGAGTCCCGTCGTGGCAGTGTGAAGCGCTTCCGCGAACTCGCGGCAGGAATTATGACGGTCGGCGGGAACCTTGGCGAGGGCCTTCTGGACCGCGTGCTCAAGGGCCTCCGTCACGGTCTCCCGGACGGTCCGAAGGCTGGGCACCGGCTGGGAGAGCTTTCGAGCCGTGATGCTCTGCGCCGTTCGGCCCGAGAAGGGCAGGTCGCCGGCGAGCATTTCGTAGAGGACACAGCCGAGTGAGTAGATGTCGCTTCGGGCGTCGAGGTCACGTTGGGCCGTGGCCTGCTCGGGGCTCATGTAGGCCGGGCTGCCCACCGAGATCCCCGTACTGGTAAGGCGTTCTCCGCCGGCGGTACTCAGGGCCAGGGCGATTCCGAAATCGGCAACGAGTGCACTGCTATCGTGCAGCAGGATGTTCTCGGGCTTGATGTCGCGGTGGATGACGCCGTGACGGTGGGCATACTCGAGGGCGCCGGCAACCTCGGTGGCGATCCGCACCGCGTCCGCAATCGGAAGCTGTTTCTCGCGCGTCAGCCGATCCCGCAGCGATTCGCCCGCGATGAAGGGCATGACATAGAAAAGGAAAGAATCCGTCGCTCCCGAATCTAAAAGAGGTAAGATGTGCGGATGTTGGAGGCTCGCGGTGGTCTTGATCTCCGCGAGAAACCGCTCGGCGCCGATCGCAGCGGCCAGCTCCGGCCGCAACACCTTCACCGCGACCTTGCGGTCGTGCTTCAGGTCCTTGGCGAGGTAGACCGTCGCCATCCCGCCCGCGCCCACTTCCCGCTCGACCCGGTAGCGGTCGGCGAGCACGGCCTGAACCCGCGGTAGAAGGTCTGGCACGTTGGCCCCGTTTGAGGCAGAGTGCTCTAAGATGAGCTGGCTACAGGCCACTGGCTAGACAAGCTGCCGGAAGGAAGGCGTCAATCGACTTCGGCAAACTCCGACATTTGAGTGAATTAGGAACGGCAAAGTCCGGCTTGAAAGCCGGTGAATCTCGGTAGCGGGTGACACGAACTCGCGCACAGGTCGGCAAGTTGCCGGAATTCGAGGGATTGCAGCGGCGCCTCTGGATCAGGAGAGTCCTGGTTCGAGCCCAGGAGGGGCAACTGGAAGCGCCGCATCAGCGTCCCTGATGTGGCGCTTCGCCTTTTGCACCGGGATGTGAGTCAGTGAGTGACTCTATCTGGTCTCCCCGAGACCCCGTGCCATCCCAGAGGAGCGCCGCGTCAGCTTCCGCGGCGGGACGTACTCCTCCGGGATCTCTTTGGCCGAGCTGTGCAGCAGCATCACGCCAATCGGAGGCTTCGTTCTACTTGGTCTTCTTCGCGATATGGCCGCGAAGTTCGTTTACCCCCGCCGCGATCTCGGGGCCGAAGTCCTCCGCCTCCCAGATCGGGCGGAGCTCGAGGTCGCTCGGCCCCGGCATCGGGTTGGGGCACCGCTTGGCCCACTCGACCGCCTCGTCCATCGACCGGACCTGCCAGATCCAGAACCCCGCCACCAGCTCCTTCGCCTCGGCGAAGGGGCCGTCGGTCACCGACCGCCTGGTGCCATCGAAGTGGATCCGCTTCCCGAACTTGCTCGGCTTGAGCCCGTCACCGGCGAGCATGATCCCCGCCTTGATCAGCTCCTCGTTGAACTTCCCCATCTGCTCGAACATCTCCTCGGCCCCTTCCATCTCGAGGGGATGCGACTCCGCTTCCGACTCCTTGGTGGCCTTCACGATCACCATGACCCGCATAGGACCTCCTCTTTGGTTGGGAGCGGCGCTGGCGGCCTGCTCTATTCATATGTCGTTCGAGGGTACCCGAAATCGACATCACCCCTCCAATATCAACATGGCGTCAGCGGAGCTAGCCGCCAGTATTGACGGTGCCAGGGGGCGGTGGCCCCGCTGGCCTAAGTGACCTGCGCCCTGTCCCTGCGGGCCCGCTCGATTGGCGCGGCGCGGGGTGCCGGGTTTTTCTGTTCCTGGATCGGCAGCGCTTCGCGCCTGCGGCGTCACCCGCTCCCCGCCTCGCGACGGTACTTCGATGAAATCGATTTCCGGCGCGTCAATTCTCCTGCTCTCGTTCCTGCTCGCGAGCCCGGCTACGCTCCTCTCGCAAGCCGATCACGCAGCCTCCCTCCTGGCGGCCTGAGCAATCATGGGCAGACCTCGGACAAGCCCTATGTCACCGCCGGTACCAGGACGTACTTGATCGGAACCCAGGACGGCAACTTCCCGGACCTGGGGGAGCACCTGCGGGGTGAAATGGGTGGGGCATGGCTGCACCCGATCAAGCTGATCGACGGCATCTGGGCGACGGTCACGGACCCGGCGAACCCGAGGGCGACCGCCCTCGCCGCGAGTACGGAGTTCATCAACTATCCCTATGGCAATCGGCTCGTGTACGGTCCGGTGCTGGACAGCCTCGCGGTGGAACGCTTTCAGTTCAGCCCGGACGGCCGGCCGGGCCTGATCGTCCGGTACGAGTTCAAGAACGCCGCCGGGCGCAAGCGACGGGTGAGCTTTCAATTGTCCGTCAAGACGGACCTGCGGCCAGTCTGGTTTTCGGACAGCCTCGGAATTTCTGATGCTCGAGACACCGTGCGGTGGGAGCCGAATACCGGAATTTTCGTGGCCCGGGACACCGGCCATCCCTGGTTCTGCGTCTGGGGGGCGACGGTCGCGGCAGGCGCCCAACCGATTCCCGATCCGGACCCGATCGCGACCCTGGGACTGGGCGTCACCGCCGCCTCTCGATACACCGTCACGGTCGAGCCACACGGCACGGCCCGGCTGACGTTCGTTATCGCGGGCTCGGACTCCAGCAGGAGTGCCGCGGTAGACGCCTACCGCGATCTGGCCAGAAACGAGGGCACCCTTCTGGCCGTGAAGAAGGCGCGCTATGCGTCGATCCTGCAACGGGCGCGCGTCACCATTCCCGACCGGCGATTGCAGGAGGTCTACGACTGGGTCAAGGTGGGCACGGAGTGGCTGGATCGCGAGGCCCGGCCTGGGTCGCGGCCTCGGCGGCGGCTTGATGGCCGGCTGGGAGGACATGACCATCGAGGGTCTTCCGGTGGGAACCAATACGCTCTCGTTCTCGCGCACGAAGACCGCGAAGGGTATCGAGTATCGGGTCAGCGCCACTGAGAGCGGATGGACTGTCGTGTTGCGGGGGAAGGCGGTGCCGGGCGCCAGCTACTATGTAAATGGAAGGGCCTCGACGTTCACCTCCTCCGGCATCCGCCTGAGCGGGAGGACGAATCGCGTCCTGGTGGTTCCGCAGGAGTGAGCGGCTGCCGCGATCTCATGTGAGGTACTGCTCATCCGTCACCTGCTCCATCCACTCGACATTCTTGCCGTCCAGCGATTCCTGAACCGCGATGTGACTCATCGCAGTGGTCGGGGAGGCCCCGTGCCAGTGCTTCTCGCCCGGCGGGAACCACACGACGTCACCGGGCCGGATTTCTTCGATCGGGCCGCCCTCGCGCCGCACCAGCCCCGCACCCTCGGTCACGATCAACGTCTGCCCGAGCGGGTGGGTGTGCCACGCCGTGCGCGCCCCCGGCTCGAACGTCACTCTGGCCCCGGCGCCGCGCGCCGGCGGCGGCGCCGTGAACATGGGATCGATCCGTACCGTGCCGGTGAACCAGTCGGCCGGCCCTTTGCTGGAGGGTCGTGACCCCGCGCGCGTGATGTCCATGCCGCATGCTCCTTTCCGTTCTCTAGTGGGCGAGCTCCGGTAGCAGCAGCGTCTTGATCGCGCGGCGCTCATCCATCGCGCGGTAGCCCTCCGCGACTTGGTCGAGCGGCAGAGTCAGGTCGAATACCTTGCCGGGATTGATCTTCCGGTTCCAGATCAGGTCGAGCAGCTCGGGCAGATACCGGCGCACCGGGGCGGGCCCGCCGAGCAGATGCACCAGGGCGAAGAACAGCTCCAGCCCGGGGAGCGCCACGCCATGGGCGACCCCGACGTAGCCGACGTGCCCGCCCGGACGGGTTGACCGGATCGCCTGCATCATGGACTCCTGCGTGCCCACTGCCTCGACCACCGAGTGGGCGCCCAGCCCGTCGGTCATGTCTTTGATGCGCGCCACGCCCTCATCGCCTCGCTCGGTCACGATGTCCGTCGCGCCGAACTCGCGGGCGAGCTGCTGCCTCGTCTCGTGCCGGCTCATGGCGATGATCCGCTCCGCGCCCAACTGCCTGGCCGAGAGCACGGCAAGCAGCCCGACCGCCCCGTCGCCAACCACGGCGACCGTCTTGCCGGGCCCCGCCGCGGCCGCATCGGCGGCAAACCAGCCGGTGCCGAGGACGTCGGAGGCCGCGAGCAGGCTCGGGATCATGTCGTCGGGCGGGGTGTCCGGTGTGGCGACAAGGGTGCCGTCCGCGAGCGGTATGCGGAGGAGGGGCGCTTGCGCCCCCAAGGCTCCGATCGGCTCGGCCCGCACGCACCGACTTTGATACCCCGCACGGCAGATCGGGCAGGAATTGTCCGAGGCGAAAAAGGAACCGACAACGAACTGCCCCGGCTTGATGCCTCGGACAGCACTCCCGACTTGCTCGACGATGCCGCAGTATTCGTGACCCATCGGCATCGGCCCGTTGATCGGCTCGATGCCGCGGTAGGGCCATAGGTCGGATCCGCACACGCAGGCGGCCGAGGTTCGGATGATCGCGTCGGTTGGTTCGATGATCCTCGGGACCTCGCGCTCAGTGAAGCGCACATCGTATGGCCCGTAGAGAACAGCTCCCTGCATCGCCGCCTCGCTCTCGTAGCTATTCCTGCCTACCTGGGTGCGCAGCCCTATGGTTCAGATGCTGGCTATGGATGCTGGCCCCCAATCGCTGAAGGCGCCGTGACGCGACTCACCCGGCGGAGGCCCATCACGCGCCTCGGGGAATTCGTTCTACCCGGTGGTCTTCGCGATGCTCTAGGGGGACGACGTCATCTCCACGGCGTAAGCTCGGCTGTTCACTGCGGCTGAGGCACTCTGCGGAGACACCCAGTGCCCCGTGATAGCGAGTTTGCCCGGTCCCAGGCTGGCCAAACGGAGGCTGGCTGGCGCCTATATTTGTAGTACCCTGCTGCGCTCACTTGCCTATGACTGACCCGCCTGCCCCCGCCCGCACGATTCGCCCGATTCGCCGCCTTCGATTGCTTCCGCCCGCGCCAAGCCCGGATGATGCGGGCCGCCCGCTTCATCGAGGCACAACAGATCACGTAACCGGCGAGGTGAGGAGATGGTCCACGCCACCAGGAGCTTAGCAGCCGGCCGTCGCCCCGACCGGCCCGGCGTGATCGCCGCGCCGCCTGTTCTCTTGGGCGGAGCCTTGATCATCGGTCTTTGGTTGCAGGTCATTGCCCCGCTCCGCATCGCGACGCTGCCGGGTGGCAAACTGCGCCTGACGGGGGGCTCGCTGATCGTGATCGGACTCTTGCTCAGCGCCGCCGTGATGCGCGCATTCAGGAGCGCGGGAACGCACGTCTCACCATACCGGGAAACGACCCGCTTTGTCCGCGACGGTCCCTACCGCTACACCCGAAACCCCGACTACATCGGCCAGACACTCGTGTACGTCGGCATCGCCGTCGCGGCGGATAGCTGGTGGCCGCTGCTCCTCCTCCCGCTGGCGCTGCTCGTGGTCCAGTACGGGGTGGTCCGGCGCGAGGAGCGGTATCTCGAGGCGAAGTTCGGGCAGGAATACCGTGACTACACGGCTCAAGTATCACGCTGGCTCGGATGGCGGCGCCGCTCCTCGAACGGCACACATCCGAGATGAGTCAACCTGGAGGCGTACCTGGGATGCCCTTTCGCCGACTCCGCTTCATTGTGCTGCTCCTCGCCGCGCTGACACTTACCATGGAAGCGGCTCATGTGCTGGAGCTTCCCCAGAAGATGCGCTACGGACCCGAGCTCTACTCGGCGGTGAACTCGACCATGTACCGCTACTTCGCACTGGTCGGCGGGCCTCTCACGGTACTCACGCTGCTGAGCGGCGCCGGTCTGGTCATCGCACTGCGCCACCAGCCCGGCTTTCGTTGGACGCTTGCCGGCGTGCTGGCCTACTTTCTCGCCTTCGGCATCTGGCTCGCCGTAGTCCAGCCGGTGAACAGGATCGTTGCGGCTGCCTTCACCAGCGATCCCGGCTCGCTACCGCAGCTGTGGACGACGTTCCGAGCCCGCTGGGAGTATGGGCACACGGCTGGGTTTGTGTTCGAGCTGCTGGGACTGGCGTGCCTTCTCTGGTCGGTGCTCGCGCGGACTCCGGTTCTCTCCAGCGGAATGCCTCACAAGAGCTTCCGGGCCGCTGATGCGTGGTCGGGGTCCGGGACGCGGGTACGCCCGTTGCGGCCCGACGAGTGGCGACTCTACCGCGCGCTCCGACTGGAAGCCCTGCGCGACGCGCCAGACGCGTTCGGCAGTACCCTCGCTCGCGAGGAAGCCTTTCCCGAGCAGGAGTGGATCACGCGGCTCGCCGCCGGTGCCACGTCCTCACTCGATCGGCCGCTCGTCGCCGAGCATTCGGGGCGCCCCGCCGGACTGGCCTGGGTTCGCATCGACGCGAATGCGTACGCGACGTCGACCCTCTACCAGGTCTGGGTGCATCCCGAGTTCCGGGGACGCGGGATTGGCAAGCGCCTGCTCGCCGATGCCGTGGCCTGGGCACGGCAAGCCGGCGCCACCTCGATGGTCCTGTGCGTGGCCTGCGGCCCGGATTCGGCTCTCGAGTTCTATCGCAAGGCCGGGTTCGTCGAGGCCGGCAAGCCCAGCAAACTCCGCCCGGGCTCCGAGCTGATGCAGCAGCCGATGCGCCGGGCGATCTAGGTCGCGACCTTTGCACGAGCTCGCGGCGCGTTGGCCTCAGCATCCCGGCGGCGGTTGACCCGGCTCTCGTTACCGTCGCTCGCCTGCTTGCCCGTCCCCGAGTCTTGCTATACGTAGGACCACAATGTATTGTATATCAAGGTACACGATTCGGATGCGTACGACAGAGCCCATGGACATCAGCAAAGACCTCGTCGCCGCCACCGCCACTCCGCTGGTCCTCGCCATCCTGGCCGAGGGCGACTCCTACGGCTATGCCATCCTCAAGCGCGTGAGTGAGCTGTCCGGCGGCGAGCTCCGATGGACCGACGGCATGCTCTACCCGGTGCTCCACCGCCTCGAACGCCAGGGGCACATCAAGGGCAGGTGGGGCGCCTCCGAGACCGGCCGGAAGCGTAAGTACTATCACCTCACGGCCAAGGGCCGAGCGCAGCTCGCGGAGCAGCGCCAGCAGTGGCAGACGGTGGATGCGGCACTGCGCACCATCTGGCCCGCAGTTTCGCTTTCGATGCGGACGGCGCTCTCGCCGCTGCCGTCCCATGGCTGAGCACGCAACGGATGTCGGGGCCAGCGACTCGCTCGAGGGACAGATCGAGCAGTGGCGGAGCTACCTTCGCCGGCGTCAGGCCGTCCGGGCGGTGGACGTGGAGGAGCTGGAAGATCACCTGCGTGGCCAGGTGGCCGCGCTCCGCACTGCCGGACTTTCGGACAACGAGGCCTTCCTGGTGGCCGTGAAGCGGATGGGTGCGCTGGATGCGATCTCCAACGAGTTCGCGCGCGAGCACTCGGAGCGGCTGTGGAAGCAACTGGTCATCGGGTCGGCCGCCAGCGGCCAGCCGGTGGACTCGGCACGGATTGAGACGATCGTCGTCTTCGCGCTCGCGTTGGTGGCAGCGCTGGCGGTCAAGGTGCCGGAGCTGTTCGGGCTCAAGTGGGGCGCGGCAGACATGCCGTTCTACCTCCGGAACTTCAGCCTCTTCGTCTTCCCCCTCCTGGCCGGCTACTTCGTCTGGAAGCGGCGGCTGAGCGGGCGCACATGGGCGTGGCTGGCCCTGGCATTCATGGCCGCGGTCGTTTTCGCCAATGTGTATTCCTTCGAGCATGGGAGCGATACGGAGAGGCTTACCGCGTTGCACCTGCCGATCGCGCTCTGGCTTCCGGTGGGGATCGCCTACGCGGGCGGGCGCTGGGGCGAGAGCACCCGGCGCATGGACTTCGTCCGTTTCTCCGGCGAGCTGTTCATCTACTACGCGCTGATCGCGCTGGGCGGCGGGGTGCTCGTCGGGTTCACGATGGGGATGTTCCAGGCAATCGGGATCAATGCCGAGCCGGTGGTCCAGGACTGGCTCGTGCCATGCGGGATGCTCGGGGCGGTGATCGTCGCCTCCTGGCTGGTCGAGGCGAAGCAGAGCGTAATCGAGAACATGGCCCCGGTGTTGACGCGGCTCTTCACACCCCTGTTCACGCTTACACTGCTCGTCTTTCTTGGCACGATGGTGTGGACCGGCCGCGGGATCGACATCGAGCGCAATGCCCTGATCGCCTTCGACCTGCTCCTCGTGCTGGTGCTGGCCCTGCTGCTCTACTCCATCTCCGCGCGCGACGCCGAGGCGCCGCCTGGCGGCTTCGACCTGCTGCTGGTGCTGCTCCTCGTCAGCGCGCTCGTCGCCGATGCCTTTGCCCTGGCGGCGATCGGGGCGCGCATCTCGGAGCTCGGGTTCACGCCCAACAGGGTGGCGGCACTCGGCGAGAACCTGGTCCTGCTGGGGAACCTGGGGTGGTCGACCGTGCTCTACGTCCGGTTTCTGCGCGGCCGCTGCCCGTTCACCAGCCTCGAACGGTGGCAGACGGCCTACCTGCCGACGTACTCCATCTGGGCCGCGATCGTGGTGGTGGGCTTTCCTCCGATGTTCGGGTTCGCTTGACGGCGTTGCCGGATCGCCGCCCGGGCCGGACGATCTTCTCTCGCACCGGACTTTTTGCCGCCCCTACCTCCCGACCCGTGACTCGGTGTTGATTGCATCATCAGTTCTCATCCAACGACGCGCCGGCAGACGTGCTGGTTCCCCAAACGGTCGACCCCGCCGCACCATGGGTGTGGCCTCGACCGACCTTCGAGCTCGCGAAGCCACCTCTGTGTGCAAGGGAGTGTCCATGACGAACTTCAGCAAGGACCAGCTCGATAAAATTCGCGCCCTGTTGGAGAAAGTGGGGGTCAAGCCGGAGTGCCCCGCGTGTAAGAAGGGCATGATGGTGCTCGACCGCGGACAGTTCGGGCTCCCGGAAGTGGCGCAGGCGCGCGAGATCTCCACGGGAGCATCCGGTGGCACAGCGGGGCCCACCGGGAGAATCGCGACGTGTGTGCTCCTGGCCTGTAGTACCTGCGGCTTTGTCCGAATGCACTCGGTGGCGGCGATCGGTCTGGACGACATGATCTGACTGCCGCTGCTCGCGGCCGCTGCTCGCGATGGGTATGATGGAGCCGGTCACGATGGCGGCACTGACGCTCGCGATCACCGCCGAGCGGCTGGCGCCCGCCCCGCTCCGAGTCGCGCGGGTGGCGGGCGTCGCGATCGTGGTGGTCGGCGTGATGATAATCGAGCGGGTCTAATGAGCGTTGCGCGGATCGCGAGCTACCGCACGTGGACCGCCACACGCACCGTCGGCGGCGGCGTGGGTCCGGGTGGCGTGCCCGGCGGTAGCAGCGTGTCTGCCGGCGAGGGAGCGGCAGCCGCCTGCGGAGCCGCAGCCGGTGCCGGCGGCACCGGCCCGAACCTGAGCGTCAGCTCCTCCGCGGTGGCCGGCGTGTACTCGAAGTCGTAAATCTCCCCCGGGTCGAACACGAGAACCGCGGCACGCGGAGCCGTCTGCGAAGGAGGCAGCGGATATCCGTCCTTTGCCACCGGGCGCCAATCGATGGGGGCGTCACCGGCCTTGAGCGAGACCTGGAGCGGCGCATCGCCGGCCAGATTGAACAGCCGCAAGCGGTATCGGGTACCGGCCGCGAGATTCATGGCATCCGGCTGCGTCTTCCCGTTCATCACGAAGCTCGGGAAGGGGCCGAAGACCGGATTCGTGCCGGTCCCCGCGGTGCCGAAGAAGAAGATCTTGTCGGTCTCCGGATCGAACCGCTCCCCGGGCTCCACCACGATGATTGGACCGTACAGGCCACTGCCCATCTGCATCGATTCGTTGAAGTGGGTGTGGTACATGAACGAGCCGGCGCGCGGCGGCGTCCAGCGGACCGTCAGCGAGTCGCCCGGGGCGATGGACGGAAGGATGGACTTTCCCGATCCGCTCCACCCCGGAACGCCGTCCGGATAGCTCTCGAGCTCGATGCCGTGCCAGTGGACGGCGGCGGGCTCCTTGGACTGATTCACGATCGTGACCGCCACGCGCTTTCCCCGTTCGAGCACGAGCATCGGCCCCGGTACCGGCAGCGCGGTGCTATCCGCCCCGTCGGGTGTGCCGTCCAGGACGTACGACATCCCGGCCTGTGAGCCGTAGACGTTTGCCCGCTCGCGCTGGACCATACGCAGCGCACGTGGGGTCTCCGTGGACACCAGGCTTGGCCCCTTCGGCGCGATGCTGATTCCCATCACGAGGCCGAACATCTGATGCGGACGGTCGGACATGTGATGGGTCAGCATGCCCGCGTCCAGCATGCCGTTTTCGGTGTCCAGCTCGACCAGCTTCGAGAGATGCGTGGCGTAGTGGCAGTGATAGATCCAGTTCCCCGGCCGATCCGCCGCCCAGGACAGCGACATCGTGCCGAATGGTTGCAGGACCTCCGTCACGCCCATCCGCCGCTGCTCGGGGGTGTAGAGCGAATCCGTCAGCCCGTTGCCCTTCGACTCCGTCCGGAAGTAGAAGCCGTGGAGGTGCATGGGGTGATCGATCTCGGTGAAGTTGACCACCCGCCAATGCACCGAGTCGCCCTGCGTATAGTCCAGCCGCTCCGTGTGCGGCCAGGACAGCCCGTTGATGGCCATGGTGCACCGGCTCAACCCCGATGGGCTCGCCGGGGCGACCGCGCACCACCATGAGATCGCGAAAATACGGTCGTCCGGGGTGCGCGGCGCGTTAGGCGGATCGACGACGATCACGCCATGGAGCTGCATGTCCTCGACCAGCCGGAGGCCCACCGGATCCACGCCGCGCTTCGCGTAGTAGTAGTAGGTCCCCGGGGCGGTTGCCTTGAACCGGAGCCGCGCCGTGCCATCCACGGGGATCGTCACCGAGTCCGGCTGCCCGTGAACCCTGCCGAAGCCATAGACCGTCAGCGGCCGATCGAGCCGGTTATGGATGGTGGCGTGGACCTCCGTGCCTGTGGGGACGCGGATGACCGGGCCCGGGGTGGACAGTGGCTTTCCGGCTTCGCCGAAGGCGGCGACGTCGAGCGCGCGGCCGCTATCCCCCTCCGGTCGCCAGAGGCCGGCTCGCGCCTCGAGCGCAACCGTCAGGACACCGTGCTCGAGGGTGCCGCCGGATCGGCGGTTGTCGTTGGGAACGATGCGATCGGCGGTCGGGGCCCGTGACGACGCGGCCGTGACGGAGCCAAGAGCGACCAGCGCGGCATAGGCGAGCCACTTCGTCATGGCGGCACTCCTGGCGTGACAGCGCCGAAAACGGCGTCACAGGTCGATTGGGTGGCGTGGATCGCCCGCCGGGCTGGCTAATCGGCTGGCGGTGCCCACAAGATGGAGCGGAGAACAGCGCCCGGCTAGTCCAGCGCCACGCCCGCTGAGGTCACGCTCTCGCATCCCCGTGTGACCGGCTTCCCTCGTATGCGACCAGCGCATGCGTGCGCTGGCAGAATAACCATGCGGTCGCCATCTGCCCCCCGCCTGGCGGTGGATAGCAGTCGCTGATCCGGAGCGCCCAGCAGCTAAGGGCAGCACGGACCTCGACTTCTGCAGAAGCGCACCCGGTACCATCATGAGGCACGATAGCTGCAGCTTGCCCATTGGTTCTGCCGATCCCCCTTCGCGCCATAACCGAGCTGTGCGAACGCCGCCGGAGTGACCCCGTGGTTCAGGCGCGTCCATCATCCCTCCGCAGTCAGCGGGGGCAGGCTCTCGTGGAGTATGCGACACTCGTCGCGGTCATCGGCGTGTGCCTGGTGGCGATCCTTGGCCTGGTAGGCAGGGCGACTGGTCGTGCCTATGACCGTACTGCGGCGGCCGTCGCGCTTCAGCCCAATTCAGGATACCCGACGGGGCCAGGCGGGATACTCACGAGTACGACGAGCCACGGGCGCCGAGCCGCCCACGGCCCGGCAGAGCCGCCCGACGATTCTCTGGCCAGCGGGGAGCCACAGGACTCCGCCGGCGGAACCGCGACGGCGTTGCGCTGACCCTCGATTCCGCCCCGGCCGCCCGTCACCCACCCGGCACATCTGCTCCGCCGCCGTGCTTCCCGGACGAGAAGGATCGAGCGGCACCCCGCAGTTTGCCACGTGGGCTACCTCGGCCCGTGTAGTGGGCGCCCGTGCCCGGGCTCCCGCTCGGGTGGTGCCTGGGCTCACATCCTGCCCAGCGTTCTGGGGGTATGGTCTGGAGGTATCCGACCAGCCTTCGAGCACGAGCCACAGGAAGGGAAGCTGCCATGCGCACACGAACACTCCTCGCCGCCGCCGGTGGACTGGCGGTGGCTTTCGCGGCCGCGCCGCTGAGCGCGCTCCATGCCCAGACACCCGCCCAGGACTCCGCCGCCAACCGCACCTGGGGCACCCACACCGGGCCGATCATCAGCAAGCCGACGGCCCGGGCCGACGTGGCGGCGGACAGTCTCCTGATTACCGAAGCCATCCTGGGCAACCAGCAGGAGATGCGCCTTGGGGCCCTGGCGCAGCAGAAGGCCGCGAGCCCCGCCGTCAAGCAGTTCGGCCAGCGGATGGTGACCGACCACACCGCGATGGGCAAGCAGTGGAGCGCGCTTGCCGCGCAGAACGGGCTGCCCATCAAGCCGAACCCTGATCCGACACAGACCGAGCAGACCACCCAGCTCCAGTCGCTCTCCGGCGCGGAGTTCGACCGGGCCTACATGACCTCCATGATCCAGATGCATCAGCGTATGGCGAGCGATCTGCAGAATCAGGCATCTTCGGCCCAGTCCGCCGAGGTGCGGCAGCTCTCGGCCAACGGGTTGCCGATCGTCCAGCAGCACCTGACGCTGGCCACCCAGGTCGGGAGCCAGGTCGGCGCGAGCCCCAGCGTCGCGGTGGTCCCGACGCCGCCGCCGGCCACGCCCGGCACCGCTCAAACCACCACCCAGCCCGGGCAGGTAGCGACGCAGCCCGGTCAGGCCGCCCCCGAGCGGGCCAACCGCGCCAGCGCCGATCTCAAGGCCGATCGGGACTTCGTGCAGGAGGTGGCGGCTGACAACCTGCTGGAACTTCGCCTGGCCGATCTCGCCCAGCGCAAGGCCAAAGACCCAGCGGTGAAGCAGTTTGCGCAGCAGATGCAGGGCGCCTTCACGCAGGCGCAGAACCGGTGGACGGGGATGAGCGCGAGAAACGGCATGACGGTCAAGCCGAGCATGGGCCGGTTGCACCAGCAGAAGGTGGACCGGGTGCAGAAGGCCTCCGGTGCGAATTTCGACCGGGTCTACATGCAGACCGTGATCCAGCACCTCCAATCGATCGTCCCGTACTTCCAGAACGAGGGGAGATCCGCCAGCTCGCCGCAGGTGCGGCGCCTGGTCGGATCCGAGCTTCCGTCGCTGCGCCAGTCGCTCGCGCTGGCCAAGCGGACCGGCGCGCGAGTCAAGGCGGATACCTCCGAGTCCGGGAACCGGAACGTCTCCGACAAGAAATAGCCCGGTCGCGGAAGGCTCGACCAGGAATGGGAACGCCCCGGGTGCACCCGGGGCGTTCCTGTGTGCGCCCATGCGGTCCAACCATTTCGGCAGACCGGTTGTCCAACCCGTGACTCCTTCCACGGGCGCGCGACGTGACGGCATTCCTCGGCATTCTGCTGCTGCTCCAGGCCCAGGCGATGCCGACCGCGTCCCCGCTCCCGACCGCCACCGCGGTCCGGGCCACCCGCACCCAGGCGCCGCCAGTCCTCGACGGTCGGGATGACGACGCCGTCTGGCACTCCGCGCCCTGTATCGACCAGTTCCTCGAGGCGAGGCCCAGCGAAGGCGCCCGTCCCGAGTTCCGGACCGAGGCGCGGGTGGCCTACGACGAGCACAACCTGTACGTGTTCATCCGCGCGTTCGATCCGCACCCCGACAGCATCGTGAGTCTGCTCTCCCGCCGAGACGAGGAGACAGCCTCCGATTATGTAACCCTGATGCTCGATCCGTATCACGACCGGCGCACCGGATACGAGTTCTCGGTCAATCCGGCCGGCGTCAAATCGGACTACGCGATCTACAACGACGGCGACGAGGACGTCGCCTGGGACGCGGTCTGGGACGCGGCGACCCGGCTCGACTCGCTCGGGTGGACCGCGGAGTATCGCATCCCGCTCTCCCAGCTCCACTACTCGTCCAGGGCCAGCGGGGTGTTCGGCCTGCTCATCTGGCGAGTCATCCAGCGTCACACCTCAACGGTCACCTGGCCGCTCTACCGCACCTCCAGGTCCGGTCTCGCATCCCAGTTCGGTGAGTTGACCGGCCTGGAGGGGCTGGGGCGTCCGGGCCAGGCCGAGATCACACCGTATGTCGTGACCCGGAACGTGCAGGATGCGGGCTCCGCGGATCTCGGGCGAAGCCAGGAACTCACCGGCGGCGGCGACCTCAAGTACGGCATCGCCTCCAACGTGCTCCTCAACGCCACCGTCAATCCTGATTTCGGTCAGGTCGAGGCGGACCCGTCGGAGCTCAACCTGAGTGCGTTCGAGACGTTCTTCGACGAGCGGCGGCCGTTCTTCGTCGAGGGCAAGGGACTCTTCACCTTCCCCGTGAACTGCGTCGTCGTCCTCGACTGCAAGACCGGCGAGGGGCTGTTCTATTCCCGCCGGATCGGGCGCTCTCCGCAGTTGGCCGGCATCTACGGAGACGTGACCTCCGCCACCTCGACGAGAATTCTCGGCGCCGGCAAAGTCACCGGGCGCCTGCCGGGTGGTTTCTCCCTCGGCGTGCTCGATGCCGTCACCGAGCACGTGGACGGTCCGGGCGCGACTACGCTCGAGCCCGCGGCGAATTACGGCGTGGTCCGGGGCAATCAGGACTTCCGCGGGGGCGACGGCAGCATCGGATTCATCGTGACCGGGGTAAACCGCTCGCTCGACGCGACCAGCGAGGGCTACCTGCACCGGAGCGCCTACACCGGTGGCCTGGATGCTCGCTGGCGATTTCACGGCCGGTTCGAGGTGTCCGGCTCGCTGGACCTGAGTCGGGTGGCGGGGAGCCCGGCGGCGATCGCTCTGACGCAGCAGAACCCGGTGCACCTGTATCAGCGGCCGGACGGTCCGCTGACCTTCGATTCGACCCGGACCTCGCTCAGCGGCAGCAACCAGGAGCTCCGGTTTGCCAAGGTCGGCGGCAGGCGGCTGCACTTCGAGACGGCGTACCAGCGGCGCTCGGCGGGGTTCGAGATCAACGACATCGGCTTTCTCCGCCAGGCCGATCAGCAGGAATGGACAACCTGGGCCAACCTGGTATTCAACGACCCCAACCAGATCTTCCAGCAGCTCCGGTGGAACTTCAACAACTGGGAGTACTGGAGCGCGGCGGGGCTGCCCACCGAGCGTGCGTTCAACACCAACGTGCACGTCCAGTTCACCAACCGCTGGTGGCTTCACGTGGGCGGCACGGTGGGCCAGGTCGGGGCCACCTACTGCGACCGCTGTGCGCGGGGCGGACCCGCGGTGCGGCAGGACCCGTATCTCTCCCCCTGGATCACGCATCGAGGGCGACGACCGCCGGCCGCTCGTCCCCATCCTCTCGGCCAACTACACGAGGGGCGACCAGGGCCGCTCGGAGACCATCGATGTCTCACCGGAGCTCGACCTCAAGATCTCCAGCCGCTTCACCACCTCGCTCAGCGCCGACTACAACCACAACCGGAACGACCTGCAGTACTTCGACACGTTCACCGATGCGGCGGGGGCGCAGCACTACACCTTCGCGCATCTCGACCAGAAGACGTTGAGCCTGACCTGGCGCCTGGGCTACACCTTCACGCCCACCACGTCGCTTCAGGTCTACGCGTCTCCGTTCGTGTCGAAGGGGACGTACACCGACCTGCGTGAGGTGGCGGACGCGCGCGGCGGACTCGTACTCGGCGCGCTATCGGCCCTACGCCGCCGCCGGCCGACAGCCCCGCGGGTTTCAACTTCCAGCAGTTCCGGTCCAACGTGGTGTTTCGCTGGGAGTACCGGCGCGGGCTCGACGCTGTTTCTGGTGTGGAGTCAGGGCCGGCAGGGGTCTTCGCCGGCCGAAGGCACGACATCCTTCCGCGGCGACCTCGGCGACCTGCTGGGCCGGCGGGCGAACGATACCTTCCTGGTGAAGGTGTCGTACTGGCTCACGCCCTGAGCGGCACCCCCACGGCCGCCAGCCGCGCAGCACCCGGCTCCCGCTCCTGCATCCCGCGCGGCTGCCGGTGGATCGGGTCCGCGCCGATCGTCCCGACGAGCGCGGCCGGATACTTGTGCGAGCTCACCCGCTCCAGCTCGGCGCGCGCGTGCTCCAGTCGCCCGGCGATGCCGAGCCGGCTGGCCTCGTCGCGGTGCCCCGCGCGCGCCAGGAACTCGGTCAGGCTCCGGACGTGCCGCGTCCACAGCGAGATATCCCGCTGCTGCTTGACCACGAGCCGCTCGTGGTACCAGTCGCTCGCAAGCAGCGCTTCCCGGGTGAACAGCGCGCGCACGTCCGGGTGGCTGGCGTCCTTCCCCTCGAAGTGTCCGCGCGCCATGATGTGGAGCACTGCCCTGAGCGGCGGGCAGGCGTCCTCGATGGTGCCGTCCGTGAAGTACGCCTCCGCGACGCGCTGCTGGGCCTCCACGATGTTGTCCACCCCGTCGGCGAAGACGGCTGCGTCCTGCAGCTCGGGCTTGAGGATCTCGTCGGTGAACACCGCCGTGGCATTGTCGAACACCCGCCCGAAGTAGGTGTGCACGAACTTCGCCGTGATGCGGTAACCGAGCCGGCTGGCCAGCACTTTCCGCCCGCCGAGGTCGTAGTCCTCGAGCTTCTCCAGGTGTCCGGCCTCGATCAGCCGCTTCGGATCGCGTTCGTGGGGGAACAGCCGGCACCAGACCTCGGGGACCAGCAGGCTGATGTCGTGATCCACCCGGAACCGCGGGCCGATGAAGCCGGCCGCCGAGCTGAACCCGGCGTATCCGGTGAGCAGCATCGAGACCAGCGCGTTGTTGAGATCGGCGGTTGCCGCGAGGGCGTTGAACGGTCCCTTGGTGAGCGCGCCCTCCGAGCCCGCGCCCGTGGTGCTCGGTGACGTTCCGGTCAGCGAGCACACGTAGTCCATGAACAGCTCCGGCAGTTCCTGGTAGTGGATCGGCCCGTACACGCAGAGCGGCCGGATGCCTTCCTCGGGCGCGGTTGTTCCGGCGGCCCGACAGCACGCTGATGACCGGAAACATCACCGGCGCGTGGAGCGGCAGTCGGCGGGATAGCCGCGCGCCCATCTCCGCCACGTACCGGTCGCGGGGCCGCGCCAGGTCGGGCCGCACCTGCAGGTAGCGCGGATTCTTGGTGGGTTTGCCGTCCACCAGCCGCGGCCGGGCCGAGCAGATGGAGAAGCCGTCGGGGCGCGCGGCGTTGCGGGCCACGTGATCGCGCATGGGCAGGGTGAACGCGTCGTGCAGCGCCACGTCCTCCACGATGTGCCGCGCGTCCTCCGGGGTGACCGGCTGAAAGTTGGAGCAGAAGAGTCCTGGCCCCGCCATGTCCTGCTCGGTCTGGCGGTCGAGTCCGGGATGAATGGCGTCGTCGGGCCGCTGGAACAGGCGGTACTCGCAGTTCTGCGCCAACTTGAGGCTGGGGTGGCCATCGTACTCCCCCGGAACCCCGACGAGCCGTCGCGCCGGAACCACCACCGAGGCGGTGATGTCGTCCTCCATCTGCACCTTGTCGGCCGCGACGAAGTCCTGCCGTAGCTTGTAGGTGCGCCAGGCGCCGTTCTCCTCGCGCCCGATGCGCAGATAGTTGGCCACGAGCTTCCGGCCCTCATACTTGAGCTCGTGGCCCGGCGCGCCGTTGATGATGTCGACGCTGAAGTGCTCGCGCCAATCGGCTCCCCACTCCGGCCGGTAGAAACGCTTGATGACGAACACCAGCGCCCGCAGGTGATTCGGGATGCTCTCGAGCCACGCGTTATACTCCGGCGTGAACTCGGCCGGGTTGGGCGTGAGCAGCTTGATCACCGAGCCGAGCGAGCGATCCTCCGACAGGATCGGCCGTGAGGGCCCGCGCCCGTCGTAGTCCCGATCGAAGATCGCCTGGACGAGCGCCATGTCTTCGTCGAAGCTCCGTACGTAGAACGAGCCGGGCAGGATGGCGTCCACCAGGCTCTTGCTGATCTCCGATTTGCCGCCGCCCGACACGGTGCACGGCTTGTGGCAGAATGCGCCCTCCGGCACGGTCCCGATCAGACGCCAGCTCGGCGCCGCCCGGTGCCGGGCCATGCGGACCTTGTAGCCGCTCGGGTGGATGTAGATCCGGCCCGGCAGGAGTCTCAGGTGCTGCTCCTTGCCGTTCCGGGTCCACTTGATGTCCTGGCGGGGGACGTCGATCTCCATGTCCTCCGGCATGTAGTGGATCTCGGGATAGAGCGCGTCGGTCGCATAGCCGGAGGGGTCGAACCTGGCACGCTGTCCCAGGAGCGCGAGCACCTCGGTGAAGCGGTGGTTGGCGCTCACCACTCGCACCAGATCGGGCGAGAAGCGGTCGCCCAGGTTGAAGGTGGCGAACGCCAGCGCCCCACCCGCGTGCTCCTCCTCGGCCAGGCCGTACAAGTTGGCGCTGTAGCCGATCTGGGTCTTGACCTCCTTCTTGCAGTAGCCGAAGTAGTTGTCGGCCAGGATGGTGACCATCACTCCCCGGGTGTCGCGCGAGGTGATCTTGAAGGGCCGGCCGTCGTTGTACCGCTCGCCCTCGTCCGTCCAGCACATCCCGGCGGCACGCTCCGCGTCCGTGGCGCGGCTCTCGTGCGGCAGGCCGAGCTCCTGCTTGCGGAGCCGCGTGAGGTGGGGCGCGAGGATCACGCAGCCGCTGTGGCCCGTCCAGCCGTCCACGTCGAGCCCGGCGTCGTTGGCCGGCAGGGAAGGATCGCCGGCATTGCCGAAGATGCTCTCCACGAAGTCCAGGTTGGACACCAGCCCGCCGGGCGCGAAGAAGCGCACCTCCATCCGCTTCTCCGGCGCGACCCTGGGAACCTCGGGGCACACCAGCGGCCGCAGCATCAGCGAGACCATGGTCTCCACGGGCTCCGGCCAGTGCGCCGTGAAGGGCAGGCGCGTGAGCTCGGCCGGCGGGCGGAGCGCCTCCTGGAGCAGCCGCAGGAACGCCCGGAGCGGCACGCGGGTCTTGTCCGCGGGGATCGGGAGCCCGCCCTCCGCGATGTGGAATACGCCCCGGGTGGTGCGCCGGTCGTTGGCCGGATTGTGGAGTACGCCGTTGTCCAGGCGGTAGCTCGAGACCAGCTCGTTGCTCCACGACTCCGCGTCGACCGGCAGGGACAGCTCGCGCGCGAGTCCGTAGCGGTCGAGAATGAGCGTCTCCGCGGGGAGCCGCACGGGCTCGGGAAATTCGGCGGCCTCGAGCAGCCCGTCGAGGTAATCCTGGATCCGCCGGTCGGCCGGGCACAGGTGTTCGGAGAGCAACCGCGTCTGCTCGCGATAGCGGGCGAAGAGATCGCCCGCCAGGTGGAGCACGTCCTCGTCGCCCGACTTGGCCGGGATCTGAGCCCCCATCGCCGCGAGCTTGAGCAGGATGGAGCCGACGGCGGCGCGGCGCTCCGGGAGCCACGCCGCGCCGTCGGCCCGGAGTCCTACTGCTCGCTCGAGCTCCATGACATCCCTCCAGGTACGAGTCGGTACGAGAGTCCTACCGAACGAACCACTGACGCACTGATTCGTCAACCGCCGCTTGTTCTGGTGATCCCGGCGCCCGAGAGCTCGGGGTGGACAGCGTGCAGGAGCGGGGGCAGTATGTCGGGAGGAATCGCCGCTATGTCACCCTCTCACGTCGTCTCGAGGACGGACTGATGAGCCTCAACCGTATCCCGGGCATCATTCTGGCCTGTGCGCTCACTGCCTGCAGTGGCAAGGCAAGCCCCGGGGCCGATGCCCGGGTCGATTCCACCGGCCGGGCGACGCAGCTTACCGCGGCGCCCATGCTGCCAGCGTTCCGCGCGGAGCTGGATTCCATGGCCGCTCGTCCATCCATGATGCACGGTGCGATGCCGCGGTATCAGGCCAAGGTGAAGCAGGTGGTGGACGCGATGCACGCGGACATGATGGCCGCGGGGATGCCGAGCGATCCCGCGTACGAGGCGCTCGCGGATTCGGTCGTCAAAGGCTCGGTCGCGCTCTCGACCGCGGCCGGTCCGGAGTTCGACCGGCTCCTCGCGGAGCACCTGGACCAGACACGGCGATTGACTGCCGTTTACGAATCCAAGACCAGCGCGATGCAGTAAGCTGCCACCGGACCCTCCTCAGGGCGTGGTCACCAGCGGCAACTCGACGAAGCTCGCGCGCCCGGGCGCGTGGTAGATCCGCTGCACCGCCTTCCGGTAGTCGCCGGGCTTTGCCCAGAAGATGCTGGGGACGAACGTCTGCGGATTGCGATCATAGAGCGGGAACCAGCTCGACTGGACCTGCACCATGATGCGGTGGCCCGGCAGGAAGACGTGATTGGCCGTGGGCAGGCGGAAGCGGTAGAGCAGCGGCTGGTTGGCCGGGATCGGCCGGGCGGTCTCGAGGCTCTCGCGGTAGCGGCCGCGGAAGATGTCAGCGGAGATCATGAGCTGATAGCCGCCCATCTCCTTCTGCGCGGCCACCTCGTCCGGATAGACGTCGATCACCTTGACCACCCAGTCGGCGTCCGTGCCGCTGGTCGAGGCGACCAGGTTGGCGACCGGCTGGCCGCTGATCTTGATCGGCTTGGTCAATACGTCCGAGGTGAACACCAGGACGTCGGGACGGCCGGAGGCCTCGCGCTGATCGTCCGCCAGCCAGTCGGGCCAGGTCATGCCGTTGTCATAGCCGACCGGCTGGATCGGCCGGGCGCGGAAGGGCACGGGCTTGGCGGGATCGGAGATGTACTCGTCGAAGGCGGCGTCCTCGCGCTTCGGCGGGGTGGTGCCGAGCCTCGAGCCCGCGAGCAGGTGGAGCGGCGTCGGCGTCACCTTGCAGCCGGCGGTGCAGCCCGCGGGCCATGCGTCGAGGCGCCGCCAGGTGTTCGTCCCGGTCTCGAAGGCGGAGACGGGGGCCACATCCGACCTGGGTGCGTCGTCCTTGAGATAGTGGTCGAGGAAGGGGCGCAGAATCCGATGCTGGAAGTACAGGGACGTGTTGCTCTCGAACCGCAGCGCGCCCAGCGTGCTGCCGTCCTCGATTTCGCCGCCGTGGTGCCAGGGGCCCATCACCAGGAACACCATGTCGTTGGCCGAGTCCCTGGGCTCGAGCGCCTGGTAGACGGCGATGGCGCCATAGATGTCCTCCGCGTCCCAGAGGCTGTGCACCAGCATCGTCGGCACCTTGAGCGGCTGGCCGGCCAGGATCTTGTCCATCGCCTGATTCCGCCAGAACGCGTCGTAGCTCGGGTGCGCCAGGATCTTCCGCCAGAAGCCGACCTGCTCGAGCCCCCGCAGCCGGCCCAGCTCCCCGGCCGATCCCGCCTGCATGAACATGTCGTAGTCGTCGAAGTGGCTGGTCCACCACTTGGCCTCGTTCGAGCGGGTGGCTTCCTGCTCGTAGATGTAGGACATGTTCTGCTGGCGGAAGGCGCCGTTGTGGAACCAGTCGTCTCCCATCCACCCGTCCACCATCGGGTTCATGGGCACGGCCACCTTGAGTGCCGGGTGCGGATTGACCAGCGCCATGAGCGGCAGGAAGCCGTCGTAGGAGATGCCCAGGATCCCCACCTTGCCGTTGCTCTCCGGCGTGTGCTTCACCAGCCAGTCGATCGTGTCCCAGGTGTCGGTCGAGTGATCGACCGCGGTCGGGTTCTCCGGCCCGTGGAGCGGGCGGTTCATGACGTAGTCGCCCTCGGACCCGTACTTGCCGCGGACGTCCTGCACGACCCGGATATAGCCGCCCTCGACGATCACGTCGGTGGCGTTGTCGTAGCCCTCGAGAACCGGGCCCAGGTGGGAGCTCTGTGCGTGTGTGGTGAGCTCGTCCGCGCTGTACGGCGTTCGGGTCAGGAGGATGGGGGCGCCATGGGCGCCCTTCGGAACCAGGATGACCGTGTGCAGCTTCACCCCGTCGCGCATGGGGATCATGACCTGGCGCCGGACGTAGTCGAAACTCCCGGTGACCGGCCGGAAGCTGTCGGGCGTCTCGCTCGGCAAGGTCGAGGCGTTCTGGGCGGCCGATGGTGCGGCAAGCGCCAGTGAGCCGATCAGGAGCAGGAGGAAGCTCGACGCGGGCACGCGGCTGCAGATGATCATCGGAAGGTCCTTGGGGCAGGGGAGGGCCGAGGCAGGGAAGATGTGGCGAGAGCGGCCGGACGTCGAGGGCCGCCGCACCGTGATCTCTCTCACCGCTTCGCCCTCTCCCCGGGGCCAGTATGTCGAACGCACCTTGGAGGAGAACCCATGCCGACGCAGCAGGAGCTTCTCGACCGCCTGGTCGCCTTCCCCCCGACGGCGCTGCCGGTCCTGAGCCTCTACCTCAATACCGAGCCCGACCAGCACGGGCGGGATGACATCGAGCGGTTCCTCCGGCGCGAGCTGCCGGCCCGCGGCCGCACGTTCCCGCCGCACAGCGCGGAGCGGGAGAGCTACGATCGGGACGTAGAGCGGATCGAGCGCTGGGTAGCGGAAGAGCTCCGCCCGTCGGCCAACGGGGTGGCCATCTTTGCCTGCGCCGGCGCGGACGATCTCTTCGAGGCGGTGCAGCTCGACGTGCCCGTGCGGGAGCACCGGCTCTACGTCTACCACCAGCCGCAGCTCTACGAGCTGGCCCGCCTCACCGACGCCTATCCCCGCTATGCCGCCGTGGTGGTGGACAGCCAGCGCGCGCGGATCTTCGTCTTCGCGCTCGGCGCCACGCTGGACCACGAAGAGGTCGAGGGCCCGGCCACCAATCGCACCGAGGTGGGGGGCTGGTCGCAGGCCCGCTTCCAGCGGCACGTGGATCACCAGCGGCAGCAGCATGCGAAGGAGGTCGTCGCCGAGCTCGACCGGATCGTCCGGGCGGATGACATCGGGCACGTCGTGCTGGCCGGCGACGAGGTCATCATCCCCGTGATCCGTGCCGAGCTGCCGCCGCACCTGGCGGAGAAGGTGATCGATGTGGTGCGGCTGGACATCACGACGCCCGAGCATGAGATCCTGGAGGCCACACTCCGGTCCATGCAGGCGCAGGACGCCCGCGAGGACGCCGAGCGGGTGCGCCGCGCCATCGATGGGTACCGTGCGGGAGGCCTGGGCGTGGCCGGCATCGGGCCGACGCTGGTGGCGCTCACCCGCGGGCAGGTGGACGAGCTGCTCATCGCCGCAGAATTCGCGAGCCGGCACGCCGAGCCGGTGCCGCGCGACTCGCCGCTGGTGCCGCCCGAGCTCGCGCTCGAGCTCGCCGACGAGGTGACCACCGTGGACCTGGCCGATGAGCTGGTGAGCCGGGCGCGGGGCACGGGCGCCTCAGTCTCCTTCATCGAGAACCCTACGCTGCTCGCGGAGGTGGACGGCGTGGCCGGCCTGCTTCGCTTCACACTGTGAGGACCACATGAGCAGGAAGAAACGCGGGAACTACAATCAGGACTACTTCAAGGTGGGCGGCAGCCCGCAGCCCGGGGACGATATCGTCCAGGAGCGGCAGAAGCAGCGGCTCGCCGGTCAGAAGGCCGAGCCGCCACAGCCGGCCCGGGAGGACGAGGAGGCCATCCCGGACGACGCGGGCTGACGCCGCGTTGCGGGGCCGGGGGTGTGATGTAGCTTGAGGTGGACGATCCGGACCCGATCACCTCCACCTGGACTCACTCCATGAAGACAACGCTTCAGCTCGTGGCGCTCGCGGTCTGCTCCCTCGCGGGCACCGCCTCGGCGCAGGACTCCGCCTCACCGGTGGCCGAGGCCCTCCGCTCGACCGAGCAGCGCGCCGCCCGCAATCTCGTGGCCGCGGCGGAGGAAATGCCAGCGGGGAAGTACGGGTTCAAGCCGACGCCCGCTCAGTTGAGCTTCGCCGCGGTGCTCGGACACCTGGCGAAGGGGAACGACTTCCTGTGCTCGAGGATCGGCGGGGTGGACGCGCCCAAGCGCGCCCGACGTGGCCAAGGACGCCGCGAAGGACAAGCTCGTGGCGCGGCTCCGGGAGTCGTTCCAGTTCTGCGAGGCGGCGCTCGCCAAGGTGGACGACAAGGATCTGGGCGGCAAGGTGCCGTTCTTCGGCGACCGCCAGGTGTCCCGTGCCGAGGCGATGCTGGCCGCGGCGGAGGATTGGGCGGACCACTACAGCCAGCTCGCGATCTATCTCCGGCTCAACGGCCACCTGCCGCCGACGGCCAAGGGGAAGCAGGAGGAGTAGGCCGCGCGAGGACGCGCTTACTGCGGGAAGAATCGCTGGTGGAGCAGCGCCAGCACCTCCGGATCAAGGCCGGGCGGATCGAACGCCACCGCGATCTCGCGCCCCACGTGCCGGACCACCCGGCCGCGCACCTCGATCACGGTCTCGGCGTCGAGCTGGAGGGCCCCTTCGATTCGGCTGCCGGTGGCCGGCGCCGATTCGGAGCGCGTCAGCGCGTACCGCAGGCCGGTGGCGCTCACGTCGCGGAGCGGCGTCCGGGTGCCGGATGCGTCCGCGCCGCCCGCTGGAATCGGCAGCCGAGGGGCGCCCCGCCTCTCGCGCTGGCGCTGCAGCAGCGCGGCGCGCTCGGCCTCGATGTCAATCGCGTCAGGCCAGCCGCCGCCATTCGGAAGCAGGGCAAGCCCAGCGCGATCCACCCGGCTGATCCGCGCGCTCACAGCGATGCGTTCCCCACCTCTCAGCACGAGCGTGCCGCTCACCTGCTGATCCACGCGCCAGACGCGGCTTGCCGGTGCGGGCTCGATCCTGAGGCCGCCGACCCCGAGGTCGCGCACGGCGCAGCAACAGCCCTCGATCTCGAGCAGGCCGGGCGCGGTGCGGCGATACTCGGCGCGCTGGAGGCAGCGGCGGTCGAGCTGGTCCATCCTCCAGCGCTCAGTCGGAGCCGTCATGCGACCTCGAGCTTATCGGGCCAGCGAGATGATCAGGCACGCCCCACCGACCGCCACGGCATCCTCCGCCAGCGCGACCACGTAGTCAGGGACGCCGAGCATCCGGACGAGACCGGTGCGCGCCTTGTAGCCGCCGAGGGTTCCGGCCACCGCGCCGAGCGCGCCGAGCACGGCGCCGAGCGCGAGAGAGCCTCCGGTGCCGCCGAGCAGCGCCGCACCGGCGACGCCCCCGGTCACGATCCGGCCGATGAACGGCCCCGGGCGCGTCCGGCTCGGCGTCCGCGGCAGCTTGTCCGCCACCAGCTCCGCCAGCATCAGCGCGGTCAGCAGGTATGCTGCGGCCGCGGAGCCGAGGAAGGCGAGCGGGGTGCCGTCGAGGTGCAGCCAGCCCAGACGTGCGCCCCATGCGACGGCAGCCAAAGGCGTCATGGAGCGGAGACCGGCAAGGAACCCGAGCAGGAATGGCATGGGCAATAGTATCCGCTTGGCAGGCTCGGGCGGGCAAGTCTCAGGCTGGTCCGGCGGTTTCCCCGGCAGCGCTCCCGCCGCAACGGCAATCGAGACAACCGTGTGTCATGCAGGTCCCGCAGCTCCGGGCGAGCTGACGGCGCAGCGCCTCGCGGGCGCGGTGCAGCCGCACCCCCGCGTTCCCGGGGGTGATCCCCGCCTCCTCGGCGAAGCCGCGGACGCTGAGACCGTCGAGATCGACGCGGCGGAGCGCGGCGCCGTACTCCGGCTTGAGGGTGTCCACGAGCGCCGTGACGCAGGCGCACGCCACCGACTCGAGCTCCTGATCGGCGCCGGGTGTCGCCTCCTCGTTCTCCACGGCGAGTTGAACGAACGCCCGACTCCGGGTCCCTTCCCGTCGGTGATGGTCGATGAGGGCATTCCGGAGCACGCGGTAGAACCAGGCCGTGGCGGATTCGGCGCTCCGCAGCGAATCGGTCCGCCCGATGCTGCGGACAAACGCTTCCTGCAGGATGTCTTCCGCTTCGTCGCGTGAGCCTACGCGCCGCTCCAGGAAGCCGAGAAAGCGGGCGTGGTTGTCGAGCAGCACGCGCAGCACGTCGGGCGCGCGCGGGTCGCGCTCGGCGGGCTCGGGTGGGGCGGAGTCGATCGGCAGGGTCATGAGGCGGTAGGATAGGGGGCCTGCCCGGGACGTTCCAGCGATCCCGGGCAGGTCTCCGGCAGCGGGTGGGCTACTCGCAGCCGCAGCCACAGGTGCAGTTGCAGCCGCAGGTGCAGGTCCGGGTCTTGGCGGTCGTGTCGGTCATTGTCGTTCTCCGTTTCGGTGCAGGGTGTCGGGCCTCGTTCGTCGCGGCCTTCATATCTGCTGACGCGCGGGGGCTCGGATCATTACACCTGCCGCCGGAGATCGTCGCGGGGCGGGCTCGCGCGGGCGGTGGCACGCTCTCCGGGACGCTGCAGTGACCGCTACGCTCGCGTGGTGGGGTCGGCGTGCTGTGGCGGTCACTGACGCGCCCTCCGAGCGCGCCACCGCCGCCCCGACCCGCCGGGCGACCGGGAGGACTCGCCGGTTTCGGGAGCCTAGCCGCCGGATTCCCGCGGCATCGCTCGGCCGACCACGACAGTGATGTTGTCGCTCCCGCCGCCCTCCAGCGCCTCCTGCAACAGGGTCTCGCATGCCCACTTTGCGGAGGTCATGGAGCGGAGCACCTCGCGGATCCGATCGTCGGGGACGTGGCGGGTGAGGCCGTCGCTGCAGAGCAGCAGGACGTGGCCCCAGGTCATGCCGATGGGGGTGATGGTGGGATCGGTCTGGCTCCCACCGATCGCGCTGGTGAGCGTGTGGGCCAGCCTGGTGGCCGCCGCGTCCTCCGCCTTCATGATGCCCAGGTCCACCATCTCCTGCGCCATGGTCTGATCGCGGGTGATCTGGGTCAGCTCGCCGTGGCGCAGCAGGTAGCAGCGGCTGTCGCCCACCTGGAGCAGGTAGGCGCGGGGCCAGACGCCGAGGAAGAGCGTGAGGGTCGTGGCCATGCCGCTGGAGTCGGGGTCCTCCTGGCCGTGGCGCAGCAGCTCGGCGTGGCACTGGTGAGCGCCCTTCTCCAGGGCAGCATGGAGCTCCTGCTCGTTGTCCGATGCGGCGCCATAGTAGCAGCGGATGCTCCGGCTGACGTAGCGGGTGACGGCCCCGAGCGCCAGGCGGCTCGCGGTCTCCCCACGGGCCGCGCCGCCCACGCCGTCGGCCACCATGGCCAGGAATGCCATGCGCTCGCTCTCGGCCATGAGGGCCTCCGCCCCCGGGATGCTGGAGAGCCGGAGCACGAGCTCCTTCCGGAGCGAGCAGATGAGGAAGTGGTCCTGATTGTCTTTCCGGACCTTGCCGGGGTGGGTCACGCCGTGGATGTCGATTTCGTCCTCGCGCGGCTTGCGGGCGGGGAGCGCGGCGGAGGTGGCGTCGGGGGTCGGCATGGGGGCTCCGGATGCGTGGCGCTGGGTGAGCTGCACCAATCTGGCGATCGGCTCGCCATCCGGCCAGCCTGCGGGCGGTGCTCCGGCTCGCGCCGGCGGCGGCACGCTCTCCGGGCCGCTGCAGCAACCGCTACGCTCGCGTGGTAAGGTGGGGGTGCTGTGGCGGTCGCTGACGCGCCCTCCGAGCGCACCACCCCCGGTGCTCGCCGGCGCGACCGTGAAGGCCCGGCGGGTTGCGTGATGGTGGCTGCTCCAAGTGTCTTGTCACAGGCGATCCGTCGTCATATATGTGAACCGCGGCATGTCCCGTCCACTGGCGGCCTCGCGCATGCGCCTCCCTCTGCTGGAATCCGGCCGGAGCTTCCTCGGCTCCGCTGAATACGCCCTCCTGAGCATCCTGGCGCACGCGGGCGTGGTTTGGCTCGCCGTCGGTACGACGGCGGGCGGCGGCCGCCTTCCGGCGAATGAGCGCGAGGCGAGAGTGTTCTTTCTCCTCCCACCCGACCGGGTGGACGCGCCGCTGCGCCAGGCGGACAACGTCCACTGGAGGAAGCCCGGAGGAGAGCTTGCCGGCGGGACCGAGCTCATGGGCCTCGGTGGCGCGCGCCCCCTTGGCGGGGCAGCCGCCGGAGCCCGCCCGCGAGGCAAGCGGAGCCGCGCCCGGGGTGACGTGCCCTTCGGCCCGGCGTCGAACCTGGTCGATGGATTCCGTCTTCAGCGTGCTCCAGGTCGACGAGATGGTCGAGCGCTACGAAGGGAGCGCCGCGCCGGTCTACCCGCCCGACCTGATCGCCACGGGAACGGAAGGCCAGGTGCAGGCTACCTACGTCGTGGACACCATCGGCCGGGTGGACACGACGACCATCCACGTGCTGCAGAGCGACGACCCTCGCTTCACCGAGTCGGTCCGCACCGCACTTGGCGGGATGCGCTTCCGGCCGGCTAAACGTGGCGGCAAGGCCGTCCGCCAGCTCGTGAGCCAGCGGTTCCGGTTCCAGATCCAGCCCTCCTCCCAGACCGCCGATCGAAACAGTTGAGCCGCGGCCGGGCCGCCGCGGCTGCGGACGCGCTCCACCTACCGGGTTCGTCCCCGACGGTTACCTTTTGCCGGATCTTCCCATCCACATTCCCGGCGAGGTAAGGCGCCCATGCCCGAGCTGCTCGCACGGCTTCAATCCGCCCTGGCAGACCGCTACCGTCTCGACCGGGAGATCGGCGCCGGCGGCATGGCGACGGTCTACCTCGCGGAAGACGTCCGCCACGACCGGCGAGTCGCCCTCAAGGTGCTCCGGCCCGAGCTCGCGGCGGTCATCGGGGCCGAGCGCTTTCTCGCCGAGATCAAGCTCACCGCCAACCTGCAGCACCCGCACATCCTGCCGCTGTTCGACTCCGGCGAGGCGGACTCCTACCTGTTCTACGTCATGCCGTTCATCGACGGCGAGTCGCTGCGCGACCGGCTGGTCCGCGAGAAGCAGCTGCCCGTGCCGACGCGGTGCGAATCGCCACTGAAGTGGCGGATGCGCTCGACTACGCGCACCGCCACGGCGTGGTGCATCGGGACATCAAGCCCGAGAACATTCTGCTGCACGACGGTCGCGCGCTGGTGGCCGATTTCGGGATCGCCTTGGCCGCAAGCAAGGCGGGCGGCTCGCGCATGACCGAGACCGGCATGAGCCTCGGCACCCCGCACTACATGTCGCCCGAGCAGGCGATGGGCGAGCGCGAGATCACCGCCCGCTCGGACATCTACGCGCTCGGCGCCGTGCTTTACGAGATGCTCACCGCCGAGCCGCCCTTCACCGGGCGCCACCGCGCAGGCGGTGGTCGCGCGGGTAGTGACCGAGAGCCCGCGGCCGCTTCTCCCGCAGCGCCACACGATCCCGCCGCAGGTGGAGGCGGCGGTGCTCACGGCGCTCGAGAAGCTGCCGGCCGACCGGTTCGCCACGGCCGCCGAGTTCGCGGAGGCGCTTCGGAACAAGTCGTACGTGTCCACCGCGTCCATTCCGGCGGCCGCGGCGCCGGTCGCGCCGTCGCACGGAGGCGGGCGCCGCCGCTCGGGCATGCTCGTCCCGGCGCTCGGCGCCGCGCTCGCCGTGGCCACGGCCGCCGCGGTCTGGGGCTGGCTCCGGCCGGCGCCGGCGCCGCTTCTGAGCCAGTTCGGGCTCGCTCTGCGCACCAGTCAGGGGCTGCAGCCGCCGGCGCCCTCGGGCGGCGGACGGATCGCGCTCTCGCCGGACGGCCGGGCGCTGGTGTACAGCGGGCCCGGAGAAGGCGGAACCCGCCTCTGGCTCCGGCGGCTGGACCAGCTCGACGCCACGCCGATCGCCGGGACCGAGGCCGCGTCGAGCCCGTTCTTCTCGCCGGATGGCCAGCGGATCGGATTCATCAAGGAAGGGACGGCGGTGCGCATCGCGTCGCTGGCCGGGGCGCCGACGGTGACGCTGTACGACAAGGCCAACAGCACCTCGGGCGACTGGGGCACCGACGGCTACATCTATTTCGAGGTGGATTCGGGGATCGCCCGGATGCGCGCCGTCGGTGGGAGCATCGAGCCGATCTACAAGATCGCGTCCGAGCGGAAGGAGATCGCCACCGAGTGGCCGACCGTCCTGCCGGGCGCCACCGGCGTGCTGTTCCGGCTTCGCCACGCCGGGCAGGGGCCGGCCGACTTCGAGATCATGGTGGCGCCGCTGCCGAAGGGCCCCGCGCGCTCGCTCGTCCGCGGCGTCTACGCGCGTTACGCGCCGAACGGCCAGCTCCTGGTGGTCACCGCCGACGGCAAGCTGATCGGCATCCCTTTCGATCCGAAAAAGCTCGAGCTCACCGGCCCGCCCGTCGCGCTGCTCGAGGGCATCGGGGTGCGGAATGGCGGCTTCAACGTCGACCTGGCGCTCGCCGGCAACGGCACGCTGGCCTACACCACCGGCGGGACGCTCGGCTCCCGCCGCTCGGTGTGGGTGAGCCGGGAGGGCGGGGTGAGTCCGGTGGATCCCGGGTGGGATCCGCAGGGCGTGATCGGCTCCTCCGCTCTCTCCCCGGACGGGAAGGCCATCGCCGTTTCGCTCAATCGCGACGGCGGCCGTGACGTCTGGGTCAAGCGGCTTCCCGACGGGCCGTTCTCGCGGATCACGTTCGGGGACACCGCGGCCGGCCGGCCCGTCTGGTCGGCCGACGGCCGGGACGTCCTGTACGTCACCGACCGGTCCGGCTCAGGCGTCGGGGCAGTCTACGCGCGCCGGGCGGACGGCACCGGAACCGCGCGCCGTCTGGTCAATTCGGACATCGACATCGGCCAGATCGCGTCCTCGCGAGACGGCCGCTGGCTGATTCTCCGGACCGCGCCGCCCCCGCCGGCGAGCCCGGATATCGTCGGCCTTCGGGCAGGGGACAGCACGCTGGTCCCGCTGGTGGCCTCGCCTGCCGTCGTGCTCTTTCCCGCGCTGTCGCCGGACGGCCACTGGCTGGCCTACGCCTCGAACGAATCCGGGGCGTTCGAGATCTACGTCGTCCGTTCCCGGAGACCTCGAACGCCAAGTGGCAGGTCTCCACCGCGGGAGGGGTCGAGCCGGCCTGGTCGAGTAACGGTCGGGAGCTGCTCTACATCAACGGCAAGAACGAGATGATCTCCGCCGAGATCCCGGCGGGGGCGACCTTCTCGGTGGGGCGGCAGCGAGCACTGTTCCCGGTGGCACCGTTCTCACGGCCGGGCTCGGTGCCCTCGTTTTCACTCAGTCCGGACGACAAGCGGTTCCTGATGCTGCGCGAGGGAGAGAGCGGGCAGCCGGGCGAGCTGATCCTGGCGGAGAACTGGCTGCAGCAGCTCGGGGCGGCGCAGGGGAAGTGAGGCTCGATGGCCGATGCCGTGCTCGCGGGCTCTGGTGCGCCGGGCGAGCGCCGGCGGTGGCACGCTCTCCGGGACGCTGCAGTGACCGCTACGCTCGCGTGGTGAGCTCGGAGTGCTGTGGCGGTCACTGACGCGCCCTCCGAGCGCGCCACCGCCGGCGCTCGCCCCCGATCACCTCCTAATTCCACCGCTTACCTCTCACCTCTCACCTCTCACCTCTCACCTCTCACCTCTCACCTCTCACCTCTCACCTCTCACCGTCCCCCAGGTTCATCCTCCCCAGCAACGCCCGGAACCGCGGGTGCGATCGCAGGCTCCTGAACAGAAACGAGCCCTTCACTCCCCACACGCCGCCCGCCCGCTCCTCGTACGCCCGCTCCAGCCAGTCCAGCGCGCGCTCGTCTTCGCCCAGTCCCGTGTAGACGTACGCCATGTGGTAGGGTGAGACGTATCGCCGGCGCGCCAGCTCCTGCAACTGTCCGAGCACTGCGCGGGCCTCTTCGGTCTGGCCCACCATCCCGAGCGCCTGTCCGAGCTGGGCGAGGTACAGGCTGTTCTCCGGGGAGAGCGCGACCGCCTTCCGCATCGCCGCAAGCCCCTCGTCCGGCATGCCCTTCAGCAGATGCGCCCATCCCAGCGTCAGGTGGGCCAGGGCGAAATACGGCTCGACCTCGATGATTCGGGTGACGCCGCGCAGCGCCTCGTCGTACCTGCCGACCCGGAGATACGTGGTGATGATGTCCATGCGGTGCGCCAGAGGGTCGAGCTCGTGGGCGCGGCGCTGCGCCTCGATCGCCTCGTCGTACCGCTCCTGGGAGGACAGCAGGAGCCCGTAGATGTCGTACGCGTCGCCGCTGTTCGGGTTGAGCTCGATGGCCCGGATGAGCTCGGCCTCCGCGCCCGCCCAGTCATAGTCGCACACGTACTTGAGGTGCCCCAGCACGGCATGCGCTTCAGCCAGTCCGGGGTCGAGCTCGAGCGCCCGCGCGGCGGCGGTCTTTGCCCGCCGAAAGGCTTCCTCCGAGGAGAGCGATCCCGCGACGCCGACGCCGATGTCGGTGTAGGCGTACGCGATGCTGGCATAGGCCAGCGCATAGGACGGATCGCGCGCGGTCGCTTCGCGAGGTACCGAAGCCCCTGGTCGAGCCCCTCCTCGGTCCACCGCTGGATGCAGTGCCGGCCCTGCAGGTAGAGCCGGTAGGCCTCGACGTCGGCGGTCGGCTCCCTCCGGATCTCGGTCCGCTCCTCGTGCGACAGCTCGGCCTTGAGCGCGGCCGCGATCTGCAGTGCGACGTCGCTCTGGATGGCGAAGATGTCGGTCAGTTCGCGGTCGTAGGTTTCCGCCCAGAGTTGCCGGTCCGACCCGGCGTCGATGAGCTGCGACACGATCCGCACCCGGCTCCCCGCGCGCCGGACGCTGCCCTCGAGCAGCGTCGCCACGTCGAGCGTCGCGCCGATCTCGCGCGGGTTCTGCTCGCGTCCCTTGAACCGCATGACCGAGCCGCGCCCGATCACCCGGAGCGAGCGGATCTTGGAGAGCTGGGCGATGACGTCCTCGGTGATCCCGTCGGCAAAGAACTCGTTCTCCGGGTCGGCGCTCAGGTTGAGGAAGGGGAGCACCGCGATCGACGGCGGGCGGGACGCGCGTGGCGCGGTCTCCGTCCCGCCGAGCGCGTCCGCGAACGCCATCGCCGTCGGGAACCGGTCGGCCGGATCCAGGGCCAGCGCCCGCGCAATCGCCTCGTCCACCGCCGCAGACACCGTGGGGCGAACCCGGCGCACCCGGGGCGGGGGCTCGGTGAAGCGCCGGGCGATCACGCCCCTCGCCGTGGTCGCCGCGTGCGGCGGCTCGCCCGCCAGCAGCTCGTAGAGCACGCAGCCGAGGCTGTACACGTCGCTCCGGGCATCGAGCGCGCGCTCGCCCGCGGCCTGCTCGGGGCTCATGTAGTCCGGCGTCCCGACCATGACCCCGACCGCGGTGAGCCGCTCGCCCGGATCGCTGTCGGCCGCGAGTGCGATGCCGAAGTCGGTGACCATCGCCTCGCCCTCGTGGAGCAGGATGTTCTCCGGCTTGATGTCGCGGTGGATCAGGCCGTGCGCGTGCGCGTGGTCGAGCGCGGCGGCAACCTGCCGGACGATGCCGAGCGCCTCGTCAGCGGAGAGCTGGCGCTCGGCCGTGAGCTTCTGCCGGAGCGACCCGCCCCGCACGTAGGGCATGACGTAGAAGAGCTGGTCCTCGGCCTGGCCGGAGTCGTAGAGGGGCAGGATGTGTGGGTGATTGAGCGCCGCCGCGACGCGGATCTCGCGGGTGAACCGGTCGGGGCCGAGCATGGCGCCCAGCTCGGGGCGGAGCAGCTTGAGCGCCACCTGGCGGCCGTGCCGCCGGTCATCGGCCAGGTAGACCGTTGCCATCCCGCCGCGGCCGAGCTCCTGGAGGACGGTGTACCGGTCGGCGAGCGCGCCGATCACTCGAGGGGAGGCGTTGCAGGACGCATCGTGCTCTCAGTCGCCGACGAGGGTCGGCGCGTACACGTAGCCGAGCACCCGGCCTTCGAGTGCCACGCGCCACCAGCCGCTCCGAAGCGAGTCGGCCAGGACGGTGTCGCCCGGGAGCAGGACGGCGACCACATCGGCTTTGGGGCTCCGGCGCTCGTGCACCTTGGTCCAGGTCCGCGCCTGGCGGGGCACAGCCTCGGTGCTGGGCGCGGAGTCGGGCAGTGCGAAGGAGGCCGCGGCCTGGGCGGTCTCGAGCTCGCCCCGCTGGTCGGCCGGGGCGTCCGCGGTCACCGGCGCCGCAGCGCCCGCGCCCCGCCGCATGGCCAACGTGATCAGCCCGCCGCCGACCAGCAGGAGCACGAGGAGCATCGGCAGCACCGGGAGCCGCCGGGAAGCGCGCGTCGCCTGCCACCGGATGGGCTCGGTGGGGAACTCGTGCGCGCACCGCGGGCAGCGCGTCGCGATGTGCAGCGCGCGCTGGCCGCAGGCAGGACATTCCAGGTAGGTCGGTGCCATTAGAGGGAAGATGCCGCCACGTGCGCCGATCGGCCAGTCGGCCTACCACCGCACCGATAGGCAGCTCAGCCCGCCGTCCATCTTTCGGTACTCCGACATCGCCAGCGCAACCACCTCGCAGTCCAGCCCACGGAGCAGTGAAGCCGTCTCCGGAAAGCCCCGGGCCACCAGCAGCGCGTCATTGATTCTGACGCAGTTGGCAGCGTACGCCTCGCGCTCCGGCACCCGCATCACCTCCCACCCGCCGAGCGCCTCGTGCCCGGCGATCTCGCCGGCCGCGAGCAGGCGCCGGCCGCCGAGCCAGGAGAGACCGCTCTTCAAGTGCAGCAGCCCGGGCATCCCGCGAATGTCGATGATGCTCGAATCGAACCCGCGCCGTCCCAGCCAGGCCGCGAGCTGCGCCGCGCCCTCGGCGTTGGTGCGCGCCGAGCGGCCGATGAAGAAGTGCCCGTCCGCCTCGCACACGTCGCCGCCGTCCACCGTGCCCGGCGCGGTGATCGCGTCCAGCTCGGGAAACCAGCGGCCCAGGGCCGCGCCGAGCGCCGCGACCTCACCCGCACGGCTCGGCGCGCTGGGCCGGGTGAGGATCGCGCCGCGCGGGGTGACGATGGCGGCGTCCTCGACGAAGGTGGAATCGGGGAAGTCGGCGTCGGGCGGGAGACGGACCAGCGCGAGTCCCAGCCGCTCGAGCGTCCGGCAGTACGCCTCGTGCTGCTCGAGCGCGAGCGCCAGCTCCGGTGTGCCGAGGCCGGACGACGTGATTCCACTGGCAAAGGTCGTGGCGGGAGGACGGACGATGGCGCGCGTCAGTGTCACCGTCTGGCGACCACCACCCGGTACACCGGATAGCTCACCGCGAGGAGCAGCAGCGACTTCCAACTGTTTCCCCAGTCGCCCACCACCGACCCGGCGAGGAACGCCACCGAGACCAGCACCGCCAATCCGGTCGTGTACGGAAACCCCGGCACCCGCCACGGCCTGGGCGCGTCGGGCTCCTTCCGCCTGAGCGCGAACACGCTCAAGAACGACAGCGTGTAGTTGGCCACGAAGAAGAACGCGCACAGCGCCAGCACCGTGTTGAACGTGCCGGAAATGATGAACCCCGCCGCGACGCCGATCCCCGTCCAGTGAGCCACCGTCGGCGTGCCGCCCGGGTTCACCGTCGCGAATGCGGCCGGGAGCAGCCGGTCCCGGCTCATGGCCAGCATGATGCGGGGCGCCATCAGCACGCAGGCGTTCATCCCCCCCAGGATCGAGAGGAGCACCAGCAGCCGAATCGCCAGGTCGCCTCGCATGCCGAAGAGCTCCTTGACCGCGCTCGCAGCTACGAACGGGTCACCCGCCATCCGGCTCATGCCGAGCACGCGGAGGAAGGCCACGTTCACCAGCACGTAGATCACGATGACGAGCAGGACGCCGAAGACCATCGAGCGCGGGATGCCCCGGCCGGGATTTCGGGTCTCCTCGCCGAAGTAGAGCGGCCCCGTCCACCCGTCGTACGTGTAGATCACCGCCTGCACCGCCAGCACGACCGCCGTCACCAGCGCGAAGCCCGAGGCAGCCGCCGTGGGCGCGGCCGCCGCCGCCGCGGGCACTGGAATCACCAGGCACACTCCAATGAGCCCGCCGAACGCCAGCGCCTTGAGCGCGCTCAGGATCTGCTGCGCCAGATCGCCGACCCGAATGCCGCGCCAGAGCAGCAGCCCGAAGCAGAGCACCAGGGCGACACCGGCCGGCACCCGCCGCCCCGCCAGCGCGGGCACCAGGGGCTCGAGGTACTCGGTGAAGACCATCGCGCCGAGTGCGATCGGCGCGCAGGTCGAGAGCCAGTCGCTCCAGCCCACCACGAAGCCCGGATACTCGCCGAGCCCCCGCCGCACGAACGGATACTGGCCGCCGGACCGGGCAAGCATGGCGCCCGGCTCCGCCATGGACATGGCGCCGAGCAGCGCGTACAGCCCGCCCACGACCCAGACCCCGATGAAGAGCACCGGACTCGGCAGCCGCGCCGCTACGTCCCCGGGCGTCCGGAGGATGCCGACGATGATGGTATTGCCGATGAGCACCGCGATCCCGAAAGAGACGCCGAGCACCTGGAGCAGCTTGCCCCGCGTGATCGCCGGCGCGCGCGGGATCCCGGGCTGATCAACTACATCGGTCACCGCCACCGGCCACTCTCCCTCGGATGAGACCTCATCAGGCACAGCCCCGATGCCGGGGGCGAGCGCCGGCGAGGATGGGCCCAGAGGGTCGCGTCAGTAACTGCCACAGCACCCCGACCCCTTCCAGCGAGCGTAGCAGTTACTGCAGCGCCCCGGCGGGCCCGTCCTCGCCGGCGCTCGCCCGGCGCCCGGATCCCATCAGACATCACCGATGCGCCCGCCGCTCCAGCTCCGCCGTCCAGTTCTGCACCTCGATCAGCTCGTTCCGCTCGTTCGGCGCCGTCTCCCGCAGGAAGAGGAACCGCTTGTCGTCCGGGCTCACGTCGAACGATCCCGTCGGCCCGCCGGGGACGTACGCCGTGGTCGCGAACAGCGCCTTCGGCTGCTCGAACGCGAACGTGGCGCCTGGCCGCACGGCGACGCTCATCAGCTTGTCCCCCGCGCTCCGGTAGAACAGCTCCCGGCCGCCGTGCGACCAGACCGGGTCCCTCCCGCCGGCGGTCGAGACCTGCCACCGGGCCGACCCCACATCGGGGAACGGCCGCACGTACACCTCCGCCGCGCCTGACTCATTCGACGCGTACGCCAGCCACCGCCCGTCCGGCGACACCGCGGGCTCGATCTCCGTGGCGGGTCCTGTCACCAGCGGCACCAGGGTCGAGTCGCCTGTGCGGAGCCCGTAGATGTCGCCCGCGCCGGCCTCCAGGAACGAGCGCCGCGCCAGCAGCCATTTGCCGTCGTGCGTCTCGCCCGCCTGGGCGAAGGCGAACGGCGAGTGCACCAGCGTCTTCGCCACCCCGGTGCCGTCGGCGCGGCGCGTCATGGCCGCGCCCCCGTTGGGGCCCGCGTTGCCGACGTAGATCAGCGAGCGGCCATCGGAGCTCCAGGCAGGGCGCAGGTTCGCCGTGTCGCCGAAGGTGAGCCGCGAGAAAGGTCCCACCGGGATCTGCTTGATCCAGATGGCGCTGTTGCCGTTCTGCACCATCTCGACGGCGAGGGCGCGGGCGTCGGGCGCGAGCGAGAAGCTCGCGATGATGCCCGGCGGCTGCCAGGTGGAATCCACCGCGCTCTCCAGCCCGTCGCGGCTGACCCACACCGGCTGCCGGGTGCGGGCGGCGCCGCCGGTGGTGTAGACCAGCGTGCCGGTGTTCGACAGCGCCAGGTTGGTCGAGAAGCCGCCGACTTCGACCCCGATGCCCTCCAGCAGGCCGATCGGCGGGCCGCTGAGCGCGAGCTTGTCGAGGTCGAACGGCACACCGACGAGCTTGCCGTCTCCGGTGACGACCAGCAGGTGGCCGGTCGGCGAATAGCGGGCAAACACGCCGCGCATCAGCACGTGCGGTGCCCCGTGCGGGAGCGCCATGGCCACGATCTGGAAGTCGCCGACCGCCTGGTTCGACCGCCGGGTCCGGAAGAGCAGGCCCTTGCCGCCGGGCAGCACCACCGGCCATTCCGCGCCCGACTCCTTGTGCGCGAAGAAGTTGTACAGCAGCTCGGCCGGGCCGCCCGTGGCGCGCATGCGCGCGATGCCCGAGTCCACCTCGAAGTAGATGTACCCGTCGGGTCCCCAGTCGGCGCCCGTGGAGTTGATGCTGTCCGAGAGCGTCTGCGTTGGGCCCCCGTCGAGCGACACGGCCCGGAGCTTGGAGCCGCCGACGAGGAACCCGATCTCCCGCCCGTCGGGGGAGAAGAACGGTGTCGCGGCGCCATCGGTGCCCGGGATCGGTGAGGAGCCGAGCTGGTCGTGATCCCGGAGCCAGAGCTGCGTGCCGCCCGACGCCGGGCCCACGTAGACCAGACGTTTCCCGTCGGGCGAGATGGCGACCCGGTTGCCGGACTGATTCACCGGCGCCAGCGCCTCCGCCGGCGGCAGATAGAGGCTGAACCGGTTCACCACCGGCTCTGGGCCGGGCCGGAGCCATCCCCACGCCGCGGCCCCCGCTGCGAGCACCAGCGCGGCGAACAATCCGAGTTTGACCGGGTCCAGCCGGAACTTCGTGCGGGGTGCGGCGCCGGCCATGGCGCCCGGCGCGGCCGCCGAGCGTATCACCGGCACCGTGCGTCGGCCCGCCAGCGCCTCGGCGAATTCCGCGGCGGACGCGAACCGGTCGGCCGGCAGCTTCTCCAGCGCCGTCAGCACTGCCGCCTCGACCTCCGGCGGGATGGTGTGCCGCTGCGGCAGGATCGGGCGCGGCGTCTCGGTCAGCACCCGCGCCACGACCGCCTGCGCCGTCGAGCCGGTGAACGGCGGGTCGCCGGTCAGCATCTCGTAGAGCACCACGCCGAGGGCGTAGACGTCGGAGCGGGCGGTGATCTCGCGCTCGCCCATCGCCTGCTCCGGGCTCATGTAGAACGGCGTGCCGAGCGACATGCCGGTCTCGGTCATCCGGTTGCCGCCGGCCTTGCTGGCGGCGAGCGCGATGCCGAAGTCGGCCACGAGCGCCCGGCCGTCGTGCATCAGGATGTTCTCGGGCTTGATGTCGCGGTGGACCACGCCGTGACGATGCGCATAGTCGAGGGCGCTCGCGACTTCGGTGGCGATCCGCACCGCCTCGGCCACGGGGAGCTGCTTCTCCCGGGTGAGCCGGCTCCGGAGCGACTCCCCTTCAATGAACGGCATGACGTAATAGAGGAACGTCGCGGGTCCCGAGTCGCGGGTCTCGGTTTCGTCTCCCGCGACCCGGGACTCGCGACGCGCGACTGCTTCACCGGAGTCGAACAGCGGCAGGATGTGCGGGTGCTGCAGGTTGGCGGTGAGCTTGATCTCGGCCAGGAACCGCTCCGCGCCGATCACGGCGGAGAGCTCGGGCCGGAGGAGCTTGAGGGCCACCTTCCGGTCGTGCCGGAGATCCTGCGCGAGGTACACCGTCGCCATCCCGCCGGCGCCGATCTCACCGTCGATGCGGTAGCGGTCGGCGAGCGCGGTCTGGAGCCGGCTGAGAAGCTCGGGCATGTTGGGCGCTTGTGAGGGGAGGGTGCAAGATGCAGCCGTGGCGGGCGGCTGGCTAGCGGCGGCCGGGTAGCGGGCCGCTGGCGCTTATCTTCGGATGGTGCGCCACCCCTTCCTTGGAGCGCTGCTCGCGACCCTGCTGGTGGCCGGCTGCGCCCGCGCCACCAACCTGCTCGAGCCCTCCGGCCCCGCGTTCACGGGCCAGTACGCGCTGCTCGGTCGCGACACCCTCGCGACCGGCCCCATCCGGATCGTCACCTTCAACGTCAAGCTCGCCCGCCGGATCGACCGCGCCATCGAGGTGCTCCGGAGCGACAGCCTCCGCGGCGCCGACATCCTCACGCTGGAGGAGATGGACGACCGCGGCACCGACCGGATCGCCCGCGCGCTCCACCTCGACTACGCCTACTATCCGGGCGCGATCCATCCCACCGAGCACAAGTACTTCGGTCCGGCCGTGCTGTCGCCCTGGCCCATCGCGCGGAGCTGGAAGCTGCTGCTGCCGCACGAGAGCCGGACGCGTCGCCAGCGGCGGACCGCCACCGCCGCGGAGGTCGTGGTCCGCGGGCTCACGATCCGGGTCTACGGCGTCCACCTCGAGACGCCCGCCGGGGGCTCCGACCGGGTGCGGGAGGACCAGGTGATGACGGTCCTGGCGGACGCCGAGCGGTTCCAGGGCCCCGTCGTGATCGCCGGCGACTTCAACAGCTACGGCATCGGCGTACTGCTCGAGCGGCACGGCTACCGCTGGCTCACCCGCTATGCCGAGCCCACGATCTCGTACTTCACCTGGGACCAGATCTTCGTCCGGGGTCTCAAGCCCGCGGGGCCGGACTGGGCGGGCGTGGTCCGCCGGACGCTCGGAGCAAGCGACCATCACCCCGTCTATGCCGTCGTCGTGCCCGATGTCTCCGGGGCGGTTGATCTGGCCAAGCCGCCCGGAACGCGATAGATCAGAAGCGAACATCCAAACATGGAGTCGGTGCATGCGCGCAAAGCGCTCGGCCTTGAAAGGCACGAGGGCGTGGGTGGCCTCGCACATCATCCTGGTGGCGAGCCTGGTCGTCGTGTCGGTGGTACTCTGGGTCGTGCTCGGGAGCTCGGAGCGCAAGGTCGAGCGGCCGATCCCGCACCGCTACGCCGCCGCCGATTCCCAGTTCGTGCGCACCATGGGCAGCCTGCTCGGTCCCGGCTTCCTCACCGGCAACCGGGTCACGGCGCTCTACAACGGCGACGAGGTCTTCCCGGCGATGCTCGACGCCATCCGCTCGGCGAAGCGCACCATCACGTTCGAGAGCTACATCTACTGGTCGTCCGCGATCGGCCGGCGCTTCACCGCGGCGCTCGCGGAGCGAGCCCGGGCCGGCGTGCGCACGCACGTCCTGATCGACTGGGCTGGGTCGCAGAAGGTGGACCAGGACGACCTCTCACGCCTCCGGCAGGCGGGCGTCGAGGTCGTGCTCTACCGGCCCCTCCGGTTCTACGACTTCGACCGCGTCAACCACCGCACCCACCGGAAGCTCCTGATCGTAGACGGGCGCGTCGGCTTCACCGGCGGCGTGGGCGTCGCCGACCAGTGGCTGGGCCACGCCCAGGACAAGGAGCACTGGCGCGACTCGCATTTCCGGGCCGAAGGGCCGGTCGTCGCCCAGCTCCAGGCCGCGTTCATGGACGACTGGTTCGAGACCCGCGGCGTCGTGCTCGACGGGCCCGGCTACTTCCCCGATCTCGACCGCGCGGGTCCGGCGCTCGGCCAGGTCTTCTGGAGCTCGCCTCGCGGCGGGAACGGGAATCTCCGGGTCATGTTCCTGCTCGCCATCGCCGCGGCGACGCGGCGCATCCTGATCGCCAACGCCTACTTCGTCCCGGACGAGACCACCGTCGAGATGCTGGTCGCGGCCCGCCGCCGCGGCGTAGACGTGGAGATCATCGTGCCCGGTCCCGTCCTGGACGCGCAGGTGGTGCGCCGGGCCTCGAAGGAGACGTGGGGGCCGATGCTCGAGGCCGGGGTGGCGATCTACGAGTACCAGCCCACGATGTACCATCCCAAGGTGACGGTGGTGGACGACGTGTGGGTGTCGGTGGGCTCCACCAATTTCGACGACCGCTCGTTCCGGCTCAACCAGGAGGACAACCTGAACGTGTACGATCACGAGTTCGCGGCCGGCCAGGTGGCGGCATTCGCGCTGGACCGGGCGGCGTCACGCCGGATCACACTGGAGGCATGGCGGCACCGGCCGTTGTGGGAGCGGATCCAGGAGCGCGTGGCGGGGGTGCTGCGGAAGCAGCTGTAGGGGTCCCCTTTCTCAGGGCCGAACCCTCACCGGCACATCCAGCCGCCACACCGCGAACGGCGAGTCCAGCTCGAGCGCGAGCTTCCCCGGCGCCTCCGGCCGGAACTCGAAGTCCGCGGTCTCGCCGGGCCCGGTGAGCAGCCGGTCGGTGCGCGCCACCGCCTGCGACGGCGGCAGCTCGGCGCCGTCCTTGGCCACCGCGCGCCAGGCCACGAGCGAGGTGTCTGACCCCGCGTGGCGCAGCGCGAAGTACGTGCGCGCGTCGCCGATGTTGATGAGCCGGAAGCGGTACGTTCGCCCGGCCCGGAGCTCCATCGGCGCAGGATCGAGCCGCCCGTTCACGAGGCCGAACGCGCTGTCATGCCGGGACAGGCCGCCCACGACCACCAGCCGGTTGGTCGCGGTGTCGAGCGTCGCGCCGGGCTCTGACCACGACGATCGCTCCGTACAGACCGCCCTGGATCTGGGTCAGCTCGTTCGCGTGCGAGTGATAGATGAACGTCCCCGCGCGGGGTGGGGTGAACTCCGCCGCGAACGAGTCGCCCGGCGCGATCGCCTGGAGCAGGCGGTTCCCGCTCCCGCTCCACCCCGGGACGCCGTCGGGGTAGCTCGTGAGCTCGATCCCGTGCCAGTGCACCGCCGTCGGCTCGGACAGCCGGTTCACCACGGTGATGCGCACCGGATGCCCCCGCTCCAGCACCAGCGTCGGCCCGGGGACCAGCGCCGAGTCCGGCGCCGGCTCGCGCTCTCCCTCCTGAAGCGCGTAACTCATGAGATGCGCCGAGTCGGCGGGCGCGCGTGCCGGTTGCACGAGGAGCCGCAGCCTCGTCGGCTCGCCCGCTGCCGGCGTTTCCGGCGCCGCGCGTGCCGCGGGCGCCACGTGTATGCCGAGCACCAGCCCGGCCATCCGGTGGGTCGGGTGCGCGCCGTCGTGCCCGCCTGCCGCTCCCGGCTTCGCGGAGAGGAGCTGCGCGTCCGCGATATGGAACGCGAAGTGGCAATGGAAGAGCCAGTTCCCCGGCCGCGTCGGCGTCCAGCGCGCCGTCATCGTGCCGCCGGGCGGCATGAGCTCGGTTACCACCATGCGACGGTCGTCCGGGGTGTAGACGGTGTCGGCCGCACCGCTTCCCCGGCTGTCCACCTCGTAATAGAAGCCGTGCAGGTGCATCGGGTGCGAGCTCGAGGTGGGATTGAGCCAGCGCCAGCGGACCGTGTCGCCCACCGTGTAGCCCAGCCGCTCGGTCTCGGGCCAGGACTTCCCGTTGATCACCATGAACTCGCCGCCGGGGTCGCCGGACGCGCTGTCGGGAGGCCTGAGCCAGAGGCCCATGACAAACACGCGCTCGCCGGCGGGCGGAGGTGTGCCGGGCGGATCCACGATGAAGGCGCCGGAGAGCTGGCTGTCGATCCAGCGGTCGTCCTCCATGCGCTTGCCCGTGGTGGTGCCCCAGTAGTAGTAGGTGCCCGCGCGGCCGGCACCGAACTGTACGCGCCGCGTGGCGCCTGGCGGGACCACGATACTGTCGGCGTTCGCGCCGGAACGTGCGGCGAACCCGTGCAGGACGAGCGTCGAGTCGCGAAGGCGATTCCGGATGGTGGCGTGAATGACGGTGCCTTGGGGCACCCGGACGAGCGGCCCGGGGATCTGGAGCGCTCGGCCGCGCTCACCGAAGGCCTGCACCTCGATACCGGGGCCGTCGTCCGCGTGCGGCCGGAACATTCCGGAGCGGAGCTCGAGGTCGAGCGTGAGCACGCCCGCGCGCAGCCGGCCGGCAGGAGCGCGGTTCGGATTCGCGAGAATGCGCTCGGCAGACGGAGCGATGCTCCGGTGCGCCGCTGCGTGCGGCGGGAGGGCGGGCGAGAGACCCAGCAGACACACAGCCACGGCAACGCGCGGGCGCACGGGCATGATTCACCTGAGGTCGGATGGGCATGAGTCGCTTTTGTGATCGGGAAGGCGCGCCAAACCTACTCGAGCCGGCTCGCGGCCGCCAACCGGCCGGGCGTCAGGCGCGCGCGACCCTGGCGACCGTATCCCAGGTCCGCGTGGTCAGCTCCTTCCCGAACGTCCGCTCGATGAGCGCCATGAATACGGGGCCCTTCGGACTCGGCAGGTACGCGCTGAAGAGCTCCGTCCCGTGCAGCGCGATCAGATGCGCCCCATCGTGCTCCACCGGCAAGTCGATCCCGGCCGCGGGCACGTCGCGCAGGAAGGTGACGATCCGCTTGGCGGACGGGCTCAGGTCGAAGCTGCGATAGGGGTCCGTCGCCAGCAGTTCGCGCAACCGGTCCGTCGGCCGCATGATCGTGAGAAATGCCTTCCCGAGCCGCTCGCGCATGGCGGCCTCGGCCCTCTGCTCGAGGCGGCCTTCCGATGCCCGGCGCGCATCGAAGACAACGTTGCCGCTCGAGAGCACGGTTGTAACCGCCGAGAAGCCGGCTGCCTCGAAGGCCTGCTTCAGTTCGGACATCTTCGCATTCATCGGGCTCACGCCCCGGAGAAACGCGGCGTAGCGTGGCATGCGGACGCTTGACGCCTCGGAACCGCGCTCAGCCGGACGCCAGCACCAGCGACTGCGGCGCCGCCCCCAGCGCTCGCAGCTCGGTCGAGCCGAACCCCGCCTCCCGGCACATCGCGTCGTGCTCGGCATAGGTATACGCCTGCCCGCTCGGCGTGCTGACGAGCATCTTGAGGCTGAACGCCGCCGGGACCGGCGGCGAGACCCGGCTCTCGTCGGGCACGAACTCCACGATCGCGGCCCGGCCCCCGGGCGCGAGCGCCGCCCGCACCCGCCGCAGCAGCCCCACGCAGGTCGGCCGGTCGAAGTGGTGCAGGAAGTTGGTGACGAGCACGAGGTCGTAGCCGGTGCCGAAGTCGACCTCGAAGGCGCTCCCCGGGAGCAGCGTCACCCGATCGCCGACGCCCGCCGCGTCGGCATTCTCGCGCGCGACCACGAGCACGTTCTCCCAGTCGAGCGCCACGATCCGCGCGGCCGGATTCGCGCGGGCAATGGCGATCCCGAACAGCCCATGCCCCGCCGCGATGTCGAGCGCGCGCGTGACGCCGCCGACCGCCTCCGCGGTGAGCTCGGCGACTCTCGCCTGCATCGGCGCCATGCCCCGGGCAAACTCCACCCACATCGCGTCGCCGGGCGCCAGCGCCCCTTCCGTGGCATCGGCGCGGCGCCTCCGCGCCGGACCGCCTCGGCCAGCCGCTCGTACCGGCGCAGGAAACGCGGGGTGCCGAGGAACCCGGCCATGCCGCCGAGGTACGCCGGCGACCGCCGGTCGAGAAACGCCGCCGCCTCGGGGACGAGGCCGTAGCGCCCGTCGGTTTTGGTCAGAAATCCGTCCACCACCAGGTAGTCGGCCAGGATGCGGACGCCGCGCTCCGCGGCGCCGATCCGCCCGGCCAACTCACCGGCGGTCGTTGCGCCCGCGCCGATGGAGGTGAAGAGATCGAGTTGGATCGCGGCCGTGAGCGCCGCCGTGCGCTCGTGCGCGCTCAGCGCGTCGAGGATGCGTTCGGGGTTGGGCCGGGCTGGAGCGGACGGGTCAGCCGACGCCGGGGAAGGGCGCCCGCCGGTTGGCGCCTGGGCAGAGGTGGTCATGAGAGTCTCGCAGTGGTGGGTCGTAGGCGTGGCACACTCGAAGGTCTGCGGAGCTGCCTCCGGAAACAGGCGCGAATCTATGGATTGGTGCACCTCGGCGCCACCACACCCGAGCTGGCGTGGCTCCGCTTCCCGATGCCCTCCGCGTCCCAAACCCCGTCGTGCCTTCGTGGTGAGTGCGGCAACCGGGTACGGTCCCGGGATGAGGCCGCCCAGCGAATCCAGCCGTTTCCGGTCCGAGCTGATCTACAAGCTCCGAGAACAGGCCGGCCGGCCGCGGGGAAGCCCCCTACGGCCGGCCGGCCCACCCGTGATTACTACTTCAGTGCGCCGCTGCGACCAGAGGTCTCGTGAGCTCCTGTCCCGGCGCTGCATCGAAATCGCCGCCGGTCACGACCGGATGCATGACCCACCCGCTCGCCCCGTGCCCGAAGCTCTGGCTCACGTCGAAGTCCACCAGCACGATCTGCTCGGGGCCGACGAGGTGGAGCGCGTTGTCCGTCATGCTGACCTTGAGCCCGGATTCGTCATAGCTCGGCGTCTTGAGCTCGCCGGTCGCGGCGCCGCCGCACGGCGTGGCGTCGTAGCCGCTCGTGGCGTAGACCGCGCTGCCCCCGTTTCCATCGTCCACCGCCAGGCAGGCGCCCGTGATCTTGAAGCGGAGCTGCGTGTACGTGCCGGACGGCACCTCGACGCCTTGCACCAGGGAGGTCGCCGACGTGGCCAGCGTGAGCAGGTCGACCGTTGTCGGCGCCTGCGCGAGCACCTGCACTCCGCCGCTGCCGACTAGGTCCACCTCACTGATGGTCACTACCGCGTGCTGCACGTCGCCCGGCGCGTCCTTGAGCATGACCGAGAACGACGTCGTGCCGCTCGGGCTCTGGCCATCGCAGGCGGCCAGGACCGCTCCGATTGCCACGCCAAGGGCTGCATACCGGAACATGATTGGACGGCGCATGAGGACTCCTGACAGGGATGGAGAGGTGGCGGGAGTGGCATTCCACCCCAGCCGCCCCGTCGTCGCAAGGTTCGGTCCTCTGGCAAGCTCTGAAGCGGCGGACTCGCCCGGCGGCTCAGGCGGGTGAATTGCGTGAGTGCTGCTGAATCGCGAGTGCAACCGGTTGCCCGCTCGGGACCACCGTCTATCGGGGCCCCGGCTCCCGGGCGAAGATACTCCTCAGGCCCGGCGAGTTCCTGCTTCGTGCCCCGGCTCACAGCAGAATGGCGCCGTTCCGGGCCATTGAGGGACAGCCGAACCGAGCGGAGGGCTCATGGCCAACGAAGAAAAGCCATCCTGGTGGAAGTCGGTCCCCGGTGTCCTGACCGCGGCGACCGGCTTCGTCGCCGCGCTCAGTGGCCTGGTGGCCGGGCTCAATCAGCTCGGCGTGTTCCGCCGCGAGGCCCCCGCGACTCAGGTGGTGACCACGGCGCCGGCGCCGCCAGCGAGCGCACCCGACGAACCGACCGCAACGGAGGCCGACAAGCCTGCCCCGAGCACCACCAGCCGGCCGGCTCCCGCGCCTGCTCCGAAGCCGCGCACCGCCACTCCCCCGAGCTCGGCGCCCACGACCGCGACCACCACCGACAGTGCGGCCGCCGCTCCACGCCAGGTGCCGAAGGGCACGGCGCTCGAGCTCACGCTCCCCGCTCGTGCGTGCGCGCCCGCCAAGGGCACCAGGCGAGTTCCGGCACGGCTGACGGCGCCCATTGTAGAGAACGGCGACACCCTGCTCCCGGCGAACGCCACCGCCGTGCTGCGGCTGCAGCGGAGCGGCCCACGGGCGGCGCCCCAGGTGCGACTCGACTCTCTGGCTGCGCATGGCGACGCCTTCCCCGTGTCCCGCGCCGACGTCCGCCTCCGAGGTGACGCGGTGGACGGCTCCTGTTTGCGGGCGCACGCGCGGATGACGGTCACCTTATCGGCGGCGGGTGCCGCTGAAGCGCCGCTAGAGGCGGAGGACGCCAGCCGCTCACCGATCCGCGCCGACACATCGCGTGCCAGCGCTTCCTCCCTGGCGACAACCTCCCCCGCGTCGCGTTCCCAGCGCTCCGTCCAGCGCTGGCAGCCGTCGGCCACGTCGAGCAGCCTGACCACGAGACGGAGTCGCCCGCCCGCGATGCGCACGGTTCCCTCCAGCATGGCCGTGAGCCCGAGCAGCTTTCCGAGCTCTCGCAGATCGGGCGTCATCTGCTGCGCGGTGGTGATTGCCGTGCGCGCCGCCACTCGAATGCCCGGGATCTCGGCGAGCGCCGCCATGAGCTCCTCTGTGAGGCCGTCGGCGATCGCGCGCGCCACGGCGTCGTCACCCACGCCGACGAGCGGCAGGATCCCGATCGCCATGCCGGCCGGCGCCTCGCGCTTGAGCAGCCGCGCGAGCGCCACCACCGCCGGGTTCGGCTCCGCCTCGAGCTCGGTCCGCACCTGCTTCTGGTAGGCGTTCGCCTGCGCAAGCGCGCGGGCCCGCTCGCCCGCGGCGGCCAGCGCCGTCATCAGGTGCATCGTCACCCGCGAGCTGAGCGGCTCGTCCCGGGCGAGTCGTCCCCACCACTCGGACGCGGCCAGCGAGTCCCCCCGTGCCTCCGCCTGCACCGCGAGCGCCTCCAGCGTCTCCTGGTATTCGCGCGCGAGCTCGCTTCGCCTGGAGTCGGCCCAGCGCTCGAACTCGCCGCTGCCGGCGAGGTAGAACCCATCGAGGAACGGGCCGGCGTACAGCTCCGCGGCCCGCTCGAGCTCTCCGGCACGACGGGCGCCCTCGAAATCCCACAGGTCACAGGCAATCGCGCCGGGCTCGAGCCCGAGTTCGGTCGTGCCCGTGATGAGCCCGGCCGCACCGAGCGTGCGCCGCGTCCAATGGAGTAGCTGGCTCAGCCGGTGGGCGGCCGGCGAGGCGGGAGACTCGGGCCAGAGCAGGGTGAGCAGCTTGTCGCGCGCGATCCCCCGCTCGCCTGCGCAGGCGAGCACGGCCAACAGCGCCAGCGCCTGCCTCTGGACCGGCGCCCCGGTCCCTTCGCCCACCCGGGAAACGCCGGGGGTGCCGAGGAGCCGGAGCCTGAGCGGTGGCGCGGGGCGCTGGGTCACCCGACGGTTCCTGATGGAGACCTGACAGCGGGCTGATGGGTGCAGCCTAGTGTACGGGCCATGATCCGGCTGGGCAACCGCCGGCCGCAATTTGGGCCCGCCGCTCCGTTCAACAGTTCAACCAGGTGACTGCCATGACCTCCGTCGCCAGCACCCCGAGATCCGCCCCGGCCGTGAATAGGCCGGCCACACCACCCCACAGCTCGGCCCGGGGGCTCGACGAGGCCGTTGCCCGGGCGCGCGATGGCGCCGCGCTCCTCCTGCGCCTCTCGTTCGACGAGCGCGTGGCGCTCGCCCGCGCGATGCAGGTCGGCTATCTCGAGATCGCCCGCGACAGCGTCCACGCCGCCTGCGCCGCCAAGGGCATTCCGCTCGGCACGCCGCTCGAGGGCGAGGAGTGGTGCGGCGGGCCCTGGTTCGTCGTCCGCCAGCTCCGCCTCGTCCAGCAGTCGCTCCTCGCGCTCAAGCACACCGGCACCACGCCGCTCGGCCAGCGAGGTCGGACTTCGGACGGCGGCATCACCGCGCAGGTGTTCCCCGCGGGCTCGATCGACGGGACCCTGTTCAAGGGGGTGCGCGTGGATGTGCACTTCCAGGCCGGCCTGGCGCATGCCGACGTGGACGCGTCCCGCGCGCGCTTCTACCGCGGCGGCAAGACGCACGACGGCCGCGTGGTCCTCGTGCTCGGCGCCGGCAACATCAACGCGATCCCGTCCATGGACGTGATCACCAAGCTGTTCAACGAGGGCAAGGCGTGCGTGCTCAAGCTGAATCCGGTGAACGCGTATCTGGGCCCGTACCTGGAGCGCGCCTTTGCCGAGGCCATCCGCCCGGGCTTCCTGTCGGTAGTCTACGGCGCCGCCGGGGAGGGCGCGTACCTGGCGGAGCATGCCGGCGTGGACGAGATCCACATCACGGGTTCCGACCGGACGTACAACCAGCTCGTCTGGGGCGCGCCCGGCACCGAGCGGGAGGCGCGCAAGCGCGAGGGCCGGCCCGCCACCGCCAAGCCGGTGACCGCCGAGCTCGGGGGGGTGGCGCCAGTGCTGGTGGTGCCCGGCCCCTACTCAGACAAGGAGCTCGCCTATCAGGCCGAGGACGTGGCCAGCGGGCTCACCTTCAACGCATCCTTCAACTGCAACTCCAACCGCGTCGTGGTGCTGCCGCGCGGCTGGGCGCTGCGGGAGAAGTTCCTGGGTTTCCTCCGCGCGGCATTCGAGCGCGCGGTCGACCGGCAGGCGTACTATCCCGGCGCCCGCGAGCGGTGGGAGCGCTTCGGCGCCGGCCGAGGCTCCCCGATCGGCGGTAAGCCCGCGGGATCGCTCCCCTGGACGCTGGTGCCGGGGCTGGATGCCCGGGCCGCCGCCGAGCCGCTGTTCCAGGAGGAGTCCTTCGCACCGATCATCGCAGAGACGTCGGTGGGCAGCCCCGACCTGGCCGAGTTTCTCGCCGAAGCCGTTCGGTTCGCCAACGAGCGGCTCTGGGGCACGCTCTCGGCCGGTCTGGTGGTCCATCCGCGCACGATGAAGGACCCGACGACTGGCGCGGCGGTGGAGCGCGCGATCGCCGCCCTCCAGTACGGCACCGTGACCGTCAACGCGTGGTCGGGGTTGTCGTTCGCGTTTGGAACGCCGCCTTGGGGCGCGCACCCGTCGTCCACGCCGGCCGACATCCAGAGCGGCGCGGGGTGGGTCCACAACACCTCAATGCTCGAGGGGATCGAGAAGGTGGTGCTGCGGCACCCGATCACGGCCATGCCCAAGCCCGCCTACGCACTGAGCCACCGGAGCGCCCACCTGCTGATGTCGCGGATGACGGCGCTGGAGGAGCGCTCGAGTTGGGCCAAGGTGCCCCCGGTCTTCGCGGCGGCGATGCGGGCCTGAGCCGTGAGACGGCCGGCGCTCTGGCCGTCACCGGGGTCCGATGATATCGTAACATGGCCGACCTCACGGATCACCCGGTGCTTGACCTGCTCGACCGACTGCAGCACGCCCTTGCCGGCCGCTATGCGGTCGAGCGCGAGGTCGGTCACGGCGGAATGGCCGTGGTCTACCTCGCGCGCGACTGCCGGCACGACCGGGTGGTCGCGCTCAAGGTGCTGCAGGAGCGCTTCACCGAGGTGCTCGGCTCCGAGCGCTTCCTCCGGGAGATCCGGCTCGCCGCCCGGCTGCACCATCCCCATCTGCTCCCGCTGTACGACTCGGGCGAGGCGCGATGGCTTCCTCTACTACGTCACCCCCTACATCGAAGGCGGCTCGCTCCGTGACCGCCTGGTGGCCGAGGGCCGCGTCGCGCTCGTTCCGGCGCTCCGGCTCACCCGCCAGGCGGCCGAGGCGCTGGACTACGCCCACCGTCAGAACGTCATCCACCGCGACGTGAAGCCCGAGAATATCCTGCTCGAGGAAGGCCACGCCGTCGTGGCCGACTTCGGCGTCGCCCGGGCCGTGACCGCCGCGGCCGACTCCGCCCTCACGCAGGCCGGCATGCTCATCGGGACCCCGGCCTACATGAGTCCCGAGCAGGCCAGCGACGAGCCGCTCGACGCCCGATCCGACATCTACGCGCTCGGCTGCGTGCTGTTCGAGATGCTTTCGGGCCGGCCCCCCTTCACCGGCAGCGCGCCGATCGCCATCATCGCGCAGCGTCTCACCGAGCCCGCGCCGGCGCTCGCCGACTGTGGGGGCCGTGGTGCCGCCGGCGGTCGAGCAGCTCGTTGCCCGCGCGCTGGCCCAGCGGCCGGACGACCGGTTCGCCAGCGGCGCGGAGCTCGCGCGCGCGCTGGCCGACGCGGAGGCCGGGCAGAGCCGCCCCTCGCCGACGCCGGCGGCGACGGCGGTCGTTCCGCGTGTGGCCGCGCTCGCGGTGCTCCCGTTCGTCAACATGAGCACCGACCCGGAGAACGAATTCTTCAGCGACGGGATGACTGAGGAGCTGATCAACGCGCTGACCCGCGTGGAGGGCCTGCGCGTTGCCTCGCGGACTTCGGCGTTCGCCTTCAAGGGGCGCGATCTGGACGTGCGCGAGATCGGGCAGCGGCTCAACGTCACCGCCGTGCTCGAGGGCAGCGTGCGGCGGGCGGGCAACCGGCTGCGGGTGACGGCGCAGCTCATCAACGCGGCCGACGGCTACCACCTCTGGTCGGACACGTATGACCGCCAGCTCGCCGACGTATTCGAGGTGCAGGATGAGCTGGCGCGCTCGATCGTCGGTACCCTCCGGCCCAGGCTGACGGGCGGCCCGGCCGTCACCTCCGCCGTGTCCGCCGCCGCGGTCTCGGGGCCGCTCGTCGTGCCGGCCACCACCAGCCTCGAGGCCTATACCGCCTACCTCCGGGGCCGTTTCCACTGGAACATGCGGACCCTCGACGGCTACCGGAAAGGCATTGACTGCTTCGAGGCGGCGCTGGCGCGGGACCCGGACTTCGCGCTGCCGTACACCGGGATCGCCGACAGCTGGGCCATGCTCGCCTTCGACTACTTCGGCGGCGTGCCGCCTGCCGACGGCATGCCCCGGGCCCAGGCGGCCGCGCGGCGCGCGCTCGAGCTGGACGAAACGCTGGCCGAGGCGCACTCCCCGCTCGGCGTCACCTCGATGCTCTACGACTGGGACTGGACCGAAGCCGAGCGGCGGTTTCGCCGGGCGCTCGAGCTCAAGCCGGACTACGTGCCCGCGCTCCTGTGGTACTCGCTGTTCCTGAGCGTCATGCGCCGGCACGACGAGAGCCTGGCCCTCATCCGGCGTGCCGCCGAGATCGAGCCGCTGTCGCTGATCGTCCACCAGAGCGTGGCTCGGAGCCTCCACTATGCGGGGCAGCACGAGGAGGCCGTCGAGCATTGCCTGCGGCTGCTGGACATGGACCCGGGATTCGTCACGGCGTACGAGACGATCGTCCGCCCGCTCTGCGTACTGGGCCGGGTGGCGGAGGCGGAAGCGTACGCGCGCGAGGGCGTGGCCCGGTCCGGCCGGTGGTCGCTGCTGCTCGGCGCGCTGGGCCACATCTGCGGGCTCGTCGGGAAGACGGCGGAAGCGCACGCGATCCTGGCCGAGCTGGACGGGCTGTCACGGGCCCGCTTCGTGCCCCGCTACCACTTTGCCGTGGTGTACTACGGGTTGCGCGACCGGGAGAAGGCCCTCGGGGAGCTCGCGCGCGGCATGGCTGAGCGGAGCGGAGTGATCTTGTGGACGCCCATCGATCCGCACCTGAGCTGGCTTTGGTCCGACCCCGACTACCAGAGGATCATCCGGCCGCTGGCACTGCCCCGGCCGCAGGAGGCGCCATGAGCGGAATGGACATCGCGCGGCGGTACGTGGCCGCGTGGAATGCGAGAGACGCAGACCGGCTGGCCGGGACCTTCCGAGCGGGCGGCACATACGAGGACCCGAACACCGGCGGCCCGATCGAGGCCGGCCCGCTCGGCGCGTACGCCGCCGGCCTGTGGACGGCCTTTCCCGATCTCACGTTCGAGGAAGTGGACTACCGGGAGAGCGCGCCCGGCAACATCGTCTTTCGCTGGATCATGCGCGGCACCAACCGGGGCTCGCTTCGCGGCCTGCCGCCCACCGGCGCCACGATCGCGCTGCCCGGCGCCGACTTCATCACCGCCCATGATGACGGGGTCGAGCGCGTGGAGGGCTACTTCGACAGCGCCACGCTCATGCGGCAGATGGGCGTGCAGGTGAACGTCCAGCCCGTCGCGGCCGGCCCGGTGCGATTCGGCGTGTGCACGTCGCTCAGGTCGGACAGCGCGGCCGCGCCCGGGGCCGTCTCGCTCACCATGATCGAGGCGCGCACCGACGACGAGGTCCAGCAGATCCGCGACACCAGTCGCCGGATCATGCTGCAGCTCCGCGGCATGCCGGGGTTCGTGAGCTTCCAGGGCGCGGTCATCGGGCGGCGACTCACCACGGTCACGCTGTGGGAGAGCCGCGAGGCGCAGCGGCAGGTGATGCGGGAGGCGAATCACAAGCAGGCGTCGTCCGAGATGTTCGGCGGCTCGGTGGGCTCGGCGTTCCACGCGAGCTCGTGGACCCTCGAACGGCTGGGGGAGCTCTGGGTGCGGTGCCAGGGATGCGGGAAGCTGCGGGATGGGCGAGTGCAGGCGGAGTGCCGATGCGGGGTAGTGGCCATGGCGCCGCTCGCCTACTGGTGAGTTGTGTCGCGCCAGGCACCGCGCCCGCCATGGCGCCGACTGCTTGACCAGATTGGTCAACCCGTCCAGATTGCCCCCATGCCTCCCAAGCGCGTGGTCCGCGAGACGGTGAGCCTCTACGAGGCCAAAACCCAGCTCTCCCGGCTGGTGGACCGCGCGGCGGCCGGTGAGGAGATCGTGATCGCCAAGTCGGGTCGCCCGCGGGCGCGCCTGGTGCCGCTCGAGGACACCCGGCCCCTGCGGCTGCCCGGCAAGGGTCGGGGGCGGTGGCGGGTGGGCAAGGACTTCGACGCCCCATTGCCGGACGATCTCCTGAAGGGCTTCGAAGGCGGCGGGCGGTGAACCTGCTGCTCGACACCCACGTGCTCATCTGGTGGGACGAGGGGCGGCGCATCAGTGCGGAAGCGCGGAAGGCTGTCGAGAAGGCGGACACCGTCTGCGTGAGTGCCGCGTCCGCCTGGGAGATCGCGATCAAGACCAGCCTCGGCCGCCTGCGGCCCACCCGCACGGTGGACGATGCCGTCCGGGACTCCGGCTTCATCGAGCTGCCGATCACGTTCCGCCACGCCGAACGGGTCGCCGCGCTTCCCGCCCATCACCGCGATCCGTTCGACCGCGCTGCTGGTGGCGCAGGCAGAGGTGGAGGAGCTCACGCTGGTGACCCGCAATCCGGTGTTCGGACGCTACCGGGTGGCCGTGATCGGCGCGTGACGAGCCCCGAGCGATTCGGGATTCCCGCCCTCCTGCTGCTGGCGCTGACGACCGCGGGCGCCGCCCAGGCGCCACAGTGGGTGGATCGATCCCCGCACCATGTGCGGTTCGTCGCCGTCGCCCCCGACGTGCGGCTCGAGGTGCTCGACTGGGGCGGCCAGGGGCCGCCGCTCGTCTTTCTTTCGGGGCTGCAGGACGTGGCCCACGGCTTCGACGACTTCGCGCCGCAGTTCACCGCCCATCATCACGTCCTCGCGATCACCCGCCGGGGCTACGGTGCCTCGAGCCGGCCGCGCTCCGGATACGACCTGGCGACGCGCGTCGCGGATCTCGCGGCGGTGCTCGACTCGCTCAAGCTCGCGCGTGTTGACCTCGTGGGCCATTCGATCGCGGGCGACGAGCTCACCGCCTTCGCCGCCGCCCATCCGGAGCGCGTGAGCCGGCTGGTATATCTGGACGCGGCGTACGACCACAGCGACGTCGGCCGCCTTATCCGGGCGTTCCCGCCGCCCCCGCCGATGCTGCGCGCGGACTCCGCGTCTCCCACCGCCGTCCAGGCGTACGTCCAGCGCGTCTACGGTCCGCGCATCCCCGAAGCCCAGTTTCGGGCCATCGGCCGCTACGACTCCAGCGGTCGGCTGGTGGGCGACGTGACGCCCGCGCGGATCGATTCGCTCGTGCTCGCCGGCTGCGGTCACCCCGACTACTCGGCGGTGCGCGCGCCGGCGCTCGTGATCGACGCCGTAGTGGACTCGGCGCCCCAGGTCTTTCCGCTCTGGGCCCGGCTCGACAGCGCGCAACGCGCCGCCGCGAGGCGATACACGGCCGTGCTGCAGCAGTGGGCCGCGACCGAGCGCGCTCGTGTCGCCCGCGGGCTGCCGCAGGCCCGGGTGCTCGAGCTGCGCGGCGCCAACCACTACGTGTTCGCGTCCAACCACCGCGAGGTGCGCGAGGCGATGCTGGCGTTCCTCGCCGGCGATCGGGCCGGCGCGGGTTCCTGAGCGGGGTCGCGCGCGCGCCGCGGCAGACACGCCTGCTTGAGCGCCAGCCGCCCGGTCGCAGCGGGCTGCCGTCACGCTCATCGATCTTTCGAACATCCCATACGTCTCGCAGCCGTGGTTCCTGGTCGTGCCGTAACTCGGTTGCTACCGCACGTGGGTGGTGACCTCCATCTGACTGATGACGGGAAGCCGGCGGAGCGGGCCCAGGCTGCGGTCTCGATGGAAGTCCATGTCGTAGGGGTATCCCTGAGCGAGGGCTGCCGCGAGGAGCGCTCCGCCGCGCCGGAGGTCCCCCAATTCGCCGGCGATCCGGGCAGCCTGGAACTGCGGCTCCCCGAACGTGAACGGCCGGTGATCGCCCGCGAGCCGGTCTTCGAGCTCCGAGGCGAGACGGCGGTCTCCCATGCGAGCGGCCGCGATCCCCAGCAGCCCCAGGTACTGGTCCCGCCCCTTCTCCTCACCGCTCGCGAGCGCCTGGCATAGCGCCGCGGCTTCTTTCCAGCGGCCGAGCCGGGCGGCCGCGCGGGCGGCGCCCCACCGGGCCTCGGCGCCGCCCCCCGCGGCGGCCGCGCGCGTGAACACCTGGTGCGCGCGCTCGTACCACGGCCCGGCGGCGCCGGAGTCCGCGTGCACCGCGAGTTCGTCGCCGACCTCGTACGCCAGAGTTCCCACCGCCGCGGAATCCGTCCGCGCGGCCTCCGACCAGATCCGCTCGAGGTTTCCGATCTGCCGCTCCGCGGCGAGCGCCCGGGCCTCGAGGCGGAGCGCGTCCAGGCGACCCGGGAACCGCCTCCGGGCTTCACGCGCGGCGTGCAACTCGTCGCGGTGCTTGCCCTGCACGTGGAGCGCGCTCGTGAGAACGTCCCAGTAGGGAAGCCAGCCCCGCATCGCGCCCACGTCGGGCGGCAGCCGGCGCAGGGCGCTCTCGGCCGCGAACGGCGACCGTGCCTCGAACGCCGTCGTCGCGAAGTTGTAGGGCGCCTTCGACGACGGCGCGAGCTCGGCGGCGTGGCCGATCGCCGCCAGCGCGGCCCGGCTGTCCCCGGCCAGGTCGGCCCGCTGGTAGTCGAGCCAGCTCCGGTTGTAATCGCTCAGCCGACCGCGCTCCCGCGCCACGATGCGCAGCACCGAATCGGCCCGCATGTAATCACGGCGGTTCATGTGACAGAATGAGGCGTACAGCAGCGGGAGCAGGAAGGTGGTATCGGCCTGGTAGGCGTGCTCGAACGCAGTGAGCGCCGGGACATAGTCCTCGCGCACGTAGGCTTCCATCCCTTCGCTGAAGGCTTGGTACGCCGTGTAGATCGGCGGCGTTTCCGACTGAATCCCCCGGGCGTCCAGGCTCAGCGCGAGCAGGCCCATGAGCCGGGCCCTGAGCTGCTGCAGCGCCTCGCCCGCATGCGATTCGCTGGCCCGCAGCGGCTCGACGGCACCCACCAAGCGGCCGGCTGCCGCGTTCGCCAGCTGGGCCTGCAGCACCAGCGTGTCGCGATCCCGGTAGATGGAGCCGCTCACGACCAGATCGGCGCCTGTCGCTCGGGCGAGCGCCCGGACAGGATCCGCCGTGTCGGGCCGTTCGCGTAGCGATCGCACGGCGGCAAGCGCCGTGGGGCTCGGGACGACGTCTACCTCGCCGGTCTCCTGCAGGCCCTGCGTCACCCAGTCGGCCGCCATGAAGCCCAGGTGGTCGAGCAGCGGGTCGCCGGTCCGGTTCTCGAACATCCCCACCACCACCCGGGGCCGGTGTGCCGGTGGCGGTCCGCGCGAGCCGAGGCGCATCACCACGATGGCAACGGCAAGCGCTGCGAGCACTACGGCCGCCATGCCGGCGAGTCGGGGGACCCGAGGCGCCTCGGCCGCGGCCCGAAGCCGCCGGGCGAACTCCTCGACGGTGGGGAAGCGATCGGCCGCAACGGGGCTCAGGGCCGTCGCCAGAGTCCGATCGAGCGCCCGCGGTAGCCCAGGGCGGACAACACGGAGCTGCCGGTACTCTCCGGCGAGCTTCCTCGCGGTGACCGCCTGCGGCGTGTTGCCGCCATAGGGTGCATCGCCCGCCAGCATCTCGTACACCACGCACGCGAGCGAATAGAGGTCACTCCGCCCGTCCAGGCGGGCGGCGCCCGTCGCCTGCTCGGGGCTCATGTACCAGGGCGTCCCGACCACCAGGTGCGGGCTCGAGATCCCCTCGTCGATCGCGAGGTCGACCGCACGGGCGAGGCCGAAGTCGGCGATCAGGACGTGGTCGCCCTGGAGGAGGAGGTTCTCAGGCTTGATGTCGCGATGGATGATGCCGCTCGCGTGCGCCGCGGCCAGCCCCTTGGCGATCTGCTCGGCCCACTTCACCACCTGGTTAACCGGCAGCATCGGTTCCCGCTCGAGCCGCTGCCGCAGGCTCTCGCCCTCGATGTAGGGCATGACGTAGAACAGCCGGCCGTCGCACTCCCCGGAGTCGTACAGCGGCACGATGTTCGGGTGGCTGAGTGTCGCGGCGACGCGGATCTCCCGGAGGAAACGCTCGGGGCCGATCGTCCGCGCATACTCGCGGCCGAGCACCTTGATCGCGACCTGCCGCCCGTGCTTCCGGTCGCGGGCGAGATACACCTCTCCCATGCCGCCCGCACCGATGCTGCGAAGGATGGTGTACCCCTCGCCGAGGCACGGCAGAGACTCTGCTGCCATCACGAAAGCCCTGGGTGGGCCGAAACGTCCCGGTTGCGCGGTCGGGTACAATATCGTATTTCAGCCTGCCGCGTCATACCGGGAACCCAGGAGGGCATCATGACCGACGTGCAAACGAACGCGCCGCGGCCCGGCGCAAGGTCGATGGGGAAAAAGCTGCCCAACCTCGTCATCATGTACGACAGCGAGAAGGGATCCGAGTTCCGAGTGCAGTGCGAGATGACGCTCCCCGATGAGGCCGAGGCGGCTCGGCTCAAGGAGGATGTGCTGACGGGAACACCCGAAGCGCTGAAGCGGGTCAAGGAGCATGTGATGGCGCGCATCGATCCTGGCGCGACCCCCGCGTTCAGGAAGATCGTGAGCGAGGCGTTCGACGAGAACATCAGGGTGCGCACGGAACAACCGCGCAGGTAGACGGGTCATATCGTGAATGGCCTCTGACGCTCGAATGCGGCGTCCGGGGCGCCGACTACGAGATAGTTCGGCTGTTGTCTGGGCGATCCCATCTCACTGCGGATCCCCTTCCAGAGCCCCTTGTAGGTGCCCTGGAACCGGCCGCGGTTCCACACCTTTTTGAGTGCCTTCACGAAGACGCTGTTCGAGCGGTCTTCGAACGCCTGCTCGGCCTCTTGGCACGCGGAGATGAGCAGCACGGTGGCCCGGACCCTGGGGTGCTTCGGTCCGTCGAGCCGGGTGATCTTCCCGCTATAGCAACTGTCGGAGATGACGACGATGCGCACGCGCGGGCTGAACCTGGCCCAGAGCCGGGGCAGCCGGTCGTCGATGAGCGGCCCGTCATAGAGGCACCAGCTCTCGTCCCGGCGGTCGGGGTCGTCCCTGTTCCGGTCGGGAACCCGATCCCCGTGGCCGGAGAAGGAGAGCAGGAAGATGTCCCCGGGCGCGAGCGCCTTCGCCGCCGCGCTGATCCGCGCGACGACCGCCGCGCGGGTGGCCTCGGGGCCGAGCAGACTCTTTGTCGCGAAGCCCCGCGAGCGGGCAAGGGCGGCGAGGTACCGTGCATCGGCCTCGGCCACTGTCAGTGGACCGAGCGCCCTATAGGCACCCCGCTTCGGTGAATCGATCCCGATCGCGAGCGCGTGGCCAATGGGCATATGCGTCTCCTCCCGGGCAAGTTGCACCTCGGGCATCGTGCCGTCGAGGGCAGGAGAAGCCCATCAATCGCCACCCGCGAGCCATTCTGTCACTGTTCCTCCTGGGCTCCGCTTTCCTATTATCTCTTGACGGTGGCATCACATCTCAGGAGATCACGATGACCTCAATCATGGACATGGTGCAGCAGCACCTGGGCGACGGCGGTGTACAGCAGCTCTCCCAGCATCTCGGCGTCGATCGCGGCACCACGGAGGCTGCCGTCGCGGCCGCGCTCCCGATGCTGGTCAACGCGGCGTCCAAGCCGTCGGCTCCGGCGGCGGGCGCTCCCGCCGCCGGCGCACGCGGGTGGACTGCTGAGCAACCTGTTCGGCGGGAACCACGCAGACGCGGCGCAGCAGGTCAGCAAGCACAGTGGCCTGGACATGCATCAGGCCGAGAAGGCACTCCTGTTCCTGGCGCCCATCGTCATGGCCAGGCTCATGAATCAGCGGCAGAGCGGAGGCGCCACACCAGCCGCGCCGGTGTCGCCAGCGTCGCCGACGGGCACGGCGCAACCGGCGCCCGAGCCTAAGCAGTCCGGTCTCGGCGGCGTACTGGGCGAGGTGGAGCGGATCTTCCACAAGGAGCGGTGACGGGTCGACGGCGAGGGCCGGGCGGGCGCGTGTCTCCCCGCCTCCCCTCGGCGTCCTACATGGGTGCAGCGCAGTGTCGTCCCAACGACCGGACCGTGCATGCGCCTCCACCTCATCGAATCCGACCACAGGGTGTTCCAGCCCGCGGAGTGCGCCTTCGCGAGCCTCGTGCTGCACGTGGGCCTCGTCTGGCTCGCCGTCGGCGCGTTCGAGGTCGCCCGCGGCCTCCCGGTCGACGGGCGGGAGACCCGGCCGTTCCAGCTCCTCCCGCCCGATCGCCCTCAGTCGCCTCCCGCCGGCCAGACGGCATCCTTCGAGTGGGGCCGGGCGGGCGGCTTGTTTACGGACGGCGCGGAGCTCGACGGACCGGGAAGCGGCAGCGAGGTGGGCGGCCGCCCTTACGGCCGGCCGCACCCGGGCGAGCGGAGCAGTGCCGTGGGACTGGCGCCGTTCGGGCCGCCGGCCCGGCTGTTCGACAGCATCTTCACCGTGCTCCAGGTGGATCGGATGGTGGAGCGCTACGAGGGCAGCGCCGCGCCGGTCTATCCGCCGAGGCTGAGCGCGATGGGCAAGGAGGGCCGCGTGCACGCGACCTTCGTCGTGGACCCGGCCGGCCGGGTCGAGATGACCTCGGTCCGGGTGCTGGAGAGCGACGACCCCGGGTTCACCGAGTCGGTCCGCGCCGCGTTGGCTGAGATGCGGTTCCGGCCGGCCACGCGCCGCGGCAGGGCGGTGCGCCAGCTCGTGGAGCAGCGGTTCAACTTCCGGATCGCGCCAGGTCTGACGACACCAGCTCGGCCGCCAGCGTCTCCCGCAGCAGCGGGTTCTCCCAGTACTCCGTGTGCGCTCCCAGCAGCGTCGTCGCCTCCGGATCGAGCCGGTTGTCCACCGCGGGTGGGCGCGGGCGTCCCCGGCACGTCGTAGTAGTTGAGCGCGCCGCTGATGATGTCCCACGGCGAGTAGAGGTTGACCCACCGCATCAGCCGGAAGTCGTAGCTCTGGATCAGCGGCTGCACCGTCGTGGCCAACGCTTCGCGCGCGCGGCTCAGGCGCGGCGTCTGGGTGGCGAAGAGGAACGCCGTCTTGTCGAGCGGCGAGCCGAAGGTGAGCAGCAGCCGCGTCCGCCGGGCCACCTCGTACACCCTGCCGCCTGCCGCGCGGCGCAGCTCGTCCTGGTTGATGAGCCGGTTGAGCACGTCGTAGGTCACGACCGATCCCAGCGAGTGGCCCACCAGGATAACGCCGTCGTACTTCGCCTCTCCCTCCGCTGCGTACACCGCCTCCGCCCGCCCGCCGACCGCGTCCTTGATCCGCTGCCGCAGGCTTGCGAAGCGGTCCACCGTGTGGGAGGAGACGTAGGCGGCCACGTCACCGACGTATTGGATGAGGAAGAACCGGACGACGGCGCTCACGCCGAGCAGCACGGGCCAGGTGAGCAGGAGCCGCACGGCCCGCTGCTGCGGGTCGGTGCCCACGCAGCTCGAGAAGAAGACCCGCATGCTGCTCCGGTACGCCTCCGGATCTCCGCAGGTCAGTCGGAAGAGGTTCACCGCCTCGACGGCCAGCAGCCCGAGCAGCACGGCCAAAGCGCCGAGTACCAGCAGCGTGGTCCCGGGCTGCTGCCGGTCCCGGGCGGTGCGGCCCCAGCCGAGAAGCTGACTGAGCACGGCCGCGACGTAGGTGTAGAGCCACCGCCCGAGCAGCAGCGCGAGCGCCAGGAGCACCGCCCCGAACAGCAGCCAGCCCGCGGCGCCATTCAACGTCTCGCTCCCGCCGGCGCCGAGCCAACCGTCCCAGAACGGCGCACGTGCCGAAGGGCCGCCGGTCGCGTTCCGGTACACCGACACCAGCACCAGCCCGGGCAGTGCCAGGCCCGCGGCGTTCGCGGCGATGACGGTGAGGCCGAGCAGCGCCACGCCGATCCATCCCACGACTATTCGCATGCCCCGCCTGGCATTCCAGCCGTGCAGCAGTCGTCCGGCGAGCACCGCGATGCCGAACGCGACCGCGGCGAGCAGGAACAGGTTGAGGGTGGCCGTCAGGTCCGTGAACAGCGTGTCACCCAGCCAGGGCGCCTTGGCCAGGCCGACCTTGGCCGCCGACACCACGGCGACCACGACGTTCATGGCGGCGAGCCCGAGCACCGTCATCAAGGCCACGGTGAGGTACACCCACGTCCGGACCGGGATGTCGTAGGCCCGGAGCCGGCCGAACGCCCACCGGTGGAACTGCCGGGTGCTGTTCCGGATCCCGTTGAGCCCGGCACCGAGGAGGAAGCGGGTCACGTCGCGCAGGGTGACGGCGCCCTCGGTGAGCGGCGCCCAGTAGCCCTCGTAGAAGTGGATCTCCCGATCTTGTAGCTGGAGCGCGATCCGCTGGAGCGTCTGCCCGCCGAGCTCGACCGCCTGCGCGCGGGGCCGGGTGCCGGCGAGCCGGGGATCCTTCCGGAGCGCCGTCACCAGGTCGTCGAGCGTGGCGAACGGCACCTGCTGACCCATGCCGTGGGTGACGAACACGGCCAGCCGGGCGACGGCCGGCCGGGGCGCCGCCGTTCCGGGAGGGGTGACGGAGTAGCCATCCGCCGGTGGGTCGTCGGGATCGCCGGGTTCGAAGTCGCTCATGCTGGAAGGGGAGAGGAGCCGCCAAGATCGGGAACGAGCGGCGCACGGTCAAGCAGCAGGGCAGCTCGTTTGCGTTCGGTGCCGGCCTCGACCACAATGCGGCATGGCAAAGCTCACCATCGCCGTCCTCGGCACCGGCGCCACCGGCGGCTACTTCGGCGGGCGCCTCGCCGAGGCGGGGGAGGACGTCCGCTTCATCGCCCGGGGGGCGCATCTCGCGGCGCTGCGGGAGCACGGCCTGACCGTCACCAGCATGGCCGGCGACTTCCGGCTCGATCCCGTTCGGGTCAGCGACACGCCCGCCGATGTCGGACCGGTGGACGTGGTCCTCGTCGGCGTGAAAGCCTGGCAGGTGCCGGAGGCCGCGGAATCATTGCGCCCGCTCATGGGCGAGCGGACCTTCGTCGTGCCGCTTCAGAACGGCATCGATGCCCCCGATCAGCTCGCCGCGGTGCTCGGCCCCGAGCGGGTGCTCGGCGGGTTCTGCAGCATCCTGGCGTCGCTCGATGGCCCCGGCCGCATCCGGCACATGGGCGTCGTGCCCTACATCGCCTTCGGCGAACTGGACGGGCCGCCGAGCGCGCGGACCGAGGCGCTCCGCGCCGCCTTCGCCCGGGCGCGCGGCGTCACGGTGGAGGTGCCGGCGGACATCCGGGCCGCGATGTGGAACAAGTTCCTGTTCATCACGGCGCTGAGCGGCGTGGGCGCCGTAACCCGTGCGCCGGTCGGGGTGATCCGGAGCCTGCCCGAGCCACGCGGGCTGCTGCGGGCCGCGCTCGAGGAGATTCACTGGCTGGCCCTCCATTCCGGGATCGCGTTGCCGGCGGATGCGGTCGAGCGGACACTCGCGTTCATCGATGGCCTGCCGCCGGACGGGACCGCATCCATGCAGCGCGACGTGCTGGCGGGCCGGCCGTCGGAGCTGGAGGCACAGGTGGGGGCGGTCGTGCGGCTGGGCGAGCGGCTGGGGTTGGAGGTGCCGGTGCACCGGACGATCTACGCGGCGCTGCTGCCGCAGGAGCGTCGGGCGCGGGGAGAACCGCTCACCGCTGGCGCCTCCGCTCGTACTGCGGCCGCTGAACCCCGTTCCGAACCCCGACCAGCGTCGACTGCGCCGCCACGCCGGTGATCATCACGAGGTGCGATTCCCAGCGCTCTTCCGTCACCCACGCGCGGAGTGGCCTGGATCACCAATGCCGGCTCATCGCCCCTGCAGTCTGCGATGATAGCGGTCAAACTCTTTCTGGAGAGATCATGGACACCCTTCGCAGCGGCGCGATCGCGGCCGCCCTGCTCCTCGCCGCCTGTCGCTCTCCGGCCCCACCCGCCCGCCAGGCCGAGCCGCCGCGCGCCGCCGCCGTCACCTCGCCCCAGGAGCAGCCCGACACCACCCCGCCGGCGGACGTGTCCCACGGCGAGGCGCCGATCGGCGGCCCCGAGGCCGAGCCCGCTCCGACGCCTTGCGCAGCTCGAGCCCGCCGAGCGGAGCCGCCTCCACCGCATCCGGCTCGAGATCGAGCACGCGACCGTGTCCATCGCCCCCGGCGTGAGCTACGCCGCCTGGACTTTCGGCGGCACGGTGCCCGGGCCCGTGCAGCACGTGCGCCAGGGCGACACGGTGGACTTCACCCTGGTCAACGAGGCCAACATCCCCCACAGCATGGACTTTCACGCCGCGGAGATCGCGCCGAGCAAGTACTACGTGAACATCATGCCGGGCGACTCGCTGCACTACCGCTTCGTGGCCCGGGTGCCGGGCGCCTTCATGTATCACTGCGGCACGGCGCCCGTGGCGATGCACATCGCCAACGGGATGTACGGCGCGCTGATCGTGGATCCCGCCACGCCGCGTCCCAAGGCGCGCGAGCTCGTCTTCGTGCAGAGCGAGTTCTACGAGACCGCGAAGCCGGCCGGCCGACGGCACCGTGAGCCTCGACTGGCAGAAGCTGCTCGGCCAGGCCCCGGACCACATCGTCTTCAACGGGCGGGCCAGCCAGTACGCCGCCCACCCGGTCGACGTGCGGCCGAACGAGCTGCTTCGGCTCTACCTGGTGAACGCGGGTCCCAACCGGATCAGCTCGTTCCACGTGGTGGGCGGCATCTTCGAGCGGGTGTTCGAGGACGGCTCGCAGGCGAATCCGCTGAGGGCGTGCAGACCGTGAACGTGCCGGTGGGCGGCGGGAGCATCTTCGAGCTGCGGCTGCGCCAGCCGGGCGATTACCCGTTCGTCACCCACGCCTTCGCCGACGCCACCAAGGGCGCCGTGGGCGTACTTCGTGCCGGGGAACCGGGGAAGCGCGTGGCCGCGGGCCCGGCGGCGCACTGAGTGCCGCGCGCGCGATACCGCGCAGCATCCCGGCGAAGACGAGTTGGTGGATTCCCCACAGCCCGTACCAATAGAGCAGGCCGCCCAATCCGCTGGGATCGAACAGTGCCGTCTGCCGAATGAGGCTGCCGCCGTTCTCCGGCGTGACCTCGAACTGGAGCCACGCTCGCCCCGGAAGCCGCATCTCGGCGGCGAGCCGGAGGAGGCGGCCGGGCTCGATCGCTTCCACTCGCCAGAAGTCCAGCGCGTCGCCGACCCTGACCCTCTCCGGGTCCGGCCGGCCGCGGCGCATCCCGGGGCCGCCCACGACGAGGTCGATCAGACCACGCAAGCGCCATAGAAGGTCGCCGTAGTACCAGCCGGTCCTGCCGCCGATTCGCGCGATGGGCCGGAACGCGGTTTCCGGGCGACTACGCACCCACACCGTGCGGGAATCCACCCGGCGGGAGCCGTACGTGAGCACCGCCCCAGCGCCGCGGCGCAGGTTGGGCGCTGAGCGCATCGGACCAGCGCGTGGCGGCGAAGCCCGAGTCCTCGTTCGCCAGCGCCCGCTCCAGCATCTCGCGGACGCCGCGAGGCCGGAGGCCGAAGTCCTCGAGCGCGCGAGTATCGCGTACCACGGTGGGGTTTCGCAATCCGTCGATCAGCTCGCGTCCGACGCGCGCATACACCGGCGACACCAGTGCCAGCCACAGGCCCGAGAGGCGCGGCGTGAGCAGCGGCACCCTGACCATCAGCCGGGTGAGGCCTCGGAGGCGGCCGTACTCGCGCATGAGGTCGCCATAAGAGACCCGGTCCGGCCCGCCGATCTCGTAGATCACGCTCTCGCGAAGCGGGGACTCGCGCGCCGCGACCAGATAGGCGATCAGGTCCTCGACCCCGATGGGCTGAGTGAGCGTGTCCACCCAGGTCGGAGTCACCATCGCCGGCAGCTTCTCCACCAGCGCGCGCACCAGCTCGAAGGACAGACTGCCCGAGCCGATGACGATGGAAGCGCGGAACTCGATCGTCGGGATGCCCGACTCGCGGAGCACCCGCCCTACCTCCTGGCGGCTGGCCAGGTGGCGGGACAGCCGCCGTCCCGCGCCGAGTCCGCCGAGATAGATGATGCGGCGCACGCCCGCATCCCTGGCTGCCTGGACGAAATGAACGGCGCCCAGGTGATCCTGCTCCGCGTAGTCGCGGGCAGCAGCCATCGAGTGGATCAGGTAGTAGGCGGTGTGCACCCCACGGAGGGCGTCGGCGAGGGAGCTGGGGTCCAGCACGTCACCAGCCACGACCTCGGTGCTGGATGCCACCCTGGCACGGAGATACTCCGGCCGCCGGGCCATACACCGGAGCGGCACCCCCGCGGCTTCGAGCGCACGGCAGAGACGGCCGCCCACGTATCCGCTGGCGCCGGTGAGCAGCACCAGCTCTTCGCTGCCGGTCATGTACGAGCCGGTCATGTCCGATGCTCGGCCGCGAGCCGCTGGAGCGCCGGTCGCAGGTCGGCGAGCGAATCGATCGGGTACACGCCGGCGGATTCGATCCCGGCCTTGATTCCCTGAGCGCCCGCGCCACCCAGGAGCAGGGCGACTCGCGGCGGCAATCCGGCTCGGATTTCCCGCAGCACACTCAGCACCGCGCGCTCGTCGCCGAGCTGGACGACACTGAGCGCGACCGCCTCGGCGCGTGCCTGCCCGACCGCACCCAGGAGTTCCCCTACCGGCATGTCCGGCCCCAGAAACGTCACGCTCCATCCCTCGGCCGCTGCGTTGATCGCCGCCATGAGCGCGCCCAGCTCGTGCCTTTCGCCCGGCGGGGTCGCGACGACCAGCCGGTGAGCGGCGCTCGTGGTCTGATACAGTCCGAAGAGCCAGCCGAGCACCCGGCGGAACACGGCAGTCGCCATGTGCTCCTGGGCCACGGAGACTGACTGTTCAGACCAGCCGTGCCCGATGTCTTCCAGGGTAGTGACGGCGACCCTCTCCAGAAAATCCGGCACCCCCAGAGTCATGGCTGCGCGCTCCAGTACCTCCTCGAGCGCCGAGGCATCGAGCGCTCGGGTCGCCCGCATCGCCTGATCGTTGAATTCCTGAATGCTCCTGTCACGCGCGGTCTCCTCGAGATGGCCCCTCTCGCCCACGTCCTGAGACGATGCGGAACCGGTCTCTTCCTCCAGTTGAGCCAGCGCCTCGAGAGGGAGCGAGGCGATGCGGCTGATCGCATGGCCGCTTTCGACCAGCCGCCTCAGCCGCGACAGACGCTCGATGTCCAAATCGGAGTAGAGCCGCTGCCCCCCTTCACTCCGACTCGGCATCACGACCCCGTATCTCCGTTCCCAGGCTCTCAGGAGGTGAGGGGAGAGCCCGGTGCGAAGCGCAACCAGGCGAACGGGGTAGCGGGCGGCTGAGGCATCGGCGGTTGGGCTCATGCTCAAACCGTATCCTGCTGTAGAGCTATTGTCAAGCAATGTCTTGCACAGGAGCTTGACAACGAGAGCCTCGTGAGCCTACTTTGTGAGACAGTTGTTAGACACAAATCCATTTCAAACTGAGGGATATATGAAAAAGCTCGACGTTGCCGCCGCGGTGCTCCTGGTCATCGGAGGGATCAACTGGGGCGTGGTGGGTCTCACGGGCGGAGACCTGGTGGGCGCCCTGTTTGGCTCGCTGAGCCCGCTGAGCCGGGCGGTCTACCTCGTCGTAGGGTTGGCCGGGGTCTACCAGGCGGTGCAATGGAAGGCGATTCAGCGGCGCTGGCAGCCCGCGTTCGCTGACCGGTAGGACGACACGATTCCAGCAGCGGGTTGGCCGCGACTACCGCGAGCCGCCCGCTGCTCCACCTTCTGATTCGAGGATTGCTCCGGTGAGAGTATCGCTACCCATCGCGCTTGTCGCGGCGAGTGTGACCCTGCTGACCATTCCGTCCGCCGCCCGGGCCCAGGCCGAGCCGGGGAGGGTGACGCTCGAGGCCCGCGGCGGCCTCAACGTGCCCACGTTCGACATCTCCGATGCCGTGGACGCGGGACCCAGTGTCGGCATTGGCGCCGCGGTGCAGATTCGCCCGCGGATCTATCTGCTGGGCGATCTCGACCTGGGCTTTCATTCGGGCGCCGATCTGCCCGGAGGGGCGAGCGCGCCCGACGTGAAGGTCTATCACTACATGGCCAAGGTAGGCTACGCGCTCCTGGCGGAGGGCAGCTCGCCCTGGTCGCTGATCGTGAACGCCGGCGCCGGCGCGATGACCTTCGACGTGGACGGCGCCGGCTCCAATACCTATCCCGCGATCAACGTGGGCGCCAAGATCGGCTACCGCGTGAGTCCGCGGGTGTCGCTGCTGCTGAGCCCGCAGGGTGACATCGCCTTTACCAAGGATGCCGAGCTGGGCACCAGCAATGCCTGGGTGTGGCCGTTCACGGCCGGGATTCGCCTGGCGCTCTAGGCGGAGACTCGCGGGCCGGCGGGCGCCCGGCCCCGCCGGCTCAGCGTCAGAGCCCTATCCGCGCGCTCAGCGCCAGCACCAGCGTGTGTGCCCGCCGCCCCTCGACTCCCAGTGAGTCCAGATCGTGCACGCTCCGGAACGACACGATGTAGTCCTTCGCCATCACCTCGAGCCCGAGGCGCGGGGTGAGCGGCACCCCGAGCCCGGCGCCGAGGCCGAGAGCGAAGTTGGTGGCATTCCCGCGCACCGGCCGGCCCAGCAGGGCGGTCGAGACCGAGTAGTGGGCGAGCCCCACGCTAAGTTGCGCGAAGGCGATCGTCCCCCGGCCCCCCTCGCGGCCGAGCGGCACGTGCCCGCGCACACCGGCATCGGCGAACCACAGGCTCGCGCCGTCCACGCCGACCGAGCCCAGCAGTGGCACGCCACTCAGCCGCCACGTGGGCTGCGCGTAGGCGCCTCCGGCCACCAGGCTCAAGGAGCGATGCACGGGCACGATCACCTGGAGCACGCCGGCGAACGCGTCCTTGTTGTCGAGCGCGAGATCGGCGGGGCCGGTGAAGTAGGCACCTGAGGTCAGGAGGCCGCCGCCCGCCGAGAGCTGCACGCGCGGGCGCAGCGCGGCGTTCTGAGCGCCTGCCAGGGCAGGGGTCAGACAGAGCGCCGCCAACAGGCGGGCGAACGAGAATGCGGCACGACCGGGCATGATGAGGAGCGTACGACCGTAGGCGAAGATCCCGAGGTGACCGCGGTCACCACGTCCGCCTCCAGACGTCTGCCTCCAGCCCGCGCACGTGGCGGTATCGGTTAGTAGCCAGGCCTGCGGATCTCGCGATTACTTGAGCGCGTGCGCTTGCGGGGCAATGATGCGGGGGTGTCACGAGTGCCCGACTCCGAGGTCCGGCATCTCCACGTCGGCGTCCCCCAGCACCCGCCGGATCGCGATGGTCAGCGGAATCGCCAGCAGCGCGCCGACCGGCCCCAGCAGATAGGCCCACACCAGCAGCGAGAGCAGGCCGACGATGGGAGGCAGGTCGAGGCCGCTCAGCATGAAGCGCGGCTTGACCAGGTTGTCCACCACGAAGTTGAGCACGAGGAACACCGCGAGCACGAGCAGGGCCCGCTGCCAGCCATACTCGAGCAGCGTGAGGAGGACCGGCGGGACGACCGACAGGATGATGCCGATATTGGGCACGAAGTTCATGATGAAGGCGAGCACCGCCCAGACCAGCGCGAGATCGGTCCCGATGATCAGCATCAGGACGTAGACCAGGACCGAGAAGGCGAGTCCGGTGAGCGCGGTGATGCCGAGGTATTGCCGGATGTCCCGTGCCACCCGCTCGGCCGTCCCCCTCGGCTGGACCATCCGGTCCCGCACGCTCCGTTCGGCGAGAAAGAACGCCACGATCAGGATCAGCAGCAGCGCCTGGCTCAGGACCGCGCCCAGACCCGACAGGATCCCGGCCGCGAGGCCCAGCAGGCGGTTCGGGTCCACCAGATCGAGCGAGAGCACCCGCCCGGGCTCGATGCCCCGGGCCGTCAGCAGGGTCTCGAGCTGCTGGCGCAGGGACTGGGCGCGGTCCTGATAGTGGGGCAGCACCTGGAGCAGCCGGGTGCCGGAGAAACCCAGCATCCCGAGCAGCAGCAGCAGCCCGCCCACGAGGAGCAGGGTGGTGAGGACGACGGCCACCCCCGGCGGCACGCCCCGGCGGCGCAGCGCCTCGAAGGCTGGGACCACCGTGAGGGTGAGCAGCATCGCGAGGAGGATGCTGTTGAGGACCTGGGCCGCTTCGTGGATGCCGGCCGCGATGATGACGAGCGCGGCGGTGCCGATCAGGATCCGGTACCGGGCGTCGGCGCGGGGCGGTGGAGTGACGGGAAGGCTCATGGGACCAAGCTTGCGGGGCAATGCGGGACTGTCAAACTGCTGCCCGCAGCTTCAGTGGTGGGCGGCGCCTCGGCCGGCGGGTCACTCCGGCGGCGCCGCGACCTCCCCGCCGGCAACGTACCCCACGAGCGCCACCGGGTCGGGCATCGCGAGCCGCCCATCCTTCACCAGCGGCACGCCATCAACCAGCAGCGTAGTTCCCGGCAGGAACGGCGCGACACCTGACACGGCGTGGTTCGTCCCGCCCGCCCAGTCGTTGGCCCCGACGACGAGCGTTACCATCCCGGCCGGCAAGCACGCCGCGAGCCGTCTCCCGCGGGCACCGGCGTGAGGAACACCTCTCCGCAGGAAGCTAGACCGAGGTCGCGGCGCCGCCCGCGCGCTCGATCGAGCCCGGAGCGCCGGCTGCGGAGGGGCGCCGCCCCTAGCCCGCCCCCGTCCGGCCTGCCATCTTGATGCACTCCCCAACCAAGCCGCCCCATGCCCGAACTTCTCGGCCGCCTCCAATCCGCCCTCGCGGACCGCTACCGCCTCGATCGCGAAGTCGGCGCCGGCGGCATGGCCACCGTCTACCTGGCCGACGACGTCCGCCACGACCGCCGCGTGGCGCTCAAGGTCCTCCGCCCCGAGCTGGCCGCCGTGATCGGCGCCGAGCGCTTCCTGGCCGAGATCAAGCTCACCGCCAACCTCCAGCACCCGCACATCCTGCCCTCGACTCCGGCGAAGCCGTCGCGGGTCTCGAGCCGCGAGGGGAGGATCTCGCGACCCGTAACTCGCGACCCGCGACCTATCTGTTCTACGTCATGCCCTTCATCGAGGGCGAGACCCTGCGCGACCGCCTCAACCGCGAGAAGCAGCTCCCCGTGGCCGATGCCGTCCGGATCACCACCGAAGTGGCCAGCGCGCTCGACTACGCGCACCGCCACGGCGTGGTGCACCGCGACATCAAGCCCGAGAACATCCTGCTGCACGATGGCCAGGCGCTGGTGGCCGACTTCGGCATCGCGCTGGCCGCGAGCAAGGCCGGCGGGAGCCGGATGACCGAGACCGGCATGTCGCTCGGCACGCCGCACTACATGAGCCCCGAGCAGGCGATGGGCGAGCGCGAGATCACCGCCCGCTCCGACGTCTACGCGCTCGGCGCCGTGCTCTACGAGATGCTCACCGGGGATCCGCCCTTTACCGGCAGCACGGCCCAGGCGATCGTGGCCCGCGTCGTGACCGAGAGCCCCCGCCCGCTCTCCGCCCAGCGCCATACCATCCCGCGCCACGTCGAGGCCGCCGTGCTCACGGCGCTCGAGAAGCTCCCGGCGGACCGCTTCGCCAGCGCCGCCGAGTTCGCCGAGGCGCTGCAGAACAAGACCTACGCCTCCACCGTGGCGCTCGAGGCCGCGGCCTCGCCCTCGGCCCGGGCCGCGCACCGCCGGCCGGGCCCCGCCTTCCTGGCGCTCGGCGCGGTGGCCGTCGTGAGCACGGTCGCGGCGCTCTGGGGCTGGCTCCGGCCGGCGCCGGCGGCGCTGCTCAGCCAGTTCAGCCTGGCGCTCCCGTCGGGCCAGGCCCTGCAGCCGCCGCTCCCCACCGGCGGCGGGCGGCTGGCCATCTCGCCCGACGGCCGCAAGCTGGTGTACTCCGGGCCCGCGGAAGGCGCCTCGCGTCTCTGGGTCAGGCCGGTCGACCAGCTCACCGCCACCCCCATCGCCGGCACCGAGGGGGCCTCGAATCCTTTCTTCTCGCCGGACGGCCAGCGGGTCGGGTTCATCAAGGGCGGGACCCAGGTGCGGATCGCCTCGTTCGAAGGCGCGCCCACCGTCACCCTCACCGACAAGGCGAACTCCACGGGCGGCGACTGGGGCGACGACGGCAACGTCTACTTCGAGGTGGACTCGGGGATCGCCCGCATGCGGCCCTCCGGCGGCGCGATCGAGCCGGTGTTCACCTTCTCCGAGGCGCAGAACGTGGTGGGCACCGAGTGGCCGGCGGTGCTCCCGGGTTCCAAGGGGCTGATCTTCAGGATGCGGCACGCGGGGCAGGGCGCCGCCGACTGGGACATCATGGCGGTGGCGCTGCCGCACGGCACGCCGCACGTGCTCACCCGCGGCGTGTTCGCGCGCTACTCGCCGACCGGGCATCTGCTCGTGGTCACCGCCGAAGGCAAGCTGGTCGCCATCCCGTTCGATCCGAAGAAGCTGGTGCTGACCGGCGCGCCCGTGGCCCTGATCGAGGGCATCGGCATCCGGGGCGGCGGCTTCAACGTGGACCTCTCGCTCGCCGCCAGCGGCACCCTGGTCTACACCACCGGGGGCGCGCTCGTCTCCCGCCGCGCCTTCTGGGCGGGACGCGACGGCGTGGTCTCGCCGGTGGACCCGGCCTGGGACCCGCAGGGGGTCATCAACGAGATCGCGCTGTCGCCGGACGGCAGCCAGGTGGCGGTGGGGCTGGTCCGGAACGGGCGCTCGGACATCTGGGTCAAGCAGCTTCCGAACGGTCCGTTCTCGCGCATCACCTTCGGCGACACTTCGGCGGTGCGCCCCGCCTGGTCGCCGGACGGCCGCGAGGTGTACTACGCCAGCGACCGCACCGGCTCCGGCGTCGGCTCGCCCTATGCCCACCGCGCGGACGGCACCGGCGCCGCGCGTCCGCTGACCTCGTCCCGGCGCGATTTCGGCCAGATCGTCCCGTCGCGGGACGGCCGCTGGCTGGTGCTGCGCACGTCCAACTCGGACCCGGGCAGCGGCGACATCCTCGGACAGCAGGCGGGCGACACGGCACTCGTGCCGCTGGTGGCCACCCCGGCCACGGAAATGTTTCCGGCCCTCTCGCCCGACGGGAAGTGGCTGGCCTACGCCTCCAACGAATCGGGCGCCTTCGAGGTCTACGTCCGGCCGTTCCCCGCCACCGGCTCGGCCAGGTGGCAGGTCTCCACCGCCGGCGGCACCGAGCCGGCATGGGGCCACAGCGGCCACGAGCTGTTCTACCTGAACGGCAAGCTCGATCTGGTATCGGCCGAGCTCCGGCCGGGCCCTCAGTTTTCAGTCGGGGCGCAGCACTCCCTCTTTTCCGCCGCGTCGTTCGTGCGGAGCGGAATGCACTCGTACGCCGTCAGCCCGGACGACCGCCGGTTCCTGCTGGTGCGCGAGGGCGATGCCACCCAGCAGGGCGACCTGGTCTTCGCCGAGCACTGGCTTCAGGAACTGCGAGGCCGGATGGGGAAGTGAGGGGGATTGCGGTGGTGCTCGCTTAGGCCGGGCCGGGAGCTCCGGAGGGGCACGTCGGAACGCGCCGGGGAGGAGACCCGGCGCTGTTTGCCGGGGCTCCGTACCAGAGCGTTCCGCAGCGCCCCGGAGGAGCCCCCGGCCCGGCCGGCCGCGAACCCGCTTGACGCAAGCAGTCCCGCCCCCCATCGTAGCCCGTCCCGCTCCGACATCCCCGCGCCCGAGGGCTCCCATGCCCGCCACGATCTCCACCGCGCCTCCGCGGACGACCACGTATCACGACGTCTACGCCCGCTGGCGCGCCGCCCCCGAGGCCTTTTGGGCCGAAGCCGCCGAGGCCGTGGATTGGTACCGCCGATGGGACGCCGTGCTCGACGACTCCCGGCCCCCGTTCTACCGCTGGTTTCCCGGCGCCGAGGTCAACACCTGCTGGAACGCGCTCGACCGCCACGTCGAGAACGGCCGCGCCGACCAGCCGGCGCTCATCTACGACAGCCCCGTCACCGGCACCGTCCGCACCTACACCTTCCGTGAGCTCCGCGACGAGGTGGCGCGGTTCGCGGGCGCGCTGGCGGCGCGCGGCGTGGTGCGGGGCGACCGCGTCGTCATCTACATGCCTATGGTGCCCGAGACCGTGATCGGGATGCTGGCCTGCGCCCGCCTCGGCGCGGTCCACTCGGTGGTATTCGGCGGGTTCGCCTCGCCCGAGCTGGCCAGCCGCATCACCGACGCGCGCGCCCAAGGTCATCCTCAGCGCCTCGTGCGGCATCGAGATCGACCGCGTGGTGCCGTACAAGCCGCTGCTCGACGCGGCCATCGAGTTGGCCGAGGCAAAGCCCGAGTGCTGCATCGTGCTCCAGCGGCCCGAGGCGCGGGCGGCGCTGGTCCCCGGCCGGGACTATGACTGGGCCGAGCTCGCGGCGGGCGCGCGGCCGGCGGACTGCGTCCCGGTCGCGGCCACCGATCCGCTCTACATCCTCTATACGTCGGGCACCACGGGCATGCCGAAAGGCATCGTGCGCGACAACGGCGGCCACCTGGTGGCGCTCACCTGGAGCATGCGCCACGCGTACGGCGTCGAGCCCGGCGAAGTCTTCTGGGCGGCGTCCGACCTCGGCTGGGCGGTGGGCCACTCCTACATCGTCTACGGCCCGCTGTTCCACGGGAACACCACCGTGCTCTACGAAGGAAAGCCGGTCGGCACGCCGGACCCCGGCGCCTTCTGGCGGGTTATCGCGCAGCACGGCGTGCGGGCGTTCTTCACGGCGCCGACGGCGTTCCGCGCCATCAAGCGCGACGACCCCGAGGGCGCGCACGTCCGCCGCTACGACCTGAGCGGCCTCCGCACCCTGTTCCTCGCCGGTGAGCGCACCGACCCCGCGACGCTCGCGTGGGCCGAGCAGCAGCTCGGCGTTCCGGTGATCGACCACTGGTGGCAGACCGAGACCGGCTGGCCGGTCGGGCTGCAACTGCGCGGGGCTGGGCCTGCTCCCGGTCAAGCCGGGATCGTGCGCCGTGCCGGTGCCGGGCTACGACGTGCGGGTCCTGACCGACGAAGGCGCGGAGGCGCGCGCGGGCGAGACCGGCAACGTAGTCATCCGGCTGCCGCTTCCGCCGGGATGCCTGCCGACGCTGTGGAACAACGAGCGCGCCTACGAGGCGTCGTACCTCAGCGCCTATCCCGGCTACTACCTGACGGCCGACGCCGGCTACAAGGACGAGGACGGCTATCTCTGGATCATGAGCCGCACCGACGACGTGATCAACGTCGCCGGGCATCGGCTGTCCACCGGGGCCATGGAGGAGGTGCTGGCGGCGCACCCGGACGTCGCCGAGTGCGCGGTGGTGGGCGTCGCCGACGCGCTGAAGGGCGAGGTGCCCCTGGGCCTCGTGGTGCTCAAGGCCGGGGCCCACCGGGAGAGCGAGGCCCTCGTGGCGGAGCTGGTCGAGCTGGTGCGCCAGCGGATCGGCCCGGTGGCGGCGTTCAAGCAGGCGATCCCGGTCAAGCGGCTGCCCAAGACGCGCTCGGGCAAGATCGTGCGGGGGACGATCAAACGGATCGCGGACGGCGTGCCGTACACCGTGCCCGCGACGATCGACGACCCTGCCGTTCTCGATGAAATCCGGGCCGACCTCGCCGCCATCGGCTACCCGCGGCAGCCGGCCCGGTCACCCACCCCCTAGCTGCCTGCCGGCGCGGGCGCCGCGCGAGGCTGATACTCGGGCGCGTTGTCCGCGTAGCCCCAGATGAACGGCGGCTCGCCGCCGCACAGCCGGATGAACGTCTGGAGCTGCCCGCGGTGGTGGACGAACTCGTCGTTCATCACGTGGAAGGCCACCGCGCCCGGCCACGCGGAACCCCACGGCGTCGGCACCATGGCCGCCAGCTCGGCGTCGCCGATCCGCTTGACCGCCGCGTCCGCGCGCCGGAAGCACTCCCCCGCGAAGGCGATCAGCGCCGGCTTGTTGCCCAGCTCCGCCGCGATGCTGTTCTCCGAGGCTTCGTCGGCCGTGATCTGTCCCTTGGCCACCCCTTCGGCCATATCGCGGACGCATGTGGCCGAGATGTGGACCGCCAGCTCCGCCGGCGTCCGCATGCCGGGGACCGGGTGCGTGTGATAGCGGTCGGCGGGGATGGCCTCGAGGACACGGAGGTAGACGCCGTACTTCTGGCGGAACTGGTCCCACACCTGGTCGAGCGCTTGCTTGTTCACGCGATCCTCCTTGCGGTGACTCCGGATTCCGGATTGTAAATGGTCCGCGGGGCTTTCCTACCGCCCCGTCTTCTCCTTGAGCTTGAGCCCGTCCAGCCAGTGCAGGGCCACGATCAGCTCGCTCTCCTGCGCCGACTCCCCCTCCCGCAGCATCAGGAACCGGCGGTCGTCGCTGCTCACGGCGTAGGACGGAATCGGCCCCAGCCGGAGGAACGGCGCGAACGAGAACAGCGGCCGCTGCTCGCCCACGGCGAAGGTCGCGCCGGGCCGGATGTCGGCCGCGACCAGCTCGTTCTTGCCGCTCACGTAGTAGAGCTGGCGGCCGCTCCTGCTCCACACCGGCTCGCTCCCGCCGGCGGTCGACACCTGCCACTTCGCCGAGCTGGTCTCGGGGAACGGCCGCACGTAGATCTCCGTCGTCCCCGACTCGTCCGACGCATACGCCAGCCACCGCTCGTCCGGTGACAGCGCGGGGAATATGTTGGTGGCGCCCGAGGTCACCAGCGGAGCCGCCGTCGTATCGCCCTCGTGGACCCCGAAGATGCCGTTGTTCGCGGTCGCCTGGGCGCTCCTCAGGATCAGCCACCGCCGGTCGTGCGACGGCAGCACCTGCCCCCAGTCCATGGACGAACGGAACACGAGGGTGGCGTTTCCGGTCCCGTCCGCCCGGTGCTCGTAGACCGGGCCCACGTTCGAGCCTGTCCGGTCCGCGATGTACAGCAGCGACCGGCCGTCGGGCGCCCAGACCGGACGACCGCTGCCGGTGTCGCTGAAGGTGATCCGGGAGAACGGGCCTGTGGGCAGCGCCTTGACCCAGATGTCCGACTTCCCGTTCCGTGAGAGCGCCACCGCGAGGGTCTTTTCGTCGGGCGACAGGGCCATGGCGTCGATGGTGCCCTGCGGGTCCCAGCTCGGATCCACCAGGGAGGCTCCGCCTTCACGGGTCACCCACACCACTCGCCGCGCCCCGATGGCGCCGCCGGTGGTGTACGCCAGTGTGCCGCTCGGCGAGAGGGCCAGGTCCACGCTGAACCCGCCCGCCCGGACGCCCACGCCTTCGAGCAGTGCGATCGGAGGGCCGGTGAGCGCGAGCTTGGCCGGATCGAACGGGATGGCGATCAGCTTCCCGTCGGCGGTGACCACGAGGAGGTGACCGGTCGGTGCGTATCGGGCGAACACGCCGCGCGTCAGCAGCTTCGGCGGGCCGTTCGGCCCCGCGATCGCGCCGATCTGGAACTCGCCCTGCCCCTTGCCCGCGTAGCGGAGCCGGAAGAGGAGGCCGCCGCCCGGCAGCGCGTTCAGCCATTCGGCGCCGACCTCGTGGCGCGCCGCGGAGACCGCGTACACCGGCTCGACGGCACTCCCGGTGGGGCGCATCCGGAGGATGCCGGCGCCGCCCTCGAAGTACACCCAGCCATCGGCGCCCCAGTCGCCGCTGACGGTGTTCGCGGTGTCGGTCAGGGTGACCGTCGGCGCCCCGTCGAGCGACGCGATCCGTACCGTGGAACCGCCCTTGATGAACCCGACCTGGCGCCCGTCGGGCGAGAAGAACGGGCTGTAGCCGCCTTCGGTCCCCGCGATCGGCGTCGCGGTGAGCTGGTCCAGCCGGCGGAGCCAGAGCTGACCCGCTCCCTGCCCCGGGCCCACGAACACGATCTGCCGGCCGTCGGGCGAGACCGCGATCCGTCCGCCGCCCACGGTCGGCGGCGGCTGCAGCGCCTCGCTCGCCCGTGGCGCAACGCTGAATTGCGTCACCGGTTCGTGCGCCCCCGGGCGGAGCCACCCCCAGAGCGCCGCCGCCGTGGCGAGGCCGGCCACCGCGAGCGCCGCCACCAGCCTCGGGTCCCGGCGCCGGCTCTGCTGTCGCGCCGGCGCGGCCGCGGCGGGCACGGCCGCCGTCGTCGCGTAGCTCTTGTCCCGGAGCGCCGCGGCGAAATCCGCGGCGCTGGCGAAGCGATCCGCCGGCAGCTTCTCGAGCGCCGTGAGCACGGCGGCCTCGACGTGGGGCGGAATCGTGTGACGCTGGGCCTGGAGCGGGCGCGGCGCCTCGGTCACCACCCGCGCGACCACGGCCTGCGCCGTGGCGCCGGTGAAGGGCGGCTCACCGGTGAGCATCTCGTACATCACGCAGCCGAGGGCGTAGACATCCGAGCGGGCGGTGATCTCGCGCTCGCCCATCGCCTGCTCGGGGCTCATGTAGTGCGGCGTACCGAGCGACATGCCGGTCTCGGTCATCCGGGCCCCGCCGGCCTTGCTGGCGGCGAGCGCAATGCCGAAGTCGGCCACCAGGGCCGAGCCATCGTGGAGCAGAATGTTCTCGGGCTTGATGTCGCGGTGCACCACGCCGTGGCGGTGCGCGTAGTCGAGCGCTGAAGCGACCTCCTCGGCGATGCGGACGGCATCCGGCACGGCGAGCTGCTTCTCGCGGGTGAGCCGGTCGCGCAGCGTCTCCCCTTCGACGAACGGCATGACGTAGAACAGGAAGCCGTCCGCCTCGCCCGAATCGAACAGCGGCAGGATGTGCGGATGCTGCAGGTTGGCCGTGAGCTGGATCTCGGCCAGGAAGCGCTCGGCGCCGATGACGGCGGCGAGCTCGGGCCGGAGCACCTTCACGGCCACCCGCCGGGCGTGGCGAATGTCCTGCGCGAGGTACACGGTCGCCATCCCACCGGCGCCGACTTCCCGCTCGAGGCGATAGCGGTCGGCGAGGGCGGATTGGAGCCGGCCGAGCAATTCGGGCATGGGGCCCTATGTGTTGGGGACGAGGGAAGATGGGGGCAGGGATGGGGTTTGGCTAGGCTGATGGCGCGGAGGGCGCCGATCGCGTATCTATGCCGGAAATGGTGCCACGACTCGAAGCGGCAGGTGACGGCCCAGGCGGCGGAAATCCGCGAGGTTGTGCGTCACCAGGGTGGCCCCGAGCCGGCTGCACTGCGCGGCGAGGAGGGCGTCGTTCCAGAAGGACCGGGTCTTGGTCACGGCCTCGGCACCAAGGCGGGCCACGGTTCCGGCCGCGGCGCGCCAATCCTCATCGGCGGGAGCTAGCGGCATCATGCCGGCCGCGAGCGCGGCCGCGGCGGCCGAGTGGCGCGCCATGTCCGGTATCCCGATCAGCACCTCCGCCAGCACGACGGAGCTCACGAGCAGCGGACCATGGTCCTCGATGAACGCCTCGAACCGGCGGCGGAGCTCGGGGTCGTTCGCGGCGCCCACGTAGAGATTCGTATCCGCGACGAACAGGTCGGCCATGGACGGTCAGTCGATGCGGCGGGCGTCGATCGGTCCAAGCGCCGCCAGGCTTCGCAGGCCGGCCACCTGCTGGCCTCGGCGCACCACGGTTTCCAGCGCCTGCGTCACCGTCTCTGTCTCGGTCCGGGCGCCGAGCGCTTGGCGGGCGCGGTCGAGCAAGGTCTGATCGAGCAGTAGCGTCTTTTTGCGACCGGCACTCGGCCGAGCTCGCGGCGGTCTGTGGGTAGTCCGGGGCATCGGTCTCCTAAGCTGTATCTTTGATACAGAATAGCTGTATGCGCGGTTCCGTGCAACGACGCTCCCGCAGGGTCCGCCAGTCCCATGCTCTCCTGGGAAGCGACCGCTCGCGAGATGGCGGCGGAGGCGGAGGATTGGGGCGCCTGGGACGTAACCTTGGCCGACGGCCTGAATGAAGTTCGGTGGGAAGCCGCGAAATCGCGCGTGGTCGCGGAGCGTGGGTCCAAGTCCTGCTCGCGCGCCCGAGGAAAGCGGTGAAGCGCTACCAGTGACTGCAGACAGTCGCGGCGAAAAACGTCGGCGCGCTCTCGAGCGAAGACCCGGGCGCGCTCCGGCGACTCCTCACGGAGAAGTACGGAGAATAGTGCCTCGCCCGCGCCTTCCCGGACCCAGGCGGGCAGGCCGGCGACGGGTGCGCGGTGGGTCCGCAGGGAGCGTCAGAGCGCCCTCAATTCGCTGCGCGATCCCCAAAATCGAAGCGCTCTGCAGCGACCGAAGGACCCGCCGCGCCCCGTCGCCGGCCAACCCCGCCGGCACCCAGCGCACCCGCCACCCTCACTTCCCGACCCGAGCCCGCAACTCCTCGAACCAGTTCTGCACCACCACCAGCTCCGACTCCCCCGCGACCGTCGCCGGCCGCACCATCACGAACCGCTGCCCGTCCGGCGACACGTCGTACACCCCGGCGTTGCCGCCGATCACGAACGGGCTCGCCGAGAACAGCATCTTCGGCTGCCCGACGGCGAAGCCCGGCCCCGGCACGATCGGCAGGGACGTCATCTCACCCTTGCCGTCGAGATAGAAGAGCTCGCGCCCGTTCCGCGCCCACATCGGTACCGTTCCGCCGCTCACCGACACCTGCCACTTGGCCGATGCCACGTCCGGGAACGGCCGGACATAGACCTCGTCCCGGCCCGACTCGTTGGAGACGTAGGCCAGCCAGCGCCCGTCGGGCGAGACGGCCGGGCTCATCTCGCGCGCGCCGGTCGTGAGCAGCGGCACGAGCGTGGTGTCGCCCGTCTTCATGCCGTAGAGATCGCCGGCCCCCGGCTCGGCCAACGAGCGCCGGAGCACCAGCCATTTGCCGTCGACGGTCGGCACCGCCTGCGCGAACTGCATCTGCGACCGGAGCAGCCACTGCGGCGCGCCGGTGCCGTTGGCGCGGGCCATCATCGGCAGGCCGGCGCCCGAGCCGAGGTCGTTGATGTACACCAGCGATCGCCCGTCCCCGGTCCACGCCGCGCGCACGTGGACCGTATCCCCGAAGGTGACCCGCGAGAAGGGACCCGACGGAAGCTGCTTGACCCAGATGTCCGCCGTCGCGCCCCGGGTCAGCGTGACCGCGAGCGCCCGGCCGTCGGGCGAGAGCGCCACGCTGCTGATGTCCCCGTCGAATTTCCAGGTCGTGTCCATCGGGACCGCGACGCCGTCGCGGCCCACCCACCACGCGGTCGTCGCGGCCGCGGTGCCGCCCGACGAATAGGCCAGCGTCCCGGTGGCGCTCACCGCGAAGTTCACCTCGAACGGCCCCGAGCGGAGCAGCCCGTCCATCACCGCCACGCTCGGCCCGGTCACCTCGCGCTTCTTCGGGTCGAACGGCATCGCCAGCAGCTTGCCGTCGCCGGTGACGACCAGCAGGTGACCGGACCTGACGTAGCGGGCGTAGACGCCGCGCGCGACGAGGCGCGGGGTGCCGTGCGGCACCGCCATCTCCATGATCTCGAACTCGTTCGGCGCCTGCCCGGTGAGCCGCCTCCGGAAGACGATCCCCTTGCCGTCCGGCATGACATTGGGATACTCGGCCCCGATCTCGTGCTTCGCGTCGGACATCGTGAAGATCTTCTCGATCGGGCCGCCGGTCGCCTTGATGCGGCCGAGGCCGTCGTCCAGCTCGATGTAGATGTATCCGTCGGTGCCCCAATCGCCGCCCGAGCTGTTGATGCTGTCGGACAGCGTCACCGGCGGCCCGCCGTTGAGCGGCGCGACCCGGAGCGACCGCCCGGCGATGGTGAAGGCGACCTGGTTGCCGTCGGGTGAGAAGAACGGGCTGATGCCGCTCTCGGTGCCGGCGATCGGGAGCGGCCGGAGCTTGTCGTGCTCCCGGAGCCAGAGCCGGGTGCCGCCGTCGGCCACGCCGATGTAGGCGATGCGGTTGCCGTCGGGAGAGATGGCCAGGTTGCCGGCGATGCCGGACGGGCGGAGCCCTTCGTTCGGCCGGAGCATGACGCTGTAGCGCTGCACCGCCGGCGCGGGCTTCGGCCGGAGCCAGCCCCAGAGCGCCGCCGCCGTGGCGATCACGGCCACCGCGACGGCCGCCAGGGTGATCACGCTCGGCCGCCGTCCCGCGGCGCGCGCGGCCGCCGGCGCGGCGGCGGCCGCGGGGATGGCCGTGGTCGGCGCGCCGGTGCTATAGCCCTTGTTCCCGAGCGCCTCGGCGAATTCGGCCGCCGTGGCGAAGCGATCCGCCGGCAGCTTCTCGAGCGCGGTCAGCACCGCCGCCTCGACGTGGGCGCGGAATCGTGTGCCGCTGGGTGGTGAGCGAGCGGGGGCTTTCGGTGACCACGCGCGCCACCACCGCCTGCGCCGTCGAGCCGGTGAACGGCGGATCGCCGGTGAGCATCTCGTAGAGCACGGCGCCCAGCGCGTAGACATCGGAGCGGGCGGTGATCTCGCGCTCGCCCATCGCCTGCTCGGGCGACATGTAGTGCGGCGTGCCGAGACTCATGCCGGTCTCCGTCATCCGGCTCCCGCCCGCCTTGCTGGCGGCGAGGGCGATGCCGAAGTCGGCGACCAGCGCCTGCCCGTCGTGCAGCAGGATGTTCTCCGGCTTGATGTCGCGGTGGATCACGCCGTGGCGGTGTGCGTAGTCGAGCGCCGCGGCTACCTCGGTCGTGATGCGGATGGCGTCTGCCACCGGGAGCTGCTTCTCGCGGGTAAGCCGGTCGCGCAGCGTCTCGCCTTCGACATAGGGCATGACGTAGAAGAGGTAGCCGTCAGCCTCGCCCGAGTCGAAGAGCGGCAGGATGTGCGGATGCTGCAGGTTGGCGGTGAGCTTGATCTCCGCCAGGAACCGCTCGGCGCCGATCACGGCCGCCAGCTCGGGCCGGAGCACCTTCAGGGCGACGGGGCGGTCGTGGCGGATGTCTTGGGCGAGGTAGACCGTGGCCATGCCACCGGCGCCGGCTTCGCGGTCGAGACGGTAGCGGTCCGCCAGGGCGGATTGGAGCCGGCTGAGCAGTTCGGGCATCGGGCCCTATGTGTTGGGGACGAGGGAAGATGGGGACGGGGCGGGGGTTTGGCTAGGCCGGTGCGTCCGCCCGCCGGCAGCTTGACCTTGGTCAATGACCCTGACCGAGCCGATCATTCGCCTCAAGCGCGTCGTCCGCGAGACGTCAGCCTCCATCGCGGCCAAGACCCAGCTCTCCCGGCTGGTGGCCCGCGCCGACTGGGTCACGGAGCAGAATCGTGAGTCCTTCCAGCCGGCGTTGGTGAGCCCGACGCAGCCAGTCCAGCGCGGGCTCGTCCTCGGCCGCGCAAGGCATAGAGCGCGGCCAACTCCATCGCGTAGGCTGAATCCTCCCGGTCGCTGTTCGCGCGCCTGTGTGCCGCCTCGAGTGCCATGTCCTCGGGCGCTCGAGCGCCGGTCTCGTCGCCGCGAGGTCGACGGACGAGCCGGCCACGGGTGGGCAAGGACTTCGGCGCGGGCCCGTTCGCCGCGGTCGCCGAGGCTCAGCCGGAGGGCGCGCTCCGTGACCAGCGACTCCGCGTCGGGTGTGCCGGCCAGCGCGGCAAGCCCCGCCCAGGGCCACCCGCCGCTCCCTCATCACCCGGGTTCCGCGCGAGGAATTCATCGCAGGCGCCCGATTGCCGCCGATTTGTCCATTCCGCGCACGAAATCCCGGCGCGCGAGACCGATCGGTGAACTGCTCGTAGCCCGGCCACCGCCGCTCGGCGGTCGCCAGCCAGCGCTGTGTGACCTCGTCGACTCCCAAGAAGTAGAGCGCCACCACTGCATCGGCGTAGAAACTACCACGCTCATCAGCGATGCCCGGACCGCGCGTAGTGCACCCAGTCGAGAGCCTCGATCATATCGTCCCACGGGTCGGCGTCCACGTCGTAGAGATCCACCATCGCTGGCAGCTCGACGGCTCGATATCCAGCGCCTTCAGGTACTTCCAGACGCGCCGCCGATGGGCGCCCGACGAGGCCCAGCATGTCCCCCAGGGCGAAGTGCGCGGTGCCCAGATCGGGCTGGAGTGCGAGGGCGCGCCGAGCGGCGGCGAAACCCAGAGTCAGTATACGTGAGAATCCACCAGCGGTGCGGCTGGAAGAGACAACCGGCGGGACAGCATGGCCGTCGCATACGCGAAGCCGGAGTATCGCGAGCTCGTTGCCTGGTGCAGCAGTGAGATGCTGGCCCGGATTCGCGGCCCGGTTCACATCGCTGAGCGTGCTCGAGCGGAGGTAGAGATCGTCGGCGCCGATGTCACCGGTCGGGACCTGCGCGATGCGGCGCTCCTCGGCCGGCGTGAGGGATGCGCCGAGCGCGGAGGCGAATCGCCGGGTCACCTCGCGCTGCACCGACGGCACGTCGAAGAAGCTCCACGCGCGTACTCTCCCCGACCAGAGAGTGCGCCTGCCAGCTGCTCGCACGAGGCGGACAATCACCATGAGCCTGCCCTCGCCTACCCGTACCTGTCCCTCGACGATTCCATCAGCCCCGCTGCTCCTCACCAGCTTCAGTTGTCAGCCGGTCGGTCCAATCGAGGATACGCCCAGGGTCTCGCCCGAGCCCGATGACGCGAAGCGATCCAGATCTGTGAGAGTCTGGCGGACACCAGCTCCTGGGGGAGTGCACGCCCGGAATAGCGGTCCTCGATGGCGGGCGACCAGGTCCTCAACGGGAGAATGGCCACCACCCAGGTGCGCTGCCGTGGCCGCCTGGGAAAGTCGGATCCATCACGCGCAGCTTCAGCCCCACGCCGCTCGCCACCGCCAGCCCGAGGCCGAGGAGAGACCGCGCTCGGCCGGCTCCGCGCGGCCGGATCGGCTCGCGGTCTGCTGGAGCGTCGAATGCTCCGTTGGTCCCGTATTCGACGACGCGATCGACGCGGCGCGCGCAGTGGTGCGGCCGAGGAACCGGCCGTGTTGGGGCCCGCGTTGCGAGCAATGTCTCCGCCAGCCGGGCAACATCCGGATCGGGGCCCGCGCCGACTCGCCGGTCGAGGAGAGCGGCCTCGGACTCGGGCTCCCTCGATCTGCCCGTCCTTTGGATCGCCGCGGGTGGCCAGCGCCTGCATCAGTTGCATCATGACGCGGTCCATTCAGCGGGTGCTCGTCGGCCAGCCGGCGCCACCACAGCGCGGAGCCCCGATGGTCGCCGTGCGTCGGGCTTTGCACCGCCGGTGCTCGAGTCGCGGTGCGATGATGGTCCGCGAGGCGGATGCAGCTCCGATTCCGCCCAGCGCTCGAACTCGGGCGCGCCCTGCAGGTGGAAGCTCCCGTCGAGAACGGGGCGCCGTACAGGTGGACACCGCGGTCTCCCACTCCTCGCCGGCGATCGCGTCGCGGTACGCCGAGGTCGACTTCGGTCAGCACCTGCGCGTTGATGGCGAGGGCGGTCCGCTTCCTCGTAGAGGTGCCGGGGCGCCGAGGATCGCGGCGAAGCGTCGTAGAGGAGCTGCCGGAAGGCCTGACGCCCTCTTTCCTCGTCGGACTCCAGCCAGAAGAGCGCAGAGGAGGCGGTCGCGGCTGGCGCCCCGCACGCCGGCGACAGCCAGAAACGCCCAGCGAGGCCAGGGCTTTCGCTGCGTCCCGGACGGGTTCGGCCGGCCGGTCCCGCCGACGTGGATGGCGAGCTCGTCCCAGCATCCGCAGTTCGAGCTTGGTGGCCTGCCAGGTGGCGGGGGCACGGTCCAGGCGGCTATGCGGTAGAGCTTACGTCGCGATTCCGCGCGCGGCAAGGCCATCTGACGCGGGAGTGACGAGGGTCTGACGGGCAAGGCGTAGCGTGGCGCCGTCACTACCTGTCGTTGCCCTCAACCTCAGAGGTTCCATCATGATCAGCGCTCGCTGGCCCAGCTTCGCGGCCATGGTTGTCCTAGTCGGCGCCTGCGACCAGGCGTCCGCTCCGTCACCGGTCGCGACACCCGCATTCAAGGTCGGCCAAGCCCCGCCGGCTGCGGGTCCGGTCGTCCGGTTCGAGGGGCATTACATCACCTACCTGACCGACGTGAACGCGAACCTCACCGTCAGCGTCGGCACGCCGAGCCTGCTCGCCGAGGTGTGCAGTCCCGCCGACATCGACGTCGCGCCGGTGACGCCGGACTCCGGTTCGATCCGACGGGCGCGCTGCACGAGGTCGATCTCCGATCGGACCTGCCGGTCGTGGTGTACGAGGGCCGGGACCAATCAGTTCGACGTCTGCAACGACCTGGCCGGCGCCCCCGTGATCGCGACGGGGACGGCGCACATGGTGTATCTCGGCGGCTCGACGGGCCGGAGGGCCGGGGCGACATTCGTGGGGGCTGGTCAGCTCAGGGTGAGCTCCAGGTATGCGGCAGGCGGATCGGGCCTGTTCAATGCGAACGAGCGCATCCCAGGTCGCTCCGAACGGTCGCGACCGGCTCGTCGAGGAGATCGTCCACCTCCATCGAGGCTGCGTCTTCGTCGACAGGGGCCGAGCTCGCTCGCGATAAAGGCGGCGCCGGCTCGTTGGAGCTCGCCATGTGAGGCGAGTCCCTCCTCGCCAGCCTGGCCCTCATCGGCGCCGCGCCGTCAAGGTGGCGAGGGGAATTGGCTAGGTTGGACGCGCCGCTCGCTTGATATCCTCCAGCACCTCGACGTCCGCGGCATCCTGGTAGCCGACCCGTCCGCTTGGTGGCAATGAGATCGTCGATGCCGATGAACAGAATGACCACGCCCTCTCACCCCGCGCGAGGCGGAACGCCGCACCGCCTGCTCGTACTTGACCGTCCACGCCACCATGAAGACATTCCACCGCTGGATCGTCGCCGATGACAGTGATCCGTGGCTCGCGCCTTCCCGGACCCAGGCGGGCAGGCCGGCGACGGGTGCGCGGTGGGTCCGCAGGGAGCGTCAGAGCGCCCTCAATTCGCTGCGCGATCCCCAAAATCGAAGCGCTCTGCAGCGACCGAAGGACCCGCCGCGCCCCGTCGCCGGCCCACCCCGCCGGCACCCGCCGCGGCCAGGTTGCGCGCGATGACGTAGAAGTCCTCGTCCACCGCCACATCGGCGCCCGCCGGCGACGGCACGGTCAGGCGCTGCCACGCCGCCGTCGGCCGGAGCCACCGGCTCCCCATTCCCGGGATCTGCACCCGCACCGGCATGGCGAATCCTGCCACCACTCCGGCCCAGCGGCAGGACAGGGTGCCGTGCTCCACCCGGTACTCGAGCTCCGGCACCCGTGTGGTGGTGAGGTACTGGGTGAAGACCGGGCCCAGGTCCAGCCCCGATTGGCGCGCGATGTACTGCTCGATCTCGGCGCCGGTGACCGTCTGATGGCGGAAGGTCCGGCCGAGCCCGCGCAGGATCGCGCGCCACTTGACGTCGTCGTCCACCAGCTGGCGGATCGTGTGCAGGACGTTGGCGCCCTTGAAGTACATGTCGCCGTTGTACCAGCCGGCGACGCCGCGCGGCCCGACGATCGGCCCGGTGTTCCGGATGCCCTTCCGGAGCCCGATCAGGTAGGCGGCCCCGGCCGCGCGGCCGTGCCGGCACTCGACGTAGAGCCCCTCCGCGTAGGTGGCGAACGACTCGTGGATCCACAGGTCGCCCGGCTCCCGCGTCGAGATGCTGTTGCCGAACCATTCGTGGGCGCTCTCGTGGATGACGATGTAGTCCCAGCCGAGCCCGAGCCCGGTGCCCGACAGGTCGCGACCGAGGTACCCGGGAGAAACTTGTTCCCGTAGGCGATGCCGCTCTGGTGCTCCATCCCCAGATACGGCGTCTCGACCAGCTTGTAGCCGTCGGCATACCACGGGTAGGGGCCGAACCAGTGCTCGAAGCAGGCCAGCATCGGCTCGGCCTGCGCCCACTGGACCCGGGCCGTGTCGAGGTGGGCCGCGAGCGGCCAGAAGTCGAGCGACAGGGGGCCGGCTTCCCCTGGATCGTGTCGGCGAAGTGGCCGTACCGGCCGGCGTTCACGGCCACGCCGTAGGAGTTGATCGGCGCGGTGACGAACCACTCGTACGTGGTCGTGCCGTCGGCGTGAGGGATGACGCGGCGGAGGCGCCCGTTCGAGACCTTCACCAGCGGGTCGGGCACCGTGATCGCGATCCGCTGGCTGTCGGGCTCGTCGCCCAGCCAGTCCTTGAGCGGCCACCAGATGCTGGCGCCCGGCAGCTCGTCCGATGTGGCGAACCAGGGTGCGCCGAGGCTGTCCCGCGCCCAGATCACGCCGCTGCTCCCCTTGGGCCGCCCGCGCCCGGGCTGCCCGTGGTAGTACGCCGTCACCGTCCGGGTCTCGCCCGTGCGCGGCTGGGCACCAGGCGTGAGGAAGTAGACGTCGCCTTCCCGGCGCGCCTCGAGCCGCCGCCCATCCTGCATCGCGCTGTCCAGCACCAGCGGCGCCTGGAGATCGAGCTGCATCGTCTGCCCGGGCCGCCGCACCCGGTAGGTGATGCCGTTCCAGCCGCGGAGGCTGCTGTCGGCGGGGTTGAATCGCACGTGGAGGTCGTAGAAGGCGACGTCCCACCATGCGCGGCTGGGGTTGTCGGCGCCGCGCACGCTATCGGCGTGGGTGGGCGTGGAGGCGTCGCGGCCCTGGGCGAGGGCCGGACTGGTGACCCGGAGCAGGAGCAGGGCGAAGCAGGCGGAGGCCAGGGGCAGCATCATGGCAGCTGAATCTACGCGCCTCGTGGCGGCGAGTGGGCGCCTCGCCGAGGGGGTGGGCGTGGTCCTCATCGGCATGAAGCAGTGGCAGGTGCCGGAGGCGGCGGAGGCGATGCGCCCGCTCCTGGGCGAGCACACTGGGTGACAGGGATGCTGCTGTGCGATCGGGCGTCGCTTGACAGCATGCTTCGGCGTCCCCATCGTCGGCAGAAGCCTCATAGACGTCTGGCACAGATGACGCCACCTCTACCCCATCAAGTGACGCAGCTGCTCCGGGCCTGGGGCAACGGTGACTTGAAGGCATTGGACGAGCTCCTGCCATTGGTCTACGGCGAGTTGCACCGGCAGGCCGAGCGGTTCATGCGTGCTCAGGCTCCGGGGCATACCCTGCAGGTAACCGGGCTCGTGCACGAGGCCTACTTGCGCCTCGTGAATCAGGAAGGAGTGGAGTGGCAAAGTCGGGCCCACTTCTTTGGGGTGGCCGGCAAGGCCATGCGGTCGATCCTGGTCGATTACGCCCGCTCCCGAGGGGCGGCAAAGCGCGGAGGAGGGGCTCAGCGGCTGAGCTTGGGCGCCATAGACGCGGCCGCCGGCGCCGGAGTAGCGGTGGACGTGGTGGCACTCGACGAAGCGCTCACTCGACTGGCTGCTTTCGATCCGGAGCAGAGCCGCCTGGTTGAACTGCGCTACTTCGCAGGACTCGGCATCGAGGAGACCGCTGAGGTGCTGGGTGTCTCGCCGGCCACGGTGAAGCGGCAGTGGCGCGTGACCCGGGCGTGGCTCAAGCGGGAGCTGAGCAGGGACTGAGGAATGGCGTGGGACCTCTGCCGGCTGGCGCTAACCTACCCGTCGCACCGGCCGCGTGGTGGCCGTCCTGGTGCCGTCGCCAAGCCCGCCGTAGAAGTTGTCTCCCCAGCAGTAGGCCGCACTGCTGCGGGTGACGCCGCAACTGTGCTGCTCGCCCGCGCTCACCTGGCGGAAAGCAAACCCGCCGGCCACCCGGACCGGTCGCAGGCGGTCCTCGTTTGTGTCATCGCCGAGCTGGCCCGAGTCGTTGGCACCCCAGCACCAAGCCACATCCGAGGTCGTGACGCCGCATGTGTGTCGGGTGCCCGCGCTGACCTCGCGTAACGCAAGCATGCCGACGACCCTGACCGGCGCCACCCTCAGGGCGGTGGTGCCGTCGCCGAGCGCTCCGCCGTTGGCCCCCCAGCAATAGGCCTGGTCAGTGGTCGTGACACCGCAGCTGTGAGCCCCGCCCGCGCTCACCTGGCGGAAGGCGAGCCCGCCGGCGACTCGGGCCGGCCTGGTGCTGCACGCAATGTCACCAGTGAACGGGTCGGGGCATCGCTGTGGTCCCGTCCTGTTGCCGGTGCCGAGCTGGCCAGCTTGGTTCACACCCCAGCAGAAGGCAACGTTGCTCGTGGTCACGCCGCACGTGTGACCGCCTCCCGCGCTCACGTCGCGGAAGGCGAGCCCGCGCGAAACCCGGACGGGGCGCAGGCGGTCGGTCGTGGTGCCATCACCGAGCTCGCCGAGTGTGTTCTCGCCCCAGCAGTAGGCCACGTTCGTGGTAGTGACACCGCAGGTGTGATGGCCGAGTAAATCACCTTGTTCGCCCACGGACACCGAGCGGAACTGAAGCCCGCCCGCCACCCGGACCGGTCGCAGGCGGCTCGTCCTGGTACCATCGCCGAGCTGGCCCGAGCTGTTGTCGCCCCAGCAGTAGGCCACGTTGCCCGTAGTGACGCCGCAGGTGTGCAGGTCGCCCGCGTCCACCTGCTGGAATGAGAGCCCTCCGACCACGAGGGTCGCTTCGGTGCGGAAAACACCGCTGCCGCCCGTCCCATCGCCAAGCTGGCCCCAGCGGTTATAGCCCCAGCAGTATGCCAGGTCGCCGGTGGTAACTCCGCAGCTGTACAGGCTCCCTGCGGTCACCTGAGCAAAGGTGAGTGACGCGGCGGGGCTGACTCCCTCGGCTTGCACGCCCTCGGGCGATGTGGGTGGCTGGGCCTGATCGCACCCCGAGGCGAGCGCAATGAGAAGCACGGCGCGAAGCGCGCCAGCCCCGCCAAGCCGGGTGGCCCGCCGCCCTGTAGGGGGTGTACCCCCCGCTGAGGCTGGATCGTAAGCGAAGCGCATCATTGCGCACTCCTCGGAGAGAGAGCAGGCCGGGCCACCGCCGCCCACGCGCACCCGACTGCTCCAAGCTGACCACGTTAGTGGTGACTCGACCAGGGTCAAGGGTCGGAACTACCTATTGAGCCTTCGAGACACGGTGCTCAACGGTCAGCGAAGCGAGCCGAAGTGATCCTGCTATTCCTCTTACACGGAATAGTTGATTCTCCAGGGTCACGCATGGGCGCTCGTCTGGGCGCTCGTCGCAGCCTTCCATTTCTTGACCGGTTGCGGGAGGATGCTTACCGTCAGATATCGGTCCACTCATGTCCTGCCTCGAAGCTCCGCCGCCGGTGAGTGGATGGAGCTACGCTGCTTTTGCGGCGCTCGCCGCTGAGGAGGCTGCCGAGGCGTTGGGCGTCCCGCCCGGCGACGGTCGAAGCGCCAATGACAGGTCACTCCGGTCTGGCTCACCAGAAGTTGCGCGGGAACTGAGCGGAAGCTGAATGGGCATGACCCCGGAGCGCTGGCAGGCAGTGAAGGCCGTTCTCGAGCAGGCGCTCGCGCGTCAACCAGCCGAGCGGGCGGCCTTCCTGGATCAAGCGTGCAGCGGTGATCCTATGCTCCGGCACGAAGTCGAGTCGCTGATCAACGCCGACCTCGGCGCCAGCGGCTTCCTGGAACCACCCCCCGCCTCCGCTGCCCCGCCGGTCCGTGCCCGACCTTCCCTGAGCGAGCCCGAGCTCATCGAACGCCTCCAGGCCTCGTTAGGGGGCGGTTATGTCATCGAGCACGAGCTCGGGGGCGGGGGAATGAGCCGCGTCTTGGTGGCCACCGAGACCGCGCTCCATCGGCGGGTGGTGATCAAGCTTCTACGGCCGGAGCTCGCCGCCGGACTCAATGCCGAGCGCTTCGAGCGCGAGATCCAGCTCGCTGCCAGTCTGCAGCACCCGCACGTGGTGCCCGTGCACGCCACCGGCGAGGCGCACGGATTCCTCTACTACACCATGCCGTTCGTGGAAGGCGAGTCGCTGAAGCAGCGGCTCGACCGAGAGGGCGCGCTGCCGGTCTCGGACGCGGTGCGCATCCTGTGCGAGATCGCCGACGCTCTCCAGTACGCGCACCGTCGAGGCATCATCCACCGCGATCTCAAGCCGGCCAACATCCTGCTGGAGGAGGGCCATGCGCTGGTCACCGACTTCGGCATCGCCAAAGCCATCGTGGCAGCCACCGGCAGTGGCAGCGCAGGCGAGTCACTCACGTTGACCGGCTTGGTGCTGGGGACGCCTGCCTACATGGCGCCGGAGCAGGCGGCCGGTGACGAGACCGATCACCGAACCGACCTCTATGCGCTCGGCTGCCTCGCGTACGAGCTCCTGACCGGCCAGCCGCCGTTTGCCGCCGCCACCGCTCGAGCGCTCATCGCCGCGCACATCACGGATGTGCCCGAGCCGCTGACAAGCCGGCGGCCCGGACTGCCGTCCGAACTCAACCGATTGGTGATGTGTCTCTTGGAGAAGCGCCGGGAGGATCGGCCGCAGTCCGCCCAGGAGGTAGCACAGGCACTCGACCTGCTGAGCCTGCCCCAGGGCCGGCTTCCGCTCCCGGCCATCCTGGGGATCTACGCGGGGTGCGCTCTGGTGGTGCTCGGCGCCGCCTATCTCGCGATGGTGCAGCTCGGGTTGCCGGACTGGGTGATGCCGGGCGCGCTGCTGCTGCTGCTCGTGGGACTACCGGTCATTCTCGCCACGGCGCTGGTGCAGGGTCGTCGGATCAGAACCCCGCAGGGTGCGCTACGCAGCGGCCATGCGAGGCCGAAGCACTGGCTCACCTGGCGCCGGGCCATCTCGGGAGGCGTGCTCGCCTTCTCCGGCCTGGGGGCCGTGGTCGCGGGCTATATGTCCATGCGGGCCTTGGGCATCGGGCCCGTGGGCACACTGCTGGCCGCCGGCGTGCTCAAGCCGCGCGAGCGCGTCCTCCTGGCGGACTTCGAGAACCGCACGAGGGACTCGCTCCTGGGGACTGTCGTGACCGAGGCCTTCCGGATCGACCTGGCCGGGTCGCGGATCGTCTCGCTGGTGCCCCCCGAGCAGGTGATCGAGGTCGGGAAGCTCATGCGTCGGGAAGTTGGTCCCCGCCTCGACCGCGCACTCGCGCGCGAGGTCGCCGTTCGGGACAACGTCAGAGTCATCGTGACGGGGGACATCGCGGCCGTCGGCGCACAATACGTGCTCTCCGCGCTCCTGCTCTCCCCGCAGACGGGTGAGGTTCTGGCAGCGGAGCGCGAGACAGCGATTGACTCGACGAAGATCATCGATACCGTTGACCGGCTCTCGAAGAAGCTTCGAGCGAAGATCGGCGAGTCACTCAAATCACTCCGAGCTGAGCCGCGGCTCAGTCAGGTGACGACGAGCTCGCTCGAGGCGCTCAGAAAGTACACCCAGGCCAGGCGCATCGTGGCCAGCGAAGGATTCAACGGCAGAGCGATCGCGTTGTACCGGGAAGCGATTGCTCTGGACACGGGTTTCGCCTCCGCGTACCTGACGCTTGGCAACAGCCTGTTCAACCTGGATGAGCGGGACCGCGCGGTTCGAGCCCTGACCCAGGCGTTCGCGCGCCGGGACCGGCTGTCGGATCTGGAGCGATACGAAATAATCGGACTCTATTATGGCCTGGTGGTGTACGAACCCGAGAGGGCGATCGCAGCATACCGCGCTCTTCTGGACATCAAGCCCGACGCGGCCAGCGCACGGACCAACCTCGGCGCGTTCTACCTCGAGCAGCGCCAATATGAGGCAGCGGAGACTCTCTTCACCCGGGCCATTCAGCTGGACCGGGAACAGTCCGCCCCGCCCAGTTGGGAAGACTACACGAACTTGACTTGGGCCCAGGTGGGTCTGGGACATTGGCAGGACGCCGAGCTCACGCTGGAGCAGGCATCCAGGTTGTTTCCAGAACATCCTCAGATCGACCTGTACGCGGCCCATCTGGCACTTTCCCGAGGAGATTACGCCTCCGCCGAGGCTCGTGTGAGGTCGATGCGCGTACACGGGGGGGAGGACTCTTATCTGCTGTCTCTCTCCAGCAAGGCCTCGGCCCAGATTGCCGCTCTGCAAGGGAAGTTGCGGGAGGCCGAACGAAGTGCGCGAGACTGGATGGAGAACAGTGCCAAGGCAGGGAATGGAGGCGGTTATCTGTCGGGGGCCATGTTCATCGCCCTCCTGCAAAGCAGGTTTCGAGCTGCCCCGGACCGCGGCCTCGAGGTCGTCGCACGGGCGCTCGCCCGGTTTCCGCTGAGTTCTTTGGAGCCTCTAAATCGCCCGTATATCGAGCTTGCGAATCTGTACGCCGTCGCCGGAAAGCCCAAGCTTGCGAGGGCTACGCTCGCCGAGTACGAACACACCGTCCCTTCCGCGCTGCGGCGCGATCAGGAATCCGACCGCCATGAGGCTTTGGGAGAGCTGAGTCTGGCAGAAGGACGTCCACAGGACGCAGTCGTCGAGTTCCACGCGGCGGCAGACCTGGGATTGTGGTGCGCTACCTGCGGCCTGGCCGGGCTCGGGCGTGCGTACGAGGCGGCGGGAAAGCCCGATTCCTCGATCGCTGCGTATGAACGATATGTCGGAACTCCGTACATAGAGCGCATTGAATCCGACGCCACACAGCTGGCCGACGCCTACAAGAATCTGGGTGAGCTCTATGCCGCTCGGAAGGATTGGAAGAAGGCCGCGCTCTACTATACTCGCTTCACCGACCTCTGGCGCAACTGCGACCAGGAATTCAAGCCGCGAGTGGCCGAGATCAAGCGCCTGCTGTCCGGGCTCGGTCAGGAATCGAGCTAAGCGCGGAGCAGTGGGCTGGTCAGGCGGGGCCGGCGTGACGTGTACATGGCTGATTTCTCCGTGTTGTTGAGTAAGCCGGCGCTGAGCCTCAGTGACTCCGGACTGCTGCTTCTACTCGGAGAAACGGAAAGCCAAAGGAATCAGCTCACGGCCGGACGGGCGCCCACCGTACCCAGACTGAGCTGGTTTGGGACGGGTTTTCGTCTACCTGATCGGAGGGGGCGATCGGCGCCCCGCCCGAACTCGAGCCCCGGAGCTGAGCCATGTCCCGCCACCCCTACACCCAGTCCCCGCAATCCCACGCCGCGCTGACGACCGAGCAGGTCGAGCGGGTCCGCACCGCGCTGCGCTCGGCCGCCGGCGAGGACGCCCAGGCGCTCGAGCTCGCCGCCGAGGAGCTCGAAGACCGGATCGCGCCGGGATTCGCCGCCACCAACTAGAGGTCTGCCCGAGCCGAGGGACGATTGGCGCGCCGGCCCCACACGTCCAGCGGCCTCCGCGCCGACGCCGCCTGGAGGGAGGTCATGTTCGAGGCCAGGGTCGAATTCGAGGGGACCGCCCCGTCGCCGCTTTTCCGCGACCGCATCGACGCTGGTCGCCGGCTTGCAGGGCTGCTTGCTCCATACGCGGGCGATCCCGAGGTGCTCGTACTTGCGCTACCCCGGGGCGGCGTACCGGTGGCCGCTGAGGTGGCGCGGGCGCTCGCCGCACCTTTCGACGCATTCCCGGTGCGCAAGCTCGGCGTCCCCGGCATCCCGGAGATGGCCATGGGTGCCCTCGCGGCCGAGGGCGTCGTGGCACTCACCGACTACGTGATCCAGTATCTTGGCGTGCCGGGCCACGTGGTGGAGCGCGTCATCGCCCGGGAGGTCCGGGAGCTCGAGCGGCGGGAGCGCACTTACAGGGGTAACCGCCCCCCGCCCGAGGTACGCGGGCGCACGGTGATCCTGGTCGACGACGGGCTCGCGATGGGTGCCAGCCTGCGGGCCGCGGCTCTCGCCCTGCGCCGTCAGCATCCCAAGCGGATCGTCGGCGCGGTGCCGGTCGCCTGGCGCTCGAGCTGCGCGGAGCTCCAGGCCGACCTGGACGGGCTCGTTGCCGTCGCCACCCTCGAGCCGTTCCATACTGTCTCCCATTGGTACCAGGACTTCACGCCCACCACGGACGCAGAGGTGTGCGCCCTGCTCGGTGTAACCCAACCGATCCGGGGTGGGCTGGACGAGGCCACGGATCTGGATGGCGGGATGGCGCGCACAGTCTCGATCCCGGTGGGCGCCGCCGCCATTCAGGGCGACCTTCGGCTGCCCGGGCGTGCGGGGAGCGTCGTCGCGTTCGCGCACGGCAGCGGGAGCAGCCGCCGCAGCTACCGCAACCGCTTCACCGCCGGGGTGCTCGAGGAAGAGGGCTTCGGCACGCTGGTCCTCGATCTGCTCACGGCCAAGGAGCAGGCGGAGGATGCGGCGACCGCGCGCCTTCGCTTCGACGTCCATGTGCTGGCCGAGCGGCTCGGGGGTGCGATGGACTGGTTGCTGGTCGAGGGTCCGCTTCCATCCCCCGGCCTCGCGTTGGTGGGCGCCAGTACAGGCGCCGCGGCTGCCCTGGTGACCGCCGCAGAGCGCGCCGGGCTGGTCCACGCCGTCGTCTCGCGCGGGGGCCGCCCAGACCTGGCGGGGCCGGCCTTGGCGCGGGTGAAGGCCCCCACGCTGCTCATCGTCGGCGGATTGGATGGAGAGGTACTCGCGCTCAACCAGAATGCGATGGCCCGGATGGTCGGCGAGGTCCGACTCGCCATTGTCCCGGGCGCCGGTCATGTCTTCGACGAGCCCGGCACGCTGGGCGAGGCGGCGCGCCTCACCACCGAGTGGCTGCGCCGGTGGTTGCCATCCGGCGGGCGCTGAGTGCGTGGCACGGGGAGCACGGGGCGGGCGCCGGCCGGCTTGCTCAGGTGAGCTGGTTCGGTGCGGGTTCCCGTCTACCTGATTGGAGGGGGCGATCGGCGCCCCGCCCGAAACCCCAGCGCCCGGAGCTGAGCCATGTCCCGCCACCCTAACACCCAGTCCCCGCAATCCCACGCCGCGCTGACGACCGAGCAGGTCGCGCGGGTCCGCACCGCGCTGCGCTCGGCCGCCGGCGAGGAAGCCCAGGCGCTCGAGCTCACCGCCGAGCAGCTCGAGGACCGGATCGCGCCGGGACTCGGCGCCACCAACTGAGGGCCGCACGGCCGAGCCTGATCTCCCCGATCTCGGTTGAGCCTTACGACAGCAGCCCCCGCCTGATCGGCGGGGGCTGCTCGCATGTCGTAGAGCTCGAGTCATTCGGTTTGCGGCATGGGGCCACGTCGCCTCCGACCCCTTGAGCGCTATTTGAGGGGAGGCCATCTGGAAAAGAGGGGTGCGATCCGCTCTTCCAGCGCCTCGATGTGGAGGTCGAGCACTTCGTCCTGGTTCGGCACCTGACGGGTCCCCCCGACAGGAATGCGCTGGAGCGGATTCCGCAGCGTTGCCATGAGACACCTCCTGGAATCAAGTGTGGTCGCGGGCAGCCGCGTGCTGCCTCTACCTCCTGACACGGAACGGCTCCTCAATCCGGCTCATCGCAGTCGTGTCGCCGAGTCAGCACGGTGTGCACTCCCCACCGGCTTGGCGACCCGGCACTGATGCAGCCTGAGCCGGTTTGGCGTCCGACCCCGTGTCCCAGAATACAGGTGGAAGGCGCCCGGCAAACTGTGGCGCATCACCGACGCCAGTTGGCCCACGCGGTATCCCTGACGCAGTGCCCGCAAGGAGCAAGTCATGCGACCGTCCTCCCATTTCACCCACTCTGGCCTCGCAGCTCTCGCCTCGATTTCCACCTGCGTGATCCTGGGTCTCACCGCATGCCAGGATCTCCCGCAGGAGCCTGTCTCGGAGCCTGGCCAGCCCGAGTTCCTCCTGGTCGCGGCGAAGCCGATTCCGCATACCATCACGGTTGCACGCGCAGGGACGGACTGCGACACGGACCCTTGCAGCACTCCCAGCTACGGCTTCTTCGGATTTTCGGATTGGACCAAAGGCCCCTACTACGGCACGCGAGGGACCTTCTTCGCCGATGTTGACGGCGATCGCCGAGCCGACGCCATCGCGGTCAACGATTGGGGTGTCTCCGTGCGCCAGTCACCAGGCTCTCACAACCCCGACCTCAGCGGGGTATGGGTCGCTCGCCCGTATTACGGGTCCCGCGGGACGTTCTTCGCCGACGTCACCGGGGATGGGCTGGCGGACGCCATCGTGGTCAACGACTGGGGTGTCGTCGTCCGACGGTCGACCGGGACGAGCTTCGGCCCCACCGACGAGATCTGGATCAGCGGCGGCTACTACGGCACGCGAGGCACTTTCTTTGTCGACGTGACCGGCGCGGATGCCGATGGCGTCCACCGGGCCGATGCGGTCGTGGTCAATGACTGGGGCATTACCGTCCGCCGGTCGACCGGCTCCGGGTTTGCTGCACCGCGAACCTGGCTTGGCAGCGCCTACTATGGCAGCCGCGGCACCTTCTTCGCCGATGTGACCTGCGATGGGAAAGCCGATGCCATTGCCGTCAACGAGAACGGGATCTTCGTGCGGGCCGCGATCGATTCGTCATTCCCGGGACCGGCGAAGGACTGGACGGGCGGCGCCTGGGGCGCGGTTTCCGACCAGTATGCATTTGCGGATACCGACGGCAACGGGTGCGATGATGTCATCGCAACGAATACTCTCGGGATCTGGGTCCGCCGGTCCGCCGGATCGTTCTTCAAGGCCGCGACCAGGTGGGCGGATCGCTACTATGGAGACGTGGGGACGTTCTTCGCACAGACCAACGCGGACAACCTGGCCGACGCCATCGCGGTCAATCGCTGAGTCGGGCCTGGTCATGGGCACCTCCCCGCGAGCTTCGCGGTCGGCATTGTCTCCACCCTGGGTGCCGCGGTCACCCGGAGATCCACCAGCAGCCCGGGCGGATTGGAATCGCCCAACGTCGGCAGCCCGGCCAGCGTGAAGCATCCGCTCCCGCTGCTCCGGAGCAGCTCGCTCGCCGCGCCCGGCACGTCGGGAGCGGTCACGTGACCTACCGCAGTCGGCCAGGTGTCGTACGGCTTGCCCAGGGTTGCGTAGAGCCCGGGCGCGCCGGTGTCGTCGAGGATCTGGGCATCGCCGCTTGAGCGGCCGAGCCACCTGAACGTCACGACGTGCGAGGACCCGGTGTCGGTCGCCACCCAGGTGGTGTCCCGCAGCCGGGTCGCGGGGCTCACCGGCACCCGGATCGTTGCCGAGTCGGAGTTCGGCAGATACGGGCGGCCCGCGGTGAGGAAATAGCTCATCATGGACTCCTTGACGGCGTCGCGGAAATCTTCCCAGGTCCAGCCTCGCGACGGCGCCGCCACCACGAAGCCGTAGTCGGTGAACCCGACCGGACAGGCGCGCTTGGGCTCGCAGGGCTCGTCCCAGACGTACACATAGAGCCCGTAGGGGCTGGTCCCGCAGCCCACCTCCAGCACCAGGCCGCCGTTCTGGTAGTCCCCCAGCCGCGGGTCCTCGTGCGCACCGCAACTGAACGATTGCCGGGGCGGCGGCGCGACGTTGACCGCGATCTTGGGCAGGATGTCGGCGTGGCACGCGTGCCCGGTGCGGATGCCGAGAAAGCCGTAAGTCGGATCGCACCCCTCGACCAGCAGGGTCCAGGTCGCGTCGGGAACCCCGTCCAGCGCGAAGCTGGTCGAGCCGTCCTGCCAGGTGTCGGTATCGTTCGCGTCCCCGGTGGTCTCGAACGTGATCCGGCCCGGACCTTCCGGCGCGTCCCCGCTGGTGGAATTCACCTCGACGTCGTACACCTGCGCGTTGTACCAGTCGTGCGGTCCGGGGAGATGCCAGCGGAGGTGCAACCGGCGGCCGCCCGGCTGGCTCGTCATGATCCACGCCATGAGATAGCGCTCCTGCCCGGCGGCGTCGCCGTTCCCCTGCGCCAGCATCCCGAACTCGAAGCGCCAGACGGCCCAGCCGCCCACGTCGCGCAAGGTCTGGGTGAGGCAGCCGAGCCGCTGCATGATTGTGGTGTCGCCGGCGACCGCCGAATCCGCGCGTGCCTGAATGAACGGGAGAAGCTTGGGGCGAATCGGGCAGGACGCGGCGTCCTTGTTGGGGAAGGGATGGGTCGGCATCTGGAGATCGAACCCGCACATGAACCCCTCGGCGACGCAGAGGCGCGGCCACCCGTGCTCCCGCTCGCCGGTGATGCGCGGCAGGCTGAAGCGGATTGTCTGGCTCCGGTCCACTCCCACGGGCGAGGGAATCAGCGCCGTCTCCCGCAGCACGCCCGGCTGATCCTCCCACAGCTTGTCGTGCTGCTTGTTGGCGGCGATCTGCTCCGCGGTGAGGCCGCCGCCGAACAACCCGACGGCGCCGCCCACCAGCACGCCGATGCCGGCTCCGACCGGGCCCGCGATCGCGCCGCCGACCGCCGCGCCGGCCGCCGCTCCGCCGGCCGCGCCGCCGGCCCACCACCAGGTTCCGCCCGGCGGGTCGCCGGGATCACCCGGCTGAGCGCTGCTTCCGCCCGCGATCATGGTCCAGTTGCGGTTGCCGGACATGAGCTCCACGCCGCTGTTGGGCTGCTTCCAGAGCGCGGGATCGTCGGCAATGGGCGACGCGTGATGGATCGCCTGCACCCAGGTGACCCGGTTTGCGGTGCTGTCGGTGTAGCGCCGCGCCAGCCATCCCGCCAGCGCGGGCGGCAGCGAGTAGCGAGTATCGGCGATGTCCACCAGCTCGGCCAGCATGTTGGGGCCCGAGGTGACGAGGTCGGGATAGATGTCCACCTGGTTCACCGCCAGCCGGGCGATGCTGTCCAGCTCCAGGTCGATGTCGCCGTGCATGTGCTGCAGCGGACCGGCCAGCACCGCCGCCTCGGCCATGGTGGCGGTCCCCATCGAGCCCCACCACGGGGCAGCGGAGAGGCGGTCGCGCTCGGGCCGGCGCCGGAACGGGCGGTGGTCGCGGTCCATGTTGCCCGAGAGCGCCTGCTTGATGAAGAGCCAGTCGAGCACCCCGGTCGCCGCTACCTGCACGGTGGAGTCGGGCGCGTAGTTCTTCAATGCCAGGATCGCCTTGGTGCTGTAGCGGGTGTAGGGCAGGGCGTTGAACTCGTAGAAGTCGCGCCGGACCAGCTGCTGCATGAACCGCAGCAGCCAGTCGCGGTTCTCGGTGTTGTCGTACTCGGGAGCGGGATACACCGGCCGGATCAGGTCATTGATCAGGTAGCGCGCGGTCTCCTGGAGCAGGATGTGGTTCTCGGTCTCGATCACCCCGAATCCGAGGCAGGTGCCGTCCGGCTCCACGTAGGGCGACTTCCGGGGCCGCCCGCCCCACGGCTTCATGATGTACTGCATGCGTCCCAGCGCGGCCGGACCGAACTTCTGGCGGTACTCCAGCACCAGGTGCAGCAGCTGCACCAGCGAGACGTCCAGCTCCCCTTTCCGCTGGCAGGGCGAGGCATCGGTGCCGGTGCCGGGGAGCTGCCCTTCGGGGAACTGGAAGATCTCCAGGCCCTGGAGCACGTCCTTGTACGGCTCCCGCAGGGTGAGGGGCAGCCGGTCTCCCGCCGCATCATGACGGTGGCGCGGGCGAAGTGGTCTTCTCCCGGGTCGGCATCGGTGAAGGGGACCCGGGTGTAGCAGGAGAGCCATGACGGGAAGAGCGCATGCACCCGCGGGTACGGGCTCACGGCATTGGGCCGGGCCAGATCGGTGACGCCGAGCTGCGCGGCGGCGTCGAACGGACCGGCGACCGGGCCGAGCATCGGGATCACCTGGCCGCAGGCCGGCGGGGCGGGGGAGCATTGCCACAGGGTGACCCGGTCGCTGGGCGGCCCCTGCGCCCGCATGCCACCCAGCGGACCGATCACCGGGCCGCCCGGCTGCGGCGAGAATTTGATGGTGTCCTGGCTGACGGCCAGCTCCGACGGCAGCCCCTTCCACCAGACGAACCACGCATTCAGCCCCTTGACCGCCGCCACCTCGCTGCCGGCCGACCCGCCCCGGCCGAGCAGGATCCAGCCGCGCTGGAACCGCTGGGCGATGCCGGTCCAGCCGGCCTCGGAGAGGACCTGGGCCTTGTCGCTGGGGCAGCCGAGCGGACCGCCGGCGCTGTCAGGGACGGTGTAGGTGGTTCCCAGGGCGGAGCGGATGGTGAGGAACCTGGCTTGCTCGGCGGCCGTCGCCGCGGAGTCAAAGGCGGGCGTGGGGCAGCGGAGGCTCGGCGATTGCGCGGCCGCGGGGCCGGCGAAGATGGCCGTCAATAACAGGGCGAGCTGGACGCGGCGCTGCGTCTCGGCCATGAGACCGGCTCGTGAGAGGGTGGCAGGAAGATGCGCGCCAGGGGGCGAGATGGGTAGCGGGAAGCGACGCCCGGCAAACGGCCCCGAAGAGGGTTCTCTCCGGGGCCGCCGCCGAAACCCGTAACGAAGCTCCTTCTAGTTGCGGCCGTGCCCGCCCAGATCGACCCGCGCTCCCGCGCCGGCGCCGACCTCGACGCCCGCGCCTGCCCCGGCGGTCGCGCCCACGCCTGCGTCGCCGTGCGCGTGCCCGGACGACTCCGCGCTCAGATTGGCCAGCGCCTCGGGGCCGCGGTCCAGCGCCCCTTCCACCCGGGCGAGCGCCTGATCCGACGCGTGACCCATCGCGACCAGGTCGGTGAGCACCGCGATCGCCACCGCACGGCTGTCGCCGGGCGCGTGCTCGCTGATGGCGGCCAGGGCGCTCTGGCTCACGCCCGCCTGCACGGCGTCGGCGGCCACGCTCAGCTCGCCTTCGGTGGTGCTCTTGAGCCCGGCGTCGAGCAGCACGTCGCGCGCGTGGGTGAGCGCATCGAGCCGGCGCTCCACCGCGGCGGCGATCCGGTCCATCGGCACGCCCTTGGCCTTCCCTTCAGCGACCTTCCGCTCGACCAGCGAGACCGGAATGCCGGCCTGGACGGCGGTCTCGAGCGCCGCGTCGATCCGCGCGCCGGCGCCGGTCGGCGCCGAGGTGGTCGAGTCCTGCGCGGGCAGGGCGGCCGGGGCGCAGATCAGGGCGGCCGCGAGGCACAGCGTCGTGGTGTGCATGGTGCGAGCTCCTTGCAGTGGGTGGTGTCTGACTCCGCCGCTAAGACGAGCGGGAGCCGGCACTGGTCACATCGCCGAAATCGGGCTCGAGCGTCTCGCGCAGTGCCGAGTGGGCGCGGACCACCCGCATCTTGGCCGCGCTGAGCGAGATGCCCGCGAGCTGCGCGATCTCCTCGTAGGAATGCCCCAGCTCGTGCCGCAGCAGGAACGCCTCGCGCAGGATGGGCGGCAGCGCGGCGAGCGCCGCGCCGATCGCCTCCCGCAGCGCGTGCCGCTCGGCAAAGTCTTCGCCCTCCGCGGGCTCCTCCACGTCGAGCAGCGGCACCTCCGTCCGGCGGACGTTCTTGGCCCAGTCGAGCATGGTGTTGCGGAAGATCCGGAACAGCCACGAGCGCACCCTGTCCGGCTCCCGGCACTGGCTCAGCCGCGCGTGCGCCTTGACGAACGCCTCCTGCACCAGGTCGAGCGCAGTATCGTGGTCCAGCCCGAGTCCGCGCCCGTAGCGGTAGAGCGCGTTCTGGTGCCGGCGCACCAGCGCGGCGAAGTCGCCCTCCAGCGCGGCCGTCACGAGACCACCAGCACGGCCACCTGCCCGCCCATGCCGTCGTCCTGCCGTCCCGCCACGTCGTCGGGCACGAACCAGGTCCCGTCCTCGGCGACGAAGGCGTAGTGATACACGCCGGGGGTCAGCTCGACCGCGTAGGTCCAGCGCGAGCCGTCGCGCTGCATCGGCACCGGCTTCCACCCGGTGAAGTCGCCCGCGATGGACGGCGCGCCCCTGGCGGCACGTGCGGGGAGCGCGATGGTCGCGCGCCCGTCGCGCGCGCGGGTCGCCACCGGCGCGGCAAACGCGCGGCTGCCGCCCAGGCGGAGGCTGAGGCCGCCCCATACCGACGTCCGGCTGGCGAAGAGGTAGAGCGGGTCGAACGCGTTGCCGCGCGCGCCGAGCTGCAGCTCGAGCCCCGGGCCCACCGCCGCGCCCGCGCCGGCGGACCACGCCGTGCGGTCCAGCCCGCCGGCCACCCACCGGCCGAGCGAGCCCCAGAGCTGGAGCGGGCCGCGCGCGTATTGGAGCGCGGTGCCCAGGTAGGCGTGGGTGGTGCCGTGGTCGAGCCATGCGCGACTCTGCGCCTGCAGCGTCATCGGCGGCGCGAGCACGACGGACAACTGGGCATCGCCGGTCGGGAGCGCCCGCTCCAGGAGCACGTCGCCGAGCCGGCTTCGCTGCGCCGCCACGCCGCCGCGGGTTTCGAGCCGGAGTGTCGGCGAGCCGGCGAAGGCGCCCGCCATCAGCTCGCCCCCGATGCCTTGTCCCGACGGGTCCGAGCGTACCGGCGCCGGCGGTTGCGACGGGAACGGCAGCGGGCCGGGCGCGGCGCCGGCACGCCGGCCACCGTCGCATGCTTCCGCTGGATGAATCCATTGGCTGAGAGGTCGAGCAGCAGGCCGGCTGTGCCCCGGGTCGCGAGGCGCCGCCAGCCGCCGAGGACCGCCCAGAACGGGTCGTCGCCGAGTGGGATCGCGGCCGAGAGGCCGAGCCAGTCGCGCGGCGCGGTGCGGCCAAGGCCGAGCACGGCGGACGAGCCGGCCGAGGCGCCGGCGGGCGCGCCCTCGTAGGTCACCCGGCCGACTCTCGCGGAGGCGCGCCATTCCTGGGACCACCCGTCCCGCGGCGCCGCGACGATCGCGAGAGCCGTCAGGAGGGCGATGCCGCGTGCGGCCGCGCTCACGAGCGCATCTCCGGCGCGAGCACGGCGACGCGGCTGCTCGAGCCGCCGAAGCCGTCGGTGACTCGCGGCGCGAGCGGGTCGAGCCGCAACACCTTGCCGTCGACGACAAAGACGTAGTTGTACACCCCGGGCGCGAGCGCCACGTCCACCGACCATACGCCGGGGTCGAGCTGGTGGAGTCGGTGCTCCGGATGCCACCCGTTGAAATCGCCGGCCACCGCGACGTCATGCGCCTGGGCGTCGCCGAGGCGGAACTGGACGATGACGCGTGCGGGCGCCGATGCCGTGAGGTTCGCCGGCGTGGCAGGCTGCAAGACAACGGTGAAAACGACGGCAGCGACGGCGAGGCCCGCGGCGAGCGCGTAGGCCGGGCGGAGGGTGAGCGCCCGCGGGGACCAGAGCCAGCGCGCCGCTGCCGTGAGTGCCTGCCGCGCCCGGCCCGGGCCAGGATGCACCCGGAGCATGACTTCGCGGGTTATGTCGATCGCTGGCAGGCGCCGGATCGGTCCGAGCGCCGTGCCAATCATTGCACGATGACGCTGCAGCTCGGCCCGCTCATCGGGCGTGAGCCCATCGGCCGGGAGCTCGCCGTCGAGCGCCCGCTGGATTCGGTCGTTCATCTGTCCGCCGGGTGAGGAGGTGAGTGTCGGTTCCGGCGCTGAGACGAGTGGCGCCCGCCGAAAGTCACGTGGCGGCCGAGCGGCAAGTTGCAGGCCCATACGTCCTGGCCGCTTCGGTCCGTACGCGGCCCGCACGCGATCGCCTTCCTCCTTGGTGAGGAAGTTCACGTACACGCCGCACCGCCGGCTTGCGCCCTCCACTGACGTGGCTACATTGGCTACATGGCCTCCTATTCGGTGCGCGACGCCAAGAACCGGCTCAGCGCCCTGCTCGCCCGGGTCCGGCGCGGCGCCCGGATCGTCATCACGGACCGCGGCGTGCCGGTGGCCATGCTGGTGCCGCCGGACGATGCCGGGGCGACGCCGGCGGCCTCGGCGGCCCGGCTAACCGGGCTGGCTCGCGCCGGCCTGGTCGCGCGCCGACGGCAGGCGGCGTCCCGGGCACTGCTCGATGAGCCCCCCGTGAGACCCTCGGCTGGGGCGAGCGCGGTGGAGGCGCTGCTGGCGGAGCGGACCGAGGGCCGGTGAGGTACTGGGACAGCTCGGCGCTGCTCCCGCTCATCGTGCTGGAGCGCAGCAGCCGGACCCTGCGGCAGCTGCTCCGGGAAGACCGCGACGTGCTCACGTGGTGGGCGAGTCGGGTCGAGGCCGCGTCCGCGCTGTCACGTCTCGGACGCGAGGGGGCATCGCACGGCGCCGGCCTCGAGGAGGCCTTCACCCGGCTGGCGGCGCTCGCCCGGACCTGGGACGAAGTTCTCCCCACCGAGGCGGTCAGGGAGCAGGCCATTCGTATCCTCCGACTGCACCCGCTTCGTGCGGCCGACGCCCTGCAGCTCGCCGCCGCCGTGGTGGCCTCGGAGCACCAGCCCCGTTCCCTGGCTCTGGTCACGCTCGACGATCGGCTCCGCGATGCCGGTCTCCGCGAGGGATTCGGCGTAGAGCCGCGGTGACGCTCCGGGCTCCGGCCGCATTGAGCCGGACCCCGATTCCATCCACCGCTCAAGTTCACCCGGAGGCACACAACGGCCCGCCGACTCCCACCCACCGAACGACCACACCCCGCCGCCGACTGATGTTGGTGCTGGGAATCGCCGCGGCAGTAGGGCTCCTGCTCCTCCTCCCGGCCTCCATCCCGCTGCTCACCGGCTGGTGGTGGTTTCGCGAGATCGGCTATCAGATCGTCTTCACCCGGGTGCTCCTCACCCGTCCTCCTCTTCTTTGCCGCCGGCGGCCTGACCGCGGGCGTGCTGTACCTCAACCTCCGGATCGCCCAGCGGGGGCTGGTCGCCAACCCGATCCTGCTCCAGCTCGCGGAGTCGGCGCCTCGGCTGAACGTCACCGCGGCGCTGCGCCGCTGAGCCTGCCGGTCGCGCTCGGTCTCGGTCTCCTGGCGGGCCTCGCCGCCACGGCGGCCTGGGACGTGGTGCTCCTGGCGACGCACGGCACCCCGTTCGGCGTCGCGGACCCGGTCTTCTCCCGCGACATCGGCTTCTACGTCTTCACCCTGCCCGCGCTCTCCGCCGCGCTCGGCCTGCTGGCCACCCTCGCGACACTCTCCCTGGCGATGGTGATCCCGGTGTACGGCGTCCGCGGCGACCTGGTCCCGGCCGGGCCGGGTCCAGGTCGAGCCCTCCGCCGGCCTCCACATCGCCGTCGTGCTGGCCTCGCTGTTCCTGCTCGTCGGGCTCGGCTCTGGCTGGTGGACGCGCCGACCTGCTGTACTCCACCACTGGTCCGCTGATCGGCGCGAGCTACACCGACCTGCACGCTCGGCTCCCGGCGCTCCGGATCTCGGCGGTGGTCGCGGGCCTGGGCGCCTCGGCGTGCTGATCGGCGCGGCGCGGGGCCGGCTGGTGCAGTACCGCCATCTGGGCCGTCGCGGCTACGCGTTGGTGGGCTTCGTCGGACGGGGTCTCGTTCCGCTCGCGATGCAGAACCTTTTTGTCGCGCCCGACCGAGCTGACCCGGGAGACGCCCTACCTCCGGAGCCATATCCTCGCCACCCGACGGGCCTGGGGTCTGGACAGCGTGGAGGTTCGGGAGCTCCGGGGCGAAGCGGGCCTCACCCTGGCGAGCATCCGCGCCAACGGCCCGACCATCGAGAACGTGCGGCTCTGGGACCGCGACCCGCTGCTCATGACCTTCGGCCAGTTGCAGGAGATCCGCACCTACTACGACTTCGTGTCGGTGGATGACGACCGATACACCATCGACGGGAAGATACCGCCAGGTCCTGCTCTCGCCCCGGGAGCTCAATCCCGCTTCGCTCCCCACGCGGACCTTCATCAACGAGCACCTGACCTTCACCCACGGCATGGGGCTCACGTTGGGTCCCGTCAACGAGGTGACGCCCGAGGGCCTGCCGGTGCTGTTCGTGAAGGACCTGCCGCCGGTGACGACGGTGTCACTCAATGTCACCCGCCCGCAGATCTACTACGGCGAGCTGACCGACGACTACGTGTTCGTGGGGACCCGGCAGCGCGAGTTCGACCATCCCGCTGGCGAGGCCAACGTGTACGCCGCATATGGAGGGAAGGGCGGGGTCCGGGTCGGCAATGTCCTGCGCCGGGCGGTGCTCGCCGCCCAGTTCGGCTCGGACAAGATCCTGTTCTCCCAGGACATCACCGACCAGAGCCGCATCCTCTATTACCGGAACATCGTGGAACGGGCAAGGAAGGCGCTGCCGTTCCTCCGGTTCGATCGCGACCCGTATCTGGTGCTGGCGGACGACGGCACGCTCGAGTGGATCCTCGACGCCTACACCAGCTCGAACGGCTATCCCTACGCCCAGCGGCTGAGCGACGGCACCAGCTACATGCGGAACAGCGTCAAGCTGGTGATCGACGCGTACGACGGGTCGCTCACCGCGTACGTCAGCGCGCCCTCCGATCCGTTGATCCGGAGCTGGGCCCGGATCTTTCCCGGCATCTTCGTCCCGCTGGACAGCATGCCGGCCGGGCTCAGGACGCACATCCGCTACCCGGACGAGATCTACCGGATCCAGACCAGCCTGTACGCGATCTACCATATGGATGCGCCGGAGGACTTCTACCACCGGGAAGACCAGTGGCAGATCCCTGCGGTCGAGGAGCGAGAGGGGAGCGTGCCGTTCATGCGGCACCTCGTCATGCGGCTGCCGGAGGAGACGAAGGCCGAGTACATCTACATGGTCCCGTTCACGCCGAGGGGCAAGGACAACCTGGCGGCCTGGATGGTGGCCCGGAACGACGGCGCGGAGTACGGGAAGCTGAGGGTGTACCGGCTCTCGCGGCAGCGTCTGGTGTTCGGGCCGCGGCAGATCGAGAACCGGATCAACCAGAACACCGAGATCTCCCGCCAGATCTCGCTCTGGGACCAGCGCGGCTCCCAGGTGATCCGGGGCGACCTGCTGGTGATTCCGATCGAGGAGTCGCTGCTGTACGTGCAGCCGCTGTATCTGCAGGCGGCGGGCGGGCGGATCCCCGAGCTCAAACGGGTGGTGGCCGCCTATGAGAACCAGGTGGTGATGGGGGAGACGCTGGACGCGGCACTGGCCGGGATCTTCGGGGCCGGGCCCGGCCCTGCGCCCGCGCCGCCGATGATCACCGAGGCGCCGACCGCCGAGGTGCCGGGCGCCGACTCAGGGTTCCGGGCGCTGGCGGGCGAGGCTCGGCGACGCTATGAAGCCGCATTGCAGAAGCAGCGGGAGCTGGAGACGGAGCTGCGGCGGCTCGGCGAGGCGCTGGAGCGGATGGGGGCGGGTGGGCCGGAGGGGCGGCGCCGGTAGTCGCCGGCCCCGCCGGCCTGCGAGCGGTTACCTGCTCGCCTTTCCCTCCGCGAGCTTCTTGCTCTCGTTCATCACCGTACTGTCCACGCCCACCTCCTTGCCGGTGGCCAGGGCGCCCTGCAGGTGGTCCAGCACGATCGGCCGCTCGTAGCCGATCATCTTCCGCACGGGCTCCGAATGGGCCGAGTCCAGCTCGGTCCTGAGCTGGTCCGCCTCCTTCCCGTGGGTCTTGATCGCCCCCGTCATGTACGTCTTGTCGAACGACGTCTTGGAGACGTCCCGCAGGTGCTCCACCCGCGCCCGCCCGTGCGGGCCGAGCGTGTCCGGGACGGTGATGCCGTACTTGGAGGCCAGATCGGTCCACTGCTTCTCCAGCCGCTGGTGCTCGGTGACCATCCGCTGGGCGAAGCCCTGGACCATCTTATCGGTGGCCCGGTGCTGGGCCACCTCACCCAGCCGGGCCTCCAGCCTGTTGTCGTCCACGGCCTGCCGGACGAGCTGGGCGTCCAGCTTGACGCTGTCCCTGGCGTCCGCGTCCTGGGCGCCTGCCGAGGCGAACGGCACGGCGCCGAGCAGGAGGGCGGCGGCGGCCGCCGTGAGATCCACGACTCTCATCTGATCGCTTCCTTCCATCACGACTGCTATGAGTGCGCGTAGCCTGGGGCTACGGGGAATGTTGGTGAGGGTGATATCGGTCGGCGGGAAGCGCAGGGTCTGCGAGGTGCATCACCTTTCCGGGGCAGGTCACGCCGGCAACTACTGCGCGCTCGCCTCGAGCCGCTGGCGCAGCTCGGTCCGCCAGTTGGGCACGACCACCAGCGGGTAGCTCGCGGACTCCCCGCTCGGAATCACGATGCGGGAGCCGTCCCGGCTGATGTCGAAGTTGGCCTGGCCGAAGCCGGTGGCGCTGTTGGTGACGTTGCTGAACGCGGTATCGCGCGAGATCACCCGGAGCCCCGGTGAGGTCGCCAGCCGCGCCTCCATGATGGCCGAGCCCGCCGCGTAGTACAGCCGGGTCCCGTCGGCGGACCACACCGCCCCGGACCCACCGCCCACCGAGACCTGGACCTTCACATCCGGGTTCGGATAGGACCGCACGTAGATCTCGAACCGTCCGGACTCGTTGGTTGCGATGGCGGCCCATCGCCCGTCGGGCGAGAGGCGGGGTGCTACGTCGAGGGGCCCGGTCGCGCTGTACGGCCGGAACGCGCGGCTCGAGTCGAGCGAGACCCGCAGCACCGTCCAGGCGGTGTTGACGATGCTCTGCACCAGCAGGGATCGTCCGTCCGGTGCCAGATCGGCGACCGGGCTCAGCGACGGCACCTCGACCAGCTTCTCCGGCGCGCTCGCGCCTCCGACCGACTGGGCCCAGATGGCATCCTTCGGCCCGGTGCCCGGCGCCGAGTACACGATCCGCTGCCCGTCACGGGTCCACCCGAAGGAGGTGAGCGTCCCCGCGGAGGTGAGCCGAGAGAGCGTCGCCGTCGCGATGTCGTAGATCCACGCGTCCTCGCGGGACCGTTCTCCGATCAGCACGCCGATGCGGCGGCCGTCCGGGGACAACCGCGGCGAGGAGAAGGCACGCGCTTCTCGTGTGATCGGGTGCGACGCTCCCGAGCGATCGAGCCAGGTGAGCTGCGAGTGGACGCCTTCCAGGCCCGAGACCAGCGCGCCGCCGGAGGAGACGAACACGGCGGAGTTGCCGTTGAGCGCCGCGTCGACCGCCACCGGGTCGAGCACCGGCACCGGCCTCCCCGTGACCTTGCGGCGTGACACGTCGAGGCGCACCCCCATGACCGCGCCGTCCGCCTGCACGTAGACCAGCACGCCGTCGACCACCGCGAGCGGCCGGATTCCCTTGATGTCGAGCCGGGTGACGCTGCCGTCCTCCAGCGAGGCGATCGCCAGCCGGGACCGGATCAGCGCGCCCGACCAGATCGTGAACACCACGCCGCGGCCGTCCGGGAGCGCGATCGGCCAGTCGTGCTCCCGCTCGCCCTTCGCGGTGTCGGGCTGGGTGAACTGGGTCAGCTCCCCGCCCGCGACGCTCACCTTCATGAGGCCGGGGTGGTTGCCGGTAGCCCCGGTCACCAGCTCCCCCGTCGGGGTCCAGTCCGCGCCGTTGTTGGCACCGCCGTCCGCGATCGTCACCGGCGCGCTGCCATCGAGCCGGACCTTCTTCTCCTGGCCCGTGACCTCGAAGGCCACCCAATGTCCGTCGGGCGAGAACAGCGGCTGGCTCGCCTCCTCGGTCCCGGGAATCGGGTGTCCCTCGAGCTGGTCGGAGCGGCGCGCGTACAGGACCGTCCCGCCCCGGTGCGCCACGGCATAGACGAGGGTGCCGCCGTCCGGCGAGATCGCGGCCGGCCACGGGAACTCGGTGGCCGTGGGCGCGCTGTCCGACCCGGCGAACGCGAACCGGACCGCGGGCGCCTCGACGCGCGGCGGGGGTCGGCGCCCGCGCCACGCGCCGACGCCGATCGCGACCAGGAGCGCCACGGCGAGCGCGGCGAAAGCCGGGTCCCTGAGCCTCGAGCGGCTCGCGGGCCGCGGCATGGCCGCGGGGGAGGTCTCGTCGGCCGTCACCCGCCGCGTAGTCGTGGTCGGGCCGGCCAGCGCCTCGGCGAACTCCGCCGCCGTGGCGAACCGGTCGGCGGGGAGTTTCTCGAGCGCGGTCATCACCGCGGCCTCCACCTGCGGCGGGATGGTATGACGCTGAGGCAGCATCGGCCGCGGCGCCTCGGTCACGACCCGGGCGACGATCGCCTGGGCCGTGCTGCCGGTGAACGGCGGGTCGCCGGTGAGCGCCTCGTACAGCACGGCGCCGAGGGCGTACACGTCCGAGCGCGCCGTGATCTCGCGCTCGCCCATCGCCTGCTCGGGTGACATGTAGTGCGGCGTGCCGAGCGACATGCCGGTCTCGGTCATCCGGGTGCTACCGGCCTTGCTCGCCGCCAGGGCGATCCCGAAATCGGCCACCAGGGCGCGGCCGTCGTGGAGCAGGATGTTCTCCGGCTTGATGTCGCGGTGGATGACGCCGTGCCGGTGCGCATAGTCGAGCGCGGAGGCCACCTCGGTCCCGAGCCGCACCGCATCGGCCACCGGGAGCTGCTTCTCGCGGCTGAGCCGGTCGCGCAGCGACTCGCCCTCGACGAACGGCATGACGTAGAACAGGAATCCGTCGGCCTCGCCCGAGTCGAACAGCGGCAGGATGTGCGGGTGCTGCAGGTTGGCCGTGAGCTTGATCTCGGCCAGGAACCGCTCGGCGCCGATCACGGCGGCGAGCTCCGGCCGGAGCACCTTCAGCGCCACCCGGCGGTCGTGCCGCAGGTCGTAGGCGAGGTACACCGTGGCCATGCCGCCGGCGCCGATCTCCTGCTCCAGGCGGTACTGGGCGGAGAGCGCGCCGGATACGCGCGGTGGCAGGCTGCCCATGGAGTCTCCTCTCGCGTACGCGAGGTGGGCGGAGCGGCTCGAGCGGGTGCGTGGGGTCGATGGAAGATGCACTCCCGGCACGGCGCAGTCGAGAGCGGGAGGAGTGGGACTATCGGCGCCACCTGATCTCCGCCGAGGACGCGAGCGCGGCGTTCGGGGGTACTGACGGGATCGCGCCGGCATCTGATCCGCTGCGGATTTCCCGGTTGCTCGCCATCTTCCCCCCAATGCCCAACCCACTCCTCGAGCGGGGACTCGACACCTCCAGCGGCCTGGCCTTCGTGCGCGAGCGCCTGGCGCTGCTCGGCAAGACGCTCTTCCTGGTCTCGTTCGGGTTCTACCTCTTCCTCCTCGCCAGCATGGCCCTCGCTCGGCGGCGCGCCGTTCGTCGCCGTGGTGACGCGGGCCGGTGGCGCTCGGGCACCTCTGCCGCGAGCCTGACCATGGCCCTGCTCTGGCTCCTGGCCAGCCGGGCCAGGCTGACCTCAGCGGACCCTGGGGGCGCTCGACGCCATCAGCTTCGTCCTGGCCTGCGGCTTCCTCTCCATCATGACCGTCGAGGACGAGGGGCAGATCCTCCAGGTGCTGCTGGCCCTCACCGTCACCGTCATGATCCGGGCGATCCTGGTGCCCGTCCCGGCCGGGCCGCACCCTGGTGCTCTCGGCCCTGGTCTTCCTCCCGACGGTGGTCGTCTGCATCGCGCGCCATCATCCCATGGCGCTCCTGCCCGGCTTCAGCCCGGGCTACCAGAAGCTGTACATGACCCTCAACACCGTCCTCTGGAGCGTGCTGGGGACCACGCTGGCCACCATCATTTCACGGGTCACTTACGGACTGCGCCGGCAGGTCGCCGAAGCGAACGAGCTGGGTCAGTACTGCTGGAGGAGAAGATCGGCGGCGGCGGGATGGGCGAGGTCTGGCGGGCGCGCCACCGCCTGCTGATCCGGCCGGCGGCGATCAAGCTGATCCGCCGCGGCGCTGGGTGCCATGGCAGGCGATCCCGAGCTGCTGCTCCGGCGGTTCGAGCGCGAGGCCCGCGCGACCGCGGCGCTCAAGTCCCCGCACACGGTGCAGCTCTACGATTTCGGCGTCACCGAGGACGGCCGGCTGTACTACGTGATGGAGCTGCTCGACGGGCTCGACCTCGACACCCTGGTTCGGCAGTACGGGCCGCTGCCGGCGGAGCGGGTCGTCCACCTCCTGCGCCAGGTCTGCTCCTCGCTCGCGGACGCGCACGCGAACGGCCTGGTCCACCGCGACATCAAGCCGGCGAACGTGGTGGTCAGCCGAGCCGGCACGACGTTCGATTTCGTCAAGGTGCTCGACTTCGGGCTGGTCAAGCTCGACAGCGCTCGGGACGCCGACAAGGAGCTCATCAAGCTCAGCGCCGAGGACGGCTGGAGCGGCACGCCGGGTTCATGGCGCCGGAGGTGGTGCTCGGCGCGGCCGACACGGATCACCGGGTCGACTTGTACGCGCTGGGCTGTGTCGCGTACTGGATTCTTACCGGTACTATGGTCTTCGAGGGGGAGACCGCCATGCAGGTCATGGTCCAGCACGTCCGGGCGGAGCCGAACCGGCCGTCACAGCGTACCGAGCTGCCGATCCCGGCTCGCGCTCGAGGATCTCGTCATGGAGTGCCTGGAGAAGGACCCGGCTCGCCGTCCCGCGAGCGCGGAGGTTGTGAGCGAGCGGGTGGCCGCGGTGCCGCTGACGACGGCGTGGACCGCGGAGCAGGCGGAGCAGTGGTGGGCGGCGCATCGGCCGCGAGCGCGCGACGCGCGGCCCGCGGCGGATGTGCTGCTGTCGCACGAGGGGCATGAGCTGCGCATCGGCGCGCGCGTGCGGACGCGGGGGTAGCGCGGCCCCTCGGCCGGTCACTCCGGCCGCGCCATCGGCTGGGGCATCGCCAGCCGCCCATCCTTCACCAGCGGCACGCCATCCACCAGCAGCGTGGTTCCCGGCAGGAACGGCGCGACGCCCGACACGGCGTGATTCGTCCCGCCCGCCCAGTCGTTGGCCCCGACGACGAGCGTCACCATCCCGGCCGGCATCCACGCCGCGAGCCGGCTCCCACGCGGAATCACCACGTTGGGGTTGATGCCCACATCGAGCACCCCCAGCTCGTCCTTGGCCGCCGGCGCGGCGTCGTAGAACGCCTGGAGTGCGGCCATGTCCGAGCCGGCGCTCATGCCCGTCAACCGGCCCCCCTCGAACTCGAGCCGGAGCTTCTCGATCGAGCGGCCCTGCCACAGGTAGTGGTCCACCATGACCGTCCCGTTCGCCGTGCCCGGCACCGGCGTGAGGAACACCTCCCCCGCAGGAAGCCAGACCGAGGTCGCGGCGCCGCCCGCGCGCTCGTCCTCCGGCGAAATCACCCCGTCGCTCACCAGCACCGGTCGGCCGGCGATCCGCATGGTGAGATCGGTGCCGTTGGGATGCGTGAGGCGCACCACTTTGCCCTGCGCCAGGTGCCGCCTGATGTCGGCGCCGCTCGCCTGCAGCGCGTCGTAATCCACGTTGACCCCGCGCCAGAACACCTCGGCCAGCGCGGCCTGCGTCATCCCGAAGCTTCGCGCCCGCTCTTCGGTGGGGTAGAGGCCGTTGCCGAGCGAGACGCGCCGGATGTTCCGCCGCTCCGCCAGGGCAAGCGCCGGCTGCATGGCGGCCAGGCGGGCGGCGATCCGGCTCGGCGGAACTCCCCGGAGGACCGTGTCGCTCGGATTCGACTCGACGAGGATCATGGCGGTGAGGAACTCCGTCAGACGGCGCGACAGCTCGCCGGTGCGACCGTCGTACCTGGCCGGCACGTCGTCGTACCCGCGGCGCAGGTATCCCTCGCTCTGCACCGACACCAGCGGGTCCGCGCCGAGCTTGCGCGCCTCGATCGCGAGATCCTCGAGCAGCGGGAGGTCGGCGTCGCTGCCGCTGAGGAGCACGAGGTCGCCGTCGCGGAGCCGGGCGCTGTGCGCCACGAGCCGGCGAGCGACGTCGCGGAAAGCCTCGGGGAGAGCCGAGTCCGGAGCCACCGCGGCAGGGGCGGAGGTCGCTTGTGCTGGCGTGTCATGGGACCTGGGGCCGCAGGCCGTGAGCAAAACCGCAAGGGTCAGTGGGGTGCGTAACATGTCGGCTCCGGGGAAAGGAAAGATGAGGGGAGGTGACGGCGATCGGGCCACAGGCTTGCGCCACCGCATCCCGGCCGGCAGCATAGAGGGCGCACTCGTCACGACATGGCGCGAGCCGGACCGTGGCCGCTCAGGCTCGCGTCCAGACCATCGCGTACCAGCCGGCCGCCGGCACTCTCCCCGCCGGCAGGTGATCGCGCGACTCCTCTGGCGGAGCGGGGTACCGGAGGGAGATTGCGAGCGAGTCGATCACGGCGGGTCTCCTCGAGCGGGCGGTTCGGCAGTGGCGTTGCGCCGAGTCTAGGGCCCGGTCGTCATAGGCTCGTGAGACCGCCGTTAGGAGGGTGTTAATGGAGGGGGTGGCCGTGCTCCGACTCACTACGTTCGGGAGCGTGGGCCTGCGACGCCTGGATGGCGGCGCGCCGACCCCGGACGACCGCGCCCTTCCGCGCCGTGGCCTCGCCGTGCTCGCGCTGCTGGCCTCGGCCGAAACCGGGGTGAGCCGGGACAGCCTGGTCGCCTATCTCTGGCCGGAGAGCGACGACGAGCGGGCACGGAGCGCCCTGCGGCAGACCTTGTTCGCCCTCCGCCGCGACCTCGGCGCGCCCGAGCTCTTCCTGGGCGGCGCCGACCTGGCCCTCAATCCAGCCGCCATCACGAGCGATGTCCGTGAGTTCGAGAGCACCCGGAGCGCCGGCGACCTCGAGCGCGCGGCCGAGCTGTACGCCGGGCCCTTCCTGGAAGGGTTTCACCTGAGCGGCGCGCCCGAGTTCGAGCGGTGGGCCGACCGGCAGCGCTCGGAGTACGCCGCTCGTGCCGCCGAGGCCATCGAGACGCTGGCGCGCCGCGCCGGAACGCGCGGGGACCACCCCGCGGCCGCGGCGTCCTGGCGCCGGCTCGTGGCGATGGACCCCCTCGACGCCCGCGTGGTGCTGGAGTCGATGCAGGCGAACGCGGCGGCGAGCAACGTCGCCGCCGCGCTTCGGCAGGCCGGGGCGCATGAGGAACTGCTGCGAAACGAGCTGGGGGCGGCACCGGACCCGCGAGTGGTCGAGCTCGCCGCTCGCCTCCGGAGCGGAAACTCGGCGGCGTCCGCCTCGCCCACGACGCCCTCCGGAGCCGTCGAGCGGGAACGCTTCCGCGATCGCCTGACCCGCGAGCTCGTTGGCCGCTACGAGGTGGAGGACGCCCCGGAGCCCGGACGCGAAGGCAGCGTGCGGCTCTACCCCGCGCGCGACCTCCGCCACGACCGCCGGGTCACGCTCAAGGTGCTGCATCCCGCGCTGGCGTCCCAGCTCGATATCGAACGCTTCCTGCGCGAGATCCGCCTCACCGGCCGCTTGCTCCACCCGCACATCCTTCCCCTCCTCGATTCGGGCGAGGTGGCCGGCCGGCCCTGGCTCGCCGTGCCGAGCCCGGACGGCGAGACGCTCCGGGCGCGGCTCGCCCGGGAGGGCTCGCTGCCCCTGGACGAGGCGGTGCGGCTCGCGCTCGAGCTGGCGGACGCGCTGGGCCACGCGCACGCGCACGGGGTGCTCCATCGAGGCGTCTCGCCGGAGAACGTGCTCCTGGTGGGCGCCAGTCCCGCGCCCCACGCGCTGCTCACCAATCTCGGCGTGGCCCGCGCGCTCGATTCAGCCGCCGGCGCGTCGCTCACGGAAACCGGCATGCTCATCGGCTCGGCCGCGTACATGAGCCCCGAGCAGGCGGAGAGCTCGGCCGCGGATGCGCGAAGCGACGTCTACGCGCTGGGCGCGGTGCTGTTCGAGATGGTCACGGGGGAGCCGCTCTTCAGCGGGCCGACATCGCAGGCGATCATGGCCAAGCGTGCGGGCACGCCGGCGCCGGACCCGGAACGATTGATCGGCGTGCCCGCCGGGCTGGCATCCGTGCTCTGCCGGGCGCTGGCCCGCTCGCCCGGGGACCGCTACGAAACCATGGCCGAGTTCGCGGAGGCACTTCGCCGAAGCCTGGCCCCCGCGGCGCGCCGGGCACCCGAGCCGGCCCGGCTGGCGAGACGTGTTCCGCGCGCTACGGCGGCGGCTCTGACAGCTCGTCGGACCGCATGATTCCTGAGCAGCGCGAGCACCTCGTCCAGACACCCCGTGCAGCCGATCAGATGCGACTCCGTTCGCGCCCGCTCTTCGGCCCGGACCACTCCCTCCACATACGCCGCCAGTTCCGCTTCGGTCAGGTGATGATCGCGCATACCGGATGAAACGGACCGCATGGGCGGCTTTGGCCCGAAAGAGTCGGGTGCAGATCCTTTGGCGACCTGGTCACGAAGAGTCGGGCGGTTCGCGTACCCGCAGCTCCCGAAGCAGCGGATCGCGCGCGAGATAGTCGCGCGCCAGCGGCCGAGCCCGCACATACTCCGCGATGAGCCGGCGGGCCCGCGCTCGATCCCCGAGGATCAGCCGGAGGTACGCCTCGTCGTAATTGAGATCCATGCTCAGCGTGCTGTCCGACGCTGTCTCCCGCCTCGCCCGGGCGATCTCGGCCCGGGCGATCTCCGGGTGTCCCGCGCGGGCGGAGATCGTCGCCGCCACCACCCGACGATAGATCCGGTGATACGCCCGCCCTTCCGCCCGCGCCCGCTCCGCCGGGTCGATCCGCTCGAGCGTCCGCACGAGCTTCCAGGCGCTGTCGGCGTCGGCCGGCCGCTCCGCATCGTGCCGCATGAGGGTCAGCTCGCATTCCACGAACCGCCAGTGGCCGGGAAACACCACTCTCCCGCGGCGGCACCACTCCCCGGCTTCGGCGAAGTTGCCCAGCATCAGATCGCTGAAGAAGAGATCGCGATAGATGAGGTACGCCTCGGAGAGAAAGGCGTCCTCCTCGAGCGCCCGGTGGGACGCGATAGCCGCTTCGGCGGTGCTCCCCTTGGTCCAGAGCAGATCGCCCAGGGCCGCCCAGGCGCGGGTGAGCGTCGAATCACGGGCGAGCGCCGCCCGCAGATCGACTTCCGCGCGCCGCATGCGGTCGGGCTCGTCGGGCGCGGCCTGGAGCTCGTTGACCAGCCGCAGGCGAAGCGTCCCCCGGAGCTCGAGCGCCCGCGGGTCGTCGGACCCCCGCCGAACCGCCTCCTCGGCCACGGTGAGGGCTCGACGGAGCGCCGCGACGCGCGCCTCGCCCGTCTCCAGCGTCGCGTAGTCCGCGATCACCCACCCCCGGGCGATCCTCGGATCGGGCCACTCGGGATCCGCGGCCTGGGCCAGCACGAGCAGGGAGTCCGCCCGTCGCAGCGCGTCGCGCGCCGTGCCGAAGTCCTCCACATCGGGCGATTCGGCGATGGCGCGCGCGTCCTCCCGCTCACGCTGGGCGCGCCGTGCGAGCTCCTGCGCCTCGCTGCTGCGGGTGCCCAGGCCGGCCGAGACGAGCCGAACCTGCCGCCCCATGTCACGCCGGATCCTCGCGGCTATCTGCTGCGCCAGTGCCCGCTCGGACGCCTGAGGCCTCCGCCACCGGAAGCTCGGTGGAGAGACTGTCCAGGTAGGTGTCGGAGGGGGCGTCGATGAGCTGGACGCGCACCCGGAGCCGGTCGCCCCAGCGCTGCACGCTGCCGTCGACCACCGTGGTCACCCTGAGCCGCGCGACGAGGCTCTCCACCGGCACCCGCCGGCCCCGGAACGGGCGCGACGCCGTTTCGGGAGACCACCCGAAACGCGTTCACGCCGCTCAACTCGTAGATCAGCTCCTCGGTGATGCCGTCCGCCACCTGGTCGAGACTGGAGTCGCCGGACTGATTGTCGAAGTAGAGGACCGCGACCCGCGGCGCCCCCGCCTCGACCTCGCCGCCCGACGGCCTGGCCCGAAGCATCCATGCTCCGATCGCAAGCGCGAGGACCGTGGCGAGCGCCCCGAGGACGGCGGACCTGATTCCGAACGGCTCACGCGCCGCTCCCGCGCTCGCGAGCGCCGCCAGCAGCCGGTCCGCCGAGGCGTACCGGTCCGCCGGGACTTTGGCGAGGGTGGTGCGTACCACCTTGTGCAGCCTGGGGTTTACGGACGGGCGGACGATTCGGAGGTCGGGGAGCGCCGACTGCATGTGCTTGGCCGCGACCGCCTGCGGGGTGCCCCCCGTAAACGGCGGCTCACCCGCCAGCATCTCGTAGAGCACGCAGCCCAGCGAGTAGATGTCGCTGCGGCCGTCCACCCGGGCCGTTCCGGTCGCCTGTTCGGGGCTCATGTAGGTGACCGTACCGACCGCCAGGCCCGTCTCGGTCAGTCGGTCGGTCGAGGCCGTCTCGATGGCCCGCGCCACCCCGAAATCGGCCACGACGGCACGCTCGCCATCGAGCAGGATGTTCTCCGGCTTGATGTCCCGGTGCACGATGCCGTGCCGGTGCGCGTAGGCCAGCGCCTCGGCCACCTCGCGGGCGATCCGGATCGCCTCCTCGACGGGCATCTGGACCTCGCGTCGGAGCCGGTGGCGCAGGCTCTCGCCCTCGAGGTACGGCATGACGTAGTAGAGGAGACCGCCGGCCTCGCCGGATTCGTAGAGCGGCAGGATGTGCGGATGGCTCAGGCCGGCCGCGATCGCGATCTCCCGGAGAAACCGCTCGGTGCCGAGCGACGCGGCGAGCTCCGGGTAGAGGACCTTGATCGCGACCGGCCGGCCGTGGCGGAGGTCGTGGGCGAGGTAGACCGTGGCCGTGCCCCCGCGGCCGAGCTCGCGCTCGATACGGTAACGGTCGGCGAGCGCGGCGATGGCCCGCGTACTTGGGTCGGGCACGGGTTGATCCGGGGAAGGCTGCTCCAAGGTAGGCCGCGGGGGAGGAACTGGCCAGAGTGGAGCCGCACCGGTGTTCGCCGTGCCGGCGCGCGGCCCTACGGCAGCCAGCGCGCCGCCTGCCTGCCGATCTTGGTCGAGACGATCACGTACCCGCCGACCACCAGCCCTCCCGACCGGTTCGAGATGGCGGTGGCTTCGCCGCCCCGCTGCGGGTCGAGCACGTGCAGCGCTCCGTTCGCGTCCCAGTACGCCGGCTGGACCGAGCCGTTCGGGCTCGCGTACACCGACCCCGCAACGTCGCCGTCGTCGTTGATGGCCTGGGCCCCGGCCCCCTTACCCAGGTCCGGCAGCACCTGGACCGTCCACCCCGCACCCGACCGGGTCCACCGCACGGCGCGGTACGAGACGTCGGTCGCGGTCACGAAGCCCGCGATCGTGCCGGCGGTGTTGATCCCGTTCGCAAAGCCCCTCACTCCGCGGGGCGGCAGCGGCAGCACGACCGGCGCGGCGTCGAGCGTTTCCCAGAAGACAACCTTGCGTCACCCCCGCGATGGTGCACGAGCTCACCGTCTGCCCCGAGTTGCCGATCTTGCCGTAGGCGCAGCCGGTCGTCCCGGCCGGGACGGCGAGCACGTGCCAACCCTCGGCGGGGGTCCACACCGCCGCCGCGTTGCCGGAGCTGATCCAGCCGTCCTCGTTGACTCCCCACGGCCCCGGGTTCTTTCCGTTGGGGAGCGCCGGCAGCGTCTCGGCGATGTAGCCCCCGGTGCCCGGCGTCCAGCGGACCGGACCGGCGGCCTGCGTGCCGCTGTACGCCGTCCCCACCACGACGCCCGAGCCGTTCACCGCCTCCCCGATGCCGCCACAGCTCCCCGCCACTGCAGGCAGCGTGGTGAGATGGCCGCGCTCGATCCCATAACGCGGGGCCGAAGGTGCCGCACGCCGTCGTCACGCGCCCGGTGAGAAAGCCGGTGGGGCTCGCGCCGTTGACGAACGAGGCGGCCGCGGGCGACTCGAGGATCTGCGCCGCCGCCTCGGGCGGGGGCGGCGGCGGCGCCTTGGCGAAGCTCGGCCCGTCGGTGCCGGCGATCGGTGGGAGTACCGGCGCAGCCGGCGAGCAGGACGCAGAGCGCCAGGAGTCGGGTCCGGAGCATGGGTGCCTCGCGTGAGGGGTTGTACCTCTAAACGGAGGCGATCGCCGGAATTGCGGTGGGCCGACGCAATTCACCACGCCCGACCGTTAGCATATCGGAAGGCTGTCACGTCATCTGGCAATTTCGCGGACCAGGGAGGCACACATGGCGGTAGGACACAAGGCCGCGCGGCGGTCGAACAACGGCGCTGGCGGGAAGAACGGGAATGACAAGCCGTCCATCCTGCCCTGTGGCGACTCGAAGGCACTCAGCTGGGCTGCGGAAACGGCAGATGGGACGCGCGATCAGCTGCTGCGGATGTCGATCGTGGGTGATCACCTGCAGGTGAGCAAGCCCAAACCAAACGCGCCAACCGATCCTTCGTCTATCGACATCTATACCCCAAGCAAACAGAAGGCGCGCCCCAAGACCAAGCGAGCGGAACTGCACCTCGATGGGGGTTCGCAGCCGATCGGGATCGATATCACGGAGGCCGATCCGTGGGACGTGGTCTTCTGGACCGAGTCCTCGATCGAGAAGTTTCTGTGGCCGTACTATCATAGCCACCGCCTCTGGGACGATGACATGACGAAGCTGCAGGCCCGGTTCGACGACGACCCGCACGCGGTGGCCATCGCGCACAAGGCGCCTTCCGCATCATCGATCATCTCCGCCGTCGACATCACCGGAGTCGCCCGCGCTCACCGGGATGAGCTTGGCATTCTGTCGGTCGAGTGGCTGACTGGTCGGGAATATCTGGAACTGCCAAAGACCCGCGCCGGCGGCACACCTCAACGGCGCGGCGAGCCCGCCGAGCGCGGCGGCGGTCGGAGATCCTGAAGCAGCAGATCCCGAGGCAGGTACGCCGCGCTCGAGCGGTCTGACCTCGACCTGTCGGGGGGCGTCTTGCGTCAGCCCGCCCGCAGGTCGGATGCCGGCCAGAGTGCGCAGTTGCGCCCGCTCCGGGGCGATCACGAGGTCGATATCCTGCGTAGCCCTCGGCGCGCCGTGATACGAGCTGGCGAACGAGCCGGTCAGCATGTACGGGATGCCCGCCGATTCCAGCGCACCGAGGATGCGCCGGAACACCTCCGCCGCCGTCACCGGAGCGCTGGGGGCAGATCGCCGGGGAGGAAGCAGAGCCGCAGCAGCTCCCGGCGGAGCTCGGCCAGGCGACCAGTCCGGATGCGCCCGGCGCAGCCCCGCGAGCGTGAGCTCGCGCGCGAGCAGGCTCATCGAAGGCGAGCTGCAGGCGGCCCGCTCCACCGAGACGTTGCTGCGCTCGGAGTTGCGGCGGCAAGAGCCGCGGCTTTGGCAAGGGAAAGTACCCGCGTGGGCGCCGGTGTAATCAAGGGCCTCCTTGCCTCGCGCCCGGCCCCGGTCATCTTCCCCCCAATGCCCAACTCCCTCCTCGAGCGCGGACTCGACAGCTCCAGCGGCCTGGGCTTCGTGCGCGAGCGCCTGGCGCTGCTCGGCAAGACGCTCTTCCTCGTCTCGTTCGGGTTCTACCTCTTCCTCCTCGCCAGCCTGACCCTCCTCGGCGGCGCGCCGTTCGTCGCCGTGGTGCGCGGACCGGTGGCGCTCGGCCACCTCTGCGCCAGCCTGACGATGGCCCTGCTCTGGCTGCTGGCCAGCCGGGCCAGGCCGTCGCTGCGGAGCCTGGGCGCGCTCGATGCCGTCAGCTTCGTCGTGGCCGGCGGGTTCCTCTCGCTCATGACCATCGAGGACGAAGGGCAGATCCTGCAGGTGCTGCTGGCCCTCACGGTCACCGTCATGCTCCGCGCCATCCTGCTGCCCTCCCGGCCGGGGCGCACCGTGCTGCTCTCGGCGCTGGTCTTCGCTCCCGACCGTGGTCGTGTGCATCGCGCGCCATCACCCCACGGCGTTCCTGCCCGGGTTCAGCCCGGGCTACCAGAAGCTGCACATGACGCTCAACACCGTCCTCTGGAGCGTGCTGGGGACCACGCTGGCCACGATCGTCTCACGGGTCCTGTACGGACTCCGCCGGCAGGTCGCCGAGGCGAGCGAGCTGGGCCAGTACCTGCTCGAGGAGAAGATCGGCGGGGGCGGCATGGGCGAGGTCTGGCGCGCGCGCCACCGCCTGCTGATCCGGCCGGCGGCGATCAAGCTCATCCGCCAGCAGGCGCTGGGCGCGATGGCGGGCGATCCCGAGCTGCTGGTGCGGCGCTTCGAGCGCGAGGCGCGCGCCACCGCCGCGCTCACGTCCCCGCACACGGTGCAGCTCTACGACTTCGGCGTCGCCGAGGACGGCCGGCTGTACTACGTGATGGAGCTGCTCGACGGGCTCGACCTCGACACCCTGGTCCGGCAGCACGGGCCGCTGCCGGCGGAGCGGGTCGTCCACCTCCTGCGCCAGGTCTGCTCCGCGCTGCAGGACGCGCACGCGAACGGCCTGGTCCACCGCGACATCAAGCCGGCGAACGTGGTGGTCAGCCGGGCCGGCACGACGTTCGATTTCGTCAAGGTGCTCGACTTCGGGCTGGTCAAGCTCGACAGCCGCGCGGGGCGCGGGCACGGACGCCGTCAAGCTCAGCACCGAGGACAGCTGGAGCGGCACCCCGGGCTACATGGCGCCGGAGGTGGTGCTCGGCGCCGCCGACACCGATCACCGGGTCGACCTGTACGCGCTGGGCTGTGTCGCCTACTGGCTCCTCACCGGCAGGATGGTCTTCGAGGGGGAGAACGCCGATGCAGGTGATGATCCAGCACGCCCAGGCGGAGCCGAAGCGGCCGTCGCAGCGGATCGGAGCAGCCGCATCCCGGCTGCGCTCGAGGACTCTGGTCATGGAGTGTCTGGAGAAGGACCCGGCCCGCCGTCCGGCGAGCGCGGAGGTCGTGAGCGACCGGCTGGGCGCGGTTCCTCTGACATCGGCGTGGACCGCGGAGCGGGCGGAGCAGTGGTGGGCCATGCATCGGCCGCGACCGCGGGACGCGCGTCCCGTGGCGGATGTGCTCCTGTCGCACGAGGGGCGTGAGCTGCGGATCGGGCCGCGGGTGCGGCCGCGGGGGTAGGTCGGGGACCCACGGCGGCAGCGCGGGAGGTGGCCGCGAGCGGGGTGGATACCGAGGCGGAGCAGCTCCAGGCGTGCTGAGAGCGGCAACCTGATGCGGGTAGGGCTGACTCCGCGGAGGCGGTGGCTGACCTCGCGGTGATGCTGGCGGGGGAGTTGATTCCGATCACCACCGGACGGTTCCCCACGGTGGGAGGGGGGCCTGGCGGAGGGTTTTCCGCGGTACGGGCCGGTGCCGCTCAGCTTCAAGGCGACTGCGAGTGCTCGGAGACGTCGGGGGGCGTGGTGTGGCTACCCGTCCGCCGGTGGTGACTTTACCTGGGCGATTCGCTCAGGGTCGATGCCAACCTTCGCTGCTGGGTTCAACCCTCCGTTTTGGTTTCATGGACCGTACTCAGCCACCGGACCCATCTTCACGAGCCAGTGGCCCGCACTCAGACTGAGTTGTTCATTTGCGCGCCCTACATTTCGTCGGATGGCATCGGACGGGTCTTCGATAGCCTTCCAGGCCCAGTCAATGTAAAGCTTCGAACGCGTCTCAGTCCGACGGATTGGGCCAATAGAGTCTCAGATCCCGAGGCGCTCGGCGCAATCCTTGACCTATTGGACGGCGGAGGCTATCGAACCGAGCTGGTGGTACTCCCTCGCGCTCCACGCCAAGCTGTACGTCGCGGACGGAACGAGCGCTTTGCTCGGATCTGCGAATCTCTCCGGTGGAGGATTCGGCGGGAATATTGAACTAGTCGTACAACTCGGGCTCAGAGGCTGAGACAGCCCGCGAGCTCATCATTGGGCATGATCGCCAAGGACGGGCGATGAGTACCAGCCAATTGGTGTCCTGGGTGGATCGTTCGCGGCCTAGCGTCCTAGAGGCCCGGCGCCAGGCGCGTGATGATGCAGAATTGCTCGCCCAGTCTCAAAGGGATCTGGATGCAGTTCTCGGCTTTGGGCAAGGTGGGTTGAAGGAGCTTCCAAATGTGCATCGGGACGACTTGGACAGATCTGGCACTGGTTGGAGGGCGATGGCGAACTGCCTGGCGCTCGGGTTGTCTTGAATCGCCTTACCAATGCCGATGGCCAGAATCTGACAGGGCACGTAAAGCAATGTTTTTCCGCAGCCACCAGATTCTTCGCCGAGCGTCCCGATCTGGTCAACCGTGCGGCGGGCGAACTCGACGGCCTCAAGCTTGACGACATGTATTCGTTTGCGGATCAGATGCTGCCGATGCCGGGTTATCGCATGTCGATGCCCATGCGCTGATGCGTCGGATTTCTTCTCCCTGACGGTGCTCCGAGGCATCCTGCCGCCATCTCTCGGGGGAAGCCGTGCCAACGGCGGCGGGGGAAGTAGCACCCTCAAGCGCGTGTTCCCACTCGTTACCCGGTATCTACGATCGTGAGCGTCACGTGGCCACACTGGACTTCCACGGTCAGCCGAATGAAGTTGAGCAGTCCACTCCCGAATGTTCCGGCGCCAAAGACATGATGGAATTATGCAACCTACCATGCCATAGTAACTTAGAGGCTAGCTAGTAATCTTCCGTCACATGCCAGTCATAGCTTGAATTACTTGCACTTTCGTGAGCTCTGCCGCCAATGACGTCTACCCCTGAAACCGTCCAACGGGCGGAGTTGATCGATCTCTTCCTGCTCCGCCGGGCCGTAGCAAGGCTTGGCGAGTCGGACTGGTTCGGCTGGTGGGACTTCAACGCGCTTTCCCCTGCCGGCCGCTATGCGGTCGAACGAATCTTTCGCCGCACTCCAATGCTGTCGGCGGCGCATCTAAGCCTGGCAACGGCTCGCATTCGGCACGAGGCGGCGGTTCCC
>CAWHQC010000025.1:0-9851 GCA_963831425.1 uncultured Gemmatimonadales bacterium | reverse complement strand
AGACATCGTTTCCTCATCCCTTCTGCTCGGCGGCTTGAATGACGAACGTGCCGGCCGCTACTCGTGTTGCCGGATCGCGTGCACCAGCTCGTCCTTGGACATCTTGCTGCGCCCGTGGATGTGCAGCTCGCGCGCCCGGTCCCGAGCTCCGTCCTGGTCCGTGATTCGAGGCCGTGGCGTGGGTTGCCCGTGCCCTCGCTCCGCGTGTTGGGGGTGCGCCCCTCCTCGCGCCGTTCCTTGTTGACGGTGCGGCCCGCGATCTCCTCCGCGCGGCCCTCCGGCGTGCCGCGCTGTTCGTAGCCTTGCTGGATATGCTCGTACTGCCGTCGGTCCTTGCTGGTCCATGATGGCATCGCCTGGCTCCTTGTTCCATATCCACGCGCACCATGGGCCACCATTCCAGATGTGACGGGCGCACGCCGTGATCGGGAGCACACAAGCGCACCTGACGGGGCTCGACGACATGGCCGCCGGCTTCACCCGCCTCGCGCTAGCCGCACCGCGGCCAGCACCAGCACCACCCCCGCCAGCGCATTGATCCGCGCCGCCCAGGCGGCCCGCGCGCGGAGCGCGAGCGCCTCTCGGACTGCCCGGTGCCGCGCGGCCGCTCCCGGGCCCGAGCACAAAATCGTGAACCGCGCTCACCCCGATCATCACGGCCACGCTTCCGAGCTTCCAGGCGAGCGCGTGCCCCGTGCCTGTGGCCCAGAAGGCGCGGGATCCCAGTACGCCCTCCCAGGCAAGCCAGCCGCGGGAAGTGAAGATTGAGGACCCCGGTCACCAGCAGCACCGCGATCGCCCACCAGCCGACGGCGCGAAAGCGCAGCCCCAGGGTGTAGAACAGGCGCTGGCGCAGCTCGGGCGGCTCGATCCGGCGGAGTGCCGGCGCGCCGACGATGCCCAGGAAGAACATGCCGCCGAGCCAGAGCATGGCGGCGAGCACGTGAACGGAAACGCTGGCGTAGTAGAGCGCGCGCATGCCCGGGACGTTCCTCCTCAGCGGCTCGCTGGGCGGGGTGTGATCGCGGCCAGCAGCACCAGCTCCTGGCTCGTCGCCCGCATGCCGTGGGGCTCGTCCGGCTCGTACGCGACGACGGTCCCCGCTTCCACCGCGCGCTCCCCCTGGGCGCCGCTCACCAGACCCGACCCCGAGAGGACGTGCAGGACCACCGTTGACGCGCTGGTGTGCGCTGCCACCGCCTGTCCGGGCGCGATCCGGAACACCACCAGCCGCGCGCCGGGCGCGTCGTGCACCAGCGCGGTCGCGGGCCGGTCGGGGTGCGCCGAGAGGGCACTCCGGGCCAGCGCGGCGGGATCGTAGGTCCTCACCCGCGCGGCGCCAGCACGGGCTCGATCGCGGCGCGCAGCTCGTCGGCCGCCATGCCGATCGCGCGAGCCGCCTCCGCGAGTGTCAGCGTGCCGCCGCAGCAGGTATCCACGCCCAGGCGGTTGAAGATCACCGCGGTCTCGGGCGCCGTGGACAGCGCCTCGTTGACGGTCAACTCCATCACGTCCATGCATCGCCTCCGGAAGGGTCCATCCCGGAGCATAGTCCGCGCGACTGAAAGGCTCGTAAATGGGCCGTGAGGATTCCTTCAGGTCCGGGGCTCGCGTCCGGCGGGCCGCCTTGTAAATTGTCAGCCTGCCCACAGGAGCGATGCGCATGCAGCGTCGGCGAATGTTCGCCCTGGCGGCCGTCTCGGTCGTCGTGCTGGGGCGCGCCCGGCCCGCGCCGGCCCAGGAGCTCACCTGGAGAAACGGCGTCACCTTCTACGCCGACAATACCGAGTTCTTCAACCCCTACCGCACCGGCGAGACCCTGCTCGGCGGCCAGGTGCTGAGCTACCTCTCAGCCGCCCTCGGCCCGCGCACCGAGGTCATCGCGGGCTTCTTCGGCAACCACCAGAGCGGCGGCACCGGCTTCTTCGATCCATTCAAGCCGATCCTCGGCTTCCGCTACCGAACCGACCACTCGCTGGGTGTCATCGGCACTCTGGTGACGGAGGATCGTCACGGCTATCTCGAGCCGCTCGAGGGGACGCTGCTCGACATCGTCCGGCCGGTGGAATACGGGGTGCAGTGGCGGGAACAGCATACGGCGGGCGGCGGGGAGATCTTCCTGAACTGGCAGCGGCTCAACACGGCGCGCAGCCGGGAGATCTTCGACTACGGCCTGCTGCTCCACGCCGACCCCGCGCGCTGGCTCCGGCTCGAGCTGCAGGGCCACGGCCTGCACCACGGAGGGCAGCTCTACACCGCCGGTGAGCCCGTCGCCAACAACGAGGTGCTCGCGCTCGGCGCCCAGGTAAGCGGCAAGCTGCCGGTGGCGGGCGCGAGCTCGCTCCGCGTGTTCCAGTTGATGAGTCACGGCGATATCGACTATTGTTGCCCGGCCGGCCGGACCACGGGTACGGGACCTACATCCGGGCCGCGGTCACCCCCTGGAACTGGCTGCAGCTGTTCGCCATCCAGTGGTGGGGGCACGACTACCTCTCCAACGAGGGTGATGCGAACTACAACTCGCAGGGCTCGGACCCCGCGTTCTACCGCTCGTACCGACAGTATCAGGAGATCGGGCTGCTCCGGCGGACGCCGATCGAGTCCGGCCTGACGCTCGACACCGAATTCCGCATCCACCGGGTCGACAATCGCCCGAGCATCGCGATCGGCACCTCGCCGTGGGAGTATTCCTACCGGGTGGTGGTGCGGGCGCCGTTCAGCCTGCACGTGGGGAGTCCGGGCGCGGGAGTCGATGCTGTCGGGCAGTAGGCTCGAGCTGGCCCACTCAGTCCGCCGCCCGTAGATACTGCACCGGCCACGGCGCCGGAACGCCGAGGGCCTTCGCCGCGCGGAGCGGCCAGTACGGGTCGCGCAGCATTTGCCGGGCAAGCAGGACGACATCCGCGCGCTCCTCCGCCACGATTGCATCGGCCTGTGCGGGCGACGTGATCAGGCCGACGGCGCCCGTCAGCACGCCTGCCTCGCGCCGAATTCGCTCGGCGAATCCCACCTGATATCCCGGGCCGCTCGGAATCCGGACGCCCGGAACGAGACCGCCGGACGAGCAGTCGACGAGATCGACGCCCAGCGGCACGAGCTGCCGGCACAGCTCCACGGACTGCTCGAGGTCCCACCCGCCGTCCGCCCAGTCCGTCGCCGAAATCCGGACCAACAGCGGCAAGTCGGCCGGCCAGACGGCGCGCACCGCGCGGACCACCTCGAGCACGCAGGCGGACGCGATTGTCGAACCCGCCGCCATACTCGTCGTCGCGCCGGTTGGAGAGCGGCGAGAGGAACTCGTGGAGCAGGTAGCCGTGCGCGGCGTGGAGCTCGATGACCTGGAACCCGGCGGCGAGCGCCCGCGCGGCGGCGGCGGCGAAGGCCTCGATCGTTGCCGCGATCCCTGCCGGCTCGAGCGCCAGGGGCGCGGGATCGCCCGGCCGGAAGGGGACGGCGCTCGGCGCCACCGGCCGCCACCCGCCTTCCTCCAGGGCGACGAGGCCGCCCCCGTCCCACGGCGGCGCCGTGCTCGCCTTGCGTCCTGCGTGCGCGAGCTGCATGCCCGCGGCGGCGCCCTGCTCCCGGATGAATCGCGTGCAGCGGCCGAGCGCCTCGATGTGCGCATCGCTCCAGATCCCCAGGTCCGCCGGGGAGATCCGGCCCTCGGGCGTCACCGCCGTCGCTTCGGTCATGACGAGCGCCGCGCCGCCCACGGCGCGGCTCCCGAGATGCACCAGGTGCCAGTCGTTCGCGAAGCCCTCACGGCTCGAGTACTGGCACATCGGACTCACGACGATCCGGTTCTTCATGACAACGCCGCGCAGCGCCAGCGGCTCGAACAGCGCCATGCTCCAACATAACCCGCTGTAGTCCGTGTCACGGCAGCACTCGGCTCGCCGGCGCATCTGTGTCGGACCGCGGGGATGCTCCCCGCGCCACACCGTGTCAGGAGGATGCGTTCATGGCCGACAGCACGATCACCAAGGTGGACGGGTCTCATTCGCCGACCGGGGCGATGGGCCAGAAGTATCTCGCGTCGGGGAAGCACGTGGCGCTTCGCATGTGGGTGAGCGAGGCGCCGGGCGATGCCAAACCGGCCAGCCGCCGCGACTACGAGACGGTGGGCTACGTGCTCGGTGGCGCCGCCGAGCTGCGGCTCGAGGGCCAGCTCGTGCGCCTCGAGGCGGGAGATTCGTGGGTGGTGCCCGCGGGCGCGGAGCACAGCTACCGGATTCTGGAGGAGTTCACCGCGCTGGAGGCGACGTCACCGCCGGCTCACGCGCACGGCCGCGACGAGCCCACGCGCTGAGGAGGTGAGCGGCCCGGCCGCCTGAGGAGCGCGGCGGGTGCTGGCCCCGGAATTGCCCCTTGCCGGGCGGTTCGGGACCTACGCCCACGGCAGCACTTCCCCCGGGAGAGCACTCATGGCGGCTAAACGGCTGGCAATTCTGGCGCTCGCGTTGGCGGCGGGCTGCGGTGGTGATCACGGTGCGCAAATGGCTGCCGACAGCCTGAGCCGCGATCTGCAACGGGTGGCGGTCGATTCAACGGCCGTCCTGAGCGACCAGGCGGGCGCCACGCCCGTGGCGGCCCCGGTGGCCGCGCCTGTGGCCGTGAAACGGACGCCGAAACCCGCACCGAAGCCAAAGCCGAAGCCCGCACCGCAGCCCGCCCCGGCGGCGGCGCCGCGGGCGCTCGCCGCCGGGACCACCGTGACCACGACCGTCGATCGCGAGATCTCCTCGCGCACCGACAAGGCCGGTGCCATGGTAACCGGCACCGTTGCGAGCGACGTCATGGACGCGTCCGGCCGGGTCGTGATCCCCGCCGGATCGCGGGTGACGCTCACCATCGCCGAGATCCACGAGTCCGAGAACAAGGGCGACAAGACCGGCAAGCTCACGCTCACGCCCACCGCCGTCGAGATCGCGGGCCAGAGCTATCCGCTCGACGGCTCCGCCGTGGCGCTCGACCGTACCCTGCGCGACCGCAAGACCAACGCGGGCGACGTGGCCAAGGTCGGCGTGGGCACCGCGGCCGGCGCCATCGTCGGCCGCGTGATCGGCGGCAGTACCAAGGGTGCGATCATCGGCGGCGTCATCGGAGGCGCCGTCGGCACCCAGCGCGCGATCGAGACCCAGGACCGGGACGTCGTCGTGCCGGCGAGCTCGCGGGTGGAGGTGACGCTCGGAGGCATGTTCAGCCGCTGACGGTGAAAAGTCGTGAGTCGTGGGTCGTGACCCACGACTCACGACCCCCCTGTGACCGCCGACACCGCCCCCCGCTCCCCAGCACCGCTTAATGAAGCCACCACTCTCCGGCGGGTGACCGGGCCATGTCCAGAGCGTTCGTGGATGAGGATGCCGGAGGCGATGCGGCAGCAGGCCGCTACACGCTGCCCGAGCGCACCGACCCAGCCTACCCCCGGGCCGCGGCCCGGGCGCTGCTGCGTGGCGCCGATCAGGGCGATACCGCCGGCGCGGAGGCCGCCACCGGCTACTACTGGGGCGACCCGGCCCTGTTCCCCCAGGTCGAGCGCATTCTCGCCGAGGCGCGCGAGGACGAGGATGAGCGGCTGGAGCAGTTGGCGGAGCGATTCCTGCGCGGCCGGGTACGCCGGCCGCGCACGTAGGCTACGAACGGAGGCGGTGATGCCCGACGCGCACGATCCCACCCCGGCCGCGGAGCTCGACGCGGCGATCAACCCGCAGCAGGATGAAGACCGGGCCCGCGCCCGCGAGCACAACCTCGACGTCCTGGGCCAGCGCGGCATCCTGCTCTTCGGCGACGAGACCGACGGCGAGCTGGCCGACCTCTGGTCGGCCGTGGACCGGTTCGAGTCCGTCGTCGAATCCCGCGGCGGCGATACCTTCACCAACGCGCCCGACTCGTCGGAGCCGGACAATCCGGCGTTCGTGCTGCCGGAGCGATCGGCCCGCGAGCCGGTACGGGCGTACGTGCAGCGGATCAACGAGGCGGCCGAGCGGCTCACGCGGTTCGAGCCGGACGAGACGCCCTAGCGCCGAACCGCGCCGGCTCACTCCCGCCGCAGCAGCGCGCTCCGCCGGTAGGGAAACACGTCCACCACCTCCCCCGCGGCGAGCCGCCGCTGCACGCCCTGCCAGAACTCCACGCCCAGCAGGTCCCCGTGGGCCGCGAGAAAGCTGTCCCGCAGCTCGCCGGGCGGAACCAGGAAGGCGCTGAACTCCTCCGGAAACACGTCCTGCTCGCCCACGAAGAACCAGGGCTCGGCCGCGAACTCCTCTTCGATGGTGGTCGGCGGCGGGATCCGCCGGAAGCGGCACTCCGAAAGCAGGCAGAGCTCGTCGTAGTCGTAGCAGATCACCCGCCCGTTCCGGGTCACCCCGAAGTTCTTGAGCAGCATGTCGCCGGTGAAGATGTCGGCCGCGGCCAGATCCTTGATCGCGTTGCCGTAGTCGAGCACCGTCTCGCGCGCGGCTTCGGGTTCGGCGTCCCGGAGAAAGAGGTTGAGCGGCGTCACCCGGCGCTCGGTGTAGACGTGGCGCACGACCACCCGGTCGCCTTCCACCCGGACCGTCTGTGCCGCGGCCGCGAGCAGGTACGCGAGCAGGTCGTCGGGGAAGCAGCGCCGGGGGAACTCGAGGTGCTCGAACTCCTGCGCATCCGCCAGCCGGCCCACCCGGTCCCGGACGAAGACGAAGTGGTACTTGTCCATCACCGCCTGTCGGGTGGTGTTCTTCGGGGCGCCGAACCTGTCCCTGATGATCTTGAACATCAGGTTGTGCCGGGGAGGGTGAACACCGCCATCACCATCCCCTCGTCGCCCTCGGCGAAGGCGAAGCGCGCGTCCGGGGTCGGCCAGGTAGGCCATGAGACTCCGGAACAGCTCGGTCTTGCCGTGCTTGTTGTAGCCGATCCCGTTGTAGAGCTCGTTGACCCGCTTGAGCGGCATGATGGAGCTGAGGAACTCCACCAGCGCCCGCGGCTGCGGCGCCCCCACCCGGAAGTACGACCAGCTGAAGCCGAAGACGATGCTCACCTCGTTCTGGGTCATCAGCACCGCGTCCACCACGATGCCGCGGCTCGGCATGGAGCAGCGGCAGCACCAGCGGCAGCGATGGTGCCGCCGCGCCGGAGCCGGCCGACCACGTACGCGCCCTTGTTGCGGTAGAACACCTCGCGAAGGACGTCCAGCTCGATCGGGCCCGCGTGCCGGCAGGCCGTCGAGCGCCTCGTTCATCAGCCGCGCCACGATCGTCGCGTCGCGCTCGAGCGAGGCGTACGGCACCGACCAGGGGATGCGCTCCAGGACGCGGCGGACCAGCCCCGCGTCCACCGCGTCTGCCACCCGTCGCGGTCGTACAGCCCCGCGCCGTCCGCCTCGGCCGGAGCCGGCGACGGGTCGAGGTACTCGATGGCCGCGTCCACGCCCGACGGTGCTGAACACGCGGCGGGTCACCGAATTGAAGAAGGTCTGCGCCAGCTCGGCATCGGGCCGGCCCGCGATGCCGTGCGCGTGGCACGCGCGCATGGCGGCCCAGAGCGTCCGTTCCATGACCGCGTCCTGCAGGATGTCGTGCACGTCGGCGACGGCCCCGTCCACGTGGGTGCGATAGAGCGCGAGGCGCGCGGTGGCGTCGGCCTGCGCACCCACCCAGTCGCGGCGCTCGAACCGCTCGCGGGCGCGCCGGGTGATCTCCTCGAACCCCGCGTGGTACCGCTCGTAGGCGGCGTGGATGGCGCCCACCGCTCGGTTGCCGATCTCGGGGCACGCGGGCAGATTGAGCGTTGACCCCCGTCCGCTCGCACTCATCCCGTTCCGCTCCAAGGAATGCGTCCCATGCCGGTCTCCATTCAGGGCGACACCATCACGATGCGCGAGGGCCGGCTGCAGGTGCCCGCGCGCCCGGTCATTCCGTTCATCGAGGGGGATGGCACCGGCCCCGACATCTGGCGCGCCTCGCAACTCGTGTTCGACGCGGCCGTGCGTCGCGCGTATGGCGCCGAGCGGCAGATCGCTGTGGCAGGAAGTGCTGGCCGGCGAGAAGGCCAAGGACCGGCTCAACTCCTGGCTTCCGGACGAGACCCTCGCCGCCATCGACCACCAGCTCGTCGCCATCAAGGGTCCGCTCACCACGCCCATCGGCGGTGGTTTTCGCTCGCTCAACGTGGCGCTGCGCCAGAAGCTGGACTTGTACGCCTGCGTCCGCCCGGTGCGCTGGTTCCAGGGGGTACCCTCGCCCGTCAAGGCGCCCCAGGACGTGGACATGGTCATCTTCCGCGAGAACACCGAGGACATCTACGCCGGCATCGAGTACAAGGCAGGGAGCGCCGAGGCGCGCCGCATGGTCGACTTCCTCCAGCAGCAGATGGGCGCCCAGTCCATCCGGTTTCCCGGCGACGAGCGCCATCGGGATCAAGCCCGATCTCGGAGGAGGGGTCAAAGCGCCTCATCCGCTCGGCGCTGGACCATGCCATCGCCCGGAAGGCGCCCAGTGTGACGCTGGTGCACAAGGGCAACATCATGAAATTCACCGAGGGCGGCTTTCGCGACTGGGGCTACCAGGTGGCGCGCGAGGAGTACGGCGCGGTGGAGACCGATGGTGGCCCGTGGTGCCGGCTCCCCTCCGGCGTGGTGGTGAAGGACGTCATCGCCGACGCGTTCCTCCAGCAGATTCTCACCCGGCCCCGCGAATACAGCGTGATCGCCACCATGAATTTGAACGGTGACTACATCTCGGATGCCCTGGCCGCCCAGGTCGGCGGCATCGGGATCGCGCCAGGCGCCAACATCAACTATCTCACCGGGCACGCGGTGTTCGAGGCCACCCACGGCACCGCGCCCCGCTACGCCGGCCAGGACAAGGTCAACCCCGGCTCCCTCATCCTGTCGGGCGAGATGATGTTCCGCTATCTCGGCTGGGACGAAGCGGCCGACCTGATCATCAGCTCGCTGGAGAAGACGATCGCCCAGAAGCGCGTCACCTACGACTTCGAGCGGCTCATGACCGGCGCGACGCTGCTTCAGACCAGCGAGTTCGGCGAGGCGATGGTGGAGAACATGTAGGCGGCGAGCGGTGAGAGGTGAGCGGGGCTGTCATCCTAAGCCGAGACTGTCATCCCGAGCGCAGCGAGGGATCTAGCCGGGCCGAGATCGAGCCGCGGGTGAGTAGATCCCTCGCTGCGCTCGGGATGACAGTCCCGCTCCCCGATATCCGCCCGCTTACCGCTCACCGCTTACCCCCGTCCCCTCAACCGCTCGATCTCCCGCCGATCCCGCTTCGTCGGCCTCCCCTTCTCCGGCACGAACGCGGCGTGCAGCACCTTCAACTGTTGCGTCATCGCTTCGCGGGCCTCGCGACTCTCCGGCCGCTCCTCGTAGAGCTCGGCTGCCGCCGAGGCCGGCCCGCGCCGCGCCGACAGGGCACGCACCACCACGATGTGCTCGTAGGGACCCAGCCGCACGCGGACCTCGTCACCGGCCTGGACCGGGCGAGCGCGCTTGGCGCGCTCGCCGTTCACCTGCACCTTCCCGCCGGCCACCGCCTCCGCCGCCAGCGCGCGTGTCTTGAAGAAGCGCGCGGCCCAGAGCCACTTGTCGAGCCGGACCCGCTCGTCACCTGCCTCTCGCTCACGCTCTCGCATGCTGGAAACTATACCGGACCGATTCCCGGGCGCGGCATTTGCGGGCTCGAGGGGCTTCCCCCTCGATCGCGGTCTCGAATGCTGCCACTGCCGCCTGTCTGGGTCGCGCTGGGCCTCGCGCTCGCGCCGGTGCGTGCGCCGGTCGTCCGGGCCGATTCCCTCGTGGCCAACGCCCAGATCGCGCTCGAGCGCGGCCGGCCGTGGAAGGCCAGCCGGCTCATTGC
>CAWHQC010000024.1:0-263100 GCA_963831425.1 uncultured Gemmatimonadales bacterium | reverse complement strand
CCGCCGTTCTGGCCGATTCCGCACGCCGCACCCCAGACGCGCTCATGCTTGCCGCCACGGCCGCCAGCCAGTGGGGCGGCTGGCCGCAGGTGACCCGCCTGCTCGACGGGCAGCCCTGGCTCGACACCGCCTACGGCGGCCGCGGCGGCCGGCTGCTCGCGCGGGCGGCACTGGAGCAGGGCGACGACTCGGCCGCGCTCCGCCACGCGCTCCTGGCGCCCGCCTCCCCCGTGGACTCGGTGGATGGCGAGCGCCTGGTCCTGCTGGCCACCGCGCTCGATCGGCTTCACGCGCGGGACAGCGCCGCGGCCACCTGGGCACTCGCGGCCGAACGGCTCCCCACCATCGCCGGATGGCTCCGCATCCGGGCCGCCGCGGCCACCGACGACAGCCTGGAGCGGACGCGGCTCTACCAACAGGTGACCGATCCGCTCGCGCGCGACCGGATCGGCTGGAGCGAGGCCGCCGCCCACCAGGGCACCGGCGATCTCGATGGGGCCGCCGCGCGCTACGCGGCGCTCGGCGCCCGGGCCACCGCGCTCCGCCTTCGGCTCGCGGCGACTACCGACAGCGGCGCGCGGGGCCGGCGCGACGGGACCTCGCGGCCCTCGTCGCAGCCCGCAGGAGCCCGGGCGAAGTGCGGGACGCCGTCGCCCTCTCGACAGCGCCTTCGCGCCGCTCACGCCCGCCGAAGAGCTGGAAGTCGGGCGCGCGGCCGCCACGCGGGGAGCCACACGCGCGCCGCCGCCGCGTTCGAGCGCGCCTTCGCGGCCCGGCTCGGCACCGCCGGAAGACCGCTTCGCCTACGCCACCACCCTGACGCGGCTCGGCCGCAACGCGGAGGCCGCGCGCGGAGTTCGCTCCGGGTGCACGCGCCGCGCGCGCTCGCCGCGTCGGCCGCGTACCAGCACGCCCGCGCGCTGGTGCGCGCCGGCCAGGAGCCGAAAGCCAGGCGTCGCGCTCGCCGGCGTCTTGCGCCGGCTACCCACGCGACACCGCCGCCGCCTCCGTCCGCGCTGTTCCTGCTCGGCGATCTCGCCTCCGATGATCGCGCCGACCAGCAGCGCGCGCGGCTACTACCGGCGGTCGTGGCCGGCTATCCCACCAGCCACTTCGCCCCGACGGCGGCCTTCCGCGCGGCGATGATCGCGCTCCTCGCGGGCAACGCGACGGCCGCGGCCGCGCGAGTTCGATGCCCTGGCAAAGCGCTACCCGCGGAGCGACGAGGCCGGCCGCCGCCGTCTACTGGGCCGGCCGCGCGTGGGCGCTCGCCGGCGACTCCGCCGCGGCGGCAGAGCGCTGGGAGCAGCTCGCCGCCGGCGACCCCGGCTCCTACTACACCGGCCTCGCCGCCGGCCGCCTGGATCGGCCCCGTGGGCGCCGCCCCCGGCTGCCGACCGCTTCATCGCGATCCCCGACGCCGACAGCGCGATGGCCCGCGCGGCCCTGCTCGCCCGGCTTGGTCTCACCGCGGAGTCGCGCTGGGAGTACGACCGGCTGGTCCGCCGGAGCGACAGCTCGCCGGAGCGCCTGCTCGCGCTCGCCGAACGCGTTCCGCGCGCGACGGTCTCGCCTCGCAGGCCATCCAGCTCGCCCGCCGCGCGCTGGCCCTCGGCGCCCCGGCCGACGCGCGCACCTATCGCCTGCTCTATCCCGTCGTGCTGGAGGACGCGCTCCTCGGCGAGGCGGAGGAGCACGGGCTCGACGCGGGCTTCGTCGCGGCGCTGATCCGCCAGGAGTCGATGTTCAACCCGGGCGCCACTCGCCCGTGGGCGCGCGCGGCCTCATGCAGGTCATGCCCGACCTCGGCGGCCGGCTGGCGGAGTCGCTGGCCTATCCCGTGTGGGACCCGGTGCTGCTCTATCAGCCCGACGTGAGCCTGCAGCTCGGGGCGTTCCACCTGCAGGAGCTGACCGGCCGCTACGGCCAGCCGGTGCACGTCCTCGCCGCGTACAACGCCGGCGCGAGCCGGGTCGAGCGCTGGTCCCAGCGCATCGGCGTGGACGATCCGGAGGTGTTCACCGAGCGGATCCCGTTCGCCGAGACGCGCGGCTACGTCCGGGCCATTCAGCGCAACCAGGACATCTATCGCAGCCTCTACGCCTGGGCCGGACCGCCGCGGAGCTGAGGCTCGGCACGCGGCGGCTGCGCCCCGCCTAGCTTAGTTTCCAGGTTCCTCCCGCCAAGGTCATCTCCGGTTGCTCGATTCCGCACGCTCGCTGGACGCCCTCGACCGTATCGGCGAGGGGATCTTCGCCCTCGACGACGAGGGGCGGTTCTCCTACGTCAACCGCGCCGCGCTCCGGCTGCTCCCGCCGCTGATCGGCGCCGTCGGGCGAGCTGCTCGGTACCGTCTCTGGGACGCCTCCCCCTCGTTTCGCCGAGACGCCGGCCGGCCTCGCCCTCCGCCGCGCGGCCACCGAACGTCGCCGGTCTCCAGACCGTCCGCGATCCCGTCTCCGGCGGCATGCTCGAGCTGCGGCTCTTCCCGTCGCCCGAGGGGTTGAGCGGCCTCGTGCTCGAGGCCGGCCGGCCGCGCGCCGCCGACGTGCTCGACCGGGTGAGCGATCTCTACCTCGCCTGTGACGACGACTGGCGCCTCACGCTGGTGAACGCCCGCGCCGCCGAGTATCTCCGGCTGCTCGGGCCCGAGGGCGGCGACCCGGTCGGGCGCTCGGTCTGGGAGGCGATCCCGGGCTGATCGGCTCGCGCTTCCAGGCCGAGGCGTTCCGGGCCCTGGTGGAGCAGTCGGAAGTGGAGTTCGAGGGGTTCTTCGCGCCGCTGAAGCGCTGGTTCTCGGTGCGCATCACGCCAACCGTCGAAGGGGTCATCGCCTCCGCGCGCGACGTGACCGGCTGGCGCCAGACCAAACGCGTGCTCACCCGCGAGGCCGAACGGCTCGCGGCCGTCATCGACACCCAGCAGGCGGTGGCGACCGCCGGGCCCGACCTCGGCGCGGTCATGCGGGTGGTCGCTGAGCGGCTGCAGGCGCTCACCTGGGCCGGCGCCGCGGGCGTCTTCGTGCCCGACGACGACGAGCTCGTGCTGTGCGAGGCGAGCGGCATCCGGCCGCGAGCAGATCGGGCTGCGCGTTCCGTCGAGCGGCAGCCTGGTGGGCCGGTGCTACACCACCGGCGAGCTGATCCGGTGCGACGACGTCCGCCGCCGAGCCCGGCGCCGATCACGCCGCCATCGAGTCGCTGGGCGCGCGCTCGGCCATCCTCGTGCCGCTCCCGAGCGAGCAGCACGGCGTCCAGGCGGTCGTCGCCATCTGGTCGGGCCGGCCGCGGGCGTTCAACGACCTCCACGTGCACACGCTCCGGCTCGTGGCCGGGCTGCTCTCGGCCGCGCTCGAGCGGGCGGCGGCGTTCGCCTCCAACCAGGTGCTGCTCGCCGAGCGCACGGCGTCGCTCGCCGCCATTCAGGCGGCGGAGGAGCGGTTCCGCACGCTGGTCGAGTCGATCGACGACGTCGTCTTCCGGCTCGACCGCGAGCAGCGCTGCGTGGACATCTTCGGCCGCTGGCTCCTGCGCGAGGGCTTCGCGCCCGCCGACTTCCTCGGCCGCACCACGGCCGAGATCGTGGGCCGACCGCGAGCGCGCCGTGCACCAGCGGGCCAACCTCCGGGCGCTCGCCGGCGAGACCGTCACCTACGAGTGGACCCGCCCTCGCGGCGCGGCCCGCGCCACATGCAGACGACCCTCTCGCCGCTCCGCGGGCCCAGCGGCGAGGTGGCCGGCGATCGTCGGGGTGGGCCGCGACATCACCCAGCGCATCGAGGCGGAGCAGCAGGTCCGGCAGGCGCAGAAGATGGAGGCGGTGGGGCGGTTCGCGGGCGGCGTGGCCCACGACCTCAACAACATGATGATGATCATCGTGGGCTTCAGCGACTTCCTGATCGGCGCGCTCGACGCAGGACGACCCGCGGCGCGGCGACGCCGACGAGATCCGCAAGGCCGCCGACCGCGCGATGCACCTCACCCGCCAGCTGCTGGGCTTCGGCCGCCAGCGCGTCGTGGCGCGCGAGGTGCTGAGCCTCAACGGGGTGGTCGAAGGCATGGAGCGGATGCTCCGGCCGCTCCTGGGCGAGGACATCACGCTGGTCACCAGCCTGGGCCCCGGGCCTGGGCGGCATCGAGGCCGACTACGGCCAGATGGAGCAGGTCGTGATGAACCTCACCCTGAACGCGCGCGACGCGATGCGGGGCGGCGGGCAGCTCACCATCGAGACGATGGACGTCGATTTCCCCGAGGGCTACGCCTACCGCCACCTGGGCTGGCCATCCCGCCGGGCCCCTACGTGCTGCTGATCGTGAGCGACACCGGGCAGGGCATGAGCCCGAGGTGAAGTCGCACCTGTTCGAGCCGTTCTTCACCACCAAGCCCACGACGCTCAATACCGGCCTCGGCCTCGCCACCGTGTACGGCATCGTGGTGCAGAGCGGCGGGTACATCTGGGTGGACACGCGCGCCGGCGGAGGGCGCGAGCTTCAAGCTCTGCTTCCCGCGGGCGCAGGCCGACGAGGCCGCGGGCGACGGCGTGCCGCGACGCCGCCCGCTCCCGTCCGCGGCACCGAGACGGTCCTGCTGGTGGAGGACGAGGACGCGGTCCGGGCGCTCGCCGCCCGGGTGCTGGCCGAGCAGGGCTACGCCGTCCTCGAGGCGCGGAACGGCCGGGAGGCGCTCGCCATCCTCGAGCGGCCCGGCCACGACATCCAGCTCGTGCTGACCGACGTCGTCATGCCGGACATGGGCGGCGTGGAGCTCGTCCGAGCGGGTCTCGCGCCGCCACCCCGGCGTCCGCATCGTCTACATGTCCGGCTACACCGAGGGCGACAAGCTCCAGCCCGACGGTCCGCAGCTCGCCCTATCCCTTCCTGCAGAAGCCGTTCTCTCCCGAAAGCCTGGCCGTACGGATCCGGGAGGCGCTGGACCGGGCGGAGCGGTAGTCACGGCGGCCACGGTCACAGATCACATCCCGCTCACCCGGGCCGCCGCATCTTCGGACGACTGGTCGGATCCACTCTCCGGGGGTGAGCGATGGAAAGCAGGGTCAAGCTCGCGGGGCATCCGGTCCACCAGATGCTCATCGTGTTTCCGCTGGGGCTGCTGACCACGGCGGTCGTGTTCGACATCATCTATCTCGCTCAGCAACGCGGCCCGCTGGACCCTGGCCGCCTACTACATGATCGGCGCCGGGCGTCATCGGCGGGCTGGCGGCCGCCGTGCCGGGCTGGGTCGACTGGTGGGCGATTCCGCGCGGGCACGCGCGCCAAGCGGATCGGGCTGCTGCACGGCGTCGGCAACGTGCATCGTGCTGGGGCTGTTCGTGCTGAGCTGGCTGCTGCGGCGGCCCGACCCGGCGGCGCCCGCCGACCGGGGCCATCGTCGCCGGCGCTCGTCGGTGTCGTGCTCGCCGCGGTCACCGGCTGGCTCGGCGGTGAGCTGGTGGACCGTCTGGGCGTGGGCGTGGACGACGGCGCGCACCTCGACGCGCCCAGCTCGCTCACCGCGCTGCCGGCGACGGCCGAGCTCGGCGCCCCGCGCTCGGCCGTGCCGGCGGCGACCGCCGCCGCCCAGCGCCGGCCTACGCGGGCGTCGAACGGCGCGTGGCGGGTCGGTGCGCTGACGCGGACCGCCGGGCCGGCCGGCGCGCAAGCGCCCGTTCGACATCGGCGCGGCGCTCGCCCGCATCCGCCGGCGGTGCGCCCGCTGCCCAAGGCGGCCATGTTCGCGCTGGCCGAAGAAGGGCTACCGCACTCTCTTCGAGCAGCTCGTCGCCTGCATCCTCTCCATCCGCACGCGGGACGAGGTCAGCCTGGTGGCGGCGCGCCGGCTGTTCGCGACGGCGCCCGGCGCCGGCGCGACATCGCCCGGCTCGGCCCGGCGACGCTGGACGGCCTGATCGGCGACACCACCTTCCACGCGGCCAAGGCCGAGCAGATCCGCGAGATCGCCCGACGCACCGTGGACGACCACGGCGGCCGGCTCCCGTGCGACGAGCAGGTGCTCCTCGGGTTCCGCGGCGTGGGCCCCAAGTGCGCCCACCTGGCGCTGGGCGTCGCCTGCGGGGAGCGGCTGATCAGCGTGGACGTGCACGTGCATCGGGTCACGAACCGCTGGGGGTACGTCTCGGCACCGACGCCGGAGCGGACGATGGCCGCGCTGGTCGAGGTGCTCCCGAAGCGCTACTGGGTGGAGATCAACGCGTTGCTGGTGCCGTTCGGCAAGCACGTCTGCACCGGCCGGCTGCCGAAGTGCTCGACCTGTCCGGTGCTGGATATGTGCCGGCAGGTGGGGGTGACGGAGCATCGGTGAGGGCGGGAGGGCGGGAGGGCGGTCGGAACGGTCGGAACGGTCGGAACGGTCGGGCGGTCGGAACGGTCGGAACCGGTGGGAACGGTCGGAACCGTTCGGAATCGTCGGAACCTGTCGGAACTGTCACCCCGAGCGAAGCGAGGGGTCTAGCTCGCGCGTTTCCGGTACGGCGGCGCAGATCCCTCGGTCGCTTGCGCTTCCTCGGGATGACAAATCCGCCCGCCCGCCCTCCCGACCGCCCTCCCCGCCTGCCCATACCTCCTCTCCCACGCCCGATACCCGATCGCCGCGTTCAGCCACCGCACCAGCGGCACCAGCGCCGCGAAATCCCGTTCGAGCGTCGCCGGCAGGCGCGGGCTCAGTCACCTCACGCTCCGTCAGCACCCGCGTCGCCGTGAACGACTTGTACCGGAGCCACCGCTCCGCCGGGATGGCCCGTCCGCGTACCCCCGCGGCAGCCGCGTCAGCATCGCCTCCTGGTCCAGCGCCCGGAACCGCCGCCGGAACGCCGGCGCCCGCACGATCGCGTCGAGCGCCTCCGGATCGTCCGCCAGCGCCTCGCGGATCTTTCCAGCGCGGGCCGCGCCGGCATCCAGATTCCGCCCGCCACGAAGCATTCGCCGTCGGCCAGTTGGAAGTAGAGCCCGGCGCCGGCTCCCTCGGCATCCTGCCCGGCTCCGCGCCCGGCGTCGTGGTGGTAGAACTGGCAGGCGGCGTTGGTCTTGTACGGCGACTTGTCCGCCGAGAAGCGGACGTCGCGGTGGATCCGGAAGATCGAGCGCCGCGGGTCGCCCACCAGCTCGGGGGCGAGCCGCGCCAGCCGGACGTCCATCTCCTCCACCAGCGCCCGGAGCGGTTCGCGCACCTCGGTCTCGTAGACCGCCCGGTTGCCGCTCGAACCACTCGCGCGTCGTTGTGTCGCGCGAGGCGGCGGAGGAACGCCAGCGCGCCGCGGCCGAAGCCCCGGAACTCGGCCGGCGCGGCCGGGCGCTCCGGGACGAGGCTTCACCAGCCGCTCCTTCACCAGCCGCTCCTTCTCGGGACGGGTCAGCCGCTTGATGGCCAGCTCGCGCCGGAGCGCCGCGCCCCGGCCGGCCGCCGGCTCGAGGTGGACCAGCCGCACCGGCCGGCGCGAGCGGGTGTACGCGCCGCCCCGGCCCGCGTTGTGGGCCGCCTCGCGCCGCGCCGGATCGGTCGTGATCGCCGGTATAGAGGCTGCCGTCGCCGCAGCGGGCGACGTAGACGTGCCATGCCATGTGGATTGTAATGATACGCCCGCCTCTCTATCTTCGGCCAAACCCCCGTGCACACGCCGAGTCCTGCGAGACACGATGCCTGACCGCCGCCGGGTCGGCCGCAGCACCCTGCCCGACCAGCGCACCCTCCTGTCCTGGCTGTTCGTCGGGCGGCTGGTGCTGGCCGTCGGCATCCTGCTCGGCGCCGGGCTGGTCTGGACCGAGCGGCCGCAGGAGTCGTTCCTCGTCACCGTCGCGGTCGTCATCGCCCTGCTGTTCACCGGCTACGGCGCGTGGCTGGTGTTCGTGCGGCAGCAGGAGGCGCGGCAACGGGTTCCTGATGGTGCAGGCGCTGGTGGACCTGGGCGTCATCACCACCATCGTCCACTTCGCGGGCCAGCCGCAGTCGGCCTTCCCCGCGCTCTACGTGCTCGCGGTGGCGGCCTACGCGCTGCTCATGCCGCCCGCGTGGGGCGCGTCACCGCGATCTGCCGCGTCGGCGCTCTTCCTGGGCGACGCCTTCCTGGACCCGGTCCGGCCCCCCCGACACCGACGTTCTGGGCCCAGGTGGTGGTGTTCAACGTGGTCTTCGCCATCGTCGCCGTGCTGGGCCATCGCCTTCGCGAGGCGGGCATGGAGCAGGAGACGCTGGCCACCGAGCTCAAGCGGGTGCGGCTCGAGGCGGACGACATCCTGCGGAACATCCGCTCGGGCGTGCTGACGGTGGACGGCGTGGGGCGGCTCGCGTTCATCAATCCCGACCGCGCCAGAAGCTGCTCGATCTGGACGGCGAGGGGCTGATCGGCATGCCGGTGCTCGACCAGCTCAAGAGCCGCTCGTCCGAGCTCTGGGCGGCGGTGGTGGCAGGCATCCGGAACGGCCGCAAGATCAGCCGCGGCGAGGGGATGGTGATGCACCAGGACGGCCGCATCTTCCCGATCGGGCTCAGCACCACCACGTTCCGGCAGGAGGCGCAGGAGGCGCCGTCGGTGACCGCGATCTTCACCGACATCTCCGACCTGAAGGAAGTACAGGAGCTGCAGGCCCGCGCCGAGCGGCTGGAGTCGGTGGCGGCGCTGAGCGCGTCGCTGGCGCACGAGATCCGGAACCCGCTGGCCTCCATCCGGAGCTCGGTCGAGCAGCTCGCCCGCTCCAGGCATGCCGACGACGACGAGCGCTTCCTGGCCGGGCTCATCGTCCGGGAGAGCGACCGGCTGAGCCGGCTGCTGAGCGAGTTCCTCGATTTCGCCCGGGTGCGGGCCACCCATCTGGTGCCGCTCGACCTGCACGCGGTGGTGGTCGCGGTCGTGCGGCTGATCCGCGCCCACCCCGACTGCCGGCCCGACGCCGCCATCACCGTCGAGGGCGGCCGCACGATGCTCGATGGCGACGAGGACCTGCTGCACCGCGTCATCGCCAACCTGGTGCTCAACGCGGTCCAGGCGGCGCGCGGGCCGATCCAGCATCACGGTCAGCGTCGCGGCGGTGCAGGGCGGCGACATCCCGCACGGCACCAACCTCGAGCACGCCGTGCGGCTCCAGGTGCGGGACGACGGGCCCGGCATCCCGTCCGAGATCCGGGACCGGCTGTTCGACCCGTTCGTCTCGGGCCGGCCCGGCGGCAGCGGGCTCGGCCTCGCGATCGTGCAGCGCGCCGTGCAGGCGCACCGGGGCCTGGTGCTGGTCGATTCCAGCCCGGGCCGGGCACCACCTTCACAATCTTTCTGCCCGCCAAGATGATGGCGGAGGATGCCGCATGAGCCAGAAGCCCTCGGTCCTGGTGGTCGACGACGAGTCCGGTATTCTCGACACCCTCCGGATCCTGCTGCGAAACGAGGGGTTCGAGGTGACCACCGCGCAGGGCGGCAAGGCGGGGCTCGAGCAGATCCGCTCCGGCACCCACGACATCATCCTCTCGGATGTGCGGATGCCCCAGGTCTCCGGCCTCGACATCCTGAACGCCGCGCGGGAGCAGGACCCGATGACGCCGGTCATCCTCATGACCGCGCAGGCCTCGCTCCAGAGCGCCATCGGGGCCGTCAACTCGGGCGCCTTCTACTACATCCAGAAGCCGTTCAGCAACGACGAGCTGGTGGCCATCCTCCGCCGGGCCTGCGAGTTCCGCGCGGTGCGGGTGGAGAACAAGCAGCTCAAGCAGGAGATCCGCCGGCGGGACAAGGGCACCGTCACCCGGCCGATCGGCAAGTCGAAGCGGTTCCTCGAGCTGCTCAAGCTCGCCGAGCACGTGGCGCCGACCGACTCGACCGTGCTGATCCAGGGCGAGAGCGGCACCGGCAAGGAGGTCGTCGCCCGCTACGTGCACAACCTCTCCAACCGGATCGACGGGCCCGTTCCTCTCCATCAACTGCGGCGCGCTGCCCGAGAACCTGCTCGAGAGCGAGCTGTTCGGCCACGTGAAGGGGAGCTTCACCGGCGCCGTGCGGGACAAGCAGGGCCTGTTCGCGGCGGCGCGGGGCGGCAGCTTCTTCCTCGACGAGGTCGGCGAGATGCCGCCGTCGCTCCAGGTGAAGCTGCTCCGGGTGCTGCAGGAGCGGGAGGCGATCCCGGTCGGCGCCACCGAGGCCATTCCGGTGGACGTCCGGATCATCGCGGCCACCAACCGCGACCTCGAGGAGGAGATCCGCCGCGGCAACTTCCGCTCCGACCTGTTCTACCGGCTCAACGTCATCGCGCTCAACCTCCCGCCGCTCCGCGAGCGGCGCGACGACCTCCTGCTGCTGATCGAGTCCTTCCTCCAGCAGCTCGGCGCCGAAGCGGGCACCGAGCCCAAGGCGCTGGCGTCGGAGGCGCTGGACGCGGTCATGGTGTACGAGTGGCCGGGCAACGTGCGCGAGCTGGAGAACGCGCTGGAGCACGCCACCGTGCTGAGCCGGGGCAACCTGATCGACGCTTCCTCGCTGCCGGAGCGGATCACCAAGCGGCGGAAGGAGCCGCTGGTGGCCGAGCGGTCCTACCGGAACCCGACGCTGGAGGTGATCGAGCGGGCCTACATCATGTGGGTGCTGCAGGCGGAGGGCGGAAACAAGACCCGCGCGGCCGAGGTGCTGGGGATCGATCCGAGCACGCTGTACCGGAAGCTCAGCCGGTATGAGGAGCAGGTGGAGGTGAAGGCGTAGGGCGGCATAGAAGAACGGCTGGCCACCTGTGCCCCCCGCCGCCGAAGCCGCACGGATCCGGGTGTCCTCCACCCAAGCGTGAATGTGGCCTGCCTCTGGCTGCCGCTGGGACCCCGAACCCGAAACTAGACCCTCCGCTCACGGCATGCGCAGTAATACATCTCCACGGCCACCCTACCCGGGTGGCCGTTGCGTTTCGTAGAACCGCGGCAAGGTGAATGGGTCCATGGCGGGGAAGACCACGTCGTAGGTTTGCATTAGGCGGGAACGCAACGATTTGCGCCATCGCGTACGGATCTTGGGCGCTCTTGCAAAATCCTGTTCCGGGGGATTCGTCAGGTGCCGCGCAATCCGTTTCGCTGGGGGCGTAAGCACTGTGAGTGCAACGGATTCAGCCCACCCCCCGGAGGGTGGCATAGGCGTTGCCTTACCCGCCGCCAGTCCGACACCACACCGTTCACCGTCGGCTCGGCCACATCGCCGCTCACTCACCCGGAGGAAGTATGCAGAATCGCAAGGGCTTTACCCTGATCGAGCTGTTGATCGTGGTCGTGATCATCGGCATCCTGGCCGCGATCGCCATTCCGAAGTTCGCGGCGACGAAGGACAAGGCGAAACTAGCGTCGGTCAAGACTGACCTGCGCAACGCCATGACCGCGGAAGAGGCGTACTTCTCGGACAATGCCACGTATGCGACGATCGCGGCCCTCAACACCGCGAAGCTCATCAACTTCTCAACTGGCAATGCGGTCGGCGCCACTGACCAGGCTACCGCCGCTGGGTACACGATCAGCGTGAAGAATTCCTCGATCTCCACTGGCAATACGACCTGTACGGTCTACGCCGGTGATGCTGCGACTGGTACGCACGTCGACGGCGTGATCGAGTGCGCTCCGTAATTGATTCGGTCCCGGGGGCGGTGGCCGAAAGGTCACCGCCCCTTTTTCTGCCGACCTCGGGCCGGCGCTGACCTTCACCAGTTGGGTAGGAACATGAGTTCAAGATCCCGAGATGGATTCACACTGATCGAGTTGCTGATCGTGGTGGTGATCATCGGGATTCTCGCCGCGATCGCGATCCCGAAGTTCGCCGCGACGAAGGAGCAAGCCTACGTGGCCAGGATGCGCAGCGACCTGCGCAACATTGCGACGGCAGAGACGGCGTATGAGGCAGACCACGGCTCGTACTACAGCGGGCCGGTGCCCGCGGCCACGTTGTTGTACTCGCCCTCGCCGGATGTGACTATCGCGCTCAGCAATGTGACGGCGACCGGCTGGGGCGCCACCGCAACCCACACGGCGACATCGCGGACCTGCGCCATCTACGTGGGAACCGGCGGCCCCCTCGGCCCGGCCACCATCGACGGCCTGCTCGCGTGCAATTGAGTCTCGGGTGGTCCCGCAGCGAGTGTAGGCAGCGGTGACCGCGCGAGGTCGGCCGCACTCGACGCCACGGACGCTCCGGCTGCAGCTGTTGGTAGACCTCGGCTTCCTCACCTCTTCGGCCGTGCTCCTGGTCGGCGTCACCACCGCCGTGCTGCTGGGCGGCGATCTCCGCCCGGCCTTGCTTCCGCTGCTGACGCTCTGGGTCGGGAGCACCGCGGTCTTCGTCACGTTCGGCGCGCACCTGGTCAACCGGATCATCGTGGCGCCGCTCGCGCGACTCTCCGCCGAGGCGGATGTGCTGTCCCGCGGTGATCTCTCCGGCCCCCGCTTCGGCTATGGCGCGCTCGAGCTCGACCAGCTCGCGGAGCGCTACCGCTTGCTGGCGGCGGAGCTGCTCGACGTGCAGAGCCATATGCTGCGGGTAGAGAAGCTGGCCGGTCTGGGTCGGCTGGCGGCCGGGGTGGCCCACGAGGTGCGCAACCCGCTCGCCGCGCTGGCTAACTACGTGGAGGTCCTGCACGGGCGGGGCACCGATCCTGCCATCACTTCGGAAATGCGCCGCGCGGTGGAGCGGATTGAGCGGATCGTGCAAGGATTAGTGGATTACGCCCGACCCGGCGCCGCGGCCGAGGGTGGCTCGGCCGGTGCAACGGATCTGAACGCCGCGGTTGACACCGTACTGGAATTCCTGGGCGCTCAGGGAATGCTCCGCGACCAGACCTTCAGCGTCGACCTCGAGCCCGGACTGTCGCCCGTTCGCGGCGATCGCCATCAGCTCGAGCAGGTGGTCGTCAATCTGGTCGCGAACGCCTGCCAGGCCGCGCCCCGCGGGCGGATCGTGGTCGGCACGGCGGGTCGGACGTTCCAGGGGCGACATGCCGCTCTGGCCGCCAGGCGCGCGGGAGACAACGGCGGTCCTCCCCAGGTGCGAGGCTGGGCCCCGCGCCCGTGCCCACCGGGCGTGGGTCGGGCCGGAGTCATCCTCTACGTGGCCGACGACGGTCCCGGTATCCCGCATGCCAACCGTGACCGGGTATTCGACCCGTTCTTCACGACCAAGGACCCGGGAGAGGGCACGGGGCTGGGTCTTGCGATTGTGGCGCGCACCGTCCACGAGAGCGGCGGGGCCGTCTGGATGGATCGCGCGCGGGAAGGCGGTGCAGTGTTCAAGGTGTTCCTCCCACTGGCTGGTGAGACCGATGCGCCTGCTGATCGTTGACGACGACGCCGGACTGCGGCAATCGCTCGCGCTCCTGCTCCATGACGGTGGCTACGACGTGACCGGCGAGGGCGACCCCGAGCAGGCCCTGCGGGTGGCCGCGGCCGGCGACTTCGACCTGATCATGTGCGACGTCCGCATGCCCAAGATGGACGGCGTCTCCTTCCTCCGGCGCTATCGCGCAGACGGTGGGCAGGCATTGCTCATCATGATGAGCGCCTACGGGAGCGAGGACAGTGCACTCGCCGCCATGCGCGAGGGCGCATACGACTACCTGCACAAGCCGTTTCGCCCGGACGAAGTGACGCTGACTCTGCGGAAAGCAGAGGAGCGCGAGCGGCTTCGCCGCGAGGTCGAGCAGTTGCGCACCAGCCTCGGCGCCGGCGGGGCGGGTGACCTGGTTGTTTCCGAGAGCCGCGCGATGCGCGACCTGCTCGAGTTGGCGACGCGGGTCGCGCGCCACAACACGACCGTCCTGATCACCGGCGAAAGCGGCACCGGCAAAGAGGTGCTGGCCCGCGCCATCCACCGGATGAGTCCGCGGAGCGAGGGTGGTTTCACGGCCATCAACTGCGCCGCGATCCCCGAGCACCTGCTCGAAAGCGAGTTATTCGGTCATGTGCGCGGTGCCTTCACCGGGGCCACGGCCGATCGGGACGGGCTCTTCGAGCTTGCCCACCGGGGAACCCTCCTGCTCGACGAGATCGGCGACCTGCCACTCGACCTGCAGGCCAAGCTTCTGCGGGTCCTCGAGGAAGGTGAGATTCGCCGGGTAGGCGGCCGCGATCCCCGCAAGGTTGACGTGCGGGTGCTCGCCGCCACGGCCAAGCCGCTCGAGGAAGCCGTGGAACGGTCCGAGTTCCGCGCGGACCTCTTCTACCGTCTGAATGTCGTGCGCCTGCACCTGCCTCCGCTCCGCGAGCGGCCCGACGACGTGCCGGCGCTGCTCGCGCATTTCGCCCGGCAGGCGGCAACTCGGCTGGGTCATCCGGTGAGCATCACGCCCTCTGCCCTCGATGCGTTGACCCACCACACCTGGCCCGGGAACGTGCGCGAGCTCAGGAATGCAGTGGAGCGGGCGGCGGTGCTGGGCACCGGCGGGCCGCTCGAACCGCACGATTTCGCGCTCGCGAACGGCGGCCATCACAACGGCAGCAACGGCAAGCACGCGAACGGAGGACCACCCCCGTCTAGCGCGGGCGCCACGCTCGAGCTGAAGACCCAGGTCGAGGCGGTCGAGCGTCAGGCGATTCTGAAGGCGCTCGAGGCGTCGGGGGGGAATCGGCGCCAGGCAGCGAGCCTGCTGGGGATAAGCCTTCGCACGCTTTTCTACAAGATGCGCCGCCTGCCGGTGCACTGATCTCGCGCAAAGCTCGGCGCGAACTGCCGCCGATTGCAGCCGTGCGCCCGCCCGTTTCCATCTAAGTCGTTGCAGGACAATCCCGTCATTCCTGGTATGGCGTCTGCCTTAGACCACCGATGATACGCCGGCCGAACTCATCCGGATAATCGATGCAGGGGAGGGCGCATGGGACGTCGTGCAGGGTTCACGCTTGTGGAGACGGTGCTCGCCATCGTCATCGTGGGGATGCTGGCCCTCATCAGCTACCCGCGAATCGGCTCCGCGGTGGTCAAGAGCAACCTCGTGAGCGCGCGCACGCAGGTCGTCAACATGCTCGCCACTGCCCGGAGTGCCGCCACGCAGACCAGCCGCAGCACGTGGCTCAAGTTTAACGGCAACAAGGTGTTCGTCACCGCCTCACCCAGGCGCAAGGCGGGTGCCGGCACCGTTGACACGGTCGGCACCGTGGTCGACCTGAATACCGTGTACGGGGCTTCCGTAGCGGTCTCCGGCGGCGTCACCCAGATCGCATTCGATGCACGCGGCTTCGCGGCGGGGCTCGGCGGCACAATCACCATCCAGCTCACGCATGGCGGCTACAGCAAGTCCGCCACGGTGGACGCGCTCGGGAGGGTACAATGACACGATCGAAGGCCGGGTTCACGCTAGTCGAGGTGCTGGTGGCGGTCATGGTGCTCGGGGTGGGCATCACGGCGATGGCGGCATCGGCGGCTACGGTCACCCGCATGATCGGCCGGGGTCAGAAATCCACTCGCGCGGTCCAGGTAGCCTCCCAACGGCTCGAGAAGCTGCGCCTCACGGCCTACTCCACGACGCCCAAGTGCACCGCGGGCGGGTTCGCCAGCGGCACGGCCGCCGTCAACTCGCTCGGCATCACCGAAGCATGGACCATAACGGCCAATGGGGCGGCCCGCACGATCGTCGCCGCGGCCAGCTACCGGACCGCCAGGGGCACCACGCATGCCGACACCCTCCAGACCGTCATCGAGTGCTGACCGCCATGCCAAATCGCCGCGGTTTTTCGCTGATCGAGTTGCTCGTCGTCATGATCATCATGCTCACGGTCACGGCGGGCATCGTCAAGCTGCTCAACAACACCCAGCGTCTCTCCCGAGCCCAGTCGGTCCGGGTAGATCTCCAGTCCAACGTTCGCACGGCCGCGATCGTGGTCCCGAGCGAGCTGCGTGAAATCAACGCGGTCACGGGTGGGACCGGTCCGCAGAACGACGTCCGGGTCATGCAGCAGACCAGCATCACCTACCGGGCCATGCGGGGTCTCGGCACCATCTGCAACGCCCCGGACGCGACCCATATCAGGCTGCGCCGGAGCACCTGGGCGGCCTACCGAGATCCGCAGGCGGTCCGCGACACCCTCTATGTGTTCGTCGAGAACAGCGAGGATCTTACCTCGGACGATGCATGGCAGGCACAGGGGATCACTAACGTGTCGACGGCCAACACCTGTCCGGATGGCACCGCGTCCATCACCCTGACCCTCAACCCGGGTCTGCCGGTGCAGCCAGTGGGGACGCCCGTGCGCACCTTCGAGCTCATGCAATTGAGCCTGTACCAGCAGGGCGGCAAGTCGTGGCTGGGCGCCACGTCGGTCAGCGCCGGCGAGGCCGTCCAGCCGCTGCTGGGCCCGTTGGTCGATGTTAACGGCCTCAGGTTCAAGTACCTCGACGCGAACGGAAACGTCACCGCGGTCAACTCCGACGTGAAGAGCATCACGATGACCGTCCGCGGCGAGACCAGCCAGAAGATTTCGACCGGCGGGGGCAACGGCAACTTGCAGTACCTCCAGGACTCGCTGGTGAGCCAGGTGTCCCTGCGCAACGCGTTCCGCCCATGATCGAGCCACCTCTCAAGGAGACGGGCATGCGAGCCACACCGAGGTCCAACGAGCGCGGTATCGCGCTGGCGGTCGCGGTCTTCGCGCTGGTGGTCATCGGCGCGCTGGTCGCTGGCACGTTCTTCGCCGGCCGCCTCGAGGAGCAGACCGGCCAGAATGCTGTCTACGCCATGCAGGCCAGCGAGGCCGCGGAGGCCGGGCTCAACGACGCCGTCGCGGGTCAGGTGGCGACGACCCTCCAGGCTATGGCGGTGGATCCCAAGACGGACGTCGCGCTGACGAACCTCACCACGCTCGGCGCCAACGTCTCGGCCACGCGGGCCATCCGCCGCTTGACGAACACGCTGTTCCTCGTGACCTCGACCGGCATCCGTGCCAATGCCGGCGGCGGTGAGCTGGCCCGCCGGTCGGTCGGGCAGCTCATCCGGATCAACGTGCCGGAGATCACAGTGTCGGCGGGCCTCACGGCCCTGGGCAACGTGACGATCTCCGGCGGCGCCGACGTCACCGGCAAGGATGCCGTGCCGGCCGCGTGGTCGTCGGGCGTCGCCTGCCCGCCGCTGACAGACAAAACCGGTGTACGCTACAACAGCGGTACGCTGACCAAGAAGGGCAACGGTGACTTCTCCGGCGTCCCCGACAGCGCCAAGGACGCGTCGCTCAACCCCACGGATATGAAGAAGGATTTCGACAAGCTGAAGGCGCTCGCGACACTGACCGTGACTAGCGGCAACCCCGCTGCTACTCAGCCGGCCTACACGGGCAATCCGAAGAAGTGCGACAAGTCGGCCGAGACCAACTGGGGCGAGCCGTCCGTGCAGACGGACGTGTGTTCGAACTACTTCCCGATCATCTACCACTACGGCAACCTGGCCCTGCAGGGCGGCCGCGGGCAGGGCATCCTGCTGGTCGAGGGCGATCTCACGGCTACGGGCGGAATGGTGTTCTACGGCCCGGTCTTCGTCACCGGCACCCTTTCGACGAGCGGCAACAGCAATCAGGGCGCGAAGTTCTACGGTGGCGTCATCGCCGGGAACGTCGCGCTCGACGACGTGACCAAGCTGTCCGGCGGTGCGCTGGTTTCGTTCTCGTCCTGCGCGCTGAAGCGCGCGCTCGGCGGTTCGGCCAAGGTCGGCGCGCTTACCGAGCGAAGCTGGATTCAGCTCTACAACTGAGCCGAGGTCGCCCGAAGTCGGCATGCCGGCGGCCCCTCGCGAGGGGCCGCCGGCATGTTGTGGATCCCAGCATGCAAGCCGTTGCGCGGCAGGGTCGTGCGCTCCACTGCTGCAACCCGAGAAAGGGCTTGCGAAAGAGAAGGCACCATGACCATTGACCCCAGTGGGACGGGGGTACGATCCGCGTCAAAGTGGTTCCTGGCAACGATCTAGCCCAGTGCAAGTTGTGTGGCACATCGGTTGCCCTCAGACCGTCGGAATCCCTCCATGCCCAGGCTGCGGACACGATTGCCGAAGCGGGCGAGCAGGGCCCGGCCATCCCTCAACAAGCGGACACTATGGCACTCTTCGGGCGCAGTGCGACGACGGTCGGCCTGGATATTGGCAGCGGCCTGATCAAGCTCGTCGCGATCTCCCACGCCTCCGGCGGGCCGGTCCTGACCAAGGTCGCGTTCACCTCCGTGGTGAACGACGCCATCGTCGAGGGCGAGGTCATGGACCCAGGCATCGTGGCCGACGCGATCAAGGGGCTCATGGCCTCTGCCGGCATCAAGTCGAAGAAGGTCGTGATGGCCGTCGGGGGTCGCGACGTGATCATCAAGAAGATCGCCATGGACCGGATGAAGGAGACCGAGGCCCGCGAAGTGATCCGCTGGGAGGCCGAGCAGCACGTACCCTTCGACATGGACAACGTGGAGCTCGACTTCCAGATCCTGGATCCCGACGCCGAGGGGCTTCAGATGACCGTGCTCCTCGTGGCCGCGAAGCGCGAGCTGGTGGAGCACAAGCTGGCACTGCTCTCCGAGATCGGGCTCAGTGCCAGCGTGGTGGACGTGGACGCCTTCGCCCTGCACAACGCCTTCGAGGTGAACTACCCCGAGGCCATGCGCGGGGTCGTCGGCCTGGTGAACATCGGGCACGAGACCACGAACATCAACATCCTGGACGACGGCGTGCCGGTGCTCACCCGAGACATCCCGCTCGGCACGCGGCGCTTCAAAGAAGACCTGCAGCGCGAGCGCGGTCTCTCGGCCGAGGCGGCGGAGGCGGTACTCAGGGGCACCGATGCCAATGAGGCGCTCGAGCCGCTGCTCGAGTCCCGTGGGGAAGAGCTCGCGGTCGGTATCGAGCGGGCCGCGGCATTTCTCCAGTCCGCCAGCCGGTCGGCGGCGGGGATCTCCCGGGTCTTCACCACTGGCGGCGGCGCCCGCATCCCGGGGCTCAACAAGCTGCTGTCGGACCGATTGCGCATCCCGGTTCAGTTGGCCAACCCGATTGAGAAGCTGCAGGTGGCAGACGGTGTGTTCGACCAGTTCTCGGTCGACGAGGTCGCGCCGCTGCTGATGCTCCCGATCGGCCTCGCGCTGCGCGACGCCGCGTAACCCCGACCCAGGGACCGACGACCGATGATCACCGTCAATCTTCGCCCCGACCTGAAGCGCAAGCGCGCTCGGCGGCCCCTCCAGGGGGCGCTCGAGGGCGTGCGCAACCTGGGCAGCAAGATCAAGGAGCCGATCCTGCTCGTCGCCGCGGTGAGCTGGATCGGCGTGCTTGGCTGGCTCGGCTTCGTTTACCTCGGCACCGCGCGCGAGCTGAGCGGACTCGAGCCGCGACTCGAGCAGAGCCGGGCCGAGAACAAGCGGTTCAAGACTTTTCTTGCCGAGAAGCGGCACCAGGAAACGATTCGCGATTCGCTGGTGGCGCAGATCGGCGTCATCCGCACGGTGGACGGCGACCGCTACGTGTGGCCGCACCTGCTCGACGAGGTCACTCGCGCGTTGCCGGCGTACACCTGGCTCGTGGATCTCGGCCCGGCGGTGGCCGCGCCAGTGGCCACTGCTCCGGCTCCGGTCAAGCCCGACAAGTCTGGGCACCCCGACACCACGAAGGCCGTCAACCAGCCGCCGCCGCCCGTACAGTTCCAGGTGAACGGCCGCACGGTGGACATCCAGGCCTATACCCGCTTCCTCCGTCAGCTCGAGGCCTCGCCCTGGATCGCCGACGTCACGCCGGTCTCGGCGCAGACGGTGGTCGAGAAGGAGCGGCCGGTGACGGCGTTCACCATCCGGGCCACGTACCGCCAGGCGGACTCGGCCTACGTCCGGACGGTCCCCCTCAGCCAGTCGGTGAGGTAGCCGCGTCATGGCACTCTCTTCTCAGAAGGCGACGCCGGCCCTCGTGGTCCTGCTCGCCGGCATCGTCGGATATGTCGGGTACACGGGCTCCGTGATCGATGCGGTCGGGCTTCCCGGTCTGGCGGCTCGCCAGGTCCGGGTTGAGGCGGTGCGGGATACCATCACCCGGCTGGACGCGGCCACCGACAGCGCCAAGAAGGAGCTTGCCCGCGGCACCGTCGAGGACCTGCGCAAGCGGCTCGACACCTACCGCGGGAGCCTCGCCCTGCTCCGCCGGCTGGTGCCGGAGCGGAACGAGGTGCCCAACCTGCTCGACGATATCTCCACCCGCAGCAAAATCCGCGGGGTGACACTGTCGCAGGTGGTCCCGATGCCGGTGGAACCGGGGCCGGTGCCGTTCGACACCTACAAGTACAACATGTCCGTCATCGGGCACTACGATGAGATCGGTGCGTTCTTGGCCGACGTATCCAGCCTGCAGCGGATCATCGTTCCCTATGCCCTCTCGGTCGCCCCGGCCACCATGGCCGCGGCCAAGGCGCTGAACGACACGAGCGGATCGCTGCTCGAGGCCAAATTCCAGATCCGGACGTACGTCAAGTCTTCCAGCGCGGAGGGAGAGGCCAGTGGCACGTAACCCGTGGTTCGGAGTCGCGCTGCTCGCCCTCGCGGCGGCTGCCGGCTCCGGTGGGAGCGCGGTGGCGGAGGCTCAGTCCCCCGCGACAGCTCATGCGCTGATCGCGAACGTGCGGGCACGCACTGACACCATCCAGCGGGAGCGCGATCGGCGCATCGAAGCCGCCGGCGGCACCACCGCGCCGGTGGACTCCACCCGGCGCATCTCGCTTGCGGCCACAGCCCCCACAGGCACGGCCGCATCTGACTCGCTGAAGCCCGAAGTTGAATCGGTCCTTGCCGACTCGGTCCAGCGGGCCCGGGAGATCGACGTGATGCGCGAGACGTTCGCTTACGCCGGCGGCACACGCGATCCGTTCGCGTCGCTGATTAATGTCGACAAAAACGGCCCCGAGGTCGCCGATCTCGACCTCGTAGGCGTCTACCTGGACCTCCGCACGCCGTCCAACAATGTGGTCGTGCTGCGGGAGAAAGCCTCCGCCAAGCGTCACAAGATGCGGGTGGGGGATGAGCTGGGCCGGGCGCGGCTGGTGCAGATCCGCGCGCGCGATGCGGTGTTCAAGATTCAGGATTTCGGGTTCGAGCGCCAGGAAACTCTCTCGCTGCGCAAGCAGGAGGTCGAGACGCCATGACGGGATTGTATCGCTTGATGCTGGCCGCCACCGTGGCCCCCTCGCTGCTGCTCGGGGCAGGCCTCCACCCCGCCCCCGCGTGGGCCGAGGGGCCGGGCAGCGGAGAGGTGACCGCCGTGAGCCTGGCGCCCGCCGCCGGCAAGACTGAGGTCCTCGTCGCCGTCCGCGGCGCCGTGGACGTGCGGGACTTCCTGCTGACCTCGCCCGACCGCCTGGTGCTCGATGTGGTGGGCGCGAAGCTCGGCACCACCACCGCGAGCCTCTACGACGGGGTCAGGCGGGGCGGGGTGCTCAACCTGCGCTACTCGCAATTCCGCCCCGACGTTGTGCGCATCGTCATCGACCTCCAGGGGCCGGAGACCTATACGGTCGACCGTTCCAACAACGCCATCCGCGTGAGCTTCGGCAATGGCCAGCCATTCCAGGCCTGGTCGTCCACCGACGCCGGCACCGGCGCGGTTGCGGCCGTTCCGGCGAGTGACGACGTGACGGAGCCGGCACCGGTGGCGCGGAAGCCTGAAGTGGGCATCCGGAGCGCCGACATGCTGGTTCGGGCCGACGAGCCCCGCATTACCGTCACCTGGGATCGCGCGAGCATCGGGGACGTGGTCGCCGGCTTCGCGGCGTTCAGCGGCCGCACGATCATCCTCGGTAAAGACGTAAAGGGCGAGGTGAACGCCGAGATCAAGAATCAGCCCTGGCCCCAGGCCTTCCAGGCCGTCCTCGCCTCGCAGGGGCTGTCTGCCCAGGAGATGGCCGGCGGGATCATCCGGGTGGATGCGCCCTCGGCGCTGGCGGCGCTCGACTCGCTCGAGCCGCTGGAGACGAGCATCGTCCGGATCAACTACGCGCAGGCTGCGTCGCTGTCCAAGACAGTCGAGAGCATTCTGACCAAGAACCGTGGCCGGGTCGTGGCCGATACGGGCTCGAACGCGCTGATCCTGACCGATACCAGGAGCAAGATCGCCAGCGTCACCGACTTCGTGCGCGGGCTCGACGTGCGCACGCCGCAGCTCTCGATTCAGGCCAAGATCATTTTCGTGGACCGGACCGACATCGAGCAGCTCGGCATCAAGTATGACCTGGGCACCCGGACGCAGTTCTTCAACAAGCTGGTTCAGCGGCGCGATCCGACGTCCGCCACTGGTGAGACATTCGCGAAGGACGTCAACGTTATCGATCTCGGCGGCAATTCGCTGGCCGGCATCGGCAACGCGAATGCCGACATTCCAGGCTCGGCCCTCGACCTGATCTACTCGACCAGCATCGGCGGCTTCGCCCTGACCACGTTCCTGAGCGCGCTCGAGCGCACCGAGCTGGCCGACATCCAGGCCGAGCCGGTCATCTCGACCCTCGACAACCGCCAGGCGGACATCCTTGTGGGTGAGGAGACTCCCGTCCGCGTCATCGACGCGAACTCGAGCGCCACCGGCACCGCCCGCGCCAACGTGCAGTTCAAGGAGACCGGCATCCGCCTGACGGTCACCCCGCATGTGACCAACAACCGCCAGGTTCTGATGCAGCTTCACACCGAGCGATCGGCCATCCAGCCGCTCGCTGCGGCAGACCTCGGCTTCATCTTCCAGAAGCAAAAGGCCGACAACCAGCTCCTCGTCAACGACGGCGAGACGGCGGTCATCGGCGGCCTGACGGTTACCCAGGTCACCAAGAGCAGGACGGGTATCCCGCTCCTCGGGAGCCTTCCGATCGTGGGGCGGTTGTTCAGCTTCACCAGCGATACGGAAAACCGTCGCGATCTCATTATCTTGGTCACACCCCGGATCACCGACGACGGCGCCTCGGAGCAGTAGCCGCCCCGCGCGGACCGTCCGAGCACCCCGACGGGAACGAGCCCGGCGCAGGCCGGGCTCGTTCGTTTCCCGCCACCCCGGGCGGAGGGCCAGACGCGTGCACCTGATATTCTCCACCGCCGGCGAATCGCACGGCAAGGCCCTCGTGGCCCTCGTCGAAGGGCTGCCCGCCGGGCTGCCGGTGAGCGCCGAATGGGTGGACCGGGAGCTCGTGCGCCGCATGCAGGGCTACGGCCGCGGCGCGCGGATGAAGATCGAGCGCGATCACGTCGAGTGGCTCTCCGGCGTCCGCGCCGGCGAGACGCTCGGCACCCCGGTGGCCATGCTCATCCCCAACCGCGACTGGGCTAACTGGGAAGACGTGATGGCCCACGAGGCAGCCGAGCCCGGCGAGCTCCGCCGCCGCCGCGTCACCCGCCCCCGTCCGGGCCATGCCGATCTCGTAGGCGTTCTCAAGTACGACCGGGTGGACGCGCGCGACATCCTGGAGCGGGCCAGCGCCCGCGAGACCACCGCGCGCGTTGCGGCCGGCGCGCTTGCCCGGCGCCTCCTGGACGAGTTCGGCGTCGAGATCGGGAGCCACGTCGTGTCGCTCGGCGGGGTGCTCGCGGTGCCGCCTGGCCAACTGCCGACCCCTCTCAACGACGCCGCCGACCGTTCCGAGGTGCGGGTGCTCGATCCCTCCGTCGAGGCCGAGATCATCCGCCGCATCGACGCCGCCAAGAAGGCCGGCGACACCCTTGGGGGCGAAGTCGAGGTGGTGGTGCGCGGGGTGGTGGTGGGCCTCGGCAGCCATGTGAGCTGGGACCGGAAGCTCGATGGACGCCTGGCCGGCATGTTGATGTCCATCCCGGCGGTCAAGGCCGTGGAGATCGGCATGGGCGTGGAGGCCGCGCGCAGGGCGGGCTCCGAGGTGCACGATCCCATCGATGCCGCCTCCAGTACGCCCCCGCCCGAGCCCGGCGACCGCCGCGCCGGCTTCCGCCGCCGCAGCAACAACGCCGGCGGCCTCGAGGGCGGGATCACCACGGGCGAGCCGCTGGTGATCCGGGTGGCCATGAAGCCGATCAGCACCCTGATGTCGCCGCTCCCGACAGTGGATCTCGCCACCGGGAAGCCGGCTAATGCCCAGAGCGAGCGCTCGGACGTGACCGCGGTGCCCGCCATGGGGGTGATCGCCGAGGCGCTCACGGCCCTGGTGCTCGCCGACGCGATGCTCGAGAAATTCGGCGGTGACTCGCTCGCCGAGATGCGCCGCAACTTCGACGGCTATGTCGCCGCGCTCGGCGCCCGCTGGGGCTCCCTCCGCGGCCAGGTCGAGGGTTGAGGTGAAGCGCCACGTCCTGCTGGTTGGCCTCCCGGGCTCAGGGAAGAGCACCGTCGGCCGGCTCGTGGCCGAAGGGCTTCAGGCGCCGCTGCTGGACATCGACGGAATCCTGGTCCGGCAGATGGGGATGCCCGTCGCCCAGATCTTCGGCATGGTGGGGGAGCCGCGGTTCCGCGCCATGGAACGGGACGCGGTGGCCACCGCCCTGGCGAGAGAGCCGGCGGTGATCGTGCCCGGCGGGGGCTGGGCCGCCCAGCCGGGACAGATCGAGACGGCCAGGCCCGCCTCTCTCATTATGTATCTCAAGTGCGGCATCGGCACCGCCGTCGGTCGGAGCGGGCAGGGTGAGGTGCGGCCGCTCCTAGCCGGCGCCGATCCCGCGGAGCGGCTGCGGGCACTCCTGGCGGTACGGGAACCGTTCTACAAGCTCGCTGATTATGAGGTCTCGGCGGACAGGAAGGACGCGCGGCAGGTGGCGGACGAAGTCATTCGGCTGGCGCGGGAGCATGGGGGGTGGTAGAGGGCGGGCAGGCGGTCGGACGGGCAGGCGGTCAGGCTGACCCCAGCCACTAAATCGCTAAGACAGAAGCAGTTACCGACCAGCGCCTTGCGCTGCCCCGTCCACGCGGATTTCTTGCACCCACCGATGTTGACCATCAGATGACTCCAGCAGGCATAGTGTATTCATGGCGACCAGACCCAGACGAGCCGTAAAAAGCCCCTCCAAGCCCGGCAAGAAGGCCGCGGCCCCTGCGGCGCCCAGAAAGGGCGGCGCCAAGGCCCGCCCCGGCCGGGCCGGGAAGGGGAGCGCGCTGGTCATCGTCGAGTCGCCCACCAAGGCCAAGACCATCGGGAAGTACCTCGGCGCGGGCTACGACGTAAAGGCCACCGTCGGCCACCTGCGCGACCTCCCCACCCGCGAGCTCGGCGTGGACGTCGAGCACGGCTTCGAGCCCAAGTACGTCACCATCAAGGGCAAGACCAAGACGCTCTCGGAGCTCAAGAAGGCCGCCAAGACCGCCTCGACCATTTACCTCGCTACCGACCCCGACCGCGAGGGCGAGGCGATCGCCTGGCACGTGGCCGATCAGCTCAACACCGGCGCGCCGACTCACCGGGTGCTGTTCCACGAGATCACCAAGGACGCCATCCACGAAGCCATGGAGCGGCCCGGCACGATCGACGACCGCAAGGTGAACGCGCAGCAGGCGCGCCGGATCCTCGACCGTCTCGTGGGCTATAAGGCCAGCCCCATCCTCTGGCGGAGCATCAAGACCGGGCTCTCCGCGGGCCGGGTGCAGACGGTCGCGCTCCGGCTCATCGTGGAGCGCGAGCGCGAGATCCGCGCGTTCACGCCCGAGGAGTACTGGAGCATCGAGGCGCTGCTCGCCAAGGATGGGCAGACCTTCCAGGCCGCATTGGCCAAGGTCGACGGCCACAAGCCGCAGCTCCACTCGGCCGAGGAGGCGAACGCAGTGGTTGACGCCGTGCGGCAACTGCCGTTCGTCGTCTCCAAGGTCGAGAAGCGGAACCGCCGGAAGAACCCCGCCGCGCCGTTCACCACCAGCACCATCCAGCAGGAAGCCGCCAAGAAGCTCGGCTTCAGCTCGCGGCGCACCATGCGGGCGGCGCAGGACCTCTACGAGGGCATGGATGTCGGCGAGGACAGCGCGGTCGGCCTCATCACCTACATGCGGACCGATTCGGTGCGCGTGTCCGACGCCGCCATCACGTCGGTGCGCGAGTTCATCGGGAAGAGCTACGCCAGGCCCTATCTCCCCGAGTCCCCCAATCGGTACAGCTCGAAGAAGAACGCGCGGGTCCAGGACGCCCACGAAGCCATCCGCCCCACCGACGTGCGCCGCCGGCCGGAGCACGTGCAGAAGTACCTCGAGCCCGACCAGTTCCGGCTGTACCAGCTCATCTGGCAGCGGTTCGTCGCGTCGCAGATGACGCCGGCGGTCTATGACATGACCATCGTGGACTTCGACCTCGGCCAGTACCTCTTCCGGTCCACCGGCTCCGTGCTCGTCTTCGACGGGTTCCACGTGCTCTACACCGAGGGCCGGGAAAAGGAGGAGGGCAAGACCATGGACGACCTCCCGCCCATCCCGCCGCTGGTGCAGGGCGACGCGGTGGAAGTACGGGAGATCACCCCGTCGCAGCACTTCACCGAGCCGCCGCCCCGCTTCAGCGAGGCCAGCCTGGTGAAGGAGCTCGAGCGACTCGGCATCGGTCGGCCATCCACCTACAGCGCCATCATCTCCACCCTGAGCGCACGCGAATACGTCAAGGTGGATCAGCGCCGCTTCTTCCCCACCGAGCTGGGCGAGCTGGTCGAGAAGATCATGGTGGCCAAGTTTCCCGAGATCTTCAACGTCGAATTCACCTCCGGGATGGAGTCGGAGCTCGACCGGATCGAGGAAGGGGAGCTCCTGTGGCAGGGCGTGCTGAAGGACTTCTACACGCCGTTCAGCAAGGCGCTCGAGGCGGTGGATCTCAACGCCCTCGTGGCCGACGCGCACGGACTCAAGCCCGAGGACCTGGCCAAGGAGCGCTGTCCCAAGTGCGGCTCCGCCATCGAGCTCAAGACGGGACGTTTCGGGCCGTATCTCGCCTGCGTCAAGTACAAGGACACCTGCGACTACGTGAAGTCGCTCCGGAAGGCGCGGGCGCCCGACCGGCCCACGGACGAGAAGTGCCACCTGTGCGGCTCGCCGATGGTCATCAAGACCGGGCGGTTCGGTGAGTTCATGGCCTGCACCACCTACCCCGCCTGCAAGGGCACCCGCCCCATCTCGCTCGGGATCAAGTGCCCCAAGTGCGTCGAGGGCGACCTGGCCGAGCGGCGCACCAAGCGCGGCAAGTCGTTCTGGGGCTGCATCAGGTATCCGGCGTGCGACTTTTCCACCTGGAACCGGCCGGTGCCCGACACCTGCCCGGAGTGCGGCTGGATCGGCATGGAGAAGAAGGTGAGCAAGGCGGAAGGGGAGACGCGGATCTGCCTCAAGTGCGGGAACAAGCTGGTCCTCGCCGAGCCCGAGGAGGTGGCGCTGGCGTGATCGCCACCGTCGTCGGCGGCGGTCTCGCCGGCTCGGAGGCGGCCTGGGCGCTGGCGGAGCGCGGGGTGCGGGTGACGCTGTACGAGATGCGGCCCGTGGTGACCACGCCGGCCCATCACACCGACCGGCTGGCCGAGCTCGTCTGCAGCAACTCCTTCAAATCGGTGGACCTCACCAACGCGCACGGCCTGCTCAAGGCCGAGCTGCGCGCGCTCGGCAGCCTGCTGCTGCCCTGCGCCGACCTGGCGCGGGTACCGGGCGGGACGGCGCTGGCGGTGGACCGGGAGATCTTCTCGCAGGCGGTGCACGAGCGGGTGACGGCGCATCCCGAACATCACGGTCGTCCGCGAGGAGGTGGCCGAGCTGCCCTCGCCCGGCGTGGTGGCCACGGGGCCGCTCACCTCCGCCCGGCTCACCGAGGCCATCGTGGCGCGGCTCGGCTCGGCCGCGCTCGCGTTCTACGATGCCATCGCGCCGGTGGTGTCCTCCGACTCGCTCGATCACGAGCGGCTCTACGCCCTCTCGCGCTACGGCAAGGGCGAGGGCGACGACTACCTCAACGCGCCGATGGACGCGGCCGGCATACGACGCAGTTCCTCGACGCGCTGCTCGAGGCCGACCAGCATCAGGGCCACGAGTTCGACGCGGTGCCGTACTTCGAGGGCTGCCTGCCGGTGGAGGAGATGGCGCGGCGCGGCCGCGAGACGCTCCGGTTCGGCCCGATGAAGCCGGTCGGGCTGCCCGACCCGCGCACCGGCCGCGAGCCGCACGCGGTGGTACAGCTTCGCCGCGAGGACCGGGCGGGGCAGATGTGGAACCTGGTGGGCTTCCAGACCCGGCTCCGGATCCCCGAGCAGCAGCGGGTGTTCCGCATGATCCCGGGACTCGAGCAGGCGGAGTACCTCCGCTTCGGGAGCATCCACCGGAACTCCTACCTCAACAGCCCCGCGAGCCTCGGCCCGGCGCTCACCGCGCGGGACGACGACCGGCTCTTCTTCGCCGGCCAGCTCACCGGCGTCGAGGGCTACACCGAGTCGCTCGGCACCGGGCTGCTGGCCGGCATCAACCTGGCGCGCCGGCTCGAGGGGCAAGCCGCTGGCCGTCCCGCCGCCCACCACCATGCTCGGCGGGCTCTACCGCTACCTGCGCGAGGCGGACCCGAAGCACTTCCAGCCGATGAACGCCAACTTCGGGCTGCTCGAGCCGCTGCCGGGGAAGGTGAAGAAGGATCGGAAGAAGGAGCTGCTGGTCGAGCGGGCGCAGGCGGAGTTCGGGCGGTTTCTGGAGGAGCTCCGGTGATGTCGTTACCACGAAGGCACGAAGGGCACAGAGGAGCACGAGGGCCTGCGCACACCCACTAGGCACTCACTGTGCTCGTGCAGCCTCCGTGCCCTTCGTGCCTTCGTGGTGAAAGGCCAGCGATCCATGCCCGACGCCGCCCCGAGGTCGCCGAGTTCCTGACCCACCTCGACAAGGAGCGCGGCCAGTCGCCCCACACGGTGAAGGCCTACGGCCGCGATCTCGAGGCGTTCACCGAGTTCTGCGACCGCCACTACGGCGGCGCAGTGGACCTGGGACGACGGTCGACCGCCTCGGGCATCCGCGGCTTCCTCGGCGAGCTGCAGCGCCGCGGGCTCGCCAAGCGCTCGGCGGCGCGCGCGCTCTCGGCGGTGCGGAGCCTGTACCGCTACCTGCAGGAGAACCACGGCGTCCCCAACAACATCGCCCGCGCGGCGCGGGTGCCGAAGCTCGACAAGCGGCTCCCGACCTACATGGACCGGGAGCAGACCCAGGCGCTGTTCGACTGGGCCGAGGCGCGCGCCGGGGGCGACGACTTCGCCGCGACGCGCGACCTGGCCATCCTGGAGCTGTTCTACTCCACCGGCATCCGGCTGTCGGAGCTGAGCGGGATGAACCTGGAGGACCTCGACCTGCTGTCGGACCAGGCCAAGGTGCGCGGCAAGGGCCGGAAGGAGCGCATCGTCCCCGTCGGCTCGCGGGCGGTGCTCGCGCTCCGGCGCTATCTTAACCTCCGGGAGCCGGTCGTCGGCGCGGCCAGGCGGCGACCGGCGGGCGGTGTTCGTGAGCCGCCTGGGCCGCCGGCTCGGCCCCGCGCGGCGTCCAGCGGGCGGTGCACGCGCATGTTCGACGCGGTCGGCGGCGACACCCTCCGGGTGCACTCGCTCCGGCACACCTTCGCCACCCACATGCTGGATGCCGGCGCCGATCTCCGGGCCGTGCAGGAGCTGCTGGGCCACGCGTCGCTCAGCACGACGCAGATCTACACCCACACCAGCGTGGAGCGGCTGAAGAAGGTGTACAACCAGGCGCACCCGAGGGCGTAGAGCGGAGCCAGTGAGCGGTCAGCGGTAAGCGGTAAGCGGGACTAAGCCGCCTGGGACGAGCGAGCAGCCGGCGAAGCCACCGCTCACCGCTCACCGCTTACCGCGTACCGCTAGCGCCACGATCGGAGCAGATATCCCGTGACCCAGTTCCACGGCACCACCATCCTCGCCGTCCGCAAGGACGGCCGCGTCGCCCTCGGCGGCGACGGCCAGGTCAGCATCGGCGACACCGTGATGAAGTCGCGGTCCACCAAGGTGCGCGCGCTCAAGGGCGGCAAGGTGCTGGCCGGGTTCGCCGGGTCGGTGGCCGACGCGCTCACGCTGTACGAGAAGTTCGAGGAGAAGCTCGACCGCTATCCCTCCAACCTCCCGCGCGCCGCCGTCGAGCTGGCCAAGGACTGGCGGAGCGACCGGATCCTCCGCCGCCTCGAGGCCCTGCTCGTCGTGGCCGACCTCGAGCACAGCTTCCTGCTGAGCGGCTCGGGCGAGCTGATCGAGCCCGACGACGGCATCGTGGCGGTCGGCTCGGGCGGCAACTACGCCCTCGCCGCCGCCCGCGCGCTGCTCCCGATCGACGGCCTCGAGCGCCCGCGACATCGTCCAGCGCGTCGCTCGAGATCGCCGCCGACATCTGCGTCTTCACCAACCGGCACATCACCATTCTGGAGCTGCCGACGAGTCGAGAAGCGTGAAGAGGTGACGGCGAGTGACAGCGGCCACTCCGCCACCACGTCACTCTACCCTCACCTCTTCCGACAGCCATCGACCGACCGCATGCCGCCGACATCCGAGCCACCGCTCGCCCTGGCTGGAGGAGATGCCGCCGCGCCAGATCGTCGCGGAGCTCAACCGCTACATCGTGGGCCAGGAGGCCGCCAAGAAGGCGGTCGCCATCGCGGTCCGGAACCGCTGGCGCCGGGCCCAGGCGCCCGACGACATCCGGGACGAGATCACCCCGTACAACATCATCATGATCGGCCCCACCGGCGTCGGGAAGACCGAGGTCGCCCGCCGGCTCGCCCGGCTGAGCGGCGCGCCGTTCATCAAGGTGGAGGCCTCGAAGTTCACCGAGGTCGGCTACGTCGGCCGCGACGCGGAGTCGATGGTGCGCGACCTGGTGGACGCCGCCATCAACATGGTCCGCACCGAGCGCGAGGACGAGGTCTATCCCCAGGCCGAGCAGCGGGCCGACGAGCGGCTGCTGGATCTGCTGCTGCCCGCCGCGCCCCGCCGCCGCGACGGAGCGGGCGGAGCGGCCGGAGAAGGCGGAGCGGAGGCTCCGTGTTCGTGGTCGGCTCCGGCGGGCAGGCCAAGGCCGAGAAGGCCGCCACGCGCCGAGGAGGAGCGCCGCGGCAGCGCTCGCGGGAGAAGCTGCGGGAGATGCTGGCCGACGGGCAGCTCGACGACCGCGAGGTCGAGATCGAGGTCACGCCCCAGAGCTTCCCCATGATGGAGATGATGCAGCCGCCGCAGGGGCATGGAGGGCACCGACTTCAACTTCACCGAGATGCTGCAGGAGATGCTGCCCAAGCGCACCAAGCGGCGGACGGTGAAGGTGCCCGAGGCCCGGCGCGTGCTGGTGGACGAGGAGCTCAAGAAGCTGGTGGACATGGACGACGTGGTGAACGAGGCGCTCGACCGGGTCGAGAACCACGGCATCATCTTCATCGACGAGATCGACAAGATCGCCGGCGAGCGCGGCCAGGCCGGCGGCCCCGACGTCTCCCGCGAGGGCGTCCAGCGCGACCTGCTGCCGATCGTCGAGGGCTCCACCGTCCAGACCCGCTACGGCTACGTCCGGAGCGACCACATCCTCTTCATCGCCGCCGGGGCGTTCCACGTCTCCAAGCCGTCCGACCTGATCCCCGAGCTCCAGGGCCGCTTCCCCATCCGGGTCGAGCTCCTGCCGCTCACCGAGCAGGACTTCATCCGGATCATGACCGAGCCGGAGAACGCGCTGACCAAGCAGTACCAGGCGCTGGTGCGCGGCGGAAGGCGCGACGCTCGAGTTCACGGCCGACGGCATCGCCGAGATCGCGCGGGTGGCGTTCATGGCCAACGACCGGATGGAGAACATCGGCGCCCGGCGGCTCCACACGGTCATGTCGGCGCTGATGGAAGAGGTGCTGTTCGAGCTGCCCGACTATCCCGAGAAGCGGATCGTGTTCGACGCGGACGGCGGTGCGGGAGCGGCTGGCCAAGATCGTGAACGACGACGATCTGCGGCGGTACATCCTGTAGCGGTCGTTCCGCCAGGCGGCGTCACGGACACTCGGCCGCGGCTTTCAGCGAGTCGGCGAAGGCCGCGGCGCTGCGCGGCCGCGCCCAGGTGTCCTTCGCGAGGGCGCAGAGCACCGCCCGCTCCAGCCCAGCGGTCAGATCCGGTCGCACGCCTCGCATTGCCCGGGGGCGTCGACGACGTGGCGCGCGAAGATGGCTTGCGCGCTGGGACCGGTGAAGGGAGGGTCCCCCGTCAGCATCTCGTACACGACGCAGCCCAGCGCGTACACATCCGAGGCCGGGCCGATGTCCTTCCGCGCCATCGCCTGCTCGGGACTCATGTAGGAGGGCGTGCCCACCACCAGGCCGCTCGACGACGAATCCGTCGTGGACTGGTCGATCGCGCGCGCCAGACCGAAGTCGCAGACCAGGGCCCGGTCTCCCTCGAGCAGAATATTCTCCGGCTTGATGTCACGGTGCAGCACGTTGTGGCGGTGAGCGTAATCGATGGCTTCCGCCACGTCCCGCGCGATCGACAGCACCGAGCGGACCGGCAACTGGCCATCCCGCTCGATGCGGGCGCGCAGGTTCTCGCCGCTCACGTACGGCATCACCAGAAACAGAAATGTGCCCGCCACGTCCGAGTCGAGCACCGGCACGATGCACGGATGGCGGAGCCGGCTCAGGATCTCGATCTCGCGGTGGAACCGTTCGGGCCCCAGCGCGGTGGCGAGCTCGCGATGGAGCACCTTGATCGCGATCGGCCCGCCGCCGCTCACCCGCTCCGCCAGGAATACCGTGGCCATGCCGCCGCGGCCGAGCGGCCGCTCCACCCGGTAGCGGGGAGCGAGGACGTCGCGGACGGAGTGCAGCAGATCCGGCATGGTGATGCCCGGGTAGCAGGGACACCCTAAGCTACGGCCCGCGCCCGCTACCGATAGAGCGGGGCGGGGCTGGAGTGCGGCCAGCCCCGAGGCTAAGCTACCCCGGTCACCACCGACCCAGCCCCCTTCTCATCCCGGAGCCGCACCTGCGACGCACCACCGCCAGCTCTCTCCTGCCGACGCGCTGGAAGATCTTCAGCGGTGCCGTAGTCGCCCTGCTGGCCCTCACCCTCTGGCTTCGGTTCACCGCTCCAGCCACCCCCGCGGCCCCCGCGGCGCCCCCGAGCCCCCGCTCCGTCGTCATTCGCCCGTTCCAGAATCTCGGGCCCGACACCGCCGTAGACGCGCTCGGCGAGGTGCTCGCCGCGGACCTGGTGGACGTGCTGGGTCGCGTCCCCGGCCTCCGCGTCGCCGATCCCGGCTCGGCCCGCGTGGCGGCGCGCGGCGCCGACGACCCGCGCGCGCTCGGCCGGCGGCTCGGCGTCGGCTCGGTGCTGGAGGGGAATCTCCGCCGTCACCGGCGACCGCCTCCGGCTCACCACGCGGCTGCTCAGCGTGGACCGGGGCTTCGACCTCTGGTCCGAGACGTTCGACCAGCCCGTGGCCGACCTGCTGGCCGTGCGCGACAGCATCGCCCGGAGCATCGTGGCGACGCTGCGGCTGTCGCCCCAGCCCGTCGCCGGCGCCGCCACCAGCGACAGCGCCTATCGGGCCTACCTCCTCGGCCGCGCGGAGCGCGATCCCGAGCGAGCCGTAGCCGAGTTCGCCGAGGCCGTGCGGCTCGACTCCACCTTCGCGCCCGCGTGGGCCGGGCTGGCGGAGGCCTACGCCGGCGAGCTGCTGGCGGACACCCGGACGCCGGCCGAGCCCGCGGAAGCGGCTCGCGCCGCGGCCGATCGCGCGCTGGCGCTCGACGGCCGCAGTGCGCGAGCGCTGCTTGCCCGGGGCATCGTGCGGCTGACTTACGACCGGGCCTGGGTCCCGGCGGGCGACGATCTCCGCCGCGCCGCCGCGCTCGACCCCGACGACCCGGCGCCGGCGCATTGGCGGTCCCATCTATTTCTGGCGCAGCACCTGATCGACAGCTCGCTCGCCGCGAGCGCGGAGACGATCTCCCGCAGCCCGCTCGATCCGGCCGGTCTCCTGCACCTCGCCTGGCACTACGCGATGGCCGGTGCGGACACCCTGGCCGCGAGCACGCTCGCCGGCGTGCCGATCGACAGTGCGCTCCTCGCCACCGACCGGCACCTGCCGCTCCTGGTCGAGATCGCGGCCGATAGCGCGAGCGCCTTCACCACGCTGTCGGAAGAGCTCGCGGCGTCGCCCGGGCGGCTCGACGTGCTCGCCGAGCTGGCCCGCCTGCACGCCCTCGCGGAGCGGCCGGACACCGCCCGCGCCCTGCTCGCGCGCATGCAGGCGCCGCGGGATTCGCGTCTGGGTATCACCCTACGCACTCGCGCTGGTCCATGCGGCACTCGGGGAGCGCCGGGCCGCGTTCGCCGAGCTGGACCGGGCCCTGGACCAGCGCGACCCCGCGGTGGTCGCGCTGCTGCTCGATCCACGGCTCGCGGGACTCCGGCGGGACCGCCGCTTCGCGGGGCTGGTGCGCCGTCTACCGGCAGACTAGAATCCCGCGACCTCGACGCACCCCGGCTCCCAGGCCCCGGCCCATGACACCCACGCGGCACTTCCTCGCGATTCCCGACTTCACCCGGCCCGAGCTTCTCGCCCTCTTCGATCTGGCCACCAGGATGAAGCGGCCCGGCTACGCCGACACGCCGCTGGCCGGCCGGACGCTGGGCCTCGATCTTCGCCAAGAGCTCCACCCGTACGCGCGTCTCCTTCGAGGTGGGCGCATACCAGCTCGGCGGACACGCCCTCTTCCTTTCGTCGCGTGACATCCAGCTCGGCCGAGGCGAGCCGATCCGCGACACCGCGCGAGTGCTGTCCCGCTATCTCGACGGCATCATGATCCGCACCTTCGACCATGCCGACATCGAAGAGCTGGCGAGCTACGCCTCGATCCCGGTCATCAACGGCCTCACCGATCTGCTGCATCCCTGCCAGGTGCTCGCCGACCTGCTCACGGTCCGCGAGAGCCTCGGCACCTGGGACGGCAAGGTCGTGGCCTGGGTGGGCGACGGGAACAACATGGCCAATAGCTGGATCAACGCGGCGGGGAGCCTGGGCTTCGAGCTGCGCCTGGCCTGCCCCGACGGATATGGACCAGACGCCCAAATTCTGGCGCGGAACCAGGCGAAGACCAGGATCACGCTCACCACCGACCCGTGCGAGGCAGCGCGGGGCGCCCACGTGGTCACCACGGACGTGTGGGCGTCCATGGGGCAGGAGCAGGAGCAGGAGGTGCGCGCGCGCGCATTCCAGGGCTACATCGTGGATGCGGCGCTCATGCGCCTCGCCGATCCGTCGGGCATCTTCCTCCACTGCCTTCCCGCGCATCGCGGCGAGGAGGTCTCCGAGGAAGTGTTCGAGGGGCCGCGGTCCCGCGTATGGGATGAGGCGGAGAACCGGCTGCACGTGCAGAAGGCGCTGATGGCGACGCTGATGGGCGGCCGGCAGCGATGAAGGCCACGCCGCTCCACGCGCAGCATCTCGCGCTGGGCGCGAAGATGGTGCCGTTCGCCGGCTGGGAGATGCCGGTGCAGTACCCCTCCGGAATCCTGGCCGAGCATCGGGCGGTGCGGACGGGGGTCGGCGTATTCGACGTCTCCCACATGGGCGAGTTCGAGGTCACCGGCCCCGACCGCAACGCCTTCGTCAACCGGATCACCAGCAACGACGTGTCGGTCCTCGAGCCGGGGGGCGTGCAGTACTCGGCGCTGCTCACCCCCGAGGGCACGTTCATCGACGACTGTACGGTCTACCGGTTCGACGACAAGCTGATGATCGTGGTCAACGCCTCGAACACCGCTCGGGCCTGGGAGCATATCGTAGCCCACAAGGGCGGGATCAACATCCGGCTCAAGGACATCTCGCCCGAAGTCGGGCTCCTCGCGGTGCAGGGGCCCGCGGCAGAGGCGCTGCTTCAGCCCCTGACCGACGTGCCACTCAACACCATCCGGTACTATCACTTTCTGGCCGGGAAGGTCGCGGGCGCGCAGTGTTTCATCTCCCGCACCGGCTACACCGGCGAGGACGGGTTCGAGCTCTATTGCCGGGAGCGCGACACCATCACCCTGTGGCAGGCGATCCTCGCGGCCGGGGCCCAGCCGGTCGGTCTCGGTGCCCGAGATACGCTCCGGCTCGAATGGGCTATGCCCTCTACGGCAACGACATCGATGACACCGTCACCCCGCTCGAGGCCGGCCTCGGCTGGATCGTGAAGCTGGACAAGGGCGCGCCGTTCATCGGTGACGCGGCGCTCAGCTCGCAGAAGCAGCGCGGGATCACCCGCCGCCTCGTGGGGTTCCGGCTCGAGGGCCGTGGCTTCCCGCGCCGTGGCTATCGAGTGGATCACGACGGCCGCGATGTGGACATCGTGCGAAGCGGCACCGTGAGCCCATCGCTCGGCATCGGCATCGGCACCACCTATGTGCCCGCGTCCGCCGCCAGGCCGGGCACCCGCATCGACATCGAGTGCCGCGGCGAGCGGCTGGCCGCGGAGGTGACGAAGCTGCCGTTCTGGACCGGGGGCAGTCTGAAGAGGTAGCGGTGCGATTAGGGGTCCTTACCATCTCCGACGCCGGCAGCCGGGGCGAGCGGGCCGACTCTTCGGGCGACGCGATCGCCGCCTGGGCGGAGGCGCGCGGCTATGACCTGGCCGAGCGGGCCATCGTGCCCGATGAGACTGCGCGGATCGCCGGCGTCCTCGTCGCCTGGGCCGACGGAGACCTGGCCGATCTCGTGCTCACCACCGGCGGCACCGGTCTCACCGCCCGCGACGTGACGCCGGAGGCCACCAGGGCCGTGCTCGACAAGGAGGCGCCCGGCCTCGCCGAGGCGCTCCGGATGGCGGTCTATCCCCGCTTCCCGCGTGCCGCACTCTCGCGCGGTCTCGCCGGCGTGCGTGGCCGCACCCTCATCGTCAACCTCCCGGGGAGCCCCGGTGGCGTCCGCGACGGGCTCGCCGTGCTCGAGGATCTGGTCGAGCACGCCGTGGACCTGGTGCGGGGGGAGCGGACGGGACATGAAAAGTCGTGAGTCGTGAGTCGTGGGCTCGACTCACGACTCACGACTCACGCACTCGTTACTTTCCCCCCATGGCAGCGCGCATTCTCATCACGATGGACGATCTCTCGACCGCCGTGCCGCTCAACGCGGCGTTCGAGGCGGCCGGGTTCTCGACGGCCATGTTCTCCTCGCTGGACGATCCTCGCGGCACCGTCCGCCGGGAGAGCCCGGAGCTGGTGATCCTCACCGGGGCCATCCACGAGCCGCACGCTCTCCAGCTCGCGGCGCTGGCCCGCGATCACGAGATCTCGACCCTCGCTCTGCTCGAGCCCACGGATTCCGAGCGCGCGGAGCGCGTGGGCCGGCTGGGCGTGACCGAGACGATGATGAAGCCGGTGGCGCCGGACGACGCCGTGGCCACCGCACGCCGGCTCATCGAGCGGCGCGGACTGCAGCAGCGCACCGGCATCATCGGCGAGAGCGCGCCCATCCAGGAGCTGCTGGTCAAGATCGAGCAGATGGCGCCGGTCTCGAGCACGGTCCTGATCCAGGGTGAGAGCGGCACGGGCAAGGAGCTGGTGGCCAAGGCCATCCACGACCTCTCGCCCCGGCGGGGAAAGCCGTTCGTCGCGGTCAACTGCGCGGCGCTGCCGGAAACGCTGCTCGAGAGCGAGCTGTTCGGCCACGAGAAGGGCTCGTTCACCGGCGCGGCCGAGCGGCGGCTGGGCCGCTTCGAGCTGGCGGATGAGGGCACCATCTTCCTGGACGAGATCGGCGAGATCCCGTCGTCCACGCAGGTCAAGCTGCTGCGGGTCCTGGAGAGCCGGACGTTCTTCCGGGTCGGCGGTACGCAGCCGATCAAGGTGAACGTGCGGGTGCTCGCCGCCACCAACCGGTCGCTCCGCGACGCCGTGGCCCTCGGCGACTTCCGCGACGACCTGTACTACCGGCTCAATGTCCTCAACATCTATCTCCCGCCGCTGCGCGAGCGGCGGGAAGACATTCCACTGCTGGTCCGCCGGTTCATCCGCGAGTTCGCGCGCGCGCACGATCGCACCTTCCGCGGCATCGCGCCTGAGGCCATGCAGCGCCTAGTGACCGCGCCCTGGCCCGGCAACGTCCGCCAGCTCCGGAACCTGATCGAGTCCATGGTGGTGCTGGCGCCGGGCGCGGAGATCCGGGCGGCCGATATCCCGGCGGACGTGCTGGACGGTCCGGGCACGCTGCTGCCGGTCCGGGTTCAGGTGCAGGGGCGGGAGCCCGGGGGGCATGAGTTCGAGTTCATCCTCCGAAGCCTGCTGGAACTCAAGCTGCAGGTCGAAGAGCTGCGGCGGCGGCTGGACGAGCATCCCCAGCGGGTCCAGGTGATCGAGCTGGCCGACCATTCGACGGTGGCTGACGTCCTGCCGGACGGCGACGAGCGGGACGGGGTGCAGCCGGTGATCTACCGGGCGGGAATGACGATGGCCGAGGTGGAGCGGGCGGCCATCGATGCGGCACTCCGGGAGCACCGGGGGAACCGCCGCCGGGCGGCCGAAGTGCTGGGGATCGGCGAGCGGACGCTGTACCGCAAAATCAAAGCCTATCATCTGGAATGATTTAGCCCACCAGCGCCGATTTTGTCATGGCGCCTAAGTTCTACTGTATCATTGTTTTGCAGGTACTTAGCTCTTGACAGGTCTCAAGTCGCCCGTCAAATTGCCAAGGTCCCCCCAGACCTGACTGGGTCAGGCCCTTGAACTTCGTCATCGATGCCGAGCTTTGTGTCGCATGCCTCGCATGCGTCCGTGTCTGCCCGACCGACGCCATTGCGGTGGCGGGGGACGAGCCTTTGCTGTTGCAGGTGGTCGACGAGGCCTGTATCCGCTGCGGCCAGTGTCTGCCGGCCTGTCCCCACGGGGCAGTCAAGGTAAACGGCGAGATCGGTCGCGCCCTTGCGATTGCGGCGCAGGCCGACGGGGCGCTCATTCTGAGTCCCGAGTCGGTCACCCACTTTTATCCAGCCACTCCAGAGCAGTTGATCAATGCCTGCTATGAGGCGGGCTTCCGGGCCGTAACCCGCGGCGTCATCGGCGACGAACTCGTTGCCGCCGAATATCTTAAGCTGTGGGAAGAGGAGCCATGGGGTACCCTGATCCGCTCGACCGACCCGGTCGTGGTGGAGACGGTCCGGGCTCAGTATCCCGAGCTGCTGCCATATCTTGCGCCGGTGACGCTGCCGGCGGTGGCGGAGGCCCGATACCTGCGAGCGCAGCACGGTCCGGGGCTCAAGATCGCGTACGCGGGCATCTGCCCGCCGGTCAACAGCCCCGATCTCGACGCGGCAATCACGTACGGCGATCTGGATCAGCTTTTCCGCATCCGCGGGGTGGACGTGCGCTCGCAGCCCACGTTCTTCCAGCGGGTGCCGGAGGAGCGGCGGCGGCACCTGAGCGCGGCGGGCGGACTGCCGCTGGCGCTGCTCGAGGAGGCACGCCACTCGAGCCGGCGGTTCCGCAAGATCCGCGGCCTGGACGCGCTCCCGGCAGTGGCGCGGGCGGTGTCGGTGGATCGGCTGGATCTCGGGTTCGTGGACATCCTGAGCACCGAGGGGGCGCTGGACCACCCGCTGTCGGGCCCGCAGGAGGAGCTCTACTGGCGGCGGGAGCTGCTGGCAGCCACGGAGCCCCCACGCAGCCGGCAGCCGGTGGTGGACGGGGCGGTCGTCGCCAGCATCGGGGCCACGTTCGCCATCAAGCCGAGGCGGCTGGTGCCGGATCCGGAGGCGGTGACCGCGATCCTGGAGCAGATCGGCCGCGGGCCGAACGGGCGTCCCTGGGACTGCCGGGCCTGCGGCTTCCACACCTGCCAGGCCTTCGCCGAAGCCGCGGCGCTGGGGCGGGCGTCGATGCGGCAGTGCACGCCATATCAGGAGCGGCGCGCGGACGACGCCCAGCGCGCGGCGGCGGTGGACACGATGACGGGGCTTTCGACATACCGGGTCCTGCGCGACCGGCTGGTGTTCGAGGTGGAGCGCGGAAAGCGGAGCAGCGAAGGGTTCGCGGTCCTGTTCCTCGATCTCGACCGGTTCAAGGAAGTGAACGACCAGTTCGGCCACGAGGCGGGGAACGATATCCTGCGGGCCGTGGCTGGAGAGATCCGGAACGCGGTCCGTGCTTCGGACGTGGCGGCGCGCTACGGGGGCGACGAGTTCGTGGTGATCCTCACTCGCACCGATCTGCAGGGCGGCGCGCGGGTGGCGGAGGCACTCCGGGCGGGGATCGAGGGCGTCGGGCGGCGGCTCGGGTATCCGGCCGGCCTGATCACGGTGAGCATCGGGCTCGCCGAGTTCGACCCGCGCCAGCCGTCCGAAGGCGACCTGCTGGTCTCCGCCGACCGCGCGCTCTACCGCGCCAAGGCCGCGGGGCGGAACGCTGTCGCGTGAGACGTGGGAGCAGTGTCGGCGCAGCCAACCCATCGCAGCACGTGCAAGGATACGCATCGTGACAGGATTCAGCCCAAGATCGTCGACCACCCCGGCCGCGCCGGGGCGACCTTCCGGCCCCAATGAGGGGGTGCCCGATCCGTGGGGCGTGCGGCGCGCGGAGAACCTGCTGACCAGTCTTGAGGGCATCCTGAGCGCGCGGGTGGTGACGACGCCGCTGGGCGAAGTGAGCGAGGTCCACATCCTCGCCCAGGCGGGCCTCCAGCCCAAGCAACTGGTGCGCAACATCGAGAGCGCACTGCTGGCGCAGCTCGGCCTGAAGGTGGATCACCGGAAGATCAGCATCGCGCAGACCGCGGAGGTCCGGCCGATCGAGGCGCTGGAGCGTGAGTCGGTGCGCGACAAGGTGCTGCAGCGGACGGTGCTGTTCGAGAACCTGGCGGTGGCGCCGGGCCGGCGGCCGCACCGGATCTCGATCACGGTGACGCTCTCCTATCGCGGCCAGACAGAGTCGGCGGAGGAGGAGTCGAGCGACACGCCGCGGAGCCGGGTCGAGGCGGCGGCCAAGGCGGCCGTGACGGTGCTCGATCGGCTGCTGGCGGAGTCGTCGATCGCGCTCGAGGGGGCGAAGATCGTGGAAGGGTTCGACCGCGAGTTCGCGTTCGTGGCCGTCCAGGGACTCGGCGGGCGGGAGATGATCCTGATGACGGGGACCTCGGAGATCAAGGAGAGCGGGGAGCGGGCAGCGGTGTTCGCGGTGCTGGATGCGACCAACCGCTGGACCGAGGCGCGCCGGCCGACCTAGGCCGCGTCGCTCTCGGCGACAAGTGTACGTGGGGCCGGGCTCGGGGCCGGGTCCCGTGGGATCATCAGAGACGCGAATGTCGTGGGCGCACCGTGGGTGCGCCCGTTGCATCAGGAGGGTAGTCGGGGGCGGGGGCGGTACGTGCGTGCGCGCCAACCCACTCAGGAAAGGACACAAGGTACGGGGATCCCGGTCTTCGTGAGGTCAGTATAGCGGAGACTAGCGGACAATTGATCGAGCGGAGCGTCTGGTGGGCCATAGCGAGGCTTGCCACTTCCCGAGGGCTGTATTCTCGAAGGGGGGTGACGCTCATGTTGAAAATGAACCTGCTCGCATCGGTTGCCTACTTCCTGGCTGGTTTGTTCGGCAGGAGTGAGGGGATCTCCGGATCCGCCTGTTCGTGGCGGCTGTCGCTCTAGCGGCAGTCGTATGCGGAATGGTCGACCTGGCAGTAGCCAATTCTGGCGGTCCCCAACCTTTCTTCTATGGCACGCGAGATTCGCGTCACCTCTTCGTACTTGGAACTACCGCCACTGCGGTATTCGCGGCTATTTGCGCCTGGACGTATCGAACGCCGTTTCCGGGGTGGTGGCCACTCGCGACGTTTGTCTTCGTGGCGACTTTTCTCGAGAGCCTGAACAGTTGAGTTTCCGCACGCGGGTCCACGTCCTTCATCATGCACATGGCCGCCGCACTACCTTTGGAGGTTTCTGGGCAGCTCTGTGGCTGGAGTATCAACGCTTGCCGGCGAGGTTTTCAGCGGTAATACAACGATCAAAATCGATCTTTAATGTCGCCCAGCGAATACTGGCGGTTTCTGCTGCCTCATAATCTATAGCTTTTGGTGGGAGCCTGCCGCCAGCCTATCTGACGGCGCACATCGCTTCTGGCATCCCAAGCCGTGCAACGAGATCTAGGGCTCTTTTTCATTTTTGCAATCATGTACTTCCTGGCTAACTCCACCGCCGTCAATACGGCGATCGTTTTGAGTTCTGGCCGGGCATTTCGGGAAATATGGAACCTGAATACCGGGAGCTTGCTCGGATACGATCTGGGAGCAAGCGCGATCGCCGTATTGGTCGCTTGGCTTTACGTCGCTTTGATACGTGGTTGGGCTTTGGATCTATCGGACTCTCGGGGTCATCGTTCCGATTGTCGCGGTTCGTCACGTATATGGGCTTTACCACCAACTTGAGGATAGTGGGCAGGAGTTGCTGCAGGTTATGGTTAAGGCGATCGAGGCACGAGACCCGTATACATCTGGACACTCTGTTCGCGTTAGCGAGCTCTCTCGGGCGATCGCTGTCGAACTCGGATTATCGGCAAGGGAAATCGAGCAAATCGAGACCGCAGCCCTACTCCACGACGTCGGCAAGATCCACGAGGAGTTCGCTCCGCTACTGAGAAAGGAAGGCCGCCTCACTCCCGAGGAGACTGCCCTTATGCAGACGCACTCTACTCGGAGTTCGGAGTTGGTGGGAATCATTTCGAAGTTCAAGGGTTTTGTTCAGGACTCGGTCCGTCACCACCACGAAAGGTGGGATGGTCAGGGTTATCCTGCTGGGTTGTCGGGGAAGAGCGATTCCTCTAGCATCCAGAATCATTTTGATTTCGGACACCATCGATGCGATGACAACCGACAGGCCGTATCGGAAGCGACTCTCGCCTTTGGACGTCGTCATCGCGAACTCCAAAAGTGCAAAGCGACGCAGTTTGATCCTGAACTTGTGGAGTGTCACGGTGAATTCTGTCGCCGTCCGGCGACTGATCGCCGGCACGTGCCGGCCAGCTTCGACAGCGAACGCGTCCCGAACCGGTCCCGCAGGGTGAGTTGGCCGGGTCACGGCCTCTGGAAGACGCGAGGTGCCTAGGCCACTCGCTCAGCCGGCATCATCTCCAGATTTATGAGCTGACTCCTGATCGCTGCTGGCAACTGCTGGAGCTTTCCCATGAGCTGGTCTTGGGTACTACCTTGCATCGCAATTGACTGCCGGCTTCGCAGTGCGCAGAGAATCTCAACTTGATCCAGCGCATCATATTCATCAATTCTCGCAACCATTTCTCCCAACACCGCCGAATAGGTCTCGAGTTGGCTCCCATCCTCCTCAAGTATTGACAACCATCGCGCAAACGGGCCGGCGAAGGAAGTTGAGTGAAGCACATGGGAGTGCTCTTGCATGGAAACGCGGGCGGTGAGAACGGCCGCAGCGCGTTGCTTACAAAGAAGCAAGATGTCAGCTTTCCATAGCGACCAAGCTTGTAGCATCCATGCGGGGATCGGTCCGACAAGCCGAAGCTCCAGATTGCTCATGGCGTTGAATGCCAGATCGGCTCGCTCTCGCATCGCGTATGCGAAGGCCTGCGAATATGCGACCTGCATTTCAACGAATCCTGCGAAATCGGGCCCATTCGCCAGCGGGGCCTTGAATGCCCACTCAAGTTGCTCAGAATACCGGCCTAATCGGCCGCAGCACAGTGCTATGTTCCCGATAATGTTGGCAATCTGCCTGTCGTTCCCGAGCCTATTAGCCATCCCCAAGGCTTGTTCATAATGTATAAGGGCCTCTTGATAGCGGCCCTCTCGCGACTTGAGCGAGCCCAGCCCACCCAAAAGTTGCACCATGACAAGATTAGCAGCACCACGGCGTTTCAACTCCTCAATTCCAGCGACCGCCTGAAGGAAGCTTGAGTTGGATGCACCGATCTGATATAGCAGCAGGGCACGAGCCAGAGCCAATTGACCCAACGAATCGGCGTCGAGTTCGCCGCACGGAATTGTGTCAAGTAACCCGAGGAGCTCCGCGGTCCGTTGATGGTTTCGTGTCTCCCCCAAGAGGTAGGCCATGGCTCGACCCGCCAGCGCTCGCGTGGGCGGATCCGAGCAGGATCGCACGATTACAGGCGAGCTGTGGTATATGCTCTTCGTGCTCAGAACTCGCAATAGGACCGAGATTCAGTTTGGCCAGTGCTGTTAGTGCTGTGACCCGTTCTGTCCTGATCTCGCGTGCTTCTGGTGTCAACGAGGACAATAGGGCCAGAGATTCCAGTACGCGGCCTTGCTCGTGCAAGACCTCCGCGAGGAGGATGGAGGCTTCCGCTAGCGTGTCACCGGCGAGACTGGGCAACGCACTCGATAGCGCTCGCTCCGCGCTCTGAGGTGCACCCGACCTAATAGCATCTCGTACGCCTCGCATAAGATGAGGAGTAGCTTCTTCCGTCCTGCCGGCACGCATACAGTGCCAAGCGATCTCCAATCCCAGGGCCTCAATGCCACGTTTATCAATTGTTATCAAGTGATCCGCGATGCTGCTATGAAGTGCCCGTCGCAGGGGCGAGGGAACACCCAAATAGACAGCCGTGCGCACTAATTCATTCACGAATTCGAGGCCATTGCCGCCGTCGCGTAAGACCCGGCGAGACACCAATTCGGTCATGCCAGTCATAGTCTGACCTATGCTTAGGTCAGCAATTGCGTAGAGCGTGATATCGTTTAGACGGTGGCCGAGAATCGATGCTACATTGAGAACGCCCTGTGTCCCGGGGCTTAGGGCACGCAGTAGGCGATCTAGAGACTCTCGGTAGATCTGCGGTGGCGCACTCGCGCCCCCCAACTCCGCTGTCATCGCATTAACGGCAAGTGCGAGCGATTGGTCGCCGTTCGACTCCCAGTCCTGATATAGAAGCTCGAGTACTAATGGAAACCCGGCCGCAGCATTCAGGAGCGCTCGCTTCGCGGATGCGCTGGGCTGTGCCGCATCCGGGGAAACCAGAGCGCGTAGTAGATAGTGGCTTTCCTCAGCGCTAAGTGGCAATACGTCCAACTCTCTCACCCCCGTCCGACGGCCACCCTCCCGGAGACGACTCGCCTGTGGGGAACGGTGCCAGTTCTCCGGGTCGCGCGACCATTATAACCATGATGGGCTGACCCTCGAGCGCCGCATGACGAGATGCAGTACTGCCAGGCTGGCGTCATCTGCCAAGTGTAGGTCGTCCACGACCAAGAATGACCGGGTGCTCCTCGGATATAGCGGTGAGCATATCGTGGAATGACTCGGTCAGTCGGATGCGGGCGGTTTCCCCCTGAGTGTCGACTGGCGCAGGGATAGCCGGGTAGCGTCCGTCGAATCTCGGGAATGGTACGGGCCAGCTCAGCCAGACTCTCCGGCGGTGTGCCTGAAACACCTGGTCGGTCGAGCAGGCCGTGAATTAGGGAACCCACAGTTGCGTAAGGTATTTCGCTTTCTAAGTCATAGCATTGGACGCGGCTAATCGCCGCCCCTCGAGCCCTGCCGCCGTTGTGAGGCGCTCAACTAATGTGGTCTTCCCTATGCCCGAGTCTCCTAGCACGAGCGGGTGCGCACACTCGCGCTTCTGTGTCGCTTCCCAAGCTTCATATAGCACTCTATACTCGTTCGTCCTCCCGACGAACGGTCGTCCTCGCCACTGGTCCGTGGGTACAGTCGGAATCTCACTAAGCGTGGTCCGCTCCCAACCTCGGCGGCGCAGTCGGATTGCAATGCCCTCGACCAAATCCGATGGCACCGCGCCGAGCTCCTCTGCAAGCTTCTCCTTCCATTCCTCGAATACTTTCAGGGCGGTGAGGCGGTCGCCTGAGAAGGCGCGCGCCTCCATCTTGGCACGGATCGCTTCCTCGCTCAGTTCGTCGAGGGCTAACATCCGCTCGGCGAGTTGCTCGATCTGGCGCGTAGCTCCCGTTCGCCGACATCGGTCGATCAGTACGAGCAGCGCATCCTTGATTGTCGGGAGTAAGCGCGCTTGCTGCCTGTCCTTCCATAGCGAGAATTCACGGGGCTCCCGGAATCTCGAACCCATCCAAGAAAGCTGCGACTTCGAGCGGGCCGCTGGTCTCTTCCCCAAGGAAGTCCCCGCGAGGAGCCGATCAAGGTCCAGTGCTAAGTGCCCTGGCGGGAGCGTGACGTGTTCGCGCGTCGTTTCTAGCGCCCTGCACTCCCAAGCGGGGACGCAAAATAGAAAGGGCGGTTGCCAAGGAGTGCCGAGCCTCTGCCATTGAAGCGTCCGGCCACAAGAATTCGGCCACTCGGTCTCGCCGGTGCGCACGCCGATTCTCTACTGCTAAGAATACGAGTAGTGCCAAATGCTTTTTGGTTCGGAAACGAATAGGCTCGCCGCTGGCGGTGAAGAGGGCCGGCTGACCCAAACATCGGAGATAGCGCCTTGGCTCCATGCGCAGCACGCTGTTGTGGGTAGGTTTCGAGTATGCGCTCACCGACCAACCGCCCGTCAACTCGTGGCCACCCGGGATGGCAGACTGGTTGATGAGCTGTAAGGAACGCCCTATTCCTATCTCCCCCCAATGCTCCCGGTCGGTTCTGCGGGGGAACTTCCGCGCCGTCTCAGACACTTACCAGGGAAGATCCTCGCGGCCGCTCGGATGACAGCGGCTACGCAGTTGTCGCAAAGCACCCCCTACTCCGCCTCCGGCCGCCCGAACATCAACTGGATCAACCCACGCTCCTCCGGCCGGGCTAGCACATACACATGGTCACCTGGCTGGAGCACGGTCGAGCCACGCGGCGGGATCAGGCGGTTGCCGCGCACGATCAGCGTGACCGAGGAGCCGTCCGGGAAATCCAGATCCTCGAGCGATGCCCCGGAGACGACCAGCGCCTCGTCGACATAGAAGGACATGAGCTGGTCCTCGAGTGGGAGCCGGGATTCGATGGCGAGTACCGCCTGCGGCGCCGGCGGGCCCGAGGACTGGAGGCCCAGCCGCCGCGTCACCCACGCGACCGTGCCGCCCGGCGCGATCGCGCTTGCCACCACGATGAAGAAGACGAGGTGAAAGATCCGATCACCCCCCGTCGCGCCGACCAGCACGGGGTAGATGGCGAGCACGATCGGCACCGCACCGCGCAGCCCTACCCAACCGATGTAGAGGGTTTCACGCCACGGGTAGTGGAACGGCAGCAGGCAGAGCCATACCACCAGCGGCCGCACGACGAACGCGAGCAGCAGTGCCAGGCCGAGACCCGGGCCTGCCACCTCGAGGAGGCCGCTGGGGAAGATGAGCAGGCCGAGGATCAGGAACATCCCGATCTGCGACAGCCAGGCCAGCGCGTCGTGCACCCGCAGCAGCCCCGACTTGTACGGCAGCGGGCCGTGCCCGAGCACCATGCCGCCGACGAATACGGCGAGGAACCCGCTGCCGCGGAGCAACGTCGTCACGCCGAACGCGAGCAGTGCCAGCGCCAGCGTGAGGGCCGGGTAGAGACCACCGGTGGGGAGGGGAAACCGGGTGAGCAGCCAGCGTCCACCCAGCCCGATCGCCACACCAAGCGCGCCGCCGACGCCGAGCTGGAGCAGGACCTCGCCGAGCATTCCGCTGACGCTCGACTGGCCGGAGTGCAGCAGATTGGCCGTCAGCGCGATCGTGAGGATGACCGCCATCGGGTCGTTGAGCCCCGACTCGAGCTCGAGCGTGGTGCCGACGCGTCGTTTGAGCTGGAGCCCGCTCCCGCGCAGCACGGAGAACACCGCGGCGGCGTCGGTGGAGGAGACGATCGCGCCCAGCACCAGGGCCTGTGGCCAGGGGAGACCCCAGAGGCGAGCCGGGATCGCGAGAAGCCCGGCCGTCAACGCCACCCCGACCGTCGCCAGCAGCCCCGCCGGCGCCCAGGTCCGGCGCAGCCCCGAGAGCGGCGTGTTGAGGCCGCCGTCGAACAGGATCAGCGCCAACGCCAGCGTGCCGAGCCGGAACGCCATCCGGTAGTCGTTGAACGCGATCTGCCCGATCCCTTCCGAGCCGGCGAGCATGCCGACGACCAGAAAAAGCAGTACGATCGGGAGACCGACCCGGTGGGACGCGCGGCTGAACAGGACGCTTGCCGCGATCAGGACACCGGCCACGGTCAGCAGCACCGCGATGCCGAGGGGTTCGCTGGGAGGCATGCAGCCAGATTAGCCCGTGCCTGGCGCCCCGCGCCAGAGGCGGGACATACTTGAGCCCATGATCGAGCACCACTTCGTCGCGCTGCTGGCGATGATCGGCATCGTCATCATCATCTCCTCGCTGCTCTCGGGCGCGGTGGAGCGCTCCGGGCTGCCCGAGGTCGCCATCTTCCTGCTGGTCGGCACGGTGCTCGGCCCCTCCGGGCTGGGGCTGGTGGAGCTGGCCCTCGACTCGCCGACGCTGAAGGCCATCGCGACCCTTGCCCTCGTGTTCGTGCTGTTCACCGACGCGATCCGGGCCGACATCGGGGAGATCCGGCAGCAGCGCCGGCTGGCCGCGCTCATCCTCGGGCCGGGGACACTGCTCCCGGCCGCGCTCCTGGCCCTGGCCGCGTGGCTCCTGCTGGATCTCACGCTCCCCATGGCCGCCATCCTGGGCGGCGCGCTCGCCTCGACCGATCCGGTGCTCCTCCGCACTTTCGTCCGCCATCCCGAGGTCCCGCCGTCCGTCCGGCTTGGGCTCCGGATCGAGAGCGGGATGAACGACGCCATCCTGCTCCCCGTCGTGGTGCTCGCGATGCTGGCGATCGCCGGCGGCGCCGGGGCGGAGGCGCCGGACGTGGCCCGCCACGTCGTGGGGCTCTTCCTGCTCGGGCCGGCGCTCGGGGCGCTGACGGGCTACGTCGCCATCACGCTGCTCGACCAGGTGCGCCGGCGGGTGGGGGTGCGTCGGGACTACGAGTCGCTCTACGCGTTGGGCGTGGCGTTCACCGCCTTCGCCGTGGCCGAAGCGGTGGGCGGCAGCGGCTTCCTGGCGGCGTTCGCCGCGGGGCTGGTCATCGCGGCGCTCGACGTGGAGCTGTGCGACTGTTTCCTCGATTACGGCGAGGCGTCGGCGGAGATGTTCCTGCTGCTGAGCTTCGTGGCGTTCGGGACGGGGCTCATCTGGACCGGCCTGTCCGTCGCCGGCGACTGGCGGGTGCTGCTCTTCGCGGTGCTGGCACTCTCCATCCGCACGGCGGTACTGCTGCCGGTGCTCGCGCGCTCGGGAATCGACCGGCAGAGCCGCCGGCTCATCGCGCTGTTCGGCCCGCGCGGGCTGAGCGCCCTGCTCCTGGTCCTGCTGCCGGTCTTCGCGGGAATCCCTGGAGCGGAGCGGCTCTTCGTCATCACCTGTCTGGTCGTGCTGCTCTCGGTGGTAGTGCACGGGGGCGGGATCGCGCTGTACCTCCGGCGTCAGGGGCGGGCCGGTGCCGTGGCCGCCGCACCTGCCGCCCACACCGTGCCCATCGTGCAGCCGGATGCCGGTGCGGCGGAGCCGGAGCCGCCCGCGCCCGAGAGGATCACGATCGAGGAGCTCGTGCGGCTGCAGCGCACCGGAGCCCCCGTCATCCTGGCCGACGTGCGCACCGAGCGCTCCTACCGGGACGATCCGAGCATCGCCGCCGGCGCGATCCGGCTGCCGCCCGACGACGCGGTGCTGCTGGCCCGGGAGCGACGACTCGACCAACACGCTACCATCGTTCTCTATTGTGCGTGACAGGACGAAGCCACAAGCGCCCGGGTGGCGCGAGAGCTTCGTCGGGCGGGATGGGACAAGGCGCGGGCGCTGGTGGGCGGGTGGGCCGCGTGGCAGGCCGAGGGCTTGCCGGTAGTGCCGAAGGCGAGCGCCGTCTGACGCTTACTTGCCCGCTGGTTGGAGCTGCATCATCGGCATCACGCTGCCCGAGACCTGCGGCATCTGGCCGTTCCACCGCTTGCTCATTTCGTACTGCACCAGCGTGGGCGTGATGCTCTCGCTCAGCAGCCGGTTGGCCTTGGCCTGGGCTTCCGCCTCCGCCAGGATCGCCTTGGCGCGGCCGACGGCCTTGATGGAATCGCCCTGAGCCTGGAACTGATTCTTCTGGAGCTCGTTCTGGGCGGTGAGCGCCTGCTGCTGCATCACGTTCTTCTGGTTGATCGCCTCGATCACCGAAGGCGGCGCGCGCAGCTCGTTGATGGTGAACTGCTTCACCAGGATGCCGTAGCCTGAAAGGCGGTCCTCCAGCAGCCGGGTCACCCGGCCGGTCACCTCCGCCTTCTTGGGGCCGATGATAGCCGCGATCTCCTCGTTTCCTACAACCTCCTGCAGCGACTGCCGGATCGCCTGCTTCACATAGGTGTGCTGGATGGTGGCGATATCCGTCCGGAAGGTGGAGTAGAGCGCCGGCACCAGGCTCGGATTCAGCTCGAACGACATCGAGACGTCCAGCGAGAGCGGCTGGCCCTCGACGCTGTTGACATTGATCTCGTCGTTGCCCGGCTGGTCGCCGACCCGGGTGAGCACCAGCGTCTGCATGAACGTGGGATATTCCTCGATGCCGGTGGTGAGCGGGTTCCGGGCGTGGAGCCCGGGACTGAGCGGCGTCGGATCCACCCCGCCGCCCACCCGGTGGATCACGATCCCCACGTGTCCCGGGTTGATGTAGGTCATTGCCGTCGGCAGCAGCACCAGCAGGACGAGCAGCCCCAGCGCGACGGCGGCCAGGCGGACGAGCCGCTTCATTCCCGCCGCCCCCGACGATCCGAGTCCGCCCAGCCGTTCGCTCACGCTATTCATGCAATGCCTCCTTGAAACACGCTGGACAGATGCGGCTGCCGGAGGGCAGCCGGACCATCTCTTCCTCCCGCTGCGGCCCGTGGATCGGACACTCGAGCTCGAGCGCCTGCTCGAGCCGGCGCCGGTTGGCATCCTGCCGGAGCCGGAGCCCGAGCGGGGTCCAGCGCACCAGCCCGAAGAAAAGGAGGGCACCCACCGTCGCGAGCAGCGCGACGAAGAGCACACCCTCCAGAATGATTCCGACCATGGGTTCCCCAATATAGCGCCGAGCGCGGGCATGGCGGTTGCCTCGAATCCGGCAGGTCGCGGCCGGCCGCACGCTCACAGGCGCTGCAGGACCCGGCACTCAGCGGCAACTCACGGCATGACAGAGGCTTCTGATGAACCCCCTGAATTCCTCAGCGGAGGCGGGTCCCCATGCGCGTCACGCATTACGCAAGGCTTTCCGTATCGGCCGCGGTCCTGACAGTCGCGCTCGCCGCCTGCGGCAAGGACACCGGTCCCACTGAATTCGACCCCCAGGGCACCTCGGCCGACGTGACCGAGGCGCAGAGCGCTTTTGTGTCGCCCCAGTCCGTGAGCTTTGCCTCGATCGGCGCCGACATCTCGACCGTGCTCAGCGGTGCGCCGGTGGTGGCGAGCTCGGCGGCGCTGACGAGTCTGCGGCCCTCCGCGGCAAGCGCCCGGTACGCGCGGCAGCTCGTGCGCCTGCTGCCCGGCGCGCAGCCGAGGATTCAGGCCTCGGTGTCCGCCATTCCTTCCAGCGTCCTGGGCGTCACCTTTGTCTGGGACGAGGGGAGCCACGTCTACGCGGCCTCGGACCTGAGCGGCGCGCCGTCCAACGGCGTCCGCTTCCTGCTCTACGCGGTCGATCCGGTGACGCTCCGGCCGGTCGAGCCGGTGGTCGAGGTCGGCTACGTGGACGTGACCGACCAGAGCACCTCCACGACGGCGGCGTTCCGGGTCAAGGTGGTGGACGGGAGCGTGGTTTACCTGGACTACAGCGTGTCCGCCACGGGGAGCGAGTCGAGCGGGATCGTCACGGTCGGCGGCTTCGCGTCCAATGGAAGCGCGCGGGCCAACTTCAGCCTGAAGAACTCGATCAGCCAGAACGCCGGCGGGCTGCTCCTCTCGCTGGACTACCGGCTGAGCGTACCCTCGCGGAAGCTGAACCTCGACTGGACGGCGACGTTCGCCAACATCTCGGACACCGAGGTGGCGGTGACACTCGATCTCACCATCAGCGGCCCTAACGGCGCCGTCCGGCTCGTGGGCACCTATGGCGCCACGGGCGGCAATTTCACCGTCAAGGTGAACGGCAACGTGTACGCGACCATCAACCTCGACGGGAGCTCGGCCGTGATCACCGGCGCCAGCGGCGCGTCGCTCACGGCCGACGAGGAGACGACGCTGCACACCATCCTCGACTACTACGATCAGTCACTGATGGCCTTCTCGGACCTGCTCGCGCCGTTGAGCTGAGCGCCCGGACGTCATTGCACGACGAAGGCCCGGCCGCGCCGCGGCCGGGCCTTCGTCGTGTTCGCACCTCAGGCCGGTGAGCCGAGCCAGCCCTTGCCGGCCACGAGCTCGCGCACCAGATCCTCGCTGGTCCGGTCGGCGGCTTCGGCGGCGAAGTTGGTGACGAGACGGTGCCGGAGCACCGCGGGCGCGACGCTCCGCACGTCGTCGAGATCGGCCAGGGGCCGGCCGGCCATCGCCGCGCGCGCCTTGGCGCCGAGGACGAGATACTGCGACGCCCTGGGCCCCGCGCCCCAGTCCACGAACTCCCTGATGAACGGCGGCGCGTCCGCGTCGGCGGGCCGAGTCATGCGGGCGAGTGAGACCGCCGCCCGGATCAGGCTCCGGCTCACCGGAATGCGCCGCACCAGCGCCTGCATGGCCAGCACGGACTCCGCGTCAAGCACCGGCTCGAGGGCATCGCGGGCGGCCCCGGTGGTCTGCTCGACGATCGCCTCCTCCTCGGACCGGCTGGGATAGCCGACCCGGAGCTCGAGCATGAACCGGTCGAGCTGCGCCTCCGGCAGGGGATAGGTCCCCTCCTGCTCGATCGGGTTCTGCGTCGCCAGGACGAAGAAGGGATCGGGCAGCCGGTAGGTCGTGCCGCCGGCGGTGATCTGGTGCTCCTGCATCGCCTGGAGCAGCGCGGCCTGTGTCTTGGGCGGCGTGCGGTTGATCTCGTCCGCCAGCACGATGTGGGAGAAGATCGGGCCCTGGACGAACCGGAAGGCGCGCCGTCCGGTGGTGAGGTCCTCCTCGATGATCTCGGTGCCCGTGATGTCGCTCGGCATGAGGTCGGGCGTGAACTGTACCCGGTTGAATGAGAGGTGCAGGCTCTCCGCCACCGTCTGGACCATGAGGGTCTTGGCCAGGCCGGGAACGCCGATCAGCAGGGCGTGGCCGCCGCTCAGCACGGCCGTGAGGATCCCGTCAACGACCTCCTCCTGCCCGACGATCCGCTGGGCGACCTGGCGCCGAAGCCGCGTCACGGCGTCCACCAGCCGGTGGAGCTGCTGTACGTCGTCGAGCGGGGGCGAGCTGGCGGCGATGGCAGGCATGGGATCTCGATGAACGGGCTGGCGACGAGGCGATGAGCGGCTTCGTTGAGATTACCCGGGTCCCGTGACGGACGCCAGCGCGTGGGCTACGTTTCGACAGGGAATCCTTGCTTGCGAAAAATTTCACAAGCTGGTAGGTTCACGCCGTGAAAACCCCTGCTCCGGGCCCCGGCAAGGATCCCGGGCCGATGCGGTATGCCGGGCTCGGGGTCCAGTTGGCCGTGAGTCTGGTGGTGTTCGTCCTGATAGGGCAGTGGGCGGACCGGAAGCTCGGGACCGGGGGGATCGTCACCATCGCGGCAGCGTTCCTCGGGTTCGGCGGGACGATGTATACACTCATCCGCTCGCTCAACCGGAAAGACGGCGGGGACGGGTGAGGCCGGGCCGCCGCTATCTGGCGGGCGTGGTGCTGGTGGCGGCCGGGGGCGCGGCGCTGACGGCCATGGTGCCCCCGGACGACCGGCGCGGCGTGGCCGCCGGGGTCGCGATCGGTCTGGTGCTCCAGGCCCCGCTGGGCTGGTGGACGGTGCGAAGCATCGGCACCGCGCGGTTCACGGCCGTATGGGGACTGGGCATGCTGACACGGCTCACCCTCGTTGCGGTGGTGGGTGTGGTGGCGCTGTCCGCGCTCGGAGCACGCGCGGCCGTGGTACTGATGGCGATGGTGGGAGTCCTCGTGGCACTCCTGGCAGTCGAGGGGGCCACGGCTCTTCGGGAACACTCGCGGGAAAACGAGCGATGACGCGATTCGGCCGCATGTGGGTGATGACGGGTCTGCTCCTCGGCCTGGCGATGCCGGCCGGTCCGGCGCGGGCGCAGGAACACGCCCCGGCCGAAGCCGCCCAGGCCGGCGGCGGCCACGAGATCGACATCCAGCACCATATCGGGGACTCGCACGAGATCGAGATCCCGTTCGTCGGCAGCTACGAGCTGCCGCGGTTCGCGCCGATCCACGTCGGCGGGCTCGCGCTCGACCTGTCGCCCACGAAGCACCTCGTCTTCATGCTGCTCTCCGCGCTGATCGTCGCGCTCGTCTTCGTGCTGAGCGCCCGGTCCATCGCCGGGGCACAGGCGCGAGGGCGGCCGGCCACGGGCTTCGCCGGCGCCATGGAGGCGACGACGCTCTGGATCCGGCAGGAGGTCATTCTCCCGACGATCGGGCCGCACGGCGACAAGTTCGTGCCGTACCTGCTGACGCTCTTCTTCTTCATCCTGGCGATGAATCTGTTCGGCCTCGTCCCTGGCGGCGCGACGGCCACGGGCAACATCACGGTCACGGCGGCGCTCGCGATCATCGCGTTCCTCGTGATCGAGGTGACGGGGATGCGAACACTGGGCCCCAAGGGCTATCTAGGCACCATTTTCTATCTGCCGCACGGGCTGCCCGGCGGGCCCGGAGGAGCGGTGCTCAAGGTCGTGCTGCTCGCCGTACTGACGCCCATCGAGCTGATCGGCAAGCTCGCCAAGCCGTTCGCGCTCGCGGTCCGATTGTTCGCCAACATGACGTCCGGCCACGTGCTGGTGCTCGCGCTGATCGGGCTGACATTCCTGTTCCAGAGCTATGCCGTGGGTCTCGGCGCCTCGGTGCTGGCCACCGGCGTTCTGCTGCTGGAGCTGTTCGTGGCCTTTCTGCAGGCCTATGTGTTCACGCTGCTGACCAGCGTGTTCATCGGGCTGATGCGGGAGGCGCACTGAGGGAAAGACGGAAAGACGGAAGGGTGGAGGGACGGGGCGTCGAGCGCATGCGGCGTCCCGGTAGTGTAGTCCGCCGAATGGCGGACGATGCCCGCTGTCGGAGGCGGCTCCGCTTCCGACGCCGGCGGGTCACCACGGCGAGATCGCTCCGGGAGAGGCGATCCACGCGTGGCCTGCGCCAGTGACTCTTGATCTTCCGCTCACGTAAGGGAGCACGACATGCTGTACATTCTCGCGCTGGTGCAGGCGGCGGCGGCCGGGGCGGACAAGGGCTACGGCCTGATCGGCGCCGGCCTCGCGGCCGGGCTGGCGGTGGTGGGAGCCGGCATCGGAATCGGCCTCATCGGCGGCAAGGCCACGGAGGGTATCGCGCGGCAGCCGGATGCGACCGCCCGGATTCAGACGGCGATGATCATCGCCGCGGCGCTGGTCGAAGGCGTCGCGCTGTTCGTCGCGGTGATCGCGTTCCTCATTCAGGGCAAGATCTCGTTCTAGGCGGAGATCGCGAGTGGGTGGGAGCCGGTCCGCTCTGAGCGGGCCGGCGACCCATCGACCGAGAGAGACAGGAGATCCGAATGGTGCACGCGTTGATGCTCGCGCTGCAGGAGGAGCACACCTCCGGCCCGCTGACGGTCGAAGGCGGGCTGATGCTGTGGACGGTGTTCATCTTCATCCTGCTGCTCCTCGTGCTGAAGCGGTTCGCCTGGCCGGCCATCCTCGGCGCGGTCGAGGCGCGGGAGCAGGCGCTCGAGCAGCAGCTCGCCGAAGCCGAGCGGAGCCGGACCGAAGCGGCGGCGCTGCTGGCCGAGCACAAGCGCCTCGTGGCCGACGCCAAGGGGCAGGCGCACGGCATCATCGTCGAGGCCCGCCAGCTCGCGGAAAAGGAGCGGGCGGCGGCGATGGAGAAGACCAAGCAGGAGCAGCAGGAGTTCCTGGCCCGGGCTCGGCGGGAAATCGACGCGGAGCGCGACCGCGCGATCGCGGACCTCAGGCGTGAGGCGGTGGACCTGTCGCTCGCCGCCGCGTCGAAGCTGATCGGCGAGCGGGTGGGCACGGATACGGACCGCAAGCTCGTGCTGGACTACCTGGCGACGCTGGACGGCGGCCGTTGAGGTCCGAGACCATCGCCCGCAACTACGCCGAGGCGCTGTTCGAGCTGGGCGAGCGGAGCGGGCAGACGGCACGATACGCGGACCTGATCGACGCCGTTGCGGCCGCGGTCGAGACGACGCCGGCGGTGCAGGGGGTGCTCATGTCGCCCCGGGTGCCCAAGGCCGAGAAGGCCCGGCTCCTCTCGGCGGCGCTGCGCGACGTGCCGGGCGAGTTCGTGCGGTTTCTGCAGGCCGTCGTCAAGCGCGGCCGGCAGCAGTTGCTGCGCGAGATCGCGAACGAGTACTACGCGATGCTCGACATCAAGCTGAACCGGGTGCGTGCGGCCGTCACGCTGGCCCGTCCCGCCGACGAGGCGCTCCGGCGCTCGATCACGGAAGCGTTGTGCCGGGAGCTGGGCAAGGAGGTCCTGCCGACGTTCTCGGTGGACCCGGAAATCCTGGGCGGCACCATCGTGCGGGTGGGCGAGCGGATCCACGACGGCTCCATCCGGCGGCGGATGACGAAGCTCAGGAGACAGTTGCTGGCGAGGTAGGGAGGGCGAGTGACTACGCCGCCGACCCTCGCTGCAACTCGCCGATTGGCGCGGGATCCCCAGTGGCCGCGTGGCCGCGCCGGGAGGCGAGCTGAATCCACAGCACCGCACCGAGAATCAGCCCCATCGCGCCCAGCGTCCGCACAGTGACCGGCTCACCAAGGACAAGCCAACCCAGCGCCACCGCCACCACCGGGTTCACGTACGCATAGGTGCCCACCACCGTGGCGGACGCGTGCTCGAGCGCGTAGCCATACGCGGTGTATCCCACGATCGAGCCGAAGACCACGAGATAAGCCAGGGCGCCGAGCCCCCCGCCGTCGAGCCGCCAGGCCGGTCCCTCGCCGAGCGCGAGGCCGAGCGCGACCAGCAGCCCGCCGCCGACCACCATCTGCACTGCCGCCGCGGCGTAGGGGCTCGACTCCGTGGGATGCCGCTTCCAGTAGACGCTTCCCAGCGCCCATGACGCGCTCGCGAGCGTCAACGCGATGGGCCCGCTGAGGTCGGCGGTGACCAGCTCGTGGGGCGTGATGCCGGCCAGGAGTCCGCTGCCCAGGAAGCCGAGCGCGAGGCCGATCCCGACCTGCCAGCTAAAAGCGGTCCGATCCCCGGGCATCACCGCCTCGAAGAACGCCGCCCAGAGCGGCATGGCCGCGACGAAGATGCTTGCCGGGCCCGAGGCCACGGACCGCTCCGCCCAGACCACGACGGCGTTGCCCCCCACCAGCAGGAAGACGGACGTCACCGCGAGCGTGCCCCAGTCCCGGGCCCGCCTGGGGAGGCGGACGCCCGCCAGCATTGCGAGCGCGCCGAGCAGCAGGCCGGCCACGAGGAAGCGCACCCCGGCGAAGAGGAATGGCGGCAGGTGTGCCACGCCGATCCGGATGGCGAGATAGGTCGACCCCCACACCGTGCAGACCAGCAGGTAGGCGATGAGCGCCTTGCCCCGAAGCCCGGCCACGTCAGTCCGGCTCCACGGGCGCGACGCCTGCCTTCTCGAACACGGAGGAGAGCACGATCGTGGTGCGCGTCGCGACGGCCAGGCCCGGCTCCCTGAGCGCGCGCAGGATCCGCTCCAGCGCCGCGAGCGAGGGTGCCGCGACCTTCATGATGTAGCAGTCTTCCCCCGCGACGTGGTGGCACTCGAGCACGCTGGGGTTCGCCTCGAGCGCCCGCACCGCCGGCTCGGCGCCTTCGGCGTCGCTGGCGGGGTAGCGGACGGAGACGAACGCGGTGATCGGGAAGCCGACCTTGGCGCGGTCGAGCCGGGCGGTGTAGCCCATGATGTAGCCGCCGTCCTCCAGGCGCTTGACGCGTTCCATGACGGCGGGGCGGGAGAGCCCCACCTCGTGGGCGATGGCCTGGTAGCTGGCGCGGCCATCGCCCACGAGGAGTTGAAGGATGCGGCGGCTGATCGGATCGAGGGCCATGCCTGAACTCCCGTAGAGTGTCGGGGAAGCTGAGAGCTTGCCGACGATTCGTCAAGGTTCATGGGATTCTCCGAACTGAAAGAAGGAAGATTGCTGAATATCGTCCATCGTCTGCGTCGATCGGCTACGCCGAGTGCGGGCCTGCGGAAGGCGGCGTGAGAACGAGGCCGACGGGCCTCCCGCACGGAGGAGTTAACTTCGACAATCCACGATCAGGAGCGGCACATGACGGGTGAGCGGATGGACCGGGCGGACGTAGTCGCGATCATGGCGGCCATCATCTACGCCGGCCGGACGGGCGAGAGCGGTCAGCCGCCGGACGAGAAGGTGTTCGGCGTGATCGCCCAGGCCGCGTGGGATCTGCACAAGGCGGTGGTCGGCGGCGAGGAAGTACGCACGGGGAGGGCGGGATTCCAGGTGCCGTGAGTGAGCGGACGGCGTAGCCGGATCGACGCGGCCCCGCCTATGTTTCCGGCCGATTTGCATCGAGCGCGTGCCCACCCTCGGCCGCCGAGTCGTCCGTGATCGTTTTGGCTTTCCTCGCGCTCCAGCAGGCGCCGCCCCCGTCGCCTACGCCCTACTGGCAGCAGAACGTCGCCTACGAGATCACGGCCCGGCTCGATGAGCCGAGCGGCGTGCTGAGCGGCGGCGAGCGCATCGGCTACCGGAACGAATCGCCCGACACCCTCACCAGCTTTTCGCTCCACCTGTACCTCAACGCCTTCCGCCCGGGCTCCCGCTGGGCCGACGCCGACTCCGTCGAGGGCAAGCGGCGCTTCAACGACCTGAAGGACCCGGACTTCGGCTTCAACCACGTGCGCGACGTCCGCATCATTGGGCAGGCGGTCGAGCCGGTGTATCCGTTCGCCCCGGACAGCACGGTCGTGCGATTCGCGCTGCCGCGGCCGCTCGCGCCGGGTGACTCGATGGTGATCGAAATGACCTGGGACGCGCGGCCGTCGACGGTGCCACGCCGCCAGGGCCGCGAGGGGCGTCGGTTCGACTTCGCCCAATGGTACCCGAAGGTGGTGGTGTACGATCGCTACGGCTGGGAGGAGCATCCGCTCTATCCCGCCGGCGAGTTCTACGGCGAGTTCGGGCGATTCACGGTGGATCTCGACGTGCCGGCGGACCAGGTCGTCGGCGCCACCGGTGTTCCCGTCTGCGGGGACCCGGGATGGGAGCGCGCCAACCGGCTGCCCGCGCGGCCGGTCGAGTACCAGCGCGACTACTACGGCGCCTCCACGCCACCGGCCGATGGGTGCGAAGGCGCGGCACCCGGCCGGAAGCGCATCCGCTGGTACGCCGAGCGGGTGCATCACTTCGCGCTGTCACTCAACCCGGCGTACCGCTACGAGGGCGGACATTTCGGCAATGTCGCCGTGCACGTCCTCTACCAGCCGGGCGACGACACCACGTGGGGCGGCGGCGTCGCCGTCCGTAGGACCGAGACGGCGCTCGCCTGGCTGGACCAGTTGTTCGGGCCGTTCGGCTGGCCGCAGATCACCAACGTGCACCGGATCGAGGGCGGCGGCACCGAGTTCCCGATGATGGTGCACAACGGCTCCGCGGACCAGGGGCTGATCGTCCACGAGGTGGGCCACAACTACGTGATGGGCCTGCTGGCCAACAACGAATGGCGCGAGGGCTGGCTCGACGAGGGCTTCACCAGCTTCCAGACGAGCTGGTTCTGGGAGACAATGGGCCGGGAGAGCTATGCCGGCACCGAGCAGCAGGTGCTCGAGCTGGACCTGGACGAATACTCCGAGCCGCCGAGCCTCGTGGCGGAGGACTACCGCGACTTCACCTCGTACAACATCGCCATCTACATGCGGGGCGAGCTGTTCTTCCACCAGCTCCGCGCCATTGTGGGCGACGAAGTGATGCACCGCATCCTCCAGACATTCTACGCACGCTGGAAATACCACCACGTGAACGAGGTGGCGTTCCGCGCGGTGGCGGAGGAAGTATCGGGCCGCGATCTCTCGACCTTCTTCGCCCAATGGCTGCACACGACGGAGCTGTACGACTACGCGGTCGGCCGGGTGCGAACGGGCAAGCAGGGCGATGGCTGGGTGACCCGCGTGGAGGTGGTGCGCAAGTCGCCGGGGCGGTTCCCTCAGGACGTGGCGGTCATCGCCCAGGGCGACACGGCGCTCGGCCGGACCGACGGCCTGGCGGAGCGCGAGTGGGTGGAAGTCCGGACGCGCACACGCCCGAAATCGGTGCTGCTCGATCCGCTGGTGCGCTCGCACGACTGGAACATGCTGAACAACCGGAAGCTGCTCGGCTTCTCTCTCCCCCGGTCGCTCGCGCCGGCGCCGGGCTCCGATTTCTACTTCCACCGGTACTTCACCACCCGCAGCCGCCGCGACCGGATGACCATCGGGCTCCAGCCGGTGGCGTGGTACAACGACGCGGGCGGCGTCACGCTCGGCATCCGGAGCCGAGACGATTACCTTGGGCGCTTCGAGCAGAACGTCGCGCTCGTCACCGGCAGCACCGGCTGGGGCGTGGACGGCGGCCCGACGGACGTGGACTTCTGGCTACGGGCACGGAACCCGGTGTTCCTCCGCGCACCGAACACGTCCGAGACACTCGACATCTACAACATCGAAGGTCGGTTCGGCGCCACCGCAACGCTCGAACGGAGCCGCCGCGCGCACCTGACGTTCGGGCCCACCTGGACCCACGCGCTCACCGCGCAGTGGGTGCAGCCGGACGATTTCCGCTACCTCGACCCGGGCTACTATGAAGACGCGGGCACGGTCGAGCTGGGGCTCTCGAGCAGGTTGGCGGCTGACGCGGGGCGCTGGGAGCTCGAGCTCCGCGGCTCGGCGGCGGGCGGCCTGGCCTACAACCGGAACGGCCTGGCCGCGACGGTCCGGCCCGATCTCGACCCGTTCTATGGGCGGCTGACGCTCGAAGGCATCGCCCGCCGGCCGCTGGGCGCGCGGCTCGGCCTCGCGGCCCGGGTCTACGCCGGGGTCGCGGGGGGACAGGATGCGTCGGCGGTCAAGCAGCGACAGATCTATGTCCAGGGCGCCGACCCGCTGGAGCGGATTCTGAATCCGTTTCTCCGGTCGCGCGGCTCGCTGCTCGAGGGGGAAGACGTCAACTACCAGCAGCCGGGCGGCGGCGGCGTCCGGGCGATCGATCCGCGGATCTCGACCGTGGCGCTCGTGGCGCTCGATCTCGAGCTGGAGCGCACGCTGGTGTCGCGCCCCAGGGCGAAACTCTTTTCCCGGGTGGCGGTCGCCGGGTTTACCGACCTGGCGCACGCGATCGGCGACGACACGGGCCTCCGGCCGGGCGGGCCGCTCCGCTTCCTCGGCGATGCGGGTATCGGGCTCCGGGCGGAGCACCGGATCGGCGACACGCGCTTCGTCACCCGGTTCGATTTTCCGGTCTGGGTGAATCGGCCGGCGCTGGCGCAGGACGCGTCGCCGGGTGACGATGCGTTCGCGTTCCGATGGGTGTTCAGCTTCGAGCCGGAGATGTGAGGGGGGGCGGGCGGACGGGCGGACGGGCGGACGGGCGGTCGGGCGGTCGGGCGGTCGGTCGGAGGCTGAGACGAACTATCATCCCGAGCGAAGCGAGGGATCTTGCCAGGCCGAGTTCGAACTCCGGGCAGGTAGACCCCTCGCTTCGCTCGGGATGACAGTTTCGCGACGCCATTTCCGTTCCGCCCGCCCGCCCGCCCGCCCGCCCGCCTGCGCGCCTGCCCGCCTGCCCGACCGCCCGACCGCCCGACCGCCTGCCCGCCTATATTCCCGTCGCACACCTTCCCGTCCGGAGATCCGATTGCGCGACGTACCGTACCGAGTGGACAAGCCCTGGGGATACGAGCTCGTGTGGGCCCGCACCGACCGGTACGCGGGCAAGATCCTGCACGTGAAGGCGGGGCATGTGCTCAGCCTGCAGTATCACCACCGGAAGGACGAGACGATGCACGTGCTCGCGGGCGAGCTGATTCTCCGGACGCGCGAGGGCGAGGACCTCGTGGCGCGGCCGTTCCGGGCGGGTGAGAGCGTCCATATCCCTCCGACGCTCGTGCATCAGATCGAGGCGGTGGTGGACAGCGACGTGCTCGAGGCATCGACCGCGGAACTCGACGACCTGGTCCGGCTCCAGGACCGCTACGGGAGAGGCTGACCGCATGCAAGTGATCATCCCGCTCGCCGGCAAGGGCACCCGCCTCCGGCCGCACACCCACCTCGTCCCCAAGCCGATGCTCAAGGTGGCGGGGCGGCCGGTGATGGACTGGGTCATGGACCGGCTCGACGGGCTGGACGTGAGCGAGCTGATCTTCATCACCGGCCATCTCAAGGAGCAGGTGGAGGCGTACGCGCGGGCGCGCTATGCGATTCCGTCGCGCTATGTCGAGCAGAAGGTGCAGGACGGGACCGCCGGCGCCGTCAACCTGGCCCGACCCTGGGTGCGGGAGCCGGTGCTGATCGTATTCGTGGACACGGTGTTCGAAGCGGATCTCACCCTCATCAACCGCACCGAGGCCGACGGCATCATCTGGGCCAAGGAAGTGGAGGACTACCAGCGCTTCGGCGTCGTGGTGACCGACGCGGCCGGCTACATGACGAAGATCGTCGAGAAGCCCGCGACGCCCATCTCGAAGCTCGCCAACATCGGACTCTACTACATCCGCGCGGTCGACAGCCTGTGGCAGGGAATCGACCACGTGCTGGCGCGACCGAAGAACAAGGGCGAATATTTCCTCACCGACGCGTTCCAATGGATGATCGAGCACGGCAAACGGATCCTCACCGCCGAGGTCGGCGGGTGGTACGACTGCGGAAAACTGGACACGCTGCTCGAGACCAACGCGATCCTGCTGGGGAAAGGCGCGGCCCGCCGGCGGGAGTTTCCCGGCGTGACGATCCACGATCCGGTGTACATCGAGGACGGCGTGACGATCGAGCGGAGCGAGATCGGCCCCAACGTCTCGCTTGAGGCGGGCAGCCGGGTGTCCGACAGCCGGCTGTCGAATGCGATCGTGGGACGCGACGCGGTGCTCACCCGCGTGCGGCTCGATGGCGCGATGCTCGGCGAGGGTGTCGTCGCCGACGGCCTGACGGGCAGCGCGTCGCTGGGAGACCATTCCGAGGTGATGGCGACGCCCTCACGCTGAGGAAGCCGGACCCTCGCTCTCAACTTCTGGAGCCCGATGCCCTCCGTCGACGAGCTCTGCCGGTCCTACCTGGATCTCAAGTACCACTTCGACCCCGCCGCGGCAAGCTCGGCCGGCCTGGTGGCGCACGATGCCCAACTCGGCGACTTCACGACCGACGCGGTGCGCGCGCACATCGCCGCGCTCCGCTCGGTGGCGGGCGCCGTCGAGGAGGTCGACGTCCCGGAGCTGCAGGAGGAGGTCGACCGCACCGCGCTTCTCGGCGAGCTCCGCGGCACCATCTACCGGCTGGAGCACGAGCGCCCGCACCAGCGGAACCCGGTCTTCTGGGTCAACCACCTCTTCCAGGGGCTCTACGCGGTGCTCGCCCGGAGCAATGGCGCGACGGGCGGGCGGGCGCCCGCCGCGCTCGAGCGGCTCCGCGCCGTTCCCGGCTTCCTCGACGCGGCCCGGGCCACCCTCGCCGAGCCGCCGTCGGTGTTCGTGGATTCCGCCCTGGCGATGCTCGGCGGCGGCGGCGAGCTGATCGTGCAGCTCGCCACCACGCTCGGCGCCGAGACGCCAGGCCTGGCGGACGATCTCCGCGCGGCGGCGGGGGCCGCGCTCGAGGGGCTGAAGCGGTTCGGCACGGCGCTGCGCGACGAGATCGAGCCCGATGCCGACCCCCACGCCTTTGCCATCGGCGAGGAGCAGTTCGCCCGCCGGCTGCACTTCGAGCATGCGGTCGAGGCCGGCGCGCCCGAGCTCTGGCGCTACGGGCTCCGCCTGCAGGAGGAGACCACGGCGAAGCTCGCGGCTCTGGCGGCGGAGCTCGGGTCCCGGCCCTGGCGTGACCTGGTGGACGCGCTGCGCGACGACGTCCCCGCCCCCGACGAGCTGCTCGGCGTCTACCGCGAGGAGCTCGACCGCGCGCGCGGCTTCGTGGTCGAGCGGGACCTCGCCCTCGTCCCCTCCACGCCGGTGGACGTGGTGGCGACGCCGTCGTTCCTGGCCACGCTCGTGCCCTTCGCCGCGTACGAGCCGCCGCCGATCTATCTCCCGGCCCAGCGGGGCCGATTCTACGTCACCCCGCCCGACCCCTCGCTGCCGCCGGAAGCCGCGGCCCAGGTGCGCCGGGGCCACTGCTGCCACGGCATTCCGGCCATGGTGGTCCACGAGGCCTACCCCGGGCACCACCTCCAGCTCGTGACCGCGCAGGAGCTGGGCTCCGAAGTGCGGCGCCATCTATGGACGCCGGTGATGGTGGAGGGATGGGCGCTCTACTGCGAGCAGTTGATGGAGGAGGCGGGCTACTATCGCACGCCGGAGCAGCGGATATTCCAGCTCGTCAACCTGCTCTGGCGGGCCATCCGCATCGTGCTCGACGTCGGGCTCCACACCCGCGGCATGACCGCCCGCGAGGCGGTGGACTACATGGTGGAGCACCTGCCGATCGAGCGGCGGAGCGCGGAGGCGGAGGTGCGGCGATACTGCGCGTGGCCCACCTACCAGCTCTGCTACGCGGTCGGCCGCCGTGAGCTGCTGCGTCTGCGGGACGACTTCCGCGAGGCGGCCGGTGACGCGTTCGAGCCCCGGCGCTTCCACGACGCGCTCATGAGCTACGGCGGGCTCCCCGTCTCGCTCGCGCGCTGGGGGATGGGCCTCGAGGAGCGGTCGTGAAGATTACCATCCTGACCTATCTCGACAGCGAGGACGAGAACTCCAAGGAATACGACCCCGTCGTGCCGCAGGTGGCGCGCACCCTGCGGCGGCTGGGGCACCGGGTCTCGGTCCTCGGCGTCCACGGCGACGTGAAGCGGCTCATCGCGGGGCTCTCGCGCCGCCGGCCCGAGCTGGTGTTCAACCTCATGGAGATGTTCGGTGACAACGTCTTCGGTGACATCCCCGTCACCGGGCTGCTCGAGCTCCTGGGCGTGCGCTACACCGGCAGCGGGCCTGGCGAGCTGTACCTGAGCCAGGACAAGGGGCTCACCAAGAAGCTGCTGGCGTTCGAGAACATCCTCTACCCGCGTTACGCCGTCTTCTCGCGCGAGGCGGCGTTCGAGACCGGCGGCAACCTCCGCATGCCGTTGTTCGTGAAGCCGCTCCGGTCGGACGCGTCGCTGGGGATCGGCGGAAAATCGCTGGTGCATGACGCGGTCGCCCTCATGGAGCGGGTCGCGGTGATCCACCGGGAGCTGGAGGACTCGGCACTGGCGGAAGAGTATATCGAAGGGCGCGAGTTCTACGTCGGCGTGCTGGGGAACGCGCAGCCCAAGGCGCTGCCGCCGGTGGAGGTGGACTTCACCGGCTTTCCCGAGGGCGTGCCCAAAGTGATGGACAGCAAGGCCAAGTGGGACGAGCGGAGCAAGGAGTACAAGGGCACGAAGTCAGTGGTGGCGAGCCTGCCGGACGAGCTGCGCGCGCGGCTGCAGAAGGTCGCGGTGGACGCGTACCGCGCGCTCCGCGTGCGGGACTACGGCCGGGTGGATCTCCGCCTCACGGAAACGGGCGAGATCTACGTGCTCGAGGTCAACGCGAGCTGCTATCTCGAGAAGTCCGGCGAGTTCGCGATGGCGGCCGCGGCGAGCGGGCTCGACTACCCGCGACTGGTGGAGCGGATCGTGAACCTGGCGGCGGAGCGGTTCGAGCGGAAGCGCTAGGCGGGCATCAGGCCCACCGGGCGGCCGATTTCATGGCAGATACGACCCCCGCTGCACGTAGTTCATCGCGAGCCCCGTCACCAGCGTGGTGAGCGCCACGATCGCGGCTTGTTCGCGAGCGCGCGGGTAGCCCTGCTGGAGCTGCGCGGAGCGGTCCGCCAGGTAGCGCAGCAGGACGCGGGTTCGCTCGGGGAAGTGGCCGGTCCAGCGGAACACGTTCGCCAGCAGCTCGGGCTCGAGCCGGCGGATCAGCGCCGCGGCGGCCGCCAGCGGCTCGTCGGGCGGCACGCCCTCGCCGTCGCCCAGGTCCTCGAAAATCGCGCAGCAGCGCGCCGTCCAGGCCGGGCGGCAGCTCGTCGCGTCCGGAGCGGGTCGTCGCGGTAGTACTGGTCGAGCGAGTATTCGATCTCGCCGACATCCTCGTCGAGCTCGGCCGCGGTCACCAGCGGCTCCCGGTCATGGATGGCCGCCATCGTCCCGCTCGCAGTAGGCCAGCTTTGCGGCCGCCACCGGCCAGCCGCCGTACTGCCGGCGCCAGTCCAGCCCCGGCGTCATCCAGACCGCGAAGGTCTCCGCCCAATCCTCGTCGGGATGCTTCTGCGCGTACCAGCCGGGCAGATGGCGGACGTAGCGCCGGCTGAACGGCTCGGGGCGGTACTCCTCGGAGTACGGCTGGGTGATCGAGCCGAACTGCTTGACCCACTCCTCGTCGTCGTACAGCCGGTAGGCATAGTTCACCACGTGGCCCATCTCGTGGCGCAGATAGCGCAGGATGTCGGCCCGGTCGAACCCCTCCACGTGTCCGACCCGCTCGGCGTGGAGCGCCGTCAGGTCGGGATGGGCGAGGTAGAAGGGAATGGCGATCGCCACGGTCCCGAACGGGACGCCCCACTCGGTCGAGAGATAGAAGCGGGGGCGGACCCGGGTGAGCGCCGCCGCCGCCAGCTCGGCCTCGAACTCGGCCAGGATCGGCTCCAGCCGAGTGCCCTCGATGGTCAGCCCCAGATCGCGAATGGGGGTGGACCAGAGGGTCGATTCGTGGAAGCGGGCGGGATCGGCGGCCATGGGCAACAACTTACCCGCTACCTTCCGGCCATGCCGTGCCGCGCGTTACCGCCCCCGGACGTCCCGTGACGCGGGTCCCGCGCGCCGTCAAGGGGCTCTCGCTCGTCTCCCTGTTCAACGACTTTGCGAGCGAAATGGTCTACCCCCTGCTGCCCGCGTTCGTGACGCGCACGCTAGGCGGCGGGGCCGAGCTGCTCGGGCTGCTCGATGGCGCGGCCGACCTCACCTCCGCGCTGCTCAAGGTGGTGAGCGGCCGGCTGGCGGACCGGCCGCGCTGGCGTGGCCCGCTGATCCTGGTGGGCTACGCGACGGCGGTCCTCGTCCGGCCGCTCATCGCGGTGGCGAGCGCCGCCTGGCAGGTGGTCGGCTTCCGGGTGATCGACCGGGTCGGCAAGGGGATCCGCACCCCGCCCCGGGACGCGCTCATCGCGGCGGTCACGCCGGCGCCGGAGCGCGGACGGGCGTTCGGATTCCACCGCGGCGCCGACCACCTCGGGGCAGTGGTGGGATCGCTGGCCGCGTGGTATCTGCTCGACGCGGGGCGCCGATGTGCGTCGGGTGATCGAGTGGAGCGTCCTGCCGGGCCTCGTGGCGTTCGTGGTGCTCTCCATCGTGCTGCGTGGGACGCGGGCCGACGCGCTGCCCGCGCCGCAGCGCCCCGGCCCCGTGGCCGACGCGGGCGGCCGGGTGTTCTGGGTGCCGGTGACGGCGCTGACCGCGCTCACCTTCTTCCGGATTCCCGAGACGCTGCTGCTGCTCCGGCTGCAGGACGCCGGCGTGGCCGTGGCGCTGGTACCGCTGGTCTGGGCCGGGCTTCACGTCGTGCGGAGCGCCAGCTCGTACCCCGGAGGGTGGCTGGCCGATCGTCTCGGCCCCCGCATCACCGTGGCCGCGGGCGGGCTCCTGTTCGGCGCGGTGGTGGCCACGCTCGGCGCCGCGCTGTCACCGGAGGGCGCGATGGCCACGTTCCTGGCCCTCGGCCTCGTGGCGGGGCTGACCGAGTCGTCGGAGCGGACGATGGTGGCGCGCCTGGCGCCGGTGCGCACGGGCCGAGGCTTCGGCCTGTATCATGCGCTGACCGGCGTGGCCGCGCTGCCGGCTGCCGTACTGTTCGGATGGATCTACCAGTCGCTGGGAGGGCCGGCGGCCCTGGTCGCCAGCGCCGTGGGGATGGCCGTCGCGGTCGTCGCCTGGCTCATCGCATCACCACGAACACACGAGGGATACCAGGCATGAGGAGAGGTTTCGGCGTCGCGCTCGGGATGGTGCTCTGTGCGGGTGTGACCGGGAGCGTCGCGGCCCAGGTTCAGGTCCGCCTCGAGACTCCCGAACGGGCCACGTACTCGGAGCTGCACGAGGCGCTCCGGCTCGGCACGCCCGCGGCGGACTCGGTGCGGCGGATCCAGCGGCTCTCGAGCCCCGCGAGGCTGTGGCGGATCGGCCGCGCGGCGATGCGCGGAACCGATAGCTGGCAGAACGGACTCGTCGCCCTCACGCGGCTGGCCGAGCTTCGGAGCCGGGCCTACGCGGACAGCGCAGCCCGGCTCGAGCGCCGGCTGGAGAGCGTCGAGGGGAATCCATTTCCCGCGAATCCGGGGGTCACCAGCGCGGACGTGGAGCCCTCGCTCAACGCCGTGATCCTCGAGCGGAGGCGCGCGGTGGCGGGTGATTCCGCCGTGCTCGCCGACATCCTCGCCCGCGTGCCGACCCGGAAGTACGATCATGGCGACGCCTGGGTCCTGGGGCGGCTCGGCGCGGGAGCCGCGGATTCGGTCGTGGCCCGCTTTCTCGCCGCCGATTCCGAGGAGTTCAGGACCCGCTACCTGACCCTGCTCTCGTACTTCACCGACTCGCACCTGATCCCGCTGCTCTCCCGGGTCTACGCGGCGCCGGACAGCTTCGGCGTGCCGAAGCGCTACGGCATCCGCGCCTCCGACGGCCTGCTCTGGATCGGCACGCGGGAGAGCATGCAGGCGCTGCTCGACGCGCGGGCTCGTGCGCGGGCCCGCGGCGTCTACGACGATCCCGAGCTCCGGCACGCGGAGCTCGACTTCCTCGGCAACGACAGCTCAGCGGTCATCTCGCGGACCGGGAAGTGGCTCACACAGTGGGTGGCGGAGCTCGGCGGTGGCGACCGACGATCCTGATGGTCTGCGCGAGGCGCTCGCGCGAGACGGGCTGGCACTGGAGCAGGAACTCGGCAGAGGCGGGATGTCCGTCGTCTATCGCGCCCGGGACCTGCGCCACGACCGTCCCGTCGCGGTGAAGGTGCTGCGCCCCGATGTGCCCGGCGGCGCCGAACGGTTCGTGCGTGAGATCCGGCTGGTCTCGCCCCTGGTTCACCCCCACATCATCCCGCTCTACGACTCCGGTACCGTCAACGGCACCCCGTATTTCGTGATGCCGTTCGTCGAGGGCGAGTCGCTTCGGTCTCGGCTTCGGCGGGAACGCCGTCTCCCGGTGGCGGTCGCGGTACGGATCGCGCGGGAGGTCGCGGAGGCGCTCGAGTACGCTCACGGCCGCGGCATCCTGCACCGCGACATCAAGCCGGAGAACATCCTGCTGCAGGCGGGGCATGCGCTGGTTGCCGACTTCGGCGTGGCACGGGCGCTGACCGAGGCCGCGGCGTATCCCGAGGACGGGGGCAAGGAGCTGACCGGGGCGGGGCTCGTGGTGGGGACCGCCGAGTACATGAGCCCGGAGCAGGCGAGTGGGGACCGCGACGTGGATGGCCGCTCAGATCTGTACAGTCTGGGATGCGTGCTCTACGAAATGCTCTCCGGCCAGCCGCCGTTCATCGGGAAGAACGCGCGGGAGGTGATGGCGCGCCGGTTCAGCGGCCCGCCACGGTCGGCGACCGAGTTGCGGCCGGAGATTCCGCCGGAACTCGCCGCGCTGGTCGAGCAGTCGCTCGCCGCGGACCCGGCAGAGCGCGTCCCGACCGCCGGGGCGTTCCTGGCCGCACTCCATGAGCCGGCGGGCATCGCGGCGCCGGCCAGGCGACGGCGACGGCTTGCCGAGTGGCTCGTGCCGGCGCTGGGCGTCGCTGCGCTCGCGGCCCTGGGGCTGCACGACCGTGGGCCGCGGACGCTTGACGTGCGGCGCGTGGTGGTGGCCCGGCTGAGCAATGAAACGGGCGACAGCGCCCTGTCGTACGTCGGCGGCCTGGCCGCCGACCGTCTGACCGCATCGCTCGCCGGCATGGCCGGGCTGCACGTGGCGACTTCCGCTCGGGTGATCCCGTCCCGGCTCACGACGGGACTGCAGGTGGATTCCCTCGACGACCCGGGCCGCCTCAGGACGCTGGCCGAGGAGACCGCGGCGGGGACGATCGTCTCGGGCTCATATTTCCGGGACGGCAGCCGGATTCTGATCCAGGCGGAGATTACGAATGCCAACGACGGCAACCTGGTCGCGGCGGTCGGGCCGGTCGGTGCGCCCACGGCGCACGTCGACGCGGCGGTAGATTCCCTCTGCCGGCGCGTCGATCGCGCCCTTCAGACGCGGATCGCCGCGCGGCCTTGAGGCCGACATGACCGGACCCGACACGGCTGTTCCCCGTTCCACCGCGTCCCGCTCCGCGGCTCCAGACCAGGGACGCGGGCACCGCAATCGCAGGCGCATCGCGGGCACCCTGGAGCGGCTCTGGCCTTTCGTGGCGGTCGCCGTGCTCATCGGCGCGGCGGCCATTCTCCACCGCGAGCTCGCGAGCTACAGCTTCCGCGAGCTGATGGCGGCGGCCCGTGCGGTGCCGCTCCAGCGCCTCGGCTGGGCCCTTGGATGCACGGTGCTCGCCTATGCCGTGCTCCCCGGCTACGACGCGATGGCGCTGCGCTACATCGGCTTTCCCCTGCCGCTCCACCGCACGGCCTTCGGCTCCTTCATCGCCTACGCCTTCAGCCAGATGCTCGGGTTCCCGCTGGTGACCGGGGGATCGGTGCGCTACCGGCTCTGGTCCGCCTGGGGGCTCTCGACAGCCCAGATCGCCCGGGCCGTGAGCTTCGTCGCCTTCTCGTTCGCCCTGGGCATGCTGACGGTGAGCGGCTTCGCGTTCGCGGCGGAGCCGGCCAGCACGGGCGTCATCCTCGGGCTCCCGCCCGGCTCCCTTCGCCTCCTCGGCCTGGCGAATCTGGGAATCGTCGCCGTCTACGTCTGGTGGAGCATCCGGCGGCGGCGGTCGATCAGGGTTGGAGCGTGGAGGATTCCGGCGCCCTCCGCGCGCCTGGTCGGCGCGCAGCTCCTCGTCTCCACGCTCGACTGGACCCTGGCCGGCGCCGCGCTGTTCGTGCTGCTGCCGCCCGGGCACGGGCTCACGCTCGCCACGTTTCTCGGGATCTTCCTGCTCGCCCAGTTCGCCGGCCTGGTGAGTCACGTCCCGGGAGGGCTCGGCGTCGTGGAGACGATCCTGATCCTGCTGCTCAAGCCCTACCTGCAGGCCTCGGCGCTGCTCGGCGCACTCATCGTCTACCGGGGCGTGTACTACCTGCTCCCGTTCTGCGTGGGCGTCCTGCTGCTGGCCCAGTACGAGCTGCGGCCATACGCGCCGCGGGCGCTCGGCGCCGTCCGGAGTGCCGGCGCATGGGTCCCGCGGCTGGTACCGCAGGTCCTCTCGGGCGCCGTCTTCCTCACCGGCGTGATCCTGCTCGGCTCGGGCGCGACGCCCGCGATTCCGGGCCGGCTCGCCTGGCTGGGGCGACTGCTGCCGCTCGGCGTCATCGAGGTGAGTCATCTGCTCGGCAGCATGGCGGGGGTGGGCCTGCTGGTGCTCGCGTGGGCGCTCTGGCACCGGCTCGACGCCGCCTACAGCCTCACCGTCGTGCTCCTCGCCGTCGGGATCGGCGCCTCGCTGCTCAAGGGCGGCGACTAGGAGGAGGCGACGGTCCTCGCGATCGTCCTCGGCGCCGTGCTTCCCGCGCGACGCTACTTCTACCGGAAGTCGGCGCTCGCCGCCGAGCCGCTCGAGACCGGCTGGCTGCTCGCCATCCTTGCCGTCGTCGGGGGGTTCGATCTGGCTGGGGCTTTTCGCGCACAAGCACGCGGAGTACCGGAACGAGCTCTGGTGGCGCTTCGCGCTCCACGCTGATGCACCCCGGTTCCTCCGGGCGGCGGTCGGCGTGGTGGGCATGCTCGTGGCCGCGGGACTCTTCCGGCTCTTCCGGCGGGCGCCCGCGAATCTCGCGCTGCCCGGGAAGGCGGAGCTGGATCGAGCCGCGTCGCTCATCGCCGACCTGCCGGACGTGTCCGGCAGCCTGGCCCTGGTCGGCGACAAGGCTCTCCTCTTCAGCGAGAGCGGGCGAGGCCTCCTCATGTACGGGGTGGAGGGCCGGAGCTGGGTCGCGCTCGGCGATCCGCTGGGGCCGCAGGCCGACCAGGTCGAGCTGGTCTGGCGTTTTCGGGAGCTCGCCGACCGGCAGGGCGGGTGGACGGTCTTCTACGAGGTCGGCGTGGGATGTCTCCCACTTTACATCGATCTGGGACTGACGCTGATCAAGCTGGGCGAGGAGGCGCGCGTACCGCTCGCCGACTTCTCGCTCGACGGGCCCAACCGGCGCTCCCTCCGCCGAAGCCAGCGCCAGATGGAGCGCGAGGGGATCACCTTCGACGTGATCCCGACGGCGCAGGTCGGGCCGCTGCTTCCGACCCTCCGCGCCATCTCCGACGCCTGGCTCGCCGAGAAGCGCACACGGGAGAAGGGCTTCTCGCTCGGCTTCTTCGACGAAGCGTACATCACGCGGTTTCCGGTCGCGGTGGCGCGCCGGGCCGGGGAGATCGTGGCCTTTGCCAACGTGTGGGCATCGCGCCCCAAGGTAAAGCTCTCGATGGACCTGATGCGCTACCGTCCGGACGCGCCGCCGGGGGTGATGCAGTACCTCTGCACCGAGCTGATGCTCTGGGGCAAGGCGGAAGGCTACCAGTACTTCGGGTTGGGCATGGCCCCGTTCTCGGGGATGGAGCGGCGCGCGCTCGCGCCGCTCTGGTCGCGGCTCGGGGCATTCATGTACCGCTACGGGGAGCATTTCTACAACTTTCAGGGCCTGCGTGAGTTCAAGGAGAAGTTCGATCCGGTGTGGGAGCCGCGATACCTCGCGTCGCCGGGCGGCCTGGCGCTGCCGCGCATCCTGGCCAACGTCGCCGCGCTGATCGGCGGGGGCGTGCGCGGCGTGGTCGCCAAGTGATGCCGTTGCTCCTGCCGGGTCTGCTCGCGATCACGCTGGGCTCCTGCGGCGGCGGCGGCGCGCTCCCACCGACGCATCCTCCCGGCCTGCCCATCAGTCGTGTCCCGGGCGCCGACGTTCAGGTCGACACCATGGCGTTCGGCCGGTTCGGTCCCGTGGTGCTGTACCGCACGCGCGCGCGACCGTCGCGGGTGGTCCTGTTCGTCTCCGGCGACGGCGGCTGGAACCACGGTGTCGTCGCGATGGCCCGCTCGCTCGCGTCGCTCGACGCCCTGGTGGTCGGGGTCGACGTCCGGCGCTACCTCGCCGGGCTCGCCCGGGCGGGCGGCCCCTGCGCCTATCCCGCGGCCGATTTCGAGGCGCTGAGTCAGGGGCTGCAGCGCCGGCTCGGCTTCCCCGCCTATCTCCCGCCCGTGCTCGTGGGCTACTCGTCCGGCGCCGCGCTGGTCTACGCCATGCTGGTGCAGGCGCCTCCCGGAACGTTCCGCGCCGGAGTGAGCCTCGGTTTCTGTCCGGGACTGGAAGTGAGCCGGGCGCTCTGCCGGGGAGGCGGGGGGCTGTCGTGGCGGGCGGGCCCCGGCGCGCACGAGATCAGCTTCGCCCCGGCCGACACGGTGCAGACACCGTGGGTGGTGCTCCAGGGGGAGCAGGATTCGACGTGCGGCGTGGTGGCGGCGGAGAAGTTCGTCCGGCAGGTGCGCGGCGCGCAGATCGTGCGCCTGCCGAAGGTGGGCCACGGGTTCGGGGTCGAGTCGCACTGGATGCCGCAGTTCCGCGAGGCCTTTGAGCGGCTCGAGCACATGAACGTCGTGCCCGCGCCGGCGGCACCCGCGGTGCGCGACCTGCCGCTCGTCGAGCTGCCCGTGCACGGAGGTTCCGGCGAGCTGGCGGTGATCGTGTCGGGCGACGGCGGATGGGCGAGCATCGACCGGAAGATCGGCGAGGCCTTCGTCGCGCGGGGCATTCCGGTGGTGGGACTCAACTCGCTGCAGTACTTCTGGCACGCCCGAACCCCGGACGAGACCGGCCGGGACCTGGCCCGGGTGCTCCGGCATTACCTGGCGGCCTGGGGAGGAGCGGACGTGCTCCTGGTGGGCTACTCGCTCGGCGCGGACGTGCTGCCGTTCATGGCGAGCCGGCTGCCACCCGATCTCCGCGCGCACGTGAGCCTGGTCGCGCTGCTCGGCGCGAGCCGGACGGCGTCCTTCGAGTTTCACGTCGCCGAATGGCTGGGCGGTGCGAAGGGCGACCGGCCCACGGCCCCGGAGATCGCACGACTCCGGGGTCTCCGGGTGCTGTGCATGTACGGAGCCGACGAGAAGGACTCGGTGTGCCCGTTGCTGCCACCGGGAACGGCTACGGGGATACGAGTCGAGGGCGGCCATCACTTCGGCGGCGCGTACGCCAGCCTGGCGGACACCATTCTGCGCGCCGCCCACGGTCGCTGACGCTATGGCAACTCAGCAGCAGCGCGTCGGTCCGGCTCCGTAGCGCGTCGCGCAGTATTCCTGGTAGAATTGCCCGCTCGCTCGCCACCGCGCCGCTCGGGTGACAGCGCGCGAGTGCTCCACGTACGCCGCGTAGTCCGGCATCCCCGAGATCCGGCGCACCACGCGCAGAGCTTTCGAGCCCCGCCCGGGCCCTCCGATAGCGACTACCCCACATACGCCGTCTCCACGAAGGGCGACTCCTTGGCGCGCGGCCGGCCGCCGCCGCGTGAGCACCAGGGCCCACTCGCGGGCGGACGCCGCCACCACCAGCGACGGTCACGATCATGAAGCGCGAGCGCAACGACGGCATCGAGTCGGTCGTTGAACATGAGCCGCGCGCCGCGCGCCGCCTCGAGCGACCCGGCCGCCACCTGCTCCGCGGTGAGCGCGGCATGCGCCAGGAAGCCCAGCCGCGGGTCCGCGGCGAACACCTTCTGCCACCCGGCGGTGAGCGTCACCGCCAGCACCCAGGCGAGCGGCACGAGCGTGACCCAGGCGTAGCGCGCCTTGCCGCTCTTGATGAGGATCGTCGTCCCGACGCAGAGCGCGATCGCCGCCAGCAGCTGGTTGCTGATGCCGAACAGCGGCCAGAGCGAGTTGATCCCGCCCGAGCGGATCGCCGCACGCCCTGCACCAGAAACCAGCCCCAGGCCGCCACGATCAGCGCCGAGGTGAGCACGGTGCTCGGATACCACGACGTGCGGCCCAGCGGCGCCCAGACGTGCCCCGCCAGCTCCTGCACCATGAAGCGGCCGACCCGCGTGCCGGTGTCCAGCGTGGTCAGGATGAACAGCGCCTCGAACATGATGGCGAAGTGGTACCAGAGCGCCATGAGCCCGCGGCCGAACGCGCCGCTCAGGATGTGCGCCATGCCCACCGCGAGCGACGGCGCGCCGCCGGTGCGGCCGAGCAGCGTCTTCTCGCCCGACCTCCGCGGCGAGCGCGGTGATCTGCTCGGGCGTCACGGTGAAGCCCCAGCCGCGGATGACCTCCGCCGCCGACTGCGGCGTGCCGCCCAGCGTCGGCGAGCGGCGCGTTGATGGCGAAGTAGATCCCGGGGTCGAGCAGCGCCGCGGCGCACAGCGCCATGACCGCGACGAACGACTCCATCAGCATGCCGCCGTAGCCGATCAAGCGCGCGTCGCTCTCGCGCACGAGCATCTTGGGCGTCGTGCCCGACGCCACCAGCGCGTGGAAGCCGCTGATGGCGCCGCAGGCGATGGTGATGAACGCGAAGGGGAAGAGCTTGCCGGCGAAGACCGGCCCGGTGCCGTCGATGAACGGCGTCAGCGCCGGCAACCGGAGCGGCGGCAGGACCAGCAGGATGCCGAGGGCGAGCAGGAGGATGGTGCCGATCTTCATGAAGGTCGAGAGGTAGTCGCGCGGGCAGAGCAGCATCCAGACCGGCAGCACGCTCGCCACGAAGCCGTAGCCGATGACCGCATACGCGATGGTCAGCGCCGGACCAGGTGAAGAGCGGCGCCAGCGTGGGCGACGCCGCCACGTAGCGCCCGCCGACCAGCGCGAGCAGCAGCAGCGCGACGCCCGACCGCGGTGGCCTCGAGCGTCCGGCCCGGCCGCCACGCCTTCATCCAGAAGCCCATCAGCACGGCGATCGGCATGGTGCAGAGGATGGTGAACACGCCCCACGGGCTGTCCTTGAGCGCGTTCACCACCACGAGGGCGAGCACGGCCAGGAGAATCACCATGATCGCCAGCACGGCCACCATGGTGAGCACGCCGGTCACCGCCCCGGTCTCCTCCTTGGCCATCTGGCCCAGCGACTTCCCGTCCCGCCGCATGGAGGCGAACAGGATGACGAAGTCCTGGACCGCGCCCGCGAACACGACGCCGAACACGATCCAGATGGTGCCCGGCAGGTACCCGAACTGCGCGGCGAGCACCGGCCCGACCAGCGGGCCCGGCGCCGGCGATGGCCGCGAAATGGTGGCCGAAGAGCACCCAGCGGGAGGTCGGCACGAAGTCGCGGCCGTTGGCCAGCCGCTCGGCGGGCGTGGCGCGCCGGTCGTTGAGGCCGAGCACCCGGTCGGCCAGGAACCGGCTGTAGAAGCGGAAGCCGATGAGGTAGGTGCCGACGGCGGCGAGGACGAGCCACGCGGCGCTGATGGTCTCGCCGCGGTGGAGCGCCAGCACTCCCCACCCGGCGGCGCCCGCCAGGGCGACGAGGACCCAGGCGAGTTTGTCGAGAGCATGGGTCAATTAACAGCGCGGGCCCGCCAAACGGGGACCAGGGGACGCGCTCCTTGCCGTCGCCCCGGGCGCGCCGTACCTTCGAAGCCCATGCCATTGCCATCCTTCGGCTTCGGCCACCGGCCCTCGTGGGAGTCCGAGCGCCCGGAGGGGAGCGGAGCCGCGCTCGAAGAGCCCCAGCCCCAGCCGGTGCCGCAGGGGTGGCGCGGCAAGGTCGCGATCGTGACCGGGCGGCGCCACCGGCCTCGGCCGGCACATCGCGATCGAGTTCGGCAAGCTCGGCTGCCACGTGGCCTTCTGCTTCGTGAACATGCCCGGGCCGGGACGTGAGCGAGCAGGCGCTGCTCACCGAGGCCGCCCTCACGGCGATGGGCGTCGGGGTGCTCGCCCTCCGCTGCGACGTCCGCGACCGGGCCGCGGTCGAGCAGTTCGTCGACGGAGGCCCGGCAGCGGCTTGGCGGCGTCCACTTCCTGGTCAACAACGCCGGGATCGCCAACGACGGCGCGCTCTGGCGGCTGAGCGAGACGGCGTGGAGCGAGGTGCTCGACACCAACGTCACCGGCGCGTTCAATTGCATCCGCGCGGTGGCGCCGATCTTCCGCGGGCAGCACTACGGGAAGATCGTGAGCGTCAGCGCGCACCAGGCCGAGCGGCCCGGGCTTCGGCGTCGCCAACTACGCCGCGAGCAAGGCGGCGCTCCTGGGACTTACCCGCGCCGCGGCCGTCGAGCTCGGCCCTGCCAACGTGAACGTGAACGCCGTCGCCCCGGGCTTCATCCGCACCGAGCGGATGGGCATGCTCCCGGCCGAGGTCATCGAGCGGGCGCAGAAGAGCTCGGTGCTCGGCCGGGTGGCGGAGCCGGACGACGTGGCGCAGGTGATCTCGTTCCTGTGCTCGGAGTCGGCGCGGCACATCACGGGGCAGACGATCGTGGTGGATGGGGGGTTGTCGCTGGAGTGAACAGCGGGAAGAGGTAAGCAGTAAGCGGTAGGTAAGAGGTGAGAGGGACTCCACCCGCTCACCTCTTACCTCTTCACCTCTTACCGCTTGCACTGCTTACCTCTCACCTCTTACCGCTTCCCGCTTCCTTCCATTACCTTCCCGCCGTGCCCCGCCCCTTGCTCCCGACGTGCGCGCTCGTGCTCCTGCTGGCCGCGCCGCTCGCGGCGCAGGCAGGCGCCGCCGCCGCCGGTCCCGACCCAGGGGCTGGCGGGCCAGCAGGTGCGCGCGTCATCCCGCTCACCCTCGTCGCCATCGATCCCGCCGCGGAGACCGACACCTCTTCGCGCCATACCGCGACCGCCGCACCCGCTGCTCCTGCGCGCCGACTCCCTGATCGGCGAGGCCTTCGCGGCGCGCGCGCCCGAGGTCAAGTGGGTGCTGCCGCCCGCGCTCCGGAAGATCGCGCGGCGCGCGCCCGGGATCGTGGACGATCCCGACCAGATGGGCCAGGCGCTGCTGCGCTCGCCCAAGCTGAAGGATCGTGCCCGACCCGCTCCGCGCCTCGCTCCGGAACCTCATGGCGGTGGCTGGCGGCCGGGTCGTGATGGTGCCGGCCGCGCTCGGCTTCAGCCGCGAGCCCGACGGCCGCGTCGCGCGCCGAGCTCTCGCTGGTGGCGGCCGACGCGCGCTCGGGCAAGGTGCTCTGGCGGAGCCTGCGCCTCGGCACCGGCGCCACGCCCGACGCCGCGCTCGACCGCGGCGCTCGACGCGGTGCTGCCGCTCGAGCGCCATGACGTACGACGTCACGCTGATCCCGGGCGACGGGATCGGGCCCGAGATCACCGCGCAGACGGTGCGGGTGCTCGAGGCCACCGGCCTCCGCTTCAACTGGGACGAGGAGCTGGCCGGCATGGCCGCGGTGGAGGCCACCGGCACCCCGCTGCCCGACGCCACCGTCGAGAGCATCCGCAAGAACGCGCTCGCGCTCAAGGGCCCGCTCACGACGCCGGTCGGCACCGGGTTCCGCTCGGTCAACGTCGGGCTCCGCAAGGAGTTCGAGCTCTTCGCCAACGTCCGTCCCGCGCGGACGATCGTCCCCGGCGGCCGGTTCGAGAACGTGGACATCGTGCTCGTGCGCGAGAACCTCGAGGGCCTCTACATCGGGGTCGAGCACTTCGTCCAGATCGGCGACGACCCGCGCGCCGTGGCCGAGTCGATGGCGATCGTCACCCGCGCGGGCTGCGAGCGGATCGTGCGCTACGCCTTCGAGTACGCGCTCAAGCACGGGCGGAAGAAGGTCACCATCGTCCACAAGGCGAACATCCTCAAGATGGTGAGCGGGCTCTTCCTCGAAGTGGGCCGCGAAGTGGCGCGGGAGTACGAGGGGCGGGTGGAGGCGAACGACATGATCGTGGACAACACGGCCATGCAGCTGGTCATGCGGCCCGAGCAGTTCGACGTCATGGTGACCACCAACATGTTCGGCGACATCCTGAGCGACGAGGTGTCCGGGCTGGTCGGCGGGCTCGGGCTGGCGCCCGGCGCCAACATCGGCACCAAGGCCGCGATCTTCGAGGCCGTGCACGGCAGCGCGCCCGACATCGCCGGGCAAGGGCGTCGCCAATCCGTCGGCCCAGATGCTGGCCGCCGCGATGATGCTCGACCACATGGGCGAGCTCGACCGCGCCCAGCGGATCCGCGACGCCATCGCCGACACGATCGTGCAGCGACCACATCCGCACCCGCGATCTCGGCGGCACTGCCTCCACGGAGGAGTTCGGGCGTGCGGTTGCCCGGCGGGTTGCCTGAGGTCCCCTGCGCGAAATGTGAACGGCGGGTGCGCGGGCTCCCCTGGGGGGAGCTCTGCCCCGACTGCCGCGCCGGCGGAAGCGGCGTGCATCCCGGCTGGCCGACCGCATCTCCCTCGCGGCGACGGCGCTGATGGCCGCGTACGTCGCGCTTCCGGCTTCCCAGGCGATCCGACGTCGCGGCTCTACGGGGCCGTCGCGGTGCTCGCCACCTACATCATCGTGCGGCGGATCGCGAGCCGCGTCGCCATGGAGTTGCTCCCACGATGACCACCGACCCGCGTGGCCGGCCTCCGCTTGCTGCCTGGCGTACTGCCCCCGCCGTCCCCTCGCCGCCCAGACGTCGCTCACCATCTACAACGACGGCCGGGTCCTGGTGCGCCGGAGCGTGCCGCTCGCCGTGCCCAAGGGCGCCAGCACCCAGCGCGTCCGCTGGGCGCGCTCGACCCCGCCTCGGTATTCTCGCTCGACCCCGACGTGACCATCGCCGGCCTGCGCTACGACGGCGCGGTGGACGAGGCCAGCGTGCTCCGCCGCTCGGTCGGCACGCCGGGTGGTCTTCCGGCTGCCCGAGTCCAACGACACGCTGAGCGCGCTCGTGCTCGGCGTCGACCCGCTCCGGCTCCAGCTGCCCGACGGCCGCGTCACCTTCACCCCGCCCGGCGCCGCGCTCTACCCGGGCGATGTCGTCGTGGCCGACCCGACCGCTCACGCTCCGGCTGGAGAGCGCCCGGGCGCAGGACCGGCTCCGCCTCGGCTACTTCACCAGCGGCGCCCGTGGCTCGCGAGCTATCAGGTCCTGCTCGGCGCGACCGAGGCCCGGGTGACGGGGAGCGCGGTGCTCGAGTCCCAGACGCTCCGGGCCGAGGACGCCGAGGTGCAGCTCCTCGCGGGAGCGGTCGGCCGCGCGCCAGCCGCGGCCCCCCCGATGCCGTGCAGGCGCGGGCGGCCATGGTCGACGCGATGGAGGCGGACAAGAGCTTTGCCGCGGAGCAGCGCGTGGGCGAGTTCCATGTGTATTCGCTGCCAGGACGAAGCTCACTCCTGCCCGGCCTCACGACCACGGTGGCGCTGTTCGCGCCGGCGCAGGTCAAGTACGAGCGGCATTACGTGGTGCGCGGGCTGCTGCCCTTCTGGGGGATTCCTGCCGCAGCAGGGCGACGACTCGGAGGCGCCGGTGGAGGTGAGCTACACGCTCGAGCGGCCGCGCAAGCGCGAGTTCGGCGACCGGCCGCTCCCCGGCGGGATCGTCCGCCTGTTCCAGGCGGACAGCGCGGGCCGGGCGCAACTCGTGGGCGAGGCGGCGATGGACCACACGCCCGCGGGCAAGGACGTGCGGCTCACGGCCGGGACCGCGTTCGACCTCACCGCCCGGCGGGTGCAGACCAGCTACGCGACCCGCCGGGACAGCACGCAAGGCCGGCTGGCGCACCCTCGCCACCGCGGATTATCGTGTGACCGTCCGGAACGCCACCGACAGCGCCGCCAGCGTGGACGTGCAGGAGGAGCGGAGCGGCGAGTGGAGCGTGCTGCAGAGCAGCGTTCCGGCGGAGAAGGTCTCGTCCACCATTACCCGCTTCCGGGTGAAGGTGCCGGCGCGCGGCCAGACGGTACTGACCTATCGCGTGCGCGTGGTCTGGTGAGGTGCCAGCGCATGAGCCTCACCGGTCACGATCGTCCACATTTCCGACCTGCACTTCGGCGGCTACGCCGACCTCGCCCAGATCGAGGCGCTCGAGGAGTTCCTCCCCACGCTCGGCGCCGGCGCCACCGTCGTCTCCGGCGACCTGAGCCAGCGCGCCCGCCACGGCGAGTTCCAGGCGGCCCACGCCTTCCTGCAGCGGCTGCGCGGCCACATGCCGGTGCTGGTCATTCCGGGCAACCACGATATCGAATGGTGGAAGAGCCCCTTCGGCGCTTCGGCACGGCGACCAAGTACGCCAAGTACGCCCGCTACTTCGGCGACCTCACGCCGGTGCTCGAAATTCCCGGGGCCGTGATCGCTGGCGCGCTCAGCAGCTACGGCGTCGCCTTCGGCTCCCTCACCTGGAACCTGCGCGACGTGGCGGTGAAGGGACACCTCCCCGCCTCGGAGACGGCCCGGGTGGGGAAGATTTTCGCTCATGCGGCGCCCGACGCGGTCCGCATCCTGGCCGTTCACCACAACGTGCTGCGCGGTGCGCTCTCGCACCGGCAGGGGCTGGCCGACTGGCGTTCAGTCTGGCGGCGGCTGCTCGCGACCGGAGCCGACGTGGTCCTCTGTGGCCACGATCACCACGAGGGCGCGGGACAGATCGAGGGGGCGCTCGCGGTGAGCACGTCCGGCACGCACAGCTTTCGAACCCGCGGCGGGCGGCCGTCGGTGTTCAATCTGGTGACGATCGATGACCGGGCGGTCCGGATTCAGCATTTCCGGTGGGAAAGCGCCGGCAGCCGCTTCCTGCAATCCGACGCGACGGCGTTCGCCCGCCCGACCGGGCCGCGGGTGACGGTCTCGGTGGCGGGAGGGGAAGGAGAGCCGTGAGGTGAACGAGCTGCTGGCGCACCGATTGAAAGTGCTGGGCCTGCGCGACGTCGACCGGATCCTCACCCATACCAACCGCACCGTGATGGTCAGCCTGACCGCGCGGCGCGTGCTCCGGCTGCACGAGGGCTATGCCAGCGCGCCCGACCGCGTGCTCCGCGCGATCGTCCGGTTCCTCGACCCGCGGCTCCCACGGGCGGTCCGCCGCGGGGCGGAGCGCGAGTTTCTCGGCTTTCCCGTGGAGGCATACGCGCCACCGCCCGCCCCCCGCCGCGCCGGGAGCGTCCGCGCCCCGGCGATATCGTGCTGCTGCAACGGCTCACGGACCTGCACCAACGGCTCAACCAGCAGCATTTCAGCGGGGGGCTCGGCACCCTGCCGATCCGCCTCTCGGGACGAATGCGCACGCGACTGGGCGAGCTGACCATGGATCTCCGGACTGGGCAGCCGATCGAGATCGCCATCAGCCGGCGGCACATTCAGCGGCACCCGTGGGTCGAGGTCGAGCACACCCTGCTCCACGAGATGGTGCACCAGTGGCAGGCGGAAACCGGCCTGGCCGTGGACCACGGCCGCGGCTTCCGCCGGAAGGCGAGGGAAGTCGGGGTCGAGCCGCAGGCGCGCCGGCGCCTGGCGCGAAAGGCCGACGGGGCGCCCGCGGCCGGCGTGTCCCGCGCCACACCGGCGCCTCCGCCGCCAGGGTATTTTCCGGGCTCACGCGAGGAGGCCTGATGCGGTGGACGCCGGGGGGACGGAGCAAGGATCTCGAGGATCGTCGGGGGAGCAGCGGCGGCTTTGGCGGCGGCGGCTTCGGTGGTGGCGGCATGCGGATCGGGTTGGGCGGCGCGGCCGTCCTCCTCGTCCTGAGCCTCGTCTTCAAGCAGAACTTCTTCGCCCTGCTGGGCGCTGATGGTGGCGCCGGCGGCGCGATGGGCGAGCCCGCCGCCGCATCCGATTCCTTCGTGGGGTCGCCGAAAGATGAAAACGAGGTCCAGTTCGTTTCATTCGTGCTGGACGATGCCCAGGCTACCTGGGAGCGTCTCTTCCAGGAGCGGGGACAGACGTACCAGCACGCCAAGCTCGTGCTCTTCCGCGATGCCATCCAGTCGGCGTGCGGCTTTGCCCAGGCCGCCACCGGGCCGTTCTACTGTCCCGGGGATCAGAAGGTCTACATCGACCTGGGATTCTACGACGAGCTGCGGCAGAAGTTCGGCGCCCCGGGCGACTTCGCCGAGGCCTACGTCCTGGCCCACGAGCTCGGCCACCACGTCCAACGGCTGATGGGCACCGAGGCCCGCGTGCGCGAAGCCCAGGAGCGGCGGCCCGATCTGGGGAACGAGTACTCCGTCCGCCTCGAGCTCCAGGCCGACTGCTACGCCGGCGTCTGGGGACACGAGACGGCTCAGCGGCAGATTCTCGAGGCCGGCGACGTCGAGGAGGGGCTCGCGGCCGCGGCCGCGGTCGGCGACGACCGGATTCAGCGAATGTCGGGCGAAGGCGTCCACCCCGAAGCCTTCACCCATGGGACGTCCGAGCAGCGCGCTGGCTGGTTCAAGCGCGGTCTGGAGTCCGGACGGCCGGAGGACTGCGACACCTTCAAGAGCTGAGCCGCCGCAGTATCTTTACCGGTTCGGTCCAGACCTTCGGAAAGGGCACTGCATGGCCACCGCTGCCGCCACCTCCCAGTACGCCGGCGTCGACTTCCTCGGCTTCGACACGCTCCTCTCCGAGGAGGAGCGCGCGGTCCGGGACACCGTGCGCACCTGGGTGGACGAGAACCTGATCCCGATCATCGGTCCGGCCTACATCGAGGGTCGGTTTCCCAAGCAGCTCATTCCGGGCATGGCCGAGCTTGGGCTCTTCGGCGCCAACCTGCCCGAGGAGTACGGCTGCGCCGGGCTCAACAATGTCGCCTACGGGCTGATCATGCAGGAGCTCGAGCGGGGCGACTCGGGCATCCGCTCGTTCGCCTCGGTCCAGGGAGCCCTGGTGATGTATCCGATCTTCGCCTTCGGCTCCGAGGAGCAGAAGCGGCACTGGCTGCCGCTCCTGGCGTCGGGCGGGGAGATCGGCTGCTTCGGGCTCACGGAGCCGGACTTCGGCTCCAATCCGGGCGGCATGATCACGACGGCGCGGGAAACCAGGGACGGCTGGGTGCTCAACGGCACCAAGATGTGGATCACCAACGGCTCGCAGGCCACCGTTTCCATCATCTGGGCCAAGACGGGCGCGATCGACGACGCGAAATCCATCCGCGGCTTCATCGTGCCTACCGACACCAAGGGGTATGCCGCGCGGGATCAGAAGGGGAAGTTGTCGCTCCGCGCCAGCGACACGAGCGAGATCCATCTCGAGGACGTGCACCTTCCCAAGGACGCCCTGCTGCCCAAGTCGGGCGGGCTCAAGAGCCCGCTCATGTGCCTGACGCAGGCGCGCTACGGCATCGCCTGGGGCGCGATCGGCGCGGCGATGGCGTGCTACGATGAGGCGCTGCGCTACGCCCGGAGCCGGATCATGTTCGACAAGCCCATCGCGCAGACCCAGATCCAGCAGGTCCGGCTGGTGGACATCCTCGCCGAGATCACCAAGGCGCAGTTCATGACCCTGCAGCTCGGCCGCCTCAAGGACGCGGGTACCATGACACCCGACCAGGTGTCGCTCTGCAAGCGGAACAACGTGGACATGGCCTGCGATGCCGCCCGTGAGGCCCGCCGGCTCCTGGGCGCCAACGGCATCCTGGCCGAGTACCACTCGATGCGCCACATGGCCAACCTGGAGTCGGTCTACACTTACGAGGGGACCCACGACATGCATTCCCTCATCGTGGGCCAGGCGATCACGGGGCTGGCCGCGTTCGAGTGACCGGTCCCGATCCGGGCTCGACGGGACGACAGCAGGCCTGGCGCTTCTCGATCCGGCGCCCCCCGTGTGACGGCCGGGGGGCGTCGTCGTATATGGAGTGATATGCCCATCTTCGTGCATGCCAACCCGCTCCGATCCATAGCCGCACCCTCCGAGGCGCTCTGCCGTGAGTGGTATGAGACCCACGGAGCCGCCATCTACAGCTATCTCCGATTCCAGCTACGCTCGGCCGCAGTGGCCGAAGACCTGACGGCGGATGTCTTCCTGCGCGCGGTACGCGCCGCCGACAGGTTCGATCCGAACCGAGCGTCGGCTCGCGCGTGGCTGTTCCGGATCGCGCGGAACGCGTTGCGCGATCACCTGCGGCACGAGCGCCGGCACCCGCACGTCTCGCTTGGCGGGCTCGACGATCTCCACTCCGAGGCGCCTTCGCCGGAGGAGCGGCTGCTGTGGAAAGAGGAGGTGGCCCGGCTGCTCGCCGCAGTGGCCACCCTGCCGGCCAGCGACCAGGAGATCATCGGGCTCCGCTACGGCAGCGAGCTCGACACCGGAGACGTGGCACAGATCCTCGGCCTGCGCGAGCCGGCGGTGCGGACGCGCCTCTGGCGCGCGCTCGGCCGCCTCCGGCGGGTGCTGGCGCCGTGAGCGGAGTGCCTGAGGATTTCCGCGACCTCGACCGGAAGCTGCGGGCCGTCCGGTTCGAACCGCCGGCGTCGTTCGGAGCCGAGCTCGCCGGCCGAGCCGCGCGGGGCGAGGCGCCGCCGCCTCCGCGGAGGCCCGGGCCTCGGCGCGCGCTCCTGGCCACGGCGGCGCTCGTCACTGCCGGCGCCGCCGTGGCGCTTGGCGTTCCCGCCATCAGCCGCTGGCTGCCGGTCACGATCGACCGCTGCTGCTATGATCTCGACGGCGGCGGCATCGCCGACGACGGCGTCCGGATCGTGGCGAAGCGTGACGCCGAAGTGCGCCGGCTCTGGGTGTACGAGGCCGGGATGGCTCGCGCGACCTGTCCGCAGCCGACGTGATCCGCCTCCGACGCGGTGCGGAGCCTTTGCTGGCGGAGGGTGGCGGTGCGGGGCTCGTCGCCCTCAGGCGCTGCTGCCTCGATTTCGACGGCGGGGGCCCGGACGATGACGGCCTCCTCCTCATCGGCGTGCCGCCGGACCGGGTCCTCATGGCAGCCATCTACGAGCGGCGGGGCCGCGCGTCGGATGCCGCTCACTCCCACTCCAGGCTGCGCTGAGGCATCGCGGGCCGTCCGCCCAAGAGGAAGTCCGTGATGAAGCGTCTCTGTCTGTTCGCGCTGTTCGTGCTGCCCGCCGGTCCCACCCTGCTGGCCGGCCAGGTGCCCGACACCACCCGCGCGGACAGCGGCGCCGTGAAACTGGAGACCATCGAGGTGGTCGGCTCCATCGCGCCGACCGCCGGTCCGAAGATCGGCTCCGGAATCCCGGCGCGGATCTCCACCGTCACGGGCGAGCAGATCGACGCGTGGGAGCCGAGGCTCCTCGCCGACGCACTCGCGACGGAGCCGGGGATCTCGCTCTACGATGACCTGGGGAGCGCGTACAAGCTCAATCTCAGCACGCGCGGCTTCAACGTCGGCCCGGTCGTCGGGCTGCCGCCCGGCGTCTCGGTGTTCCTCGACGGGGTGCGCCAGAACGAGCCCGACGCGGCGGAGGTGAACTTCGACCTGCTGCCGATGGAGCACGTGCGCCGGGTCGAGCTGCTGAGCGGGGCGGGCTCACTCCTGGGCGCCAATTCGCTTGGCGGCGCGATCAACCTGATCACCCGCCGGGGCGACGGTCCCGCCGAGGGCGAGCTCGAGCTTGCCGGAGGCTCGTACGGATCGGCCTCGGCGGAGGGAACGGTGTCGGGTGTCACTGCCGGCCGGACGGACTACTACCTGGGCGGTGGCTACGAGCGGGAAGACGGCTGGCGCCAGGCCACGGGAGCGCACAATTACAACGGCTTCCTGAATCTGGGACGGCGAGGTGAGCAGCGCGGCATCAGCGTGCAGGCCTTCGGCGCGGCGTCCCGGGCGGAGACGGCGGGATCGCTGCCCGAGAGCATCTTCGACGCCGACCCCTCGATCAATTTCACCACCGGCGACTTCGAGGATCTCAACCTGCTGCAGGGGACGGTCACGGGGTACGCTCCCGTCGGACCGGGCCGCGGCACGTTCACGGCGTACGTGCGGCGGTCGCATGCGGAGCGGTTCAACGTCAACCAGGCGCCGGATGACAACGTCCGTTCGCTCACGACCAACGGCACCCTGGGCGCCAACGCCGACTGGCGCTGGAGCCGCGAGCTCGGCCGAGGCGTGTTCTCGCTCCGCACGGGCGCGGATGGTTCCGCCAACCGGGTGCATATCCAGCTCCTCACCGAGCCGCCGGACGCGCCGTCCGACCAGACGCTCTCGACCGACGTCCGGAGCCCGAGCTGGGACGTGGCGGGCTACGTCCTGGGGGACTACAAGCAGGGGAGGGTGACGCTCTCCGGCGGATTCCGCTACGACTACATCCGCGTCCCGTTCGAGGACCAGCTCGATCCGGCCGCCGATACGAGCAACAGCTTCAGCCGCCTGAGCCCCCGCGGAGGCATCAGTGTCGACGTGGGGCCGGGCGCCAGCGTCTACGCGTCGGTGGGCCAGAGCTTTCGTGCCCCGGCCATTCTGGAGCTTGCCTGCGCGGACGAAACGGCCGCCTGCCCGCTGCCGTTCGCCCTGGGCGACGATCCGCCGCTCGATCCCGTGGTCTCCACGACGGTGGAGACCGGCGCGCAGCTCGTGCGCGGGCCCGCCATCATCACCGCCTCGGTGTACCGGACGGCGGTGCGTGACGACATCTCCTTCATCCAGTCCGAGAATGCGGTGTTCGAAGGCTTCTTCGCCAACATCGGCCACACCCGGCGCGAGGGCATCGAGCTCGGCGTGCAGGTGGTGCCACGGGAGGAAATTTCACTTTACGCGAATTACGCCTTCACCCGCGCGACCTATCGGGACGCCGCCGAGATCTTCAGCATCCGGGCGGAGGACGCCTTCGCCGGGACGCCGCTGGCCGGAGACAACGACGTTGAGCCGGGCGACCGCATGCCGTCGGTGCCGGAGCACCAGGTGAAGGCCGGAGGGCTGGTGCAGCTTTCCGGCGGGGTCGACCTCGGGCTCGACCTGCGCTACACCGGACGCCAGTGGCTCCGCGGCGACGAGGCCAACCAGACGCCGCCGCTCGGCGGCTACTTCACCGCGGGCGTCCGCGCGGGGATCACTCGCGGCCCGTGGGAGGTCTCGGCCATCGTGACCAACGTACTCAATTCGCACCACGCCACCTTCGGGACGTTCAACGAGAACCGGCGCAACGGCGAGCTCGAGCGCTTCCTCACGCCGCTCGGAGCGCGAACGATCAAGGCGGTGGTGAGCCGGCGGTTCGGCGGCTGACGAGTCCGGCCGGGTGAGCGCGCTCACCGCATGTTCCCGACCATGAGGGCCACATTGGAAGTTTGGCCATCACCGGTTGTGGAGGGGATATGCAGGAAGCGATCGCGGTGCCGGTCAGGAACCTGGGAGAGACGCTCCGCGCCTCGCTCGCCGGGGCACTGAACCAGTTCCTCTCGGCGATTCCGCGCCTCATCGGGTTCGCCATCGTTCTCATCGTGGGCTGGCTGGTGTCCTCCCTGTTGGCCCGGGGTGTCACCGCGCTGCTTCGCGCCATCAAGTTCAACGATCTGGCGCGGCGGTCGGGCTTCGCGGACTTCGTGCACAATATGGGCGTGCGCCAGGACTCGTCCAGCGTCCTCGCGGCCATCGTCAAGTGGTTCGTCCGGCTGATCACGCTCGTCGTGGCGTTCGACCTGCTCGGCCTGCCGGCCGTGTCGAACGTGCTGCAGCAGCTCCTGCTCTGGCTCCCCAACCTGGTCGTCGCGCTGGTCGTGCTCGTGATCGGCGGCCTCGCGGCCAAGGCATTGTCGCAACTGGTCCGCGGCGCCACGGCGGAGGGCGGGTTCAGCAATCCGGATGTCCTCGCGACAGTCGCCCGGGTGGCCGTGTGGGCGTTCGCGATTATCGTGGCCGTGAATCAGCTCGACATCGCGACGAACCTGATCAACACGCTCCTCGTGGGTGTGGTAGGCGCGCTGGCACTGGCCGCCGGGCTGGCGTTCGGGCTCGGCGGTCGCGACCGCGCCGCCCGGCTCCTGGACGAGCTCGGCCGGAAGGCGCAGCAGGCCGGCCCGAGACTCGAGCGCGCGGCGAGCGCTGCGGGTGATCAGGCGCGTCGCTCGGCGCGGGAGGTCGAGGCCAGTCCGATAGCGGACGTCACCGAGCCCACGAGCGTCGCGTTCGAGGAGAACTGGACTCCTCGTGCCGGCGCGGACCGGCGGCGGGTCCCCCGGTCCGGCGTGGACCGCCGGGGTGCCGGCAGCGGCGCCCGGTAAGCGGTCGCCGCCCGGAAACGATTGAGCCGGAGCGCGTTAGCTCGTTCCGGCCGACTCCATCTCTGGCGGCGTGGATACGGCGCGACTAGGTTTGCCGCGAGTTTGCCGGATCCGTCCGGGACCTTTTCCGCGGAGCCTGTTTTGAAGATTGCCGTGTGTCTCAAGCGGGTGCCGGATACGACGTCGAAGATCGTGATCGGCGCCGACGGCAAGAGCATCGACGAGGCCGGACTCAAGTTCGTGCCGAACCCGTACGACGAGTTCGCGGTCGAGGAAGCGCTCGCGCTGAAGGAGAAGGCGGGAGCCGGGGAGACCGTGGTGTTTTCCCTCGGTGGCGACAGCGCCGCGGAGACGCTCCGCACCGCCCTTGCCATGGGCATCGACCGGGCGGTGCTGCTCAAATCGGCGGGGAGCCGCCGACGGCCTGGCGGTCGCGCAGGCGCTCGCGGCGGAGCTCGGCACGGGCGGCTACGACCTCATCCTCTTCGGCAAGCTCGCGGTGGACGACTACAACCACCAGGTGGGTCCCATGACGGCCGAGCTGCTCGGGCTGCCGTGCATCACCGCCGTGGCGCATCTCAGGCTCGACGGCGGCGTCGTCGAGGCGGAGCGGGAAATCGAGGGCGGCATCGAGGTCTCCACCTGTTCGCTGCCCGCGGTCATCACCTGCGACAAGGGCCTCAACAACCCGCGCCTCCCCTCGCTCAAGGGGATCATGGCGGCCAAGAAGAAGCCGCTGGAAACCCGGACCGCCGCGCTGGGCGACGCCACGCTCGAGGTGCTGGGGCTCGAGCTGCCGCCCGAACGCCAACCGGGGCGCATCGTAGGCGAAGGGGTCGAGGCCGTGCCCGTGCTGCTCGAGCTGCTCCGAACCGAAGCCAAGGTGCTCTGACGTGGCCAGCCGGATTCTCGCCGTGATGGAGCAGCGTGACGGCGCGCTGCGCAAGGTCTCCCGCGAGGTGGTCGCGGCCGCGCGGCGGCTGGCCGACGGCAGCGGCGGCACCGTGGACGCGCTGGTGCTTGCCGCCGCCCCGGTGGCGGAGGCCGACTCGCTCGGCCGCTTCGGCGCCGATCGCGTCCTCACGGCCACCCATCCCGACTTCCGCCTTTATCAGCCGGATGGCTTCGCCGCCACGATCAGCGCGGCCGCCGCCGGCTACGCGGCGATCGTCTTTGCCGCCACGGCGACGGGGCGCGACCTCGCGCCGCGTGTGGCTGCCCGGCTCAAGGTCGCCTGCGCCAGTGACGTGACCGCGCTCGGGGCCGAGGACGGGGCGGTCACGGTGACCCGTCCGGTCTACGCCGGGAAGGCGCTCCAGCGCGCCCGCCTCACGGCCGAGCCGGCCGTGGTCTCGGTCCGGCCGAACACGTTTCCTGCGGTCGAGTCGCCGAAGGCGGGCGAGGCGGGAACCGTGGAAGTGCCGGCGTTTGCCGCGCGGGTCACCGTCCGGGAGATCAAGGCGCCGGCCCAGGCGGCGCTCGACGTGAGCGAGGCGGCGGTCGTGGTCTCCGGCGGCCGCGGCCTCCGGGAGCCGGCCAACTTCAAGCTGATCGAGGAGCTCGCCGCCGCCTTCGGCAACGCCGCGGTCGGCGCGAGCCGCGCGGTGGTGGACGCCGGCTGGCGGGACCACGGCGCGCAGGTGGGCCAGACAGGGAAGACGGTGAGTCCGGGCCTCTACATCGCGGTGGGCATCTCGGGCGCCATCCAGCACCTGGCGGGCATGCGCACGGCCAAGACCATCGTCGCGATCAACAAGGACAAGGACGCGCCGATCTTCAAGACCGCCGACTACGGCATCGTCGGCGACCTGTTCGAGATCGTCCCGCGGCTCACCGAGGAAGTGCGAAAGGCGCGCGGCGCGCAGTAGGCGGAGCGGCTGTGCGTTCCATCACATCGGGACCCGCCGCCCGGTGGCATATCTGATCGTATGGTAGTCAATACATCCCCCCGCACGCCCGCCGGCTCGTGACGTCCACCCCGAAGTCCACGCCTTCCGACCGCTCGGGTTCCCAGGGTCCTCCTTCCGGACAGGGCCACCGCAAGAAGCGCGTCCTCACGCGCGCGGCGCCCTCGGTGACGCGGAGCATCGCCGACGCGGTGGTGCTCAAGGACGGCGACGTCTTCTTCCTCACCCAGCCGGACGGCCAGGTCCCGCCGGGTCCGGGGCATGGCTTCGGCCTCTACTACCACGACTGCCGGTTTCTCAATTCCTACGGTCTCCAGCTTGGCGGCGCCGCGCCGCTCGTTCTCGGCTCCACGGCCAAGGCGGGCTGTGATGCCGTCTTCGAGCTGACGAACGAGGACGGCGCAGCCGGCGAGCAGGACCGGATCCCCAGGGAGACCTTGGGGATCCGCTGGGAGCGGACGCTCGACGGCACCACCCTCCGGCTCGATGAGCGCTTCACCCTGCGGAACTGGAGCCACGAGGCGGTCGACGTGCCCGTCGAGGTGCGATTCGATGCCGATTTCGACGACGTCTTCACGGTCCGCGGACTGCTGCCCGAGCGGCAGGGCACCCGACACCCCCCGCAGTGGGAGGAGAATCGGCTGGTCTTCCGCTACGACGGGGCGGACGGGATCGCCCGAACGCTGCGCGTCTCGTTCTCGCCCGGTATGGAGCGCCGGGGAGAGCGAGCCGCCGGCTGGCACTGTCACGTGCCGGCCCGCGGGTCGGCGCAACTGACGGTGCGGCTGTCCATCTCGGAAGCCGTCCGCGACTCGCGGGAGCGCGCTTCCGGCACCCGACTGGCCGGGGTCCGGGTGGCGAGCGACAGCGAGCTGCTCAACCGGATCGTGGCGCGCTCGCTCTCCGACCTCGATACCCTGCGCACGTCGCTCGGCGGCCACGAGTTCTTCGCGGCGGGCGTGCCCTGGTTCGTGACCCTGTTCGGGCGGGACAGCCTGACCGCGGCGCTCCAGGTGCTTCCGTTCGACCCGGACACGGCCGCGGACACCCTCCGGCTCCTGGCTTCCTACCAGGGCACGCGGGAGGACGCGTGGCGCGATGAGGAGCCGGGGAAGATCCTGCACGAGCTCCGGGTCGGCGAGCTGGCCCGCACCGGCGCCATCCCGCATTCCCCCTACTACGGGACCGTGGACGCCACCCCGCTCTTCCTCATCGTACTCGGCCGGCTCGCGAGCTGGACGGGCGACCTCTCGCTGTTCCAGGAGCTCCGCCCCAACGTCGAGCGTGCCCTCGAGTGGATGCGCCGCTACGGCGACGTGGATGGCGACGGCTACATCGAGTATCGCAGCCCGGCCGGCGGGGCTCTCATCAACCAGGGCTGGAAGGACTCGGGCGACGCCATCGTCGACGCGGACGGCCGGATCGCGCAGCCGCCGATCGCCCTGGTCGAAGTGCAGGGCTACGCCTATGCCGCCCGGCGGGAGATCGCCCGGCTCTACCTCCTCTCCGGCGACGCCGCCACGGCGGAGCGGCTGGAAGAGGAGGCCCGGCTGCTCCGGGCCCGGTTCAACCAGGACTTCTGGGTCGAGCGCATCGGCTGCTACGCGCTCGCGCTGGACGGCGGCAAGACGCCGCTCGCGGTCGTCTCCTCCAATCCCGGCCAGGCGCTGTGGGCGGGCATCGCGGACGAGGACAAGGCCGGGCGCGTGGTGGACCGGCTCCTGGCGGACGACATGTTCAACGGCTGGGGCGTGCGGACCCTCGCCACGACCGAGCGGGGGTACACGCCGATCGGCTATCACCTCGGCACCGTCTGGCCGCACGACAACTCGCTCATCGCCGCGGGCTTTCGCCGCTACGGACGGGGCGACGCGGTGGCGCGCATCTTCGAGGGATTGACCAGCGCGGCACTCGGCTTCGAGCATCTCCGCCTGCCGGAGTTGTTCACCGGGTTTTCCCGAGCGGAGTTCGATGTCCCGGTCCGCTATCCCGTGGCGTGTCACCCACAGGCCTGGGCGGCGGGCGCCACGCCGCTGCTGCTCCAGGTGCTGCTCGGTCTCGCGCCGGACGGCTTCGCGAAGCGACTCCGCCTGGTACACCCCATGTTGCCGGCCGACGTTGACCGGCTCGAGATCGGTGGAATCCGTCTGGCCGGGGACACGGTCACGCTTCGGCTCGAGCGCGGACCCGGCGGCTCGGTGGCGGTGCAGACGGTCGGGTCGACCGGGATCGACGTCGTGGTGGAGGCCGGCGAGCAGGCAGCGAGCGCAAAAGGAGCGAACTGACATGGAAGACGGCAAGCGGGAAGTCGTGGTGGTCACCGGCGCATCCGCCGGCCTCGGGCGCGCGATCGTGCGCGCGTTCGCGCGGCAGGGGGCCAGGCTCGGCCTGCTCTCACGCAGCCGCGAGCGCCTGGAACAGGCTCGCGCCGAAGTCGAATCGCTCGGCGGCGAGGCGCTGGTGCTGCCGACCGACGTCGCCGACGCCGAACGCGGTCGAAGCCGCGGCCGCGGCCGTCGAGGAGCGCTTCGGGCCGATCGATGTCTGGGTCAACAACGCCATGGTGTCGGTCTTCTCGCCGGTGAAGAAGATGCTGCCCGAGGAATATCGGCGGGTGACGGAGGTGACCTACCTGGGCACGGTGTACGGCACGCTGGCCGCGCTCAGGCGGATGCTGCCGCGCGACCACGGAGCGATCGTGCAGGTCGGCTCGGCCCTCGCCTACCGCGGCATCCCTCTCCAGTCGGCGTACTGCGGGGCCAAGCACGCCATCCAGGGATTCACCGAGTCGCTCCGGTCCGAGCTGTATCCACGACGGCAGCAAGGTGCGCGTCAGCATGGTCCAGATGCCGGCGCTCAACACGCCGCAGTTCGACTGGGTCAAGAGCCGCCTGCCGCACCGGGCCAAGCCGGTGCCGCCGATCTATCCAGCCCGAGGTCGGCGCCGACGCGGTGGTGTACGCGGCGCACCACGACCGGCCGGAGATCTACGTCGGCTATCCGTCCGTCGAGGCGATCGTCGCCAACCGTGTCGCGCCCCGGCTGCTCGACCACTACCTCGCACGCACGGGGTTCGACTCGCAGCAGACCGACGAGCCCGAAGACCCGTCCCGCCCCGACAACCTGTGGGAGACCGTCCCGGGCGACCAGGCGGCGCACGGCCGCTTCGACCGGTGGTCCCACGACCGGAGCCTCCAGCTTCGCGCGTCCGAGCATCGCGGGGCCGCGATGCTCGCGGGGGTCGCGGCGGCCGGGCTGGCGTGGGGAGTGGGACGGTGGATGCGGGAGTGAAAGGAGAACCAGCACCATGAGCCAGACCGCAAGCGACTTCCTCGTCAACCGGCTCTACGAGTGGGGCGTGCGCCGGATCTTCGGCTACCCGGGCGACGGGATCAACGGCGTCGTCGGGGCGCTGGACCGGGCCAGGGACAAGATCGCCTTCGTGCAGGCGCGCCACGAGGAGCTCGCGGCGTTCATGGCCTGCGCCCATGCCAAGTTCACCGGTCAGGTCGGGGTGTGCATGGCGACGTCGGGCCCGGGTGCGATCCACCTGCTCAACGGGCTCTACGACGCGAAGATGGACCACCAGCCCGTGGTCGCGATCGTGGGGCAGCAGGCCACCATCGGGCTCGGCGCCGATTTCCAGCAGGAGGTGGACCTCATCTCGCTGTTCAAGGACGTCGCGAGCGAGTACGTCCACATGGCCTCGACGCCGGCCCAGATCCGCCACCTGGTGGACCGGGCGCTCCGGATCGCGATCGCCGAGCGCACGGTCACCTGCATCATCCTGCCGAACGACGTGCAGGAGATGGACGCCATGGAGCACGCGCCGCGGGTGCACGGCGCCGCGTTCACCGGGATCGGGTACTCGGAGCCGCAGGTGATCCCGACCGACAGCGACCTGCACCGGGCCGCACGGGTGCTGAACGAGGGCAAGAAGGTCGCCATGCTGGTGGGCGCGGGCGCGCTCAATGCCTCTGAAGAGGTGGCGGAAGTGGCCGAGCTGCTGGGCGCCGGCGTCGCCAAGGCGCTGCTGGGGAAGGCGGTGCTGCCCGACGACCTGCCGTACGTCACCGGCGCCATCGGCCTGCTCGGCACCCGGCCGAGCTGGGACATGATGATGGACTGCGACACCCTGCTCATGGTGGGCAGCAGCTTCCCCTACTCGGAGTTCCTCCCCAAGCTGGGCCAGGCGCGCGGGGTGCAGATCGACATCAAGCCGCGCATGCTGAGCCTCCGCTACCCGATGGAGGTGAATCTCTGCGGCCACAGCCGGGAGACGCTGCAACTGCTCATCCCGCTGCTCCGCCGGAAGGAGGATCGCGGCTGGCGCGACGAGATCGAAGACAACATCCGCGACTGGTGGAAGGTGCTGGAGGCCCGCGCGATGCTCGAGGCCGATCCGATCAACCCCCAGCGGGTCTTCTGGGAGCTCTCGCCCCGGCTGCCCGACCGCGCCATCCTCACCTGCGACTCGGGCTCCTCCGCCAATTGGTTCGCCCGGGACGTGAAGTTCCGGTCGGGGATGATGGCGTCGCTTTCGGGGAACCTCGCGACCATGGGGCCGGGCGTGCCCTATGCCATCGCGGCCAAGTTCGCCCACCCCGACCGGCCCGTGATCGCGATGGTGGGCGACGGCGCCATGCAGATGAACGGCATCAACGGCCTGGTCACATCGAGAAGTACTGGCGCGAGTGGTCGGACCCGCGGCTCATCGTGCTCGTGCTGTACAATCACGATCTCAACCAGGTCACCTGGGAGCAGCGCGCCTTCTCGGGCGACCCCAAGTTCGAGGGTTCGCAGGACCTGCCCGACTTTCCGTTCGCGCGCTACGCCGAGCTGCTGGGTTCACCGGCATCCGCGTGCGGCGCCCCGAGGAGATCGGCCGCGGGTGGGACGCGGCCTTTGCGCGCCGACGGCCCGGTGGTGATCGAGGCCACACCGATCCCGAGGTGCCGCCGCTCCCGCCGCACATCACGTTCGACCAGGCCAAAGCCTACGCCCAGGCGATCGCCAAGGGCGATCCGGGCGGGTGGGACATGATCAAGCAGTCGGTGAAGAACTGGCGGAGAGCTACCTGCCGCATCGCGGGTGACCCGTGAAGATCGACTTTCCTTACCCCGGCTACGAGGGGATCGCGCCCGGTCGACGTGCCCGACGCGAACCTGATGGGCGTGTTCAGCCCCGCACGTTCGAGGTCGACGAGGCCGCGGTGCTCCGGCACGGGTTCGACCATCCCGATCGGCGCGCCGCGGCTGCGGGACGCGGTGCAAGCCGCCGGACAGCGCGTCCTCGTCCTGATCGACGACGGCACCCGCATGACGCCCGTCGCCCGCATCCTGCCCCACGTGTTCGACGAGCTCCACGCCGCCGGCGTGCGCCGACGACAACGATCGAGTTCCTCCAGGCGCCCGGCACGCACCGCCCGATGAAGCCGGCGGAGCTGAAGGAGAAGCTGGGGCCAGTTCACGGCCGGTACAAGGTCCACGAGCACCATTATCTCGACGAGTCGAGCCTGCACGACTTCGGCCACGACGCGCGACGGCACGCCGCGTCACCGCGAACAAGCTGCTCACGCAGTTCGACTTCGTCCTCGGCGTCGGCTCGATCCTGCCGCACCGCGTCAAGGGACTGTCGGGCGGCGCGAAGATCGTGTTCCCGGGTGTCGCGGGCACGGAGATGATGGACCGCAACCAGTGGGAAGCCTCGATGCACATGTCCGAGACGGTCATGGGCGTGCCCGAGAATCCCATGCGGCTCCGGATGGAGGAGGCCGCCCGGATGGCCGGGCTGACTACATCGTCAACGTCGTCTACGACGATCGAACCACACGATCGTCGGGTGCTTCACGGGCGACGTCGTCGAGGCCCACCGCGAGGGGTGCAAGTGCTCGCGGGAGGTGTATGCGGCGCACCTGCCGACGCGGGCGGACATTGTGCTCATCGACTCGCATTCGGCCGACCGCGACTTCTGGCAATCGGCCAAGGGGCCGTACGCCGGCACGATGGCGGTGAAGGACGGCGGGTCGCTGATCCTGCGTCAGCCCAATCCCGAAGGCGTCGCCATCAACCACAAGAACCTCCTGGAGATCGGCTACAAGCCGCACGCGCAGATCGTCGAGATGGTGCAGCGCGGCAAGGTGGACGACCTGGTCGGCGTGGCGATCCTCGCCGACGTCTGCCAGATCGTGGACAAGACCGACTGCATCATGGTCTCGCCCGGCGTGAAGCCGGACGAGGCGAAGAAGATCGGCTTCCGCTACGCGTCGACCGCGAAGGAAGCGCTCGACGATGGCGCTGGAGAAGCAGGGGCGAGGGGCGTCGATCGCGGTGCTGCGGTTTGGCGGGCACATCCTGCCGATCGTGGACGACGAGACGAGTCGAGCGCGTGGCGGACATGGTGGCGTGAGATGACGGTCATGAGCGACTCGAGTGGGGAATGGACGATGGGTAGAATGTCATGCCGAGGGGAGTTGAGTGGGAGCGGGATGGTCGGTGGGAACGGGACTACAGTTCGGGGAGCGGGCCGTCAGGGGACGGGAGGGGGAGTGGGCTCCTGGAGCGTGGACTATCAGTGGGAGTGGGACGGTCGGTGGGAGCGGGGCTGTCATCCCGAGCGGAGCGAGGGTCTACTCCGCGGTTCGACCTCGGCCCGGCTAGATCCCTCGCTCCGCTCGGCGATTGCCCGCCCCGCTCGGGACCGCCGACCAGGTGGGATGCAAGCTCCGGCTCGGGATCGCACAAGCACCGCTCGAGGATGATCAAGCACCGCTACGAAGACGCCCACAACGACTCGCACGCCGGGCTCCGCTCGCCAGCACCCTCCCGCCCGCTCCGCTCCAAACTCCCGCGGCTCTACGCCCATGACCTCCCTCATCGAGCTCCGCCGCCGACGGCGAGTCCGGCCGCTTCGCCCGCGAGCACGCCGACGACACGCCAAGCACCCGGGCTCCCCTCGACACCGACGCCTTGGCCGACGCCCTCCGCTCCAGCCTCCGCGGCGAGGTCCGGTTCGACGCCGGCAGCCGGGCGCTGTACGCCACCGACGGCTCGAACTACCGGCAGGTGCCGATCGGCGTCGTCGTCCCGCGCGACGATCGACGACGTGGTGGCGACGGTCGCGGCGGCCCGCCGGCATCGGCGCGCCGGTCCTGTCCCGCGGCGGCGGCACCAGCCTCGCCGGGCAGTGCTGCAACGTCGCGGTCGTGATGGACTTCTCCAAGTACCTGCACCGCGTCCTCGAGCATCGACCCGGAGCGGCAAGCTGGGCACGGTCGCAGCCGGGCTGCGTGCTCGACGACCTGCGCGACGCGCGCCGCAGCAGCACGGCCTGACGTTCGGCCCGGACCCGTCCACGCACAACCACTGCACGCTCGGCGGGATGCTCGGCAACGACTCGTGCGGCGTCCACTCGCTGCTGGGGCCAAGTACGGCCGCGGCCTGCGCACCGCCGACAACACCGCACGAGCTGGAGATCCTCACCTACGACGGCCTGCGGCATGCGCGTCGGCGCGACGCCGCCGGACGAGCTGGAGCGCGATCATCCGCGGCGGCGGCCGGCGCGGCGAGATCTACGCGCAGCTCAAGGCGCTGCGCGACCGGTACGCCGACGAGATCCGCACGCGGCTTCCCGAAGCTGCCGCGCCGCGTCTCCGGCTACAACCTCGACGAGCTGCTGCCGGAGAACGGCTTCCACGTCGCCCGGGCGCTGGTCGGCACCGAGAGCACCTGCGTCACCATCCTCGAAGCGACGCTCAACCTGGTGCCCGAGCCCGAAGGCGCGCTCGCTGCTGGTCCTCGGCTACCCGGACATCTACGCGGCGTGCGACCACCTGATGGAGATCCTGCGAGTTCAAGCCGACCGCCCTGGAGGGGCTCGACCACCTGCTCTTCGAGTACGTCAAGCGAAAGGGGGACGAGGACGCCGAACATCGCGCTGCTGCCGCGACGGGCAAGGGCTTCCTGCTGGTCGAGTTCGGCGGCGACAGCAAGCAGGACGCCGACGACCAGGCCCGGCGGTGCATGGACGATGCTCAAGAAGCAGACAGCAACCCGCCGTCGATGAAGCTGTTCGACGACCCGCAGCGAGGAGGAGATGATCTGGAAGGTGCGCGAGGGCGGGCTCGGCTCGACCGCCTGGGTGCCCGGGCATGCCCGACACCTGGCAGGGCTGGGAGGACTCGGCCGTGCCGCCGGACAAGGTCGGCCGACTACCTGCGCGACCTGCGCAAGCTGTTCGACAAGTACGGCTACAACGCCGTCGCTCTACGGCCACTTCGGCCAGGGCTGCATCCACTGCCGCGTCGCCGTTCGACCTGTACACCGCCGAGGGCATCAAGAACTACCGAGTCGTTCATGGACGAGGCGACCGACCTGGTGGTGCAGCTACGGCGGCTCGCTCTCCGGCGAGCACGGCGACGGCCAGGCCCGCGGCGAGTTCCTGCCGAAGATGTTCGGCGACGAGCTGGTGCCAGGCGTTCCGCGAGTTCAAGGCGATCTGGGACCCGGACTGGAAGATGAACCCGGGCAAGATGATCGACGCCTACCCGATCGACGACGAACCTGCGGCTCGGGCCCGACTACAACCCGCCGCAGCCGCGAGACCCACTTCGCCTTCCCGGACGACCGGCACTCTTCGCCCGGGCGGCGCTGCGCTGCGTCGGCGTCGGCGAGTGCCGCGCGCGAGGGCGGGCAGACCATGTGCCCCAGCTACATGGTCACCCGCGAGGAGAAGCACTGCACCCGCGGCCGGGCGCACCTGCTGTTCGAGATGATGAACGGCGAGGTGCTGACCGACGGCTGGCGGAGCGAGGCGGTCAAGGAGGCGCTCGACCTGTGCCTGGCGTGCAAGGGCTGCAAGGACGACTGCCCGGTGAACGTGGACATGGCCACCTACAAGGCCGAGTTCCTGTCGCACTACTACGAGGGCCGGCTGCGGCCGCGGCACGCCTACGCATGCGGCTGGATCCACTCTGGGCGCGGCTGGCCGCCGTCGCGCCCGGCGCTGGCCAACTTCTTCAGCCAGACGCCGGGCCTCAGCGCGCGTCGCCAAGTGGCTCGGCGGGCATCGCGCCCGAGCGGCACGATGCCGCCGTTCGCGCCCGAGACCTTCAAGGAGCTGGTTCCGCCGCCGGCCGCCGCGGAACGCCGACGGGCCGGCCGGTCATCCTCTGGCCGGACACGTTCAACAACTACTTCCACCCGGAGACGGCGAAGGCCGCGGTCGAGGTGCTGGAGGACGCCGGCTTCCGGGTGGTCGTGCCGCGGCAGCGACCTCTGCTGCGGCCGGCCGCTGTACGACTTCGGCTTGCTCGACACGGCGAAGCGCTGCTGCGCGAGATCCTCGACGCACGCTGCGGCCGGAGATCGAGGCCGGCGTGCCGGTCGTCGGGCTGGAGCCGAGCTGCACGGCGGTGTTCCGCGACGAGCTGACCGAACTGCTTCCCGACGAACGAGGACGCCAAGCGGCTGCACGACCAGACGTTCTACCTCGAGCGAGTTCCTGCAGCAAGAAGGCGCCGGACTACCAGCCGCCGCAGCTCGGCGGCAAGGCGCTGGTCCACGGCCACTGCCACCACAAGTCGATCATCGGCATGGACGACGAGCATGCGAGCTGCTGAAGAAGATGGGCGTCGACGTCGAGCGAGCCGGAGTCCGGGCTGCTGCGGGCATGGCCGGCGTCGTTCGGCTTCGAGGCCGGGACCACTACGACGTCTCGATGGCGATGCGGCGAGCGGCGGCTGCTGCCGGCGGTCCGCGCAGGCCGGCCGACGACGACGCTGATCATCGCCGACGGCTTCAGCTGCCGCGAGCAGATCGCCCAGGGCACCGACCGCGAGGCGCTGCACCTGGCGCAGGTGATTCAGCTGGCGCTGCAGGGCCGGCCCGGGAGGGCCGGCCAGAAGCGCCAGCTCGTCCGGACCAGGGCGCGGGCGCGGCGCAGGGCGGCGATGCGGACGACGGCGGTGGTCGCGGGCGCGGGGCTCGTGGGCGGGTTGCTGGTGCGGGGGATGAAGGCGGGCAGGAAGCACCGGCGCATCACCCGGGGCGTGAGCCCGTCCGCAGCCCGCGATGCCTGCTCTCTTCCCCGCTCGAGCAACCGGACGATTCGTCTCACGCTGGCGGCCGCCGCTGCCGCGCTCGTCGGTGTCCCGCTCGCGCTCATGGCCTGGGTGCGGACGCCCGCGATTACCGGCCAGCACTCGGCGCCGGCGCAGCCGATCCCGTTCGACCACCGGATCCACGTCACCGGACTCCAGATCGATTGCCGCTACTGCCACAGCACCGCCGAGCACGCGGCGCCGGCGGGCATCCCGGCCACCACGGTGTGCGTGCCCTGCCACAGCCAGGTCTGGCGTGATGGTCCGGCCTTCGCGCCCGTTCGCCAGAGCCTCGCGACGGGCCGGCCGATTCCCTGGCAGCGGGTCAATTCGCTCCCGGACTTCGTCTTCTTCAATCACGCCATCCACGTGCGGAAGGGCGTGGGATGCGAGACCTGCCACGGACGCGTGGACCGGATGGCGCGAGTCGAGCAGGCGGCGCCGCTCACGATGAGCTGGTGTCTCGACTGCCACCGCGGCCCGGAGCGCTATCTCCGGCCGGTGGAGCAGGTGACGACCATGGGCTGGCAGCCGCCCGAGGGGCAGGCGGTCCTCGGGCGCGAGCTGGTGCGCCGGTACCAGGTCTCGCGCCTCACCAACTGCAGCGCATGCCACCGCTAGGTACAGTGACGTGACCGGCGACGGGCGCCGCTGCTGGCGCGATCTCGACGAGCTGCTCGACACGCCCGACTTCCGCGAGGCGCTCGGTCGCGAGTTCCCGGCCGGCGCCGCCGAGCTGGCGGACGGGATGACGCGGAGGAGCTTCGTCCGTCTGCTCGGTGCCAGCGTCGCGCTCGCCGGCATCGGCGGCTGCTTCGAGCGGCCGCGCGAGCGGATACTGCCCTATGTGTCCGAGCCGCCGGAGTCCACGCCCGGCGTGGCGCGGCACTACGCCACATCCATGAGCCTGGGCGGGTACACGACGGGGCTGCTGGTCGAGAGCCACGTGGGCCGGCCCACCAAGATCGAGGGCAACCCGGACCACCCCGCCAGCCTCGGGGCCGCCGGTGTCTACGAGCAGGCGTCCATTCTGCAGCTCTATGATCCGGAGCGCGCGCGGACGCGCGCGCCTCGGCCGCGCCAGGGCGAGCTGGTCCGAGCTCGCCGGGCTGCTGTCGCCCGCGCGGCTGGGGGCGGTCGTCGGCCCGCGCGGAGCGGGACTCGGGCTGCTGCTCGAGCCGTCCGCCTCGCCGCTGTTGGCCGAGATGCTGGGACGGGTGCGCGAGCGGTATCCTGAAGCGCGTGTGCACTTCTACAGCCCGCTCGGCCCGTACGCGAGCGACCGCGCATCGCTGACGGCGTTCGGGCGCCCGCTCCTGCCGCAGTACGATTTCCGCTCGGCCGACGTGGTGCTGGCACTGGACGCTGATTTCCTGGCGGGAGGACCGTTCAGCCTGCGCTACGCGCGGGACTTCGCCGATCGGCGCCGGATTGCCGCGCCGACGGACGCGATGAACCGGCTGTACGTGATCGAGCCGGGCGCGAGCGTCACGGGCGGGACTGCCGATCACCGGCTCCGGGTCCGCGCGGGCGAGGTGGAGTCGCTGGCGGGCGCGGTGCTCGCGGAAGTAGTGCGGCAGAGCAACCGGCCCGGAATGCCGGGCAGGCAGGGTATCCCCGATACTGTGACCTCTCTCCTGAGCCGTGTCGAGCCTTCGGCCCGGCATCGTGAGTGGATCGATGCCCTGGCTCGCGACCTCACCGCACATGCCGGGCGCACGATCGTCATTGCCGGGGAGCGCCAGCCGGCGCGGGTCCACGTCCTCGCCCACCTGCTCAACGCGGCACTCGGGAACGTCGGCGGGACCCTGCGTTACATCGAGTCGCCCATCATCGAGGCCGGCGCACCGAGCCACGAGCTCGGCCCGCTCGTCGAGGCGATGCGCGGCGGCGCGGTTCGCGCGCTGATCGTGCTCGACGCCAATCCGGTCTACACCGCGCCGGCCGATCTCGATTTCGGTGTCGCGCTCCGCCAGGTGCCCACCACGGTCTATCACGGCCTTTATGAGAACGAGACCGCCCGCGCCTGCCACGCATGCGTCCCGAGCCTGCACTATCTGGAGTCCTGGGCCGACGGCCGCGCGTGGGACGGTACCGCCTCGCTGGTGCAGCCGCTCATCGCCCCGCTGTATGGCGGCAAGACCCAAGCCGAGCTGCTCGCGGCGCTGCTCGGAGACGCCGAGGCAAACGCCCACGAGCTGCTGCAGGAGCTGTGGCGTGGCCGCCTGGTGGGGACGGACTTCGCCGGTGCCTGGGACGAGGCGCTGCAGCGGGGGGTGATCGCCGGAACGGCGGCGCCGGAGACGACACCCACCTGGAGATGGGATGCGATCGGCACCGTGCTTTCCCGGCCCCCGGCGCCGGCCGACACCGGCCTGGAGCTCGTGCTGGAGCAGGACCCGAGCGTGTACGATGGCAGGTTCGCCAACAACGTATGGCTGCAGGAGCTCCCGGATCCGCTGACCAAGCTCACCTGGGGGAACGCCGCGCTGCTCAGCCCGGCCACGGCGGCCCGGCTCCGCGTCGCGACCGGCGACGTCGTCGAGCTCGCGTACCGCGGCCGCACGCTTCGGGTGCCAGCCTTCCTGCTCCCGGGCCATGCCGACGATTCCGTGTCGCTCCGGCTGGGGTACGGCCGCGGCGCGGGCGATGAGACCCTTGCGGAAGGGGTCGGCGCGAACGCGTACCGGCTGCTCACGAGCGACATGATGATGTTCGGTGGCGGCCTGACCGTGTCGCCCGCGCTCGGCGATGACGGAACACCGCTGCGGGATCGCGTGGCCTCGACCCAGACCCATTGGCGGCTCGAGGGCCGGCCGGTGGCACTCAGTGCCACGCTCGACGAGTATCGCCGCAACCCTGCCTTCACCGCGCCCGAGCGTGGCCGGGTGCTCTCGCTATACGAGCCGAGCCCGGCCGGCGGTGACCAGTGGGCCATGGTGGTCGACCTGGCCACCTGCACCGGCTGCAGCGCGTGCGTGGTGGCGTGCCAGGCGGAGAACAACATCCCGGTGGTCGGGAAGCAGGGCGTGCTCGACGGGCGCGAGATGCACTGGCTGCGGATCGACCGCTACTTCGAGGGCACCGTCGAGGACCCGGCCGTGCTCATGCAGCCGATGCTCTGCCAGCACTGCGAGAAGGCGCCCTGCGAGTACGTCTGTCCGGTGAGCGCGACCGTTCACAGTCCGGACGGGCTCAACGAGATGGTCTACAACCGCTGCATCGGCACCCGGTTCTGCTCCAACAACTGCCCCTACAAGGTGCGCCGGTTCAACTGGTTCGACTACAACGCGGAGGTGGCCGAGACCGAGCGGATGGCTGAAGAACCCGGACGTCACGGTGCGGGGCGCGGGGTGATGGAGAAGTGCACCTTCTGCGTGCAGCGGATCCGGGAGGCACAGATCGCGGCCGGCATCGAGGGCGCCGCGACCGGCGAGGTGCGGACCGCGTGCCAGCAGGCCTGTCCCACGCGGGCCATCACCTTCGGCTCGCTGAACGATCCCGGCTCCGACCTCGTCCGCCGGCGCGCGGAGCCCCGGCGCTACGCGGCGCTCCACGAGCTGGGCACGGAGCCACGGGTCCAGTATCTCGCCGCCATCACCAACCCCAACCCGGAGCTGCCCCGTGGCCACGGCGGTGAGTAGCGGGCCGGCGCAGCTCACCGACCGGCTGCTCGCGCCAGCGTGGACGCCGTCGCGGGTCTGGTGGGTGCTGTTCGGGATCTCGGGCGCGGGCACGCTGGTGCTCGCGGGCGCGGTGGCATACACCGTGGCCACCGGCATCGGGGTCTGGGGCAACAACATTCCCGTGGCCTGGGCGTACGCCATCATCAACTTCGTCTGGTGGATCGGGATCGGACACGCGGGGACGTTCATCTCCGCCTTCCTCCTGCTGTTCCACCAGCGCTGGCGCTCGTCCATCAACCGGGTGGCGGAGGCAATGACGCTGTTCGCCCTGGTCAACGCCGGCCTGTTCCCGCTCCTGCACCTCGGCCGCCCGTGGTTCTTCTACTGGCTCCTCCCGTATCCCACCCGGATCGGGGTCTGGCCGCAGTTCAAGAGCGCGCTGCCGTGGGACGCCGCCGCGGTCGCCACCTACTTCACGGTCTCGCTGCTGTTCTGGTACCTCGGCCTGGTGCCCGACCTGGCCGCCGCCCGCGACCGGGCGCCCGGACGCACCCGGCGCCGGGCTCTACGGCGTATTCGCTCTCGGCTGGCGCGGGTCGGGCCGCCAGTGGCACCAGTACCGGGTGGCCTACCTCATCCTGGCGGGGCTGGCCGCGCCGCTGGTCATCTCGGTGCACAGCATCGTGAGCCTCGACTTCGCGATCAGCCAGCTTCCGGGCTGGCACTCGACGATCTTCCCGCCCTACTTCGTCGTCGGCGCCATCTATTCCGGGTTCGCCATGGTGCTGCTGCTCCTGATCCCGATCCGGCGCGCGTTCCGGCTCGAGGACATCATCACCCAGCGGCATCTCGACAACATGGCCAAGCTGCTGCTGGCGATGGCGTGGATGCTGATCTACAGCTACGTCGTCGAGACGTTCATGGCCTGGTACAGCGGCAACGTCTACGAGCGGTACACCTATCTCGTCGAGCGGCCGTTCGGGCCCTATGCCTGGATCTTCTGGGGGATGCTGACGGCCAACGTGGTGGTGCCTCAGCTCTTCTGGTGGCGGCGCCTCCGGGTGAGCCCGCCGGTGCTGTTCGCCGCATCGCTGCTCATCCTCGCCGGCATGTGGACCGAGCGGTTCATCATCATCGTGACGTCCCTCAACCGCGACTTCCTGCCGTCGAGCTGGCACTTCTACGCTCCGACCTGGGTGGACTGGAGCATCCTGTTCGGCAGCGTGGCGTTCTTCTTCTTCCTCTTCTTCCTGTTCCTCCGGTTCGTGCCCATGGTGGCGATCAGCGAGCTCAAGCAGCAGCGGCACGAGGCGAGCGCCGCCGCGGCCGCGGTGGCGGCGACATGAAGGCCGGCGTGCTGGCCGAGTTCGCGAGCGCCGAGGGGGTGCTCGAGGCGCTGGCCGTGCTGCGGCGGAACGGGTATCGCCGGCTCGAATCGTACACGCCGTATCCGGTCGAGGGCGCGGACGACCGGCTCGGCCTCGCCCGCTCACGGCTACCGTGGTTCATCTTCGGGGGCGGCGTGCTGGGGGCCATACTCGGCTACGGCATCCAGTGGTACGCCGATGTGTGGGATTACCCGCTGAGCATCGGCGCCCGGCCGGTACACGCGGTGGCCGCGTTCATTCCGGCCACTTTCGAGGCGACGGTGCTCGGGGCGGCCCTGGTGGCCTTCTTCGGACTGTTCGTCGCGCTGCGACTCCCGGAGCTGTGGCACCCCGTGTTCGAGATCGAGGGCTTCGAGCGCGCCTCGGTGGACCGCTTCTGGGTCGGCGTGGACGCGCGGGACCGCCGGTTCGACAATCGGAAGGTCACCGGACTGCTCGAGGGGCTGCATGCGCTGCGGGTGGTGCCGGTCGCGGAGGACGCGTGAGACGCGTGCGGCTCCTGTCCTGGTGCCTGCTGCTCGCGGGGTGCGGCAGCGCGGAGCCCGGCTGGAGCGCCGCCCTGCAGCGGATGAAGCGGCAGCCACGCTACGACGCATACGAAGGGAGTGCGTTCTTTCGGGACGGGAAGGTCATGCAGCCGCCGCCGGCCGGCACGGTGTCCCGCGAGCAGGTCCTCCAGCCGGCGGCGCCCCAGGTGACGGCGGAGCTCCTGACGCTCGGCCGCTCACGGTTCGGGATCTTCTGCGCGGCCTGCCACGGCCCGGGCGGTTACGGCGGCAGCGTCGTCGCCGCGAACATGACGGAGCGGCGGCCACCATCGCTCCGCACGCCGGCCATGGCGGCCCTGCCGGACGCGCTTGTCTACACCGTTATCCGGGATGGGTTCGGACGGATGCCGCCCTATGCCGCGCAGCTCGACGAGCGCGAACGATGGGCGGTGATCGCCTACCTGCGCCGGCTCCAGCGAACGCCGACCGCAGCGCCGGATGAGCGCGCCGACTCCTCGCGCGGTGCCCGGCTCCGCGCCCTCGACTCGGCGCGCGCCGCGCCGTGGTCGGGCGGTACACGATGACCGGGTCGGCGCGTCCCGGGGGCGCGACGCGCGCCGGCTGGCTCGGCCTCGGCGCCATCGGCGGGTTGCTGCTGGCCATCGGCTCGAGATCCCGGCGTGTCGCGGTGGGTGAGCCGGGTGGCCGCACCGCGTTGGTCGTCGGGGTGGTGCTCGCGGTTGCAGGCCTGCTGCTGTTCGCGCTCGGGCTGCTGCTCGATCCTCGCCAGGCCCTGCTCTCGTACCTCGCCGCATACGCCACGGGCCTGAGCATCATGCTCGGCGCGCTCACCCTCGTGATGACCTGCAACATCACCGGCGCACGGTGGTTCGACGCGTTTCGCCGGCCGGCAGAGGCCATCGCCGCCTCGGCGCCGCTCTTCGCGGTGCTGTTCCTGCCGATCGCGTTCGGCCTTTCGCGAGTGTATCCCTGGGCGCCCGCGGCCGCAGGCGACAGGCGCGTCTGGCTCAACGAGCCGTTCTTCCTGATGCGGGCCGCGATCTACTTCGCCGTGTGGATCGCCGCCGGCCTGCTGCTGCGGCGGTGGTCACTCCGCCGAACCGCGGGAGCCCACGGGCGGGTGGACGGGCGAAGCCGGGCGCTCAGCGCGGGAGGACTTCCGGCCGTGGCGTTCACGCTCAGCTTCGCCGCCTTCGACTGGCTGATGTCGCTTTCGCCGGCGTGGTTCTCGACGATCTACGGGGTGTATGTCTTCGCCGGGGGTTTTCTCGCGGCCCTGGCCGTCCTCGCCCTGCTCGAGCCCGGCCGCGCGCCGCGCGCCGACAACTATCAGAAGCTCGGCAACCTGCTGCTGACGTTCACCGTTTTCTGGGCCTACATCGCTTTCTCTCAGTTTTTGATCATCTGGATCGCGGATGTGCCTCAGGAAGTGGCCTGGTACGTCCCGCGCGTCGGAGGAAGCTGGGGTGTGCTCGCGCTGGTGGTGCTCGTGGGGCAGTTCGCGCTGCCGTTTCTCGTGCTGCTGCTGCGGCGCGTGAAGCGATCGCCGCGGACGTTGGCGAAAGTCGGTGTGTGGCTGCTCGTGATGCACTACCTCGACGTCTACTGGCTGGTGCTGCCGCAATTGCACCCTGGCGGCGTTCACCCGCACTGGCTCGATCTGGCGGCGCTCTGCGCCATCGGCGGCTGCACCATGGTCTATGCCGCGCGGCTGCTCGGGCGCGACGCCCGCCTCACGGCAGTGGCCTCCCCGGGAGTGTCCGGGGGCGCGGAGCATGGGCTCGGCGCACCGGTCGCGAGGAGTCACCGCCGATGATCCCGGCAAACGAGCGAGTCGCCCTGATTCGCCGGGAGCTCGAGGAGTCCGGACTCGAGGCCATGGTCTGCGGCCTCCCCACCAACGTCCTGCTGCTCACCGGATATTGGCCGGTGCTCGGCACCGCGGTGGCCATGGTAACCCGGGCAGGGCGGGTGGGACTGATCGCCCCGGAAGACGAACGCGACTTGGCCGAGCGCGGCTGGGCCGACGAGCTGCACCTGCTCGGGCCCGGCTCGCTGTCCGATCCGCGCGATGCGCTCGGGCTGCTCCGCGGCCCGCTCGCGCAATGTCTGCGCGAGCTCGAGCTGGGATCGGGCACGATCGGGATCGAGACCGGACCCGTGACCGAACCCGCTCCCTACGCGGCCTTCAACCTCTATGGCGAGAGCCTGCACGACGCGCTCCGCTGGGCGCTGCCGGCGGTCTCGTTGGAGCCGGCGGAGGAGCGGCTCGCCCGGCTCCGCTCCGTGCTCACCACGCATGAGCGTCACCGGGTGCGACTCGCCTGCGGAGTGGCGGCCCAGGCGTTCGCCGACGGGTCCGCCCGGATCCGGGCGGGCATGACGGAGGCGGAGGTCGCGGCCGGCTTCCGGTCGCAGCTCGCGATCCGCGGGCTGGCGTCGCCGGGCGTGGAGCGGGCGGATGGATTCGTCTTCTGCATGTCGGGCCTCAATTCGGCGCGCGCCTTCGGCAGCCATGCGCGGTCCACCGCGCGAGCCGTCCGCCCGGGCGATCTGCTCCTGGTTCACTGCAACTCGTACGTGGACGGCTACTGGACCGACATCACCCGCACCTACTGTCTTGGGCCACCACCGGCGCGGCTCCGTGAGCTGTACGACGCGGTGCTGGCGGCCCGGGGGGCCGCGCTGGGCGTGGCCGGCCCCGGGGTGGAGGCCCGCGCCGTGGATCAAGCCGCGCGTGACGTGCTGGCCGCGCACGGGCTCGGGGCCGCCTTCCGGCATCCCGCGGGCCACGGCGTGGGGTTCGCGGCCATCGATCATAATGCGCGTCCGCGGCTCCGCCCGGGCTCGCCCGATGTGCTCCAGCCCGGCATGGTGTGCAACCTCGAGCCCGCCGTGTATCTCGAGAACACCGGCGGGCTCCGGCACTGCGACATGGTGGCGGTCACCGACCAGGGCGTGGAGCTGCTGACGCCGTTTCAGGCGACGCCGGCAGAGCTGACGGTGGGCGCCCGATGACGCCGCCCGGCTGGAGCTACGACCCGTCGAGCTGGTCCGAGCGACTGCCGCTGATCGGGCTCGCACTCGCGGGCTTCGGCATCGCGGGCTACCTGGCGCTGGTACAGCTCGGCGTGTTCGGCCGGGCGTGGGAGCCCTTCTTCGGGAACGGCAGCGAGACCATCCTGCACTCGAGGGTCTCGCGCCTGCTCCCGATTCCCGACGCGGCCCTGGGGGCGGCCGGCTACCTGCTCGACGCGGTGAGCGGTGCCATCGGCGGACGCGCGCGGTGGCGCACGCAGCCCTGGGTGGTCGTCCTGTTCGGGTTTGCCGTCGGTCCGCTCGGCGCGGTGAGCCTGCTGCTCGTCATCCTGCAGCCGGTGCTGTTCCAGGCCTGGTGCACGCTCTGTCTCGCGTCGGCGGCCGTCTCGTTGCTGATGATCGGCCCCGCCATGGATGAGTGCCTGGCCAGCCTGCAGTTCCTGCTACGGGAGCATCGGGCGGGACGGTCGGTCTGGCGGGCGTTCTGGGGAGGCGCGCCGTAGATGTGGGCGAGGGTGTGCGGCGCGCTGGCCGGGGTCTGGCTGATGGCCGCGCCATCGGTGCTCGGCTATGGCGGCGCCGTGCGGGTGAGCGATCTCATCGCCGGCCCGATCGCGGTGAGCGCGGCGGTGATCGCCATGTCCCAGGTGACCCGGGCCGTCCGCTGGGCCACCCTGCCGCTCGGCGCCTGGGTCATCGTGGCGCCGTGGCTGCTGGGCGCGCCGGCGCGGGCGCGGGTGAGTGGGCTTCTCACGGGTGTCCTGCTCATCGGGGTGGCGCTCGTCCGGGGGCAGGTGCGCGAACGATTCGGCGGGGGCTGGGCAGCGCTCTGGAAGCAGGGGCAGGGGTGAACCGATCGGCGCCTCGATGCGCTTCACCACGGTCGCGTCTACCCCGCCTGCACCACCATCTCCCGAATCCTTCGCACTCCCTCCAGCACCGCTGCCTCCTCCGGGCCGAACGAGAAGCGCACGTAGCTCCGGAACCGCGAAGGCCGGCCGCTCCGTCGTTTGCCGGGATTCACGTCGAAGAACTCGCCGGGCACGCAGATGACCCGCTCGTCGAGTGCCCGCTGGAAGAACGTCATGCCGGTGTTGATGGCCGGCGGCAGCGCCGAGACGTCTCCCCACCAGTAGAAAGTCCCCTCCGGCTCGAGGTCGAAGCGCACGCCCGCCGCGCGGAGCCCGTCGCCCAGGATCTTCCGCTTTCGCAGAAAGGCACGGCGAATGGCGGCGGTCTCCGCCTGTACGATCGCGGGCGCGAGCAGCGGGACGGCGGAGCGCTGCAGCGGCTTGCTGCCTCCGCCGTCCAGAAACGAGCCGCTGCTGGACACCGCGTCGATGACCGGCCGCGGCCCCACGATCCAGCTCGTGCGCCAGCCGGGGTAGCGCCAGTTCTTGGTGAGGCCATCAAACAGCACGACCGGATCGTCGTCCACGTCGTCCACGTGGCGCGCGGCGGACACCGTGGCGGCCCCATCCCCGGCATCCGTCCAGATGTAGTGCGAGTAGAACTCGTCGATCAGCAGTGTGCACCCCACCCGCCGTGCCACGCCGACCCAGCCGTCCAGCTCGTCACCCTGGATGACTCTGCCGGTCGGATTGCAGGGGTTCGAGAGCAGCAGGGCGGAAAGGCCCCGGCCGGTGATCTCGCGCTCGAGGTCGTCCAGCTCGAAGTGGTATCCCTTGTCGCCCTCCAGCAGGATCGGGATGGAGGTGAACAGCTTGAAGATGTCGAGCAATTCCTCGTAGGCGGTGTAGTCGGGGAGAAAGTGGCCGAGATTGATCTCCCCGAGCGCCGCGACGGCACGGGTGAGCGACGCGCGTCCGCCGCCGCAGATGCAGACGTTCAGCTCGGTGTACTGCGACCGCCTGCCCTGCCGGTAGAGGCCGTTGTACAGCTCGGCCACCGCGCGCCGCAATTCCCAGATCCCGGGCACCGGTGCGTACTCCTGGTCGTCCACGCCGATCTCGACCTGGTGCACGCGGGGCGGCGCGCCCGGGAGCGGCCCCGTCTCCGGCTGCCCCTGGCCGAGGTTGCACCAGTCGGGGTGACCATAGCGAAAGCCGCGGCGTGCCGCTTCGGCCATCACGTAGATGACGCCGGTAAACGGCACGGAGCGGAAGCCGGGGATGGCGGGGGATGTCATGGGCGTGAATAGTAGCTGAGAACGGCGCAGAGTCGCGTGCGGCGCCCCTGCATGACGTCGTCCAGTGAAAATTCTGCTCACCCTCACGCCGGCGCCGAGCTCGCCCCAGCAAGATCCCTCGCTTCGCTCGGGATGACAGTGCCGCTCGGATGCGACGTTCCGCCCTTCCGCCCTTCCGTCCTTCCGCCTTTCCGTCCTTCCGTCCTTCCGTCCTTCCGTCACAGCACCCGCCGCCCCACGCGAAGGCAGTACCGCGCATACCCTGGATATCGCTCGACCAGCCAGCGCTCCTCCGCCCGCGCCTTCGCCTCGAAGAACTGGCGCGCCACAACGCCGACGATCAGCGCGAGCGTCCAGTTGCTCCACGCGAGGGTATACCCGGCCAGCACGAGCACCACCCCGCTGTAGATCGGGTGTCGGACGTGCCCGTACGCCCCCGTGGTCACCAGTGGTGCCCCCGGCAGCGGCTCCGTGCCCGGCGTGAGGCTCGGCCCGAGCGACGTCATCCCCCACACCGCCAGCCCCACCCCCACACCAGCCAGGAGCCCACCGGCCACCCGAAGCCACCGCGCGCCGACACTGTTGAGCGCGAAGTCAAAGCCTCCCAGATTCACCCAGCGCGGCATCACCGGCGCGACCACCGCCACTAGCGCGATGAGCACGACCTGCCCCCACACCCACGGATCACGCGCCGCCTTGCGAAAGTCCATGCCGCCAATCCATGGAAGATTGCCGACCGCCCGACCGCCCGACCGCCCGACCGCCTGCCCGTCCGTCCGCCCGCCCGCCCGCCCGCCCCTATATTCCCCCAGCCCTCACCCGGAGCCCCCGTGTCGACGATTCTCCCCATCCACCACCAGCCCCCGCTGCCGCTCGACCGGCTCATCCTCCGCGATCCGCCGGGCGACGAGGCGATCGGCATGGACGTGCTCATCGTGGGGGGCGGACCCGCGGGGCTCGCCTGCGCCATCGAGCTGGCGCGGCTGGTCAAGCGCGACCAGGAAGCAGGCGGCGGAATGGCCGACCTGGAGATCGGCGTGCTGGAGAAGGCCGGCAGCCTCGGCGAGCACAACCTCTCGGGTGCGGTGGTGAACCCGCGCGCCTTGCAGGAGCTGTTCCCCGAGCTCGAACCGTCCGACTTCCCCTTCCGCCAGCGCGTCCCGGACGAGGCGGTCTACTTCCTGAGCGGCGCCCGCGCGCAACGGATCCCGACCCCGCCGACGATGCGGAACCGCGGCTATTACACCGCGTCCATCTGCGAGATCGTCCGCTGGCTCGGTGAGCGCGCCGAGGAGCTGGGCGTGAATCTCTTTGCCGGATTCCCGGCGGACGCGTTTCTGGTGGAGGGCGACGCGGTGCACGGCATCCGGACCGCGCCGTCGGGTCTCGATCGCGAGCGCCAACCCACCGGAACCTACACGCCCCCGACCGACCTGACCGCCCGGATCACCGTCGTGGCGGAAGGGACGCGCGGGTTGCTGGGCCAGGCCTGGCGGCAGTGGCAGAGCGTGCATTCGCCCAATCCGCAGCTCTTCGCCCTTGGCGTGAAGGAGCTCTGGGAAGTGCCGCGGCCACTCGGCCAGGTCGTCCACACGCTCGGCTGGCCGCTCCCGGCCGACGCGTTCGGCGGGAGCTTCCTCTACCCGCTGGGCCCGACGCATGTGGCCATCGGCCTGGTCGTCGGCCTCGACTACCACGATGCGAGCCTCGACGTGCACGAGCTGCTCCAGCGGATGAAGCTGCATCCGCTGTTCCGGCGGCAGCTCGAGGGCGGACAGCTCCTCGAATGGGGCGCGAAGACGATTCCGGAGGGCGGGTACCACGCGCTCCCGTCTCGCCTGAGCGGGGCGGGCGTGCTCTTCGCGGGCGACACGGTGGGGCTGGTGGACGTTCCCTCGCTCAAGGGGATCCACTACGCCGTGCAGTCGGGGATGTACGCGGCGCGGGCAGCATTCGCCGCGCTCAAGGCGGGCGACGTCTCCGCGGCCGCCCTCGCCGACTACGACCGCATGGTGCACGAGAGCTATATCGTGGCTGACATGCGGCGAACCCGGAACATGCGCCTGGCATTCAAGGACGGTCTCTATGTCGGCGGGCTCAAGGCCGGGCTGATGACGGTCACCGCCGGACGATTCCCGGGCGGGAAGATCGACATGGCCGAGGACGCGCGGACACCGCGCGCCCTCTCGGGCGGCCAGCCGTTCACGCCGGACGGACGGCTGACGTTCAGCAAGGTGGATGCGGTGTTCAAGTCCGGCAACGCCACGCGCGACACGATCCCGACGCACCTCATCGTCGGTCGCGACGTGACCGGCGAGGTCGCCGATTTCTACTCGCACATGTGCCCGGCCGGCGTCTACGAGCGCGTGGGGGACGAACTGCGCGTGAACGCGCCGAACTGCATCGACTGCAAGGCGACGGACGTCCTCGGACCGCGGTGGACGCCGCGGGAGGGCGGGAGCGGGCCCAAGTATCGCTCCATGTAGTCGGAGGGGTCCCGGCCGGCGTCAGCGCGGACCGGTGACCACGACGTGCCGTCGCCGCTTCACGCCGGAGGGCGCGGGGCGTCACCGTCCACAGGGTCAGCGCCGGGCGGGGAGAGTGTAGTCGAAGACGTACGAGTGCTTCCCCTCCGCGATGATGATCTCCATCCTTCCGGCCAGACCGGCCATATCCTCCGTGCCCGAGTCCGGCACCACCGTGACGGTCAGATGCGGCGTGCCGCGCTCGAGCGTGCCGCTGTGCTGGAGGACGAAGCTGCCGGTGCGCCCACGGAGGCTGCCGCGTACGCACTCGATCGCCACGTAGCCGGCCGAGCCGTTGACCGCGGTGGACGCGGCGAGCATCTGGCCATGGCTCGTGCCTTCGAGATCGCCGTGGAACTGCTTGTCGATGGTGAGGCGGTCGGGCGGCGTGTCCTCGGCGCCTGCCTCCGGGGCCTGGGGAACCAGTTGCACGTCGAACGTGCCTCGCGCTTGTGCCATCCTCAGTCCTCAGGCAGACCCGGTACTTCCAGCACCGGCCGGATCTCGACCGTACCCAGCCGAGCGCCGGGAAGCCGGGCGGCGATCTCGATGGCTTCGTCGAGATTCCCGGCCTCGATCAGAAAGTAGCCGCCGAGCTGTTCGCGGGTCTCCGCGAACGGGCCGTCGGTCACGAGCCGCTTGCGGTCGCGCACGCGGACGCTGGTGGCCGTTGCCACCGGATGGAGCGGGGCGGCAGCGAGATACCGGCCACCGGCGTCGAGCTCGCGCGCGAACGCCGCGGACTCACCGTAGCATCGCTCCCGCTCCTCGTCGCTCCAGGCCTGTTCGTCACCGTAGATCAGCAGCATGTACCGCATCCGATTTCCTCCCGATGGATCAGCCGCCCGCCATTGCCCCGACCACCAGGAACGGCTCGGCGCCCGCCGCGACTGCCTCCGGCAGCGGCGCATCCGGCGATTCGTGCGACAGATCCTGCTCGCACGCGAAGAACCGCACGAACGGCCGGCGTTGCTGCGTGGCGTGAGCGCGGATGGTGCCCCGCAGCACCGGATAGCCGGCCTCGAGCGCGTCGAGCACCGACCGAAGCGTGGCCGGAGGCGCGACCTCGAGCTGCACCTCCTCGGCCACGCGCGCCAGCGTCCGCAGGTGCTGCGGCAGGACCACCCGGATCATGTCAGCGTCTGCACTTCGACGGAGAGGACCGCCGGCAGGTCCCGGACGATGGGCGCCCACTTGTCGCCTGCGTTGGCCGATGCGTACACCTGCCCGCCTGTGGTCCCGAAGTACACGCCGCACGGGTCGAGCGAATCCACCGCCATCGCATCGCGCAGCACGTTCACGTAGCAGTCCTTCTGCGGCAGACCCTTGCTCAGGGGTTCCCATTCGTTGCCCCCGGCTCGGCTCCGGTAGACGCGCAGCTTGCCTTCGGGGGGAAAATGATGGGAGTCGCTGGTGATCGGGACGACGTAGATGGTCTCGGGCTCGTGCGCATGGACATCGATGGGAAAGCCGAAATCGGTCGGGAGGTCCCCGCTGACCTCGTGCCAGGAGTCGCCACCATCGTCGCTGCGCATCACGTCCCAGTGCTTCTGCATGAAGAGTACGTCCGGCCGCGACGGGTGCATGGCGATGCGATGGACGCAGTGCCCCACGTCGGCGTCCGGATCGGGGATGCCCTGCGACTTGAGCCCGCGGTTGACCGGACGCCAGGTCTGGCCGCCGTCATCAGTCCGGAACGCGCCCGCCGCCGAGATGGCGATGAAGATGCGCTTGGGGTCCTTCGGATCCAACAGGATCGTGTGCAGGCACATCCCGCCGGCACCCGGCTGCCATCTGGCTCCCGAGCCGTGGCCGCGGAGGCCGGAGAGTTCCTGCCATCCCTTGCCGCCGTCGGTCGAGCGGAACAGGGCGGCGTCCTCCACCCCCGCGTACACGGTATCGGGATCGGTGAGCGACGGCTCGAGGTGCCAGACCCGCTTGAACTCCCACGGGTGCGGCGTACCGTCGTACCACATGTGGGTGCCGGGGACGCCGTCGTAGGCGAACTCGTTCCCGACTGCTTCCCAGGTCGTGCCGCCGTCGTCGGAGCGCTGCATGACTTGACCGAACCAGCCGCTCGACTGCGAGGCGTAGAGCCGATTCGGATCGGCGGGCGACCCCTTGAGGTGGTAGATCTCCCAGCCCGGGAAGTGGGGGCCGCTGACGTCCCATTTCTCACGCTTGCCGTCGGACGTCAGGACGAAGGCGCCCTTGCGCGTGCCGACCAGGACCCGTACACCGCTCATCCCATGCTCCTTCGAGAGCTTGCCGTGATGGTCAGGGTGCCCCACTCGGTCTCATCGGCTTCGCCGAATGGGGGGCGGACACCAGGTAGTCGTTCCGGAAAGGCCAAAATCGACGCCCGGCCGCCGGGACGCAACGGGGCCCGCCAGGCAGGCCCCTCGGTCGCCCCTCGGCGTATATTGCAGAAGCTCCTTCCTCGCCGCCTGCCACTCCCGGATGTCTCCCGGGTTCAAGGTTCTACAATGAATTCGCGCGCCGAGCCGTTCGCCGGCCGCTACATCGTCGTCGCCGACGAGGACAAGGCCGTCGTCAACCTGGTCATCGAGACGCTGCTGGGGGACGGCCACGCCGTCTTCCAGGCCTACGACGGACTTTCCGCCACCCAGCTCGCGCTCGGCCTCAAGACCTGTGACCTGGTCATCAGCAACACCCGGGTCGGCGGCGTGGCGGGCCTCGATCTGATCCACGAGCTGCGCGCGCAATTGCCGATGCTTCCCGTCGTCTACCTGGCCAATCCGGAGCGCTCCACGCCCGAGTTGGAGCGCCGCCTGCCGCCGGATGTCCCCATTCTGCGCGAGCCGTTCACCGCCGAAGATCTGCGCGCGGTGGTGCAGCCGCTGCTGGCCCGGAAGCGGCCGGCCCGCCCCGGGCCCAGGCGCTTCAACGCCCCGCGGTTCCGGCCACGGGGGTGGAGTTGACCCCGCGCGCGCGGATCAGACGGTAGATGCTGTCCACCGCCACCGGCACGCCCGCGGTGAGGTTCTCGGCGCCGGTCGCGGTGATGAGGATCGTGTCTTCCAGCCGCAGGTGGATCTTTCGCTCCGGGAACTCGAGCACCGGCTCGACGTTGAAGACCACCCCGGCCTGGAACGGCCGGCTCGTGCCCGGCCCGAAGATGTCACCTACATCGTGCACCGACAGCCCCACGAAGTGGCCCACGTAGCGCCCCATCCGTAGATACGCGTCCTTCCACCCGTAACGCTCATACACCGGCTCGGCCGCGTCCTGCATCTGCCGGATGGTGACACCCGGCCGCATCACGGCGATGATCGCGTTCCTGGCCTCGAGCACGCACCGGTACATTCGCTCCTGCTCCGCCGTGAAGCGGCCTGACACCGGCCAGACGCGGGTGATATCGGACTCGTAATAGTCGTAGTCGCTGCCGTAGTCCATGTAGACCAGGTCGCCGGATTCCATGCGCCGGGTGTTGGCTTCGTAGTGCACATCGGGGGCGTTGGGCCCCGAGGGCACGATCGGCAGAAACGCGTCGCCGCGGGCGCCCAGCCGGGTGTTCACGTACCGGGCCGCGGCCGCCAGCTCGTACTCGTACATCCCGGGGCGGGTCCCGCGAATGGCCTCCGCGACGGCGGCCGCGCCGATGGCGCCGGCACGGCGCAGCCGCTCGACCTCGTAGGGCGTCTTGATCCAGCGCAGGCTGTCGAGCAGCGGGTTGACGTCGGCGACCGGGATCTGCGGCTCGGCCCGGCGGATGCGCTCCACCAGCGCGGCGAGCGGCGCCTCATGACCGAAGACCGGGTTGTCGCGCGCCATGGCGTCCAGCATCTTGGCTTCGAACCGCGCGTGCAACTGGTCGTCCGGCGGGGTGAGTGGAAGGTAGAGCGTCCGCACGCCGGGCCAGGCCGACGGCCCGGGCGAGCGAGGCGAAGAAGCTCTCCATCGGCAGCACCTCGATGCCCCGGCGCGCCTGTGCCGTGGAATCGAGCAGGCCGGCATCGGCGCCGCCACCGGGCTCCCGAGGGGCGAAGACGACCGCCCGCTTCGTCACCCCGCTCACGAGCAGTACGCTCCCTGGCTGCTCGATCCCCGTGAGATAGAAGAAGTCGGGCGCCTGCCGGAAGCGGACGTTCTCGCCGTGATCCTCCCCGCCGAACACCAGGGCGGCACCGTCCGGAATGAGCTCCACCAGCCTGGCCCGGCGCGCCGCGAACTCCTCCTTCGTGAATGCGCTGTCCTGGGCCGGGAGCCCGGCGGGAAGGAGGAGCAGGAGGAGCAGAGGGATCAGGGCGGACCGGTGGCTGGGCATGGTTCGAGCGGTTCGGATGGAGGATGGACCGGCGGATCTCACCCTGACGCGGTTCGGCCGGCTTTGGTTGCGCGGGAGCCTACAGCGCTTCACGGTCCGCCCGGGCGATCCGCTCCGCCGCCAGCGTCCGGTCGATCTCCGGCGCGACCTCCGCGTCACCCAGCGCGAGCGAGCCGAGCGCACGCTGCACGATCGGCTCGCCGCCGGGCACGAGCCGGCCGAACTCCACTTCCGCCCGGCGGCAGAAGCGCTCCTGGCGCGCGCGATCGGCGGATCCGACGGCCACGCCCAGGCGGTGCAGCCGGGCGTGCATGGCCTCGTGAAGGATGGTCGCCGCGACCTGCGCTTCGCTGAATCCCGGGTTGACGAGGAAGGTGAGCTCGACCAGGCAGATCCGGGGCTCGACCAGATACGCGCCCCGGCACTCGTACCGCTTGACCAGGATGCCGGCGAAGTCGCGCCGAAGATGTCGGTAGTAGTGAGGTGTATACCGGCGGATGAGGCCCAGGGCCGTTGCCAGGCGCGAGAGCACCTCCGCCGTGTCGATGTCGGGCCTGGTATTGATCACCGTCACGGCCAGTCCGTCGATCACTCGACGTTCCGTGAGTTTCACCGGGACCTCCTTATCCTCTGAGCGCGGCGAATACGGCGCTGACCGCGATCACGATGCCCAGCGCCATCTTCGCCGCCGCCGCCGCCGCCCGGCCGAGCACCGCGCCCCAGCCCGCCCAGGCGGCGACCCCGGCCTGACGCGCGCGGGTGTACTCGAACAGCGCCGCCCCCGCGAACGCGCCGACAAAGCCGCCGATCACGGATCCGATGAGCGGGACCGGCACGCCCACCACGACGCCGATCAGCCCCCCTACGAGCGCGCCCCAGCCCGCTCGCCGGGACCCGCCGTAGCGCCGGGCAAAGCGGAACCCGAGCCAGCTCTCGAGCACCTCGCCCAGCAGCGCGAGGGCGATGGTGAATGCCATGAGGCCGCCGCTCACGGCGTGAAAGTCGGTCAGCCAGCCGTAGCCGACGATGCCGAGCACCATCACCCAGAGCCCGGGGAGCCCGAACGGGATGAGGGCGAGCCCGACCAGGATGCCGGCGGCCAGGAGCAGAACGGCCCCCTGCTCGTTCACCGGCCGGGCCGGCCCGTCTCCCGGTCATCCAGGCGGAAGGTGAACATCATGGGAGCATCCTCGAGGTCGCTCCCGCCCATGGCCTCGTACAGCAGGACCGCCGGGCCGTTGGCCGGACTCGTGAGCACCCAGGCCTCGCGGCAGCCCAGCGCACCCCCACGGGCGAACAGGGCTCCCAGGAGCTGTTTCCCGAGCCCCTGCCGCTGGTGCGTGGGAGCCACGCCGACCTCGTTGATCCACAACTCGGCCGGCTTGTCGGGGTGGACGTAGTGCACTCCCGAGGCGAATCCCACGACCGTGCCGTGGTCGAGCGCCACGACGAGGTGGTGGCGGGGATCGTTCAGAAATTCGGCCGACAATGCGGGGTCGATCTCGTGGTCGAACACGCCCGGTGCCACGCGCGTGAGGACCGCTTCGTCGCCGGGGCCGAGCACCCGGATATCAGAGCCCATTGCCGCTCCAGGAGTAGGTTCCGGCCATCATCCGGCCGGGCTCATCCGGCGGCGCCCTCCTGCGCCCCGGGCGGAAGCGTCCGCTCGATGCGCCGGTCCGGCACGAGCCACATCAGCGCGACCAGGACATACAACGCATCCGCAATCCATTCATGCACGAAAGCCAGCGGAATCGCAATGGCATAGAGCAGCGGAGAGATCTGCTCCTTGCGATCGCGTCCCACCGCCGTCGCGAGCAGCGAGTTCGGCCCCTGCGCGGCGACGATCCTCCGCTCCAGAATCCAGTACGCGATGCCGGCCATCAGCAGCACGACGCCGTACAGCGCGGTCGGCACCGCGGCGAAGTGGTTTTCACCCATCCAGCCGGTGACGAACGGCACCAGCGAGAGCCAGAACAGCAGGTGCAGGTTGGCCCACAGGATGCCGCCGTTGACCCGGCGCGTCGCGTACAGCATGTGATGGTGATTGTTCCAGTAGATGCCAATGTAGATGAAGCTCAGCACGTAGCTCAGGAACACCGGCACCAACGGGCCAAGGTCGGCGAGATCGGTGCCATGCGGCACCCTCAGCTCGAGCACCATGATAGTGATGATGATCGCCAGCACGCCGTCGCTGAACGCTTCGAGCCGTTGTGTCCCCATCACGCCCCTTCCGTGCGCAGCCGTACCTTCCGGAGCACGCCGATGCAGCGCGTCCGGGTCCGGTCGGTCAGCACCAGATAGACGACCTCGGCGAAGGCGAGGCCGTGCACGATGATGTCCGCTTCCGTCGTCTCGGCCAGCGCCTCGAGGAACGCCGGATAGCCTTCCGTCCGCACATGACTCCGGTCGCCCTGGGCCGCTTTCCGCCGGTACACGGCGAGCGCCTCACGTCGGGAAACGGGGCGCGTCGCCTTTGTGGTCGGGGGCTCGCGCCGGCTGCGGAGCCGCCGGAGGAGGTCGGCGGCGAGGGGATCGCCGCTTCCGGCGAGCGCGGCCTCGAGGACGTCCGGAGAGACTCTGGCCATGGGTCAGCCAGCCGGCGCGCGCCGGCGAGTCACGCCTGGCCGGCCGCCGTGCGCCGGGCCTGCGCGAGATAGGCCGGCTCGAGCTGCATCAGGCTCGCCATCTTCCGCACCAGATGCGTCTCCAGATCGCTGAGCCGGCCATCCGCCAGGATGACGCCCCACATGATCTCGGCGAGCACCATCTTCTGGCCGAGATCGTACTCCGCCGCGATGAGTCGGGTGAACTGGTAGTGGTCCAGTGATTGCGCCCGCTCGGCCTCGGCCAGGCGCATGAGCTCGTCGCTCGTCGCCTCGTCCAGCCCGAAATGCCGCACCAGCGTACGCTCGAGGTGGGCGTGCTCCTCCGGGCTGAACTCGCCATCGGCGTGCGCCAGCTCGAGCAGCAGCGCACACGCGGCCAGTTGCACCCGGCTGAAGCCTCCGTGTGCGGGCGGCTCTCCCGGCGCGGATGCGCCGCCGACCAGGCGCTCACGAACGAAACGACGTATGCCGTCGAGCATCGACCCTCTCGCTTTTTCTCCTAGCCCAGGAGCTGGTCTCCCAGGCGCCGCCCGAGGTACAGCCCGACACCGGTGCCCACCGTGCTCACGACGAACGCCGTGAACATGCCGGCCGGCGCGCCGGCCCACCATCCGATGCCGCCGCCCAGGGTGGCACCGGTCCAGCCGAGCACCGTCGTGAGGTTCATGCGCTCCCCCCGGGAAGGTTGTCGCTGTGGATGACCGAGCTACACCTCGCGTGACCGGCCCAGTCGGGTCAGCACGCGATCCAGCGCGGCGGCAAACGCCCGCTTCGCGCGGGCATCGTACGCCGGTGGCCCGCCGGTGACGATCCCCACCAGACGGGCCTGATCCATGAAGTCACGCACCGACAGGCGCTCACCGATCGTTTCCTCCGTATGCTCCTCGCCGCGCGGATCCAGCACGACGATCCGCCTGGGCACGAGCAGCGCGGCGAGCGGCACGTCCTGTGTGACGACCAGGTCCCCGGCATCGGCGTGCGCCGCGATGTACTCGTCGGCGACGTCGGGGCCACCGGCGACCCGGACCGCGCTGACCAGCGGATTGCCCGGAGGCGTCTGCAGCCGCTGGTTCGCTACCAGGACCGTCTCGATGCCGAGGCGCCTGGCCGAGCGGAACACCAGATCCTTCACCTCCCTCGGCGCCGCGTCCGCATCGATCCAGATTCTCAGGTTGGCTCACTCCCAAGACTAATGGGCCAGATGCTGGACCCGTGGCGCCCCGAGCCCGGCCGCCTCACGCCCCGCGGCGTCCAGTACCGACAGGCGCGGGTCGTCGTTCAGCCGGAGCGTGGCCGCCGGGCGCCCGCGCGAATCGAACAGCGTCAGCATCACCCCGGAAGAATCGGCTGCCAGGCTGGCCTGGCGCACCCCGTTTCCGTTCACGAGCTCGACGCGCTGGGCCTGGACCACCTCCGGCGCGCGCGCGGCGAAGGCCCCGAGCGCGGCGACGGTGCCGATGAGCGCCAGTCCGTTGAAGGGGGGCGTGCGCAGGTCTGACCGATCGAGCGACGGATTTGACATGTGACACTCCACGAGGCGAAGGGAACAGGGGGATGCCCCTGTTCACGACACCGACACACGAAAGTATGCAGCACCTCCGTGTGGCCTGTCAAAGCGATCCCGCTGCTGCAGCGCGCTGCACGTCCACAAATCGAACGCCGTCTGCTTCCTGCGGATTGCGCCGGGCCGCGGCGCTCGGCAGAATGGGCTGACCTTCTCAGGCGCTCCGCGTCGGAGGATCCATGGATGTCCGCAGTGGTTCACTCGCTGCAATCCTGCTTTCCGTGGCGATGCTCGGGGGCCCCCGCACCCTCGGCGCCCAGGGCAGCGCTCCCGCGGCGTGGCAGGCCACCCCGGCGTCGGTGCTCAAGGCCGCCCTGCGCTCGGTGGCCGCGGCCCAGGAGCGGTATCGGGCTGCCCACGGCCGTTTTGCGTCGTCGGCCGAGCAGCTCGACGTACGCCCGTCGCCGGGCGTGCGCGTGGACATCCTCGGCGCCGGCGTGACCGGCTGGCAGGGCAGCGCTGTCCACCAGGCGCAGCCGGGCCGGAGCTGTGTGGTGTTCGTCGGCTCGCTCGAGGGCGCCGAGGCGCCGCGTACCGCCGGCGACCGCGAGATGGCGGGCGAAGAAGGCATTCCCCTCTGCGACTGGATGCGGTAGGAGCGGCGCGTGGCCTCATCGAGGCGTGAGGCGGCGGCCGCGCCACGGGCGCACGGCTGGATCGCCGGGGCGTGGAAATGGGGGGCGGGCTCGCTGTCGGCGGGCGCGGCCCTCGTCTCCATCATCTCGTCGGTCCGCGACGCGACCGGCGCCGGCCGGGTGCGCTGGATCGGCATCGCCCCGGCCGCCGACACCGCCTGGGCCATCGGCGACACGATCCAGCTCGCGACCACCCTCACGGACGCGCACGGAGGCGTGCTCCCCGGCGTCGTCGTGGGCTGGACGAGCACCGACAGCTCCGTCGCCTCGGTGGACAGCGCCGGAACGGCGGTGGCGCGGGCCGCGGGTGCGGCGACGGTCGTCGCCGCGGCGGGAGGACGCATCGCGCAGTCGCGCATCGTCGTCCGCCAGCGGCCGGCCGCGATCCGATTCCCCGGCGACACGCTGCTCCGGCTGCCCGAGGGGGGCAGCATCCAGCTCGCCGCTCGCGTCGTCGACGCCAGACGGCACCCGGTGCCCGGCCAACCGATCACCTGGCGCTCCACGGACCCGGCGACGGCATCGGTCGACAGCGCGGCGCGAGTCACCGCCGCGATGGCCGGCCGGGTGCTGCTCACCGCCGCTTCCGGGCCCCTGACAGCCGAGCTGCCGCTCGAGGTCTACCCGCTGCCCGCGACGATCACCCTGCTGGCCGGAGACGGCCAGCATGCGTCCGTCGGTCGCCCGCTCCCCGGCCCCGTGAAAGCTCAGGTCGTCTCCCGCAGCGGGCGTCCGATGCCCGGCGTAACGGTGCGATTCCTCTCGGGCGACGAGTCCGGGCGTCTGGAACAGGAGACTGACACGTCCGACGCCGATGGGATCGTGCGGGCCGGCTGGACGCTCGGCACGCGGCCCGGCCGGCAACGACTCGCGCTCTCGACCGACGGCGAGCCGCCGATCACCACGATCGTCACCGCCGAAGCCGATCCGGTTCCCGGGAACACGCGTGTGACGATACTTGGCAACGGACTCGCCGGCGTGGCCGGCAGCGCGCTCCCGCCTGTGGCGGTTCGGATCGCCGATTCGCTGGACACGCCTTTGGCGGACGTTCCGGTGACCTGGGTGACCGCCGGCGGCACGATCGTGGCCGAGGGCGCGCGCACCGACTCCGCCGGCGAGGCGCGGGCCCGCTGGACGCTCGGGCCCAGGGCGGGCGTGCAGCAGGCCTACGTGGAGCTGGGCACGTCGCGCGCCGGTCTCCGCCCCATGCTCACGGCGCTGGCGCTCCCGGGCCCCGCCGCCTCGCTCGCCAGGATCGGCGCCGGCGTGCTTCGCGGCGAGGTGGGCCGCCCGCTCGCGAGACCGGCGGAGCTCAGGGTGACCGATCGCGCGGGGAACCCGGTTCCCGGCATCACGGTGACGCTGCGCGCCGAGGGCGGCGCGGTTGGTGTTCGCGCGCCCGTAACCGATTCGCTGGGACGGGTCGCGATCGCATGGACGCTCGGCCCCACGGTGGGGGTACAGCGGCTCGGCGCCTCGGTCGCGGGCATCGATCGCCCGGTGGAACTCACCGTCGATGCCCAGGCGGGCGCAGCCGCGAAGGTGGTGCTCGAGGGCGTGCCGTCATCCGGAACGGCGGGGCGTACGCTGTCGCGGCCCATCGTCGTCGCGGTAGCGGACTCGTTTGGCAACGGGGTTGCCGGGGCGCTGGTGACGTTTACGGCGCGAGCGGGCAAGGTCGCGCCCGCTCGCGCACGAACCGATGAGGGGGGACGTGCGGCGGTGCGGTGGACGTTGGGGAGTAGACCTGGCGAGCAGCGGCTGGACGTTTCGGTGACGGGGGGCGGAGGTCGAACGGTGGCGCAGGTGAGGGCGGTATCGGCGGGAAAGCTCAAGCCGCCTCGCCCATCACCTTGATGATCACCCGCTTTCTCCGCTGCCCGTCCCACTCCCCGTAGAACACCCGCTGCCAGGGCCCGAGGTCGAGCCGGCCGGCGGTGATCGGGACGATCACCTCGTGGCCCACGGTGAGGCTCCGCAGGTGCGCGGCGGCGTTGTCCTCGCCCGTCTCATTGTGACGGTAGCGCGGCGGGTCCCACGGTGCGATCGTGCCCTCGAGCCACTGCAGGATGTCGTGCCAGAGGCCCGACTCGTGGTCGTTGACGAAGACGGACGCGCTGATGTGCATCGCGGACACCAGGACGAATCCCTCACGGACGCCGCTGAGCTGCACCTGCTGCGCGACGTCGTCGGTGATGTCGATGATCTCCTGGCGGCTCTTCGTCTCGAACCAGAGATAGTGGGTATGCGTCACCGCAGCAGCTCCTCCAGCCGCACCGCCGTATCCGTCTTCTCGTCCCGGTACTTCACGATCACCGGCGCATACAGCCCGATGCCCGCATCCCGCCCGGCGCCGGTTCGCACCGGCCGTGTGCCCGGGACCACGACCGCGCCGGCCGGAATCTCCAGCGGGCGCTCGCCGTCGCGGCGATAGACCCGGTCGTGGACCAGGTCGAACACGGCGGTGCCGGCGGTGAGGAACGTGCCCGGCGCGAGCACCGCGCGCTCGCGGACGATCGTTCCCTCGTACACCCCGCAGTTGCCGCCGACGAGTACCTCGTCCTCGATGATCACGGGCAGCGCGCCGGCCGGCTCGAGCACGCCGCCGATCTGCGCCGCCGCCGAGAGATGCACCCGCCGGCCGATCTGGGCGCAGGAGCCGACCAGCGCGTGCGAATCCACCATCGTCCCCTCGTCCACGTAGGCCCCGACATTGATGTACATCGGCGGCATGCAGACCACGCCGGGCGCCACGTAGCAGCCGTCCCGAATGGCCGACCCGCCGGGCACGATCCGCACGCCGTCCTCCGCCGTCAGGTGGCGCAGCGGGTAGGTGTCCTTGTCGTAGTACGGGAACGGCCCGCCCGTGGCCGCCGGCCCCAGTCGTCCAAGCCGGAAGCCGAGCAGGATCCCCGCCTTGACCCAGGCATTGGCGCGCCACTCGCCGTCGGGACCGCGTTGGGCGGCCCGCACCGTACCATCGTTGAGCGCGGCCTTGAGCTGATTGAAGGCGACGCGCGCGGCCGGCTCCTCGCCGGGGGGGACGGACGTCTCGTAGCGCGCCAGCGTCTCGCGCAGCGTGCCGACGGAATCAGTCCCCATGCACCCCCGCGCTCCGGAGCGCGCTCGCGAGTGTCTCCCGCGTGGCCGGGCCCGCGGAGACGAGCGGCAGGCGCAGCACGTCGCGGATCCGGCCCATGATGGCGAGCCCCGCCTTGACCGGTGAGGGGTTGGTCTCGAGGAAGTTGGCGTCCATCAGGGCGAGCAGCCGGTACTGGCAGTCGCGTGCGCGGCCGAGGTCGCCGTTCCGGGCGGCGTGCACCAGCTCGGTCATGGCGGCCGGCACCTCGTTCGAGGCCACCGAAACGAGCCCGTCGCCTCCCGCCGCGATCACCGGCAACGCGAGCCAGTCGTCGCCCGAGAGCACGGCAAAGCCGGCCGGACGGCGGCGGATGAGCTCCATGATCTGGCGCAGGTCGCCGCTCGCCTCCTTGATCCCGAACACGTTCGGGTGCTCGGCCAGCCGCAGTGCGGTGGCGGGAAGCAGGTTGACTGCCGTTCGGCCGGGGACGTTGTACAGGCAGAGGGGGCGATCGGACGCCTCGGCGACGGCGACGAAATGCCGATACAGGCCCTCCTGCGTGGGCTTGTTGTAGTAGGGCGTGGCGCTCAGGATCGCGTCCACGCCGAGGCCACAGAGGCGGCGGGCCTCGGCGGCGGCGCGGCGGGTGTCGTTGTCGGTGGCGCCGGCCATCACCGGCACCCGGCCCGCGGCCACCTCGACCACGGTCCCGACCACCCGGTCGCGCTCGCCCTGATCGAGCGTCTGCGCCTCACCCGTCGAGCCGCAGGGAACGAGGAAGTCGATCCCCTCGGCGATCTGCCATTCCACGAGCGCGCGGAGCGCCGCGAGGTCGAGCTCGCCGGCGTCGGTAAACGGCGTAACCAGCGCGGTGCCGCACCCCTGGATGCGTGTCATCCATCCGCTCCGAACAGCATGTCCTCGACCGTGTGAACGCCCGGGTGGCCGGGGAGCCATTCGGCTGCCGCCAGGGCGCCGGCCGCGAACCCGTCTCGGCTCCGTGCCTCGTGCGCGAGCGTCACGCGCTCGTACGGGCCGTCGTACGCCACGGCATGGGTCCCTGGTGTGGCGCCGGCGCGCACGGACGTGATGGGAAACGAGCGACGCGGGTCGGCTTCCCGGAGGCCGGCCTGCAGCTCCCGCGCGGTGCCGGACGGTGCGTCGAGCTTGGCCGCGTGGTGCTCCTCCAGGATAAACGCGTCGAGCTCGGGCCGCCCCGCGAACCGGCGCGCCGAGGTCGCGCGCGGCGCGCAGAAAGAGATGGACGCCGACGGAGAAGTTGGCTGCGTGCAGCAGCGCGCCGTTGCGCCGCTCGACGAGCGCCTCGATGCGAGACAGCTCCTGCCGCCAGCCCGTCGTGCCGGTCACCGTAGGCAGTCCCGCCTCGATCAGCCGCTCGAGGTTGGCCACTGCCGCATCCGGGCGGGTGAACTCCACCGCCACATCGGCGCCCCGCAGCCGCTCCGCCGTGAGCGCGCGGCCACCCCCGTTCTCGGCGGCGCCGATGATCGCATGTATGACGTGTCCGCGCGAGCCGGCCTGCGCTGCCACCGCCTGGCCCATTTTGCCGTTGCCGACGATCACGATGCGCACGGGGATCTCTGGCTATTCACCACAGAGGCACAGAGGGCACGGAGGGTCCCCATTCTAGAAGGGCACCTTGGACCCGGACACCACCACCAACTTGGTGGTGGCTCCGCTCCCGGATGCGCTCCGTGCCCGAGCCTCTCCGTGCCCTCTGTGCCTCTGTGGTGAATCAGCACCATCACGCCACCCCGACTGGCGCTCAGCACGACCCGAAGAACTCCTGATGAAGTCTCCGAACGACCCCGGGCCCATCCTCCTCGCGCACCACGAACGTCATGTTGATGGCCGACGCCCCCTGCGAGATGACCTCCACGTTGGCCGGCTGGACCGCGCCGAAAAGCCGGGCGGCGAGCCCCGGTGTGGACCGGATCCCGATGCCCACCACCGCGACGATTGCCCGGCGGTCCTCGATCCATACCTCGCCGAGCTCGCTGAGGTCGCGGACCACGGCGTCCAGCCGGGTCCGGTCCTCGACGGTGAGTGAGACGCTCACCTCGCTGCTGGCCAGCACGTCCACCACGACCTCGTGCCGCTCGAACACCTCGAACATGGCCCGCAGGAAACCGTAGGCACCCAGCATCCGCGGCGCGCGCACGTTGACGACGGTGATCCCGCGCTTCCAACTGATCGAGCGCACCGGCGAATCGCCCAGGCGCTCGAGCTCGGCCGACGGCTCGATCCGGGTTCCGGGATCGCTCCGGGCGGCTCGAGTTGAGCACGACGATCGGAATCCCCGCGCGCACCAGCGGTTGCGCCGTGGCCGGGTGGAGCACCCTGGCGCCGAACGTCGCCAGCTCCGCCGCCTCTTCGTAGCTCGCCGCGCGCAGGGTCCGCGCGGACGGCACGATGCGCGGGTCCGCCGTCATCAGCCCGTTCACGTCGGTCCAGATCTCGACCCGGTCGGCCTCGAGCGCGGCGCCGAGGAGCGAGGCGGTGAAATCCGAGCCGCCCCGGCCCAGCGTGGTCGGCAAGCCATCGGCCGTGGCCCCGATGAATCCCTGCGTCACCGGCACTCGGCCGGCCCCCATGAGCGGCCGGAGGCACTCCCGCGCGCGGGCGATCATGACGGGCGTGCAGGGCATCGCCCGGCCGAACCGGTCGTCCGTCACCATGATCGGGCGGATGTCCACCCAGGTGGCGTCGAGCCCCGCCCCCACGAGCGCCGCGGCCACCAGCCGGCTGCTCCAGAGCTCGCCCCGGCCCGCCAGCATGTCGAGCTCCGCGGGCCGGAGCAGGCGGCCGAATGCGGCGCTCAGCTCCTGACGGAGGGTGGCGGCCGCACCCGTGATCGCCGGCATGGCATCCGCGGCTCCGGGAAGCGCGCCGGCCGTGGCCGCGTGGCGCTCGACCACGGCGGCAAGGGCGGCATCGAGCGCGCCCGCCTCCGCGCGGTGCACGAGCTCGCCCAGGCCGAGCAGCGCGTCCGTCACGCCGGCCAGGGCGGAGACCACCACGACCGGCCGGTCCGTGAGCCTGGAGCGGACCACGCCGATCAATCTGCCGACGGCACTCGCGTCGGCCACCGACGTCCCGCCGAACTTGGTGACGATCATGCGGGGCGGTCCACCCGTCCCTCCGCCACCAGCAGCTCGGCGATCTGCACCGCCTGGCCCGCCGCCCCCCGGATCGTGTTGTGCCCCAGCAGCACCAGCCGCAGGTCGAGGATCGGGCAGGGCCGCACCCGGCCCACCGTCACCGCCATTCCGCCGCCGCGCTCGAGGTCGAGCCGCGGCTGCGGCCGGTCGGCGCGCAAGTCGACCTCGACCGGCGGGTCGGGCGAGGACGGCAGGCAGGCCACGCGGGGGCTCGCCCGGAACCCGCGCAACGCCGCCAGCGCGTCCTCGGGCGTAACCCGCCGCCCGAAGCCGACCGACACCGTCGCCATGTGCCCGTCCACCGTCGCCACGCGGTTGGTATGGGCGCTGACCGCGAAGCCGGCCGGCTCGACTCCGGCGGGACCGAGCGTGCCGAGAATCTTGCGGCTTTCGTGCTCGATCTTCTCTTCCTCGCCGGCGATGTGCGGCACCACGTTGCCGAGGATGTCGAGCGAGGCGACGCCCGGATAGCCCGCCCCCGAGACCGCCTGCATGGTGGAGACGAACAGCTTCTCGATGCCGAACGCGCGGTGGAGCGGGGCAAGTCCGAGCACCAGCGCGGCGGTGGAGCAGTTGGGGTTGGCCAGGATCGCGCCGGGCCAGCCGCGGGCCTGCTGCTGCCGGTCCACCAACGCCAGGTGGTCGAGGTTGGCTTCGGGAATGAGGAGCGGTACGTCCGGGTCCATCCGGTGATTGCGGGTGTTGGTGACGACGTACGCGCCCGCCGCCGCGAACGCCTGCTCGATCGGCCCGGCCACGTCCGCGTCGAGCGCGCTGAAGACGATCGGACCGGTGAGCGGTGGCACGCATGCCTGGATCGTGAGGCCCGCGATCCGCTCCGGCAGCGGTGCGGTCTCGCGCCAGCGAACGACGTCGCCATAGCGCCGCCCCGCGCTGGCAGACGAGGCGGCCACGGCCGCGACCTCGAACCAGGGATGCTCCGCCAGCAGCCGGATGAACTTCTGGCCGACCGTCCCCGTGGCCCCCAGCACGCTGATCGGGATCTTCGCCGTCATGATGCCTCGCGCGCGAGGAGATCGGTGGCCAGCCGCACGTACAGGTCCACCCCGTGGAGGAGGTCGGCCTTGCGGATGTGCTCTTCGGCCGTGTGGGCGACGCGGATGGTGCCGGGGCCGAGCTGGTAGCACTCGCCCCAGGTGGTGAGGAACGGGAGATCGCTGGCGTAGCTGACCACGGTCGTATCCCATCCCTCCGGCACGCGCCCCCCCTTGTGGCAGGGGAGCTCGACCGGAAACGTGACCCTGACGCCCGGCGCCGCCAGCTCGTCGATGGCCGACTTGAGCGCGTCGGTCGGCCCCACGGTGCGGATCAGGATCTGGGCGCTCGCCGCCGGCGCCAGCACGTTGGGCGCGACGCCGCCCCGGATGAGTCCCACGTTCAGCGTGGACGCGCCGAGGAGCGGGTCGCGCGGGAGCGGCAGGCGGCGAATCCGCTCGATCGTGTCGAGCAGCGCGGCGATGGCACTCTCTCCCTCGTCCGGGTAGGCCGAGTGCGCGGCGCGGCCCGCCGCGTGGAGGTCCACCCTGAGCGAGCCCTTCTGGCCGATCGAGAGCCGGTTCTCGGTGGGCTCGCCGTTCACGAGGAAGCGGCCGCGCGGCTCGAGCGCCGCTGCCGCGCGCGCGCCATCGGAGCCGTTTTCCTCACCCACGACGAAGAGGAGCCCGATCCGCCGCTCGCCCGCGGCCGCCAACCGTTCGGAAGCCGCCACCATGGCCGCGGCGAGTCCCTTGGCGTCGCAACTGCCGCGGCCGCGAATGGCGCCCGCGTCTTCCGAGAGCGGGACGTAGGGCGGCACGCAGTCCAGGTGGGTCGAGAACACCAGCGCCGGGCCCTCGCGGAACGCGAGCAGGTTGTCCCGCCCGGCCGAGACCGGCTGGCGCACGGTGCGGTAGCCCGCGCCGGAGAGGACACCCTCGAGCAGGTCGGTGGCCGCACCCTCGGACCCGGTCGGGGTTTCGAGGGATACGAGGGCACGGGTGAGCGCGAAGGCGTCTGCCAGTCCGTCCATGCGTCGGCACGTCCCTCAATGCAAGCGCCCCGCCGGCAGAGGGGCGCGGCAGGGCTCGGAAAGGTGATCGGGCAAAAGCGCGGGCGACGTCGTACTTTTGACTACGCGGAAGTTAGGGAAACCGCCCATGCGCGGCAAGTAGGTGCGGGAGGTCTCATGGATGCACGCCTGGCATTCGCGGCGCTTGCCTTCGCCGGCGGCTGTGGCGACACGTTCATCAGCACCGATTCCGACGGTCGGCTCGAGGTGGTCATCAGCTCGAGCGGCGCCGGCGCGGACGAGGACGGGTTCAGCATCACCGTGGACGGCGGCACGTTCGTGATTCTGTCTCAGGGCGGCCGGGCGACGCTGACGGGCCTGACTCCGGGCTCGCACAGCGTGCTGCTTGGCGGGCTGGCGGAGAACTGCGCGGTCCTCGGCGCCAACCCGCGCACCGTGACGGTGGGTGCCGATGGCACCGCCGCCGTGACCTTCGATATCTACTGCGAGCGCGCCACCACCGGCGGGCTCTCGATCGAGGTCAGCACCACCGGCCAGCCCGCCGACATGGATGGCTACCTGCTCATCGTGGGTGAGGGCGGCGTCCGGCCGATCGCCAGCGGCGCCAGCGAGACTTTTGCCGGGCTGCCGCCCGGCGTACACCTGGTGATGCTCAAGAACGTGGCCCCCGGGTGCGCGCTCGAAGGCGGCAATCCGCAGCAGGCCGTGGTCGAGATCGGGAAGACGGCGGCGATCCGGCTCGTGGTCAGATGCGGAGCGGCACCGCGGTAGCCGCGTCCGCCGCCTCCGCCTCCCGCCGGCCCTCGTCCAGGTCCACGAACGCCAGAATCGCCGCGCCCACCGCGAAGAACCCGATCACCGAGAGGATCGCGTTCCGGCTCGAGCCGGTCGCCGCGATCGTCCCCGCGAAGATGAGCGGCCCGAAGATCCCCGCGAACTTCTCGAACACGCTGAAGAATCCGAAGAACTCGCCGCTCTTGTGCCGCGGGATCATGCTGGCGAACAGCGAGCGGCTCAGCGCCTGCGTCCCGCCCTGGACCATTCCTACGAGCGCCGCCAGGACGTAGAAGTGGGTCGCCGTCCGCATGTAGTAGCCCAGCACGCTGATGACCGTATAGGCGAGGAGCCCGAAGAACAGGGCGCGCTTCGCCCCGATCCGCCCCGCCAGCATCCCGAACAGGAACGAGCACGGTATCCCCACGAACTGCACCAGCAGGATGGCGCCGATGAGCGCGCTCTGCCCGATGCCGAGCTCGGTGCCGTACGCCGTGGCCATCTTGATGATGGTCTGGATGCCGTCGTTGTAGATCAGGAACGCCAGCAGCATCAGGAATGCCTGGCGATACCCGCGCAGCTCGCGAAACGTTTCGCCCAGCCGGACGAACGCCATCCGCACCGGGCTCCGGCCCGCCTGCTCGTCCGGCTCCAGCCGCGCCGGTGGCTCCGGTACCCCGCGGAAGAGCGGGATGGAGAAGCCCACCCACCAGACCGCCACGCTGAGGAAGGCCAGCCGGGCCGGCAGTGTCGCGGCCGCCCCGCCCAGATCCGGACCGGACGGGAGCCCGAACCACGCGGGCTTCTGGATCCACGCCAGGTTGAGCGCCAGCAGAATCCCGCCGCCCACGTAGCCGAGCGCGTAGCCCGCGGTGGAGACGCGGTCGATCTCCGATGGCTCGGCCACGTGCGGGAGCAGGGACTCATAGAACACGAAGCTTCCGGCCACGCCGATGAGCGAGGCGATGAAGAGCCAGCTCGCGAGCCCCAGATCGCCCCGCTCCACGAAGAACATCCCCGCCACCGCCGCCACGCCGAGCCACATGAACCCGGCCAGGAACCGCTTCTTGTTTCCGCCGTAGTCCGACACGGCGCCGAGCACGGGCGAGACGATGGCGATCACCACCAGCGCGAGCGAATTCACGGTGGCCAGCCGCTGGGTCGCGCCGCTCTCCGCCAGCCCCGCGCCGGCCACCTTCACGAAGTAGATGGGAAAGACGGCCACCATGATGGTGGTCTGCATGGCGGAGGCGGCCCAGTCGTACATGGCCCAGGCGCGGAGCTCGGGGCGGTCGAGTCCCAGGCGTGCCAGCAGCGACGGTCGGGGCATGCCGGAAGATGCACGGGAGGGTGGAAGGGGGGAAAGACGGAAGGACGGAAGGACGGAAGGAGAAACGGAAGGACGGAACGTCTAAATCGAGCGGCACTGTCATCCCGAGCGGAGCGAGGGATCTACTAACCCGGAGCTCGAACTCGGCTGGGCAAGATCCCTCGCTGTCGCTCGGGATGACAGTGCCGGCCCAATGCGCCGTTCCGTCCTTCCACCCTTCCGTCCTTCCACCCTTCCGTCCTTCCACCCTACCCTCCTCCCGCCCTTCCCTCCTTCCACCCTACCCTCCTTCCGCCCTTCCCTCCTTCCGCCCTACGTCGCCGCCTCCCGAGCCGTCCGCCGCAGCGAGAGCCCCACCGCTCCGGCCAGCGTGAGGATGATAACGGCCAGGCTGGCCAGAATCGGCACGTGCACCCAGGCGCTCACGGCCATCTTCCCGCCCACGAACACGAGAATCAGCGCTACGCCCGGCTTGAGGTAGGCGAACCGATCGATCATCCCCGCCAGCACGAAGAACAGGGCGCGAAGTCCCAGGATGGCGAAAACGTTGGAACTGTAGACCAGGAACGGGTCCCGGGTAACCGCGAAAATGGCCGGGATGCTGTCGATCGCGAACACGAGGTCGGACCATTCGACTACCAGCAGGACCAGCACCAGCGGCGTCGCGAGGAGCCGGCCGGTGCCGGCCCGGCAGAAGAATCGGGTGCCGTCGTACGTGTCGCTGAACGGCAGCACCCGCCGCGCGACGCGGACGATCGGATTCCGCTCGGGCTCGATCCGCGCATCCTGCTGGAACAGCATCCGGAGGCCGGTCAGGATCAGAATGCCGCCAAAGACATAGATGATCCACTCGAACCGGGCGAGCAGCAGCGCGCCCACGGCGATCATGATGAATCGCATCACGATCGCGCCCAGGATGCCCCATTTGAGCACCTTCGGCTGCGCCGCCGCGGGCACGCCGAAGTAGTTGAAGATCAGGATGAAGACGAAGAGGTTGTCGACGCTGAGGGAGAGCTCGATCAGGTAGCCGGTGTAGTACTCGAGGGCGTGCTGCGTGCCTTCCTTCCAGCCCAGAAACAGCCCGAACAGCAGCGCGAAGGCGATGAGCCCGAGACTCCAGCTCATCGCCTCCTTGAACGACAGCACGTGCGAGCGCCGGTTGAGCACGCCCAGGTCCAGGACCAGGAGCGCGACAACCAGGCCCGTGAACCCCAGCCAGACGGCCAGCCCGTGCTGGCCCAATTACCGGCTCGCCGCCATCGCCTCGAGCCGAGCCACCCGCTCTTCCGTGGGCGGGTGGGTGCTGAACAGCTTCGCCATGCCGCCCGCGCGCGCCGCCAGCGGGTTCACCTGCGCGAGCGAGGCCGCGGCCGGGGCCACCTGCATCGGGATCCGATGCGCCAGCGAGTCCAGCCGGCGGAGCGCGTTGGCCAGCGGCAGCGGCCGGCCCAGGATCTCGGCCCCCACCCGGTCGGCCTCGAACTCCCGTTGGCGGCTCACGGCGAACTGGATCAGCATGGCGCCGATCGGCGCGAGCAGGATGAGCGCGATCTCGGCGAAGGGATTGCCGCCCTCGCTGTCGCGCCCGCCCAGGCCGCCGAACATGAGCAGGTAGGGCAGGTTGCTGATGGCCCCGGCGATCCCCGCCGCGATCGTGGTGATGAGCATGTCGCGGTTCTTGACGTGCGCCAGCTCGTGCGCGAGCACGCCCTCGAGCTCCTCCTGGGGAACGTACTTCATGATCCCGGTCGTCACCGCCACCACGGCGTGTTCCGGGTTCCGGCCCGTGGCGAACGCGTTCGGCTGTTCGTGCGGCGCGATGGCCACCACCGGCATGGGGAGGCCCGCGCGCTGGCGCAGCCGGTCCACCATCCGGTACAGCTCCGGCGCCTGCTCCTCGGTGACGACCTGCGCCCGGTACATCCGGAGCACCATCTTGTCCGAGAAGAAGTACATGATGAAGTTGAACGCGCTGCCCACGATCAGCGCGAGCACCAGCCCCTGGGAGCCCCCGAGCAGTTGGCCGGCGATCAGGAACAGCCCCATCAGGCCCGCCATCAGGACCATCGTCTTGACGTTGTTCATGCGCTCCTCGAAGTCACCATCGATGAGTGGGGTCGAATGAAAAAAGAGCGAGACCCCGTCCGCTCCGCTTTCGCGTGGACGAAGGTCTCGCTCTGATGCGCGGGAGGCGATTGTCTCCCCGACCCCGGCTGGACCGTGCCCGTGCACTCAGGACAGTCTTGACGATCCAGTCGTCCGCCATCCGGCGGATGAGCTACTCCCCTTCTCGAACCGAAAAAGTTAGCAGGGTCCTCCTGGGCTGTCAATCGGTGCCGCGGCTAGACCCGGGGCGGGAGATCGCTTTCCTTGTGCCGGTACGGCAAGGATTTACACCACCCACGGAGGATGTCATGGCAGACGCGGAAAGCGGGATGGGCAGCCAGCGCGAGGGCCGGCAGCAGCGCACCCGGCAGCCGAAGCAGGCGGGTGCGACCGGTGAAGGCAAGAAGAAGGGGGCCAGCCCCAAGGAAGCCCGCAACCGGACCCTGCATCGGCGAGGCAAGACCGGGAAGAACACGAGCGAGGACCGCTGAGGATCGCCTCAGGAGGACCCGGAGGCGATCAGCTCCATCGGTGGCATGCGTGCCGCCCGCCAGGCCGGCAGCAGCGCACCCGCCAGTGCTGCTCCCAGGAGCACGCAGGCGAATCGGGCGGCGGTGGACGCGCTCCACGGGTCCAGGCCGGGAACCACGCGTGGGAGCTCGCCCCAGAGCGGCCAGCCGAACCAGAGGCCAGTGGCTACGCCGGCCACGCCGACGACCATGGCCCGGACGAGCACGAAGCGGAGCAGCTCGCGCCGGCGGGCGCCCACCGCGCGGCGCACCCCGAGCTCGCCAAGCAGGGATCGAACCCAGAGATGCATGAGGGCGAAGGCCCCGATCGCTGCCATGCCGAGCATCGCCCATCCCTCCATCGCGAACGCGCGGGCAAACCACACCAGTGGCGCGGTCTCGGCAACGAGGCGGGACGACTCGGGCTGCCCTGTGGGGATGGGTGTTCGTGAGCCGAGCGCCGCGTGCAGCGCGGGTCGGATGTCGCGGCTCACGTCCCGGCGGTGCGGCGCTCGGACCAGCAGCTCCGCCGATCGGGGCGGATGTTGGAGCACGCTCAGATACACCGTGTACCGAGGCTGGAGCGCGCCCCCGAGTCCCACGGGCCGCGGATCGTCGACCACCCCGATCACGGTGGACCAGTCCGCGCCATCGTCGCCCGCCCGGATGCGCCGGCCGATCGGCCTCCCTCCCTCGAACTCTCGAAGCGCCAGGCTCCGGCTTACCACAGCGACGCGCGGCGCACTCGGACCATCGGCCGCCGTGATTCCGCGGCCCGCAACCACATGGACGCCCAGGAGACGGAACGTATCCGCGCTCACGAACTGGTGCGTGGCCGGCTTGACGTGCCACCGGAGCCAGATGCCGCTTTCCGAACAGCGGCCGCAGTCGGTCGTGACGAAGCTCGCCGGGCCCAGTCCGGCGAGCGTGCCCGGACTCGTCAGGCTGACCGAATCGAGCCCGAGCGCCTCGAGCCGCTGGAGGAGTCCGGCGTAGCGCGCCGCGCGGTCGGCGGGCGCAACGTGTGGCAGCCCGATCGGGAAGACCACGCCATCGCTGGACGAGGTGGCGCCTGGCGTCAGCAACCCAGCGACGTGACGACCCACGAGGGCACTCGTGGTCAGGGCGATGAGGCTCACACCGAGCTGGAACGCCATCGGTGCGACCGGCAGTCGGACGTGTGCCTCGGCATCCGTGAGACGGCGCCGCGGGAAGCTCACGGGGAAGAGGGAGCCCGCCATCGCTACCATGGCCAGCGCGAGGACCGCCCCGGCACTCACCGTGAGCGTGCCCCGCTGGACCAGACCCGGCCAGTGTCCCGCGAGAACCCGCGCGACGACGAGGCCGGCCGCCAACCCCGTCACGAGACTTCCCAGCCCGAGCAGCGCGCCTTCGAGGAGCGCGGCGCCGAGCAGCGCCCGGCGGCTCGCGCCGACCGCACGCTGGATGGCGATGGCAGCGGCACGCTCCGACTCTCGCGCCATCGAGAGGGCCAGCATCGTCACCGCGGCGACGGCAAGCGTCGCCGCGGAGAGCTCCAGCAGCAGGGCCGCCAGCGTGTCCACCGCCTCCTGCCGTATGGCGGCGGGTGAACGGACCACGGTGCTCCACGGAAGCCCCAGGTCCCCTCCCGGAGCCGGAGCGAGCAGGAGGCCCGGCTGTAGGCCACCGGCCGACGGGTGGAACAGACTCGTGACCGGGAGGACCACGGCCAGCGCCACGGCGCCGTCGCGATGACGAGCGCGGAGGTCTCCCAGTAGGTGCGAATGGCACGGAGTGCCGACGGCCATGAGTTCGTCAGAAGGCCGGCTCGTCCTGGTGAACGGGATCGTCGAGCAGAATGGCCCGCACGGTTGCGCCCGCCGGCGTCTCGAACTGTCCTTCCGGGATCACCAGCAGCGCGTTCGCCAGCACCATCGAGGTGAGGATCCCCGATCCCTGCGGCCCCGTGAGCCGCGCCTCCGGCCCCTCGGGCGTCTCGCGCACCACCGCACGCAGGAAGTGCTGCAGCTTCGGCCGGAGGCTGACCGGCTCCCCCAGCCGCACCGGCACGCTTCGCCGGAACGGCAGCGGGTGTCCGCACATCTTCCGGATGGCGGGACGGACGAACAGTTCGAACGTCACCATCGTGCTCACCGGGTTGCCCGGCAGCCCGATCCACGGAATCGTGCCGAGGAGCCCGAACCCTACCGGCGCCCCCGGCCGCATGCGGAGCTTCCAGAACCGCTGCTCGGCGCCGAGCTCCTCGAGCACCGGGCGGAGGTAGTCGTGCTCGCCCACGCTGATGCCGGCGGTGGTGACGAGGAGGTCGCAGTCGAGCGCGCGTGTCAGGTGCTCACGCAGGCTCGCGGGCGTGTCGCGCGCGATGCCGAGGTTGACCGGCTCGCCGCCCGCCCGGCGCACCAGGGCCGTCAACGTGTGGGTGTTGCTGCTTGCGGTCTTCCGGCCGCTCAGGATCTCCTCGGGCTGGTCGACGTCCACGATCTCGTCGCCGCTTCCGAGGATGGCCGTGCGCGGGCGGCGGTAGACGAGCGGGTGCGACACGGCCAGCGAGGCCAGCACGCCGAGCGGCGCGGGCCCGACCTCGGTCCCCGCCCGGAGCACGGTTGCGCCGCGGCGGATATCCTCGCCGGCCCGGCGGAAGTTGACGCCCACGTCCCGGTCGCGGACGATCGTCACCATGTCCACGCCGTAATCCGTGTCCTCCTGCCGGATCACGCCGTCGGCACCTTCGGGCAGCGGCGCGCCGGTGAAGATGCGGGCCGTCTCGCCCGGCCCGAGCGCGCGCGCGGGAAAGGCACCGGCCGCGATCTGCTCCACCACCCGGAGCCGCACCGGCCGCGCCTCGGAGGCGCCCCGTACGTCCTCGCCGCGCACGGCGTAGCCATCCATGGCGGAGTTGGTCCAGGCGGGGATGTCGAGCGGGCTCACCACGTCCTCGGCGAGCACGCTGTCGAGCGCGTCGTCGAGCGGGAGCCGGAGCGCGGGCTGCCGGCGCACCTCGGCGACGATGCGGCGCGCCGCCTCGCCGGCGGTGAGCGGCGCGCTGGCTGGCGCGCTCGGCGGCGCGCTCATGCGTCGATCGCCTGCGCGCGGTCCTGCGTCAGCGTGGCGAGGAGCTGGAGCCACATGGTGTCCTGGAAGCGGACGACCTTGCAGTCCGCGTGGAAGTCGAGATCGTCGGTGACGATCGCCGCCCACTGCGACGCCTCGGGCGCGTCGGGATCGTACAGCGGAGGGGCGCCCAGTGACGGGCGGTAGACCTCGATCTTGGGGAGCGGCGCCCGCTTGTATCCCTCGGCCAGAACGAGGTCGGCCTCGGCGAGATAGCGGCGTGCCAGCGCGACGGGATCGTACTCGTCGGGGGTGCGCTCGAACAGCACGCGCAGGTCGGGCGTGGCCAGGAGCACGCGCTCCGCGGGTCCCTCGCGGAAATGGCGCCAGCTATCGGAGCCCTCGCGGTCCACGTCGGCGGGATGGTGGCCGTGCTTGATCGTCATCACCCGCTCGCCGCGCCGCGCCAGCTCGCGCGCGAGCGCCACGGTGAGCGTCGTCTTCCCCGCGTTCTTCCGGCCGATTATCGAGAGGATGCGTGTCGCCGCCACAGTCCGTCCGCGCGCGCGAGCTCGTCCGCGGTGTTGACGTTGAAAAAGAGCAGCTCCGGATCACCCAGGCCACGGATGATCGACAGAGGGAGGATACCGAGACCGATGCGCGGGTGGAAGCCGATGGCGCGCAGGTCGCCGGCATCGAGGCTCGCCGCGATGGCGTCCCGGCAGGCCTGGCCATATGCGGCGCAGAGCGGCTCGACGCCGCGGCGCCCGCCGCTCTCGGGCAGCATGGCGTCGTGCGTGGCGAGCCCGTCCGCCAGGGCGCGCACCAGCGGCACCGACACGAAGGGCATGTCCCAGGCGACCGCGACGACCGGGGCCGGCGCCTCCACCACCGCCGTGTAGATGCCGCCGAGCGAGCCGAGCCCCGGCCGCACGTCGGCCACGACGCGGAGGTCGGGGCGCCAGTCGGGCGCCTCCGCCGCGTTGGCCACCAGCAGGGGCGGATCGCCCAGCGCCTCGGTGAGCGTACGGACCAGCCGGTCGAGGATCCGCTCGCCCCCCACCGATTCGAGCCCCTTGGGGCGGCCGCCGAACCGCGTCGCGCCCCCGCCCGCGAGAATGGCCCCGCGCGGCCGATCGCCGGTCAGTACCGTCTCCCCGGCCGCCGCTCGAGGATCACGTCGAGCCCGACGATGAGCGAGAACAGATTCTTGTACGCCGTCTTGTGCGGGGGCACCTCGCCCCGGTCCGCGTCCGGGCCGGTCACGCGCTGAATGCCGAGAATGTTGTCCCGGATCTCCCAGCGGAGATGATAGGCCCGGCCCACCGCGATCGTGGTGCCCACGCCCAGCGTGAACGCGGGCCGAAGCCGCGTGCCCTTCTGCGGGTCGTCGTAGATGGTGAAGTCGGCACCGGCGGCGTCTTCCGCCACCAGCAGCAGCGGACTCTGGTTGTTGATCAGCAGCCCCACGCCCGCCCGCGCGAAGGGCGAGATGAACTCGACCGGAGCGATCCGGTAGACCACCCCGGCCGAGAGGGCCACCGCCGCCGCGGAGCGGTCCAGCCCGGGGAGCGAGTTGCAGCGCTGCTGGTTGAGCGCCGACATGACCGGCGGGCGGAGCCCGCACGCGTCCTTGTAGCCCAGGCCCAGGAGCATCCCTTCGCCAGTGATACCGAGGTGCTTCCCCTTGAAGTAGGTGGCGGAGAAGGCCGCCCCGAGCGTGCGCTTGACGCTCCGGGACAGGATGAAATGATCGGTCAGGCCGCTGCCGCCGGCGGAGAGATCGGTGATGGGCTGGTCGGCAACCGACCAGATCCCGCCGCCGTCGATGTAGGCGCCCGAGATGGTGAAGACGAGCGTCGGCCGGTCGCGCGTGGCCTGGGCCGCGGCCCGTGTCCCGTGCACCGCGACCAGCGCCACCGCCGCGATGGCTGCCTCTCGGATCCGCATCAGCCCCCCAGGGAGTGGTGGTCCACGGCCAGGCAGCGGTCCATCACGACCGCGATCCCCTCGGCCTCGAGCCGGCGAGCGGTGGCATCGTCCCGGATGCCGAGCTGCATCCACACGAGACGGGGACGAACCGCGAGCACGTCATCCGTCAGCGCCGCGACGTACTCCGAGCGCCTGAAGATGTTCACGATGTCGATCGGCCCGGTGGCGGCGGCGGCAACGAGGCTGGGTTGCACCGGCTCGCCCAGAATGACGTTTCCGGTGGGACGGACCGGAATGATGGTGTAGCCCGCCCGCTGGAGGTAGGCGGCCACGCCGTGGCTCGGCCGCTCGGGTTTCGGGCTCAGCCCGACGATGGCGATCCGGCGGGCCGTGCGGAGGATTTCCCCGACGCGTGCCCGGTCAGCGGGCATCGGGCGTTCCGGCGCCGTGCTGATGGGGCGAGCCGCTCACCGCCCGGCCCACCAGCACCATCCCGCTCCGCCGGGCGATCTCGATCGCCAGCGTGGACGGCACCGACGGCGTCGCTACCCAGTTGACGCCCGCGCGGGCGGCCTTGAACGCGAGCTCCGCCGAGATCCGGCCGGTGACGAGGAGTCCGAGCCCCGCGGCCTCGCGGCCCGCCAGTAGCGCGCCGCCGATCGCCTTGTCCACCGCGTTGTGCCGGCCGATATCCTCCGCATGGGCCAGCAGCGCCGCGTCGGCGCCCGTCCAGCGCGGCGGGATCGACCAGCGCCGCCGCGTGGATCCCGCCGGTGTCCTTGTACCGCTCGCCGCGGGCGAAGAGGGCCTTGAACAGCGCCCGGAGCTGCTCGGGTTCGGGCGGCGAGCCGCGCGGCGGTCGAGCCTCGACCGTGACGGGCTCTGCCAGGAACGTGGAGACGGCGCCGCAGCCCGACGCCAACACAGGCCGCCGTCCCTCCGCGTTCACGGCGTCGACGCGCGCGGCGGGCACGTCGGCCCAGAAGCCGAGATCGGTGGCGCAGGGGCGGAGGTGCACCTCCTCGAGACGGTCGATGTAGCCCTCGCCGTGCAGCCAGCCGATCGCCAGCTCCTCGAGCATCTCGGGCGTGCACATCCAGGTGACGGCCGGCCGGCCGTTCACCTCGAGCCAGACCGGGACCTCTTCGACCACGGCGAGCTCGGACATGCGCCCGCTGCGCTTGGCGGGGCGGATCAGCTCAGGGGAGTCCGGTGCAGTCGGCATAGAGCGTGGGGTCCTCCAGAATGCGTACGCGCTCGAGCACCACGCCGGCGGGAAGACGCGGCGCCACCCGGGCGAAGACGTCGGCCGCGATCGCTTCGCAGGTGGGGAGCATGCCGCCTTCGGCAAATGCCGGGACGTCGCGGTTGAGGTCCTTCCCGTCCAGCCGGGCGACCACCTCCGCGTCCAGCAGTCGGTCGAGCGCCACCAGGTCCATCACCATCCCGCGCGATTCGGCGAGGGGCCCGCGCACCGTCACGATACAGCGGTAGTCGTGCACGTGCCCGGTGGGGTCGGACAGCGGACCGAATGCTTCGCGGTTCCGGGCCGCCGACCATTCCGGCCGCGCCAGGTGGTGCCGCGCGTGGAACCCGACCACCCGGGAGAGCGACGCGAGCATCGTCAGGGAGAGAACGAGTAGCCGAGCCCCACCTGCAGCCACGAGCTGGTGGTCCACTCGCTCAGCCGGCCGTCGGTGATCACGGCGTTGGAGTTGTCCGGCGGCGTGCCCGGCTGGAGCACGGGCTCGGCCTGGAACGTCGTCGGATACTTGAGCTTCCAGAACGTCGCGCGGGCCTCGCCCCGGATGTGCAGGCGGTCGGTGAGGAAGACCCGCACGCCGGCAGTGGGGGCCAGATAGATCTTGCGCCCGAACTCGAACCGGCTGGTGTCGGCCGGCGTCCCGCTCGGAAAGGTGAGCCCGACGCCGGTGCCGACGAACGGCGCCACGCCGTGCCACGACTTGCCGCCGGTGAGGTTGAACTGGAGGTTGACCTCGACGAAGCTGACCGTCTGCTGCACCGGCCCCGACACCCGGTCGGCGAGCGCCACGAACGGATCCACGATCAGCCGCTGGAGATCGGCGCGGGCGAAGCCGAGGCCGAACTGGATCGTGGAGCCGGCGCGCAGATCGTAGTGGAAGCCGTACACCGTCCCGCTGTGCGGCGCGATGCCGAACTCGCCGCCGTCGCCGCCGAAGTGGCCCACCAGGGCGGTGAAGGCGTGGCCCTTCCGGATATCGTGGTAGGGGCGGAGGAGGGCGCGTGGCCGACCTGCGCGGCCAGCGCGGCGGGGAGGCTCAGCAGCGCGAGCAGGCCGAGCGCGCACGCAAGCGTGGTCCCACCCACACCGGAGCTCCCCATGCGCACCCTCACGATTGAATGGGCCGTCACGCCGACAGTCCCGCAGATCGCCCGGTCATCTCGCCGGGCGGGGTGATGCCGAGCAGGTTGAGCACGGTCGGGGCGACGTCGCGGAGCGAGCCGCCGCCGCGAAGCGCGCTCGCGCCCGCCCGGACCGCGACCAGCGGCACCGGATTGGTGGTGTGCGCCGTGTGCACCCCGCCGGTGAGCGGGTCGATCATCATCTCGCAGTTGCCGTGGTCGGCCGTGATGAGGACGCTGGAGCCCGCCCGCTCCGCGCTCACCAGGACCCGCTCCAGGCACGCGTCCACGGTTTGCACCGCCTTCAGCACCGCCGGCAGCACCCCCGTGTGCCCGACCATATCTGCATTGGCGTAATTGCAGAGCAGGAAGTCGTGCGCGCCGTCCTCGATGGTGCGGCAGAGCGCGTCGGTGATGCCCCGCGCGCTCATCTCGGGCGCCAGGTCGTACGTGGCCACCCGCTGGGACGGAATGAGGCAGCGCTCCTCTCCCGGGTACGGAGGCTCGTAGCCGCCGTTGAAGAAGTAGGTGACGTGCGGGTACTTCTCCGTCTCCGCCGTGCGGAACTGCGTGCGGCCCTGGTCCGCCAGTACTTCGGCCAGGATTCGCGCCAGGCTGAACGGGGGAACGCCTGCGGCAGCCGGAAGGTCTGATCGTACTGCGTCATGGTGACGCAGGCGAGCCTGGGGCGGTCCCCCAGGTCGAATTCGTCGAACCCCTCGGCGGCCAGCGCGCCCACGATCTGCCGCATCCGGTCGCTGCGATAATTGAAGAAGAGGACGCCGTCGCCCTCCCGCATGGTGGCCACGGGGGCGCCGCCGCGGTAATGCACCAGCGGGCGGATGAACTCGTCGGTTTCGCCCCGCTGATAGGCGGCCTGCACCGCGAGCACCGGATGCTCCACCGGTGCGCCGAGGCCGTGCACCATCGCGTCGTAGGCCAGCCGGGTGCGCTCCCACCGCCGGTCCCGATCCATCCCGAAGTACCGGCCCGTCAGCGTGGCGATGTCCACCTTCGCGCCCGCGATCCGCCGCATGTCGAGCAGGAGCGTCCGGACCACCTCCGCGCCCAGCGTGGGGGCGGAGTCGCGGCCGTCGAGGAAGCCATGGATCGCTATCGCGGGGACCCGCTGGCGCACCCCGAGCTCGACGCAGGCCAGGAGGTGCCGGTCCAGTGCGTGGACGCCGCCCGGGCCGAGCAAGCCGACCAGGTGAAGCGTACCGCCGGTGTCCCGGAGGCCCGCGCACAGATCCACCAAGGCGGGAATCTGGTAGAATTCGCCGCTCTGGATGCTTTGGGAGATCCGCACCAGGTCCTGCGGCACCACTCGGCCCGCGCCGAGGTTGAGGTGGCCCACCTCGCTGTTGCCCATCTGTCCCCTGGGCAGCCCCACGGCCAGCCCGCTCGCGTCGAGCAGGGTCCGGGGGTAGCTCTCCCACAGCCGATGCCAGACCGGCGTCGCGGCCAGCTCGATTGCGTTCCCCTCGCGCTCGGACCGGTACCCCCAGCCGTCCAGGACGATCAGGACGACCCGGTCCCGGCCGGTGCCGTTTGACATGAGTCTCCGCGTGTTCTACAATGCCGGACTGTGAGTTACGCGCCGCAATCTAGTCCGGGGCTGCTTTGCCTTCCAGCCTGTGCGCTCGCGCTCTGCCTCGCGTTCGCGGCTCCCGCAGGAGCGCAGGAGGAACAGGCTCTCACGGCGCCCGCCAGTCTGCATCGGGATCCCGAGGGAGAGCCGCTCGTTGCGCTGCCGGCCGGCACCGAGGTCCAGACGGGCCGGGTGCGTGGTGGCTGGCACCAGGCCACGGTTGAGGGCTGGATCTATACCGAGTCCACCGATCCCACCAGGCGGGACGGCTTCGACCTCGTGGTCACGCCGGATGATGGCGAGAACCTCCGCCGCACGCCCAACGGTCCCGTGGTGGGCCGGGTCCGTGAGGGGACGCTGCTCGAGCGCGTGGCCCGGAAGGGCCAGTGGACCCGGGTCCGGCGGAAGGGTTGGATTCCCCTGAAAGCCATCGCCGGCGCCGCGGTCCAGCAGCCGGCCGCCCGGACGCCGAAGTCGGCCACGCCCAGGTCACGCGCCGCGAACCCGGCGGCGGCGCCGGCCGCCGCGCCGGTCGCGCCGGCGGACGCCGAGCGCATTCAGACCTCCCGCGAGATCACCCTCGGCGCGGCGGCCGAAGGAGGTACGCTGGGAACGCTCGGAAGCGGCACCCCGGCCCGGGTCATTGCCCGCTCGGGCGACCGGGTGAAGGTGCAGGTCGAGGGCTGGATTCCGGCCGACGCCGTGGCCCCGACCGACGGCGGCGCCATGGTCGGCGTCAGTGCCGCCGAGGTGCGCACCGAGCCGGAGAAGTTCGTGGGACAGACGGTGGAGTGGCGGCTCCAGCTCATCGCCGTCCAGCGCGCTGACGAGCTGCGCGCCGAGATGCCGCCCGGCCAGCCCTATCTGCTCACCCGTGGGCCGCTCCCCGAGCCGGGTTTCGTTTATGTGAGCATCCCGGCGGACCGGGTGGCCGAGTTCGAGGCGCAGCCGCCGCTGCACGAGCTGGTGCTCCGGGTGGCCGTCCGGGCGGCTCGCAGCAGGTTTCTCACCACGCCGGTCACGGAGCTGGTGTCGGTGGTGTCCGGGCTGGAGGGAAGGTAGGCACGGCGATGAACGACTTGCTCAGGCAGCGCATCGGCCGGCTGCTCGACTCGCTGGACGACGAGCGCGGCTACCAGATCCTCGACTACGTCGAGTTCCTCGACAGCAAGTACGCGGCGCGTGCCCGGCCGACCGGCATTCTCGCGAAGATCACCGAGACGGTCGAGGACACCATGCGGGCCGGCAAGCTGCCCATCCAGGCTATCAGCGGGACGATGGGCCTGATGGACAGCGCGACGCGGCTGATGAAGGGCCTCGCGGCCGCCGGGCAGGCGGTCGTGGAGGAGGCGGTGAAGGTGGCGGAGACTGCGTCGCATCCGCCGGAGCCGGACCGACAGGGATAGCACCCAACCTCCAAATTCGCGGCAACCCATGGCCGTTCCGACCGAGTCTTCGGCGGGCAGTCGCACCACCACGCCGCCGTCCGAGTTCATCCGCGGCATCGGCCCGCTGGCGGCGATCTCGCTGGTGGTGGGCTCGATGATCGGCTCCGGCATCTTCATCGTGCCGGCCGACATGGGGCGCCAGCTCGGGCCCTGGGGGCCGGGCGCGCTGCTGCTGGTGTGGGTCATTACGGGCGCCATGACCGTGACCGGCGCCTTGGCCTACGCCGAGCTCGCGGCGATGATGCCCCGGGCAGGCGGGCAGTACGTCTTCCTCAGGGAGGGGCTCTCGCCGCTCGCGGGATTCCTCTACGGCTGGACGCTCTTCGCCGTGATCCAGACCGGCACCATCGCCGCAGTGGCGGTAGCGTTCGCCAAGTTTCTGAGCATCCTGGTGCCGGCGGTCAGTCCGGACGTCTTCCTGCCCCTCGGCCACGTGCGGCTCCCCGGCGCCGCGGAGGCCATTCAGCTCGGACTGTCGCCGCAGCGGGTCGTGGCGATCGTCATGATCGCGCTGCTCACCGGCACCAACATGCTCGGCGTCACCCTGGGTGCGGCCATCCAGACGCTGTTCAGCGTGGTCAAGATCGGCGCGCTCGCGGCGCTCGTGCTCCTGGGGCTCACGCTCTTCCGGCAGCCCGACATCGCGGCGGCCAACTTCGGCAATCTTCTGGGGGACGGGAGACTGGTCGCTCGCCCTGGTGCCGGCGATCGGCGCGGCCATGGTCGGCTCCCTCTTCGCGAGCGACGCCTGGAACAACGTCACCTTCGCCGCGGCCGAGGTGCAGAACCCGAGCCGGAACCTCCCGCGCGCGCTCGCGATCGGCACCGGGACGGTGAGCCTGCTCTACGTGCTCGCCAACGTGGCCTATCTCAACGTGCTTCCGTTCACCGGCAATCCGGCCGGCACCGACGTGCTCACCCGCGGGCTCCAGTACGCGGCGCAGGACCGGGTCGGGACGGCGGCGGTCGAGGTGGTGCTCGGCGCCGGCGCCGCCACGGTCATGGCCGTGGCCATCATGCTCTCGACCTTCGGCTGCAACAACGGCCTGATCCTGTCGGGTCCACGGGTGTACTACGCCATGGCGCGGGACAAGCTGTTCTTCCAGCGCGCCGGCATCCTGCACCCCACCTGGCGCACCCCGATCGCCGGACTCGTGGCCCAGGCGGTGTGGGCATCGGTGCTCTGCGTCAGCGGCACCTACGGCCAGCTCCTCGACTACGTCATTTTTGCCGCGCTGGTGTTCTACTTCCTGACCACGCTCGCCCTCTTCCGCCTCCGCCGCACGCGGCCGGAGCTGCCGCGGCCCGTCAAGGCATTCGGCTACCCGGTGCTGCCGGCGCTCTATCTGCTAGCCGTGGGCGCGCTCATGGTCATCCTGCTGTTCGCCAAGCCGCTCTATACCTGGCCGGGACTGCTGATCGTGGCGAGCGGCGTCCCGGTCTACCTGCTCTGGCGGAAGAGCGCCTCCTGAGGCACGTCGGCGCGCTTGATTTCCCGGGAACCGCGCTCTACACTTCGTGATGGAACCGCTCATGCGATCACTCCGCGCCCTCCCGTGACCACGAGCGCATGAGCGTCATCCGCACCCGGCCCGCCCTCACGTTCGACGACGTCCTCCTCGTGCCGCGGCATTCGGCGGTTCATCCGCGCGAAGTCTCGACACCGGCAGCCGCCTCACCCGCACCATCTCGCTCAACATCCCGCTCATCTCCGCCGCCATGGACACGGTCACCGAGGCCGACATGGCCATCGCCATGGCGCGGGCCGGCGGCATCGGGGTGATGCACAAGAACATGTCCATCGAGCGCCAGGCGGCCGAGGTGGACCGGGTCAAGCGGAGCGAGAGCGGGATGATCCTCAACCCGATCACGCTCGGTCCCGACCGCCCGCTCCGCGAAGCGTACGCGCTGATGCGGCGGTTCAAGATCTCCGGGCGTGCCGATCGTGGACGGCAACGGCCGGCTCATCGGCATCATCACCAACCGCGACCTGCAGTTCGAGCGCAATCTCGACCAGCCGATCCGCGAGGCCATGACCAGCGAGAACCTGGTCACCGCTCCGGTCGGCACCGAGCCTCGACGAGGCCGAGCGGATCCTGGCCCGGCACCGGATCGAGAAGCTGCCCGTGGTGGACGAGCGAGGGCGTGCTCAAGGGCCTCATCACCGTCAAGGACATCTTCAAGCGCCGCGAGCATCCCAACGCCAACAAGGACCAGCACGGCCGGCTCCGGGTGGCCGCGGCGGTGGGCGGCGGCCACGGACGCGACCGACGCGGGCGCGCCGGCTGGTCGATGCCGGCGTGGACGTGCTCGTCGTCGACTCGGCGCACGGCCACAGCGAAGGCGTGCTCGGCACCGTGACGCCAGCTCCGCGAGGCCTTCCCCGACGTGCAGCTCGTCGCGGGCAACGTCGCCACCGAGGCGGGCGCCCGCGAGCTGGTGCGGCGCGGCGTGGACGCGGTGAAGGTCGGCATCGGCCCGGGCAGCATCTGCACCACCCGCGTGGTCACCGGCGTCGGCGTTCCCCAGGTCACCGCCATCATGGACGCCGTCCGCGGTGCGGGGACGTGCCCGATCATCGCTGACGGCGGGATCAAGTACTCGGGCGACGTGGTGAAAGCGCTCGCCGCCGGCGCGTCCTCGGCGATGATGGGCTCGATGCTGGCCGGCACCGAGGAGAGCCCGGGCGAAGTCGGTCCTCGCCGAGGGCCGCCGGTTCAAGATGATCCGGGGCATGGGCAGCCTGTCCGCCATGCAGGACGGCTCCGCCGACCGCTACTTCCAGGAAGGCGAGATGGCCCCCTCGAAGCTGGTGCCCGAGGGGATCGAGGGCCGAGTCCCCTACAAGGGCCCGGTGGCCGACGTGCTGTATCAGATGGTCGGCGGGCTCCGGAGCGGCATGGGGTACTGCGGCGTGGCATCCATCCCGCAATTGCAGTGCGACGTCGAGATGGTCCAGATCACCAGCGCCGGGCTGCGCGAGTCCCACCCGCACGACGTGACCATCACGCGGGAAGCGCCGAACTACAGCGCCTAGCAGGTACGGACACGGCGCCGCCCGTCCGGTGCGGCGCTGCTCCCTCATCGAGGACCAATCCATGAGCTTGTGGGCGACCAAGTCCATTGCGGCGCTGCGGGCCGAAGCGGACGCGACGGGCGAACGGTCCCTCAAACGGACCCTCAGCGCGCTCAACCTGACGATGCTCGGCATCGGCGCGATCATCGGCGCCGGCATCTTCGTGCTGACCGGCCTGGCCGCGGCGCTGCACGCCGGTCCGGCCGTGCCGCTCTCGTTCGTGGTCGCCGGCATCGCCTGCGGCTTCGCGGGTCTGTGCTACGCCGAGTTCGCACGCGATGCCCGGTCGCGGGCAGCGCCTACACCTACTCCTACGCCACCATGGGCGAGTTCGTCGCCTGGATCATCGGCTGGGACCTGGTGCTCGAATACGCCATGGGCGCCGCCACGGTCGGCGGTCGGCTGGTCCGGCTATCTCGTGAGCCTGCTGGACTACCTCGGGATCCACCTCCCCACCGCGATCACCTCGGCGCCGCTCCGGTTCTGCAGTGCCGCCGACGTGACGAACGCGGTCGACCGCCTGCGCGCACGCGGGCTGGAACCCCACCGGATCGCTGGTCAACCTTCCGGCGATGGTGATCGTGCTCCTGGCCACGGCGATCCTCGTGATCGGCATCGAGGAATCGGCCAAGGTCAACAACCTCATCGTCATTCATCAAGATCACCGTCGTCCTGCTGTTCATCATCTTCGGGGTGCGCTACATCAACCCGGCAACTGGCATCCCTTCATCCCGCCCAACACCGGCCAGTTCGGCCAGTACGGCTGGAGCGGCATGTTCCGGGGCGCCGGGCGTCATCTTCTTCGCCTACATCGGATTCGACGCCGTCTCCACCGCGGCGCAGGAGGCCAAGAACCCGCAGCGCGACATGCCGATCGGCATCCTCGGCTCGCTCGTCATCTGCACCGTCCTCTACATCGCTCGTCGCGCTCGTCCTCACCGGCATCGTCAACTACAACGAGCTCAACGTGCCCGCGACCCGGTGGCGGTCGCGGTCGAGCCGGTCCCGGCGCTCGCCTGGCTGCGCCCGCTCGTCAAGATCGGCGCGATCGCGGGGCCTCACTCGGTCATGCTGGTCATGCTCCTGGGCCAGCCCCGCATCTTCTACTCGATGGCGCGCGACGGGCTGCTGCCGCCGGTGTTCGGCACGGTGCATCCCGGTTCCGCACGCCGTACTGTCACGACGCATCTTCACCGGCGCTCATCGTGGCGATCGTCGCCGGCACTCTTCCCGATCGGGCTCCTGGGCGAGCTGGTGTCCATCGGCACGCTGCTCGCCTTCGTGATCGTCTGCGCCGGCGTCCTCGTTCCTGCGGTACACCGACCCCAGCCGGCCGCGGCCGTTCCGCACCCCCTGGGTGCCCCTCGTGCCGCTCCTCGGCATTCTGTCGCTGCTTCGAGCTGATGGTCCAGCTGCCGGGCGACACCTGGGCTCCGGCTGCTCGTCTGGCTGGCCATTGGGCTTCGTCATCTACTTCCTGCTACGGCCGCAAGCACAGCGTGGTGCAACGGGAGCGCGAGGAGGGATGAGGCAGGGGCGGGGACGCGTGCTGTCCCGTCGTCTCCGCCTCACTGTTATGTTCCCGCCGATGCCCTACCCTTGCCCCCGATCGAGTGCGGCAGCCCGGTCCCTTGCCGCGGCACTGGTGCCCGGCCAGCGGGTCTGTCTCACCACCCACGTCAACCCGACGGCGACGGGCTCGGCAGCGAAGCGGGGCTGGCCCACCTGCTGCGCGGCCAGGGCATTGACGCCGTCGATCACCAACCCTACGCCCACGCCTCCCCGGTTCGCGTTTCTCTTCGACGATCTCCCCGGCGTGGACCGGACCTCGGAGGCCGTCAGGGAGCTCCGGCGCGCCGACCATCGTCGTCCTCGACATCTCGGATCTGGGCCGGCTCGGCATGCTGGGCGAGACCGTCCGCGACGCGCGGCGTGCCCGTCGCCTGCATGGATCACCATGTGAGCGAGGGGTCCTGCCCGACGGGCCCCGCTACCTGGATGCCGGCGCGGCCGCCACCGGCGAGCTGGTGTTCGAGCTCGCCGTCGCCAACGGCTGGACGCTCACGCGAGGAGGCGGCCCGCGGGCTCTACGTCGCCATCCTCACCGACACCGGCGGCTTCCGCTTCAGCAACACCCGGCCCCGCACCCTGCGCGTCGCCGCCGAGCTGCTCGAGACCGGCGTGGATCCGGAGCAGATCTATCTCGAGGTGTATGCCCGGCGCCGGAAGGCCGGCCGCGGCTCTTCGCCGAGGCGCTGCAGACGCTCGTGGTCGAGCCCGAGTACGGCCTCGCCTGGGTCACCGTGCCTCCCGGCGCGATCGAGCGGCTCGGCGTCTCCTCCGACGACCTCGAGGGGTGGTCGAGTTCCCCCGTTCGATCGAGGGCGTGCGGATGGCACTGCTCTTCCGCGAGGTGAGCCAGGGCCGGGTCAAGGTCTCGCTCCGCTCCGTCGGCAACGTGGACGTCGCGGCGTTCGCCAAGCCGCTTCGGCGGCGGCGGGCATACCAAGGCCGCCGGGCTCGCGCTCCCCGGCTCGCTGGCCGAGGTGCAGTCGACCGTGCTCACCGCCGCGCGCGCCTATCTGAGCGACGGGAGACGGCGCGGGCGTTGATCCCCTTGGCCGGCCTATATTGCCGAGTCAACTGAGTAGGAATTGCACTGCCGGAGCCATGGACACCATCGATCGCATCGAGAGGACGCTCGACACGCTGCGTCCCTACATCGCGTCCCACCGCGGCCAGGTGGAGGTCGTGGACTTCGACGAGCAGGACGGGGTGCTGCTGCGTGCGGCTGGGCGGGACCTGCCACGGCTGCGCGGCCTCCACCGTGACCCTCAAGCAGGGGATCGAGCTCCGGCTGCGCGAGGCGGTGCCGGAGGTCAAGCACGTGGAGGCCGTCTAGTGGCCGCCTCGCTCGAGGCGCGGGTCGTCGCGGCGCTCGCGGCGCATCCGCAATCCCCGGCTGGACAACGACCTCCTCTCCGCCGGCATGATCCGCGACCTCACGGTGACCGACGACGGCGCCGTGAGCTTCACCTTCCTCCTCGCGCCGGAAGATCCCGCGACCCTGGTGCGCCAGGCCCGGGCGGCCGTGCAGGGGATCGACGGTGTGCGAGCGGGACAAGGTCAAGATCACCGTCACCAATCCCGCCGGCCCCGCGCCGCGCGACGCACGCGCCGCCGGGCGCGTCCGCCGCGCCCCCCCAGCCTCCGCGTCCGCGACCAGCGAGCAGCCCGAACCTGGGCCGGGTCGCTCGCCGTCTCCTCGGGCAAGGGCGGCGTGGGGAAGTCCACCGTGGCAGTGAACCTCGCCGTGGCGCTCGCCGCGGAGGGCGCGCGGGTGGGCGTGATGGACGCCGACATCTACGGGCCCAACATCCCCCGCATGTTCGGCGTGTTCGAGAAGCCGCTGGTCATCGCCGGCAAGATCCAGCCGCTCGAGGCGTACGGCGTCAAGCTCATGTCGCTCGGCTTCCTCGTCGAGCGCGACGCGCCGGCCATCTGGCGCGGTCCGATCATCATGAAGATCGTGCAACAGTTCCTGCGCGACGTGAGTTGGGGCGAGCTCGACTACTTCATCGTGGATCTGCCGCCCGGCACCGGCGACGCGCAGCTCTCGCTGGTGCAGGCCACGCAGGTCGCGGGGGCCATCATCGTCACCACCCCGCAGGAGATGGCTGTCGGTGACGCGCTCCGCGGTGCCCGGATGTTCGAGCGCGTCGGAGTTCCGGTGATCGGCGTGGTCGAGAACATGAGCGGCGTTCACCGATCCCGAGACCGGCAGGCGGTTCGAGCTCTTCTCCTCCGGCGGCGGGCAGCGGCTGGCGGAGGAGATCGGCGTCCCGCTGCTCGGCAGCGTCCCGCTCCAGCCGCGGCTCGCCGAGCTGGCCGACGCGGGGCAGCCGCGTGCTGGTTGCGGCGCCCGCGAGCCCGGCCGCGGCCAGTCTGCGCGAGGTGGCCGACCAGCTCCGCCGGCTCAGCGCGGGCCCGGGCATGGCGCTGCCCGATTCTCCGGGGGTAGCCGCTGCCCCACGACGCGCGCGTCCCGCCGGCCGGACTCTACGCCGATCAGCAGGACGCCGCGCCCCCGCTCGCTCCCCCGAGCGCCGCCGGGATCACCGACGGTCCGCTCCGCCCCGCCATTCTCGCGCTCGCGCTTCCCGCCGTCGGGACGACGCTCTTCCAGGTCCTCTTCAACATCACGGACACCTTCTGGGTCGGCCGCACGCTCGGCGCCCGAGGCGCTCGCGGCCGTCTCGCTCGCGAGCTACGCCGTCTGGGTGGTCATCTCGATCGGCGAGCTGGTGGGCGTCGGGCTCACGGCCGTCGCGTCACGCCGCCACGGCGAGCGCGATGCGCGCGAGCGCGGCGCGGGCCGCCGGGACCGCGCTCGCCATGGCCCTCGCGCTCGGCGTCATCGTGGCCGTGGGCGGGGTCCTCGCGCTGCCGGCCGTGTTCCGCCTCATGGAGGCGACCGGGGAGGTCGCCGTGCTGGGCCGCGAGTTCCTCGTGGTGCAGCTCCTGGGCGCGGTGCTGATCTACGGCTACTTCGTGGTGACCGCCGCCTTCCGGAGCGCGGGCGACACCCGCACGCCGTTCGTGCTGCTTGGCGGGTCGGTCCTGTTCAATCTGGTGCTGGACCCGATCATGATTCTCGGTTGGGGCCCTGTCCCGGCGCTCGGCGTGTACGGCGCGGCGCTCGCGACGGTGCTCACCCGGGGGCTCGGCTTCATCGTCGGTATCGAGCTGCTCCGGCGGCGGGGCGGGATCAGGCTGGCGTTCTCCGGGCAGGTGGCCCGAACCATTGCGCGCATCGGGCTCCCGACGATGCTCACCGGCGTGCTGTTCAGCATGATCTACATGCTCCTCGTCCGCTACGTGGGCCAGTTCGGCACGTCGGCCATCGCGGCGCTCGGCGTCGGTCACAAGATCGAGGGGATCAGTTACATGATCTGCATCGGCTTCGGACTCGCCGCCGAAACGCTGGTCGGGCAGAACCTGGGGGCGGGCCGGCCCGGCGCGCGCGCGCCGCGCGGGATGGCTCACCGCGCGCATCGCCGCGGTGCCGGCCTGGGCGCTCGCGGCGGTGTTCCTGCTGATACCCGGGACGCTGGTCGGCGTGTTCACCGACGACCCGGCGGTCGTGCGCGACGGTTCGCTCTACCTCCGCGCGGCCGCCGTCGCCCAGCTCGCGATGGCATTCGAGACCGTGCTCGAGGGCGCGCTCACCGGTGCCGGGTATACGCTGCCGACGATGATCGCCGTCGTCGGCATCAGCGCGCTCCGAATCCCGCTGGCGGACCTCGTGTCCGGCCCGTTCGGACTCGTCGGGATCTGGTGGATGCTCGCGCTCACCGCCATCGCGCGCGCCGCCGCGATGACGTCGCTCTGGCAATGGGGCGGGTGGGAGCGGGCGCGCGCCTGAGCGGCACCCAGCCGAGCGACCGTCATGGTCCGTTACCTTTGAGCATGTCCGCCATCACGCTGCTCACCGACTTCGGCACCACCGACTCGTACGTGGCGGAGGTGAAAGGCGTCCTGCTCGGCATCTGCCCGGACGCCGTGCTGGTGGACGTGACCCATGCCGTCCAGCCGGGAGACGTGCGCGCGGGCGCCTATCTGCTCGGACGCGCGTGGTCCCGCTTTCCGCGGGGCACGGTCCATCTGGTGGTGGTGGATCCCGGCGTCGGCACCGCGCGCGCCGCCCTCGCGCTCGGGGCCCACGGCCACTGGTTCGTCGGCCCCGACAACGGGCTGTTCACGCCGGTGCTGCGGGATGCGCAGGTGGAGATCGTCACCCTGCCGCTGCCGCCGTCGGCCTCGCCCACTTTCCACGGCCGCGACCTCTTCGCCCCCGCCGCCGCGATCCCTGGCGCGCGGCACCCCGCTGGCCGCGCTGGGGCCGCCCTTCCGCGGGATGCCCGAGCGGCTGACCTACGCCGACCCGCGCTACGAGGGAAAGTCTGTCGTGGGTGAGATCGTGTACGTGGACCGGTTCGGCACCCTGATCACCAATCTGACGCCCGAGCTCGTGCCGCCGTACGCGGTGCTCGAGGTCGAGGGACTCCAGATCGGCCCGCTTGGCCGCACGTTTGCTGACGTGCCGACGGGCGGGCTCGTGGCCTATGTCGGTTCGGGTGGCGCGGTGGAGATCGCTGTACGTGACGGCTCGGCGGCACGGCGGCTGGGGTTGGGTGTGGGCGGGCGGATCCGGGCGAGGCTCGGCTGACTAGTCCGGCGTCGGCGCCGGTGCCGGCCCGCTGGTGCGCCCCCCGAAGCGCGCCAGCACCCCCCGAAAGACCCGGAACAGCCGCCAGATCAGCAGGAGCGCCAGGATCACCAGCACCACGACCACTCCAGCCGTGATGAGCGGGTGCGCCGCGGCAAGCCATGAGAGAAAGACCGCGACCGAGTCCTCGGTCAGGCTCAGCGTCCAGTTGCTGACCGGTTCCGGGCTCACGTTCGCGGCCGCGCGTGTCGTCGCCTTTGCTCCGTGCGACGTGAGCGCCACGGTACCGGCCAGCAGCGCCGCGCCGACCTTCCACTGCTCCGGCACGCCGCCGGCGAAGGCGCTGTAGGACAGCAGCGCGGCCGCGGGCGGACGGATGAAGGTGTGTACCGCATCCCATACGCTGTCCACGTACGGGATCTTGTCCGCCACGAACTCCACCACGAAGAGCGCGACGGCCACGCCGATCACCAGCGGATGCGCGAGCACCTGCAGCGGCTCCGGCAGGGTGATGATGCCCAGCCGGTCGAACAGCCCCGCGGCCGCGACCGTCGCGTACAGGTTGAGTCCCGACGCGAACGACGTGCCGAGCGCGAAGCCGAGGGTCTCGAGCGGGGACATGCTGGAAGGTAAGAGGTGAGCGGTAAGAGGTAAGAGGTAAGAGGTAAGAGCTGTCTTACTTCTCACCTCTTACCGCTCACCTCTTACCGCTCTTCCCACACCACCCCCACGTTCCCCATCGCCGTCGTCAGGTCGATGTCCAGGTGGCGCGCGGCCTGGTCGTAGCCGGGGGAGATGTAGCTCGATCCCTGGCGGACCAGCCCCGCTGGATCGAAGCTGCTCAGGATACGGTCCGGCGTGATCCGCACGCCCACCGATCGAGGGAGGCGCAAGTTCACTTCGCCGAGCGCCATCTTGATGCTGACCCGCGAGTCGGAGGTCCACGTGCCGCTGAAGTCGAGGGTGACGCGGCCCACGCCGCCCTCGAACGCGATCCGCTCGCAGCGGCTGTTGCCCAGCCCGAGCACTGTGAGTTCGGCGGCCCCCGCTCTGAGCGAGGCGACGCGGCACCTCGCCGCGTTGGGGGTGGCGAAGCGCACCGTGGCCCGGCTGGCGCCGGCCTGCAGGTCGAGGTCCGTGAGCCGGAGGCCTCCGAGCTCGAGGTCTGCATCGGCGGCGCCAAGCGTCACGGCGAGCGAGAGATCGCTCCTGGGCGAGAACGTCACGGCCGCGGTCTGCCGGAGCTCCCCCTTCGAGCCGACGCGCAGGCCCCCCCCGCCCTCGGCTCGGACGCCCAGCGCGACCGCGGTCGTGGAGGCGTCGAAGTCGCTGACCGGCTCGAATCGCCCTTCGTCGTACAGCGCGTCCATCCGGTAGAGCTCGGCGGGGCGGGCGGCCGTGACCCTCAGCGAGCCGGCGGCGTACTCCAGCCGGGCGAGCAGCCGGGTCTCGCCGTGCCATTGGCGGTAGGTGCTGAACGGGCGCACAGCCTGCGCGTGGGCGCCCGCCGCGCCGGCCGCGAGGGCCAGCGTTGCCAGGAGAAGCTGCCGCATCAGAGGCCCCGTGGCGGTGTCCGTGCGCCGGGGCGCTTGGCCGCGCTGACGCCGAACTGGGGGGTGGCCCACAGGTACTCGTCCGTCAGCGCCTCGGGCGGCAGGAGACGCCCGGCGAAGTTCTCGCGGAGACCCGCCCGGCTGAGCAGCGCCGCGCCGAACCCCACGGTGCCGAGCAGCCAGGTCACCAGGATCGCCGCGGCACGGATCAGCTCGCCCGCCACGGGCACCCAGCCGAACAGCGCCCACGCCAGCCACGGCGTCGCCAGCGCGCCGAGTCCAACGAGCACGTAGCGGTAGCTGTTGGGCGAGCCGAGCATCACGCCGAGTGCCAGGCGCCGGCGGGTGTACGTCTCGCCCATCGCGTGCGCCACGGCGAGATATCCCCCAGGCCGCCCACGAAGACCAGCAGCACGTACACCACCACCACGAAGGGAAGGAGCACGATGCCCACGACGCTCAGCACGAGGCCGACGACGAGCATGCCGAACGTGGGGAGCAGCAGGATCTGGCCGAGGAGCCCGCTGGTGAACGCGCGCCCGAACGAGTGCGATATGGTGTCCGACACCACTTCGAGGTGCTGCCGGCCGAACAGCACCAGCCCGAGCCCGAGCGCGCACAGCGTGAGGAATGCGCCGACCACGCCGGCGCTTCGCCGGAACACGAGCGCGATGGGGCCGGGGCCGCCGCCCGCCGCCTGCAGCGGTGTCCCGAGCAGCGACGTCGAGCGGAACGACCGCACCTCGCCGCCGATCTCGCCGCCCTGGTCGCGCACCTCCCCGCCCAGGGTCAGGATGTCGCCGGAGACCACGCTGCCGGGGTGGAGCACGACGTCGCCCCCCACGGTCACCAGGTTCCCCAGCAGCTTGCCGAAGACGTCGGCGGTGCCCTGCACCACGAGCAGATGCCCCGGCATGCTCTCGTTGGCCGCGATGCTGAAATCGCCCAGGCGCGCGGTGCCGTTCGGCACGGTCAGCCGAAGGCGGCCGTCATCCGGGTTGAGCGCGGCGCGCAACTGCGATTCGATGGTGGTGGGCTGGCTGAGGTCGTCGAGTGAGACGCGGGGTCCACCCGCCCTGGCGGGCGGAATCGCCTGGGGGACCGGCCGCGCGGTCTGGCCGGCGCTGTCGGCACCGGGGCGTGCGGAGGCGTCGGAGACCAGAGTCCAGAAGCCGTGCACCAGTTGCAGCGACCGGGTGCCGGTGGGATCGAGCCGGGGGCCGGCGATCGCGATGCGCGGGAAGGCGAGGGCCAGCAGCGCGACGCCCGCGACGAGTCGTCTACGGGCCGACATGCGCCACCTGCTGAGTCGGCAGAGCCAGGAGGCGGCGCAGCGCGAGGATGCCGACCACATACGCGACCGTTGCCAGCGCGAAGGCGAGCCCCACCCGACCCGGGTGGGCCGCGAAGCTCTTGAACGCGGCGAACCAGGGTTGCTCGATGAAGTTGGACGCGATGCTCCGGACGCCGATCCACGCGGCCTGCCCGGCCTGCAGCGCCAGCCACTGGCCCAGCGCCGCGAGTGTCTGCTGGTGCCCGAGCGTCCAGATGACGCTGCCCGCCACCGACCCCGCCAGCAGCACCAGCAGGCTCGCCGCCAGCGCGGTAGACCGGCGGGAGGCGAGGATGCGCTGACGGAGGCTCGGGAGCGAACCGGCGACGGCCGGCTGCGGGAGACTGACGCGCGCCATGACCCGGTCGGCGAAACCCGGCGCGGGGCCGAGACGCGGCACGGCGGCGAGCAGTGCGATGATCTCGCGCTCGGTCTGCGCCTGGTCCTGGCAGGCGGGGCAGTGCGTCAGATGCTCCTGCGCTGCCGGTGCGAGAGCGCCGGCCAGCCACGCGTCGAGATCGTCGGGCGTGAGGTGGGAGCCGGGGACGGGCGTCATAAGTGGACCCTCCTACGGGAGGCCATCAGGGGAGGTTTCATTGTTCTTTGACGTGGGCCAGCAGCCGCCGAAGCTCATTGCGGGCTCGATGGATGTAGGTCTTCACCGTGCCGAGCGGAAGGTCCAGGATCTCCGCAATTTCCTCGTAGGTCCGCCCCTCGACGTGGCGGAGCAGAACACAGGAGCGGTATTCGGGCCGGAGCCGCGCGATGGCCGCCTCGATCGCGCCGCCGAGCTCCCGGGCCTCCACCGCCTCGAGCGGCGACTCCTGCCGCGCGCCGATCTGGAGCGCCGTGGCCTGCATCGCTTCGGGCGTCTCGGCGTGCGGCGAGCCGTCCAGCGAGAGCGTATCGAGCTCGCGGCGCCGGAGATGGTCGATCGCGGCGTTGTTGGCGATCTTGAAGATCCACGAGGAGAACTTGAACTCGGGTCGGTACGACTCGATCGCGTTGAGCGCCTTGACGAACGTATCCTGCGACAGATCCTCGGCCAGCTCGCGGTCCCGCACCATGCGGAAGATGAGCGCGAAGATCGGCCGTTCGTAGCGCCGGATAAGCTCGCGGTAGGCGGCCTCCCGGCCGGCCCGGGCAAGCAGCACGACCTCCTGATCGCTGAGCCGCGCCCACTCGGGCGTGTCAGCCACCAGGCCTCCGCCTTGCCAATGCTCTCGTGGCCGGACTACATTGAGCGCCTATGTTAGCCTCGGATCGTGAGTTACCCGTCGCGGGCGGCCCGGAAAAGCGGGCCTACGTTCGCGACATCTTCACGGCCATCGCTCCCACCTACGACCGGCTCAACCGCATCATCAGCCTGCGCTTCGATCAGCGCTGGCGGCGCTACGCGGTGGGCCGGCTGCACTGGGAGCGGAGACCGGAAGGAATCTACCTCGACCTCTGCGCCGGCACGCTCGACTTCGCCGCCACGCTGGCCCGCTGCCCGGGATTCCGCGGCCGGATCGTCGGCGCCGACTTCGTTCCGCCGATGCTTCGCCTGGGCCGCGGCAAGGCCGCGCGGCTCGCGCCGATTGCCGCCGACGCGCTCGAGCTGCCCTTTCCCGACCGTTCGTTCGACGGCGCGATGGTGGGCTGGGGAATGCGGAACCTGGTGGATCTCGACGCCGGTCTGGCCGAGGCGGCACGCGTGCTCAGGCCGGGGGCTCGCCTGGTGATCCTCGAGATGACGCTCCCGCCCCAGCCTCTCCTCCGCCGGGTCTATCAGTTCTATTTCCGGCGCGTGCTGCCCTGGATCGGCCGGCGGATCTCCCGGCACGAAACCGCGTATGCGTGGCTGCCCGCGTCCACCGTCGCTTTTCCGGAGCCCGTCGAACTGGCGCGGCGGCTCGAGGCGCAGGGGTTCCGGGATGTGTCCTACCGCCTGCTGATGGGCGGCGTCTCTGCGCTGCACGTGGGGACGCGGAGGTAGGAACGCTCCGGGGCTTGGTCTCGAGTCGCGAGTCACGAGTCACGAGTGCGGCTCAGTGCTCAGAACGGATGACGACCCGCGACTCGCGACCCGCGACTCGCGACTCGAAACGTGCAACGGACCCCATGCCCCTCGACAACCTGCGCGAATTCCTCCGCGAGATCGACCGCCTCGGCGAGCTGGTCCGCGTGAGGCACCCCGTCCGTGCCCGGCTCGAGGTCGCCGAGATCGCCGACCGCTGCATGAAGAGCCCCGGCGGTGGCCCCGCACTCGTGTTCGAGCACGTGCTCCTCGACGACGGGCGCCGGAGTCCGCATCCCGTGGCGATCAACCTCTACGGCTCCATGCGCCGCATGTGCCTCGCGCTCGGTGTGGACGATCTCGACGCCGTGGGCGGGCGCATCTCCGAGATGCTCAACCTGAAGGTTCCCGAAGGGCTGCTGGGCAAGCTCGCCCTCCTGCCCAGACTGGCCGAGATCGGGAAGTTCCCGCCCAGGGTCAAGGGCGGGCGGCCGCCCTGCCAGGAAGTGATTCTCCGGGGCGACGCCGTCAACCTCGACGAGATCCCGTTCCTCACCACCTGGCCGGGCGACGGGGGCCGCTACATCACGCTGCCCATGGTCATCACCACCGATCCGTCGCGCGGCATCCGGAACGTGGGCATGTATCGCATCCAGGTGCTGGGCCGAGACACGCTCGCCATGCACTGGCAGCGCCACAAGGTCGGTGCCGCGCACTGGCGCGAGATGGCGGCCCGGGGCGAGCGCATGCCCGTGGTCATCGCCCTCGGTGGCGATCCCGCGAGCATCTACTCGGCTACGGCGCCGCTGCCGCCGACGATCGACGAGTTCCTGTTCGCCGGCTTTCTCCGGCGTGAGCCGGTGGAGCTCACCCGCGCGGTCACCTGCGCGCTCGAGGTGCCCGCGCAGGCCGAGCTCGTCCTCGAGGGATACATCGATCCCGCCGAGCCGCTCGTGCTCGAGGGCCCGTTTGGAGACCACACCGGCTTCTACTCCCTGGCGGACTACTATCCGAAGGTGCACCTCACCGCGCTGACGGCGCGGCGCGACCCGATCTACCCCGCCACGCTGGTGGGCCGCCCGCCGATGGAGGACTACTATCTCGGCCACGCCACCGAGCGGATCTTTCTCCCGCTGCTCAAGCTCACCGTGCCGGAGATCGTGGACTATCACATGCCCGCCGCGGGGATCTTCCACAATCTGGTGTTCGTGTCGATCGACAAGCAGTATCCCGGCCAGGCGTACAAGGTGATGAACGCGCTCTGGGGGCAGGGACTCATGTCGCTCGCCAAGGTGCTCGTCATCGTGGACAAGCAGGTGAACGTCCGCGACCCCGACGAGGCGTGGTGGGCCGCGCTCAACAACATCGACCCCGAGCGCGACGTGCGATTCACGATGGGACCGGTGGACGTGCTCGACCACGCGAGCCGCGGCTTCACCTATGGGAGCAAGATGGGCATCGACGGCACCAGGAAGTGGAAAGAGGAAGGATTCACCCGCGAGTGGCCCGACGTGATCACGATGGATCCGGAGACCAGGCGGCGGGTGGACGAGATGTGGCCGGAGCTGGGGATCACGCTGGCGGAGGCGAGCGGTGCTCACCGTTCGTGAAGGTCAGACGTTCGGCGGCGAGTCGCTCCTCGTCCGCTACGTCAACCTCGTCAAGCTGCCGCATACGCTCTTCGCGCTGCCCTTCGCGCTGCTCGGCGTGCTGGCCGCGTCACGGGTGGCACCGGTCACGCCCCGCGAGGTGGTGCTCGTGGTCCTCGCGTTCTCCGCGGCCCGGTGGACGGCCATGGGGTTCAACCGGGTCGCCGATCTCCGGTACGACCGGGAGAACCCGCGGACCCGGAATCGCGAACTTCCGCGCGGCGCGTTGACGCCGGCGCAGGCGTGGGTATCCATCCTGGTGGCGGCGGCGCTCTTCGTCGTCGCGGCGGGGCTGCTCAATCCGCTCTGTCTGCGCCTGAGCCCGCTGGCGCTCGCGTGGGTCCTGACCTACAGCCTTGCCAAGCGCTTTACCTGGTGGCCCCATCTCTGGCTCGGGTTGAGCCTCGCGATCGCACCCGTGGGCGGGTATCTCGCGATCACCGGCCGCTGGAGCGAGCCCGGCTGGCTGCTGCTCGCCGTGGCGCTCGCCGTGGCCACCTGGGTGGCCGGGTTCGACATCTTCTATGCCCTGCCCGACGCGGGCTTCGACCGGCATCACGGCCTCCGGAGCGCCGTCGTCCGTCTGGGTGAGCGGCGCGCCATCGCGCTCGCCAAGGTGCTACACGGAGTCACGATTCCGGCGCTCGCGCTGTTCGGTTGGGGCGCGGGCTTCGGCGGGTGGTATTTCGCCGGCCTGGCCGTCGCGGCGGCCATCCTCGTCTACGAGCACCGGCTCGTCCGGCCCGGCGATCTCTCGCGACTCGACGCGGCCTTCTTCACCATGAACGGCGTGATGTCGGTGACGGTGTTCGCCTTCGCGCTGCTCGACCGGCTGCTGTGAGCGCCGCATGACTCGCCACCCCGTGGTGCTCGCGCTCACCGGCGCCTCCGGCGCACCGTACGGGGTGCGGCTGCTCGACGTCCTGGCTCGGCGCCGCGTGCCGGTGTGGCTTATGGTCTCGAGCCACGGCATGCGGCTCCTGCGCGACGAGTGCGGGATCGATACCCTCGAGGCGCTCCAGGCCGCCACCGGAGGCGACTGGAGCTCGGTGGTCACCTTTCCCGACGCCGACCGCGGCGCGCTCCCCGCGTCCGGATCCCAGCGGACGCACGCCATGGTGGTCTGCCCGTGCTCGATGGGCACGGTGGCGGCCATCGCGGGCGGGGCGAGCCGCTCGCTCATCGAGCGCGCGGCGGATGTGACGCTCAAGGAGCGGCGGAAGCTGATCCTGGTGCCGCGCGAGACCCCGCTCTCGCTGGTGCACCTGCGGAACCTGGTCGCGGTCGCCGAGGCGGGCGCGCTTGTCATCCCCGCCGCGCCGGGCTTCTATCACCGGCCGACGTCGGTGACCGAGCTGGTGGACTTCATCGTCCAGCGGGTCATCGATCAACTGGAGCTGGACATCGAGATCGCGCGCCGCTGGAGCGGCGACGAGGGGGCAACCCGGTGAAGCCGTGCGGTGTGAACTCGCTCCTCTCGCTCGCGTTCCTGGGGGCGGTCGCCTGCGGCGGCGACGACGCCCAGGCGCCGGCGGCGGAGGAGCCGGCGTCGCCGGGCTGCCGGGACGCCACGCTCCCGAGCGCCGCGCTCTACCGCGTGTGCTTCCCCCAGAGCTGGAACGGCGATCTCGTCATCTATGCTCATGGCTACGTATCCGCGGGAGAGCCGCTCGCGCTCCCGGACGATCAGGTCGGCGGGCAGTCGATCCCCGCGGTCGTCAACGGGCTCGGCTACGCCTATGCGACGACGAGCTACCGCGCCAACGGTCTGATCGCCGACCGCGCGGTGGACGACGTCGCCGAGCTGGTGGAGGAAGTGCGGCGGCGCTTCCAGCCCGATCCGTCGCGCACATTCGTGGTGGGAGTCTCGGAAGGCGGCCTGGTTGCGGCGCTCGCGGCGGAGCGGCGGCCCGCGCTGGTGAACGGCGCGCTCGCCGCGTGCGGTCCCGTCGGGGACTTCACGGCGCAGGTGGACTATTTCGGCGATTTCCGCGTGCTCTTCGACTACTACTTCCCGGGCGTCATTCCAGGAAACCCTCTGGACGTACCCGACTCGGTGCGGGCCGAGTGGGACGCCAGGTACGCGCCCGCGGTTACGGCGGCGCTCGAGGCCGATCCGGCCTCCGCGCTCGCGCTGCTCACCGTGGCCGGCGCGCCGCACACGGCTGCCGATCTTCCGTCGACCGCCGCCACCGTGCTCGCCGCCCTCTGGTATGACGTCTTTGCGCTGCCCGACGCGACGCAGCGCCTCGGCGGGCAGCCCTTCGACAACGTCGGCCGGATATACCATGGGTCGGCGAACGACGATGCCATCAACGCCGGCGTCGCGCGAGTCGCCGCCGATGCCGAAGCCCGGGCGGGGCTCGCCGTGTTCGAGACCTCCGGGAATCTCGCCGCACCAGTCGTGACCCTGCACACGACCGGCGACCCGGTCGTCCCCGCGAGCCAGTCGCTACGATACGGCGAGAAGGTCGCGGCGGCCGGCGCCGGTGCGCTGCTCGAGCAGCGCACGGTTGACCGCTACGGGCATTGCGCCTTCCAGCCAAGCGAGCTGCTCGATGCCTTTGCCGCGATGGTCCAGCGGGCCACCGCTGCCGCGCGGATCGACTGAGCCGTGCGGCTCGGCGTGATTTCCGACACGCACGGGCTGCTCCGCCCGGAGGTCTTCGACGTGTTCGCCGAGGTGGACCACATCCTCCACGGCGGCGACGTCGGGCGGCCGGCCATCCTGGACGAGCTCGGGACCATCGCCCCCGTCACCGCCGTCTACGGCAACACCGATGGCGGAGACATCCGCGATCGGCTGCCGCAGGTCGCCACCATCGAGCTGGACGGGTTCACGATCGTGGTCACCCACGGCGACCAGTTCGGCTCCCCCACGCCGGAGCGGGTGCAGGCGGCGTTCCCCCGGGCGGAGATCATCGTATATGGCCACACCCACCGGCCGCTGCTCACGCTGGTGGACGTGGTGGTCACGGTCATGAACCCGGGCGGCGCGGGTCCGCGCCGGTTCAATCTTCCGCCCTCGGTGGGGATTCTGGAGCTGGAGCCCGGCATTCCGCCCCGTGGCCGGCTGGTGCCGCTCACGCCGTTCGATCCGGAGTAGTTCGCTGCTCGGGTTGTTGCTCGCTGCGGTCCTGTTCCATCCGGGCCCGACCGATACGCTGCGACTGCGCCGCCTCGCCCGGCCGCCGGCGGCGGCCGGGCAGGTCGACAGCTCCGCCTGGGGAGAGCCGCAGATCCGGATCCCGACGCGGCAGGGCAGGGCGTCCATCTGGCTCCTCCGGGCCGGCGACAGCGTTTTCATCGCGGCGTCCGTTCCCGATGCCACGCCATCCTGGACCGACGCGCTGGCAATCTGTTTCGACACGGGCGGTGACGGCGGCGATGCGCCGCAGCACGACGACTTTCAGTGGTCGTTCCAGCGGGTGCTCGATAGCAGCGTGGTCTACCGCGGCCGGGCGGGCCGGTGGGAACCGCCGCACGATGACCCCGACTGGCGGCTGGGCCCGGACCACTCGGGCGGCGGTTGGCAGGTCAGTAGTGCCCGGAGTGTCGGTAGCTGGACCATCGTGCTCCGGCTCGACCCCGCGTGGCTCGAGGGCCAGGGCGGTCGCCGTCCCCGCGTTGGCTTCCGCGTTCATGACGACGATCCGAACGGGTGGTATCCCTGGCCGGCGGTAGAAACGGGCGCCGGCGCCACGCTGCTGGAGCGGACGCCGGCGCTCTGGGTTCCTCTGGAGTGAGGGAACGCGGGACTGGCTCGAGTCAGAACCCCAGCCGGAGCCCCGCGCTCAGCGCCCAGTTATGGGTGGTGCGGGTGTCCACGTTGATCGCCGTGGCTTCCCTGGCATCGAACTTTCCGATGTAATCCTTGGCCATCAACTGCAGACCCAGCCGCGGCCCGATCGCGACATCCGCCCCGGCTCCCACGTTATACGCGACATTGGTGGCATGGGTCCCCACCGGCCCGATGCCGAACGACTGGCGGATGGCGCCCGCGCCGGCCTGCACGAACGGGGAGATCGGGAGCGCGCCCGCCAGCGGCATCCGGAGCCGGAGCGCCGCGTCGTAGAGCAGCACGGAGCTCTGTCCCACCGAGACGCCGCCGATCAGCGGCGCACTCACCTCGAGCCCCGGCTGCGAGTACGCCACGTTCCCCACGAGCGCGAGGCCGCGGGTGAGTCCGAGCGAGGCCTCGGCGCCGTACACCACGGACCCCGCGTTCGCGAGGTGGGTGCCGAGCGGGCCGGCCACAAGGTTGCCGAACTTCATGTAGCCCGCGTAAGGGGTGATGCCGAACGAGGGGCTGGAAGCGCGCTGGGCCGCCAGCGGCGCCGTCAGAGTCAGACCGGCGATCGCGCCGGCCAGAAGCGTTTGCCTGAGCATGATGGATCTCCCGCTTTGCGGTGGACGAGTGCGGCGTCAGAGCGCCAGCCCGCCCAGGATAGGCATACCCGATGCCAGACTCTGCACCTGGTCAAGCCACTGTCACGTAGTCACTTGCGAGCTAGTGAGCCCGCGCCGGCGCTGGTGTGTCCACTCGTGGTGACAACGCGGGCCAGCTGGGTCTGCTCTACCTCGTGCAGCGCCGTGGCGGGGGCGTGGTGTTCGGCGGGCTCGGAGCGATCGTCGGAAGCATCCTCGGCGCGTCCTCGCACCGGGAGCGCTGGGTGCAGGCTCGCCGTGGAGCTATCGCTCCGCTGGTAACGCTCCGGCCAGCCAGCTTTCGAGCGGCGTCGTCCGCCGCAGCGCCTCGGGATGGCTCCGGAACCAGGACATGATGAGCAGAATCTCGTCGATCGACTCCAGCGGCAGCGGTCCCGCCGATGGCTGCGGCCGCGCGAGCTCGTTCGCGACGACGGCGCGGAAGGCCTCGTGCTCGATCGGTGTGGACGGGTAGGCAAACGACGCGCGCGCCGTACCCTGGCGGATGAGGTACACGCGGTCGTCACCGTACTCGCCGGGATCGCGATAGACGAAGGTGAGAAGGTCCCGCGCCGAGCGGGCCCGGCTGGTGGCGGCCAGGAGCCACTCGAGCTGCTCGAACCGCTCGCGCCAGCGCGTCGCCACCTCGAAGCGCGCCTGCGCGGCGGCCTCCTGCATCTCCCGGATGACTCGGTCCATCGGCTGGATCGTCCGGCCCTCGAGGAACGCCACCGCCGTCTCGACGCGCCGGCGGTAATCCCATTGCTCGACGAATCCCGCGCACGGTCCACTGCAGTATCCGAACTCATGCCGCATGCAGCCCGCCTGTCGCGGCTCGCCGAACAGCTCGCCCTGGCCGGCGAATACCGGCGGCATCGTCATGCTGCAGTCGCGGAGGCCGAGCAGGTCGTTGAGCGTGCGCACGGCCTCGAGGGTGCGCGACATCGAGCGGAAGGGGCCGTAGCACCGCGCGTCCTCGCGCGCGACGGTGGCGCCGGCGTAGAGCCTCGGCGCGGCGTCACTGGAAATCTTGATGAGCACCGAGCGGCGGGTCACGTTGCCGCGGTGGTTGAAGTGCGGCCGGTGCTTCCGGATCAGGCGCAGCTCGCCCAGATACGCCGCGAACTCGCTCGGCACGTAATCCCACTGGATGTTGCTGGCTGCGTACAGGATCCGCGCTGCCTTGTCGTCCGGGTACTCCGCCCGGAAGTAGGTCAGGAGCCGCGTGCGCAGCCGCTTGGCTTTCCCCACGTAGATGATGCGCCCCATCGCGTCGGTCATCCGGTAGACGGCCGGCCGGTTCTCCGCCAGCGCCCGTACGCGCTGTCGAAGCTGCTCCAAGTCGGTCGCGGGGAGTGGGACGGCGCGCTGCGCCCGGCGGGTGCGGGTCACGACTGGCAGCGATGGCAGAAGACGGAAATTCGGGCGTCGATCTCGTGCGTTCCCGTGAGCCGCGTCCCGCAGCGGCGGCACGGCTCGCCCTCGCGGCCGTAGGCCAGCAGCTCGAGCTGGAAGCTCCCGCTCCCGCCGGTGCCTGTCCGGTAGTCGCGCACCGTGGTCCCGTTCGAGGCGATTGCCGCTTCCAGGATGCGGCGGAGCTCCCGGTGAAGCCGGCGGTGGTCGTCCGGCGTGAGCCGGCGCGCGGGTTTCGACGGGTCGATCCCTGCCGCGAACAATGCCTCGTTCGCGTAGATGTTGCCGATGCCGGCCAGGTGCCGCTGGCTCATGATGACCTTCTTGACCGCCTGGCGCGAGCTCTCGAGCGCCAGGCCCAGCCGTTCCGGCGTGAAGTCGGGATCGAGCGGTTCGGGTCCGATCGCCCCGGTGTAGCGCTGCCATTCCTTCTCGCCGAGGAGCAGGAGCTTGCCGATCCGGCGGACATCGCGATACACGAGCTCGCGGTCGTCGTCGAGCACTGCGCGGAGCACGGCGTAGCGCGTCTCGTCGGGCGTGAGCGGGCGGTCGTACACGATCAATGAGCCCGTCATTCCCGGCTGCACCACGAGGCGAAGCTCGCCCAGATCGAGGACCGCATGCTTGGCGCGCCGGAACACCGACCGGATGGTGGCACCACGCAGGCCGCGGAGCAGCCGGCGACGGCTTACACCGCGCAGGATGTCGTCGTGGCTCAGGGAGACTCGGCCGATGCGGCGGCCGACGAGGGCGGGACGGATGTCGCGGACGATCGTTTCGACTTCGGGGAGCTCGGGCATCGCGCCGAAATGTAATCCGTGGCCCGTCGCCCGGGCCCGCCCTCAGCCCGGTGCGCCCAGCGCGCCGCACCCAGGCTCGCCCGGGGCCGCCTCGCGCTGCCACAAGGCCGCGAACTGCTCCAGCTCTCCGCGGTTCAGGTCCGAGATGGCCCAGAACTCCATGCCCGCCGCCCGACCGTGGACCAGATTGAAGCCCTGCCGCAGGACGGTCGGATCGAGATCGCAGCCGGAGGGCCGGGAGCCGGGCCACACCAGGAGATTGATGCGGTGGGGCCCGCGACCGTACACCAGCGCTGCCACCGCACGGCCTCCGAGGTAATCGACCCGCCCGCCGATCAGTGGAAAGCTGTCCACGGCCAGGTCGGGCACGGGCGGCGAGAAATCGAGCTTGCCGGTGAACCATGGCTTCACCACGTGATGCTCGGAGGAGGCGACGTCCACCAGATGGTCCACCTCAAGCGACCGCACGTGCCCCGCGACCACCTGGGCGATGATCGGGTCGCCCTCGCCGGTCCCGCCGGCGAACCGGCCGAGGCCGATCCCCAGAGCGAACAGGAGCGTCGCGGCCAGGCCCATGGCCCAGCCGCGCGATGCGGTGAAGACGGGCTTGCGGGCCGGTACCTCGGCGCGGATCAGCCGCCGGAGGTCCTTCCGGAAGGCGGATGACGGCTCCCGAGGCGGCAGATTGCTCCGGAGCATGGCCCCCAGCGTCTTGAGGCGGGCGAGCTCGTCCCGGCAGGCCGGGCACTGTTGGATGTGCTCGTCCCACCACTCCCGCTCACCGGTGGACAGCTCGCCGTCCGCGTAGGCGCTCAGCTCGGCTCGCGTCGCGTGCTCGCAGATCATGTCACCCTCCCATGCCCTGGGCTTCGAGCGCGCGCTGCAGCCGCCGCCTGGCGCGGGAGAGGCGCGACATCACGGTGCCGACGGGCACCCCCGTGATGATCGCGATCTCCTGATAGGACAGCTCCTGAATCTCCCGCAGGACGATCACCTCGCGAAATGGAAACGGGAGCGCTTCCACGGCCATGGCGAGCTGCTCCTGCAGCTCGCCGCGGATGAGCTGGGCCTCGGGATCGTCGCCGCCGGCGGACACATCGTCCAGCAGCTCGGGATCCGTGGGCCAGCCGTGGCGGCGCCCCCGATCGGCCCAGGCATAGCAGACCCGGCGCACGATGGTCAGCAGCCAGGCGCGGGCGTTGTCTCCCCGAAACCCGCGGAAATGGCGGAGCGCCTGGAGATACGCGTCCTGGACGGCATCCTCCGCGTCGGCCGCCTCCCGCAACAGGTAGCGCGCCAGCGTGAACGCCGCTCCCAGGTGGGGCAGCATCTGCTGCTCGAACGACCCGACCGTGTCAGTCCCCAATCGCGGCCCCGATGGCTTCGGACCGGCGCCACTCCCCGTCGAGGAGGCGCCGAACGTTTTCGCTCCGATCAATGATGCCTTCGCGTGCACCGGCGGGGCAACGCACCCGGCCGCGGCGCGATCCTGGCTGTCTTCGAGCCCCATACCAGACTGGAGTGGCGGCACCGGCTCGATATTCCCGTGCCGTCCGCCGCCGCCGCCCTCACCGGGAATACCGCGCCGCGATCCACGATCAGAGGGTGAGACCCTGGCGGTTGACCGGCATCCACCTGGAGGAGAGCATGGCCCCGATCTGCTTCGTCGACGGCGCACGATTCGCGGACGCCGACGGATTTCTACACGTCCTGCGCCTGGCCGTGCTCGGCATCCCCAGCATCGACGAAGCCTGCGACGTCCTTGCCTATCTCCGGCGAGGCGCGGTGGCCGGGGGAAGCCGGGGCCGGCCGCGGCTTCACCTGGTCTGGCTGAATTCCGAAGTCTCCCGCCGACGATTCCGCCGCACCGGGGCGGGACCGTCGGGGAGCGCGGCAGGCGCGCAGCGCGACACTCCGGCGACGATGCAGGCGCCCGGCGTCGGCTTCACCGCGATCACCCGATGGCTTGGCGCCTTCCGCGACATCGATCTCATTCTGCTCTGAAGCGGGCGGAGCGGCGGCCGGCGGCCGCGCGCCGGGAATATGGAAGGGCCCGATCCGCTCTAGGGGGCGAGGCCGCTCTGTCTGACCCTGAACGCGGAAAGGGATGGTACCGGAAATCATGACCGATACGATCGTTCACGACCATGGCGAGGACGGCATCGACCGTCGGGGGTTTCTCAAGTGCATGGCCTGGGCGGGCACCGGCGCGCTCTGGGTGATGCAGAGCGGAGTGCTTCGCTCGATGCCGCTCACCCGCACGCCCGGTGACGCGGCGGCGCTCGAGGGCGACCTGTACTTCGCCCAGATCAGCGACAGCCACATCGGATTTTCCAAGGAGGCCAACCCGGACGTCACCGCCACGCTGCAGGCCGCGGTGGACCGCCTGAACGGGCAGCGGAGCCGCCCCGCCTTCGTGCTGCACACCGGCGACATCTCCCAGCTCTCCAAGCCGACGGAGTTCGACACGGCCGACCAGGTGATCAAGGGGATTCGCACCGAGCGGGTGTTCTACGTGCCGGGCGAGCACGACGTGCTCGGGGACAACGGCAAACAGTATCTCGCGCGGTACGGGCGGAAGACGCGCGGCGACGGCTGGTACAGCTTCGACCACAGCGGCGTCCACTTCGTCGGTCTGGTGAACGTCCTCAACCTCAAGCCGGGCGGCCTGGGCAGCCTGGGCGCCGAGCAGCTCGCTTGGTTGAAACGGGACCTGGCGGGGCATTCGGCCAGCACGCCGATCGTCGTGTTTGCCCACGTGCCGCTCTGGACCGTCTATCCCGACTGGGGGTGGGGCACCGACGACAGCGAGCAGGCACTGGCGCTGCTCAAGCGCTTCGGCTCGGTCACGGTGCTCAACGGTCACATCCACCAGGTCATGCAGAAGGTCGAGGGGAACGTGGCGTTCCACACCGCCCTGTCCACGGCCTTCCCGCAGCCTGCGCCGGGCACCGCGCCCTCACCTGGCCCGCTCAAGGTGGAGCCGGCACGATTGCGCAGCCTGCTCGGCCTCGCGACCGTGACGTACCATCAGGGGCAGCATTCCCTGGCGATCCTCGACCATGCGCTGGCGACCGCGCCGGCAGGGATGGCCACCGCCCCGGCGGCCACGCGACGGGACTCGTCCACGGCCGGGCCGGCGGTGGTGGGCGACGCGCGGGTAATCCGGATCGACAACTTCAGCTTCCTGCCACCCGAGCTGCACGTGCCGCGGGGCGGAAAGGTCATGTGGATCAACGGCGATGACGTGCCGCACCTGATCGTCAGCGCCGACAAGCGCTTCCGTCCATCCTCCGCGCTGGACACGAACGATCAGTACACGCTGACACTCGAGCAGCCCGGGAGCTATCCCTACTTCTGCTCGCTGCATCCCAAGATGACCGGCCGGATCGTAGTCGAATAGCGGCCGGCGAGGTCGGACGATCACGGCGACCCCGTGAGCCGCGCCGCCTCGCGCCAGCCGATGTCGCGGCGGAAGACTTTTCCCTCGAATTGGACAGCCTCCGCCGTCTCCCGACTCAGCCGCTGCGCCTCCACGAACGTGGGGGCGACGGCGGTCACGTTGAGCACGCGCCCGCCGGCAACCCGCAGCACGCCATCGCTGCCGCGCGCGGTGCCGGCGTGGAACACCATCACCCCGGCCGGAAGCTGGCGCGGGATGCTGATGGCGGCACCCTTCTCAGGCCGGTCGGGGTAGCCTCGCGAGGCCAGGACCGTCGTGACGGACGCCCGGGACTGGTGCCGGGCGATCGGTGCCACGCGCTCGCCGCGAGCCACCCGCCAGAACGAGTCCATCAGCCCGGCGGAGACCAGCGGGAGGACCACCTGCGTCTCCGGATCGCCCAGGCGGCAGTTGAACTCGACCACCCATGGTGTACCGGCCTGGTCCACCATAAGCCCCGCGTACAGCACTCCCGTGAAGGGCGTCTCCCTGCGACGCATCTCCTCGAGCGCCGGCAAGAGCACCTCGCGGCGTGCCCGCTCCAGCAGTGCCGGCGTGGCGACGGCGACTGGACTGTAGGCCCCCATCCCGCCGGTGTTCGGGCCCGCGTCGCCCTCCAGTAGGCGCTTGTGGTCCTGGGAAACCGGCAGGATCTCGACGTCGCGACCGTCCGTGACCGCCAGGACGGAAATCTCCTCGCCCTCGAGGAACGCTTCGATGACCACGGTCGCCCCGGCCTCGCCGAAGCTGCCGTCGCCCAGCATCGCGCGCACGGCGGCCACCGCCTCCGCGCGGGTGGCGCAGACGATTGCGCCCTTGCCCGCGGCCAGGCCCGACGCCTTCACGACCAGGGGCTCCGGGTGACGGTCCACGTACTCGAGCGCGGGTTGCAACTCCCGGAACGTCCGGCTCGCGGCCGTCGGGATCCCGGCCGCCGCCATGATCTCCTTGGAGAACGCCTTGGAGGCCTCGAGCTGCGCCGCCGCCGCGCTCGGCCCGAACACGGCGCGGCCCTCCGCCCGAAGCCGGTCGGCGAGGCCGCGCGCGAGCGGCACCTCGGGGCCGATCACCGTCAGATCGATCCCCTGCATATCCGCGGCATCGGCCAGGCGATCGAGGTCGTCGGCCGCGATCGGCAGGTTGGTGGCGAGCTCGGCCGTGCCGGGATTGCCCGGCGCGCACCAGAGATCGACGTCGGGGTCCTCGCGCCGGAACGCCCAGCAGAGCGCGTGCTCGCGCCCGCCGCCCCCGACGACGAGGAGTCTCACGACTTCTGTGCGTTCCGGAACGCTTCGCGCGCGCGCTCCGCGGCGCGCCGGGCCGCATCGGCCACGTGCCCGGCGAACTCGCGCGCCTCGCCGGCGTAATAGCTGCCGGCGGCGCCGAGGTCGTCCCTCAGCGGGCGCTCGTCGGTCTCCGGGCCGCGGCGGGCGTACTCGCCGCGCAGGATCCGGTCGTATTCGCCGCTGGTGACCCAGCGCTGAAGCTCCGCGGCACGCACGGTATGCATCGGATGGGTGAGTGCGAGCGTGCTGAGGATCTTGTAGACGATGTCGAGCCCTTCTCCGCTCGCCGCGTACTCGTGCGCCTGCTGCATGAACGCGTCGACGTTGAGCTGTCCGGCGAAGCCGCTCCCGCGGCCGCCGCCGGCCATCTTCATGTCCACCCGCTGCGCCGCCACGACGTCCTGGCCCCCGAGCAGCCCGGCCCGGTCCGCCGAGAGCTCGGACTTGCGCGACCACTCGAGGAAGGCGAGCCGGACCGGGAGCACCGCCAGGCCGGCCAGCATCGGCAGCGCGCCCAGGCTGATCAGCGCGAGCACCGCGGCGATGGTGCGGTAGAGCGCGTGACCGCTGATCACGTGGCCGAGCTCGTGGGCCAGCAGCACCCGGAGCTCGTCGTCATCGAGCAGCTCGATGGCGGCGGAGTGCAGCACGATGAACGGCTGGTCGATGCCGTACGCGCCCGCGTTGAAGAACGGGGTCTGGGAGACGTACAGCTCGGGCACGGCGGGCCAGTCGAAGGTCGTCGTCACCTCGGCGTGCAGGTGCCAGAGCTTGGGAAACTGCGCGGGGCCGATGCGGATGGCGTTGCCCTGGAACAGCAGCCGGACACCGCGTTCGCCGCCGAGCAGCGCCAGCGTCCTCCGGATCACTTCGTCCACGCCCGGAATGGCACGGAGTGCCTGCAGGGCTGCCCGGTCGGCCGGGTGCTCCCACGAGACGGCGGAGATCTGGGAGAAGCTCTGGCGTGGACGCTGGGCGGGCAGGGAAGTGCTCATTGTGGGCTCGGGTTGGGGACGCGGCACTCTACGGCGTGGGAGGCCTCAGGTTTCAGTGTGGCACACGCTCCGGCCTGGGCGATGTCGAATGCGGGCCGGCCTGGTTTTCACCACAGAGGCACAGAGGGCACGGAGGTACACAGAGTAAACAAAAATGTCTTGTTGTTCTCTGTGTCCTCTGTGCCTCTGTGGTGAAAACCAGGCGCCCGCCCCTCATTTCCATTTGGGGCCTACCTGCCGCTCGCCACGAAAGCCCTGTCGAGATCGCCGATCAGGTCGTCGGTATCCTCCACCCCACAGCTCAGCCGCACCAGGCTGTCGGTCAGTCCCATCTCCTGCCGCATGGCGGGCGGCACCGAGGCGTGGGTCATGCTGGCGGGATGCCCGATCAGGCTCTCGACCCCGCCCAGCGACTCGGCGAGGGCGAAGATGCGCGTCGACTCCACGAAGCGCCGGGCACGCGCCGCGTCGCCCAGGTCCAGCGAGATCATCCCGCCGAAGCCGCTCATCTGCCGGCACGCGAGCTCGTGCTGCGGGTGCGACGGGAGCCCCGGATAGTAGAGCTTGGTCACCTCGGGCCGGGCCGCGAGCCATTCGGCGATGCGGCGGCCGTTCGTGTCGTGCTGGCGCATCCGGAGCGGCAGCGTCTTGAGGCCGCGGAGGGCCAGCCAGCAGTCCATGGGGCCGGGTACCCCGCCGGCCGCGTTCTGGATGAAGCCGAGCCGCTCGGCGAGGTCATCCCGGTCGGTCACGAGCACGCCGCCCACCATGTCGCTGTGACCATTCAGGTATTTCGTGGTCGAATGCAGGATGATGTCGGCGGCGGACTCGAGCGGTCGCTGGAAGAAAGGCGTCGCGAAGGTGTTGTCCACGACGAAGAGCAGCCCGCGGGCCTGGGTCAGGTCGCCCAGGGCGGCGAGGTCGGCCAGGTTCATCATCGGGTTGGTCGGCGTCTCGCAGTAGACCATTCGCGTGGCCGTGGTGATGGCCCGTTCCACGTTGGCCACGTCCCGCATATCTACGAACGTGAACTGGAGCCCGAACCCGGCGTAGATCTGCTGCATCAGGCGGTGGGTGCCGCCGTACACGTTTTCTCCGCACACGACGTGATCCCCGCTCCGGAGCAGCTTGAGCACGGCGTCCAGGGCGGCGAGCCCGGAGCCGAACGCGAAGCCGTGCGTTCCACCCTCCAGGCTGGCCACGTTCCGCTCGAGCGCCTCGCGCGTGGGGTTCTGCGTACGGGCATACTCGTAGCCCTTGTGCCGCCCGAGGCCCGCCTGGACGTAGGTCGAGGTCTGGTAGATCGGCGTCATCACCGCGCCGGAGAGCGGTTCCGGGACCTGGCCGGCATGGACCGAGCGGGTAGCGAAGCGATGGTCGTGATCGTGGGGCAGAATGCGGGTCATTGCGGCCGGCGCGGGTGAGGGTGGGAGAAGCGTAATGGCGCGGCGCGCTCCATTGAAGAGGGGGGCGTGAGGCGGTTACCTTGCGGCGTGCATGCGCCGTCTTCCGATCCCGTCCGAGCCCGCTGCCTCGTGGTCGACGACGACGCGCAGATGCGGCGTGCGGTGGTCCGCATCATCGAGACCCACGGACTGGCCAGCCTCGAGGCCTCATCCGGTGTGGAGGCGCTCGCCATCCTCGATCGCGACGGCGAGGTCGCGCTCTGCATCTCCGACGTCTACATGCCCGAGATGGACGGGCTCACCTTTCTCCGCGAGGCGCTCGGGCGCTACCCGGACATGGCCGTCGTGATGCTCACGGGCGTGGCGGACGTGACCACCGCGGTCGAGTGCCTCAAGATCGGCGCGCTGGACTATATCGCCAAGCCGGTGATCGTCGAGGAAGTCCGGGCCCGGGTGGACAAGGCGCTGGAAAAGCGCGAGCTGGTGCTTCAGAACCGGTTCTATCAGAAGCACCTGGAGAGCCGTGTCCGCGAGCTCGATCGCCGGAACCGTCAGGCGCTGGTCAACGGCGTGCAGACGCTGGTGCATGCGCTCGAGGCCAAGGACGCCTACACCAGCGGGCACTCCGCGCGGGTGAGCCGCTACGCGGTCAAGACCGCGGTCCAGCTCGGCTATACCGGGGAGCGGCTCGAGCAGATCCGGCTCGGTGGCGAGCTGCACGACATCGGCAAGATCGGCACCCGCGAGGACATCCTGAACAAACCCGGGTTGCTGAGCCCCGAGGAATTCGAGCATGTGAAGGGGCACGCGGCGCTCGGCGAACGGATCCTGGCGCCGTTCCTGGGCGAGTCGCCGATGGTGCTGCGCATCGTCCGCTCTCACCACGAGCGCCTCGACGGTCGTGGCTTTCCCGACGCGCTGTCGGGCGACCGGATCCCGGCGGAGGCCAGAATCGTGGCGGTGGTGGACGCGTTCGACGCGATGACGACGAATCGCGCGTACCGGCCCCCGAAGAGCCCGGTGGACTCGCTCGAGGAGCTCCGGCGGTGCGCCGGGACGCACTTCGATCCCGAGGTGGTCGAGGCCTTCCTGCGGGCGTTCGCGGACGTCTCCGCTCTGCCCATCTCCACCTGAGCGGAACGGCGAAGCATGTCCGATACCCTCATGATCAGCGTCTCCGGGATGCGGGGGCACGTCGGCACCGATCTCACGCCGGAGCTGGTGGCCCGCCACGCCGCGGCGCTCGGCGCCTGGGTGCGAACCTCGGCGGCAGGCCAGATGGCCGCCGCGGCAGGCGAGGGCGGTGACCGTCCGGCAGTCGTCCTGGGCCGCGACGCGCGGACCAGCGGGCCGATGTTCAGCCATGCGGCGGCCGCGGGGCTCATGTCGGTGGGCGTGGACGTGATCGATGTGGGCGTCGTGCCCACGCCCACCGTGCAGCTCGCGGTGGAGCACCACCACGCCGGCGCGGGGCTCATCCTCACCGCCAGCCACAACCCCATCGAGTGGAACGCGCTCAAGTTCGTGGGGGCCGACGGCATCTTTCTCGATGCCGAGGCCGGGGCGCGTGTGCGGGCGCTGGCCGACGAGGGGCCGCCGCGGATGGGGTGGGAGGGGATCGGTACTCTCCGGGAGGACCGCGATGCCGTGCGGCGCCATCTCGATGCGGTGCTGGCCCTCCCGCTCATCGACGTGGCCGCCGTCCGCGCCCGCGGCTTCCACGTGGCACTCGACTGCGTGCGCGGCGCAGGCGCTTCCGCCATCCCGCCGCTGCTCGAGCGCCTCGGCTGCCGGATGAGCGGCATCAACCTCGAGCCCGACGGTCGCTTTCCTCGCGCGCCCGAGCCGGTGCCGGAGAACCTGGGCGAGCTGGGTGAGCTGGTGCGGCGGAGCGGCGCCGATGTCGGCTTCGCAGTGGATCCCGACGTGGACCGACTGGCGCTGGTGGATGAGCACGGCGAGCCGATCGGCGAGGACTACACGCTGGCGTTCGCGGTGCGCGCGGTGTTGGATGGGCGCAGCAGTGAGGCGAAGATCCCGACCGTCGTCATCAATCTCTCCACCAGCCTGGTGGTGGAGGACGCGGCCCGGGCGGCCGGGGCGCGCCTGGTGCGTGCGCCGGTCGGCGAGGCCAATGTGGCGCGGGCCATACGGGACGAAGGCGCCGTCATCGGCGGCGAAGGGAACGGGGGCGTGATGCTCCCGGCGCTGCACATCGGCCGGGATGCTCCTCTGGGGGTGGCCTTGATCTTGCATCTCCTTGCCACGTCTGGATTAACAGTATCGGAGCTGGTGAAGTCCTCCCGCCGGTACACCATCGTCAAAGCCAAGGGGCCGCGCGGTCCGGAGTTGATGCCGCTGTATCACAGTCTCCGCGCACACTTCACCGATGCGGAAGCGGACGAGCGCGACGGGCTCCGGCTCTCCTGGAGCGATCGATGGCTGCACGTTCGTCCGTCCGGAACGGAGCCCATCGTCCGCCTCATCGCCGAGGCACCGACCCGCGCCGACGCGGAATCCCTGATTGGCGAGGCCCGAAAACTCCTGCAGTGAGGTGCATGTCCCTGATGTGTGGCATTGTGGGCTACATCGGACCGAGACAGGCCGCCGGTCTGCTGATCGAGGGACTCCGCCGGCTGGAGTATCGCGGCTACGATTCGTCGGGCATCGCCGTGGTGAATGGACACGGGCTCCGGATCATGAAGGCGGCCGGTAAGCTCAGCATGCTCGAGCAGGCGCTGCTGGAGGAGATGCCGCCCGGCACGCTCGGCATCGGTCACACGCGGTGGGCCACCCACGGCGCGCCCACGACCCCGAACGCCCATCCCCACACCGATCAGAGCGGGCGGATCGCCGTCATCCACAACGGGATCATCGAGAACTCCAACGCCATCCGGAAGGCGCTGGAGGCGCGCGGCCACAGCTTCACGTCGGAGACGGACACGGAGGTGCTGGCGCACCTCGTGGGCGAGTTCTACCAGGGCAGCCTGGAGGAGGCGGTGGCCGAGGCGCTCCGGGATGTGGACGGCGCCTATGGCCTGGCCTTCGTCTCGGCGGACGAGCCGAACGTCCTGGTGGCCGCGCGGAAGGGATCCCCGCTGCTGGTGGGCGTGGGCGAGAACGAGTGGTTCGTCGCGTCCGACGCTTCACCGCTGCTGGAGTACACCCGGTCGGTGGTGTACCTGGACGACGGCGAGATGGCGGTGCTCACCCGTGACGGCTACCGGGTCCGCAACCTCCAGACGGCACGCATCAGCAAGCCGGTAAACCAGATCGACTGGGACCTGTCGATGGTCGAGCGGAACGGCTATCCGCACTTCATGCTCAAGGAGATCTGCGAGCAGCCGGAGAGCCTCTGCAACACGCTCCGCGGCCACCTGCTGGATGACGAGGGCACCTCCCGCGTCAGCGGCCTCAACCTGAGCGACGACGACCTCAAGCAGGTCGGGCGCATCATCATCACCGCCTGCGGCACCTCCTGGCACTCGGCCCTGATCGGCGAGTACATGCTGGAGGAGATGGCCCGGATTCCCGTCGAGGTGGAGTACGCGTCCGAGTTCCGCTACCGGAATCCGGTGGTGGACCCCCGGACGCTGGTGATCGGGATCTCGCAGTGGCGAGACCGCGGACACGCTCGCGGCCATTCGCGAGGCCAAGCGGCGAGGCGCGCGCACGGTGGGGCTGGTCAACGTCGTGGGCTCCAGCATTGCCCGCGAAGTGGACGGCGGCATCTACCTGCACGCGGGCCCGGAGGTCGGCGTCGCGAGCACCAAGGCGTTCACCAGCCAGGTGGCGGCGCTCGCGCTGCTGACGCTCCGGATCGCGCGGCTCCGGAACCTGAGCATCCTGCAGGGGCGGCAGTTCATCGAGGCGCTCCGGTGCCTGCCCGAGCAGATCGCCGACATCCTCGAGCGCTCCAGCGAGATCGAGGCGCTGGCGGCGCGGTTCCTCCGCACCACCTCGAACGCGCTCTACTTGGGTCGCGGCGTCAACTTCCCCGTGGCGCTGGAGGGCGCGCTCAAGCTCAAGGAAATTTCCTACATCCATGCGGAAGGATATCCCGCCGCGGAGATGAAGCACGGGCCGATCGCGCTCATCGACGAGAACATGCCGGTGGTCTTCATCGCTCCGCGGGACGCGGTGCACTCGAAGATCGTGTCGAACATCGAGGAGGTGAAGGCGCGCGGCGGGAAGGTGATCGCCCTCATCAACGCCGGCGACACCGAGATCGAACGGCTCGCGGACGCCACGTTCACGATTCCCGAGACGCTCGACATGCTGACGCCGATCCTCACCAGCGTGCCGCTGCAACTGCTGTCCTACTATGTGGCCGTGGCACGCGGCTGCAACGTGGACCAGCCCCGCAACCTCGCCAAGTCCGTGACGGTGGAGTAGCCGGAATCTGCTCGACATCCTGATCGTCCTCGCCGCGGCGGTGATCGTCGTCCCGATCTTCCGCCGCTTCCGGGCGAGCGCGGTGCGGCTGGCGGCGATCACGCTCGACCAGCCGGGGTCGGCCGACCGGAGCGTCCAGGTCATCCGGAAAATGCTCCCGGACCTGCCGGTGCTCGTGCGCGCCCGCGACGTCGCGCAGGCCGGGCAACTGGTCGGGTCTGGCGCCACCGAGGTGGTGCCGGAGATCGTGGAGGGAAGCCTGCAGCTCGGCGAGATTCTCCTCCGCCGGCTGGGGGTGACTCGGGACGAGGCGGAGCAGGTGTTGCAGGAGTTCCGCGGGCGTACCTACGCGCGCCTGTCGGACCTGATCGGCGGCCGGCTGATCTCGTCGGAGCGCTCCGCCGGCGGCGACCAGGTCTGACCGACCTCGGTGATGATCACCCGCCAGCGCTCGCGGCCCGCGGCGGCCAGCAGCCGCCGCACCGGCTCATCCACCGGCTCGCGGCTCAGCCGGAAAGTGGAGTGGTGGATCGGCAGGAGGTACTCGGCCCCCAGGGCGCGGAACATCCGCCAGGCTTCCTCGGGTGAGGCATGGCTGGTGATCCACGGGTCATAGGCACCGATCGGGAGCATGGCGAGATCGATGGGCCCCCGGCCGCGCAATGACTCGAACGCGTCCGTGTAGGCGGTGTCGCCCCCGAAAAGGACGCGCCTTCCGCCTTTCTGAAGCAGATAGCCGCCCCATCCCCGCTGCCGGTCGGTGATCATCCGCGCGCCCCAGTGGCGCGTTTCGACCGACTCCACCTCGAGCTCCCCGATCCGGGTGGTCTCGCCCCACGCCAGCTCGTCTACCGCGTGAAATCGTCGGACCAGATCGCGGTTGCCCGACTGGACCACGACCCGCACCCGCGGCGGAATCGCGCGCAGCGTGCCGAGGTCGGTGTGGTCCATGTGCGCGTGCGAGAGCAGCACGGCGTCCAGATGCGGGAGCTCGCGCTTCCGGAGTGCCGGGGCGACCAGGCGGCGCGGGCCGAGCTTGGCGAAGCCGCGCCCGAGGCCGACGCGACGCTCGAGCACCGGATCGGTCAGGATCCACGTCCCGTAGAGGTTGAGAAGGACGGTGGCGTGGCCCAGCCAGGAAACCGTCAGCCGGTCGTCGGGCCACGCTGTCGGATCGGGGCGGTGTGGCGCGGGCGCCATGCACGGCGCGGGGTCCCGCCGCCGGGCAACGGCGGCGGCGCGTGCGTAACGTCGGGCAAACGTCAGGCGTTCGGTGAAAGGCAAGGTCACTCCCCCAGGCCGGTATCAGGTCTATCTTCACCACGAGGGACACGGCGTCCCCCGACTGGTGTACAATAACGGGTTTTCCCCGTGCCTTTCCGGATCAGGAATCGCCCGCGGAGCCGTATGCGCGTCGTCCTCCAGCGAGTCACCCACGCTTCGGTCAGCATCGGAGGCGCCGTTGTCGGGACCATTGGGCGCGGGTTCTGTCTGCTGGTCGGCTTCGCCCACGATGATGCCGGCGACCGGGTAGATTGGATGGCCGAAAAGGTGGCCGGCCTGCGTCTCTTCTCCGATGCGGATGGCAAGATGAACCTCGGCTTGGCCGAGGTGCAGGGCGCGCTGCTGGTGATCAGCCAGTTCACCTTGTACGGCGACACGGCCAGGGGCCGCCGCCCGTCGTTCATCGGCGCGGCGCGTCCCGAGACGGCCATTCCCCTCTACGAGCGCTTTGTTGCCGCCCTCCGGAGCCGCGGGCTCGAGGTGGCCACCGGCGAGTTCGGAGCCGACATGCTGGTCGAGATCCACAACGACGGACCCGTGACCCTCATCCTGGAGCGCGCGTGAGCACGGAGCTCCTGACGCTCGCGTCCGGCTCCCCTCGCCGCCGCCAGTTGCTCGAGATGCTGGGCATTCCGGTGCGGGTGGTGCCACCGAACATTCCCGAAGTGCGCCGGCCGGCCGAGACGCCCGTGGACTACGTCGAGCGCCTGGCGCGCGAGAAGGCGCTCAGCGTTGCCGGCGAGCTCGTGCTGGGCGCCGATACGACGGTGGTCGTCCGGGACGAAGTCCTCGAGAAGCCCACCGACGCGGCGGACGCGCTCCGCATGCTGCGCAAGCTGCAGGGCCGGACCCATCAGGTGGTGACGTCGGTGGCGCTGGTGGCGGGTGAGGCGGTGCACCAGGCCACGGACGTGACCAGTGTGTCGTTTCGCCGCCTCACCGACGAGTTCCTCGAGGCATACGTGGCGACTGGCGAGCCGATGGACAAGGCGGGAGCGTACGGCATCCAGGGCTACGGGGCGGCGCTGGTGCAGCGGATCGAGGGCGACTTCTTCAGCGTGATGGGCCTGCCCATCCGCCTCGTGCTCGAGCTGCTCGAGCGGGCGGGACATGGCTACCGCTTCGACGGGCGCGGCCGCACCGCGGCGGTCACGGAGGTGGGCTGAGGCTGCACGCCTCCCACCCGGTAGACCTGGACCATCTGCGCCTTGCCCTTGAGCGCCAGCTCCGGCAGGTACTCGCAGGACACCTGATCGCGCGCCATTCGCAGCACCGACTCCGTCACCAGAATCTCCCCGGGTCCCGCTTCGGCGCAGAGGCGCGCCGCCACGTTGACGGCGTCGCCGATCACGGTGTACTCCAGCCGGCGGTGGCTCCCGATGTTGCCGGCGAAGACCTCGCCGTGGTTGATGCCGATCCCGACGCCGATCTCGGGCCGGCCCTGGCTCAGCCACCGCTCGTTGAGGCGCGCGATGGCCCGCTGCATGGCGAGCGCGGCGCGGAGCGCCCGGTCGGGATCGTCGGCGTGGGCGATCGGCGCGCCCCAGAGCGCCATGATCGCGTCGCCGATGAACTTGTCCAGCGTGCCGCCGTGCTCGAAGATCACCTCGACCATCTCGGTGAAGTATTCGCTCAGCAGCCGGGCGATCGCGTCGGGGCCCATCGACTCCGCGATCGCGGTAAAGCCGCGGATGTCGCTGAAGAGCACGGTGGTGGGCCGGCGCTCCCCGCCCTGGCCGATGGCCGCGTTCTGCTGGGCGATGTCGGCGGCGACGTTGGGCGCGAAGTAGCGCTCGAAGTTGGCCCGGACGGTGGCCTCGCGCCGCACCTGCTCGGCGTAGCGCGAGTTCTTGATGCCGATCGCCGCGAAGCCGCTGAACGCCACCAGGAACTGCAGGTCCTCGTCGGTGAAGGTGTTCGTCGCGGTCAGGTTATCGACGTAGAGCAGCCCGAGCACCTGGTCGGAGGACGCCATGAGGGGAGAGCACATCGCGCTCCGGACGCTCTGCATCAGGATCGACTGGCCCTTGAATCGGGTGTCGGCCGGCGCATTCTGGGAGACCACGGCCACCCGCTCCTGCATGACCTTGTCCGCGATGGAGCGGGGTACCTGCACCGGGTGCGTGTCGCCGAGCCGGCTCCGGGAGATCGTCGGCACCAGCTCGCCGGTCTCCTCGTTGGCCAGCACGATCGTGACCCGGTCCACGCTCATGATCTCGAAGGTGGTGTCCACCACGGCGCGCAGCAGCCGGTCGAGGTCGAGCTCGGACGAGAGCTTCTGCGACACCTCGAGCAGCATCTGGAGCTTGAGCGCCTGGCGCGCCTCGCCGGTGGTGGCGCTGACGCGGAGCTGCCCCGCCGCCGGCCCGTCGCGGCTGGTGATCCCCGGTGGGAGCCCGCCGCTCACCATGAGCTGGCGGACGATCTGCCCGCCCGGCGCTCCCCCCTCGAGCGCGATCGCGGGCCGCTGCAGCACCGGCGCCGCGCCCCCGGGACCCACCAGGCGGAAGACCACCTTACCGAAGGTGATCGAGTCATCCGGCGTGAGCCGCCCCGCTTCCACCCGGCTCCCGTTGATGCAGGTACCGTTCGAGCTGCCGAGGTCCTTCACCAGGACTCCATCGGCCTCGACGGTCAGCTCGGCGTGCCGCCGCGAGATGGTCGGATCGTAGATGGCGATGTCGCTCGTCAGCCCCCGGCCCACGATCAGGTTCCGGCCATCGGGGAGCTCGAAGCTCTGGTCGCCGGACTGCGAGAGCAGGCGGTAGTGGGGCATGCTGGAATATAGGAGGGAGAGACGGGAGGTCGGGCGGAAAGACGGAAGGGCGGAAAGACGGAAGCCGAAGAGGGCGGGAAGCCGATCCGGCCATTCGCGTTCACCCACCTTCCGTCCTTCCGTCTTTCCCACCTTCCCTCCCAGCGAGCGCCACCGCCAGCAGCACCGCCCTCGCCTTCGCCTCCGTCTCACGCCATTCGGCGGCGGGATCGGAATCGGCGACGATGCCGGCACCGGCCTGGATCCAGGCCCGGCCGCCACGCATGACACACGTGCGGATGGTGATCGCCGTGTCCATGGTCCGCGCGCCCCAGCCGATGTAGCCCACGGCGCCGGCGTAGGGGCCGCGCCGCACCGGCTCGAGCTCGTCGATGATCTGCATCGCCCGCACCTTGGGGGCGCCGGAGACGGTGCCGGCGGGGAAGGAGGCGGCCAGCGCCGCCACCGCGTCGAGCTCAGGGCGGAGCCGCCCGCGGACCTCGCTCACGAGGTGCATGACGTGCGAGTAGCGCTCGATCGCCATGAAGGCGGTGAGCCGCACCGAGCCGAACTCCGCCACCCGCCCGACGTCGTTCCGCCCGAGATCCACCAGCATGAGGTGCTCGGCACGCTCCTTCGGATCCGCCGCCAGCTCCTCGGCCAGCGCCACATCCGCCTCGACGGTGGCGCCACGCGGGCGTGTGCCGGCGATCGGCCGGAGCGTGACCTCTCCGTCCTCGACCCGGACCAGGATCTCGGGCGAGCTCCCCAGCACGTGGATGTCGTCGCAGTGCAGAAAGTACAGGTAGGGCGCGGGATTGAGCGCACGCAGGTAGCGATAGGTGAGGAACGGGTCGGGTGCGGGGGTCTCCAGCCGGCGGGACAGCACCGTCTGGAAGGTATCGCCCGCGGAGATGTACTCCTTGATCCGGCGCACGTCATCCTGGAACCCGTCGTCCGCGTAGGGCGACGTCATGGCCGGAAGGGCGCACGCGGGGTCGATCGCGAGCGGCCGGATGCTCCCGCGCGCGCCCAGCCGCGCGATCCACTCCTCGATGCGCGATTCGGCGGCGGCGTAGAGCCGCCGCAGCACGGCATCATCCGCGTCGGACGGCACCTCGACGTTGGCGATCACCGTGGCCCGGTTGTACAGGTTGTCCAGCACCAGCAGGGTGTCGGTCACCATCATCACGGCGTCGGGCAGGTCGCGGTCGTCGGGCGGGGCATCGGGCAGGGACTCGATCGTGCGCACGATATCGTAGCCCAGGTATCCGACCGCGCCGCCGGTGAACCGCGGCAGGCCCGGCACGTCGACCGGCGGGTGCCGCCGCAGGAGGCGGCCCAGGTGCTCGAGCGGCGGAAGGTCGGTCTCGACGGTGTGCCAACCCTCCATCGATGTCCACCGCTCGCACACGCGACCGCGGTAGCGAAAGACCTCGCGGGGATCGGTCGAGAGGAAGGTGTAGCGGGCCCAGCGCTCGCCGCCCTCGAGCGATTCGAGCAGGAACCCGTAGGGCCCGCGGTGGAGCTTCGCGAACGCCGAGACCGGGGTGTCGCCGTCGAGAACCACCTCGCGGGTGACGGGCACCATCGCGCCGCCCTGGCGCGCCTGCGCGGCAAACGCGTTGAACGTGGCGCTCACTGGGACGCCGCCACCAGGTAGGTGCCCGGGGTAGGGAGCGCCGAGCGGAGATTGTCAGCCGCGGGACGGGTCGAGGGCAGCAGCGCGAGCTGGGTGCCGTTGGGGAGCAGCTCGCCCACGGCGAGCGCCCGCTCGTACGCTCCGTCGCTGCCGAAGGCGGCGCGCGCGCGGGCCGGCGCGGAAAAGTAGCGCGCGTACTTGAACGTGACGGTGGCCCCGCCGGCGAGGGGCAGGCTGGTGCTCAGGTCGAGGCCGTAGACACCCGGCCGGGGCCGCACGTCCACCCGGACCTCGCGGCCGCTGTCCGCGCGGAAGGCGCCCGGGGGGAAGGCGAGCTCGGCGAAGACCACGTTCTCCGGCGGGCCGTGACGCAGCACGATGACCCGCAGGCGGCCGGTGGTGAAGGTCACCGAGGTGTCCGGGGGCGGCGGGCCCGCCGTCTCGAGTACCATGGCCGTCGCCACCTGGACGACGCGGACAGTGGCGGGCCCGGTGGCACCGGCGCCGCTGCCCGCGCGTCCGCCGCAGGCGGCCACCAGGCAGAGCCAGCTTGCCCGGCTCCAGCGGCCCCGGGATATTCCCGTCATCGTTCCCCTGCCAGCCTGTGAGGTGCGCAGTGCGAAGTGCGGCACGTGCGGCGTGGGTGCTTGTTCTCGGCCACGTGTCACCGCTCGCCGCGCAGACCTGGAACGCGCCCGCGGCCCTGGACCTGGTGCGGCGCGCCACCGAGCGCCGGCTCGAGGCGCAGACCGATGGCGCGCTCTCGAGCTATCGGACGCGGGCGCATGGGTTCGTCTTCTTCCTGGCGCAGGTGGGTGAAGGCCTGGCGGAGCCGCCGCGGCTGGTCAAGGCCGACGAGCTGCGGGTGGAAGTGTATTGGCGGGCCCCTGACCGGAGCAAGCAGGTCATTCTTGGCTGGCGCGACGGGGCGTTCCTTCCCACCGACATCAACTACCATCGCGACCACCTCGGCATCGTCACCAACAACTTCGGCAACGACATCCGGATCGGCGAGGGCGACGAGGTGCGCGATGTGCCGCATCCGCTCTCGCCGGCGGGGCTGACCGCGTACGATTACGCGCTGGGAGACTCGCTCGCCATCCGGACCGCGGCGGGCCGGACGCTCGTGCGCGAGGTGCAGGTGCGCCCGCGCTCGTTCGCGCGGCCGCTGGTGGTCGGCACGCTCTACCTCGACGCGGCCACCGCCCAGCTCGTCCGTTTCCGGTTCAGCTTCACCCCGCCCGCCTATCTCGACAAGCAGCTCGAGGACATCAGCATCGTGCTGGAGAACGCGCTCTACGAGCGGCGTTACTGGCTGCCATACCGCCAGGAGGTCGAGATCCGCCGCCGCACCCGGTGGCTCGACTTTCCGGCGCGCGGCATCATTCGCGGCCGCTGGGAAATCGAAGGCTACGATCTCAACGTGCCGCTGCCCGACCGGCTCTTCACCGGGGCCCGCGATCGGCGGCCTCGCGCATCCGCGCCCGGCCGACTCGAGCTGGAAAACACCCCTCGGCGAGGCGCTGAGCGGGGTGGCGTCTCCGGTCAACAAGCAGGACATGGACGCCCTCAGGGTCGAGGTGGAGCGGATCGCGGGGGCGAGGGCGCTGAGCGGGCTGCCGTCACGCCGCCTCGCGGCGGGATCGGTGAGCGACCTGGTGCACGTCAACCGGGTGCAGGGCCTCACGCTCGGCGTCGGCGCGGTGGCGCGTCTCGGCGCCAGCCGGGTGCAACTGCGTCCGTCGGTGGCGTATGGCACGTCGGACCACCGCCTGACGGGCGAGCTGCGCGTCAGCGCGGGGCTCGGCGGTACCGAACTCAGCCTCTCGGCGGCGCGGCGGGTCGCCGACTTCAGCGACCTGGCGGTGGTCTCCCCGGTGCTGAATTCACTGGCGGCTCAGGAGGGCGGCACCGACTACGGCGATTACGTGCTGCTCCACAGCGTGCTGGCCGCCGCGCGGCACCGGTTGAGCGGCCGAACGACCCTCGCGATCTCGGCCGGCCTGGAGGAGAGCCGCTCGGTGAGCGTCCGGGCGACGCCGGCCACGGGAAGCTACCGGCCCAACCCGGCGCTGGGCTCCGGCTCCTACCGGGTAGCCCGGATCGAGCTGGAGCGGGCAAGCGGCGGCATCGCCGTGCGGCAGGACCTGCAGGGTCGGCTGGCGCTCGAGGGCGGAGACGGACCCACGGACTACGCCCGCGCGACGGCCGAGGGCCGCTGGCTCACCGTCCTGGGGAGGCATCAGTTGGTCACGAGGGCATATCTGGGCGCCGGCACCGGCAGGCTCCCGCCGCACCGCAGCTTCGCGATCGGCGGCCGGGGGACGCTCGTCGGCGAGCCGTTCCGCGCCTATGGCGGACGGGAGGTGGCGCTGGCCCAGGTGGAATGGCGATTCGAGCTGCCGGTGCCCGCGCTCTCGCTGGGCTCGTTCGCCTCGACCGGGCACACGATGACGGTGGCGCCCTTCCTGGCCGCCGGCGCCGCGGGCGGGCCCATCGCCGGGCTTCCCTGGGGACGCAGCGACGGGGTGCGGCCGGTGGCCGGCCTCGCGCTCGAGTGGTTCATGCGGCTCGTCCGGGTGGAGGCCGGCGTGGGCCTCAGGGACGGCGGCTTCGGGGTCACGGTGGACGTGAATCGGGACTGGTGGGGGCTGTTGTAGGGGTCTTATCTTCGGACTTACCCCGGGCCACTCCAGCCAGAGCGAGTCATGCCGTTCACCGATGAATGGTTGGTCAACACCATCGAGCCGTTGCTGCCCGATGGGACCGTCGCCGGGATTCGCGCCCAGCAGGCGTCCGCGTCCGCGTCGCTCTGGGAAACACTGGTCCAGCAGCGGCTGATCACCGACCCCCAGATCCTGTCCGCGCTCGGGACCCGGTTCCGGATTCCGCTCGCCGACCTGTCCCGCCTCGACCCCAAGCTCGCCCAGACGGTGCCGGAGCAGGTGGCACGGCGGTTCAACGTCGTGCCGGTGGGGCAGACGGACTCCTACCTCGAAGTGGCCACCGCCAACCCGTTCGACATCGACGCGGAGAAGATGCTGGCGTTCGCCACCGGGCGCGAAGTGCGGCTGCTGCTCGCGTCGCCCTCCACGCTCCGGCACCGGCTGGACGATCTGTACCGCAACGACGACGTCGTCAACCGGCTGCTCGAAGGGCTTGGCGGCGACTTCGAGGTGAAGGAGCTGGAGCAGGACGACGATGATGCGGCGGCCAGCGCCGAGGAAGCCAGCCAGCGGCCCATCATCCGCCTGGTGGACGTCATGCTCGCCGACGGCGTCACCAGCCGCGCCAGCGACATCCACGTGGAGCCGATCGAGGGCGGCGTCGTGGTGCGCTACCGCATCGACGGCGTGCTCCGCCAGGTCATGAAGATCCCGCGCAACGCCGGACTGCCCCTGATCTCCCGCATCAAGATCATGTCGGGGCTCGACATCGCCGACCGGCTCCGCCCCCAGGACGGGCGCGCGCGGGTGTCGGTGAACGGTGAGCCGGTGGATCTCCGCATCTCCACGCTCCCCGCGTCTCTCGGCGAGAAGGTGGTCATCCGGATCCTGAGCCAGCGCGCCACCGTGCTGAGCCTCGAGGCGCTCGGCATGCACGCCGACGAGCAGGACGCGGTGCGCAAGCTGCTCACCGCCAAGGAGGGCATCCTCCTCGTCACCGGCCCCACCGGGTCGGGTAAGACGACCACGCTCTACTCCGCCATCCGGCTGATCCAGAGCGAGGGGGTCAACATCGTCACCGTCGAGGACCCGGTCGAGTACCGGCTGGGCGAGAACATCGTCCAGGTGCAGGTGCATGAGAAGGCGGGACTCACCTTTGCCTCGGCGCTGCGCTCGATCCTGCGGCAGGACCCCGACGTCGTGCTCATCGGCGAGATCCGGGACCAGGAAACGGCGCAGATCGCGCTGCAGGCGTCGCTCACCGGCCACCTGGTGCTCTCCACCCTCCACACCAACGACGCCGCGAACGCGATCACCCGGCTCGTGGACATGGGGATGGAGGCGTACAAGATCGCGTCCGCGCTCCGGGGCGTGGTCGCCCAGCGGCTCATGCGCCGGCTCTGCCGCACCTGCCGCGAGCCCAGCGCCGAGGCGATCCCCGAGCGGGTGGCGGGATTCATCCCGCAGGGCACGCCGCTCTTCCGGGCGGTCGGCTGCCCCGACTGCACCCAGACGGGGTATCGCGGCCGGTTCAGCATCATGGAGGTGCTGACGGTGACCTCGGAGATCGAGCGCCAGATCGGCGATGGCGCCACCGCCGACCGCATCGCCGAGGTGGCGCGAGCCAGTGGCATGCGCTCGCTGTGGGACAGCGGCCTCCGCCATGTGCTCGCGGGCGAATCCACCCTGGACGAGCTGCTGCGCGTCACGGATGTGCCGCTGGAGCCCGCGCGCCCGACGCCGCGCCGCCCCGCGCCGGCCGTCGCCGCCCCGGCACGAGCGGCGTCGGCCGAGCCGCCGGCGACGGTCGCCTTCGACCTCGGCGACCTCGAGCTGGTGGACGAGGCCGACAGCGCTGATGGCGCCACGGACGGCCGGGGCCGCGGCGCCACGGTGCTCCTCATCGAGGACGAGGAGCCGCTCCGCCGGGTGATGAAGGATCTGCTCGAACGCGAGGGCTATCGCGTCGCCGAGGCGCGGGACGGCATCCAGGCGCTCGATGCGGTGGACCGCTACGCGCCCGACATCATCGTGCTCGATCTCAACCTGCCGGGCCTCGACGGCTACAGCGTCCTCCAGCAGCTCCGGTCGAGGCCGGCCACGCGCTCGATTCCGGTCATGGTGCTGACCGCCAAGGGCGACGAGGACAACGAGGTGCGGGTATTCGAGCTGGGCGCCGATGACTTCATCACCAAGCCGTTCCGCGCGCGCGCCCTTTCCGCACGGCTCGAGGCCATCCTCGGGCGCCACCGCGCTTGAGCCGCCCGCCGACTCTCCCACCCACCGCGCCCGCCCGCCCGTTCGCAGATCCTCCCCTCGGCCCGGCAGCGGGTGGACCGCCGGACGCCGCCGAAGGGTTGGCGCTGGTCAAGCCGGGCGTGCGCGCCCAGAGCGCCTACACGCTCAGCGCGCCGCCCGCCCAGCGGAAGCTCAATCAGAACGAGAGCCCGTGGGACGTGCCGCCGGAGCTCAAGCGGGAGGTGCTCGCCGCGGCGGCAGCGGCCCCCTGGCAGCGCTACCCGGAGTTCGCGCCGCCCGAGCTGCTCGCGGCGCTGGCGGCCGTCTACGGCTGGGTGGCGGACGGGGTGCTGGTGGGGAACGGCTCCAACGAGCTGATCCAGGCGACGCTGGCGGTGACGCTCGCGGCGGGCGACGTGGTCGTGGCGCCGGCTCCGACCTTCTCGCTCTACCGGCTCCTCGCCGGCGTGCTGGGCGCACGCTACCGGCCGGTGCCGTTCGGCCCCGGCTTCGAGTACGATGTGGACGCCCTGATCGACGGGGCGGTCCGCGAGGGCGCGCGCGTGGTGGTGCTCAACTCGCCCAACAACCCCACTGGCTCCGCCCTGCCTGCCGGGGCCGTTGAGCGGGTGCTGGAGGAAACCGGCGCGCTCGTCGTGTGCGACGAGGCGTACCAGGAGTTCGGCGGCCCGACCGCTCTGCCGCTGCTGGCGCGACACAGCCGGCTGGTGGTGCTCCGGACCTTCTCCAAGGCGCTCGGCATGGCGGGGCTGCGGTTCGGGCTCGCCCTGGCGCACCCGGCGGTGGCGCGGGAGATCGCGAAGGCGAAGCTGCCCTACAACGTGAACGTGGTGACGTTGGCGGCGGCGGCGGCGGCGCTCCGCCACCGGCCCGCGCTCGAGGCGCGGGCGCGCCGCATCATCGAGATCCGCGAGCGCTTCGTCTCCCGGCTCGCGGCGCTCCCGGGACTCACCGTATATCCGAGCGCGGCCAACTTCGTGCTGATCCGCTGCCACTCGCTCCCCGCGGCCGAAGTCTTCCGCCGGCTGCTCACCGAGCATGGCATCCTGGTGCGCGATGTGTCGGCGGGAACGGACCTGGCGCAGTGCCTCCGGATCTCGATCGGGACGGAGGAGGACATGGAGGCGGTGGCGCGGGCGCTGGCAGAGATCTTCGCGGTGAGCGGTGAGCGGTGAGCGGTAAGCAGTAGGGACGAGACCTGCGACTCACGACTCACGACCGACCCCCACGACCCACGACCCACGACCCACATGCCCCGCACCGGCGAGATCCGCCGCACCACCAAGGAAACCGATCTCCACGTCCGCGTGAATCTCGACGGGCGGGGAGAGGCGTCGGTGCACACCGGGATAGGTTTCCTCGACCACATGCTCGAGGCGCTCGCCCGGCACGCGCTGCTCGATCTGGTGGTCGAGGCGCAGGGCGACCTGCACGTGGATGGGCATCATACGGTGGAGGACACCGGAATCACCCTCGGCCTCGCGCTCGAGCGGGCGCTCGGCGACCGCGCGGGCATCCGGCGCTGCGCCGACGCGCTCGTGCCGCTCGACGAGGCGCTGGTGCGGGCGGTGGTGGACGTCTCGGGTCGGCCGTACCTCGCCTACGGGATCGAGATCCCCAAGTGGCAGATGCTCGGCGACTACGACGTGTTCCTCACGCCGGAGTTCTTCCGCGCGCTCGTGCTCAACGCGGGACTCACGGTCCACATGGACCTCATCCGGGGCGACAACCCCCATCACATCGTGGAAGCCGCGTTCAAGGCGTTCGCCCGCGCGCTCGACGGCGCCACGTCGCTCGACCCGCGCGTGACGGGGATCCCATCCACGAAGGGTACCCTGTGATCGTGGTCGTGGACTATGGCGTGAACAATCTGAGGAGTGTCGTCCGCGCGCTCGGCGCCGCGGGTCACACGGCCACCCTCACCACCAGCCCCGACGAAGTCCGCGCGGCGGATCACGTGCTGGTGCCCGGGGTGGGGAATTTCGGCCAGGGATCGCGCACGCTGGACGCCAGCGGCCTGGGAGCGGCGGTCCGGGACGCCGCCGAGCGCGGCCGGCCGGTGATGGGCATCTGCCTCGGCCTTCAACTCTTCTTCGCCTCCAGCGCCGAGGCACCGGGCGCGCGCGGGCTCGGCCTGCTGCCGGGCGAGGTGCGCCGCTTCGACACCGCGCTTCCGGTGCCGCACGTAGGCTGGGCGCAGGTGGAGCTCACCCGGGCCGGCGCCGGGCATGCCATGTTGCGCGAGGTCTTCCGCGGCGAGCCTCGATTCTTCTACCACGTGCACAGCTATCACCCGGCGGCGCTGCCGGAGGAGCAGGTGCTCGGCACGGGGACGTACGAGCGGCCGTTTCCGACGCTCGTCGGCCGGGACAACGTGATCGGCGCGCAGTTCCACCCCGAGAAGTCGCAACGCGCCGGGATCGAGCTGCTCGGGGCGTTCGCGCGGTGGCGGCCGTGACCTCGATCGCCGTGTCGCTGGTGGACCTCTATGTCCTGCGCGGCGCGGGCGATGCCCTCGAGTGCCTGGTGCTGCGCCGCGCCGCGGGGGGGCGCTGCCCCGGCTCGTGGGAGACCGTACACGGCCACATCGAGCCGGGCGAGACACCGGCCGACGCGGCGCGGCGCGAGCTGGAGGAGGAAACCGCGCTGCCGCTCGAGCGGCTCTACAACCTGAGTCGCGTCGAAGCGTTCTACCAGCACCGGATCGACGAAGTGGCGCTGGTCCCGGTGTTCGCCGGGTTCGTCGCGCCGGCGGCGGCGGTCCGGACCGGTGTCGAGCACGATGGGTTTGAGTGGCTCCCACCGGCGGAGGCCCGGCAGCGGTTTGCGTGGCCGCGCGAGGCCCGGGCGCTGGACGACGTGGTCGCGCTGCTCGGCGCGGGCCACGCCGGCGCGGTGGAGGACGTACTCCGCGTATGCTAGCCCGGCGCATCATTCCCTGCCTGGATGTCGAGGCAGGCCGCGTGGTCAAAGGGGTCCACTTCCGGTCCCTGCGCGATGCCGGTGACCCGGTCGAGCAGGCAGCGCGCTACGACGCGGAGGGCGCGGACGAGCTGGTCTTCCTCGACATCTCGGCGAGCCCGGAGGCGCGGACCACCACGCTCGAGATGGTCGGGCGCGTGGCGGAGGCGATCTTCATCCCGTTCACGGTCGGCGGCGGCATCCGGTCCACCGTGGACGCGGGCGCGGCCCTCCGCGCCGGGGCGGACAAGGTCAGCGTGAACACCGCCGCCGTCCGCGAGCCGGCGCTCGTCTCCCGGCTGGCGGAGAGCTTCGGGAGTCAGTGCATCGTGGCGGCCGTGGACGTCCGCCGCGCCGGCGGGCGGTTCGCGGTGATGGTGAACGGCGGGCGCGAAGAGACGGCGCTCGAGGCCGTGGACTGGATCCGCCGCCTCGAGGCGCTCGGCGCCGGTGAGATCCTGCTCACCTCGATGGATCGGGACGGGACCGGGGCGGGGTACGATCTGCCGCTCATCGCCGCGGCCGCGGCGGCGGTCTCGATCCCGGTGATCGCCTCGGGCGGCGCGGGCGGCCTGGAGCACCTGGCCGAGGCGCTCGAGGCCGGCGCCCACGGCGTCCTGGCCGCCACGATCTTCCACTTCCAGGGTTCCACCCTGCCCGAAGCGCGGACGTATCTCCGCGAGCGGGGGTATCCGGTGCGCCCATGAGGTTGCGCGGGGCGGTCTGGCTCATGGCGGCAGCCGCCGGGCTGCCGCTGGTTCCCCGGCCCGGGTCCGCCGGCGCGCCATGCGTACGGCTCACGCGGCCGGGCACGCAGGTGCAGGGGGACGTGCGGATCTGCCCGGGGCACTACCGGGTGCCCGACCCGGGCGAGCGCGGCGTGCTCATCGCAGCCGCGTCCGGCACGCGGGTCGACCTGACCGGCGTCACCATCGAGAGCGGCGACTCGGTGCCGGAACGCTACACCGGCGTCGGGGTGGCGAGTCGCGGGGTGGACGGTGTGACGGTGCTCGGTGGCGTGGTGCGCGGCTACCGCTACGGGGTGCGGCTCGAGGGTGGGCGCAACCACCGGCTCGCCGGGCTCGACGTGTCCGGCAGCCGGAGGCAGGCGCTCCGCTCCACGGCGGAGCGCACCGACACCAGCGACCGGCTCGACCCGGCGCGGCCGGAGATCTTCGACCAGTATGGCGCCGGCATCCTGATCCGCGGCACGGCGGGGGCGAGCGTCACGGGGATCATCGCCCACGGCGGCCAGAACGGGATCGCACTGGAGGACGCGAGCACGAGCCACGTGGCCGACAACGATCTCTCCGGGAACAGCGGCTGGGCCATCCAGCTGTTCCGGTCCAGCCACAACACGATCCTGCGGAACCAGGCCGGGGCCACGCGCCGGTGCCCGGCGCCGGGCGCGGACTGCGGGGCCGCGGCGGTGCTGCTGCGGCAGGGGAGCGACTCGAACCTCGTCTCGGAAAACGACCTGACCGGCTCGAGCATCGGCGTGCTGATCACCGGCGCGCGCCCGCTCATCCGTCCTTCGGTGGGCAATCTGGTCTACCGGAATGACGCGTCGCTCGCATCCGTGGCCGCGTTTGCCGCACGCGCCACCTGGCAGGTGACCTTTCTCGAGAACCGCGCCGACAGCGCCCTGACAGGCTTCGAGCTGGTCCGGCTCGCCGGCGGCGTGGTCCGGGGCAACACCGTGATCGGCGCGGGCCGCACGGCAATCGAGGTGGTCCACGGCGGCGACACGCGGCTCGAGGCGAACGTGCTGCTCGGCGCCCCCGTCGGCATCCGGATCACGTCGGCGGACAGCGGCGTGCCGCCGAGCCGCGGGTTCCGGATCGACGACAACATGCTGAGCAGCGTCCAGCGGGGAGTGGTGCTGCGCGGCGTCATCGAGAGCCGGGTGCGCGGCAACGTGTTCGATGGCGTGGGCGACGGGCTCGTGGTCGACGGCACCGGACACGGGACCGAAGTCTCCGGCAACGTCTTCCTCCGGGCCAGCGGCTGGTTCATCGACGCGCCCGATCTCATGGCGGGCGGGAACTACTGGGCCACGCCGGATCCCGCGCGCGCGACGGCGCGGGTGCGCGGCCGGATCAGCCTGCTGCCGTGGAAGCCGGCGAGCGCGGCGGGCTACTAGCGAGCACCCGCGACGCGAGCCCGTGGAGCTCGCGCACGTTGAGCGGCTTGCGCGCGCGGAACACGGAGCGGCCGGGAAGCGGGTCGGGCGGCTCGGTCTCGCCGGCGTAGGTGAGGACCAGCCGGTCTACCGCCGCGGGCGCGGCCGCCGCCAGCGCGTGCACGAAGAGCTCCGACGCCGACGCCGTCGTGCCGGCGTCCGCGATCACGAGATCGAACTCGCGCGCCGCCGCCAGCCGGAGCCCCTGCTCACCGGTTCGCGCCACCTCTACCTCCAGCCCCTCCGGCGAAAGCAGCGCGTGGACCAGCCGGTGCACTCCCGGGTCGGCGTCCACCACCAGCACCCGCCGCCCACGCCGGTCCTGCTCGCGGGCCGGCTCCGGCGCGCTCTCGAGCGAATTCACCGGCGCATCATGGGGCGGCAGCACGATCCGGAACTCCGCGCCGCCCTCCGCGGGCGGCTCGTAGCTCAGCACTCCGCCGTGGGACTGGATCAGGCCGTAGCTCAGCGAGAGCCCCAGGCCGGTGCCCTGGCCCGGGCCCTTGGTCGTGAAGAACGGGGTGAAGAGCGACGACGCGTGTTGCGGCGACACTCCCGGCCCCGTGTCTCGCACGGAGAGCACCGCCTGGCCGTCACGGCGCGCGGTGGTGATGCTGATCCGGCGCGGCCGGCCGGCCGGCAGCAGGCTCACGGCCTGCACCGCGTTGGTCACCAGGTTGAGCAGCACCTGCTGCAGCTCGTAGCGGTCGCCGAGGACCACGACCGGCTCAGGGTGGAGCACCGAGTCCAGCTCGATCCCGTGGAGCTGCAGCTCGTAGACGATGAGCAGCGAGGTCCGACCGGCGACCTCGTTCAGGTCCACGGGCGCCTTCTCGGGCGCGCCCTTCCGGGCGAAGGTCAGCAGGTTTCGGACGATCCGACCCGCGCGCTCCGCCTGGTCATGGATCACGCGCAGGTGCTCCCGCGGAAAATCCGGCTGCAGCCCGCGCTCGAGGAGCAGCTCGGTGAGGCCGGCGATCGAGGTGAGCGGATTGTTCAGCTCGTGGGCGACGCCGGAGACGAGCTGCCCGATGGACGCCATCTTGTCGTTCTGGATGAGCTGCGCCTCCATGGTGCGCTGCTCGGTCACGTCCTCGACGAGCATTACCACCGCGCCGGGGCCGGCGCGCCCGGCGAGCGGCGCGGCCGCGAGCCGCAGCACCCGTCCGCTCCGCTCGAGCCGCACCACCATGGGCGCCGTCCGTTCCCCCCGCCGGGCCGCCTCGATCAACTCCGCCACCGCTTCGGCGGTGCCCGGCAGGAGCTCGCCCAGACTGCGCCCGACCAGCTCCGCCTCGGGCAGCTCCGCCAGCGCGGCGAGCGCCCGGTTGGCCCGCAGCACGGCGTCGCCCGGGCCCACCACCGCGATGCCCTCGGCCAGCGCGTTGAACGCCGTCTCCCACTCCTCCTTGCTCCGCCGCACCATCTCGTAGAGGCGGCTGTTGGCCAGCACCACCGAGGCATTGGTGGCCACGGTCGAGAGCAGCCAGAGGTCCTCCGTGGTGAAGGGACCGCCCTGCCGGTCGGCGACGGCGAGCGCGCCCATGGTGACGCCCTGTGAGCGGAGCGGCGCCACCGCCGCCGAGCGCACGGTGAGCCCACCGATCAGGTTCACCGACGGGACGGCGACCCCCTGCACGACCTCGATCCGCTCGCGCTGCATGGCGAACCGGACCAGCGCCGTCTCGGTATCCTCGGTGACCTGTCCGAGCAGCGGCTCGAGCGTGCCGGACGCCCCCGCGACCCGCAGACGCCGGCCGTGCTCGTCATCGGTCAGCACCACGATGGCGCCGTCGGCCTGCAGGAAGCGCCCGGCGTACTTGACCACCTGCTCCACGATGCGGTCGAGCTGGATCGATTCCGAGAGGACGTAGCTCAGCTCCTGGAGGGAGAACAGCTCGCTGATGCGTCGGTCGAGCTGGCTGGCGAGCTGCTCGCACTTGGATTCCGACTCGCGCACTCGCCGTCGGCCGCGGGCGATCGCGACCCAGAAGCTGCCCGAGATGCTCACCACCGCCAGCACCGCCAGCCACCAGATGCGGTCGTTGGCCAGCCACGCCACGCCGCCGAGCAGCGTCGCGGCGGCGGCATGGAGCGGGACCTCCCACTCCCTCCGCCAGACCGCGAGCAGCAGCACCAGCCCCGCCGCGATTCCCAGCGCGATGGTGACGAGGCCCGGCAACCCGCCCAGCAGCGCACCGATCAGGGCGCTCGCGAGGAGTGCCCAGGCCACCAGGGCTGACGGGAACGCGTACCAGCGCTCGCGCGGCCGGATCAGGCTCATCCCTCCCTGGTGTGGTGCTGGACGACGCGCTCGGTCACGTACGCCTCCGGTGGCGCATCGGGCTTCACCCGGATGGACTTGGCCGGGATCCCCACGTTCACGTGGTAGGGCCGGACGTTCTTGGTGGCCACCGCCACCGCGCCGACCATGCCGTTCCGTCCCACGCGCACGCCGGCCAGCACGGTCGCGTGGTAGGTAATGCGCACGTCATCCTCGAGCACCGTGCGCGCGTTGGTTACGTCCTTCTGGTCTACGATGCTGTGGGTGTGGCTGTAGACGTTCGCGTAATCGGAGATGCTCACCCGATTTCCCAGCGTGATGCCACCGCGATCGTCGAGCAGCACGTGGCGGTGGACCACGCAGTCGTCGCCCACCTCCAGGTTGTAACCGTAGGAGAACTCCACGAACTGGAAGGCCTTGAAGTTCCGGCCGCAGCGCGCGAACAGGTGATGCGCGAGAATGCGGCGGAAGCGCACGCCGAGGTGCACGTTCCCGCCGCCGAGCGGGGAACGATCGAAGCTCTGCCAGAGCCAGTGGAGCGGCTTGACCCGGGCATACCGCTCGGCGTCGACATCGGCGTAGTACTCGGGCTCGAGGGTGACGTTTCGGGGGTCGAGACTCAGGAGGGCGGCGCGGGTGCCGGCCGGCGTGGCGGGATCCTCGATCAAGCCGTCGTAGTCGCCCAGGCCCGGGTACCAGATCTCGAACAGGAGGTCCCGCGTGACGCGGTACCAGTCGCTGCCGGGCGCCGCCAGCCGGGCTTCGACCTGCTCGAGCCAGCCGTCGAAAAACCGGTCGGAGGCTTCGGGCAGGCCGACCGTACGGAGGGGGAGATACGCCATCGGGGGCCTCGCGGGCGTCAGATACCGAGGGGGGCGCGGCACGCGTGCGTTCCCAATGATCGCCGGAGCGCGCGGTTGACACCAGGGCTAATGGGGAATAGAGTGGTAGGGATAAATTTGAAAACAATTCTCAACTAGTCTTCGTGAAAGGCCCCATGCGCCCATCGGCCCTGGCTCTCGCCGCCTTCGCGCTCTGCCTCTCCTCCTTCACCGCCACCCGCCCCGCCCAAGCCCAGGAGGAGGAGCACACGACGATCGGCGGGTACGGCGAGGTCCACTACACCAATCCCACCGGCGCCGATACCCCGGGCGAGGTGAATGTCCGGCGGTTCGTGGTGTACCTCGCGCATAGCTTCAACGAGCGCATCGCGTTCCGCTCGGAGCTCGAGCTGGAGGACACCAAGGTCGAGGGCGGTGAGTCGGGGGGTGAAGTCGCGCTCGAGCAGTTGTACCTCGACTACACCTTCTCGCCGGCCGCAATCATCCGGGCCGGGCTGGTGCTGCCGCCGATCGGCATCATCAACGAGACCCACGAGCCGCCGACATTCAACGGCGTCGAGCGGCCATCGTTCGACCAGAACGTCATCCCGAGCACGTGGCGTGATATCGGTGTCGGGCTGGTGGGCACCCTGCCCGGCTCTTCCGGGCTCAACTACCGGGTGTTCCTGCTGAACGGACTGGTCGCGAGCGGGTTTTCGGCCGGCGCGGGAATCCGGGGCGGTCGTCAGGAAGGCAAGGAGGCGAGCTTCGCGAATCCGTCGCTCACCGGCAGGCTCGAGTGGGCTGGGCCGGGGCTTCGGATCGGTGGCTCGTTCTGGTACGGCGGCAGCGCCAACCAGGATCCGGCGCTTGGCACCGGGACGTTCGACAACGCCGTCGCCCTGGTCTCCGCGGACGCGCGATACGACACCGGCCCCTTTATGTTCCGGGGCGTCGTCGCCAACGTGAGCATCGCTGACGCGGAGGCGATCGACGCGACCTATGGTACGGCCGTGGGCAGCCGGATCGCGGGGGGCTATGTCGAGGGTGCGTACAATGTGCTCGCCAGCCTCGCACCGGCCACGGCACAGCAGCTCAACGCGTTCGTGCGCTACGAGCGCTACAACACGCAGGCGGGCGTCCCGGCGGGCGTGACGCGCGACGATGCGCTGGCGCGCCGGATCACCACCTTCGGCCTGTCCTACAAGCCGGTCTACAACGTGGTGTTCAAGGGCGACTACCAGCTCCGTCGGAACCGCGCGGGCGTGGGCCAGGACGAGCAGCTCAGCCTGGGGGTGGGGTATCAGTTCTAGCGGCGTCGCGACCGCTGTTCCGGTATCGGTGCTGCGAGCGCTGCTGCTGCAGGCGGCGCTCGCCCTCGGCGTCGCGATCACCCCCGCCATGGCGCAGTCCCCACCGCCGGCCCGGCTCGCCCAGTCGATCGAGCGCATCTACGGCGCCGGCGCTCGGGTGGACACCGTCCGCGTGGACTCAGCAGCGGTCTACCGCATTTCCCGCGGCGGCGTCCTGCTCGGCTTCGCCGCGGTGCGGAACGTGACGGGCAAGGACCAGCCGATCACCTACCTCGTGGCCACCGACTCCGCCGACGCGCTCCGGGACATCGACATCCTCGTGTACCGCGAGCCCCGCGGCGGTGAGGTGGCGTACGAGGCATGGCGGAAGCAGTTCCGCGGCAAGACGAGCGCGGCTCCGCTGCAGGTGGGGAAGGACATCCGGAACGTGTCCGGCGCCACCATCAGCGCGAACGCCGTCACCCGTGGCGTGCGCCGCGCACTGGCCGACCTCACCGCCTGGCACGCGGCCGGGAAGCTCAAGTGACCGCAGCCGGCGGGCTCACCTGGCGCCGGGCGCCGCCGCCGCTCCGCGCGCTGGGCCGGTGGATCACGATCATCCAGCTCGTGGGCTACACCACCTCGCTCCTGTTCGTGCATCACACCACCGGGATGACTCCGCCGGGAATCGCGAGCCACTACCGCGGCGCCGACTCGACAGCCGTGACAGACGCGCCCATGGAATTCCCCAAGTCGTACGCGGAGATGCTCACCATCACCCACACGCACCTGCTCTCCATGGCGGCGATCTTCGTCTTCAGCGGCGCGGCCCTCGCGCTCTGCGAGCGGCCGGATGAGCGCGCTCGGCGGCTGCTCATCGCGGAGCCCTTCGTCGCCCTGCTGGTCTCGTTCGCGTCCATGTGGCTGATGCGCTACGTGGACGCGCGCTTCAGCTGGCTGCTCGCGCTCTCGAGCGGGATCATGGCGCTCACGTTCTACGCGCAGTCGTTCTTCGTGCTGCGGGAGCTGGCCCTGCCGGCGGAGCGGGCGTGAACCGGCGCGACTTCCTGGGAGTGATGGGGGCGGGACTCGCGGGCGCGGGCGGCGTGCCCCGGGGGTGGCGCCGGCCCGGCGCCGGCGGCAACGTGTTCGTCGAGCGCTGGTCCTGGGCGATGGGCCAGCCCGTGCACCTGCAGCTCTTCGCCGCCTCGGAGGCTGCGGGCTACGAGGTGGCCCAGGCGGCGCTGGCCGAGCTCCGGCGCGTCGAGGGCGCGCTCTCCCGGTTCGACGAGGCCAGCGATCTCTCGGAGCTGAACCGGCGCGCGGGCGGCGGTGCAATGGCCGTCGGACCGGACCTCGCGGCGGCGCTCGGGGCCGCCGTGCGGTTCCAGCGGATCACCGGTGGTGCCTTCAATCCGGCGGTCGAGCCCCTCATGCGGGCCTGGGGCTTCCACGCGCCCCGCTCGAGCGAGCCGACCCGGGCCGAGCTGGCGGAGGCGGAGGCGGCGGTGCGTGCCGCCGGGATCGAGCTGCAGCGGACGCCTCAGGGGACACGGGCCGGCCTCCTGGGGGCGGCCACGCGGCTCGACCTTGGCGGGATCGGCGTAGGCTACGGGCTCGACCGCGCGGGCGAGGTGCTCCGGCGTGCGGGGGTCCGGCGCGCGTTCCTTGACGTGAGCGGCGACTGCCTGGCCCTGGGGGCGCCACCGGGCCAGCCGGGCTGGCTGGTGGAGATCGCCGACCCCGAGCGAGAGGGTCAGGTGCTCCCCGGCGTCCGCCCCCGCCTACGGGACGCGGCGCTGGCGACGAGCTCGAATCTGGTCTCGGTGGTGCGCTACGGGCGGGCGGTGCGGGGTCACGTGATGGATCCCTGGAGCGGCTGGCCGGCCGCCAGGTGCCGCCAGGTGAGCGTGGTGGCGCGGACCGGGGTCGAAGCGGACGCGCTCTCGACCGCGATGCTGGTCGAGCCGCGCCGGTTCTCCGGCGTGGTGCGCGCCTGGACCGTGTGACCGGTGGTCAGCGGCCGGAGTCGGCTCGGAGTCGGCGGGACGCTGGCCGCGCTCGCGCAAGGCGACCCGCGCGCGCTCGCGGTCGAGCACCGGCTGCTTGCGCTGCCAGTCCTCCGAGGTCTGCCCCGCGTATGAGATGGTGAACGAATCGTTGACCGGCAGGTCTTCCTCGAACAGATAGATGCCGCTCACCTGCTCGCGCACCTCGAGCTGCTGCGAGTTGAACCGGCCGCTGAACGGCACGATGCCGAGCGGGCGGAGCTCGCGGCTCCGGACGATGACCGTGAGCGTCTGCGGGTCGAAACGGGCATTGGCGCGCTGGCCGAAGAACGTCACCAGCGCCAGCCCCGGCCGGGAGATCCCGGCGGCGTTCGCCAGCGAGTCGATCGAGCGCCGCCGAGACTCGACCAGCGAGCGCAGCGAGGCCCACGAGTCCCGCGCGAGCAGGCGGGTCACCCGGGCGTCGAGCGGCACGAAGCGGACGTCGATGTCCGCCGTGCGGATCCGGAGCGCGACGTCGTCCTGCGTCAGAGAGCCGTAGCCGCCGGGCGGGGCCGCGCCCTGCGCGGCCGCGGGACGGGCACCCGGCAGCATGACGGCGGCGAGCATCAGGTACCACGGCCTGCGCAGCCCTCTCATCCGGTTCCTCCGACGGCGGCGATGATGCTGGTGGCGAGCTCGGCGATCCCGAGTCCCGAGCGTGCTGCTGGTGAGCTGGACCTGGTCCTCTTGCAAGCCCAGGGCCAGGGCGAGCGCGCGGACCCGGCCGGGCCGCGCCGAGCGGGTCAGCTTGTCGGCCTTGGTGAGCGCGACGAGGACCGGCCGGCCGCTCCGGACGAGCAGCGTCCTGCATCGCGTGATCCTCCCGCGACGGTTCGTGCCGCGAGTCGAGCAGCCAGACCACCCCTGCCAGCGTGGGCCGCTCGACGAGATACCGCTCCACCAGTCGGCGGTAGCCCGCTCGCGCCGCCTTCCCGGCCCGGGCGAAGCCGTAGCCCGGCAGGTCCACCAGGTAGAACCCGGGCAGCCGGAAGGCGTTGAGGAGCGTGGTCTTCCCGGGAGTGCCGCTGACCCGCGCCAGCCCGGGCCGCCCCACCAGGGCATTGAGCAGGCTGGACTTCCCGACGTTCGAGCGGCCGATCAGCGCCAGCTCGGGGAGCACCGGCGCCAGGGTGACGAGCGGGTCGGGAAACGACCCGACGAATTCGATTGGAAGGCTGGAAAGTGGCTGGCGCGCCGATCGCCTCGTCCGCTGCCGTCCGCTCACGCCTCCCGCTTGGTGCGGGCGCGCTCGGTCACGATCAGGGGCGAGGTGCCCTCGGTGATCGCCTCCTTGGTGATGACGATCTCGCGCACGTCATCGCGGGTGGGCAGGTCGTACATGATGTCCGTCATCATCGTCTCGAGGATCGAGCGGAGCCCGCGGGCGCCGGTCCCGCGCTTGAGCGCCTTCTGCGCCACCGCGCGGAGCGACTCCGGATCGAAGGTGAGCCCGACGTCCTCGAGCTCGAACAGCTTCCGGTACTGCTTGGTCAGGGCGTTCTTGGGCTCGACCAGGATGCGCATGAGCGAGTCCTCGTCCAGCGCCTCGAGCGAGACCACGACGGGCAGGCGCCCGACCAGCTCGGGGATGAGCCCGAAGCGGAGCAGGTCGTCCGGCTCGACCTCGACGTAGGGGTTCTTGCCGTCGGCCGCGGCGGCGCTCGCGCGGGCCCCGCCGCTGAAGCCGATCTGCTGCCGGCCGGTGCGGGCCTCGATGATCTTCTCCAGTCCGTCGAACGCGCCGCCGCAGATGAACAGGATGTCCTTGGTGTTGATCTGGATGTATTCCTGCTGCGGATGCTTCCGGCCGCCCTGGGGCGGCACCGAGGCGATGGTGCCCTCGAGGATCTTGAGCAGCGCCTGCTGCACGCCCTCGCCCGAGACGTCCCGGGTGATGCTCGGGTTCTCCGACTTGCGGGCGATCTTGTCGATCTCGTCGATGTAGACGATACCCCGCTCGCACTCCGCGACGTTGAACTCGCCGGCCTGGAGCAGCCGGACCAGGATGTTCTCCACGTCCTCGCCGACGTAGCCGGCCTCGGTGAGCGTGGTGGCGTCGGCGATGGTGAAGGGGACGTCGAGGATCCGGGCGAGGGTCTGCGCCAGCAGGGTCTTGCCGACGCCGGTGGGGCCGAGCAGCAGGATGTTCGACTTGTCCAGCTCGACGTCGCCTTCCCGGCCGTTGGAGGCGTTGATCCGCTTGTAGTGGTTGTAGACGGCGACGGCCAGGGTCCGCTTGGCCCGCTCCTGGCCGATCACGTACTGGTCGAGGACGTCCTTGATCTCCGCCGGCGTGGGGACCTGGGTGATGCTGTCGGCGACCTCGCGCTCCTCGTCCTCCGCCAGAATCTCATTGCAGAGCGTGATGCACTCGTTGCAGATGTAGACCGACGGCCCGGAGATGAACTTCCGGACGGAGTCCTTCGATTTCCCGCAGAAGGAGCAGCGGAGATGCTTGTCGTTGGACATGGAGCCGCGTCGCGAATGGAGGTGAGGGTGCCGGAAAGGTGGTCCCCGGCACCGGGAGCGTCAAGTCTCCTTCTTGCCGTCCGTATGGGGCACCAGGTCCTTCCGCGGGGTGAACACGCTGTCGATCAGCCCGTACGCCTTGGCCTCCTCGGCGCTCATGAACCGGTCGCGGTCCATGTCCCGCTCGATCGTCTCGATCGGCTGGCCGGTGTGCTGGGCGTACAGCGCGTTCATCTTGCTCCGCAGGTACAGGATCTCGCGGGCCTGGATCTCGATGTCCGCCGCCGTGCCCTGCGCGCCGCCGGAGGGCTGGTGGATCATGATCCGCGAATGCGGCAGGGCGCTTCGCTTGCCCTTGGTGCCGGCCGCGAGCAGGAACGACCCCATGGATGCCGCCATGCCCATGCAAATCGTGTTCACCGGGGCGCGGAGGTGCTGCATCGTGTCGTAGATGGCCATCCCCGCCGACACCACGCCACCCGGCGAGTTGACGTAAAGGTAGATGTCCTTGTCCGGGTTGTCCGCCTCGAGGAACAGTAACTGGGCGATGATGATGTTGGCGACGTCGTCGTTGATCGGCGCGCCCAGGAACACGATGCGGTCCATGAGCAGCCGCGAGAAGATGTCGTACGTCCGCTCACCGCGGCTCGAGCGCTCGATGATATACGGCGGATAGAGCGTGGCCATCGTCAAGACTTCACCTCGTCGATTGTGGACTGCTGGAGGAGATAGGCATATGCCTTCTCCTCGGTGATGGCGCGCTCCAGCTCCGGCAGCCGGTTGGCCTTCTGCAGCGAGCCGTAGAGCTCGCCTGTGGGCACTCCCCGCGCGGCCGCGAGCTCGGCCACCCGCGCGTCCAGCTCCGCCTCGGTGGCCCGGAGGCCGCCGGCCTCGACCACCGCGTCGAGCACCAGGTCGCGCCGGACCTGCGCCTCGGCGATCTGGTGGAACTGCTGCTCGAACTGCGCGAGCTGCTCCTGCGGAACGCCGTACATTTCAGCGTAGCCGTGCATCAGCCGGTGCACCAGCGACTCGGGCGCCTGCACGCCGTTGGCCTCGACGATCTGCTGGACCAGCGCCTGCCGCACCTGCGCGTCGGCCTCGCGGGCGGCCTCGCGCTCCAGGTCCTGCCGCACGGCGGCGCGGAGCGCCTCGAGGTTCTCGAAGTCGCCGACCTCGCGCGCCAAGGCGTCGTCGAGGGCCGGCAGCTCCTGCCGCTTCACGTCGTGCAGCGTGATGCGCACCCGGCGGGTCTGGCCGCGCCGGGATTCGTCAGGATGGTCGTCGGGGAAGCGGACCTCGGCGTCGGCCTGCTCGCCGGGGAGGAGGCCCATGATGCGCTCCTCCAGCTCCGGGATCGCCTGATTCTGGCCCAGCACCAGGTCGTAGGGCTGCGCGGCACCCGCCCCGCTCTCGTCGAGTTGGGCCACCTCCACCCGCACCATCCGGCCGGGAGCCGGCTTCTCGCCCTCGACCGGTATCCAGGCGGCCTTCTGCTCCTGCAGCCGGGCGAGCTGCTCTTGGACCGCGGTGTCGGTCACGGCGGCAACGCGCCGCTCGACCCGGAAGCCGCCGGTCCGCTCGAGCTTGAGCTCCGGTCGGACCTCGACCAGCAGGTCGAACTCGATGGGGGCGCCGTCCTCGAACTTGAGGTTCCGGATGGACGGGTCCGTCACCGGCTTGAGCGACTGCGACGACTGCGCGGTCTCCCACCCCTCCCGGATCACTTCCTCGAGCACCGATCTGCCGGATCGCGTCGCCGAACCGCTTCCGGACGACGCCTTCGGGCGCCTTGCCGGGCCGGAACCCGGGCAGCCGTGCGCGCTGCACGTAGTATTTGAGCGCCTTGGCCTCGGCCTCCCGCACGCGATCCACGGGCACGGTGACCCGCAGCGACTTCGAGGCGGAGTCCTCGGCGGTCTTCTCGATGGTGATCTGACTCATAGTGCGGGCAATTTACCCCCCCGCGGTCCCCAGGGTCAATTTTGCCCGGGGCGGCTCACCGCCCGACCCGACGGTAGATCCGCGACCCACTGTCGGCGCCGGTGTAGACGAGGTCCCATCGGGCAGGGTAGTTCTCCACCACCGGAATCGAGTAGCGCCGGGCCGTGGCGCCCAACTCATAGGCCACCAGGTTGTCGATGACCAGGTAATCGGCGGGCACGTCCTCGAGCAGATGCTGGGCCGTCGGCGGGTCTGCCTCCCAGGGAGGTTGCACGCTCTTGAGCCCGGTCTTCAGGTACCCCCAATGCGGCGTGCTGGTGGCGACGATCGACCCGGGGCTCGCGTGGACCCTGAGCCACGCGAGCGCCTCATCGTGCAGCCGCCAGGGCCGATCGTACGCCAGAAGCTGGTAGCTGCGGTTTCGGGCGCGGGCATCCACCCAGTCAGCAGGATGATACGTGATGCGGAAGCTGTTGCGGAGCGTGTGCAGTTCCTGGGCGACGAGCAGCAGGGGGATGGCCGCGACCGCGAGCCGCACGACCCGCCGCGCCGTTCCTCCGCCCCCGCGTGCTAGCCGCTGCCGGATCCAGAGGAGCAGCGAGAGGAGGGCGACAGCCGAAAGCGACGCGATGGACGCGAGATAGCGCAGCATGCTGTCCTCGGCCGAAGCAAGGACGAACAGGGCGACCGACAGGACCACCTCGCAGACCAGGAGCCATCGGTGGTGCGCCGCGAGAAGGACGAGCCCGCCGACGATGAGCAGTGTCAGGGACACGAGCACCGCTTCGGCTGCCCATGGCGGGATGAGCCGGCCCCCGAGCAGACGGTTGACCTTGTCAATCTCCCCCCGCCACCAGTTCCGGCGGATGTTGACCGACTCCCCCAGGGAGATCGCCGCCTTGCCGAGGTTCAGGCTCACGCGCGAGAGGAGTTCGCTGGCTGACGCACGGCCCGCCTCCGGCCTGAGGATTTCGGCCATCCAGAAATTCTCGCCGTAGCTGACGTTGTACATCTGGTAGGGCGCGCGCTGGTAGGCATAGGCCGGCCTGGCGTATTCGGGCCCGTGCCTGACGGTCGAGATATAGGCGAACCAGGGGACGACCGCGACCAGAGCCAGCATCCCCCGCATGGCGGCCTGGCGGAAATCACGCCGAAGCAGACTTTCGACGGTCCACGTGGCCAGCAAGGCCAGGCCGGCGGTCCGGAGGTAGAAACCCGCCACCGCGAGGAATCCCGCCAGCATTCCGCGCCGGCCGCCGACGCCACGCCGCGGCTGGGCCCGGAGTTCGTTCCGGCCCACGACGCCGATGAAGAGCGTGGTCACCAGCGCGAACGGCAGCTCCGGCACGAAGTACTCCGCATGGAAGTGCGTGCGCACGTGAAACGCCACGAGGAGCGCCGCGAGGAACGCGCTTCCTGGCGGCAGATACGCCAGGGCCATCCAGAAGACCGCCAGCACATAGCCGGTGAACAGCAGCGAGAAGGTCCAGCGAAGCGCATGGCCCACGCGATCCGGGTCCGATGTGTTCAGCGCGAGCTGGTGAGCCGCGCCGATGGCGGGCAGGAGGGGCGGGTATTGGATGCCGTGGATCTCGCCGGGCTCGCTCAGGATCCGGTATCCCTTGCCGTCCGCGAGCGAGGTGGCGAGCACGTAGTAGACCCCGGCATCGAAGCGGAGATCGAGCGGTCCGTCGAGCCGCGGAAGCCGGAGCCAGGCGCAGAGCACCAGGAGTGCCACGCAGGGCCACACCCGGCGAGACAGCACGCCTGACGCGAGCGCAATGCGGGACGGTGCCATGGGCTCCCGTGCCAGAGGGACGGGGGTGCTGGAGAAGGACGAGCTGCTGATGCGAACGGCGGGAGTCGAACCCGCACCCCTTGCGGGACAGGATCCTAAGTCCTGCGCGTCTGCCGGTTCCGCCACGCTCGCGTGGGCCGAAATCTATACTACGCCGGCGGCCTCCGCGCGCGCTGGAGTCGGCGCGCCGCCGCGACTACGCTCTCCTGGACGCGGGCTGAGGGACAGCAGGCTGGTGGGGGATGCCGCGAGGATCAGGTGACCCGCTCCCGCACCCATGCCTCGAACAGCGCCTGGCAGTACGGCACGTCGGTGGAGTTCCGGGTCTTGACCCGCCGGCCGTCCACGAGCAGCGCGAACGCGCAGAACTGCACCACGGTCGGCTTGCCGTTCGGCCCCATGCAGGCGGGCACGGCCTTGCGGTTCACCTCGATCCAGACGGACCGGCCGGGATTGTCGCGCTGCCACGACGCGCATTTCCCGCCGAGGTCCGGGTCCACCTGCTGTCCGGCCGGCTCGATGACGATCCGGGCGATCGCGGGCTGCGCCGCTGCCGAAGGCGCGGGGGTGGCGCGCTTCTGCGGGTGCGCGGTGGTATCCGGCGCGGCGGGCGCCGTGGAGAGCTCTGCGGACGGCCTCACGTACTGCCAGGGGGTGCACCGCTCGCGGGCCAGCCGGCCGCCGCGCACGGCTGCCACGCACGAATAGCCGCTCACCGTCTCTCCCTCCAGCGGTGCGGCGATCCGCAGCGTGTCACTTCGCTGGCTCCCGGGGACCACGTGGGCCTGTGACGATTCGCCGCCGCCGCGGCCCACCTCGACGCGCATCGAGTCGGGGAGGCCCGCGCCGACGTCGGCGAGCCGCCAGCTCACGGCTACCTCCAGGGAGTCGCCGGCGCCGCTGATGTCCGAGCGGACGTCGGCCGCCGTGGCCGCGAGCTTGATGGCCGGATGCAGGCGCCGCTCCATCATCCAGAGCCCGTAGGCCGCCACGCCGATGATCGCGAGCAGCAGCACGAGCGCCGGCCACCGCCGCGGCTTCGGCTTTTCGACGACCTGCTCCTGCGGGGGCTCCCAGCGAGGCATGATCTACCGGCCCAGCCCGAGCACGGCGGAGCCCTGCTCGAAGACGATGTCCACCGGGATGCCCTTCGTGCCCAGGCGGGCGAGGTCGCTCCGGAGGGTCGGCGAGAGCGCCCCCCTCGTCTCCAGAAACCGCTTGGTTCCCTCGTAGTCGCCATCGCCCTGGAGCCGGAGCATGAGGCCGCCCAGCGAGTCGACGGCGAGCCGCATTTTCGGGAAGTCGACCCGATAGCGACCCGTGGCCGAATCCCGGGTGAACGCGCCGTGCTCCTCGAAGAACGAGAGCTGGGCGGCGTTGGCGCGCCCGTGCGCGTCAGAGGCGCCGAACCGGATCGAACGGAAGATGCTCGCGAGAAACGTGACGTAATGGTCCTCGAGCGAGGCGCCGCTGAGCTCCTTCCGCTCGAGCAGGCGTGTCACCATGTACAGTCCGAGGATGTCGGCCTTCCCCTCCTCGAGCGCGGAGTACTGCTCCTTGAGGGCGGTACGCACGGTGCCCTTGCCGTCGATCGTGTTCTTGATGCCCAGTCCGTGCGCCACCTCGTGGAACATGACGTTGTCGAAGAAGGCATCGAAGCTGATGCGCGGCCGCTGGTCGTCGGCGATGAGCTCGCCCGCGATCGGCACGAGAATGCGATCGAACTTGGCGCGCATGCTGTTCTTGAGCTGAAGCCGGCGGGTGCCCTTCCGGAGCTGGACTTCCTCGTCGTTGGGGAGGTTGATGGCGATGGTCTTGGAGCCGGCATTGGCTTCGCCGGCGTAATAGAGCGCGTCGTACGCATTGAGGTCGGAATCGGTGCCGGGGCGCTCGCGCTTGTAGGCGGCGGGCACCGGAAGGCCGTGCTGCAGCTCCGGCAGCAGCGCGGCATAGTGGGCCAGCCGCGCGCTCCAGCTCTTGTCCTTGAGCAGCACGTACGCTTCGGCCGCCGTCTTCCGCCCGACGAGCTGGTCGATGTAGCTCTCGATGGGCCCGATGACGATGTCGAGCGTGTTGGTTTTCATGTCCAGCCAGGCGAAGTCGCTCGGCTGATAGTCGTCGGTCTCGAGCGCTTTGGCCCGGAGCTGGAGATAGCGCCGGAGCCCCGGGTCCTCCGCCAGCGCGGCCGCCTCGCGGAGCCGCGCGGCCGCGCGGGCGAACGGCTGGGCGTACACCTCGTGATAGGGCAGCGCGACGAGCTGCCCGGACGAGTCCCGCCGCACGACCGTATACTGTCCGGCGAGCGCCCGCCCCGCCGGGGAGCGGGCGATGGCCTGCTCGAGCTCTTCCTTCGTCAGCCCATGCGGATACAGCTCGGCCCCGGGCGGCCGGGGGCCCACGCCCGGCACGAACGGACGGTCCTCGTCGAGCCGGTCCCACGGACCGTAATTGATCTCGACGTAGCGCCGCATCGAGCTGTCGGACAGGGCATGGAGGAGCGAATCGCGGGCGGGATAGATCTGCTGCTGGAACACGCTGTCCATCTCGGCGGCGGCGGCGATGAGGAGCGGGATCATGCGCCGCTCCTGCTCGCTGAGGCCGTGCAGGTCGGCCGTGAGGCGCACCGGCGTGTACTGGGCCACCTTCGCCGCCATCCCCGCCGCCATGCCCGCCGCCGGGGCTGACGCGGTCGGCCGGTCGCCGCCGCCCTGGCAGCCGAGCACGGCCCCGGCCATGCCCGCGGTCATCGCGCTCCGCATCCGGCGACGCATCAGGTGAGTTCGATGCGGCCTTCGACCACGATATCGGTCGGCAGGCCGTCCACTTCCATGGTGGCCCGTGCGTGGAGGGCATCACGCCCGTCCAGCGCGCCCGACTTGCGCGCCGTGTCGACGGCCTTCTCGATCTCCCGCTGGGCGGTGACGCCGAACTGCTTCAGCAGCTTCCGCAGCGAGAGGTTGAACCTCTCCTCATCCATCGTGGGCTCCGGTGAAAGTCTGGTCAGCGGCCTTCGAGGTCGCGGTCGCCGGGGACCTGGCGCTCCGCCCGGCCCTCCCCGGGGTGGGACTTGGCCTCCTGGAACCGCTCGCCCTTGAGTCGCACGAAGGTGACGAACCGCTCGTACTCCTCTTCGGAGAGCGCGTCCGCGATCCCGGGGATGAGCCCCTTGACCAGCGTGATCCGCTCCTCCAGTGCGAGCGCCGTCGCCTGGTCGACCAGGGCCCGGATCACCGGGTGATTCATCCAATCGGTTTCCTTGCTCGTGGTCATGGGAATCGCTCCGGGTGGCGGACGGGACGCGTCGTGGGCACGGCGGGAGGCGCCTCAGCCAACATAGCAGGGACTCCGGCACCCTGACGAGCCCCCGGTCGTGAGCCAGAGCGGAGCGAAGGGGGCACGACCGAGATCATGCCCCCTTCGCTCCGCTCCGCGGCACCGGCTCGAATCAGTTGCCGCCGCCCAGCTTGATCCGTTCGACCCGGCGGGCCTGGGCCCGCGGGTTGTAGATACGCAAGCTCACGATGCTGCCGGGCTTCTCGCCCTGGAGCGCCTTGCGGAGGTCCGCCTCGCTCCGGACGGGCTTGTCCTCGACCGAGAGGATGATGTCCGGCCCGCCGCGCTGCGGGTCATCATACAGGACCTCCCAGGCGGGACCGCCAGGGGTCACATCGGTCACAATGAGACCACGCGCATCCGACGGGAGCCTGAGCTGCTGTGCCGCGTCCGGCGTGACCGGCTCCACGCTGATCCCGAGCCGGTCCATGGCCGTGCCGCCGGGCGCCTTGGCGTGATCGCCGTCCCCCTCGCTGTCCGCCGCGGCCACCTGGGGTGCATCGTTCAAGGGCTGGAGCTTGACGTCGAAGGTCTTCCGGACGCCGCCCTTCCTGGCCACCTCCACCTTGACCACGTCGCCTGGCTTCCGGAAGCCGATCACCTGCTGGAGCTGCCCCACGTATTCGACCGGCTTGCCGTCCACCGCGACGATAATATCGCCGGGTTGGATGCCCGCCGCCTTGGCCGGTGAGTCATCGCTTGGGATGTCCTTGACGACGACGCCCCGGATCTCCGGCAGCCCCACGTAGGCGGCATCGTTGAGGCTGACGTTATCGATGGAGACGCCGAGCGCGGCGCGATGGACCTTGCCGTCGGTGATGAGCTGGTTCATCACCGTGCGGACGAGGTTGATCGGGATCGCGAAGCCGTAGCCCGAGTAGAACCCGGTCTCGCTGGCGATGGCGGAGTTGATGCCGATGACCTCGCCGCGGACGCTCACCAGCGGGCCGCCGGAGTTGCCGGGATTGATGGCGGCATCGGTCTGGATGAAGTCCTGGATGCTGCCCTGGCCCCGGCCCGGCAGGCCGTTCAGGGCGCGGCCCTTCGCGCTCACGATGCCCGAGGTGACAGTGAAGGTAAGCCCTTCCCCGAGCGGGTTGCCGATGGCCAGCACCCACTCGCCGACGCGAGCGTCGTCGCTGTTGCCGAGGGCCATGGGCGGCAGCGACTTCGCGTCGATCTTGAGCACCGCTACGTCGGTGTTCGCATCAGTGCCGACCACCTTGGCCTTGAACTCCCGCCGGTCAAGCAGGCGCACCGTCACCACCTCGGCACCCTCGACCACGTGATTGTTGGTCAGGATGTACCCATCGGCCGAGACGATGAAGCCCGACCCGCTGCCCTGTTCGATCTCGGGCTGCTGGCGGAATCGGGGGAGAAGAAGCGCTCCATGCCGGGCGGAATCCGCTGCTGGGTGGCGTGCTCGGTCCGCTGCGAGCGGATATAGACCACGCTCGGCTTTACGTGCTCGGACACCGCGGCGAAGGCCTCGCTCAGGTCCTGCAGCGGCCGGGCGGCCGGAATCGACGGGGGGGCTACCGCCTTGATGGCCGACACCTGCTGCCCCTGCTCCTGCGCGGAGGACCGGTTCGGCAAGTCGAGCAGCCCGGCGAACAGCAGCCCGAGCGCGAACGCCAGGGCGACCAGGCCACCGAACTTGAGCCAGTTCAACGATCGTGCGGACATCGAGCGATCCTTCGGAAGAGCGTGGTGACCGTACCGCATGGGGGCTGCTTAATAGTACCACCACGGACGGCGGAAGGACGGAAAGACGGAAGGGACGGAAAGAGGGAAGGACGGAAGGGCCCGTCCCGCGACCTTTCCGTCCTTCCGCCTGTCCGTCTTTCCGCCCCGCCTACTTCTTTTCGTCCACGATCTCGTAGTCCGCTTCGACCACGTCCTCCTGCGGGGCCGCCGCCGGCTCGCCGGTAGGACTACCCGCCGGCTGGCCTTCGTCGCCCTGACCCTGCGCGCTCTGGTAGAGCGAAGCGCCCGCGGCCGAGTACGCCGCATTCAGATCATCGAGTGCCCGACGGATGCCGTCGGCCTCGCCCGTACGGAGGGCCTGGCGCCCGGCCTCGACCGCTGAATCCAGGCGGCTCTTGGCATCGGCCGGAAGCCGGTCGACCCATTCCTTGCTGTCCTTCTCGACCCGGTAGACCAGGCTGTCGAGCTGGTTGCGCTGCTCGATTTCTTCGCGGCGCGTCTTGTCCTCCTGCGAGTGCTGCTCGGCCGCCTTGACCATGCGGTCGATCTCGCTCTCGCTCAGCCCGCTCGAGGCCTCGATCCGGATCTTCTGCTCCTTGCCGCTGGCCTTGTCCTTGGCCGAGACGTGCAGGATGCCGTTGGCGTCGATGTCGAAGGTGACCTCGACCTGCGGCATGCCGCGCGGAGCGGGTGGAATGCCCGTAAGCTGGAACTTGCCGATGGTCCGGTTGTCGATGGCCATCTGACGCTCGCCCTGGAGCACGTGGATCTCCACCGTGGTCTGGTTGTCCTCCGCGGTCGAGAACGTCTCCGACTTCTTGGTCGGGATCGTGGTGTTCCGCGGGATGAGCACCGTGGTGACGCCGCCCAGCGTTTCGATGCCGAGCGAGAGCGGGGTGACGTCGAGCAGCAGCACGTCCTTGACCTCGCCGCCCAGCACGCCGCCCTGGATGGCCGCGCCGATGGCCACGACTTCGTCCGGATTCACGCCCTTGTGGGGCTCCTTGCCGAAGAAGTCCTTGACGATCTCCTGCACCTTGGGCATCCGGGTCTGGCCGCCGACCAGGATCACTTCATCGATCTGCTTGGGATCGAGCCCCGCGTCCTTGAGCGCCTGCTTCATCGGCGGGATGGTGCGCTGGATCAGATCGTCCACCAACTGCTCGAACTTGGCCCGGGTCAGCGTGATGTTCAGGTGCTTGGGCCCCGACTGGTCCGCCGTGATGAACGGCAGGTTGATGTCGGTCTGGTTGGTGCTCGACAGCTCCATCTTGGCCTTCTCGGCGGCTTCCTTCAGGCGCTGGAGCGCCATCGGATCCTTCGAGAGGTCGATGCCCTGGTCCTTCTTGAACTCGGCCACCAGCCAGTCGATGAGGCGCTGGTCGAAGTCGTCGCCGCCCAGGTGGGTGTCGCCGTTGGTGCTCTTCACCTCGAAGACGCCCTCGGCGAGCTCGAGGACGGAAATGTCGTAGGTACCACCGCCAAGGTCGAAGACGGCGATCTTCTCTTCCTTCTTCTTGTCCAGACCGTAGGCGAGGGCGGCCGCGGTGGGCTCGTTGATGATCCGCTGCACGTCGAGCCCGGCGATCTTGCCGGCGTCCTTGGTGGCCTGCCGCTGGGCGTCGTTGAAGTACGCGGGCACGGTAATGACGGCCTTCTCGACCGTCTGGCCGAGATAGTCTTCGGCCGTCTGCTTCATCTTCTGCAGGATCATGGCGGAAATCTCGGGCGGCGTGTACCGCTTGCCGCCGATCTCGACCGCGGCGAGCCCGTTCTGGCCCTCGACCACGCGGTAGGGGACGCGCTTGGCCTCCTCGGAGATCTCGCTGAGCCGCCGGCCCATGAAGCGCTTGATGGAGAAAATGGTCTGCTTGGGATTGGTGACGGCCTGGCGCTTGGCCACCTGGCCAACCAGCCGCTCACCGTCCTTTGTGAACGCGACGACGGACGGGGTGGTTCGTCCGCCTTCGGCGTTGGGGATGACGACGGGATCGCCGCCCTCCATCACGGCCACGACCGAATTGGTCGTGCCGAGGTCGATACCGATGATCTTGGAAGCCATGTCGACTCCAGGTGAGAAACGGTGGGGCTCGAGCCGGACGCACCGGGCTGCCGGCCGAGACTGACGGCCAGGGGTGGGAGCAAGCGGCATACCCAGGAAAGCTGCCAAAATGGCCGGGTCGAACTCCCGTGACACGGGTCACGACGGCCGAACGGCAGACGGGCTATGATCGCAGGGTCGGCGAGCGGAACTCAGGGGCCTAACCCGAGGAGGCGACAATGCTGTGGACCATCTTCGTGATCCTGCTGGTGCTGTGGCTGCTTGGGGTGGTCACGTCGTACACGCTGGGCGGATTCATTCACGTCCTGCTCATCGTGGCGATCGTGATCGCGATCCTGCAGCTCCTGCAGGGGCGCCGGGCACTCTAGCCTGATCGGGGTGCGTCGGCAGAGGGCGGAGGATCGGGAGGCCGGCGGCCTCCGGGTCCTCCGCTTTCTTCTTCTATATTATTGATCCCATGTTTCCCTACCGGGACGACAACCCGACGCTCTCGACCCCGATCATCACGATCTTCCTGATCGGGGTAAATGTCGCGGTGTGGGTGCTGATCCAGGGCATGGGCTCGGATCCGCGGCTGGCGCAGTCGATCTGCGAGCTGGGCCTGATCCCGGCCGAGTTTCTGGGCCGGGTGCTCCCGGGCACGTCGGTGCCGCTCAGCCCCACCGCCACGTGCGTGCTCGGGGTGGAGCGCCACTGGTACACGCCGCTCACCTCGATGTTCCTGCACGGCGGCTGGTTCCACCTGATCGGCAACATGTGGTTCCTCTGGCTCTTCGGAAACAACGTCGAAGATTCGATGGGCCGCGGGCGGTATCTGTGCTTCTACCTGCTCTGCGGGGTGGCCGCCGCGGCCACGCAGACGTACGTCAGCCCGGCCAGCATCGTCCCCATGGTCGGTGCGTCGGGCGCGATCAGCGGCGTGATGGGGGCGTACGTCGTTCTCTATCCCCGCGTGCGCGTGCACATGCTGGTCATTCTGTTCGTCTTCATCACCCGAATCGCGGTGCCCGCGTACCTGATGCTGGGGTACTGGTTCCTGCTGCAGCTCTTCGGCGGGAGCATGGCCCAGGGCGAAGGCGGCGTGGCGTTCTGGGCGCACGTCGGCGGGTTCGTCGCCGGCGCGCTGCTCATCTCCATGTTCAAGGACCGTGACCTGGTCCGGAAGCACCGCGCGCTCGCCCAGTATGCCTGACGCGGGCCTGCCGCCGTGGCTCACGGCCCACGGCGGGGGCCGCGGACTGGGGTCGTTCATCGATCACACGCTGCTCAAGCCCGAAGCCACCCGCGCGCAGATCGAGGCGCTGTGTGACGAGGCCCGCCGCTACGGTGTCAAGGCGGTGTGTGTCAACGGCGCCTGGACGGCGTTCTGCGCGGAGCTCCTCGCCGGCAGCCCGGTGCTCGTGGCGACGGTCGTGGGTTTCCCGCTGGGCGCCTCCGCTCCCGCGGCGAAGGCCTGCGAGACCCACCGCGCCGTCGCGGACGGCGCGTCGGAGATCGACATGGTCATCGCGCTGGGGCACCTCCGGGCCGGAGACTGGCGCTCCGTGGAGGGTGACATCGGCGCCGTGGTCGGCGCCGCCGGCGCGGCAGCGGTCAAGGTCATCCTGGAGACGGCGGCGCTCCAGCCGCACGAAATCACGGCGGCATGCGAGGCCGCGGTGGCTGCGGGCGCCACCTTCGTGAAAACCTCGACCGGATTTCACCCTGCCGGCGGCGCGGCGACCGCCGCCGTGGCGCTCATGCGCCGCGCTGTCGGGCCCGGGTTCGGGGTGAAGGCGTCGGGAGGGGTCAGGACGAAGGAGGCGGCGCTCGACATGCTCGCGGCGGGTGCCGACCGGATCGGCACCTCCGCTACGGCGGCGATGGCCGAGTGGCTGGGTCCTTCGGCGCCGACGATCGGGGAGCTCCTGCGGTAGCGGCGGCCAGCGGCACGATTTCCACTCTCCGCTTCAGCAGCTTCGCCAGCACATCTGCCTTCCGGGCGGCGCCCCATCGCTCGAGGTCGAGGTCGGCCCCCGCGAGGCGCGGGGCGATCCGAAGCACGAGCGCGTCGCGCGTGAGCGTGATGGCGACGCTTGCGACGGCGGCGGTGTGGCCCCGATCCAGGCCGTCCGCCACGCGAAGGAGCCCGCTCAGGCGGCGCACCACCGCCCGATCCGCCGGCGGGAGCGCCGCGAGCTGCGGGTGCTTCTTCGTGGGGCCGGCCCGCCGATGGTAGCGGCTGATGAGCGCCACGAGCGCCCGTTCCCGCGGGGCGAGGCCGAGGCGCTCCGCGTGGCTGATGAGCTGGAAGCTGTGCTTGTGATGCTTCCGATAGCTCACCAACTGTCCGACGTCGTGCAGCAGGCCCGCCGCCTCCAGCAGCAGCCGCTCCTCGGGGGCGCAGCCCAGCTCGTCCTTGAGCTTGTCGAAGAGCTGCAGCGCGAGCTCGCGGACCTGTTCCACGTGCCGCCGGTCACTCTGGCAGCGCTCGGCGAACTCGCGGAACAGCCGGAGCGGGTCGGGCGCGCCGAGCGCCTTCGCGCCCGCCATCTCCAGCAGCAGCCCCTCCCGCAGGCCGAACGCACTCACGGTCAGCGTCCGCGAGCGCACCCGCTCGAGCAGCTCCGCCGTCACCGCCAGCCCGGCGAGGATGATGTCGGCCCGCTCGGGAGCGAGGCCGGGCACCTGGCGCCGCTGGCCGGGAGTGCGGCTCGCCAGCCATTCGAGCAGCCGCTCGAGCTCGGCGGCGGTCACCGCCACGCCGTGTACCGCGTCGGCCGCGGGAAGCCCGCGGCGTGCCTGCACCATGCGCGCGAGGCTGGTGAACGTGCCGCCGGAACCGATGACCGTCGCCGCCGCCCAGGCGCGCCGGGGGATCCGCCGCGTGAGCTGCCGCCGGACGTGGGCGCGGAGCCGGGCGAGCTCCCGATGCGGAGACCGGCGGCCCGGGAGGTAGAGCTCGGTCAGGCGGACGGCGCCGAGGGGAAGCGAGGCGGTGAGCTCGACCAATCCCTCGACGGCGCCGATCAGCTCGAGGCTTCCGCCGCCGATGTCGGCGACGAGCGTCCGCTCTCCGGTCATGGGGAAGTGGTGCGCGACGGAGCGGTAGGAGAGCGCTGCCTCGGTCTCGGCATCGATCACCCGGAGGGGGATCTCGAGCTCGCGCCGCACCCGGCGGACGAACGTGGCGCCGTTCGCGGCTTCCCGGACCGCGGCGGTGGCCACCGCGGCGATGCGGGTCACGCCCCGCCGCTGGCACACCTCGCGCATCCGGGCCAGCGCCACCATGGCCCGCTCGATCGCCGCCTCGTCGAGGCGGCCACTGGCGGCGAGTCCCGCCGCCAGCCGCGGCTGCTCCTTCATCTCGTCGACGATCGAGAGGCCCGACGCGGGGTCGTACTCCGCCACCAGAAGGCGGAGGGAGTTGGAGCCGACGTCGATGGCGGCGACGCGATCTCGGGTGGCGATCACGTGCCGGTGCCGACCCGGGCCTCGCCGCGATCTTCGGCGTGGTGCTTGATGGATTTCCCCTCCACCAGGAAGACCACGTCCTCGCCGATGTTGGTGGCCAGGTCGGCCACGCGCTCCAGGTTCCGGCTCACGAGGAAGAGCTCCATGCCGGCGCCGATCATGTGCGGGTCCTCCATCATGTGGGTGAGCAGGATGCGGAACACCGACCCGTGCAGCGCGTCCACCTTGTCGTCCCGCAGGCAGACGTCGCGGCCCGCGACGGGGTCGCCGCGGATGAACGCCTCGAGCGCGTCCGACAGCATCTCGCGCGCCAGCCGGGCCATCTCGACCAGCTCGGGCTCCGGCGCGATCGGTCGCGCCTGGAGCAGCCGTTCGGCGCTCTGGGCGATGTTGACGGCGTGATCGCCGACCCGCTCGAGATCGCTGGCGATTCGGAGCGCGGAGGTGAGCATCCGGAGGTCGCGCGCCATCGGCTGCTGCAGCGCGAGGAGGTTGATACACTGCTCCTCGATCTCGACCTCCATGCCGTCGATGACCCGATCGCCCGCGATGACCCGCCGGGCCTTCTCGGCGTCCCGCTCGAGCAGCGCCTCCACGGCAAGGCCGAGCGCCGCCTCCGCCTCGGCCGACATCGTGAGCAGGCGCACCTTGACGTGGCTCAGCTCGTCGTGGAAATGGCGGTGGGTGTCGAGGCTCATCCGAACCTCCCGGTAATGTAGGCTTCGGTGCGCTCGTGTGCCGGACTGGTGAAGACCCGCTCCGTCTCGCCGAACTCGATCAGCTCGCCCCGGTCGAAGAACCCGGTGGAGTCCGAGACCCGCGCCGCCTGCTGCATGTTATGGGTGACGATGACGATCGTATAGTCCCGCTTGAGCTCGACGATGAGCTCCTCCACTTGCTGGGTGGCGATCGGATCTAGGGCGGAGCAGGGCTCGTCCATCAACAGCACCTCGGGGCGGTTGCCGAGCGCCCGCGCGATGCAGAGCCGCTGCTGCTGGCCCCCGGAGAGCCCGGTACCCGGCTCGTCGAGCCGGTCCTTCACCTCGTCCCAGAGCGCCGCCTGGCGCAGGCAACGCTCCACCAGGTCGGGGAGGTCGCGCCGGGGCACCAGCCGGTTGAGCTGGGGTCCGTAGGCCACGTTGTCGAAGATCGACTTCGGGAACGGGTTGGGCCGCTGGAAAACCATCCCGACCCGCTGCCGGAGCGCCACGAGGTCCGTGCGGCGCCCGAAGACGGAGGCGCCCTCGACCAGGATGTCGCCCTGGTGGCGGATGCCCGGGATGAGGTCGTTCAGCCGGTTGATCGAGCGCAGGAAGGTGGATTTGCCACAGCCGGACGGACCGATGATCGCGGTGACCGACTTCCGCTCGATGCCGAAGGTCAGATTCCGGAGCACCTGCCGGCTCCCGTAGGCAAAGCTGAAGTCCCGGACGTCCACCGCGGGCGCGCCGCGCTGGCCCGGCGCCGGCGCGGGCGGCCGTGGCTCCAGGCTGAACCGGGGCGTCGGGACGAAGCCGGCCGGGGGTCGCACGGGGGCAAGGGTGGTCATCCGAATCTCCCGGTGATGTAGGCCTCGGTCTGCGCGTCGCGCGGCGCGGTGAAGAGCTGCCGCGTGGGGCCTGACTCGATCATGCTGCCCAGGTAGAAGAACGTGGTGGTATCCGACACCCGGGCGGCCTGCTGCAGGTTGTGGGTCACGATGATGATGGTGAACTCGCGCTTGAGCTCGAACAGGAGCTCCTCGATACGCTGAGTGGCCTGCGGGTCGAGCGAGGCCGTTGGTTCGTCGAGCAGGACCACCTCGGGCGAGGGCGCGATGGTCCGCGCCAGGCAGAGGCGCTGCTGCTGCCCTCCGGAGAGGGCCATGGCACTCGCACGCAGCCGGTCCTTCACCTCGTCCCAGAGCGCCGCCTGCCGGAGCGACCGTTCCACCACGGCGTCCAGCTCGCCCCGGGGGACCCGGCCGTGCACCCGGAGCCCCGCCGCCACGTTGTCGTAGACCGACATCGTGGGAAACGGCGTCGGCCGCTGGAATACCATGCCGATCCGTCGGCGGAGCTGCATCGCGTTCACCCTCGGGGCATAGATGTCTCGGCCGTCGAGCAGGACGCGGCCGGTGATCCGGCCGCCCTCGGAGAGCTCGTGCATCCGGTTGAGGCTGCGGAGAAAGGTGGACTTCCCGCACCCGGAGGGCCCGATGAGCGCGTGCACCCGGTTGGGCACGAAGCCGAGCGACACATGCTTTACCGCGGCGAAGGCGCCGTACATGGCAGTGAGCTCGTCGGTTTCCACGTGGAATGCGGGCGGACCGCCGGCGGGCGCGGGGTCCGGGCGGCCCCACGCCTTGGGCGCCGCCTTCAGCGCGGGCTCAGCCATCGAGCTCGAACCTCCGCCGAGTGGCGAGTCGCGCGCCGAGGCTCAGCATGAATACGACGAGGATCAGCACCAGCGCCGCGGCCCATGCGTAGCGGTGCCACTCCTCGTACGGCCCGGTGGCATAGGTGAACACGGTGAGCGGCAGCGCCGCCATCGGCTGGTTCAGATCGTAGCTCAGATACTGGCTGCCCAGTGCCGTGAAGAGCAGCGGCGCCGTTTCGCCGGCGACGCGGGCCACCGCGAGCAGGCTGCCGGTCACGATCCCGGGCAGCGTCGTCCGCACGACGATGCCGAGGCTGGTGCGCCAGCGCGGGTAGCCGAGTGCCAGGGCCGCCTCCCGGAGCGAGTTGGGGACGAGCTTGATCATCTCCTCGGTGGTGCGGAGCACCATCGGGATCATGAGCATGGCCAACGCCGCGCTCCCCGCGAGCGCCGAAAAGTGCTTCTGCGTCGCCACGATCCAGGCCCAGGCGAACACGCCCACCACGATCGACGGCGTGCCGTTGAGCACGTCGGCCACGAACCGGGTGATCGAGCTGAGGCGGCTGGCCGGGTACTCGGCGCAATGGATGCCGGCCGCGATCCCGATCGGCAGGCCGATCAGACACGCGGTGCCGACGATGAGCAGGGTGCCGACGATGGCGTGGACCACGCCGCCGCCGCTCTCGCCGGCCGGGGCCGGGGTCCGGGTGAAGAACTCGAGCGAGAGGCTGCCGGCGCCCCTGAGCACCAGGTCGAGCAGGATGAAGATGAGCGGGAGCAATGCCACGACGACGGCGCCGATCATCAGGCCGACCATCAGGTTGCTGAACCCGCGGCGGAGGAGGCGGCTGTTCACAGTGCCTTCCCCCCGGCGGCGGAGCCCCGCGCCACGCGCCAGATGAGGAGCCGCGCGCCCGCGTTGACCAGCACCGTCACCACGAACAGCAGAAAGGCGACGTAGGCCAGCGCCGACAGATGCATGTCCCCCACGGCCTCGGAGAACTCGTTCGCGATCGCCGCGGCCATGGTGTAGCCGGGCGCAAACAGCGACGCGGCGATCTCGTGCCGGTTGCCGATCAGCATGGTGACGGCCATCGTCTCGCCGAGCGCGCGACCGAGCCCGAGAATGACGGCCCCGATGATGCCCGAGCGGGCGTACGGCACGACCGTCGTGACGACCGTCTCCCACCGGGTGGCGCCGAGGGCCAGCGCCGCCTCGCGCTGGGTGTCGGGGACGGCCAGCAGCACTTCGCGGGAGACGGACATGACGTAGGGCATGACCATGATGGCGAGGATGATGCCGGCCGCGAGCATCGACGGCCCGTAGATCGGACCCTGGAAGAGCGGCAGGAAGCCGAGCGCGTCGCGGAGCAGCGGGAAGACGGTGGTCCGGAGGATCGGGATGAGGATGAAGATCCCCCAGAGCCCGTAGACGACGCTCGGGATGGCGGCCAGCAGGCCGATGAGGAACGCCACCGGCTGGCGGATGACTTTCGGCGCGAACTCGGTCAGGTAGATCGCAACGCCGAGCGACAGCGGCACCGCGATGACCAGGGCGACCAGCGAGGAGAGCAGGGTCCCGAAGATGAGCGGGAGGGCCCCGAACTGCTCGGCCACCGGATCCCACGTGCTGCTCGTCACGAAGTCGAGCCCGAACTTCCCGATGGCGAGCCGGGCGCCGGTCCACAGCTCGAAGACCAGGAAACCGAGCAGCACCGGAATGGTGACGGCGCCCAGCATCAGCACCGCCTTGAAGATCCGGTCGCCGCCGCTGCCGCGCTCGAGCAGGTACGTGCCCGAGCGGGCTGCGGTCGGCGTGAGGTCGCGCTCGGACAGGGCGGTCATGCCGGGGAGTCTACCCCGCGGCGGCGCCGGGTCCGTCACGAATCTGTAACGGGACGGTCACGACGCCTGGAGCCTGGCCTGGATCAGCTCGATTACCCGGACCGGCAGCGGGGCATAGTGGAGGTCCGCCGCCATGCGCTGGGCGGAGGGCTCGAGCATCCACGCGAGAAAGCTTCGAATGGCGCGTTGCTTGGGAAGCTGGGGATTCTCCCGGTGGATCAGGAGCCAGGTGAAGGACGAAATCGGGTATGCCTCCGCGCCCTCCGCGTTGGTGATCGACACCCGGAAATCGGTGTCGGCGCCGAACCGCACGCCCTCCGCCGCGGCGCTCACCGACTCGAGCGTCGGCGCGATGAACTGCCCCGCCGGGTTCCGCATCTCGGCCGCCGGGAGCCCGTTCGAGATTGCGTAGATCAGCTCGACGTAGCCGATGGCGCCCTCGGACTGCTTCACCTGCTGAGTCACGCCCTCGTTGCCCTTGCCCCCCAGGCCGACCGGCCATTCGACCGAGGTGGCATGCCCCACCTTGGTTTTCCACTGGGGGGACACCTTGGACAGAAAGTCGGTGAAGATGTAGGTCGTGCCGGAGCCGTCGGAGCGGTGGACCACCAGGATGTCCGCCGCGGGCAGGCTGACGCCCGGGTTGAGCGCGGCGATGCGGGGGTCGTTCCACCTGGTCAGGCGGCCGAGGAAGATGTCCGCCAGGGTCGGTCCGTCGAAGCGGAGCGCCTGCTTCCCCAGGCCCGGCAGGTTGTAGGTCGCCACGACGGCGCCCAGAACCGTGGGGACATGGAGCACGTCGCCCTTGGCGGCGGCGATCTGCTCGTCAGTCATCGGGCCGTCGGTGGCGCCGAAGTCCACCGTGCCTTCGGTGAACTGGCGGATGCCCCCGCCGGAGCCGATCGACTGGTAGTTGATGCGGACGCCGGTCTCCTTCGCGTAGGCGTCGAACCACTTGGAGTAGATCGGGTTGGGAAAGGTGGCGCCGGCGCCGGTGAGCGCGGTGCCCGGCTTGGAGGTGGCGGCGCCGCCGTCGGACGATGCGGGCGCCCGGTCGCCGCTGCCGCACGCGGCAAAGGTGACCAGTATGGTGAGGGCGACGAGCAGATTGCGTCCCGGCATGGCGAGCTCCTCGTCTCGATGGGTTAGAAATTCACCGTCAGCGCGCTGCGCACGCCGCTGATGCTGGGCACGTTGGCCCCCTGGAAGCTCTGACGCTCGTATGCCACGCGGAGCTGGGCCTTGCTGGACAGGTAGAAGCCGAGCACCGCGGTCAGGGTGGTCACCTCGTCGTCATCCGCGTCGGTGTTCGGATCGGCCACATCCAGGCGGAACGCCGGCTCGATGGCATAGAGCCAGGAGGTCGGGCTCCGGAACCGGTAGTTGTAGGCAGCGAGGCCCTGGATGCCCTGCATCGTGTTCTTGGCGCTGGTGGCGTCGTTGCCGTGGAGATACTCGCCCAGGACGAAAAGGCCCTCCTCGCCCGGCTTGCCGTACTGTGCGTCGATGTCGAAGGCGTAGTTGGTGAATGCCGAGTCCGGCGTGCTCCCCACCGTGACGATGCCGTCATGCGCGAACCAGGAGGCGCCCAGGTCGATCTTCGGCGTCACGGCCGCCGTGGCCCGGGCGCCGAAGCTCTTCTTGTTGTTCACGTCGTTCAGGCTCTCCCCCTGGCCGTTGTACGCGCCCACCTTGAGGGTCACGAGCTGGAGATCGTTGAGCTTGTACTCGTAGCGGAGGCTGGCGCCGACGTCGTGCGACAGGAAGCCCGCGCCGGCGAACAGATCATTGGAGGCGCGCGGCAGCAGGCCCTGGCCGGCGCCGCGCTCGATGGACGGCAAGTTGGTGGAGGAGGTCAGCTCGTAGCGGCTGTAGGGGCGCTTCTCCTGGCCGGCGCGGAGGAAGAAGGTGCCCGGCGCGCCTTCCTTCGCGAACCGCACGTCGATCCAGGCGTCACGCAGGCGGAGTCCGCTGCGGCCGGTTGTCCGGCAGGTGATGGTCGGGGTGCCACCGCCGGCAGGCACCGGAGACGAGGTGCAGGTGGTGGCCACCCCGGACAGGTTCCGCCCGCCCTCGAACGACGGCTGGATGTAGACGGTCACGTTCTCCGAGATGTTGCCCCGGGCCTCGATCCGGGCACGGCGGGTAAAGGCGTTGCTCTCCGGCCCGACGCTCGCGGCGTAATCCTCGTTGCCGAACCAGTAGAACTGCTCCTGCAGACGCCCGGTGACCTTGACGTTCGGGTAGGTGGTCTGGGCATGCGCGGTGCCCAGTCCCGCCGCCATCGCCACGGCCAACCCTGCCGGAACCCTCCGAGCCATCGATCGCATGCCGCTTTCCTCCCTGTACGAGACGCCTGCCGTCCGGCGGACGCGGAGGAAGAAGCCGAAAGTCGGTCACGGCCATTCGCCGATCCTGTAACGAAGTCGTAAAGGCCTGAGGCGGGCGCGAGCTAGCGGGAGGTGTGCGCGGGTGCATCGGGAAAGAGACAGGTGACGGTCGTGCCCCGGCCCAGCTCGCTCCGGACGCTCACCCGGCCGCCATGGGCCTCGACGAGATGCTTCACGATGGCGAGCCCCAGGCCGGTGCCCCCTTGCTCCCGGGAGCGCGACGGGTCGGCCCGGTAGAACCGCTCGAAGATGCGGGGCAGGTGCTCCCGGGCGATCCCGGGACCGCTGTCGCGGATGCTCACCGCCACTCCTCCCTCCGCCCGGCGCGCCACGCAGGTGATCTCGCCGCCGGCGGGAGTGTAGCGGAGCGAGTTGTCCAGCAGATTCGTGAGCACCTGCCGTACCGCGTCGGGATCGGCCTCGATGAGCTCGGCGCCGGGCTCGAGATCGAGCGTGAGTGTGACGGCCCGCTCGTCGGCCTTACCCGCGAGCGCCGCCCACGACTCCCTGGCCATCGCGGCAACGTCGACCTCGCTCAAGGTCGGGTGCCAGCGGCCGGCCTCGATGCGCGAGAGGTCGAGCAGATCGTCCACCAGCCGCTGCATCCGCCGGGCGTTGCTCAGAATGGTCTCGAGGAAGCGGCGGGTCGTGGCCGCGTCGATGGTGTCATCGAGGAGGGTTTCCGCGTAGCCCGAAATCGAGGTGAGCGGCGTCTTGAGCTCGTGGGAGACGTTGGCCACGAAGTCCTGCCGCACCGTCTCGAGCCGACGCAGGTCGGAGAGATCGTGGAGCACGAGCACGGCGCCGCCCGCTGGCAGGGGCCGCGCGTTCACCAGGAGGACGCGGCCGTCCAGCTCGACCTGGCGGTCCTGGACGGGCTGGCCCTGCAGCACGGCGTCGATGATGTCGCGCGCGGCCTTCAGCCGGAAAAGCTGCGGCAGATCGGGGAGCGGAATCGACGCGCCGTAGCCGAGCAGCCGCCGCGCTGCGGGATTCGCGGTGACGATGCGGCCCCGGCCATCCGCCGCGATCACGCCTTCCACCATCGACTCGACCAGTGCCGCCGACTCCGCCTGCTCGCGCCGCAGCTCGGCAAAGCGGTCGCCGAGCTGCTGGTGCATTTCGCGGAGCGACCGGACCAGGACATCGATCTCGGGTATCCCGGAGCGCGGAAACCGGGGCGGGTCGCCGGCGGCGATGGCCCGCGCGGCTCCGGCGATGCCGGTGAGCGGCCCCGCGACCGAGCGCGCGGCCACCAGTGCCAGCATGGTGCCGACGAGGAGGGCCAGGAGCGCGGCCCCCGCTACCGCCCGCTGCGCCCGGCCCACGATCCCGTCCACCTGCGCGAGGTCCGCCGCCACCCGTACCGCCCCCGGGCCCCCCGGCACCGCGACGTACATGAGCAGGCGGCCCACCGTCTCGCTCCGGCGGGTCGCCACGCCGACCCCGCCGCCGTCGAGCGCCGCGCGCACCTCGGGACGGCCGGCATGGTTCTCGATCGGGGGCAGTGGGCCCGGGGGGAAGTCGCTGTCGGCCCGGACGCGGCCCGCGCGGTCCACCAGCGTGATGCGGTGACGGTTCTCGCCGGCCAGCCGGTGCACCGCCCGGTCCCAGCCGAGAGAGTCCGCGGGGATCGCGGCGGAGATCAGGCGCGCTTCATTCTCGAGCGCGCGCGCGACGTCGCCCTCGAGGTCGCGCCTGAGGGAGCGCTCGGCGGCCCAGAGCAGGATCACGACGGCCAGGATCAGGATGAGAATGGTCCCGATCACCAGCCGCTTGGCGAAGCTCACCGAGCGCGGGCTCCGCGCTCGGTGCCCCGGAAGCGGTAGCCGAAGCCGCGGACCGTCTCGATCAACCGGCCCGCGTCGCCCAGCTTGGTCCGGAGCCGCTGCACGTGCATGTCGACGGTGCGCGTCTGGATGTCGGGTTGCGCGTCCCAGACGCTCTCGAGGAGCTGTGGCCGCGTCTGTACCCGGCCCCGCCGCTCGACCAGCGTCAGGAGGAGCTTGTACTCGGTGGCGGTGAGCTCGAGGTCGCGCCCGTTGACGCTGGCGCGATGTGCCGACCTGTCGATGGAGACCGGCCCCGCGGTGATGGTCGAGCCGGCGGCCACGGGCGGCGCCGCCAGCCGCCGGAGCACATTGCGGACCCGGAGCGAGAGCTCCTGCGGAGAAAACGGCTTGGTCAGGTAGTCGTCGGCCCCCAGCGTGAGGCCGCGGATCCTGTCCGGCTCCTCACGGCGCGCGGTGAGGAGGATGACGCCGACGTCGCGGGTCTCCTCCCGCTGGCGCAGCTCGGCCAGCACGTCGTACCCCGAGACGCCCGGGAGCATGAGGTCGAGGATGATCATGTCCGGCCGCTCCTCCCGCGCCGCCTTGAGGGCGTCGGACCCGTTGTGCGCGGTCGAGACGCGGAAACCGGCCTTGGCGAGGTGGTAGGCCACGAGCGCGGTGATGTCGGGCTCGTCGTCGACGACGAGAATGCGGCAGGTCATGCGGTGACTCGCGTCCTGCCCTGATTGCGGCTGCGCTCGGCGGCGCGGTTGCGCTCGGCTCGCATCGCCGGGTCGTGCGCCATCGCGTCCAGGATCGCCGAGAGCAGCCGGCTCTGCGAGCCGAGGTCGCGGCGGAGGCGATAGAGCACGAACTGCGCGATCGGCGTGTCCCGCACCACCTCCAGCCGCCGCAGCACCTGGAGATGCCGCGAGACCGTGGGCTGGGGCAGACCGAGGACAGCCTGGAGATCGGACACGAAAAGCGGCGCGGCCGCCAGACAGTTCAGGATCCGCAGCCTGGTCGGCTCCGCGACGGTGAGCAGGAGGTCGGTATTGGAGGGGCCTGCGCGCATATTCACTCAAGCGAATATAGAGCAAAGGCGGAAAGGCGGAAGGACGGAAGCGCCGTTCCCTCCCGCCTTTTCGCCCTTTCGCCCTTCCGCCGTTCCGTCCTTCCATCCCTCCTCCCGCCCCGCCATATTCCCACCCGATGCTCCCCCTCCTCACCGCGCTCCTCCTCACGGCCGTTCCGCTCCAGGACACGGCGCACGTCGTGCTGGTCGCCACCGCGGACGTGCACGGGCACGCCACCGACCGGGACTACCTGGCCGATCGCCCATTCGAGGGCGGGCTGGTGCGTGTCGCCACCGTCGTGGACTCGCTCCGGGCCCGGTATCCTGGGGAGGTGGTCGTGGTCGACGCGGGCGACCTGCTCCAGGGTGACGCGTTCGCCACCTACTTCGCACGGGTGGCGCCGACCACGCCGCATCCCATGGTCGAGGCGATGAACCTGGCGGGCTACGATGTCGCCACGCCGGGCGATCACGACTTCGACTGGGGACTCCCGTTTCTTCGCCGCGCCGTCGCGGACGCGCGCTTCCCCTACGTCAGCGCCAACGTCTACTCCGCGTCCGGCGACTCGCTGCTGTTCGCGCCCTATCGCGTGGTGCGGCGGCAGGGCGTACGGATCGGCGTCACCGGCTTCACCACGCCGGGCGCGATGGTCTGGGACCGGCTGGGCGGCCGCGCCCGGATCGTGCCGATTCCCGGCGCGGCCGCCCCGGTGCTCGAGGCGCTGCGTCGCGACGCCGATCTCACCGTCGCGCTGGTGCACTCGGGAATGGACGGCGCTTCGTCGTACGACACGACGGGTGTCGGCGGGGAGCACGTGGCGGCCGCGCTCGCCGCACTGCCGGTACGTCCGGATGTGGTGGTGGTGGGACATTCGCATCGCGAGATGCGCGACTCGGTGATCTCGGGCGTCCACTTCGTGCAGCCGCGGCCGTTCGGTGCGAGCGTCTCGGTGGTGCACGTGGACCTCGCGCGCGAGGACGGGCGCTGGCGGGTCCGCCGGATCCGGGCCGACCTAGTCTCGATGAAGGACGTCGTGCCCTCGCCGCTGCTCGCCCGACGGCTCGCGGCCGCGGCCGACTCCGTCCGTGAATGGGTGCGCATGCCCCTTGGCCTCGCGCTCGCGCCCATGCGGTCAGCGGCGGCCCGTGCGCAGCCGGATCCCGTGGTCAACTTCGTGAACGACGTGCAGCGCCGCCGGACCGGCGCCGACCTCTCCGCGACCCCGGTCTTCGATCTCGGGGCCGGGTTCGACGCCGACACGATCCGGGTAGCGCATATCCTCGCACTCTACCCGTTCGACCATACGCTCCGTGCCGTGCGGCTGAGCGGCGCCCGGCTCAAGGCCTATCTGGAATGGAGCGCACGCTATTTCCAGGTGGATCCGGCCGGTCGCATCCGGCTCAACGACTCGGTGCCAGGATACGACTACGATATCGTCTCCGGCGCGCGGTATGAGATCGACCTCCGGCGCGCGGTTGGAGACCGGATCCAGCGCCTGACCGTCGGCGGCCGCGCGGTGCAGCCGACTGACAGCTTCACCATCGCTCTCGACAGCCGCCGGCAGGCCGGCGCCGACGGCTACACGATGCTGGCCGGCGCGCCCCTGGTCTACGACAAGGGCGAATCGATTCCCGCGCTGCTGGCGGAGGCGGTGCGGAGCCGGAGTCCGATCGATCCTGCCAGGTTCGCCGACGCCGAGTGGCGCATCGTCCCTGAGGTCGCCGACCGGGCGGTGCGCGGCCTGTTCGGGCTTCCCGCGCCGCCGCTGGCCAGGGGCGCGCGCGACACCGTGCTCCTCCGCGTCCTCACCACCGGCGAGCTGCGCGGCGCGTTGCTCCCGGGCGCGGCGGCGCTCGCCGCGGCGTTCGACAGTCTGGGCGACGACTGCGCCTGCGCCCAGCTCCGGCTCGACGCCGGTGACGCGACCGGCGGCACGCCGCTCGGCAACGAGACCCGGGGCCGCGCCGGCATGGACCTGCTCGGCCGCCTGGGCTACGCCGCGGCCGCGCTTGGCGGGCACGATTTCGACTGGTCCGCCGACACGCTGCGTGAGCGTCTGAGGGATGCGCCGTACCCGTCGCTCGCCGCCAATGTCACGGACTCCGCCACGGGGCGCCGGCCCGAGTGGATCGTCCCCTGGCGCATGCTCGACGCCGGCGGAATGCCGGTGGCCATAGTCGGCTACATTACGCCCGACACGAAACGCCTGCTTCCCGCGGAGCGCACCCGCGGGCTCCGCTTCGGCGAGGGCGAGCTCGCCCTGCACGAAGTCCTCGGCGAGATCGCGCGGCGCCGCCCGGCGCTCACCATCCTCCTCGCGCACGCGGGCGGAAGCTGCGACGACGTGGTTTGTACCGGCGAGATCGTGCGGCTGGCGGATGAGCTCAAGGGACGGGGTGTGAGCCTGATCGTCGCGGGGAACACGCTCCACGCCATGACGACGCGGGTCGCGGGCATCCCCATTCTCGCGACCGAGAGCGGGGGCCGGATGATCGGGGTGGCGGACCTGGTGAAGACGCCCGCGGGCGGGCTCGACTGGCGCATCGGAGTGATCCCGGTGGACAGCTCGCGCGCCGGCGGAAGCGCGGCGTTCCGCGCCGTGCTCGAGCGCGTCCGGCGGATGGACGACTCGCTGCTCGCCCGCCCGCTCGCCCGGATGAAGCGGCCCCTGCCGCGATCGGGTCCCCAGTTTCCGCTCGGCGCGCTCCTGGCGGAGGCGCGCCGGAACGTGCTGCGGACCGACCTGGGGCTGGTGCGCAACGCGTCGATCCGGGCCGATCTTCCGGCCGGGACCATCACGTACACGGAGCTGTCCGCGGTCGAGCCCTCCCGGAGCGACCTGGTCCGGCTCTCACTCACCGGGGCGCAGCTCACGAGGCTGCTCGAAACCGTTCTGACCGCAGCCGAGGGGCCGACGGTGCATCTCGCCGGCGCGCAGGTGCGCTATGATCCACGCGCGCCGGCCGGCCGCCGGGTGCGCGGGGTGGTGCTCCAGGGCGGCCACAAGCTGCGGCCGGAGGCGGAGTACACGCTCGCCATCGACGAGCCCAGCGCCGCCGGCGCGGGTGGGCTGGCGGCCCTGGTGAATCTGCGCTACGAGCGCGTGGGGCTGCTCGACGTCGAAGCCACCGCCGCTTACCTGCGCCGCCTTCCGCAGCCGGTGGAGGCGTCCCGACCCGCCGGCTTTCTCCCGACCCGGCCGTGAGCGCGCCGATCCGCGTTTTCATCAATGCGTCAGCCGTGGACGTGCCGCCCGGCTCCGATGTCCGCGGAGCGATCCGCGCCCACGATCCCGCGCTCGAGCGCGCGCGCGGCGGCCGGCGCCGCGCTGATCACCGATGCGCGCGGCATCGCGGTGCCGCTCGACGCGCCGCTCGAGGCGGGCAGTATCCTGCGGATCGTCGTGCGCGCCCGCCGCGGGGAGTCGGACACCGATGCTGACGCGTGAGCTGCTCGTCCGCCTGCCGAAGGCGGAGCTGCACGTGCACCTCGATGGCGCGCTCCGCCCGGCGACGATGGTCGAGCTGGCGCGCCACGCCCGGTTTCCGCTTCCGACGACCGACCCGGACGCGCTGCGCCGCTTCATGCGGGTGGACGACGCGGGCAGCCTCGACGACTACCTCGCGCGGTTCGAGTACACCATCCCGCTGCTGCAAACGGCCGAGGGCGTCGAGCGTGTAGCCTACGAGATGGTGGAGGACGCGGCACGCGACGGACTCCGCTATCTCGAGGTGCGCTACTGCCCCCGGCTCAGCACCCGCGGCGGGCTCACGATGGCGGAGGCGCTCGAGGCGGAGCTCCGCGGCCTCGCGCGGGGCGAGCACGACTTCGGCGTCATCGCCCGGGTGATCAACTGCTCGCTCCGCCACTACGCCCCGGAGGTGTCACTGGAGATCGCGCGGCTGTCGGTGGCCTATCGCGACCGCGGCGTGGTGGCGTTCGACCTCGCGGGCGGCGAAGCCGGCCGCCCGCCGGGCGTGCACCAGGCGGCATTCGAGGCTGCGGCCGACGGCTGCATCGGCATCACCATCCACGCGGGCGAGGCCGCGGGCGCGGCGTCGATCGCGGAGGCGGTGCACCGCTGCCACGCGGATCGGATCGGACACGGCACCCGGCTGTACGAGGACCCGGTGCTGCAGACTATATTCGCGACCGCCGGCTGCTCATCGAGGCCAACATCACCAGCAACCTCCAGACGCGTGCGGTCGCTGGCGTCGCGGAGCACCCGGTGCGCGGGTACTTCGATGCGGGGCTGGCGGTCACGCTCTGCACCGACGGCTGGCTGATGACCGGCGTGTCGCTGTCGGACGAGTACTGGCTGGCCCACACCGCGCTCGGCTTCACCCGCGAGGAGATCGATCGGATGATCCTCGATGGCTTCGCCAACGCCTTCCTGCCCTGGCCGGAGCGGCAAGCGCTGCTCGGGCGGGTGCGAGAGGAGCTGGCAGGGCTGCGGTGATGAGCGCGTCGGCGTCCCATTCGAGGAGCGAGGATGCTGATGCGCGGTTCGGGGCCCGCCGGAAGGCTGCGCGGCGCGGTGATCGCCGCCGGCGTGATCCTCGTCGCCATCGCGGGCTCGTGGCTGATTCCCGGCCTGGCCTGGCGCGGGCTCTCGGCGATGGAGCCGCCACGGCCCTCCAGGGCGACACCACGGCCCGGCGCGCGCGCGCCGGCGATCCCCGGCATGCAGATCCGCCGCCCCCGAGGCGGGCACCCCCGCCGGGCCCAGCTCACCCTGGAGTCGGCTCACCGGCCTGCTGGGGCTGGCGCTCATCATCGCGATCGGGGTGGCGCTGTCGCGCAACCGGCGGGCTATCCGCTGGCGGGTGGTCGCGTGGGGGCTCACGCTGCAGGTGCTGTTCGCGATCTTCGTGCTGCGCATGCCCGCGGGCCGGGCGCTCTTCCGCTGGCTCGGCGACCTCGTCACCGCGCATCCTGGGCTACTCGTACGTCGGCTCGCAGTTCGTCTTCGGCGAGCTGGGCAAGCCGAACTCGAGCCTCGGCGTCATCTTCGCCTTCCAGCTCCTGCCGGCGATCATCTTCGTCAGCGCCCTGTTCGCGATCCTCTACTATCTCGGCGTCATGCAGCTCGTGGTGCGTGGGTTCGCGGTGGTGATGAGCCGGGTGATGGGCGCGAGCGGCGCGGAGAGCCTCAACGTCGCCGCCTCCATCTTCATGGGACAGACCGAGGCCCCGCTCACCATCCGGCCGTTCCTGCCGCGGATGACGCGCTCGGAGCTGATGACGGTGATGACCTCGGGCATGGCGCACATCTCCGGCTCGATCATGGTCGCCTACATCGCGTTCGGCATCGAGGCACGGCACCTGCTCACCGCCGTCATCATGACCGCGCCCGGGCACGATCATGATGGCCAAGCTGTTCGAGCCCGAGACCGACGTGCCCGAGACCTACGGCACCGTCAAGCTCGACATGCCGCGGGAGGACGTGAACCTGCTCGACGCGGCCGCGCGCGGCACGGGCGAGGGGCTCAACCTGATGCTCAACGTGATCGCGATGCTGGTGTCGTTCGTGGCGCTGGTGGCGCTGCTCAACGGTGGCTTCGAGGCGGTGCACCGCTACGTGGCCTGGTTCCCCGCCAACCTCCAGACGGTGCTCGGCTGGGTGTTTCGCCCGATCGCCTGGGCGATGGGCGTCCCGTGGCACGACAGCGGCACGATCGGCAGCCTGCTCGGCACCCGGATGGTGCTGAACGAGTTCATCGCCTACGCCCAGCTCGCCCCGCTGAAAGGCCAGCTCGACCCGCGCTCGTTCACCATCGCCTCGTTCGCGCTCGCCGGGTTCGCCAACTTCAGCTCGATCGGCATTCAGCTCGGCGGGATCGGCGCGCTGGCGCCCGAGCGGAAGCGCGATCTGGCGCGGCTCGGCTTCCGCGCCATGCTCGCGGGGACGCTGGCCAACTTCCTGTCGGCCACGATCGCGGGGATGCTGCTGTGAGCGAGCGACGCGAGCGGCTGGCCCGAGCGGCTCGGGATGACGTCGAGACGCCCGACGCGGCGGCACTCCAGATGATCGAGCCCGCAGCCGCCACCATCCGGGAACGCCTCGAGGACCGCACCCCCCGTGTCGCCATCGTGCTCGGTTCCGGCCTCGGCCAGTTCGCCGAACGCCTGGACGGCGCAGTCCGAATACCGTACGCCGACATCCCGGGGTTCCCGTCGCCCACCGTCGTCGGCCACAGCGGCGAGCTGGTGGCCGGAACGCTCGCCGGCCGCAGCGTGCTCGTGCAGAGCGGGCGGTTTCACATGTACGAGGGCCACCCGGCCGCGCTCACCGCGCTGCCGGTGCGGGTGTTCGCGCGGCTCGGCATCGACACGCTGGTGCTCACCAATGCCGCGGGGGGCATCCGGCGTGGCTTCGGCTCGGGCACGGTGATGCTGATCGCGGATCATATCAACTTCACCTTCCGGAATTCGCTCTTCGGTCCCGTGATCGCGGGCGAGGAGCGGTTCCCCGACATGTCCGATCCGTACGATCCCGCCCTCCGCGCCCTCGCGCGCGACGTCGCGCGCCGCCGGCGGGTTCCGCTGGCCGAGGGGGTCTATGCGGGACTGCTGGGGCCGAGCTACGAGACGCCGGCGGAGATCCGGATGCTCGAGCGGCTCGGCGCCGACGCGGTGGGGATGTCCACCGTGGTCGAGGTGATCGCCGCTCGCGCGGCCGGCATCCGCTGCCTGGGCTTCTCCGCCATCACCAACCCGGCGGCGGGAGTCACGATGCAGAAGCTCCACCATCTCGAGGTGATGGAGACGGCCTACCGGATCGCGGGGGAACTTGCGGCGCTCATCGAGGGGGTGGTGGCGGAGCTGTGACGGTGTGGTCGAGCGGGCCGTGTCCCCCGCCGAGGCCGGGTGCCCGGGCAAGGGCGCGGTGCACGAAGTCGAGCGCGTCCGCCACGGCCGTCTCCAGGGGGCGGCTCAGCGCGAGTCCCGCCGTGATCGCGGCGGAGAGGGTGCAGCCGGTGCCGTGCGTCGAGCCCGTGGAGATGCGCGGGCGGGTGAACCGGCGAACGCCGTCGGGGGTGATCAGGACGTCGGTGACCGTATCGCCGGTGAGGTGCCCGCCCTTCACCAGGGCGGCGGCGGCGCCGAATCGCACCAGCGTCTCGCCGGCGCGCTCCATAGTCGGCCACGTCGTGCACCACCCGGCCGGTGAGCACCGCGGCCTCGTCGAGGTTCGGCGTCACCAGCGCGGCGAGCGGCACGAGACTTTCACGGATCACGTCTTCGGCCTCCGTCGTGAGCAGGCGCTGCCCCGAGCTGGCCACCATGACCGGGTCCACCACCAGCGGCTGCCAGCCGTTTTCGCGAATCGCCTTGGCGACGAGCCGCACCAGCGCTGCCTCGGCCAACATTCCGGTCTTGAGCGCGTCGGGCGGCAGGTCCTCGGCGAGGGCGGTGAGCTGGGCCGCCACCATCGCCTCACGCACCGACTCGACCGCGCGGACGCCGCGAGTGTTCTGGGCGGTGAGCGCCGCGATCACCGACGTGCCGTACACGCCGAACTGCTGGAACGTCTTGAGGTCGGCCTGGATGCCGGCCCCGCCGCCGGAATCGGAGCCGGCGATGGTGAGCGCGATCTTCATCCGGTGAGCACCTCCATGTCCGGCTCTCTGCTGACCACCATTCGTGATCTCCACCGCCGGCGGGGCCGGGAGCGCCGCGGTCTGGCCCTCGCCGAGGGCGTACGCCTGGTCGAGGAGGCGCTCGCGGCCGGGATCGGCGTGCGCGGGGCGGCCGTCTCGCCGGCGCTGGAAGGTACTCCCCGCGGGAGCGCGCTCAAGAGCGCGCTCAGAGAGCGGGGCGTGCCGATTACCGACGTGGGCCCGGCCGAGCTGCAGGAGCTGGCCGACACCGAGCATCCTCAGGGCGTGATCGCGGTGGTGGAGCCGCGCGCCTGGACGCTCGCCGACCTCTCCGCGGCGCCCGGTGACGTACTGCTCGTGCTCGACGGGGTGCAGGACCCCGGCAACGTCGGCACCGTGCTCCGCACCGCGCTCGGCCTGGGGGCCGCCGGGGTGGTCGCGCTCAAGGGGACGGCCGATCTCACCAACCCGAAGGTGCTCCGCGGCAGCATGGGGGCCGCGTTCCGCCTCCCGGCCGTGTCCACCGACGCGGAGAGTTTCCTCGCGTGGGCAAGCGAGCGCGACGTGGAGCTGTGGGTGGCCGCGGCCGACGGCGAAACGGCCACCCGGCACGGGGCCCGGAGCGGGCGCGCGCCGCTCGCCCTGGTGCTGGGCAACGAGGGCGCGGGGGTGAGCGCGGCGGTGGAGCTGGCGGCACGCCGGTGGGTGTCGGTGCCGCTCGCGCCGGGAGTGGAGTCGCTCAACGTCGCGGTTGCCGCCGGGATCCTGCTGCACGAGGTCATGCGTGACGACTGACGCCATTCTCGTGGCCTATGCCGGAGTGCTCGGCGCCGTGCTCGGCAGCTTTCTCAACGTCTGCATTCTGCGCTGGGGCGCCGAGCCGAAGCAGTCGGTGGTGCGGCCCGCGTCGCGCTGCCCCAAGTGCGGCCGCGGGCTCCGCTGGTACGACAACGTTCCGGTCATCTCCTGGATCCTGCTTCGGGGCCGCTGCCGCGGCTGCGGTCAGCCGATTTCGGCGCAGTATCCGCTGGTCGAGCTCGGCACCGGGCTCGTCTGGGCGTTCATGGCCTGGCGGTTCGGGTTCGGGCTCGAGGCGCTGAAAGGCGCGGTCTTCGCCACGATCCTGCTCGGGATCGCCATGACCGACGCCCGGGCCTACATCATCCCGCACGAGTTCTCGATCGGGGGGACCGTCCTCGGGCTCGCTTTCGCGGCCGCGCTGGGCGCGGGGCTGCCCGGTGTGCGGGAAGCGCTGCTCGGCGCCTGCTTCGGCGCCGGTCTCGTGCTCCTGGTCGGCGAGGTCTCGGAGATGCTCGCGGGGCAGGAGGCGATGGGCGGCGGCGATTGCGCGTTGATGGGAATGGTGGGGGCGTTCTATGGCTGGGAGGCGGTGGTGCCGGTGGTCGGCGTGGGCGCGGCCGTGAGTGTCGTGCTATACGTGCTCGGTTCCCTCCGGCCCCGCGCGTCCATGGCGGTGGCCGGCGACAGCGTCGAGGCGGATGGTCCGTCGCTTCGCTGGGGGATGCTGCTCAAGCTGCTGCTCGCCGGCGGCGTGCTGATCGCGGCCATGCTAGCCGCCATGCGGGCGCGGGTCTTCGGCGGCGTGCTGCAGGCCGGGTTCGAGGGGACGGTGGTTGCCGGCGCGGTCTATTATGCCGCGTTCCTGGCGCCCGCGAACCTGCAGGCCGGATGGCTGCGCGTGGTGGGCCTCCTTGGCGCGTCGGCGGGTGTGGCGTTCGGCGGCGGATACTCGCTGGTGCGGCTTGGGGCCGGAGCCGCGCTGGCGATCGCCTCGCTCTGGTATGCGCGGCGGGCCACGGTCGCGGAGTCGCCCGCAACCGCGGAAGAGCTGACTGCCGGCGGGTACCTGCCGTTCGGGGTCGGGCTGGCCATCGCGGCGGGGGCCCTGGCGCTCATGGACGCGTATCCGGGCATCCGCGCCGGCGTGGCCGAATACCTTCAGCTCCTGGGCATCTCGTGATTCCGCCGCGTGGGGCGTGGGCGGCGGCGGGCGCTCTGCTGGTGATCCTCGCTGGCGCCTGTCGGGGGCAGAGCCGCGACGCCTCCGAGTCCGCCGTGCTCGCCCGGCTGGTGGACAGCCTGCGCGTGCCGGTGGAGCGCGCGGCGGGGCTCACGTTCAAGACGCCGCCCCGCTCGGCGCTCCGGTCGCGCGAGCAGGTGCGCGCCTATCTGATCGGAAAGCTGGACGAGGAGCTGCCGCCCGAGCGGATGCGCGGGCTCGAGACCGCGTATCGGCTCTTCGGGCTGCTTCCCGATACGCTCGAGCTGCGGAAGCTGCTGCTCGATCTCTACGCCGAGCAGGTGGCGGGCTACTACGACCCCGACTCGGCGACGCTGTTCGGCGTGGCAGGCGCCGACCGCGCGCAGCTCCGGCTGGTGCTGGCGCACGAGATGGTGCACGCGCTCCAGGGGCAGTACCTGCCGCTCGACTCCATCCTCGAGTCCACGTCGAACAACGACCGGCTGACCGCCGCGCAGTCGGTGCTCGAGGGGCAGGCGACGCTCGCGTCGATCGACGTGCTGACGCCGGGGCAGGGCGTCACCCGCACGCCGCAGTTCTGGGAGATGTACCGCGACCAGGTGCGGGAGCAGCAGTCGGCGATGCCGGTCTTCGCGCGGGCGCCGCTGGTCGTGCGGGAGGCGCTGATCTTCCCGTATCTCGACGGCGCCGAGTTCATGCACTGGTGGCGCACCAGCGGACCGCAGGACACGCTGCCGTACGGACCACGCATGCCGGTCTCGACCGAGCAGATCCTCCACCCGGAGCGCTACGCGCGAGGAGACGAGCCGGTGCCGCTCGCGTTCGCGACCGACAGCGGCATCGTCGCCTACGAGGACGTGCTGGGCGAGAACGAGATCCGAGTGCTGCTGGCTACGCTGGCGGGATCGGACGAGGTGCAGACCGTGGTGCCGATCGGCTGGGGCGGCGACCGGTACCGGGTGTACGACACGCCGGGCGGACCGGCGCTGGTGTGGTACGTCGTGTGGGATGACCAGCGTTCGGCGGACCAATTTGTCCGGAGCGCCGGGCCGGGGCTCCGGCACACGGCGCGGGCCGGCTACCGCACCGAGCTGGACGCCACGATGATCGGCGGCCGGCCGGCTACGCGATACGCGCTCGCGCCCGCGAGGTGGCAGAGGTGGGGAGCAGTGCCGGAGGTCCGGTGAGGCCGAGCATCATGCCCATCATCTCGAACTGAGGGGGACTGCCCGGCCGGACAACCGCCGACGAGTTCCGATCCGGGTGAGCAGATCCCTCGCTTCGCTCGGGATGACAGTATCGCTTTCGCGACTACATTCGCCCGCCCCCACGGCCCGCCCGCCCCCCCATCGGCGCCCCCGCCTCACGGTCCGTGCGGGAACACTTTGGTGAGGGTATAGAGCACCAGCCCCACCATTCCCCCTACCACCGTCCCGTTGATCCGCACGAACTGCAGGTCCCGCCCCACCTGCAGCTCGATCCGGCGCGAAGTCTCCTCGGGGTCCCACGCGCTCACCGTGTGCGCGATGAGCTGCCCCACCTCATGGCGGTGCTGCTCGATGACCCGGAGCACCGCGCCGATGATCCACTCGTCCAGCTTCGCGAGCAGCGCCGGGTCCTCGAGGGCGGCGCCCGCCAGGGCCGAGAGCCCGCGCTCGAGCCCGCCCGGCGCGCCGTGCTCGGCGGCTGTCACCTGGCGGTCGAGCACCTGCTTGAGCTCGCGCCAGAGCGAATGGGTCAGCCGCTCGCTCGTGGGATCGTCCAGCACCTGCTGCTTCAGGGTCTCCGCCCGCGCAATCGCCTCCGGCGACTCGCGGAGCTGCCCGATCCAGGTGATGAGCAGGTCGTCCATCTGCCGGCGGAGCGGGTGATCGGGATCGGCGTTCACGCTCTGGAGGGTCCGGCCGATCCCGTCCACGATCTTGTCGTGCACCCGCTCGTCCACGAACCGCGGCATCCACCACGGGCTCTCTTCGCGAATGCGCTGCCGGAGGAGACCGTCGTTCTCCGCGACCAGGCGCCAGAGGCCCTCCACCACGCGGTCGAGCAGTTGCTGGTGCCGATCGTTGACCGTGAGCAGGGTGAGCCCGTCGGCCAGGACCGGCGCGATCGGCCGCTGCTTGAGCGGCTCGATCACGCTCCGCTCGAGAAAGGCATACACGTCCTCGTCCTTGACGACCGCCGCCGCGCTCTTGAGCACGCCCGCCGTCTGTCGCACGGCAAGCCGCGCGTGCTCCGGCTCCCGCAGCCATTCGGCCGCACGCCGGCTCAACCCGGCGGCCCGAAGTTTGGCCCCCAGCACCTCCGGGGAGAGAAAATTGTTCTGCACGAAGTTGCCGAGGCTTCGGCCGATGCGATCCTTCCGCTGGGGAATGATGGCCGTGTGCGGGATGGGCAGATTGAGCGGGTGGCGAAACAGGGCCGTGATGGCGAACCAGTCGGCCACGCCGCCCACCATGCCCGCCTCGGCGGTGGCCCGAACGTAGCCGAGCCAGGGATGGGCGCCTTCCAGCAGCCAGGCGGCAACGAACACCACCGCCATCAGGACGAGCAGCCCGGTCGCCCGCCGCTTCATGCGGTCGAGCTGGAGCTGCTTGGTTTCGGCGTCGGTGACCTGCGGGATCACGTAGTTGCCTTCATGGATCGCCCTCTGGCCGGTGAGCGTGAAAGCTATACTCCGCCCGGCGCCGCATGGGCCAGCCCTGCCCATGGACGGCAACCTCCAGCGGCGGCAACTCTTGACAACTGCTTGGGGCCGTCCGGTCAGCTTGTCTGTGCCGTCGCGGCCGAGTTCCCGGGGTTTGCCTGCGTCACGCGAGGTGGTCCGTGCGTCCGTTTCGTGTACTTCCCGGTGTCGTGCTGCTCGTCACGCTTCCGATCGGATTGGCACTCGTCCACGGTTGCCGGGACGTGCCGGAACCCACCGAATCTGGGCCAGAGGCCGCCGCCGTGGCCCGCCCGCTCGCCGCGGCCGCGAGCGCCGTTGCCGCCACGGGCCGGTGGGGCGCGAAGTTCTCGACGCCGGTCGTAGCGGTGCACATGCATCTGCTGCCCACGGGCCGGGTGCTGTTCTGGGGCGACAGGGGCGACGCCCAACTCTGGGATCCCACCAACCCGGCGGCCGGCTTCACGGCCATGGCCAAGATTTACCGGATTTTCTGCAGCGGCCACACCTTCCTCCCGGATGGCCGGCTTCTCGTCACCGGCGGGACCGTCACGGGCACCAGCGGCGAGGCGCGGGGTGCGCTGTTCGATCCGGCCTCCGGCACCTGGAGTGCTGCCGCCGCGATGGCGCAGGGACGCTACTACCCGACGACCACGGCCCTGCCCAGCGGCAACATCCTGGCAGTTTCGGGGAATGACGCGAACGGCAACGTGGTGGTGATCCCGGAGATCGGGAACGGCCGTTCGTGGCGCCGGCTCACCACCGCGAGCCTCTCGATCTCCAAGCCGTTCTATCCAGCGATGTTCGTGGCACCCAACGGCAAGGTATTCCTCGCCGGGTTTTCCCAGACGACGCGGTATCTGAGCGTCGGCGGCACCGGGAAGTGGACCACGGTTGGCAACCGGCGGGTGGCCGACCGGACCATGGGGTCCGCCGTGATGTACGCACCGGGGAAGATCCTCTACGCGGGCGGTGGCGATCCGCCCACCAGCTCCGCCGAAGTGATCGACCTGACGCGGCCGGCGCCGGCCTGGCGGAGCATCGCTCCGATGCGCTTTGCGCGACGGCAAATGAACGCCACGCTCCTCGCCGACGGCCAGGTGCTGATCACGAGCGGAACCAGCGGTCCGGGCTTCAACGACGTGACGAGCCCGGTGTACGCCGCCGAGCTGTGGAATCCGGCCACCGAGGCGTGGACGACCATGGCGCGGGAGACCGTGGGGCGGACGTACCACTCGACGGCGCTCCTGCTGCCCGATGCACGGGTGCTGTCCAGCGGCAGCGGCGAGGGCGGGGGGGTCCCGTTCGAGAGCAGCCAGTTGTCCGCGCAGGTGTTCAGTCCGCCCTACCTCTTCAACGCCGATGGCACGCTGGCCGCCCGCCCGGTGATCACGTCGGCTCCTTCGAAGATCACCTACGGGCAGACGTTCACGGTGCGGACGCCGGACGCGGCGGCGGTGACCCGCGGGACGTTGATCCGGCTCTCGTCGGTTACCCACGCATTCAATCAGAGCCAGCTCATTTTTCCCCTGACCTTCTCGGCCGGCGGCGCGACGACCCTGACTGCCACAGGCCCTGCGAGCGCGAACCTGGCCACCCCGGGTCCGTACATGCTCTTTCTGGTGAACGGGAACGGCGTGCCCTCCAAGGCGAGGATGGTAACCGTGGGGCCGTAGGGGCCGCGACTTGACAGCCGCCCATTTCGGAGGGCACTCTAGTCCGCCGTACGCAACCCGCCCGATCCGTACCTGATACCGTCGCAGCACCCGGTCGTCCTTCCTCGCTCGAGGTGGCGCATGCACCCGCATCGTCTGCTGGCCGGCGTCGGCTCGATCCTCGCCTGCGTCGTGACGCTGACACTCCTGCACGGCTGCCGGGACAGCCCCGAGCCGACGGCGCCCGCGCTTGCGGTGACGGTCGTCAGGAAGACCCTGACGGTCTCGGGCGGTGGCTCGGGCAGCGGGGTGGTGACGTCGAGCCCGGCCGGCGTCAATTGCACCATCACCGCCGGGGTGGCGGCCGCCACGGGATGCGTGGCGCAGTTCACCAAGGGCACCGCCGTCGTGCTGACCGCCACTCCCAACCCCGGCCACTCCTTCCTCACCTGGCAGCTCTACTGCGCGGGCAGCGGCACCTGCCGCGCGCCGATGACGTCCAACCGGTCGGTGCGGGCGCGATTTCTCAGGGGCCCATTTACGGTCAAGATCACGAGCGGCACCCCGGGCGTGGGGAAGGGCACGGTGAAGAGCCAGGCCGGGCTCACCCCCGCCATCAACTGTGTGATCACGAACGGCACATCGGCCGCCACCGGCTGCTCGGCCAAGTATCCCGCGTATACCGCGCTGGTGCTCACGGCCACGCCGGCCGCGGGCTTCACGTCCGCGTCGTTGGGCGGACTCTGTGCCGGGGCGGCGAGCTGTACGTATACCGCCGTCCAGACCCAGACGATTCCGGCCAGCTTCGGCACTGGGGGCTCGAGCGCCGCCGCGGTCCAGGGAGAATGGGGGGCGGCGTTCCCAACCCCGGTCGTCGCGATCCACATGCACCTGCTGCCGACGGGCAAGGTGCTCCTCTGGGGTGACAAGGGAGAGACGCAGGTGTGGGACCCGGCGAGCCCGGGCGTGTTCACCCAGGTGCTCAAGACGTTTCAGTACTTCTGCAGCGGCCACACGGTGCTGCCGGACGGTCGCATCCTGGTGGCCGGCGGGCACATCACCGCCGACCACGGCCTGGCGGCCGCGGCGGTGTTCGATCCGACGTTCGGCACCTGGACCAACACCGGCCCGATGGCACAGGGACGCTGGTACCCGACGACGACGGCACTCCCCGACGGCGAAGTCCTGGCGCTCGCGGGCACCGACGAGGAGGGCGTCGTGGTTCCCACGCCCGAGATCTGGAACGGCAGCGGCTGGCGTCCGCTCACGACCGCCGCGCTCGAGCTGCCGTACTACCCCAGGCTGTTCGTGGCGCCGAACGGCAAGCTGTTCTACGCCGGCGACGCTCTGACCACTCGCTACCTGGACGTCGGCGGCACCGGTGCGTGGACCACGGTGGCCGACCGGAACGTGGCCGACCGGGAAGCCGGCTCCGCCGTCATGTACGCCCCCGGCAAGATCCTGTACGCCGGTGGGGGTGACCCGCCGACGGCCTCCGCCGAGGTGATCGACCTCAACCAGGCGGCCCCCGCCTGGCGCACGGTTCCCGGGATGGCGTATGCCCGCCGGCAGATGAACGCGACCCTGCTCGCCGATGGCCAGGTGCTGGTCACCAACGGCAGCAGCGGACCCGGGTTCAACAACCTGGCCGACGCCGTTCACTATGCCGAGCTGTGGAATCCCGCCACCGAGTCGTGGACCACCATGGCGCGGGAAGCCACGCCGCGGGTCTATCACTCGACGGCGCTGCTCCTGGCCGACGGACGGGTGCTCTCGAGCGGCAGCGGCGAGGGCGATGGCGTCACGTTCGCGCAGAGCGAGCTGTCCGCGGAGGTGTTCAGCCCGCCATACCTGTTCAACCCGGACGGAAGCCGGGCCGTGCGGCCGACCATCAGCTCGGCGCCCTCTGCTCTGGCCTATGGGCAGACGGTGAGCGTCGAGAGCCCGGACGCGGGCTCGGTCACTCGGGGGACACTCATCCGGCTGTCCTCGGTCACCCACGCCTTCAACGCCAGCCAGGTCATCTATCCGCTGGTGTTCGCGGCAACCGGTCCCACCACGCTGCAGGCAGCCGGCCCGGGCAATGCCAACCTCGCGCCTCCCGGGCCGTATCTGCTGTTCCTGGTGAACGGGAAGGGCGTGCCCTCGGTCGCGAAGATCGTCACTGTCGGACGCTAGCGCCGCCGCACCCCGCCGCTTGTCCAAAGCCGGTCTGCGGTTTATGCTTACGGGCTTATGTTCGACGAGCTGTCCGAGAAACTCAACGCCACGCTCCAGAAGCTCACCGGGCGCGGCGTCCTGACGGAAGACGCGGTCAAGGAGGGGCTCCGGGAAATTCGCCGGATCCTGCTCGAGGCCGATGTGAGCTTCGACCTGACGCGCGAGTTCCTCGAGCGGGTGCAGGCCCGGGCCATCGGCGTCACGGCGCTCCGCGATGTGCGGCCCGGGCACCAGTTGGTCAAGATCGTCTACGACGAGCTGGTCGCGCTGCTGGGCGAGAAGCAGGCGCCGCTGGCGCACGCCACCGTGCCGCCGACGGTCATCCTGCTGGTTGGTCTCCAGGGCTCGGGCAAGACCACCACGGCGGGCAAGCTGGCGCGGCGGCTCAAGCTCGAGCAGAAGGCGCCGTTCCTGGTGGCGGCAGACGTGTACCGCCCGGCGGCCATCGACCAGCTCCATACGCTTGGCCGGCAGGTCGAGACCGGGGTGTACGGCGACGCCGCGTCGAAGGACGTGGTCCAGATCGTCCGGCAGGGCATCGTCGAGGCGGGCAAGGCGCGCGCACGGACGGTCATCGTGGACACCGCGGGCCGGTTGCAGATCGACGACGAGATGATGGACGAGCTCAAGCGGCTCAAGGCGCGCTGTCTCGCCCCACGAGATCCTGCTGGTGGCCGACGGCATGACCGGCCAGGACGCGGTGCGTATCGCGCAGGGCTTCCATGAAGCGCTGGGCGTGACCGGCGTGATCCTCACCAAGATGGACGGCGATGCCCGCGGCGGTGCGGCGCTCTCGATCTACGGCGTCACCCACGCGCCGATCAAGTACATCGGCGTCGGCGAGAAGCTCGATGCGCTGGAGCCGTTCTATCCCGACCGGCTCGCCGGCCGCATCCTGCAGCAGGGCGACATCCTCTCGCTGGTCGAGAAGGCGCAGGGCGCGGTCGACGAGAAGGAAGCCGAGCGGCTGGCCAAGAAGGTCACCTCGAAGAAGGGGATGGACCTCGGCGACTTCCTCAACGCCATGCGGCAGATGCAGAAGATGGGGCCGCTCAAGAACGTGCTCGGCATGCTGCCGGGAATCAACCCGGCCATGCTGCAGGCGGCCAAGATCGACGACAAGAAGCTCAAGCACGTCGAGGCCATCGTGCTCTCGATGACGCCCAAGGAGCGCTCCAACCCCGACCTCATCAACGGGCAGCGGCGGCTCCGGATCGCGAAGGGCAGCGGGCGCACGGTGCAGGAAGTGAACGCGCTGCTCGCGCAGTTCAAGCAGATGCAGAAGGTCATGAAGAGCGTGGGAAAGACCGGGGGGATGGGCATGAAGCTCCCCTTTGGACGTGGACCTTTCCCCGGTTAACCCCGCACACCTATGACCAGGAACGGACATGGCAACTCGGATCCGCCTGCGTCGCGTCGGCCGCAAGAAGGTCCCGCTCTACCGCATCGTCATCGCCGACCAGGAGTCGCCGCGCGACGGGCGGTTCATCGAGATTATCGGCACGTACAACCCCAAGGGCACACACCGCGGCGACAAGATCCAGGTCGACGCCGAAAAGGCGCGGCAGTGGATCGCCAGGGCGCCACGCCGTCGGATACGGTCCAGTCGCTGCTCAGGCAGGCGGGGGTGTTCAAGGCAGTCGTGAGTCGTGATCGTGAGTCGTGGGTGGTGATGCGCCGACCCACGGCCCACGACTGGTCGTGGGCCGGCTGAGAAAGCCGCACGGTCTGAAGGGAGACCTACGCTCTTCCCCTCACCGACACCCCGACAGCGTGTTCGCGCCGGGGCGGGCGGTGTGGCTGGTGGGGTTGACGGCGAGCCGGTGGCGGGACCGCTGACGATCGAGTGGAGCCGTCCGTATCACCGGGAGTGGCTGGTCAAGTTCGAGGGCGCCGAGCGGCGCGAGGACATCGACCCGTGGCGGGGGCTGTTCCTGGCGGTGCCGGCCGAAGAGCTGCCGCCGCCCGAGGGTGACGAGGTCTACCTCCACGAGCTCGACGGCTTCGCGGTCCGCCTCCCGGATGAAACGCCGCTGGGCCTGGTCACCGCGGTGTACGAGATGCCGGCGGGGCTGATGATCGAGGTCCAGGGGCCCAAGCGGGAGTTCCTGCTGCCGTACCGGAAGGAATTCGTTCAGTCCGTGGACCGAGCGGGGCGAAGGCTGGTGGTGACGCCACCGGAGGGGCTGGTGGAGTAGGGCGGGCGGTCGGGCGGTCAGGTAACGATGATCGAGCGGATGAGGGATGAGGGAGGTCGGACGTGAAGGTTCGGGCTGAGAGCCCTCGGCACGGCCGGGCAGGTCACTGGTCCCGACCGCCTGATCGCCCGACCCCCTGACCGCCCGACCGCCCGCCGTGCTGACGATCGACGTCGTCACCCTGTTCCCCGAGGTCATCGCCCCGTTCACGGTGGCGAGCATCCCGGGACGGGCCGCGGCCGCCGGGCTGGTGACGTTCAATCTCGTGCAGCTCCGCGACTTCACCCACGACCGGCACGCCACGGTGGACGACTACGCCGTACGGCGGCGGCGCGGGGATGGTGCTCAAGCCGGAGCCGTTCTTCGAGGCGGTCGAGAGCCTCGGGCCGGTGGGACCGGTGGTCCTGCTTTCGGCCCGGGGCCGCCCGTTCGGCCACGACGACGCGGTGCGGTTCTCGTTGGGCACGGCGGCTCACGCTCCTCTGCGGGCACTACAAGGACGTGGACCAGCGGGTGGCCGACCGGCTGGCCACCGAGGAGCTGTCGGTCGGCGACTTCGTCCTCTCCGGCGGCGAGCCGGCCGCGGTCTGCGTGCTCGACGCGGTGGTGCGGCTCCTCCCCGGCGCCCTCGGCGACCACGAGAGCGCCAGCGGCGATTCGCACTACGACGGGCTGCTGAGCCCGCCGAGCTACACCCGGCCGCCCGGAGTACCGCGGCCTCGCGGTGCCCGGAGGTCCTGCGCTCGGGCGACCACGCGCGGATCGAGGCCTGGCGGCAGGCGGAGGCCGAGCGGCTGACGCGGGAGCGGCGGCCGGACCTGTGGGAGAGGTACGAGTCGTGAGTCACGGGTCGCGAGTCGCGAGGAATCAGCGCGACCCGAGACCAGCGGCCCGCGACCGGCACTGGCGGCTAACGACTTTCGGAGATAAACAATGGAACGCCTGGCAGAAGTGGCCCGTGAGGGCTTGCGCACGGACATTCCTGCATTCGATCCGGGAGACACCGTCCGGGTCATGGTCCGCGTCCGCGAGGGCGACAAGGAGCGGCTGCAGGCGTTCGAGGGCGTCGTGATCGCCAAGCGGGGCGGCGGCATCAGCGAGAACTTCACCGTCCGCAAGGTGTCGGCCGGCGTCGGCGTCGAGCGCATGTTCCCGATCCACAGCCCCACCATCGCCTCGGTCGAGCTGGTCCGCCGCGGCCGCGTGCGCCGCGCCAAGCTGTACTACCTGCGCGCGCTGAGCGGCAAGGCGGCGCGCATCCGGGAGAAGCGCGAGAGCTGAGCGATGCCGCCTCCGTCCCTCGCTGATCGGGAACGGGCGGCCTGGGCCCACGAGCTGCTCCTCGTGGGCGTCGATGAAGCGGGCCGCGGCCCACTGGCAGGACCGGTGGTGGCCGCGGCCGTCGTCTTTCCCCCCGACTGCCGCGCCGTGCGCGGGCTGCGGGACAGCAAGATGCTCCCCGCCGCGCGTGCGCCGGGCGCTCGCGGAGCGGATCCGGGCCCGCGCGCTCGGCTTCGGCGGTCGGCGCGGCGTCCCGCGACGAGATCGACCGGCTCAACATCCGCGTCGCCACCGCGCTCGCCATGCACCGCGCCCTCGCCCGGCTCCTCCGCCGCCCGCCGCTGGCCGGCCGTCCCCACCGCATCCTGATCGACGGCCTGCCGCTGCCCGAGGTGGGCTTTCCCCACGACGCGCTGGTGGATGGCGACGCGCTCTGCCAGTCCATCGCGGCCGCGGCCGTCATCGCCAAGACCGTGCGCGACCGGCTCATGGAGCGGCTGGCCGCGCCGCCACCCGGGCTACGGCTGGCAGACCAACATGGGCTACGGCACCGCCCGAGCACCACGACGGCCTGCGGGAGCACGGGCCCACCCGGCACCATCGCCGGAGCTTCGCGCCGGTCGCGCAGATCAGCCTGTTCTGATGGCCGGCTCGTCGCGCCGCCGGTATGCGCCTTGCTCCTCGCGGCCCTGCTGCTCGCGGCCACCCCGCTCGCCGCGCAGAGCAACATCGAGCGCGTGCTCAACGGCTCGTTCACGGCTTCGCACGACTACGATCTCGTCCACCAGCGCATCGAGGTCCGCAATTTCGACTGGGACTCGACCGCGTTCGACGGCCGGGTCACCACCACGCTGGTCTCGCTCCGGCCCGGGCTCGATTCGGTGATGCTCGACATGGGCCGCACGCTCCAGGTCCGCCAGGTGGTCCCCCTGTGCGGCCGGGGCCGCCGGTGCGCCGCGCTCGCGTTCGCCCGGCCCGGTGACACGCTGGTGGTTCGCCTTCCGCACCCCGTCGCCTTCGGCGACACCGTCCGGTTCACCATCGACTACCACGGCCGCATTCGCAGGGCTACGGACTCTACTTCTTCAAGGCCGACGGCCGGCCGCACCGGCCGCAGCAGGTGTACAGCGGCGGGGGCACCGACGGCAATCCGCGGTGGCTCCCCACCTGGGGCGGCCCGGCCGACAAGGAGACGTGGGAGCTGATCGCCACGGTGCCCGCGCGGCTCACGGTGGTCTCCAATGGCCGGCTGGTGAGCGACCGGCCTGCGCCGGGCGGGATGCGCACCACCCATTGGCGGCAGGAGAAGCCGGCCTCGACCTATCTCATTTCGCTCGCCGTCGCGCCGTTCGTGAAGCTGGCCGATCGCTGGCGCGGCGTGCCGGTGGACTACTACGTCTACCCCGAGGACAGCGCGCGGGCGCGCGCCCTCTTCCGGGTGACGCCGGACATGATGGAGACCTACAGCCGCCTCACCGGCGTGCCCTATCCCTGGGCCAAGTACGCCCAGGCCACCGTGGCCGATTTCATCGGCGGCATGGAGAACGTGAGCGCGACGACGCTGGTGGACTGGCTTCCCGACGCCCGCGCGCTCCGTGACCGCCCGTGGTACCGCCAGTCGCTCATCCCGCACGAGCTGGCGCATCAGTGGTTCGGCGACCTGGTGACGGCGGAGAACTGGGCCAACTACTGGCTCAACGAGGGGATCGCGGAGTTCATGCCGGGGCAGTACTGGGGCGCCAGGGAAGGGCCGCACGCGGAGCAGGACTACTACCTCACCCAGTACCGGCAGTTCCTCGGGCTCGACGTGCGCCGACGGATGCCGCTCGCGACCTACAATTCGAACGTCGTCTACCCCAAGGGCGCGCTCGTCCTCGAGATGCTCCGGGCCCAGCTGGGTCCGGAGCGCTTCTGGGCGGCGATCCACCGCTACCTTACCAGCCACGCCTACGGCAACGCCACGAGTGACGACCTGCGCCAGGCGGTGCTCGCAGCCACCGGGCAGAGTCTCGACTGGTTCTGGTCACAGTGGATCTACTCGGCGGGCTACCCCGCCTTCGACGTGAACGCGGCGTACGACTCGGCGGCGTGCGCGCTCACCCTCTCGGTCCGGCAGACGCAGGTGGACACGGCCACGGCGGACAGCACCGGACTCCGCTTCGGGACGCCGCTCGTGTTCCGGGCGCACGTGGCCATCCGGGTCGGCACGGCGGGCGGCGACGTCGTTCGCCGCGTGACCCTCGACCGCCGCGAGCAGACCGTCCGGCTCGACCGCCTCCCCGGGCCGCCCACGATGGTCGCGTTCGACGACGAGAACGCCGTCCTCAAGACGCTCGTATTCGATCAGCCCACCGCGTGGCTCGCGGCGCTGCTCGAGCGCCACCCCCACCTGTGGCAGCGAGCCTGGGCCATCGACCAGCTCGCCGCCCGTGTCGGCGACTCCCTGGCGGGCGCGGCGCTCGCCCGCGCGACGCGGGGCGCGGACTACTATCTGACCCGGGCGGCCGCCGCGGGCGCGCTCGGCCGTTTCCCTCCGGGGCTCGCCCTGCCGGCGCTCGAGGCCGCGGCTCGCGATACCTCCGCGCAGGTGCGGGAGGCCGCGATGGGCGCACTCGGCACGCTGGGCGGGAGCCGCGCGCTCGCGCTCGCGCGGGAGGCCTGGCGGGCCGACTCGAGCGACGCCGTCCGGGCGAGCGCGCTCCTGGTGCTCACCCGGCTCGGCGGCACGGGCGCGCGCGAGGCCGTGCTCGCGGGGCTCGCGACTTCCTCATATCGGGACGCGATCCAGAGCGCCGCGCTCGCCGCGGCGGTCCAGCACCCCGATTCCGGACTGGTGGCCGCCATTGGCAAGCAAGCGGGAGCACAGCCGCTGGTGACGGTGGCACTCGCGGCGCTCACCGCCCGCGGCGATCCCACGGCCCGCGCCGCGCTGCTTGGATGCCTGAGCGATGGTCGGAGCTGGGTGCGCGAGTGGGCGCTGGAGGCGGCGGAGGACCGGCTGGTGCCGGCGGTGGCGATCGCGCTACTGCGAGACGCGTCGGCGCGGCTGACGCGGGCGGATGCCAGGGCCGGGCTGGAAGCGGCGATCAGGCGGCTGGAGCGGGGAGGGAGCTGAGCGGGGATACGCGGTCGCGAGCGGTGGCGGGATTCCTGGCGGTGGGGTCGTTCCGGGTGTGGGGTCGTTCCGGGGGGTGGGGTCGTTCCGGGCGGTGCCTCATTCTCGGCTGACTGTGACCCCAGGCGGCACTGTCATCCCGAGCAGAGCGAGGGATCTTGCCGGGCCGAGTTCGAACTCCGGGCGAGTAGATCCCTCGCTGCGCTCGGGATGACAGCCTGGCTCGAGATGACAGCCCCGCCCGGGATACAGCCCCGCTCGGGATGACAGCCCCACCCGAGTTGGCAGCCCCGCTCGGCACGACAGTCCCCTCGTACATTCCCCACCGATAACAGCCAGCCGAGACCGCCCTCACCTCGCCCCAGTGCCCACCCGGTCTATCCACCCGATCACCGGCGCCAGCGCCTCGCCCGCGAGCGCCGGGTCCGCGAGCCGCGGCAGGCTCACGATCCGGTCCAGCCCCGCGAGGCGCGCGATGCTGGCGGCGTTGGTTCCGGTGGACGCATCCGGGGTCTCGGGGGCAGTGAGCACCATTCCCGCCACCTCGAGCCCCGCGAGCTCCAGCGCGCTCAGTGTCATGACCGCGTGGTTGATCGTGCCGAGCCGGTCCGAGCCCACGAGCAGCGCGGCCGCATCCAGCGAGCGCGCCACGTCTACGATGGTCCACTCCCACGCGATCGGCGTCAACAGCCCGCCCGAGCCCTCGATCAGCAGCACGTCAGCGCCCGCGCTCACTGCCTCGATCCGGAGCATCAGCGCGTCGAGGTCGATCGGCTCGCCCGCGGCGTCCGCGGCGACCGCCGGCGCCACCTCATCGTCGTAGCGGATCAGCGCGGCCAGTGGCTCGGCCTGGCCGGTGGCAGCCGCCAGGAGTGCGCCGTCCTCCCCGGCCGAGGTGGCGCCGGCGCAGCCGGTCTCGACCGGCTTGATGGCCACGACCCGGCGGCCGGCCTGAGACAGCACCCGGCCCAGTGCCCGGCCCACCCAGGTCTTCCCCACGTCCGTATCGGTGCCGGTGATGAGCAACGCGTTCATGCCCCAACCTCCAGAGTCGTCCGGATCGTGGAATGATACCGGCGAATCGCCTGCGGGCCAGCCCGCGCCGCGCCGGTCGGTGCCCTGGTCTTCCGTCCCCTACCGGTTTTTCATGCAGGCACGGCCGGAGCACAGTCCGGGTCGGGCCATCACTCACGAGCGGCAAACGTCGAAGCGGAAAGGAGTCCAGGGTGCGCAAGACGCGCGAGCAGGTGTGGCGGGAGCTGGATACGCTGGGTGAGGACGAGGTGCGCCAGCGCCTGGCCGCGAAGCCGACGGAAGTGGAGGAGCCCGCCCTGGTGCACGAGTGGCTCGTCCGGCAGGAACGCGTCAACTCCGCCCTGGCCGACACCTCGAATCGCCTCGCGGCGCGCGATGCCGGCGCCGGCGGCAATGTGAAGAAAGTGGTGAGCTCGGCGCTTCTCCTCGGCGTCGCCGCGGTGGCCCTCGGCTTCATGCTCGCCCGCCGGAAACGCTGACCAGCGCGACGATCAGCCGCCGACCTGCTGGTACAGGCGCCGGTAGAGATCGAGATGCACCCGCGGCGAGAAATGCCCGGCAACGTGAGGCTGCGTGCGCGCCTGGTACTCCGCGTAGTGCTCCCGCAGGCGCCGGATGGCCGCTTCCAGGCCGTCGCTCGTCGGCGCGAACACCACTCCCGCACCGGCACGCGCCACGCCACCGGCCAGGGCGACGCAGCTCGACAGCAGCAGCGGCTTGCCGTGGGCGAGCGATTCCAGCGCGCTGCGCGGACAGGGGATGAAGCTCCGCTGCTCCAGCGCGGGCAGGATGGTCGCATGGACCCGGTCGTAGAGGGCGCCCATGTCCGGGATGACCCCGTTCAGGATCTCGACGTTCGTGGCCCGTGCGCCGGCGATGACCCGCTGGAGCTTGGCCAGATGACGCCTGCGCCAGACCAGCAGGAAGCGCACGTCGGGTAGCCTGACGGCCGCCCGCACCATCAGGTAGATCCCGCGGGACAGGAAGTGCTCCGCGGTGAGCGGACTCGACGCGAACAGGATGGTGAACGGGTCGGGCGCCTCCCGGTACGCCGCGGGGTCGACCCCGGGGCGAATCAGCCGAAGCGCGGCCTCGCCCACGCCCAACTGCCGCATGATCTCGCGGTCCCGCTCGCTCTGCACCACGACCGCGCCGAACCGTCTGAACGATTCCCCATTCCGCTCGTAGGCCCCCAGGCTCGTTGTGTCCTTGGCGACCGTCAGGATCCCGTTCCCCCTGGCGAGCAGCGGCGTGAGCCAGCGCTCGCCGCCCGAGGCGAACAGATGATTGACGCCGGCGCTGCCGGCATGTCGCCGGAGCAAGGGGTAGAGCGGCAGGCCGTACGGGAGCGGCACCCGCCGCTCGCGCGCTCTCCAGGCAAGCCGCCGCTCCTTGGTGTCGAGGCTCACGAGCGATTCCTCGATCGCGCCTCCGAGCCCCTCCCGGAGTGACGCGATCTCCTTCGATACTCCCTCCCACTGCGGCATGTAGTTGAAGACCCAGTACCGGACCCTCGGCAGGCTCACGCCTGCACTCGGGGCGCAGCGCGGCAGACGTAGATCTGGTTCTTCGAGAGGCGATTGAGCCCCGGAACGCGGCCGAGGAAGGTCTCGACCGCCACCAGCCAGCGCGCGGGCAGCAGCAGGACGGAGCCGTGGCCCGGCAGCACGAACAGCCGCCGCACCTCTTCGACCGCGAGCCCGGCGGCGGCGAGCGCCTGGCGCATTTCCCGCTCCGACATGGTCGAGATGATCCCGCGGCGGCCGGCAGGCACGTGCGGCTTTCTCGGGACGCCGAGGACCGTATGAGCGAACCATGCCGTCAGGCCCAGCACGGAGTACCGGTTCATGTGATTGTCGACGATCAGATGACCGCCCGGCGCCAGGCGCTCCCGGAGCGCCCGGAGGATCGGCACCCGGTTCTCGGGCTCCAGGTTGAGCAGCAGGCGGAAGCTGGTGATCAGATCGAACTGCCAGTCGCCCAGCAGGCCGGGGTCGGTCACCAGGTTGCCGTGCACGAGGGTCGCATCGGGCACCTTCCGCCTGGCGATCTCGAGCTGCCCGGCGCTCGTGTCCACGCCGACCTTGCTCTGGATCAGATCTCGGAAGACAGCGAGGATCCGCCCCGTCCCGCAGGCGAAGTCGAGGTAGCGGGTGCGCGGGTCCGAGCCCAGGTATCGGCGGAACAGGTCCTGGAGCTGGCGCCGCTCGAGCTCGAAGATGGCGAGCTCGAACCGGTTGGCCAGCGAGCGGTCATATACGTCGCCCGAGGCCTCGGCGCGCTGGTAGTGCTCGGCGTACACGGAGCGGTAGGCCATGGACCCGTCTTGGGCTTGTGGTGATCGTGGAGCGTGCGATGCTAGACCCAGCCGAGGCCCCGGTAGGAATCCAAGGTACGGCGGATGCCGTCGCGCAGCCGGACCTTCGGGGCATAGCCTAGCTCGTTGCGGGCGCGCGAAGTATCGAACCAGCGATTTTTGGTGAAGAACGCCACGCGACGCCGGAAGATCGGGGGCTCGATGCCAAGCGGCACGCAAATCCCCTCGCAGATCGCGCCGGCCACCCAGAACGGCCAGACGGGAAGCCGGGTCCGCGGGGGAGCCACGTCGGCCACCTTCGCGATCTCCTCGACCAGCTCGTTCAGCGTCGGTGCCTCCCCGCCCGCCACGATGTAGGTGCGCCCGACGGCCGCGGGCGTTTCCGCGGCAAGGCGGAAACCCTCGGTCAGGTCGTCCACGTACACCATCTGGAAGTGGGGTGACCCGTCGCCCAGCAGCACGAAACGCTTGCGCGCCACGCCCCCGATCAGCTTGAGCAGCCGCCGGTCACCCGGCCCGTAAATCGGGCCCGGCCGCACCACCGTGAGCGGCAGGCCGACGCGGCCCGCCGTGTCCAGCGCCATCCGCTCACCTTCGAGCTTGGTGACCTGGTAGATGTCGCCCGGATGGAACGGCGCATCCTCGGCTGCCGGAGTCTGGGCTTCGACGTCGCCGTGCACTCCCACCGTGCTGCAGTGCACGAAGCGCCTGACACCGGCGGCGGCGCTGCACTCCACGAGCTGCCGGGTGGCATCCACGTGAACCGACCGGTATTCGGAGTCCGGCACCCCCGCGCGGCGGAAGACGGCAGCCAGATGGTAGACCGTATCGACGCCCAGGAGGGCCTCCTGAACGGTGGCGCGGTCGCGCACGTCCCCGGCGACGATCTCCACGCCCGCCTGCTCCAGATACGAGGCCCGGCTGCGGTTCCGCACGAGGCCTCTGACACGCTGCCCCCGGCGCGTCAGCGAACGCGCCAGCGCCAGGCCGGTAAATCCGGCCGCGCCGGTCACGAGGACCGTCCGGGGTTGGTGGGGCGAGCGGGGCGTCAGCGGCACGGCGTTCCTCTCGAGCAGCAGGGAGCACACGGCAATGTGCTAGCTAACCCTTGGGCGCGAGGTGGGCGGTGCCTTCCGTCACACTTCCGTGTAGATGCCGCGCCGACACCAGCAGCGCGGCCAGCGCCCGCAGGAACCAGCCAAGCCCCACGCCGTAGATGACTCCTGGGAGCCCCCACCGCGCGCCGACGGTCGCGGCGAGCGTAGCCACGACCACCGCCACCCAGCCGAGCACGTTGACCAGCGAGAGCTCGCGCGCGCTGGCGAGCGCCGTGACGGTTGCCCGGCTGAAGGCATTCAGCACCTTGGCCAGGCCGGCCACGATGGCGGCCAGCACGAGCGCACTGCCCAGGTGGTACTTGCCGGCGAGGAACCAATCTTCCACCAACGGCACGGCGAGCCAGACCGCCGCCGACGCCAGCAGCAGCAGGAGCCCCGCGAGCCAGACCTCGTGCGCGATGAGCCGCCGACGCTCCCGGACGCTGGACGCCGCCGCGAGGCGCGGCAGCAGCGAGTAGCCGACACTGTTCTGGAGCACCCGGAAGGGCGATCCCACGATGGCGGCGAGCACGCCGTAGGTGGCGAGCTCCGCGAGGGGCAGCAGGTGCGGAATGACCAGCCGATCGAGCTGGACCAGGAGGAGCCCCGACGCATTCAGCCCCGCGTAGGCCAGCGCTTCACGCCAGGAGAACAGGCTGCCGCGCTCGGGCTTGGCTTCGCGCTCGCGGAGGAGGAGCCGCCAGCCCCACCACGCCGCGAGCACAAACCCCGCGGCCGCGATGAGGAGCGGGACCCAGGCGGCCGCGGCGCCGGTCGCGAACACGATGGCGGCGGCCAGGGCCAGGAAGAAATTGGGGCTCTGCACCAGCGTGAGTGAGAGCCCGAAGCGCTGCTCGCGCTGGAACTGCGCGCCGGATACCACCATGATCCCGCCGGCCGCGGTGGACACCATGAGCATGACGACGAGTGGGAGGCTGATGCCGTACGCGGCCTCCGCGATGCCGCCCAGCGCCAGGGCCACGATGGCCGCCGCCGCCGCGACCCGGCCAAGCAGCCGCGGACCGCACTCCAGCGGCTGCCGCAGCACGATGCCGTCGATCCCCGCGGTCGCGAGCGCGAAACCGAAGTTCATGAGGGCGAGGACCAGCGTGAAGATCGCGTACTCCTCCTTCGGGAGTACGCGGGCGAGGACGAGGTTCGCGCCCGCGAACCCGACCCCTGACGCTCCGTAGACGAGCGCCGTCCGGATCGTGGGCAGTTGCCAGAGCCGCTTCACCGTATACCATCCAGCCATGGTTCCTCTCTCCGTGCTCGATCTCGCGCCGATCGTCCAGGGCAGCGACGCGGCCCAGGCGCTCCGCAATACGCTCGACCTCGCCCGGCACGCCGAACGGCTGGGCTATCGGCGGTTCTGGCTCGCCGAGCATCACGGCATGCCCGGCATCGCCAGCGCGGCCACGGCGGTCGTGATCGGCCACGTGGCGGCGGGCACGACCACGATCCGCGTGGGCGCGGGCGGCATCATGCTGCCGAACCACGCGCCGCTCGTGATCGCCGAGCAGTTCGGCACGCTGGCGTCGCTCTTTCCCGGGCGCATCGACCTGGGCTTGGGCCGCGCGCCGGGCTCGGACCAGGCCACCGTCCGCGCGCTGCGCCGGAGCCTCGCGGCCGCGGAGAGCTTTCCCGCACGACGTGGTGGAGCTGATGGCCTATTTCCGCCCGGCCGCGCCCGGGCAGGCGGTCCGGGCGGTGCCCGGAGCCGGGCTGGATGTGCCGGTCTGGATCCTGGGCTCGAGCCTGTTCGGCGCGCAGCTCGCGGCGGCGCTCGGGCTGCCCTACGCCTTTGCCTCGCACTTCGCGCCGGCGGCGCTGCTGCCGGCGCTCGAGCTCTACCGTACGCAGTTCCGCCCGTCCGAGCGGCTCGCGCGCCCGTATGCCATGCTGGGGGTCAACGTCTTTGCGGCCGATACCGACGCGGAGGCGCGGCGCGGCTCTTCACCTCGCTCCAGCAGGCGTTCGTCAACCTTCGCCGCGGGCATCCCGGCCCGCTCCCGCCGCCCGACGACACGCTGGAGGAACGGTTGACGCCCCACGGACCGGGCAGGCATCGCGGAGATGCTGGCCTGCTCGGTCGTGGGAGCGCCCGACGCGGTGCGCCGCGGACTCGAGGCGTTCGTCGCCCGCACGGGGGCCGACGAACTGATGCTCACCTCCCAGATCTACGATCCGGCGGCCCGCATCCGCTCGTACGAGCTCACCGCGGGGGTGTGGCCTCCCGCGTCCTGACGCCCCGGGCGCGTGTGGCCGAGCGCGCTCAGTGGCCGCTCGTCTCGCTCGGCCGGCTCGCTTCGAACAGGAACCAGGTGCGGCGCTCGGTCTCGTCGATCCAGACTTCGATCAGGCTGGCGGTGGCGACGTCGCGGTGCTCCTCGCACACGTTGTGCGCCTCGCGCAGGCTGGCCGCGAGCGTTCTTGTTGTCCTCCCGCAGCTCGGCCAGCATGTCGAGCGGCTCGACGTAATCGGCATCGTTGTCCGCCACGCGCTGCAGGCGCGGCGATCTGGCCGATCGACTTGATCGTGAGGCCGCCGAGCTTGCGCACGCGCTCGGCGATCGGATCGGTCATCGCGAAGAGCTGCTCGGCCTGCTCGTCGAGCAGCAGGTGGTAGTCGCGGAAGTGCGGCCCGCTCATGTGCCAGTGGAAGTTCTTGGTCTTGAGGTAGAGCGCGAACACGTCCGCCAGGATCGCGTTCATGGCTCCGCTGATGTCTCTGGTCGCCGCCGGCTTCAGGTCGGTGGGGGTGAGCAGCGGGGAGTCCCGCCGGCTCGTCAGCTCCTGCCGCTTTCTCGTTTCAACCGCGCTCATGACTCCGTCCTCGTCAGGGGGGAACCCGCGTGCACTCCCGCGTGCACGGCGGACTTTCAACTTGCCCCCCACGGGTGCGCGGAAGCAAGTCGGCCGGCCGACGTATTGACGTCCCGCCCGCTTCCGGCGACTGTGACGGAGAGAGCGAAAGGAGCCCAACATGTCACTCTCGGAGAAGCAGCGCCGCCATCTCGAGGGCCGATTGCTGGAGGAGCGCGAGCGCCTGAGCCGCGCGCTCAACCGGTCGGTGGCCGACCGATCGGGGGAGGACGAGCAGGAGCGGGACGGCGACCTGACCACGACGCCTTTCCATCCGGCCGACCGTGGGACGGACACCATGCAGGACGAGCTCGAAGCCAGCAACGCCACCCGGATGTCGGGCGAGCTCGCGGAGATCAACGCGGCCCTCGAGCGGCTCTATCAGACGCCGGAGAAGTTCGGCGTCTGCGAGGACACCGGCGGCCCCATACCGTTCGAGCGCCTCGACGTGATTCCCTGGGCGCGGACCTGCCGCCAGGCGGGCGGCTGACCGTGGTAAGCGGGATCACCGCGCCGGTCGGCGGCGCTCCGGTATGTTCGGCCAGCCAACCAACGTCCGACCGCCTTCCGACTGCGAGGACCCGCATGGAGCTCGATACGCTCGAGGCACTGTACGTCGATGAGTTGAAGGATCTCTGGAGCGCGGAGAAGCAGATCCTCAAGGCGCTGCCCCGGATGATCAGCGCGGCCGTCGGCACAAGACGCTGAAGCGGCGTTCACGCAGCACGAGCGGCAGACGCCGCCAGCACGTGACGCGGCTGGAGCGCATCTTCAAGCAGCTTGGACGCGAGCCCGCGGGGGAAGAAGTGCGTCGGCATGGAAGGACTCCTGGAGGAAGGCGCGGAGCTATCAAGGAAAAGCCGGACCAGGACGTGCTCGACGCCGGCCTGATCTCCGCCGCGCAGCACGTCGAGCACTACGAGATGGCCGGCTACGGCACGGTGCGCACCTGGGCGCGCCTGCTCGGGCGATGACGACCAGGCCGACGCTGCTGCAGCAGACGCTGAACGAAGAGGGCGAAACGGACAAGCTGCTCACCTCGCTCGCCGAGGCGGTCAACGTCGAAGCGATCGCCGAATAGACCTACAACTGCAGGCGCAGCAGCCCGGCGAGCCGGCCCTTGATCTTCTCCGATCTGGGCCGGCTGTTCCACATGGCGAGTGTGATCGGGGTAGACCGGGCCCGATCTTCCTCGAACACTGCGGCCTGCTCCCGTGCGAACCCGGGATCGAGGATGTTGAGGTTGGCCTCATCGTTCAACCGGAATGAACGGCTGTCGAAATTGGTCGATCCCACCGATGCCCATACATCGTCCACGATCATGACCTTCGTGTGATACATGGTCGGCCGATACTCGTAGATCGAAACGCCGGCCTCCAGCAGCGGACCCCAGCGCGACCGTGACGCCCTCCGCACGACGGCAGCGTCGCTGTACCGGCCCGGCACGATGATCTCGACGCGCACGCCTCGGCGCTGGGCGGCGACGAGCGTCTCCACCGAGAGACGGTCGGGAACGAAGTACGCATTGCCGATGCGCACGCTCCGTGTGGCGGAGGCGATCGAGAGGAGGTACATCAGCCGCGCGCTCTCGCTCGCTTCGGTGGACGAGCCCAGCTCGGTGCGCGAGGCGCTCGCCGGCGCATCGAAGCAATCCGGCCGCGCCACGACGGCGCCGCACAAGGGCCGCACTGTGGCGTCTGTCAGCGCAGCGGAAGCGCGACGGGTCACGAAGTCCGGGGTGCCTTGGAAGGGTTTGCCGTGCAGCTCTTCGCCGAACGCGGTACGGACGAGCAGATCCGGCGTCTCCGCGCCCGCCTGCGCGACATGAAAGAGGCGATCCAGACGAAGGATCCGCGCGTCATGCTCGCGGTCAAGACGACTTTCTACGACGTCATCTTGGAAGGCTGCGGCAACGAGTACTGCGCGGAGCTGATTCTCTCGCTGCAGGCGCGGATCCGCTTCCTCCGCGCGCTTTCCCTGAGCTCCGCCGGGGCGCACGCAGCGCAGCCTCGCCGAAATGGCGCGAATCGTGAAGGCGGTCGAAGCACGGGACGGCGAGGAGGCGCGCGCCGCCTATATGGAGCACGTAAGGATGGCGGCCACCATCAGGAGCTGTCGGAGCGCTTTCCAGAACAGCCGCCGAAGCGGCGCAAGCGCTGACAGCGCGGCGAATCGTTTTTATCGAGGAGGAGGTTTCATGAAGCTTGTATCTGGACAGTTGCATCGGCCGGCGGCGAAGGCCGCTCTTTTCGCGATCGGCCTGCTCTGCGGCGCCTCGGCGGCGTTCGCGGAGAGCTGGAGCCTATACACGTTCATGCCGTCGATGAACGCGTCCGCCAGGCGCATCGCGGTCATGCTGGAGGACATCGAGAAGGCGACGCAGGGCAAGCTCACCGCGCGCATGCACATGGGCGGCTCGCTGCAGATCAACAGACGACCATCTCGCAGGCGGTCGCGGACAACGTGGTGCAGATGGGCGACGATGCTTTGTCGGCAGCGTGCCGATCGGCGGCGTCTTGCATCTGCCGCTCCTGGTGCGCGACTACGAGGAGTTCGCCGCGGCCTCCAAGATTCTCGATCCTTACATCGACGCTGCTTACAGGAAGAAGGGCGTCGTCCTGCGGGAAGTACCACTTCCCGCCCTCGGTGGTGTGGTCGACGAAAAAGCTCACCGGGCTGGGCGGACCTGAAAGGACAGAAGATCCGCACCGTCACCCCCGAGCAGCGCGAGTTCCTCGTGCAGTTCGGCTCCACGGGCGTCACCATCGGCGCTGCCGAGGTCGCGCCGGCGCTCGAGCGTGGCGTAATCGACGGCGTGCGCCCACCTCCAGCGCCGGGGGCGGCGGCGCTCTGGAAGGATCTGCTCAAGTACAACTACCGGTTCCCGGTCAGCTATCCGCAGGCGGTGCTCATCGTCAACGCGGAGGCGTTCGGCAAGCTGCCCGCTGCCGAGCAGGCGACGGTGCGCAAGATCGTCGCCGACGCGGCGCCCTCGATCACGCAGGTGATGCGCGACGAGGAGGAGGGGCTTACGCAGAAGTTCGCCGCCGACGGCATCGTCGTCACCGCGGTGCCCGCGGCGCAAGTTGCGGAGGTCGGCGCCAAGTTCCCGCCGTTCTGGCCCGCGGCGCTGAGACCGTGGAAGGCGCTCGCCAGGGTACGGAAGGCTCTCGGTCGCTAGGCGGTGCCGGCCGTGGACGAAGGAAGCCGCGGGGGCGCCGACGGCGAGGCGCCCGCGCTCTACGGACGTCTCGAGAAAGCCTGCGAGATGGTCTGCGAGCTGGCGCTCGTCCGCGACGGTGTCCCTCATCGGCGCCGAGTCGCTCGCGCGATCGCTGTTCAACGTCGCCCTTGAGTCCGCCGACGAGTTCGGCGGCTACCTGCTGATAGTGGTCTCGTTCGTCAGCCTGTCGACCTGCCAGGTGACGGGAGCGCTGCACCACCTCGAGCTGGTCCAGGCTCGCCTCGACCCGTCGGCCGTGCGGTCTCCAGGCTGGTCTTTGACCTGCTCTCGCTCTCGTGTTCTCGGCGGTGCTGCTCTGGCAGCTCACGCGGGTCGCCTGGAATGCGTGGGCGCATGAAGCAATACGATGAAGTCGCGGCCACACA
>CAWHQC010000023.1:0-13849 GCA_963831425.1 uncultured Gemmatimonadales bacterium | reverse complement strand
GGGCCATTCCGTGCCTACCGTCGCTATCTCGCCATCCGCGCGGACGCCGAGCCCCGGTTGCAGGTCGAGGTACGGCGGGTGCGGGCCGAGCTGGCGATGCTGGAGCGGCCGCGGTCCAGGTGAGCGAGGGTTCCGGCCGCGGGACGACGGCTCTAGTGTGCTGATGAGGGTCGCACCAGTCGCTCGCCGGGAAACCGTCATCCTGAGTGGAGCGAAGGATCTCTTTCGGGATCGGTTCGTCGGCTGCAACGACGCGTCGGTGCCTTCGCTCGGCCTGTCGGCGGGCACCTACGCTCGACTGCGAAGGTGAGCGCGAGGCCGCGACGTTGATGCGCGACTGCGCGCGGCTCACACGCGACTGCGCAGCACCTGCGCGCTCCGCCGCGGGGCTCACGCGCTCGAGCGTACGGGTCAGGGAGAGGCCGGCGGCACCCGGCAGCCCGGTGGTGCCGCCCGCCAACCGCGCCCGCCAGGCGTGTTCGAGGCCGCGCGGACCGCGGCAATCGAGAAAGGCCGTACAGGTACCATCTTCAACGCTGGAGCACTTCATGCCCCCTCTCACACACCGCACCCTCGGCCGCGCCGGCGGCCCTCTGTCTCCGCCCTCGGCCTCGGCTGCATGGGCATGTCGGAGTTCTACGGGCGCGCGATGACGACGGAGTCGATCGCCACCATCCACCGCGCCCTCGAGCTGGGCATCAACTTCCTCGACACCGCCGACATGTACGGGCCGTTCACCAACGAGCAGCTGGTCGGGCGCGCCATCGCGGGCCGGCGCGACGAGGTCGTGCTGGCCACCAAGTTCGGCATCGTGCGCGGCGAGGACGGCACGCCCTCGGCATGAACGGCCGGCCCGAGTACGTGCGGAAGGCGTGCGACGCGTCCCTCCAGCGGCTGGGCGTCGACCACATCGATCTCTACTACCAGCACCGGGTCGATCCGCACGCGTCCCGATCGAGGAGACGGTGGGCGCGATGGCCGATCTGGTCCGAGCCGGGAAAGGTGCGCTACCTCGGGCTCTCCGAGGCGGCGCCGGCCACGATCCGGCGCGCACACGCGGTGCATCCGATCACCGCGCTGCAGACCGAATATTCGCTCTGGACGCCGCGACCCCGAGGACGAGGTGCTGCCCGACCTGCCGCGAGCTGGGCATCGGGTTCGTCGCCTACAGCCCGCTCGGCCGCGGGTTTCTCACCGGACGGTTCAAGACGTTCGACGATCTCGCGGCCGACGACTTCCGGCGCAACTCGCCGCGCTTCCAGGGAGAGAACTTCCAGAAGAACCTCGACCTGGTGCGACGAGTCGAGGAGATCGCGCGGCGGAAGAAGTGCACGCCTCGCAGCTCGCGCTCGCGTGGGTGCTGGCGCAGGGCGAGGACATCGTGCCGATCCCGGGCACCAAGCGGCGCAAGTACCTCGAGGAGAACGTGCGCGCGCTCGACGTCGAGCTCACGCCGGGCGGACCTGGAGGAGATCGACGAGGCGGCGCCCAAGGGAGTGGCGGCGGGGGAGCGGTACGTAGAATCGGGGATGCGGACGGTGAACGGGTAAGCGTTGGGCGGAGATCAACCCATCGCGGAGATCAGCCCGACCGAAGCCGGCCGTGCGCGCCGGGATGCCCCCGCTCCCCTTCGCTCCGCTCAGGGCAGGCTCCCAAGCCGACAGTCCTCCGCGGGGGCATCCCGGCGCGCGTGGACCTCTCTTCGGGTGCTTGACGGGCGGGATTGGCGGGCCGGGGCGCAATCAGCCGTCATATGGCCGTTTCATATTTTCGGCTCTTGGTTCGCGCGTTACCTTGGCGTCGTCCGGCTTCCGGCCGGGCCCCTGGCAGGTGCCGGCGCATGTCAGTGCAGGTCCTGGCCACTCCCCCCTCCGTGTTCAGGCTCGCGCCGCCCTATGAGCGGGTCGAGGCGGTGCCGGACGTGGGGGTGCTCGCGCCGGACGAGCTGCCCGATGCCACGGTGCTGGGGGTTCACCTGCCCTCGCCGGGAAAGGTGTGGGGGGAGGCGGCGCTGCTCGTGGCGCGGCTGCGGGTGCGGTTCCCCGCGGCGGCGGTGGTGCTGCGGCTGGGGGCGGGGCCGGATGGGCACGACCTGGACTGGGCGTGGCGCGCCGGCGGCATGGGGGTGCGGGCGGTGCTGCTGGAGGAGGAGGCGCCGCTTCCCCGGCTGCGTCATGCGCTCACCGATTCATCCAACCTCGCGGAGGAGGTCGAGCGGTGGCTGCCGATCAGGCTGCCGGGGCTGCCGCACGCGGTAGGGCACCTGGCGGCTGTGCTCTTTCGTGAGGCGCCGAGGGGCTGGGACGTAGGGATGCTGCTCGCCGAACGGGGTCTCGCGGAGCGGACGGTCGCACCTGGTTCCAGCGTGCGCGGGTGCCGGGGCCGGGGAAGTGGCTTGCGACCGCACACGCCGTCCGCGCGGCGCTCCGGCTACAGGCGCCAGGCTGGGGTGCCGCTGCTGACGCTGGCGGTGGAGTGCGGGTACAGCGACCACTCGTCGCTCAGCCGGCAGTGCCTTCGGCTCTTCGGCCTCCGGCCAGGCGCAATCCGCGGCACGCTCGGGTGGGAGTGGCTGCTGGACCGCTGGCTCCGGCGGGCTATGGCAGTGTCGCAGGCGAGCTAGTCTTTGCGTGGGGTCGGGGTTGGTCGGGTTGGTGTTTCACCACGGAGGCACAGAGGGCACAGAGGGGGCTGGGGCACCTAGCGCATCTGTGAGCGGAGCCACCACTAATTCGTTGGCGTTGTCCGGGTCCAAGGTGCCCTCTTGCGCGTCGGGAACCCCTCTGTGCTCCCCTCTGTGCCTCTGTGGTGACCGAACCTGGTAGTGAATCCGAACCCTGCGTGAATCACCCCTCTCGCGGGAAGTCGCCTACTCCGAAACCCCCAGCACATCCAGCATGAACGCGTACTTGAACGCCACCTCCCGCAGGAAGTCCCACCGTCCCGATGCCCCGCCGTGACCCGCGCCCATGTTGGTCCGGAGCAGGAGGCGGTTGGAGTCGGTCTTCCGGGCGCGGAGGCGGGCGGTGAACTTGGCCGGCTCCCAGTAGGCCACCCGCGGGTCATTGAGGCCGGCCGTGACCAGCATGTTGGGGTAGTCCGGGCTCGCGGACGTTGTCGTAGGGCGAGTAGGAGCGGATGCAGGAGTAGAAGGCCGGATCGTTCGGGTTGCCCCACTCCTCGTACTCGATCACGGTGAGCGGGAGCGTGGCGTCCAGCATGGTGTTCACCACGTCCACGAACGGCACCTCCGCCAGCACCGCGCGGAACAGGTCGGGCCGGAGGTTGGTGACCGCGCCCATCAGGAGCCCGCCCGCGCTCCCGCCGCTGATCGACCAGCCGGTCGGGCGCGGTGAAGCCCTCCGCGACCAGGTGCTCCGCCGCGGCGATGAAATCGGTGAAGCTGTTCGGCTTGTTGAGCAGCTTGCCGCCCTCGTACCAGGCGCGGCCCATCTCCTCGCCGCCGCGGACGTGGGCGATGGCCACCACGAAGCCCCGGTCCAGCAGGCTCAGGCTGCTGGACGAGAACGACGGGTCGAAGCTCATGCCGTACGCGCCGTACCCGTTGAGCAGCAGCGGCCGCGGCGCCGCCCGGACGCTCCAGCGGGAGCTGGTACACCAGCGAGATGGGAACCTGCGTGCCGTCCGGCGCCGTGGCGAAGCGCCGCTCGGTGCGGTAGCGCGCCGGGTCGTAGCCGCCCAGCACCTCGGTCTGCTTCCGCACGGTCCAGGTGCGCGCCGGCCATGTCGTAGTCCACCACCGAGCGTCGGCGTCACCATCGAGGTGTAGGTGAAGCGGAGCAGGGTGGTGTCGAACTCGGGGTTCTCGTGCTGCCGCACGGTGTAGACCGGCTCGGGGAAGGCCACCAGGTGGTCGGCGCCCGAGGCGCAGGTCGAGCACCCGGATCTGCCGGAGGCCGGCCTCGCGCTCGTAGACCACCAGGTGCTGCCGGAACGCGTCGGTCGAATCGAGCTTGATGTCCGGGCGGTGCGGCAGGATCTCGGTCCAGTGGTCGCGCGACGGGTCGCTGACCGGGCGCGCTCACCAGGCGGAAGTTGGGCGCGCTCGTCGTTGGTGGTGATGAAGAACCGGTCGCCGTGATGGCTCACGGTGTACTCGACGCCGGCCCGGCGCGGCTCGACCGTGCGGAACGGCTCCTCGGGCCGGTCGGCGCTGACGAACCGCACCTCGGAGGTCGAGTGGCTGGCGAGCTCGAGCAGCAGGTAGGCGTTGCTCCGGGTGCGGCCGATGTCGAGGAAGAACGCCTCGTCGGCCTCGAAGTGGACCAGCGCGTCTTCCGCGGAGTTGTCGCCCAGGCGGTGGCGATAGAGCCGGCAGGGGCGGCGCGCCTCGTCGAGCACGACGTAGAAGAGGGTGCGGCTGTCGTTGGCCCACGCCACGCTGGGCGAGACGTTGGCGATCGTCTCGGCCAGCAGCGCGCCCGTTGCCAGGTCCTTGACGTACAGGCGTGAACGACTCGGCGCCGCTGGTGTCCACCGCGTAGGCCAGCAGGCGGTGGTCGGGACTCACCTCGAAGGCGCCGAGCCGGAAGTAGGCGTGGCCCGCGGCGAGCGGATTGAGGTCGAGCAGGACCTCCTCGGCGTCCTCGCCATCCGAGCCGGCCGGCGGCAGTAGATGGGGTACTGGGCGCCCGTCCCCGTGCGATGATAGTAGAGCCAGCCGTCGATGCGCTCGGGCACCGAGAGGTCCGTCTCCTTGATGCGCCCCCGCATCTCGGCGAAGAGCCGCTCCTGGAGCGCCTCGGTGCACTGCATGACCGCGTCGGTGTACCGGTTCTCCGCCTCGAGGTAGGCCAGCACCTCGGGATCCTCCCGATCGCGGAGCCAGAAGTATTCGTCCATCCGGGTCTCGCCGTGGATCGTGAGTGCGCGAGGAACGCAGCGCGCCTTCGGCGGCTCGGGCGCGAGCTCCGCTTCGATGCGCGGGCCGAGCGATTCCTCGCCCGGCGCGCCGGGCGGCCGAACGAGCGCGGGAACGGTGCGGCTGGGGTGCGTCATCGGAATTTTCTTTCGATCAACGGAGTCCAGCAGGGCTCCGGAAGTGGCGTCAGTCAGCGGGCGGGGGCGGCCCTTCGCGGAATAACGGGGAGGGGATGGGGCAAGTCAAGGCTCGGGTAACGCGGTGTGGGGCTTGGGGTTGCGTGCAAACTGCGTGTCTGCCGAGTGGGGGAATTGGGGTGCCGATCTGGCAGGGGGAGCGGATGTTGGGGAATGGCAGGGGGATGGGGGCGGGCGGGCGGGCGGCGGTCGGGCGGGCAGGCGGTCAGGCGGGCAGGCGGGCAGGCGGGCAGGCGGGCGAGGCGAACGAACTGTCATCCCGAGCGCAGCGAGGGATCTACTCGCCCGGGGTTCGGACTCGGCCCGGCGAGATTCCTCGCTTCGCTCGGAATGACAGTTCCTTGCGACACTGGCCTTCGGGGCCACCTCCCCGGCGGGCCCCCACCCCTCCCGCCCGTCCGCCCGCCCGTCCCCCGGCCCGTCCCCCCGCCCGTCCGCCCGCCGCCCGCCCGTCCGCCCGCCCGCCCGCCCTCCACCTAGCACCCCTGCTCCGCACTCCTCTCACTAAAGCTCCACGTCTTCGCATCCGCCGCCGCAACCACCACCACGTCAACTGGTTGCGTGAGCGCCTGGCTCATAATGCAGCCGCCCCCGGGCGTGGTCTGGACCACATCCACCGAGACGCCGGCGCCAGCGCGCATCACCCGGTCAACCGCGATGGAGTAGCCACCGGTACTCCGCTGGCCGCCGGCCACGGCGACGACAACGTCACGGGTGAAGTCCACGGGAGGCCGCTCGCCGCCGACGGCCAGGGTGGACCAGAACCGGGCATACGAGCTGTCGTCGCCGATGATCAGCCGTTCGGGGGCGGTGATGCCGCTCTGGCTGTACTGGCCGATCCGGCGGATCTGGACCGTGGTGCCGCCGCCGTAGGGGACGTAGGCACTCACGCCGGGCTGGCTGGTGGCGGTCTCGGGGGCGGCGGTCGAGACGGGCGCGGGAACAGGCGCGGGTGCCACGGCCGGAGCGCCGGCAGGAGCGGAGGCCGGCTCGGGCTCGGGCGTCGGCGCGCCGCCGGATGGAACGAGAGTGCCGCCGCTGCAGCCGGCCGCCAGCAGCAGGGCGGGGAAGAGCAGGGCGCGGGAGCGGGGGTGCGGCATCTGGGCCTCCTGTCGGGCGAACCAGGCTGAGCCGGAGTGCATCGATCTCACTCCTTCGGGCTCACATCCCGGGTGGCCTAATCTGCCTTCACGCCACCCTGTGCGGAAGGAGGCGGAGGCCGCTTCACGGCACCGCTCACCGCTCACCCCGTCCTGTGCCGCTGCGTCCCCGTCGCCTTCTCGTCTCCCGAATCGAGGAGATGCACTCCGCCCCGCGCGGGGCCGCCCATCTCGAGCACCCAATCCACGCCGCTGGCCGTGATGGCCAGCATGCCGTTCTCCGTCCGCCGGACGAGCCCGTTCTCCTTGAGGTACCAGACGTGAAACCTCATGTGCACTTCCGGGCAGCCGAGCAAGCGCTCGAGCTCGACCTCGCCCATGCCCGGCCGCTGGGCGTCGTTGCGGCAGGCCGTGTACAGGATCGACAGGAGCGCCGCACGTACGCGGCGATCGGTCGCGACATCGCTGAGCGCCGTCTCCTGGTCGAAGATGCGCCAGGCATGTTCGACGACCTGGGCATACTGGATGTCATAGCTGGCGCGCTGCTCCGGGTTCGAGAGCACCTGAAACGACGCGAGTAGGTCCCTGAACCGGTCGGGGTCGCCCGTTGCGCCATTGTCCGGGTGAAACCGCTTGGCAAGGTGCCGGAAGACGCGCTGAATCGTCTCCTGGTCGGCCCGGGGAGACACCTGGAGAATCTCGTAATGGTTCGGGAGATCCGGGTCGGCCATAGTTCCTCGGCAACGATTCATGCGGCGGGGAGCATCGGTTCGGGAGATCGCATCGGCGGCGGTGCGCAAGGCGTGGGCCGCTGCCGCGGCCGAGGATAACGCCCGCCGGAAGTTCCAGCTCTCGCGCGCCGCACGGCGAACCCCCGCGCGGCGCCGGCCGGTTGGCGTTCTGCGATAACAAGTCACGTGCTATTGTCTGCACGTCCCCTCCGGATCCGGCTTGGGCTTGTCCACCACCAGCCGGTGATCGAGGTCGGCCACCCGCCGCGCCACGTCCTCCACCAGCCCCGCCACCCTCGCCAGCTTCTCGTAATCGATGTACTCCGCCTCGTCGGTGAGCTGGTGATAGTCGCAGATGCTCGCCGGTGGTGAAGAACGTCACCGGGATCCCGAACCGGGCGTACATGTAGTGGTCGCTCCGGCAGTAGATGTTGGCCGGATGGCCGTTCGCGTCCCACGAGTAGTCGAAGCTGAAGCCGTGCTTCCCCTCCGCGTTGGCCTGCTCGACCAGGCTACCCAGCTCGGTGGAGAGCCGGCGCGAGCCGACGAGCTGGAGGTACCGCGGGCCGCCGCCCGCGATGTCGGCGGAGTCGCCGCGGCCGATCATGTCCATGTTGAGCTGGGCCACGATGGAGTCGCGCGGCACCGTCGGATGACGGGTGAACCAGTCGGAGCCGAGCAGGCCGAGCTCCTCGGCGGTGTGCCAGACGAAGAGGATCGAGCGCCTGGGCCGGTCGGGCGAGCGGGCCAGCGCCTCGGCGATCTCGAGCAGCCCGACCGAGCCGCTGCCGTCGTCGTCGGCGCCGTTGAACACCGAGTCGCGGCGCGGGCGGTCCACCTGCCGGAGGCTGTCGAGCAGCGCCGCGATGCGCGCGCGCTCCGCCGCCGTGGGCGTGGCCGGGTTGTTCTCGGCGCCCATCGGCCGCATGACCCGGTTGAAGGCGCGGAGCGAGTCGTGGTCCTCGGGCGCGGGGGCCAGGCCGATGTGGTCGTTGTGGGCGCCGATCGCGACGATCTGGCCGCGGAGCGCCGGGTCCCGGCCGAGCAGGAGGGCGACGACGTTGCGGGCGGGCGCGGCCGCCGGCGCATCCACGAAGCGGACGGAGCCGTGCACCGTACGGCCAGCGTCGCCCGGGGCAGCCTCCGACAGCGGCTTGCCCAGCAGGGCGTCGGCCACGCGCGTGGTGACGTAGAGAAACGCGGGCGCGGGCCGCTCGTCGCCCGAGGCGAGCTGCGCGCCCTGTTCCTCCAGGCTGGCGCGGTCGGTGGGCGAGACGGCGTCGAGTGTCGCCACCGCGATGGCGGCGGCGGTGGAGAACCGCTCGGTGGTGGCCGCGCGGTTCACCACGCCGGCCGGTCGGCCTCCGGGACCGGGCGCCATGGTCACCACGACCAGCTTCCCCGCCGCCTGCTCAGGGGTGAGCGCCGGCCGAGTGCTGTCACCCAGCGTCCCGGCATACACCGCCTCCGCGCCGTCGAGAGCGCGGGAGCCACGGCCCTGATCGCGCGGCGATGAAGTCCGTGCCCGGCCTGAACGCCTGGCCCTCCACGGCGAGCGCGGCGTCGGGCGAGAGCCTGCGCTCGACCAGCGGCACGGTCTGGAAGAAGGTTCCGTCGTCGCCCGCCGGCGCGAGCCCCAGCCGCGCGGCCTCGGCCGCGAGATACGCGGTGGCCTTCACGTTCCCGGGCGTGCCCGCCTTCCGGCCCTGCATGGAGTCGTCGGCATAGCGCTCCAGCCGGGCGCGCGCGTCGGCCGCGGTGATAGCCCGCGGCGGTGCCGCCGGGCGCGGGTGCGTCGGGAGTGACGGTGGAGCGGCCGCACGCGAGCGCGAAGGCGAGGAGGCCGGCGGCCAGGACACAGTCGCGGACGGGGAAATCAGTCACGGGAATCTCCGCGGGGGTGGATGGATCGGGTGGGTGCCAAGGGCTTTACGGGCGGGAGCGGAGGGCAGTTTCGGGCCGGGCCGGCAGCATGGCTCGCCCCTTTACGCTGCACACTGTCGCGCGCACTATTGCTGGTCCCCCTCGACTTTGCCCTGCCACCCTGGAGCGCTGGTGAGCCTTGCGGACCTGAGATTGTCGGTCCTGATCGCGGCCTACAACGAGGAGCGCACCGTGGCGGCGGTGGTGGAGCGGGTCCGCGCCGTCCCGCTCACGCTGGAAATCGTCGCCGTGAACGACGCGTCCAGCGACCGTACCGGGGAGATCCTGGACGGACTCCGGGCGGCCGGAAGTGTGGACGTGGTGGTCCACCACGCGCGGAACCGCGGGAAGGGCGCCGCGCTCCGCGCCGGCATCGCGCACGCGACCGGGGACGTGATCGTCATCCAGGACGCGGACCTGGAATATGACCCGGCCGAGTTCGTCCACCTGCTCGAGCCGATCGCCTCCGGCCGGGCCGACGCCGTCTTCGGCTCCCGCTTTCTCGGCGGGCCGCACCGGGTGCTCTACTTCTGGCACTCGGTGGGCAACCGGCTGCTGACGCTGGTCTCCAACATGTTCACCGACCTCAACCTGACGGACATGGAGACCTGCTACAAGATGGTGCGGGCGCCGATCATGAAGTCGCTGGTGCTCACCAGCGACCGGTTCGGCTTCGAGCCGGAGATCGTGGCGCGGCTGGCGCAGGCGCAGGCCCGGATCTGGGAGGTCCCGATCTCGTACGCGGGCCGGACCTATGCCGAGGGGAAGAAGATCGACTGGCGGGACGGGGCAGCGGCGCTTCTCCACATCGTGCGGTTCAACCTGTTCCCGCCCACCGCGCCGGCTGCCCTTCCGGTGACTCAAGGCGCGCCTTCGCGGCCGAGCGAGACGTGAGTGTGCCTGAGTACGCGTCGGGTGCCCGGCTTGACATCGGCTTGACTATGGCCGGCCATGATGGCTCGGTCGCTCGAGCGTCTCTGGATAGTTCACCGCGGTGTCGCCTCACAAGCCTGTCATCGGAAGCGAGATTCCCCATGTGGTCACAGCGCCTGTTCCACGGTCGCCTCCGTTCGGGCCGGCTCCCTGCCATGCTCGCCCCGGCCCTCGTGGCGGTCGCCCTGGCGTGCGGGGAGGACTCCCAGTCGCCCGCCGGTCCGGACACGGGGTCGGTGCTCTCCCCCGAAGCCGCAGCCGCGGTCGCGGCCGCGACGGCGAAGCTGTCGTTCCTGGAGGTCAGCGCAGGCATCGACCACAGCTGCGGTGTGGCCACCGACAACCGGGCCTACTGCTGGGGCCGGAATGAATCCGGCGAGCTCGGCGACGGCACCACCACGGATCGCTCGAGGCCGGTGGCGGTCGCGCGTGGGCTGCAGTTCGTTCAAGTGCACGCGGGATTTGACTACACCTGCGGCGTGACTACCGACAACCTGGCGTACTGCTGGGGCAGAAACGACAGCGGACAGCTCGGCATCGGCGCCTTGAGCAAGCGGGTCAGGCCGGTACCGGTCGCGGGCGGGCTCCGCTTCCGGCAGGTGGACGCGGGCTATCGCCACGCCTGTGCGGTCACTCCATCCGACGCGGTCTTCTGCTGGGGCGACAACAGCTCGGGCCAGCTGGGCGACGGCACCACCACCAATCGCACAACACCGGTCGCGGTGGCGCGCGGGCTCCACTTCCGGCGTGTGAGCGCGGGCGAGTACCAGAGCTGCGGTGTGACCACCGCGGACCGCGCCTATTGCTGGGGCGGCGACGGTTACGGCCAACTGGGTGACGGCACGGTGGTCCCCAGGCGCCGGCGGCCGGTGGCGGTCGTCGGCGGATTGAGCTTCCGCCAGGTGACCACTCTCGGAGCCCACACCTGCGGCCTGACCACGACGAACCAGGGCTACTGCTGGGGCTACAACGGCGACGGCGAGCTGGGCGACGGCACCACCACCAATCGCTCGACGCCAGGCGCGATCAGCGGCGGGCTCAGCTTCAAGCAGCTCGTCGGGGGCGGTGCCCACACCTGTGGTGTGACGACGGCCGATCAGGCTTATTGCTGGGGCCAGAATGAATTCGGGCAGCTCGGTGAGGGCACCACCACCGACCGCCTGGCGCCTGTCGCCGTGGCGGGCGGGCTCCAATTCAGCGGAGTGAGTCCCGGCAGGTTCCACACCTGTGGCGTGACGACCGACAAGCTGGCCTACTGCTGGGGCCACAATTACTACGGCGAGCTCGGCAATGGCACCAGCACCGGCCCGGAGACATGCTCCTCCTTCTCCGTCGACTTTCCATGCAGCACCAAGCCGGTGGCGGTGGTCGGCGCGAGTTGACACTCGAGGCTCCGACGCGCATACTCGCGCGGATGCGATAGATGTGACGATACGACCCTGCTTCGGACCGCAGGGTCGTACTAATACCAGCTCCCGCCGGTCGCCGCCCCTCCCGCAAGGAGAGCCCGATGAATCTCGTCGAGCGCGTCAAGCACATCCTGCTGACCCCCCGTTCCGAGTGGGAAGTCATCGACGTGGAGCCCGCCACGACGGCCGGCCTCTACACCGGCTACATCCTGCCGCTGGCGGCGATCGGGCCGATCGCCCAGTTCATCGGGTACTCGCTGATCGGGATCCGGATCCCGTTCGGGGGCGGGGTGTACCGGACGCCGATCGGCTCCGGGATCACGGGCGCGATCGTGGGCTACGTGCTGACGCTGATCGGTGTCTACGTGCTGGCGCTCATCATCGACGGGCTGGCGCCGTCGTTCGACGGGACGAAGAACCAGATCCAGGCGCTCAAGGTGGCCGCCTATTCGGCCACGGCGGGGTGGCTGGCCGGGATCTTCGCTCTCATTCCGGGGCTCCGGATCCTGGGCATCCTCGGGCTCTATAGCCTGTACCTGCTCTACCTGGGGCTGCCGGTGCTGATGAAGGCGCCGAAGGAGAAGGCGCTGGGGTACACGGTGGTGGTGATCGTGGCGGCGGTGGTGCTGGCGATGATCGTGTCGATGGTGGTGGGGCGGTTCATGATGATGCCGGTGGGGTGAGGGGGCCGTCCACTTGCCAGATCAAGTACCGGACCGTAACCTGCACATCTTACCCATGTAACACGATGGGAATCTCGGGCTCGCTTTGGTGCGCCTCCGCCCCGTCGATCACGGACTAGGATCTGGCACTGAGCCAGGGAGAGTCGGGATGAAAACACTCGTCAACGCTTCGCGGGCCTTCTGGTCCGATGAGGCCGGCCAGGGCCTCGTGGAGTACGCGCTGATCATCGCGCTGGTGGCCGTCGGCTTGATCGCCATTCTGTTGGTCCTGCGAAACAGCATCGGCAACGTGTTCAACAACGCGGCCACTCAGTTGAACAACGCACCTACGAACCCATACCCCTGAACCTCCGGGGGTTCAAGGCGTTGCGACCTTGGCCCGCAGCTCACGAGCGGCCGCTCCCGGAGCGGCCGCTCTTCGTTGTCAGTGGATCTGAAACAGGCGACCTCCCCCTCTTTGAGGGGTCGGGAACACACCTCAGGCAGATTTCACATTCCGACGGCGAAGAGTGAACCAGGCAATCGCGTACAAGGCGATCGCCCACAGATACAGCGAGCGAAGTCCGAACGCCATGGACGAGTATTCGTAGCAGCCCGCCAGCGAGTGCGCCAAGCAAGTTTGAGCCGAGCGCCACCGAGGGTTGCGACTCGTGGCGGATGATCCTGGCGAAAATAATGGCGGCAAAGAACAAAGGTAAACACAAGATCAGGACCACTACCCAATTGCGAAGTGGAGAGTCCCACCCAAGGAGAGCTTCCAGCGGGCTCGCGTAGGTGACTGCCAGCACCGACGCCAGCACGATGAATGTGAGGGACGTAGACGGCGCGCGGTCCATCAGGACGAGAAGTGTCCCGGCTACGATAAGTCCAAGGACGGCCGTGATCACGAAGAAATTCACGGTCCAGGTCGATCCCAGAAAGATGGCAAGTTCGGTCATCGCCTTGGTCTCCACCAACAGGAACGCTGCCCCGAGAAAAAAGAAGGGCCACCTCACACGATCCAGACCGGTCGTACTGCGAATCGTCAGGAACGACAGAGCAAAGAGTCCGGCTATGCACAGCAAATAGTTCGCGGGGACTCCGCGGTCCCGCAGGTAGAGATAAGGCCAGTCGTCCGTCGGGATCGAGCTGGAAATCTGCAGGGCACTTGGTGAGAGATACCCTTCGGTGCCAGGCTCGTAACGCCAGGTCTGTCCGGCCTCATCGCGAGCGTCAGTGGGGCTGAATGAGAGGTATCGCGGCTTCAGATTCTCGACTGGACGCCCTCCTAAAAAGACGGTACCGCTAGAGGAACTCTTCGCTCCTTGGAAGACCAGGGGCCGGGTGCCGAAGGTGTGCTCGAACAAACTGTAAAGGCGATCAGCGATCCACCGTTCGTGGACTGTGAAGGTCACCGAGAGCACCCCGTTTGGGGTAAGGTGCTGACGCATTTCCCCAAATGCTTCTGCAGTGTAGACGAAGTTGTCGAGCCGAACGCTGCTCATGGCTGAGAACAGCGAATGGCTGTCCACATAGCCCAGCACGATCTTGTCATACTGCCCATTCGACTCACGAAATAAAACGTGCGGGCTTCCCGATTCCAGCGAGTAACCCGATGGTCTTCGTATGGCCGCTCAGGGTGGATTTGCGCGCCCAATTCAAGGATCACGGGGTCGATCTCAACCGCGTCGACGTGCGTCGCGCCGGCTCTCAATGCGGCTGCGACGTCGTTTCCTGTGCCCGCACCCAGGACCAGTACATTATGGTTGCTCCCGTACTGGTAGGGTTCATCGTAAACGCGGCGTCGCGTACGCAGTTCCGGAATGCGGTCCAGTCTTGCCGCTCAGATCGAACGCCTGTTGATGGGAGTCCTCGTTGTGACGCTCAGCTCCGTGCCGGGTGGCGACCCTTGGGACTACAACCGGTCGTGTAGTCACCTTGTAATAGGCGACCAGTAGTTGCCCGTTCGACTGCCCCCACGGCCGACAGTGCGACGATGATGCCGATGGCTA
>CAWHQC010000022.1:0-127082 GCA_963831425.1 uncultured Gemmatimonadales bacterium | reverse complement strand
GCGCAGCCCATGGCCAGTCAATGCCGTTATCGCTCGGTTGGAGACAGGCGACCGTCAACTCGAATAGCCCCGGATTCCACGCGTGGGCATCGGGGCTGGCATCAAAAGTCTTGCCACTCTTCGGCGCTGTCCAGAGTTCGCTTTTGATAGGTTCGGGCTCAGCTTCTGGAATTGACGCGGCTTGTCGTATGTACTGGCGAAAATGCGCTCCCCCATGCGGAAAAGCCCCTTCGTAAAGCCCTGCTCATCCTCATCGGGGTTTTGAAGATACCACTCCGGTGTTTTGAACGCCTGGTTGCTCCGAACGCGTACAAAACGCGCAACCCTGGCCAGCGCGAGATCAGTTGTGGAGCTTCATCGCCGAACGCGATCACGTCACGGGCAATCTGACCATTCTGGAGCCAGGGCCAGGCAAACGGCGATTTGCGCATGGCAGAGGAGTAACGTATCTCCTTGTGGGAGCACATCATTCATCAGTGTCTGACGGATGTAGCCATAATCTGGTGTTCCTCTGTATACCCATGCGCCTCACCATCAGCTATGGACAGTAGCGCCTGATGATACGGCAACCAGCATTTTTCGCCCAGACCAGGGGCGGTTGCAAGAATAACTGGCGACTCTGTTGAATACGAAACAAAAACTGGTACTAAGACCGATGTCTTGGTAGGGCTGGTCGTTTCGTATTGCTTAATCAACCAAAGGCCAATAACATTGAGCGAATGTGGCAATCCCTCAATGTGCGGCATGTCGGGCTCATTTTCCTAATTGGCGCAAGGCGTCGAGCAGGCTGCTATTTGCCTTGTGCTTGAGCTTCTCCTTGCCGCCAGGAGTAATGAACTGGCTGAGCCGACCGCGTCGCGCGAAGGCCAAGCGCAGCGTGCATGCCTCGGGCACTCCGTCGTCTTCTTCGAGCGTGACGTTCCCTATTACGCCGCGCACCGTGACCTGGCGGAGCTGCCTGGGGGACGGCTCGTGCTCTACCCCGACTGGGACTCGGTTCGGTCCGTGGCACGGACCGAGCTGGCCGACGCGGACGTGGCGATGGTCACCTCCTATTGCCCCGACGGGGTCGGCCGCCTCCGACGGCGCTCGACACGCCGGCGCTGCGGGTATTCTACGATCTCGATACCCCGATGACGCTCGACCGGCTCCGTGCCGGCGATGCCTGTCCCCTACATCGGGCCGCGGGGCCTGGCGGATTTCGATCTGGTGCTGAGCTACACCGGCGGCGCGGCCCTCGACGCAGCTGCGAGACGCTGCTCGGCGCCCGCCGGGTCGCCCCGCTCTACGGCAGCGTCGACCCGGACATCCATTGCCCCGCGTCCGGCGTCGAACGCTACCGCGCCGACCTCTCGTACCTTGGCACCTACGCCGAGGACCGGCAGCAGGCGCTGGTCACGCTCCTCGTGGAGCCGGCCCGCCGGCTGCCGGCGCGCCGCTTCCTGATCGGCGGCGCCCAGTATCCGCCGGACTTCCCCTGGACGGACAACATCTACTTCGTCCGCCACCTTCCGCCCGCGGAGCACTCAGCGTTCTACTCCTCGTCCCGGCTCACCCTGAACGTCACCCGGGCGCCGATGGCGGACATGGGGTACTGCCCCTCCGGCCGGCTGTTCGAGGCCGCCGCGTGCGGCGCCGCCGTCCTGAGCGACGCCTGGCCGGGGCTCGACGCAGTTCTTCACGCCGGGCTCGGAGATCCTCGTGGCGCGGACCAGCGACGAAGAGCATCGACGCTCGACCGGGACCGACGACGCGGAGCTCGGCCGCATCGGCCGGGCGGCGCGGGAGCGCGCCGCTCGACCGACGCACACGGCCGATCGGCGGGCCGGCGAGCTGGTCGCGCTGCTCGAGGGCGCGCTCGACCGTGGGGGCGTGACCGATGTGGGGCATCGTCCCGGCAGCCGGCGCCGGCACCCGCATCCAGCCGCTCGCCTTCTCCAAGGAGCTGCTTCCGGTCGGGAGCCGGCAGGACGGCGACGCGGAGCGCCCGCGCGCGGTGAGCGAGTACCTCGTCGAGCGGATGATCCTGGCGGGCGCGGACCGGATCTGCTTCGTGATCGCGCCGGGCAAGTCGGACATCCTGGAGTACTACGGCGCTCGCGGGCTGCCGGCGCGAGTCTGCTACACCGTCCAGCCCGTCCCGCGGGGCTGTGCGACGCCATCTTCCAGGCCCTGCCTCTGATCGCGGCCGACGAGTCCGTCATCGTCGGGCTGCCGGACACGATCTGGTTTCCCGAGGATGCGCTCCGGGCCCTCGGCGACGACCGCTCTCGTTCCTGCTCTTCCCGGTCGACGCGCCCGAGCTGTTCGACGCCGTCGTGACCGACGCCGACCGGGCGGGTGCGCGAGATCCAGGTGAAGCAGGCCGACCCGGGGTCGCGCTGGGTCTGGGGAGCGTTCAAGCTGTCGGGCCGGACGCTGCTCCGCGCTGCATCAGCTCTGGGAGGCGCGCGAGCGCCGGGACGAGTACATCGGCACCCTGGTGAACGCGTGGCTGGCGCAGGGCGGCGGGGCCGTGGGCGTGCGCGCCGGCGAGACCTACGTCGACGTCGGGACGCTGCATGGCTACCGCGAGGCGATCGGCGTGCTCGAGCGCGCGCCGCCGCACGTGGAGGCGGCGCGATGATCGAAGCGGTCAAGCTCTGGAACGAGCCGAACAACATCTCGCACTGGGACTTCGAGATCGATCCCGGCTGGCAGCATCTTCGCGCGAGATGGTCCGCGCCTCGGCGGCGGCGGTCGCGCGCGAGAACGCCGGCGCTGCCCGCGCGTGCTCGGCGGCATCTCGCCCATCGACCCGGCGTTCCTCCGCAACATGGCGGACCAGGGCGTGCTCGAGCACGTCGACGTCGTGGCGCGTGCACGGCTTCCCGCTCGACTGGAACCACTGGCACCATCCACGAGTGGCCGGACAAGCTCGCGCGAGATCCAGGCGGTCACCAGCCTGCCGGTCTGGGTCACCGAGGTCGGCGTCTCCACGTTCGGCGCCGAGGAGGTGCAGGAGTTCGGGCTGCGGCGCACCGCCGAGCTGCTCCTGCGGCCGGGTCGCCGCGCATCCACTGGTACAGCCTCTACGATCTGCCCCGCGCGCTGGCCGGCGACGACGCGCCACCGGGAAGCGGAGGGCTCCTCCTACTACCGCCACTTCTACATGGGCCTGCTGCGCGAGGACGGCACGCCCAAGCCCGCCGCGGCGCAGTTCGCCGAGTACGCGCCGGCGATGGGCATCTGCCAGTGGTTCCACTTCGAGGACCACCGGCTCGACGACGCCGTCGCGCTGGCTCCGGAAGCTCGGCGTGCGCCACCTCCGGACCGGACTGAGCTGGGCCGACAGCCTGCCGCCCCGGCGCCGAGGCCTGGTTCGACCGGCAGATGCGCGCGCTCGAGCCGTTCGACGTGACGCTCACCTTCTGCTTCACCCCCGAGTCCTGCGGTCTCCGGCCCCACCACACGAGCCCGCCGCGTGACGTCGAGGAGTTCGCCGACTTCTGCGGCCGCATGGTGCGGCGCTATGCCTGCTGAGGCCAGCCGAACAGCGCTCCCGCCGGAAGAAAGTCGACGCCCGCCGCCGCCGCCGCCCCGCGGTCCACCTCACTGTCACCCACGAACAGCGTCTCCCGCCGGCAAACCCCGTAGAACGCCATGATCCGGACCAGCATCCGCGGACCGGGCTTGCGGCAGTCACAGGCGATGCCCAGCGCGTGCGGACAGAGCTGGAGCGCCGGGTCGGGGGGAGCCTGGCCGATTGCCGCCCGCGCCAGCTCGCGCAGGAGCGCCCGGGCCGTCCGCCGCGTGAACAGGCCGGCGCCGACCTGGTCCTGGTTGGAGGCCAGGCCGAAGTAGGGGCCGCCCGGTTGCTGCCACGGGAGCCCTGCGAGCCGCTCGCGAACGCCCGGGAGCAACTCCCATTCGCCGGGGCCTCTGGGACATGGCTGACCCGGGACGGTCGAGCGGCGGAGCGTGTCGTCCGCGTCGAAGATGTACAGGCGGTAGCCCGCCAGCGCCGCCGGCTTATCCATGCCATCGCGCCGGAGCATCCGAATCCAGTTCGGCGGCGAGCAACGCGCGATAGCGTACGATCTCCGTGCGGAACCGCGCCCCGTCAGGGTCGTCTCCCAGGGACTCGGCGGCCAGGCTGACGTAGCCCAGGCGGAACGCGAGAGTACGCTACCGCGTGATAGGGCAGGCGATGAGCAATGGCGGCATCCCCGCTCTCACGGACATAGCGCGCGAGGAATCCGCGGCGCGCCTCACCGTCCAGCCCGAACTCCAGGCACGTGCCCGCCACGTCCCAGGCGATGTCCTGCGGGCCCGGATAAAAGTGATCGTCGTGGTGGTCCACGGCGTCGGCCTTGAAGAACCCGCGCGCGGTTCGCACCCACTCATGCGGGAGCATGCGGCCGTCCAGGGCGGTCGGGCGGCTCCTGCGGCGGCGCGCGGCCCGGCGGGAACCGCTCCGCCAGCCGCTCGGCGGCTGCCTCGCCGATGGCCTCGGTCACGTTGATCGCCAGCAGCTCGCGAAGATCGGGCGCCGCATCCGCTCGTGGCCGGATGCACCGGCGGAGGTGAGCCAGGTAGCGCGCCATCGTCCCTACCAACTCGTCGGGGCAGCCCTGACCCGGTCCACCCGGGCGCTCCGGCAGGGAACTCCTGCATCAGAAAGCCGTGACGGAACTCCAGCACCGCGGGAGTGAATCCTGCGTCCGCGAGCGACGCGCCCGGCGGAGCCGTGCGTCCCCATATGCCCCGAGCCCCGCGAAGCGCAGCAGCCGGTCCGGCTGCTGGTCCGGCCGGCAGAGGGGTGTCGCGCGAGCAGCTTCCGCCGCTCGTGCTGCGGCTGGACGGGCGGGTAGCGGGCCTCATCATGCAGCAGCAGCGGGCGCCACTTGCCCGCCGACAAGTCGCGCAGGCTGCTGGCCGGGGCCGGGTCGACGAGCCGGCCGGTCTCGACCCAGACCTCCTCGAAAGTGGCGGAGAATTGCCGATGGCGGCGCCAGCGTGCCCTCGCGTCGTCCGATCGAAGCGAGTGGCCGTCGGTCCGCCAGCTCGGCAGCAGCACGATGCGGTCGTCGCTCACGCCGAGCTCGGACAGCGCCCGCGCGGTCCCCGCGAACGACGAGCCGCTCAGGCCCGGCCCCTCGTCCACGACCAGGAACGGCTCGGTGGCGTGGTCGCGCAGCAGTGCTTCCAGCGCCGGCGCGAGCCGGAGTCGCCGGTCGAAGGGATGGCCCCGCGGCCGGACGGTGAGCGAGAGCACCTCGACGCCGAGCTCCTCGAGCGCGGCGCTCACGACGGCGGAGAGGCTGGTGCCGATGCTCCGGATCCCGACACAGACGGCGCGCTCCATCCGGAGGGCGCGCACGCACCGCACGGCGGCACACAGGTAGGTCTCGGGGAACAGTCCGTAGTAGGCGTAACCTTCGGGGACGCTGGTCACGACCGGCCGGGGGAGCGTGGCCGCCTCGAGAGCGGCCAGCGCGCCCCGCACCCGGGCCGCCCACGCGCTCAGCGCTTCGTGCTGTCCGTGCCAGGCGTGCCAGAGCAGATGGCCGGCCGCGACGCTGGCGTGGCGGAGCGCCGCCGTGAAGGGGTGTGGCGCGTCGGCCTCCGCATGGAGCGAGTCCGCGACGCCGGCCTCCAACTCGCCGAGCGCGAGGAGCAGCCGCACCACCCGGTCGTGGACGCCGGCCTGCCGGGGAGCCAGACGGGTGAGGCCGTCCCGGATCGCGGCGAGCAGACGGCCGGGCTCTCCCTCGCGGTGTTGCGCGCGGTACACCTGCATCCGGCCACCACGTCCTCACGCCGTCGGGCGGCCGCTCGCCGCTCGAAGCTCCGGCGTGATGTCATAGGGGGCCCGGCCGGCAGCGCCGGCGGGAGCGGTTCGCAGATGTAGAACTCGTGGCCCGGATGCGAGCGGACCCGGAGGCCGCTCGAGCGGAGCTGCGCCATGACCGCGGCGTGGTTGGGCACCCACCAGTTGGTCGGATCTCCGGCGAAACGGTCCTCGATGAACGCCATCGTCGGCCATCCCGGCTCCTGCAGGGCGGCACGCTCGTCGAGCGGGCGATCGCTGGTGTCGGCCTGCACCTCCATGGCCTGCGTGGTGAGCGTCTGGAACGCGAGCAGCCGCTTCACCCGGCGCGCGACGATGTCGAGCCCGAGCAGCGGGTATCGCAGGTGATAGAACACGCCCAGAAAGAGCACGAGGTCGAATTGCTCGTCCGAGTCGGCCAGATCGTACACCTGCATGCGCGCGGAATTCCACGCTGGATTCGAGTCCGTATTCGCGCGCCGCCCACTCGAGCCTGGTCGAGATAGTGGGGGTCGACGTCGATGGCGGTCGACCCGCGCGCCCCGGCGCGCCACCTCGAAGGTGTAGTACCCCGCGTTGGCGCCGATGTCGAGCACGGTCCAGCCGTCCAGCCGTGCGGGGAGGTGCGGCGCGAGGACCTTTCCACTTGTAGCGCGGAAAATCGCCGAGCGGGTGATCCGGCGCCGTCTCGCTGCCGTCGGGCAGATGGAGGTTGTGGAACCAGGGGCCCAGCCGTTCGACGTCCCGCCGCCGCTCGGCCGCGGGGGACTGCGGCTCGCGTCGAATCGATTGTGCCATGGGCCGGCCTCCTTCAGCTCGTGGTCTGGCGCGCGGCGAGTTCGAGGACATGGCCCTCGAGCTCCTCGGCCCGGTGCGCCGCGGTGTGCTCCGCCAGGATGCGCGCGCGCGCCCGGGCCCCGATCGCGAGCCGTTCCGTGTCCGGGAGGTCGCGTACATAGCCGAGCACGTCGGCGGCCGTGCGGGCCAGCAGCACCTCGCTGCCTGGCGTGGAGCACCGTCTCGATGCCGTTCCAGGCGTCACTCACGATCGGCGTGCCGCAGGCGGCCGCCTCGAACAGCCGGACGCTGGGCGAGAATCCGGCGGCGATCATGTCCGCGCGCGTCAGGTTGAGGGTAAACCGCTGCGCGTTGTAGAAGCCGCGGTGCCGCGCCGGCGGCAGGTGGTCGATGCGGCGCACGTTGGCCGGCCAGCGGATCCCGGTGGGGTACTGCGGCCCCGCGACCACGAACCGGCCGTCCCCCATTGCCGCGCCGGTTCCATGAGCAGGTGCGTGAGCCCGGCTGCCGGTCGGCGCTGTAGGTGCCCATGTAGCCCAGGTCCCAGCGCGGCTCGAGCGGCTCAGGGTAATAGATCGCCGGGTCCACCGAGCAGTAGAGCGCCCGCGCCGCTGGGCGCCGTACTCCCGCTCCAGCCGTTCCAGCGTGGGCCCGCCGGTAAACGACAGATACAGATCGTATCTCGGAATGAGCGCGCGGCGTCAGATACTCCATATCGCCGCGGGCGAGCCGGGCCAGCGTGACAGGCGTGTCGATGTCATAGAACGCGGTCACGCCCGTGCGCCGTGCGGGTGCACCCACTCGCCCACCGCGGCGCCCTCGGGGACGTAGGAACCAACGATGACCAGGTCGGCGTCACGGACCTGGGCGGTGAACCTCCCCTTGAGCTCCCGCATGCTGTGATAGAGCACCGTCCGCCCGTGTGGCGGGCGCGGAAGGTCGCGGTTGGCCGCGTACCATTCGACGTCGCGCTCGAGGAAGAGCACGTCGTGGCCACGGGCCGCCAACTCGCGGACCAGACCCCGGTACGTAGTGGCATGGCCGTTTCCCCACGAAGACGTGATCGACAGCCCCAGGATCACGATGCGGAGCTCGGGCGCGCTCACCGGGCCGCCTCCCGGACGGGCGCGGATGGCGCCCAGCACCGCTTCCACCTGCGCCGCCCGGTGGGCGTAGGTGTGCTCGGACAACAGCCGCCGGCGCGCCGCGCGGCCGATCGCGGCCGCGCGCGCCGATGTGAGCTGCTCCAGAAGCCCCGCCACCGCCTCGCCGTCTCGCGCCACCAGCACCTCGCTCCCGGGCTCGAGGAAGAGCTCGATTCCTTCCCACTCGTCCGTGATCAGGCAGCCGCCCGCCCCCGCCGCCTCGAACACCCGGGTGGGCGGCGAGAAGCCGTACCGCGCCATGCTCTCGCGGTTCACGTTGAGCACGGCGCGCGGCGTCACGTTCAGCGCGTTGTGGTCGCGGGTGTAGACGTGGCCGAGGTAGCGCACGTTTGCCGGCAGCGCCTTGTCGCCCCAGCCGCTTCCGCCGAGCAGGAAGCGGTGTCGGGGCAGCCGCTCTGCCGGCTCGAGGAAGAACGACGCTACCCGCGCCTCGCGGTCGGGCAGCCGGTTTCCCAGGAACGCGAGATCACCCTCGAAGCGCGGGTCGCGCGGGACAGGATGGTGGGTCTCCGGGTCGAGGGCGTTGTATACGGGTACGCACTGGCGGGCCCCCACGCGCTCGTACGCCTCGACGACCGGATCGCCCCCGCCGTAGGTCAGGACGAGGTCGTACCGCGGTACCAGCGAGTGGAAGGGGTCCTCCGCGTCTCCCGCCAGACGGTCCAGCGTGGCCGGCGCGTCCACGTCCCAGAATGCCACCATCGTGGATGGGCCCTGGAGATCGAGTGTCGCCCGCTCCAGCAGTTGGTCGAACACGCCGACGCCGCTCGCCTTGATCACGAGATCGGCGCCGCGCGCGGCGTCCAGCGCCCGCAGCACGCCAGCCTCTCCCTCGCCGGGATACACCACGACCCGCGCCCACGCCGGGTCTTCGATGTCGCGATGCTGCTGCCGGCCGAAGGCGTCGGGCTCATAGAATGTCACGCGGTGCCCCCGCTCGGCCAGAGCGCGGATGATGCCGCGGTAGTAGGTGGCCGCGCCGTTCCAGTAGGCCGAGACGAGGCTCGATCCGAAGAACGCGACCTCGAGTCCGGATCTCATCACGCTGCTCCGTGGAGCGACGGCCGGACCGCCGCGGAGGGGCGGAGCGAGGCAGCGATGGTGAGCAGCTCGTCCACCCGGTGAGCGCACGTGTGGCGCGCCAGGATCGTCCGGAGGCCGTGTGCCGCCATGGCACGCGCTGCGGCGGGGTCGGCGAGCAGCTCCGAGAGGTGCTGCTGCATCTCCGCGCCCGTCCGGGCCACGAGATAGTCGGCGCCCGGATGAAACAACCCTTCCGCGTCCTCCCAGGGGGCACAGACGAGCGGGATCCCGCAGGCGAGCGCCTCGAACACGCGGATCGTCGGGATGCCGGGGAGATCGCGTACGTATGGTCGGCGGGGGATGTGGACCGTCGCCCGGAACCGGGCGAAGGCGCCGGGCACCGCGTGGTTGGGGAGCCACCCACCGTAGATGATCCGCGCCCTCGCAAGCCGCCCGAGCGCCTCGCTCGGGTAGCGGACACCATGGACTCGCGCCCGGAGCCCCAGGTGCTCGATTGGTCCGATGAGGAATTCTTCGAGCTCGGCCGTCCGCTCTTCATCGCCCCAGTTGCCGATCCAGACGAGGTCGCCCTCGTTGGTGGCGCCCGACACCGGATGGAACACCCGCACATCCGCCGCCTCGTGCCAGACCCACACCCGACTCGCCCAGCCCTCGTCGAGGTACCGCTGGCGCACGACTTCGCCGAACGCGAGCACGCCGTCGTACGCGCGGAGATCGTAGGCGGCCATCTCGGCGGGCGCGCTCACCGAGCGGTGGTGGGTGTCGTGGAACAGGAGGCCGTAGCCGCCCACGAGCCGCCGGTGCTCGCCGACGGCGTGGACCAGGGAGGGGTCGTTCCATTCGTGCACCAGCACCAGGTCCGCCCCCGAGAGCAGCCGGTCAAAATCGGGCACGGCGCCGTAGGTGGCGCTGCTGAGCTGCGGGTACGCCTCGTGGTAGCGCTCCAGCGCGCCGGCACCATGCTCGCGCTGGAGTTGGCTGCGGCTCCAGCCGTCCGCCGGCTCCAGTACGCTCACGTCATGCCCGCGGCGCACCAGCTCCCCGGCGACACCGCGCAGAAAATGCGCATTGCCGTGGTTCCAGTCCGACGCGAGCGAGTGATAGAACATCACGACGCGCATGTCGGCGCCTCCGCGCTCCGGGCCGCGGTCCGGCCGGAGAGCAGCCGGCCATAGAGGTCGAGATAGCCGCCGGCCATCCGCGCCGGCGAAAACCCCAACGCCCGGCGGCGCGCTCGCATGGCGAGCGTCTGCCGGAGACCCTGATCGTGCACCAGGGCGTCGATCGCGGCCCGCAACGTCTCCGGTTCATCGGGCGGCACGAAGATGGCCACGGCATCCCACAGCTCGCGCAGGCTGGGAATGTCGCCGAGCACGAGGGCACAGCCCGCCAGGGCGGCCTCGAGAACCGTGAGGCCGAACGGCTCGTACCTGGCCGGCAGCGCGTACACCGCGGCACGGGCGAGCTGCTCGGCCATCGCCTCGGGTCCCAGGAGTCCGAGCAGGCGCACGCAACCGGGACCGCGGGCGCGGCCGCCGTCCGGCCCCGACAGGTCGCCCGCGGCGTACACCGGCCACGGCAGCTCCCCAGCCACCTCGACCAGCGCTGCCAGGTTCTTGGCCGGATCCCAGAGACGTCCCGCGGTGACAATCACCGGGTCTTTGGGCGCGGGCACGTACCGCGCGGGGTCGCGGCCGTTCGGGACCACGCTCCCACCACGCACGCCGTAGTGCCGCGCCAGCGCCGCCAGCATGGCCCGGGACGGGGCGGCAACGGCGCCGGCGTCGCGGAAGCCGGCCGTCATTGCGGCGCGATACCGGTCCCACTCCGGCGGCGCGCGCTCCCCGCGCACGGCCTCGTACCACGACAGCACGCATGAATGTCCGACCGCCAGGGTTGGAATCTGCCACGGCAGCGCCGCGAACACCGGCTCGCTGAGGTGCGCCAGCTCCGCGCCCGAAGCCTCGGTGAGTTCGAGCAGCCAGTCGCCGGCACGCGCGATGTCATCCCACGGATCTTCCATCCAGGGGAGCTTGTACGGCGCCGTGCGGAAGTCGAGCCCGCCGATGGCGCGCACCTCCCGCTCCTGTTCAACCGTGGGCCGCCGTCCCATCGCGGCCAGGACCACGTCGATCCCGCTCTCGCGCAGCGCGCGCGCGAGCTCGAGTGCGTGCGACCATACGCCGCCGAGGGTATCGGCCGTGAGCAGGACGCTGCGCGGACGGGGGCACTGGGGACGGCGGTCCATCATGCTGTCACCGCCATCGCTCGCCGGCCGTAGATCCCGTCGATCGCCGCGGCCACATTCACCAGCCGCTCGGCTTCGAGGCCGTAGCCGCCGTCCTCGCTCAGCCGCCGAGCCCACGCCACCGCGGCGCGGCCGCCCCAGGCGTCCGGCGGCCGGGCGATCGTCTCCTCGCGGGTACCGCGGGCGTGAGTGGCCGTGAAGTCGTAGAACGAGCCTCCCACGTTCCGAACCGCCGCGCTCCCCCGGGTCCCGAAGAACTCCGCGCCGATCACCGCGTCGCGCCCGGCGGACAGGTTCCAGGAGCAGGCCAGGCGCGCCACCGCTCCGCCGTCCAGATCGAGCGTCGCGACGGCGTAGTCCTCCACCCCGTCGCGCCCCTCGAGCGGAACGCCGCCGGAAAAGAGACGCGAGGTCGTGGCCGAGACGGTCGGGTGGCCGAGCGTCCACAATGCGAGATCCACCAGGTGAATGCCGAGATCGATGACGCATCCTCCGCCGGAAAGCGCCGGGTCGTAGAACCAGGGCTTGTCGGGGCCGTAGGCGTTGTGGAAGACGAGCTCGGCGGCGAACACGTCGCCCAGGTCGCCGTCCAGCACCAGGTCGCGGACGCGCCGGGCGCCCTCCACGTGACGGTAGGACAGGTCCACCTCGAGGAGCCGGTCGGCACGGCGGGCGGCCTCGACGACGCGGGCTGTCTCTTCCGCCGTCCGGCCGAGCGGCTTCTGGCAGAACACCGCCAGACCAGCCTCCAGTGCCGCCACCGACTGCTCGGCGTGCAGCGCGCTGGGCGTGGCGATGACCAGCCCGTCGAGCCCGGCTCCGAGCAGGTCGTCGAGCGACCGCAGCTCGATCGCGCCAGGCGCGAGCGCCCGCGCGGCCGCCGCGTTCTCGGGAGCCGGGTCGGCGATGGCGGCAATTTCGGCGGCGCCGCTCGACGCAATCGCTTCCAGCCGGTGCCGGCCGATCCAGCCCGTGCCGAGGAAGCCGAGGCGCGGCGTTCGCGCGCTCACGTGAGGACCAGCGCCTTGAGGAAGCCGTCCGGCCGCGACCGCATCGTCTCCAGCGCCTCGCCGAGCTGCGCCAGCTCGAAACGGTGGGTATACAGCGGGGCGGGGTCGAGCGTGCCGTCGGCCACGGCGTCGATCGCGCCGCGGATGCCGTCGAGCGCGATCCCGGGGTCCCGCTCGTGCGCGTTGATGACGTCGAGACCCCGCCAGTTCCAGAGCTGCATGTTCACCTGCCGCATCCCATCCTGGTGGTAGCCGGCCACCACCAGCCGGCCGCGTACCCGCGTGAGCTGCCCCGCAAGGTCCAGCGGCTCCTGCAGTCCGACGGCTTCGATCACACGGTCCGCGCCCACACCCCCGGTGATCCGTTCGAGTTCCCGCACCACCTGGTCATGGTCCGCGAGCGGCATGACGATCTCCGCGCCCTGTGTACGGGCCACCTCGAGCGCGAATGGACGGCGCGAGACCGCCACGACCCGCGCGCCGGCGCGGCTGGCCAGCCGGGTGATGACGGCGCCGAGGAAGCCGATCCCGATCACCACGACGATGTCGCCCCGGCGGATCTCGGCGCGGCGGAATACGTTGACCGCGCAGCCCAGCGGCTCGCCGGGAAACGGCTGGCCGGCCAGCGTGTCGGGGAGGGGAACCACCGCGTCGGCCCGCGCGAGGTCGTACTCGGCGAACGCCCGGAAGGAAAGTGCCGCCACGCGCTGGCCCGGCCTGAGGTCCTCCGCGTCCGGCCCCACGGCGTCGATCACGCCCCACCCCTCGTGGCCCGGCGCGCCGCTCGGGAGCGGGTAGTCGAACCACGGACGACCCTCCCATACCGGGAGGTTGGAGCCGCACACGCCGCAGCCCTCCAGTCGGATGCGGACCTCGCCCGGACCCGGCTCCGGCACGGCAGCCTGGTTCACGTGCGCGGCTCCCGGGGCGGTGATCATCCCCGCCCGCATCGTGCTCACGCCGCGCGCCGCGGCGGTGCCCAGCTCAGCGCCGCGCACCGGTGCCGTTCCCCGCCACCTCCGGCAGCCGTCCGGCCTCCTGCAGCCACGCCGCCAGTCGGGCAAGTCCATCGCGCACGGTGACGGTGGGCTGCCACCCCGTGGCCCGGGCGAACTTGCCGGTGTCGCTCACGTACCATCGCTGGTCGCCCACCCGCCAGGCGTCGTACGCGACCTCCGGCGCGCGGTCGGTCAGCCCGCCGATTTCCCGGATCAGCTCGAGCAGGCTGATCGCGTTGCCGGGGCCGCCGCCGATGTTGAACACCTCGCCCGACTCGGTCGGCATGTGCCGCTGCGCCAGCAGCAGCGCGTTCACCAGATCCTCGACGAAGAGGACGTCGCGCACCTGCCGGCCATCGCCGTAGACGGTGATCGGCCGGCCCTCGAGCGCGCGGATGAGGAAGTGCGCCACCCAACCCTGGTCCTCGGTCCCGTGCTGATGCGGGCCGTAGATGCAGCTCATGCGGAAGACGATCGTGGGGAGGCCGTAGCTGCGCGCGTAGTCATGCACGTACTGGTCCGCGCAGCCCTTCGAACACCCGTAAGGGCTGTGGAAATCGAGCGGACGCTGCTCGCTCACGCCACGGTTGGCCACCGCGGGCTCCAGTGGCTCGTAGCTCCGCGTGCGGCGGCGGAGCGACACGTCCTCCAGCGCGCCGTAGACCTTGTTGGTCGAGGTATAGACGAGGGGCGGCGGCACCGGTTGCGCCCGGATGGCCTCGAGCAGGTTGAAGGTGCCGCGGGCATTGACCTCGAAGTCATCCAGCGGGTCGCCGAGGCTGGTAGTTACGGCCACCTGCGCGGCGAAATGAAAAACCTGGCCGGCCCGCTCCACGGCGCGGCGGACCACGGCGGCGTCGCGCACGTCCGCCACTTCCACGCTCAGCCCGCCGCCGTGGACGTCGCGCAGCCAGCGAAGGTTCTGCTCCACGCCGGGCCGCGCCAGGCTGTCGAGGATGAGCACCGGGCGGCCGCTGGACAGCAGCCGGTGGGCCAGATTGGTGCCGATGAAACCGGCGCCACCGGTGACGAGGGCCGGCTTCATACCGTGAGGCCCCGGGCGGCCAGCTCGGCGCCCGCTTCGTCGGCCCGATCGATCGCCTCCTGGGTCTGCAACCAGTCCGCCAGCTCCGCCAGCCCGGTCTCCAGCGCGACCGTGGGTTCGTAGCCCAGCACGGCGCGTGCTGCGGTGATGTCGGCAAAGCAGTGGCGGATGTCGCCGATGCGGTACTTGCAGGTGACTTCGGGTCGAAGCTCCGGCCGGCCGGTCGCGGCGGCCACCCGCTCGGCGATCTCCCGCACCGAGAAGGAACGCCCGCTGCCGACGTTGAGCACCATGTCCGCCGACGCGGGCCGCTCCATGGCCAGCCGGCAGGCGGCAGCCACGTCGAGCACGCTGACGAAGTCGCGCCGCTGCAACCCGTCCTCGTAGACCAGCGGGGTCTTCCCGTTGAGGAGGCGCGAGGCAAAGATGGCCAGCACTCCCGTATACGGATTCGAGAGCGCCTGCCGCGGCCCGTACACATTGAAGAAGCGGAGCGCGGTCGTGGGAATCCCGTAGGCACGCCCCACCACCAGGCACATTCGCTCCTGGTCGTATTTGGACAGCGCGTAGACCGAGGCCAGCGCCGGCGGTTTCGTCTCCGGCGTCGGTACGGGGAGCAGCGGCTCACCTTCGGTGCCGTGAAGCTCCCACTGTCCTGCCCTGAGCTGCTCCAGCGAGCGCTCCGCCCCCGCGCAGAAGCTGCCGTCCGGCCGCCGGTAGAGCCCTTCGCCGTAGACGCTCATGCTGGAGGCCACGATCAGCCGCTCGACCGGCCGCGCGCTCAGCGCCTCCAGCAGCACGGCGGTGCCCAGGTTGTTCACTGCCGTGTAATGAGCGATCTCGTACATGCTCTGCCCCACACCGACCGCGGCCGCCAGGTGGACGACCACGTCCACTCCCGCGAGCGCGCGGCGCACGCCCGCCGGGTCGCGGACGTCCCCGACCACCAGCTCGACCTCCGGATCGAGATACGCCGGCCGGCCACCCTGCTCCCCGTGCACCTGCGGGGAGAGGTTGTCGAGCGCCCGCACCCGGTGGCCGCGCGCCAGGAGCGCGTCCCCGAGGTGGGACCCGATGAAACCCGCGCCGCCCGTGATCAGGATGTGACTGCCCATCGTGCGCTCCGCTGCTAGAGTGCGTGGTGATCGGTCCAGTTGCCCGCCTCGCGGTAGGCCCGCCGGCGCTCCGCGAACGGCAACTCGGCGAGCACGACCGGTTGCGAGCGCCGGCTGTGGCGGCTGCTATGCAGCCGCCCGGCGAAGTAGCGCACGGTGCGCTCGAGTCCCTCGCGGAGCGCGATCGTCGGCTCCCAGCTCAGCAGCGTACGGGCGCGGCTGATGTCGGGGCGGCGCTGCGTGGGATCGTCCTGCGGGAGCGGGCGGTAGGTGATCGTCGGTTCGCGTCCGCAACAGGCGGCGATCTGCTCGGCCAGTTGGCGGATGGAGAACTCGCCCGGGTTGCCGAGATTGACCGGCTCGTGCAGCTCCTCCGCCTGCATCAGCCGGACGAGTCCCTCGACCAGGTCATCCACGAAACAGAACGAGCGCGTCTGGGAGCCGTCGCCGTAGAGCGTGAGCGGCTGGTCGCGGAGCGACTGGACGATGAAGTTGGAGACCACTCGGCCGTCCGACTCCGCCATCCGCGGCCCATAGGTGTTGAAGATCCGCGCGATCCGGATGTCCACCCCGTTCTGCCGGTGGTAGTCCATCATGAGCGTCTCGGCCACGCGCTTCCCCTCGTCGTAGCACGAGCGCGGACCGATCGGGTTCACGTTGCCCCAGTAGCTCTCCGTCTGTGGGTGCACCATCGGCTCGCCGTAGACCTCCGACGTGGATGCCTGCAGGATGCGAGCGCCCACCCGCCGGGCGAGCACCAGCATGTTGAGCGTGCCCATGACGTTGGACTTGACGGTCTTGATGGGATTGTACTGGTAGTGCACCGGGGAGGCCGGACAGGCCAGGTTGTAGATCTGGTCCACTTCCAGCAGGAGCGGCTCACACACGTCGTGCCGCACCAGTTGGAACTGCGGGCAGTCCAGCAGGTGCCGGATGTTCTCCCGGCGTCCCGTGAAAAAATTGTCGAGGCAGAAGACTTCGTGGCCCTTGCGAACCAACCGCTCGCAGAGATGCGAACCGATGAAGCCGGCCCCCCCCGTCACCAGAACCCTCATGTGCTATCACCACCCTGCTGACGATTGCTACCCGCCGCCATCGGAGAATCGGGGCGGGTAAGTACCCTCGCAGTGTGCCGCCCGAGGTACTTACGTGTCTGTGACAGGTCTCACCCGATGTGAGTTTCGAGCCTTTCCGGGTCCGAGGGATGGGCGGAACTGCCCGCGCACCGCGCCCCCGCAGCCGGCCCGGCAAAAGCTGCGGCGGCACGCCCGGCCTGGCGGGCATGCGTGATAGGTTTGAGCATGTTCAATTTGGCCCATCTGCGGCAGGTTCTTGCGGTGAGGGGACTCACACCCGCGAGCGTAGTCCCCGAAGCCAGCGCGGGACGCGCCGACGAGGCAGGCATCCGGCCCGCTCGGCTCGAGGAAGGCTCGGCCCTCGCCTGGTATGCGGTCGGGGAGCCCGAGCCCTGGCCCGGTGCGCTCGCCTTTCTCGACGGGGTGCAGCGCTCCGTGCTGCTGGCGTATGCGGGCTCTGCGCCCATCGTCATCGCGGAAGTGGCCGCCGCGGTCCGCGAGCGGTGTGACCGCCGTCTGAACACCGTGCTGGAGGAGCGGCGCCTGCTAGCCATCGCCCGGCCTGCGGCGCTGGCCGCGGCCGGGGACCTGCCCGCCGGCATCAGGACGGTCGGTCTCCCGGCGGACGAGCCGGCGCATCCCGTCCGCGACCTGGCGAACGCCGCGCGCGCGGTGGATCAGGCGCGGGGCGAGCTCGAGCTGGCTGTGGGCGAGCGCTACCGCAAAGGGTCGGACGGGTGGCTCGTGGTCGACGGCTCACTGACCGAGAGCCCGGCCTGGGCCGCCGATCCGCGCATGCTCGGCATCTCCAAGAGCCACGCGACCTTGCCTTTCGAGGGGCCGGAGCTCGATCGCTACCTTCGGCTCCCGTGTGGACATCGTTCATCCATCTATGCCCCGGCCACCCGCAGCCTCGCGCCCATCCGCCAGTGGGCGCTCCGGCTCTGGCCCTGGGAGGGGAAGGACGTCTTTCACGGACTGGTGCGGGTGGACGTCGCTCCAGTCAACGGCACACCCGCGGCGGCCAGTATGCTCTCCCGGCGGCTCCTGGCGGAGCGGGCGCCGATAAGCACCCCGGACCAGCGCTGGGACCGGCTGCTGTACGGGATCCATTCCGTCGAGACCTACCTTCGGGCCGGAGGGCGCCCGTTCGGCTGACCGTGCGGGGTAGCCGGCCCTCGCGGCAGGGCCCTTCAATTTCCGGCGAACACCCGCACATGGGTCGGCGAGACGTATACCCGTTGACCCTTGGCGATCGCCAGGCCCTCGAACCGGCTCCGTGACACGTGCGCCTCGATCGTCCGCCCGCCGTCGATCAGGTCGAGCTCCAGCCGCACCAGCGGCCCGAAGGTTCGCACGTGGCGCACCAGCGCCTCCAGGGACGAGTTGCCGTTGGGGGTCGGCGCGAGCTCGACGTCATACGTCCGTACGTACGCGATTCCGGCCTGGTCCCGCGCATCCGCCCATTCGGGAGCATCCAGCTCGCTCTCGCCAATCCGCACCCGGCCGCGGTGGATGCGGCCGTGAAACAGGTTCACGTCGCCCAGGAAGCCGTAGACGAAGGACGTGGCCGGCCGCTCGTACACCTCTTCCGGCGTGCCGCTCTGCTCGACCCGCCCCTCGTTCATGATCACGACCCGATCGGAGACCTCGAGCGCCTCCTCCTGGTCGTGGGTGACAAAGACACTGGTGACGTGGACCTCCTCGTGCAGCCGCCGGAGCCAGCGGCGGAGCTCTTTCCGCACCTTGGCGTCCAGAGCCCCGAACGGCTCGTCGAGGAGCAGGACTTTCGGCTTCACCGCGAGCGCCCGGGCCAGCGCCACGCGCTGGCGCTGGCCGCCGGAGAGCTCCGACGGCCGCCGGTCGGCCAGCACATCGAGCTGGACCAGGTGCAGCAGCCCCCGCACCGTCTCGCGGATCTCCGCCTCGCTCGGCCGTGACGGTCTGGGGCGGACCCGGAGGCCAAAGGCCACGTTCTCGAACACGCTCATGTGCCGGAAGAGCGCGTAGTGCTGGAACACGAAGCCGACCTGGCGCTCGCGGACCGGCTGCCCGGTCGCGTCTTCGCCATGGAAGTGGATGGTGCCCCCGTCGGCCGGTTCCAGGCCGGCGATGATCCTGAGCAGCGTCGTCTTGCCCGAGCCCGACGGGCCGAGCAGCGCCACCAGCTCGCCGCCGGGCACGTCGAGGCTCACGTCGTCCAGCGCGGCGAAGCCGCCGAACGCCTTCCGGAGGTTGCGGACCTGGATGCTCATGCCGCGATCCTTTCGAGAGTGGGAGCGATGTCGGCCGCGTGGGTCACCGACCGCCGCTGCTGCCACTCCACCGCCGCCTTGAGGGCGAGGGTCACGAGCGCCAGCAGCGTGAGCACGGATGCCACCGCGAAGCTAGCGGCAAAGGCGTACTCGTTGTACAGGATCTCCACGTGGAGGGGCAGCGTATTGGTCTCGCCCCGGATGTGACCGGAGACGACGGACACGGCACCGAACTCGCCCATCGCCCGGGCGTTGCAGAGGATGAGGCCGTAGAGAAGGCCCCATTTGATGTTGGGGAGGGTGACGCGGCGGAATGTCTGCCAGCCGTTGGCCCCGAGCACGATCGCCGCCTCCTCTTCCTCGCTCCCCTGTTCCTGCATCAGCGGGATGAGCTCGCGCGCGATGAACGGCGCCGTGACGAAGGTGGTCGCGAGCACCATGCCCGGCACGGCGAAGATGATCGTGATGTCGTGCTCGAGGAGCCAGGGCCCGAGCCAGCCGTGCGCGCCGAAGAGGAGGACGAAGATCATCCCCGAGATCACCGGCGAGACGGCGAACGGCAGATCGATGAGGGTCAGCAGAAGATTTCTGCCGCGGAAATCGAACTTGGCGATGCACCAGGCCGCGGACACGCCGAAGACCGAGATTGACGGGCACGACAATCCCGGCGATCAGCAGCGTCAGCCTGGCCGCGCTGAGCGCGTCGGGCTCGGTGATCGCCGCCCAGTACGCGGCCATGCCCTTGGACACGGCCTCGTGGAAGACCAGCCCGAGCGGCAGCGCGAGCGTGAGCGCGAGGAAGACCAGCGCGACGGCGATCAGGGTCCAGCGGACCGCCCGGGACTCACCCCTGCCCATGGCTCAGTCCCCCGCTCGGCGCCGCGCCGCCCATTGGAGCAGGTTGATCGAGAGCAGCAGCCCGAACGAGGCGGCCAGCATCACCACGGCCACCGCGGTGGCGCCGGCGTAGTCGAACTGCTCGAGCTTCGTGATGATGAGCAGCGGCACGATCTCCGTTTTCATCGGCATGTTGCCGGAGATGAAGACCACCGACCCGTACTCCCCGATTGCCCGGGCAAACGCCAGCGCGAAACCGGTGAGCAGGGCCGGCGCCACGGCCGGGAGCACCACCCGCGTGAATGTCTGCCAGCGTCCCGCGCCCAGGCTGGCGGCGGCTTCCTCCACCTCGGCGTCGAGGTCGTCGAGCACCGGTTGGACGGTCCGCACCACGAACGGGAGGCCGATGAAGACGAGCGCCAGCGTGATCCCGAGCCAGGTATAGGCGACCTTGACGCCGAAGGGCTCGAGAACGCCCCCGATCCAGCCGTTGGGCGCATACAGGGTGGTTAGGGCGATGCCGGCCACCGCGGTCGGCAGGGCGAAGGGGAGGTCGACCATCGCATCGACCAGCCGCCGTCCCGGAAACCGGTAGCGGACCAGCACCCAGGCCACGAGCAGTCCGAAGACGGTGTTCACCGCCGCGGCGAGGAATGACGTCCCGAAGGTCACCCGGTACGAGGCGAGCACCCGCGGATTCGTGATGATGTCCCAGAACTCCGGCCAGGTGAGCTCCGCAGAGCGCGTGAACACGGTCGCGAGCGGCAGCAGCACCAGGAGGCTCAGGTAGGTACAGGTGATCCCCAGGGACAGCCCGAAGCCCGGGAGCACGCTCCGTGATCTCCGCCGCATTCAGCGCCCCGGCTGGTAGATCTGGTCGAACAGCGCTCCATCCGCGAAGTGCTCGGCGTTCGCCTTCTTCCACCCGCCGAACACCTCGTCCACGGTGACCAGCGACATCCTGGGGAACTGGCTCGCATACCTCGCCGCCACCGCAGGCAGGCGCGGCCGGTAGAAGTGCTTCGCCGCAATCTCCTGTCCGGCCTCGGAGTACAGATATTCGAGATACGCCTGGGCCACCGCCTTCGTTCCGTGCTTGCCCGCGACCTTGTCCACCACCGCCACCGGCGGCTCCGCCAGGATGCTGAGCGACGGCGTCACGACCTCGAACTTGCCGGGGCCCAGCTCCTTGATGGCGAGCAGCGCCTCGTTCTCCCAGGCAATCAGCACGTCACCGATGCCGCGCTCGACGAACGTGGTCGTCGCGCCCCGGGCGCCGGCGTCGAGCACCGGGACGTTCCGGTACAGTCGGGTGACGAACGCCCGGGCCGACGCGTCGGTCCCGCCGGGCTGCCGCAGTGCCCAGGCCCAGGCCGCCAGGTAGTTCCAGCGCGCCCCGCCGGAGGTTTTCGGATTCGGTGTGATCACTGACACGCCGGACTTCGCCAGGTCACCCCAGTCCTTGATGCCTTTGGGATTTCCCTTTCGGACCAGGAGTACCATGGTCGAGGTGTACGGTGCGCTGTTGTCGGGCAGCCGGCGCTGCCAGTCGGCCGGCAGCAGTCCGGCCTTTTCCGCGATCTGGTCGATATCGTATGCCAGTGCCAGGGTAACCACGTCGGCCTGGAGTCCGTCGATCACCGACCGGGCCTGCTTGCCCGAGCCGCCATGGGACTGCCGGATCGTGACCGTCTGGCCGGTCTTCTCCTTCCAGTACGCGGCGAAGTGCTGGTCGAAGTCCTCGTACAGCTCCCGCGTGGGATCGTACGACACGTTGAGCAGCGTGACCGGCTTGGCGCTGGCCTGGGCGGCGCCCGCCTCGGCACCCACCGCGAGCGTCAGGAGGACAAGGGAGCCGGGAATCACGAGTCGGGTGCGCATGTCGTCAGCCTGCCTCGGTGTGAGTTCAGAACGAGTGCTGGAACCGGGTGACCACGAAGTCTTCCGGCTTCCGGTCACCGCTGGCGGCGCCGCCCGCGAAGGTGGTGTGCTCGTAGTCCACCAGCAGCTTGATAGCCTTGTTGAGATACCAGTTGACGCCGAATCCCACTCCCTTGGCCGTGCGCGCTGAACTGGCCGGGTCGGCAAAGAGCGGGAAGGCGTCGTCGTCGATGTCGACTTCGCCGTAGCGCGCCGCCAGCTCGAGCGCGCCGAAGGTGCCCGCCTTGAGGTCGAAGGGCTTCCGGGGCGCGGGGCTCCTGAAGCCGGCCTTCTCGCCCGTCAGGAAGTACGAGCCGCTGGCCTGCCAGGCGTGGTGCTCCAGTCTGACCGTCGTGCCCGCGACCGCGACGTCCTGCCGCGAAACGGCATACTCCCCCAGGACGCCGAGCGAACCCAGCGCGAGGAAGGCCTGCGGATATAGTCGGCTCCGCCGACCGGCCGCGAGGACGGTGCTGCCCGGAGTGGTGCTGGTGCGATAGCGGAAGAACGTCTGTTGGGATGGCGTCCTGTATCCGGGCAGACCGGTGGCGGTGGCGCTACCCTGCTCGTTTCCGGTGCTGCCGGCGATGCCGAAGCCCGAGCCCTGCAGCGCTCCACGCCCGAACGGCTGGACGAACAGCCGGGCCACGAGGTCTTTGGAGTCGCTCAGATCGGCGTCGAGGTTGCCGAGGTCGGTTGCGCCGTCGAAGACGCCGGCCTGATAGGAGAGGACGCCGCCGGAGATGTCGCCGGCGATCTGGAGGCCGATATCCCGGTTGGGCGCCAGATTGCTGGGAAAGCCTCGCTCCGCGAAGGTGACGTCCGTCGCCGAACGGAGGCGCTCGAGCCCGATCGGCGATTTGAATTTGCCCGCGCGCACGGTGAAGGCCGGATCGAATTTCCCCTCCCAGTACGCATCGAACAGGACGGTCTGGCCCTGGCCAAAGTCCGGCATCAGTCGGAAGTCGAAGTACCGGCCGACCGTGGCCTCGAGAATCGGGCGGACCCGCCGCAGAAAGAAGGAATTGGTGAAGGCGCCGGCCTCGTCACCCGGGACGAAGCGGGCATCGGCCTGGACGTAACCGCGGAGTCTGAGGGCGTACTTGCCGTCGGCAGACTTGAGGCTGAACCCGTCCTTGACGTTCGCCGTGGCGGACTCACGGTCCTTGGCCGCGGCCGCCGCACTGTCCGCCGCCAATTCCCGGAGCCGTCGCAGCACGCGGATCTGCTGCTCGAGCTCGTCCACTCTGGCGGCGAGTGATGGCGCTGCGCTGTCGGGTGCGGTCTGCTGCGCCACACCCTGTGGTGCGCCAACCACAGTCCCGAGCGTCAGGACGATCCCGCTGCACCAGTGCCGAGCCGAGCTCATGTGAATGCCCCCCGAAATCGTTGGTAGAACGCCGGCGGCTGCCGGCCTCTAGATACTCTACTAACCAGATCGAGTAAATAGGCAAAGCTCGTGCCAGAGTCCGGCTGGACGAATCGTGAGGTTCAGCGAGGTGGGTCGAGGAGGGAGGCGCGCGCGACTTGTCCGCGCAAGGAGGCGAGGCTGGTACCGTCCAGGATCGTGGCTGTCGCGTCCCGCACTTCCTTCATGGCGAGGCGGACACCGCATACCGCCTCACTCCGACAGTCGGCGCACGGGACGTAGGCGGTCTGGCTGGCGCAGGGGACGGGCGCCAGCGGCCCATCGAACATGCGCACGATCTGGCCGAGATAGATGTCCTTCGGGTCGCGCGCAAGCAGATAGCCGCCGCCCTTGCCCTTCCGGCTGCGCAGAATGCCCTGGTTTCTGAGGCCAAGGAGAATCAGCTCGAGGAACTTGGGCGGAATCTGCTCTCTCCGCGCCAGATCGGCGATGCGCATCGGCTCGTCGGGATCACGGTCGGCGAGCGCGAGGAGCGCTTTGATGGCGTACTTGGCCTTCTTCGAGAGCATCGCGGACTCGGTGGCGGAGTGTCGTATTATAGCCGAGTGCTTCGCCCGGGCGCTCCATCAGCGGCGTTGAACTTGCAAAGCCATGCGCCTCCATGCTTAACGAGCACGAAATGGGAAGAGATCTTTCGACTCTCGCGGCCCGTGAGTTCGATGTGGTCGTCGTCGGCGGCGGCATCTGCGGCGCAGCGGTGGCATGGGATGCCGCGCAGCGGGGGCTCGCGGTTGCCCTCGTCGAGCGTGGCGACTTCGGAAGCGGCACGTCGGCCGAGTCGCTCAAGGTCGTCCATGGCGGCATCCGCTACCTCCAGCATCTCGACGTCGTCCGTGTGCGGGAATCCGCCCGTGAGCGCTCGGCGCTGCTCCGGATCGCGCCCCACCTCGTGCACCCGTTGCCGATCGTCGTGCCCACGTACGGCCATGGACTCGGCGGCCGGGGCCCGCTCGCCGCTGCCTTCCGGCTGCTCGGCGCGCTCACGGCCGACCGCAATCGCGGCATCGCCGATCCGGATCGCCGCATCCCGCCGGCGCGGCTCGTCTCCCGGCGGCAGGCGCTCGACTGGTTCCCGGAGCTCGAGCCTCGGCGGCTCACCGGCGCGGGGGTCTTCTGGGACGGGCAGTTGTACAACCCGCCGCGGCTGGTGTGGGCCTTCATCCGCTCGGCCGCGGGCGCCGGCGCGCTCGTCGCCAACTATGCCGAGGTGACCGCGATCCTTCACCGGAGCGGCCGGGCCACCGGAGTGAGCGTGGAAGACCGGATCGGCGGCGGCCGCTTCGACGTCCGGGGGCGCGTGATCATCAACGCCGCAGGACCCTTCGCGGGGCCGCTCCTGCGTCACTCCGGCCTCGCGCCCGATCGGCCGGTCCACTTCTCACGCGACATGGCGCTCGTGCTGAGACGCTCCGCCGGCACGGCGCACGGCATCGCGCTGCAGACCCGCTACCGCGACCCCGATGCGCTGCTGACCCGCGGTAACCGCCACGTCTTCCTGCTGCCCTGGCGCGGCCGCATCCTGGCGGGAGTGAACAGCATCATCTGGCGCGATGAGCCTGATGCGCTCCGGGTCACCGACGAGGAGGTCGCCGGATTCCTCGCGGAGATCAACGAGGCGGCGCCGCACCTGCGCCTGACGGCTGACGATGTCGCGGTGGTGCTCTCGGGTCTGCTCCCGATCGCCCGGGGCGAGCTGGTGGGGCGCGACGTGAGCTTCGGCAAGCGTCCGATCGTCATCGATCATGCGGAGGAGGGATGCGCGGGCCTGCTGAGCGCCATCACCAACCGATATACCGTCGCCCGTGGCGTGGCGGAGCAGGCGGTGGACTTCGCCTTCCGGACCCTGGGGCGTATATCGCCGCCGTGCCGCACCCGAACCACACCGCTCCATGGCGGCGAGATTCCCTCGTTCGCGGGGCTGGTGCGGGAGGTCGCCGCGGCGTTCCCGCGACCGGAGGTGGCCGAACGGCTGGCGCATGACCACGGCACTGCCTATCCCGAGGTACTACGGGTCGCGGCGGAGCAGCCCGATTGGAGCACCCCCATCAGCGGTACCGGCGTGCTGCCGGCCGAAGTGGTACTCGCGGCCCGGAGAGAGCTGGTCTGCCATCTGGGCGACATCGTCTTCCGCCGCACCGGCCTGGCTACGGCCGGTCACCCCGGCGAGGGCGTGCTCGAAGCGGCGGCCTCGATTGCGGCCCGCGAGCTCGGGTGGAGCCCGGCGCGACGGCTGGCGGAGCTCGACGACGTCCGGGCCCGGCTTCCGGGCGGCGCCCCTACACGTTTACCCGCGAGCGCGCCACATTGAGGGCATGCCCTCAGACACGCCGCCGCTCGGCCGTGTGGTCGCCACCGAGCTCAAGCCTTCCACGCCGCATCAATTCCACTTCTGGACCGCCCGGGACACGCCGATCGGAATCGGCGCGATCGTTCGCGTCGAGGACGCAGGACGTCGGGTCGTTCGGGGTCGTCACCGACGGCTTTGCGTATTCCGACCTGATGACCCCGCTGCACGCGGTGATCGGCGCCGACGGCGATCCGGTCGCCGCGGGCCTGGAGCCGAGCCAGCGCGCCGAGATCCGGCTGTTCACCGCGGCCGTGTTGCGGCAGATCCCGGAGGAGCCGCTGCAGCCGGTGCCGCTCGGCCCCGTCTGGCTCGCGACCGACGCCGACGTTGGCCTGGCGCTCCGCATGGACGGCTACACGGCGCGGCGAGCGTGCCGACCGGCATCCCGGTCGGACCTCTACGCGGCCGGCGGCCTCGAGTCGCCCGTGTACCTCGACTGCGACTTCCTCCTGGGACCCGAGGCGGCGCACCTCAACATCACCGGCGTCTCGGGGCTTGCCACCAAGACGAGCGCGGTGGAGTTCCTGCTCGGCAGCATCTTCCAGACCTTCCCGGCGCACAAAGGCTCGGTCGCCGCGCTCTGCTTCAACGTCAAAGGCCCCGACCTCTGCTTCCTCGATCAGCCGGCCACGCTCACCGAGGAGGACCGGCGCCAGTACGCGCGGCTCGGGCTCCGGCCGGAGCCGTTCGGCGACGTGCGCTACTACGCCCCCTTCAAGTCCGACGGCGTGAACCTCAACACGCTGCGCACCCACGAGGCGCTCGCGGCCAACACCGAGCCGCTCGTGTGGGGCCTCCGCGAGGTGCTCGACTACGCCGAGGTGGTGCTCAACCGCGACGACGTGGACGCCAAGGCCGACGCCTTCATCGACTTCCTCGCCGAGCGCGTGGTGGGCGGCGAGTATCAGGACGACATGCTGCGCGGGAAAGCCGTTCCGGGTGCAGAGCTTCGCCGACCTCGAGGAGTTCTTCCGCGCGATCTTCGATTTCATGGAGGTGCTGGGCAAGGGCGGCGAGGTGTGGAAGACGCATCACCTCGCCACGATCCGGAAAATCCGGAACCGGCTGAGCAACATCTCGACCCGCTCCAAGGGCCTCGTGACCGACGATGGCGCGGCTCACGACCTGCCCTGGGGCGCGTTCACCGACCGGAGCGTGTACGTGGTGGACGTCGCCGGGCCTCGATCCGCTGGCGCAGGACCTCGTCTTCGCGCGCATCGTCTCCAAGCTGCGCGAGCATCTCGAGCGGCGCGACCTCGGCGTGGATCACGTGGTCGTGTTCGTGGACGAGCTCAATAAGTACGCCCCGGCCGAAGGCGCGGACACCTACGTGCGCAAGATGCTGCTCGATCTGTCCGAGCGCGGCCGCTATCTCGGCCTCGTGCTGTTCTCGGCCCAGCAGTTCCGCTCGCAGGTGCAGCGCCGAGTCGTGGGCAACGCCGGGACCGCCGTCTTCGGCCGGATGGACATGGATGAGCTCTCCACCCCGGCGCTACGCCACGCTCTCGCCGGCCACCAGGATCAAGCTCGCCACCCTGCCCAAGGGCGAGCTCATGGTGCGCCACCCGCATTTCACCCAGCCGATCTTCGTCCGCTTCCCCCGGCCCGCGGTGCTCGGCAGCCGCGAGGGCATCGAGCGGTTCCCCCCGTGTGCCGAGCTGCCCTTCGCCGACGCGGTGGCCCGGCAGCTCCGCGGGCTCGACCGGCGGGTCTCGCCCGACGCCGTGCGGGCGCTGGTCGACGGCCGGCGGGAGGACGACGTGCGCCGGGCGCTCGGCGCCACCCGCCGCGAGCGCCCCGACGACGCGCTCGCATTCTTTACCGCCTGTCTCGGCCGCCGGGTCAACGGCGAGGTCGTCGCGCCGCGCCGGGGGATCCCGGCTGTGAAGCGGAGCGACGACGGCTACGGTTTCTGAGTGCCGGACGAGCGAAGGTCCTCCCACTCTGTGCCCTGGCTCATGGTACGCACTGGCCCGAAGGGCTAGGCTGAGGGCTGACTCTCGGCCGGCGAGGCGCCATGTCAAGCTCCAGACTCGATGCCGCTACACCCCCTCCGCTCGGTGAGGACGGCTGGCGCGTGCTCGTCGAGCAGGTCAAGGACTACGCGATCTTCATGATGGACACCGCGGGCCGGAACGCATCGTGGAACGAAGGCGTCGGCCGGGTTCTCGGGTATGGCGAGTCCGAGTTCGTGGGATCGCCGATGGGGGCGATCTTCACGCCGGAGGACCGGGCGGCCGGGGTGCCCGAGCAGGAGCTCGCGACGGCCATGCAGGAGGGAAGCGCCAACGACGACCGGTGGCTGATGCGGAAGGACGGAGCCCGGTTCTGGGCCACAGGGATCACCACGGCCCTACGGGGAGACGACGGCGGGCTCCTCGGGTTCACCAAGGTCCTCCGGGACCACACCGACGAGAAGCGGCTCGACGAGGAACGCAGGACGAGCGGGCACCGGCTGCTCACGGCGCTGGCGGCCGCCCGGATGGGAACGTGGGAGTGGGAGATCGCGACCAACGTGGAGCGGTTCGACGAAGGGCTCGCCCGGCTCTTCGGCGTGGAGTCGAAGGAGATCACGACCCTGAACGACCTGCTGGCCAGGGTTCACCCTGACGACCGCGCGGCCGTCGCCACGGCGTATCGTCAGTCCGCGGAGAGCGGAGCCGATCTGGACGTGGAGTTCCGGGTGGTCCGCCCCGACGGCAGCACGCGCTGGCTCCGGGATCACGGCAAGGTCCTCTATGACCGAAACGGCGACCCGCTCACCATGACGGGTGCCTGCGTGGACATCACCGAGCGGCGGCAGATGGAAGCGCAGCTCGGGCAGGTCCAGCGCATGGACGCGGTCGGCCGGCTGGCCGGGGGCGTCGCCCACGAAGTCAACAACATGATGACTGCGATTCTCGGCTTCACCGATCTGCTCCTCGACCCCACCCGGCCCGGCGACCCCCGTCGCGCGGACCTGCTCCAGATCCGGAAGGCCGCCGGACGCGCCGCCACCGTCACGGCGCAGCTCCTCGCCTTCAGCCGCCGCCAACTGCTCCAGCCCCGCACGGTGGACCTGAACCTGGTGATTACCGAGCTCCACCCGATGCTGCTCCGCCTGCTGGGCGAGGACAAGCAGCTCACGATCCAGCTCGAGCCGGACCTGTGGCCGGTGCACACCGACCGCGGCCAGCTCGAACAGGCGCTCATCAACCTCGCGCTCAACGCGCGGGACGCGATGCCGCAGGGCGGCCGCTTGGCGATCGAGAGCGCCAACGTCGAGCTTGAGGATGCGTACCTCTCGCGCCATCCGGGTACCGCCATCGCGTGTGGATCTTACGTCCGGCTGGTCGTCAGCGACACCGGCGCCGGGATTCCGCCCGACGTGCAGTCCCGCATCTTCGAGCCGTTCTTCACGACGAAGCCGACGGGGCAGGGGACCGGACTGGGGCTGTCCATGGTCTACGGGCTGGTGAAGCAGAGCGGTGGGTTCGTGTGGGTCTACAGCGAGCCGGGACAGGGCACCGCGTTCAAGCTGTACCTGCCCCGGGTGTCACGCCCGTTCGAGGCCCACGTGCCACTGGTGAACCGCGGCATCCCGCGTGGTGAGGAGACCGTTCTCGTAGTGGAGGACGACAGCCTCGTGCGGCTGCTCGCGGGCCGACTGCTCGCCTCCCAGGGGTACACGCCCATCGAGGCCCGGAACGGCCACGAGGCCCTGGCCCTGGTGCGCGCCCGTCGGCGGCCAGGTGCAGTTGGTGCTGACCGATGTCGTGATGCCCGAGCTCGGTGGCGCCGAGTTCGCGCGGCGTCTGGCCGAGCTGCAGCCCGACCTGCCGGTCCTGTTCATGTCGGGGTTCACCGACGACGAGGTGATTCGTCGCGGGCTGCTCGAGCCGGGCGCGCCGTATCTGCAGAAGCCGTTCGATGCGGCGGCACTCGGGCGACGTGTGCGTGAGGTACTCGACGCGCGCGCCGCTAGCCGCGCCGACTCCGAAGCACCCGCTTGACCTTGAGGCGCAGGCGCCGGGTGCGGTGGGAGACCCAGCCGGCTTCCCGGACCTGCTCCTCTTCCAGCAGTTGCTGCCAGGCCAGCGCGATCCCGGTCCTGCCGAGATAGCCGATCAGCTTGCGCGGGCTGTCGCGCTCCACGACCGGGAGCCGGCCGACCCCGCGCCGGACCATCTTGTCCACCGCCTCCTCGAGGACCGCGTCCGGATAGGTCACGATCGCCGGGGACGTCCCCGCCTCCAGGACGCTGGCTTCGGGGTCGCCGGTCGCCTCCAGCGCTCGGAGCAGGTCGCCGCGGGTCACGAGTCCCACGAGCGCGCCCTGGCCGTCCACCAGCGGCCAGGCCTGGCGGCGGCCCAGGACGGGATCGTTCGCGGTCAGCATCCCGAGGACCCGGTCGACTTTCATGTCGGCGGGGATCGTCGGCGGGTTTCGTTCCATGACGTCTTCCACCCGGACCCGGGCCAGCGGGTTCACGATGTATTCCCGCATCACGTGATAGCCGCGCCGGGCCACCTTCTCGGTAAGAATCGAGCGGCGCATGATGAGCACGGTGACGGCATGGGCCGCGGCGCAGGCGATCAGGAGCCCGGGGAGTACCAGGATGTCGTCGGTCAGCTCGAGCATGAACGCGACCGCGGTGAGCGGCGAGCGCATCGTGCCGCCCATGATGGCCGCCATGCTGATCATCGCCCAGAGCGCCGGATCGCCCGGCCGGATCCAGTGGGCCTCGAGGGCGCCGAGCGCGCCGCCCATGATGAGCAGCGGCGCGAGCACGCCGCCCGATGTGCCCGACCCCAGCGCCACGGCCCAGATCACGGCTTTCGTCATCATGAGGCCGAACAGCGCGCCCCCGACCAGCCGGCCGTTGAGCAGGTCGGCGATCGTGTCGTAGCCCACGCCCAGCGCGCGGGGGTAGAGCAGGCCGCCCAGCCCCACGACCAGCCCGCCGATCATCGGCCACCACATATAGTGGAACGGGAGCCTGGTGAACGCGTCTTCGCAGGTGTAGACCAGCCAGGTCAGAAATCCCGATCCGAATCCCGCCACCACGCCGACCGCGAGACAGACGAGGAGCTGCGGCCAGGGCAGGGCCGGATGTGGCGACACCGGGAAGATCGGCCCCTGGCCAAGCAGCGGCACCCGGAGCGCGGCGGCCACGGCCGCGGCCGCGGCCACCGGAATGAAGCTGCGGGGCTTCCACTCGAACAGGAGGAGCTCGACCGCGAGGAGGACCGCCGCGAGCGGCGTGGCGAAGATGGCCGCCATGCCCGCCGCGGCGCCGGCCACGAGCAGCGTCTTGCGCTCCGCCGCGGACATGTGGAACGCCTGGGCGAACAGCGACCCGAGCGCGCCACCGGTCATGATGATCGGCCCCTCCGCGCCGAACGGACCGCCGGTGCCGATCGAGATCGCCGAGGAGAGCGGCTTGAGCACGGCGACCTTGGCGCTCATCCGGCTGCGCCCGATGAGGATCGCCTCCATGGCCTCGGGGATGCCGTGCCCGCGGATCCGCTCGGAGCCGTACCGGGCCATCAGGCCGACGATCAGCCCGCCCACCACGGGCACCAGCACCGCGGCGAGGCCGAGCTGATTGGCGGACGGGGAGACGAGAGTAGCGGCGAAGCGGTGGTAGTAGACCAGGTGGGTGATGGTGCCGATCAGCCAGACGAGCGCGTACGCCACCAGCGCGCCGAGCACCCCGACGGCGGCCGCCATCGGGGTGAGGATGAGGAGCCGGCTGTCGGCGGTGAAGTCGCCCAGGCGGTCCTGGCCTCGGGGGGCGGCGCGCCGCTCCGACGCCGGCGGCATCGTCAGCTCGTCGAGCCGGACACGGGCGCGTCCTCCCACGGCATCTGGATGCTCCGCTCCGCGTGCGCGGCCGCCTCCAGGCGCGTCTGATGGGCTTCGAGCAGATCGCTTCGGGTGATGATCCCGATCACCCTGGGCGGACCCTTCCGGGCGATCACCGGCAGGCGGCCCACCTTCTCACGCACCATGTGGTCCGCGGCCTCCCGCAGCGTATTATCCGGATAGATCGCCACGGGCGCCCGCTTGAGGGCCGCGCCCACGGTGATGCCGCGCGGGACCCGCGGATCGTCAAGGTCCCGGCGCGTCACAACGCCGACGAGCGCGCCCTTGGCGTCCACCACCGGAAAGCCGTTGTGCGTCTGCCCGGCGGACCGATCCGACACCCGCGCCAGCGCCGCTTCGAGCGTCTCGTCCGACCGGATCGTCATGACTTCGGTGGACGCGTGGTCCCGCACGAGCTGCTGGCGGAGATAGTCCACCGAGTATTCCGTGGGCACGGGTGCCCCCCGGCGCGCCAGCCGCTCGGTCATGATCGAGTGCCGCATGAGCAGGATGGAGACCAGGTAGGCGGCGCTGCAGCCACCGAGGAGCGGCAGGAGGCCCATCGGCTGCCGGGTCGTCTCGAACGCGAAGATGATCGAGGTGAGCAGCGCGTGCGAGGCGCCGGAAAACATCGCCGCCATGCCCACCAGTCCCGCCACCCGGATGTCGAACTCGAAGCCGGGGAACACGAGCATCCCGCCCGCGGCAAGCAGCGAGCCGAGCCCGCCGCCGATGGTGAAGAGCGGTGCCAGGGTGCCGCCCGAGGTCCCGCTCCCGAGCGCCACCGACCACGACACCAGCTTCAGCACGACCAGCGCGAGCAGCGCGTAGCCCACCACGGAGCCGGAGAGGATCTGCTCGATGTTGTCGTACCCCACGCCCAGCGTTCGGGGTGCCACGTACCCGACCACGCCGACGACGACCGCTCCCAGGGCCGGCCACCACATCCAGTGAATCGGAAGCCGCTCGAAGGCATCCTCGATGGCGTAGACGCCCCGCGTGATGTAGACCGAGGCGAGCCCGACGATCGCGCCGAGCAGCACGTAGGACGCGAGCGCGGTGCCCGACGGGCGCAGGACATCCGGCATCTGGAAGATCGGCGCGGAGCCGTGAAAGCTCATCCGCACGGCGGCGGCGACCGTGCTGGCCAGCGCGATCGGGATCAGCGAGCGCGGCCGGTACTCGAACACCAGCAGCTCGACGGCGAGCAGGATGGCGGAGACGGGACTTCCGAAGGTGGCCGCCATGCCCGCGGCGGCTCCGGCCGCGAGCAGCACCTTGCGCTCGTCGGCGGTGATCTGCAGCAGTTGGCCGATGAGCGACCCCAGCGCGCCGCCGGTCGCGATGATCGGGCCTTCGGCGCCGAACGGACCGCCCGTCCCGATCGACACGGCCGCCGAGAGCGGCTTGAGGAACGTGACCCGCGCGGAGATCCGTGATTGATTGTAGAGAATGCGCTCCATCGCCTCGGGAATCCCGTGGCCCCGGATCGCCGGCGATCCGTAGCGGGCCATGACCCCCACGATCAGCGCGCCCAGGACCGGCACCGCGATGACGGCGAGGCCGAGCGTGTTGTCCTTCGGCGAGGTGAAGGCGAGCGAGAGGCGGCCGTAGAATCCGAGGTTGGTGATCAGCCCGATCAGCGCGATCAGGGCCTCCGCGGCCAGGGCGGCGAAAAACGCGATGCCGATCGCGATCCCGCTGATCACGATGATCCGGTGCCGGTTGCCCTCCGTCTGGCGCGGCACCCGCATGGATTCGAGCGTCGGCCCCATGGAGGGGGCCACCGGCAGACCCTCGGTCGTGGACGCGCGCAGTGCTTCGTGGTCGGTCACGGCAGGTGGGTTTCAATTGTATGGCATTCCATGCGATGAACGTACTCGGAACCCGGAGGAGCGGGCAAGCCGGGCCGGCGGAGGGCCTTGGCCGGCGCTCGGCCGAGGGGCCTTAACTCCTTGCAATTCCGCCTGTTTGGCTGCATTCTCCAGCGGTGAAACTGGCCCACATCGCCGATCCGCACCTCGGCATCCGGCAATACCATCGGCAGACCGCCAGCGGGATCAATCAGCGCGAGGCCGATGTCGCCCACGCGTTCCGCCAGGCAGTGGACGGCGTGGTTGCCGCGCGCCCGGACGCCGTTCTCGTGGCCGGCGACCTGTTCCACTCCGTCCGCCCCACCAACGCGGCCATCGTCTTCGCCTTCCGCCAGTTCCAGCGGCTCCGCGAGGCGCTGCCGGAGGCGCCGATCGTGCTGATCGCGGGCAACCATGACACGCCCCGCTCCACGGAGACCGGCTCCATTCTGCGGCTCTTCGAGGAGCTCGGGGTGGACGTCGCGGTGGATGAGGCCCGGCGGCTGGTCTATCCCGCCCTCGACCTCGCGGTGCTGGCCGTGCCGCACCAGGCGCTCGTGAGCGGCGCGCGGCCTTCGCTCCGGCCCGAGGGCAACGAGCGGCACCAGGTCATGGTCCTGCATGGTGAGGTCGAGGGGGTTTTCCCCGCCGACCGGAGCTCGGCCGAGTACGGCGGCGCCCTCGTCGGACTCGAGGAGCTGGCGCTCACCGAGTGGAGCTACGTGGCGCTCGGCCACTACCACGTGCAGCATGAGGTGGCGCCCCGCGTCTGGTACGCCGGGTCGCTCGAATATGTGAGCCCCAACCTGTGGGGCGAGCTGGTGGACGAAGCGGGCCGCCGGTCGCCGGGCAAGGGCTGGCTGCTCGTGGACCTCGAGCGCGCTACCGCCGAGTCGCACCCGGTCTCGCTCGCGCGGAAGATCCTGGATCTCGAGCCGATCGAGGCGGAGGGACTCCAGGCGCCCGCGGTCAACGGGCTCATCGCGGATCGGGTGGGCGCGGTGGCGGGCGGGATCGAGGACAAGATCGTCCGGCTCCGGGTGTGGAACATCCCTCGTCATGTGGGCCGCGAGCTGGACCACGCCGCGATCCGGGTGCTCAAGTCGGCGGCGCTGCACTTCCACCTCGACTTGCGCCGGCCGGATATCCACCGCACCGTGGGCATGGGCGCGCCCGGGCGGCGGCAGACTCTCCCCGAGCTCGTCCGCGCCTATCTGGAGCGCCGCCCCCTGCCCGCGGAGCTCGATCGGGAAGCGTTCGTCCACTTGGGCGCGGCGCTCATCGACGGAGTGGAACGGGACCTGGCGGCAAGCTGATGCAGATCAACCGACTCCGCCTCTGCAACTTCCGCCAGCACGAGAACACCGATCTCGAGCTGGGGGCGGGACTCACCGGCATCATCGGACCGAACGGTGCCGGGAAAACCACGCTGCTGGAGGCGATCGCCTGGGCGATGTACGGCATGCCCGCGGCGCGCGGCAGCCGGGATACGATCCGGCGCCGGGGGGCGCCGCCGCGCTCGCGCGTGGAAGTCGAGCTGGAGTTCAGTCTGGGCGCGCACCAGTACCGGGTCCTCCGCACGCTGAATGGCGCGGAGCTCTACCAGGATGGAGAGCCCGCGCCGATCGCCAACTCCATCGGCGCCGTGACCGAGCGCATCACCCGGCTCCTGGGCATGACGCGAGACGAATTCTTCAACACCTACTTCACCGGGCAGAAGGAGCTCGCGGTCATGGCCGCCATGTCGGCCCCCGAGCGCGCGCAGTTCCTCTCTCGCGTGCTCGGCTACGAGCGCATCCGCGCGGCGCAGGACCGGCTCAAGGAGCGCCGCTCCGCTCTGCGCGCCCGCCACGACGCGCTCCGCGCCGGGCTGGGCGATCTCGGCGAGATCGAGGCGGCCGAGACCCGCGCCCGCGACCGCGTGGCGTCCGCTCGAGCCGCCGAGACGGCGGCAACCGACGCGGCAGCCGCGGCCGAGCGCAGCCTTGCCGAGGTGCGCCCGCGCTGGGAGCAGATGCAGCAGCTTCGTGATGCCGCCCGCGCGATGGAGTCCGAGCTCCGGCTGGCCGAGCACCAGGCGGCCGCGGCCGCCGAGCGCGCACACCGCCTCCGGCGCCAGGCCGAGGAGGCCGCCGCCGCCGCCCGGGAGCTCGAGGCCATCGGGCGCAGGCTCGCCCCGCTGCCGACGCTCCGCGAGGAAGTCGCGTCACTCGAGCGGCAGGCCGAAGCCCATGCACAGCGCCAGGGTATCCTGGCGCAGCTCGAAGATGTGCGGCGCCATCTCGGCTCGATCGAGGTTAGGCTGGCCCGCCTTCCCGCGCCGCCTCGGCTCGAGGCGGCTCGTGCGCGGGTGAACGACGTGCGCGCCTCCCTCACCACCGTGACGCTCGATGGCGAGAGCCTCCGCACGGCCTGGGTGCGCGACGCGCAGGATGCGAAGACCAAGCGCCAGGGGCTGCTCGACCAGTACCAGGAGCTCCGGGAGCAGCGACAGCGCATCGTGGAGGCGGGGCCGGAGGGCGACTGCCCCACCTGCGCCCGCGCGCTGGGCTCGGAGTACGCCAAGGTGCTCGAGCTGCTCGACCGCCAGATGGAGCAGGTCGTCGCCAACGGCAATTTCTACAAGCAGCGCATCGAGCAGCTCGTGCTCGAGCCCAGGGAGCTCGACGACGCCGACCGCCGGCGGCTCGCGCTCGAAGCGGAGCTGGCGGAGGCGATGGGCGAGCTGGGCCGGCTCGAAGCCATGACGCAGGAGGGCGCGGGGCTCGGCGGCGAGCGGCAGCTGCTGCTTCCCCGGGTCCGGGAGCTGGAGGGCGCGCTGGAGCGGCTCCGGGGCGAATACGATCAGGCCCGCCACCAGGCGGTGGCAGCCGGAATCCGCGAACTCGAGCCGTTGGCGCTCCAGGCCGAACGGCTCCGGGCGCTCGCGGACCGGGGCGCGGCCGCTTCGGCGGAGCTGGCGGCGGCAGAGGCCGAGCACGCCACGGCCGGCACCAGGGTCGCCGATCTGCGGACCCGGCTTCGCGAGCTCGGGTTACACCGAGCAGGGGTACCGCGAGACCCGCGACGCGGACGCCGCGGCCGAGCGGGCGCGCCGCGAGGCCGAGCTGGCCCTGGTGCGCGCGCGGGGCGAGTCGGCGGCCGCGGCGGAAGCCGTAGAGGCCGCGGTTCGGCGACGCGCCGAGCGCGCCGAGCGCGAGCGCGAGGCGACGGCCGCCGGCCTTGAGCTCGCCCTGCACCAGGAGCTCGACCGCGCGCTCACCGACCTGCGCACCGACCTCAACGCAACGCTTCGCCCCGATCTCTCGGAGCTGGCCTCGGGGTTCCTGCGCGACCTGACGAACGGCCGCTACACCGATCTCGAGCTCGACGAGGATTACGGGGCCACCCTCCTCGACGACGGTGACCCCAAGGCGGTCATTTCCGGCGGCGAGGAGGACATCGCGAACCTGGCGCTCCGGCTGGCCATCAGCCAGATGATCGCCGAGCGGGCGGGGCAGCCGCTGTCGCTGCTCATCCTGGACGAGATCTTCGGCTCGCTCGACGAGGACCGCCGCGTGGCCGTGGTGGATCTGCTCCGGAGCCTGGCCGACCGGTTCCCGCAGGTCATCCTCATCACCCACATCGATTCGGTGCGCGAAGGGTTCGATCGGGTGGTGCGCGTCGGCTATGACCTCGCCCGAGGCGTGGCGACGGTGAGCGACGAGCCGGTGGGGGAGCACGATGTGGCGGCCTGACCGGACCCTGCGCGGGCCCGAGCGGCCGACGCTCCGCGACATCGAGCCGCTGAACCGGGTCTTCGCCGACGCGTTCACCGACCGCTACAGCCGGGATGGGCTGGTCGGCGTGCGCGTGCCGCACCTCAATACCCTCGTGTGGCGCTACGCGCTGGAGGACGCCGGCGACGGCGCGATGATCTGGCGGGATCCCGACGGACGGGTCGTGGCGTTCAACATGGTCCACCGCTCCGGGGCCGAGGGCTGGATGGGTCCGCTCGCCGTGCGCCCGGACCGCCAGGGCGAGGGACTCGGGTCCACCATGGTGCGGACCGGCATCGACTGGCTCAAGGCACAGGACGCCGGCACGATCGGCCTGGAGACGATGCCGCGCACCGTCGAGAATATCGGCTTCTACAGCCGACTGGGACTCGTCCCGGGCCGGCTTACCGTCACCCTGGTGCACGAAGTGCCGCGACGGGTGGCGGCCGCGCCCGAGCTGCTGTCAGGTGCGGGACACCAGCTCGCCCACCGGCTGGAGGAATGCCGCCGGCTGACCGACGAGCTTGCCCCCGGGGTCGACTTCACCCGCGAGATCACCCTCACGCGCGACCTCGGCATCGGCGACACCACGCTGCTCCACGACGGGGGCGAGCTGCTCGGGTTCGCCCTCTGGCACTCGACGCCGCTCGCGGCGGGGCGGGGGAAGGATGAGGTGCGGGTGCTCAAGCTGGTCGCCCGGAACCTGGGCGCGTTCGAGCGGTTGCTCGACGCGCTCCACGGCACGGCGGCAGCGGAGCGCGTCGGGCGCATCGCCATTCGGTGCCAGACCGAGTACGCCGACGCCTACCTGCGCCTGATCGCGGCGGGCTACCGGGTGCACTGGACCGATCTGCGGATGATCCTGCAGGGCTTCCCACCGGCGGCGCGGCGGGGCGTGGTGCTCTCGAACTGGGAGATCTGACGCCCGCGCGGCTCAGCCGGTGGGAGTGCCGGCGTAGTCGGCGGGAGCACGCTTGGGGAGCTTGACGTCCGCCAGCACGCCGCGATACACGTCGAGCGTCCTCGCCACGAAGTGCGACAGCGTGAACTCCTGCTCGTAGCGGGCCCGCCCGTTGGCTCCCAGGCGGGCCCGCAGCTCCGGAGATGCCAGCAATTGCCGGAGCCGGGCTCGGAGCAGATCCACATCACCACGTGGGACGAGAAATCCGCTTTCGCCCTCCGCGACCGATTCGCCGATCCCCGCGATGGCTGACGCCACGACCGGGAGCCCGGCTCGCATCGCCTCCAGAATGCTCATCGGAAAACCTTCCCAATTGGTCGAGAGCACGCTGGCCTGCGCCTCTGCGAGTCGCTGGTCCACGTCGGTCCGCTGGCCGAGGAAGCGCACCCGCTCGCCCAGGTCGAGCGCGGCGGCCAGCGCCTGCATCTCGCCCATGAGCGGACCGTCGCCGATGAGCTCGAGCTCCCAGGGCTGATCCCGGAGACCCGCCACCGCCCGCAGCAGGGTTGCGTGGTCCTTCTGCGCGCTGAAGCGCGCGACCATCACCAGACGCGGTGGAGTGCGCACGGGGTCGGCCCTGAGCTGCCGCGAGACGTCCGGGATGCCGTTGTGAACGGTGACGACGCGCGCCGGGGGGACGATGCGCGCCTCGAGCGTGAGGCGGCGATCGAACTCCGAGACGGTGATGATTTTCGCCGTGAGCGGGCCGACCGACCGCTCGATCCCGCGATACACTGCCGCCGTCCGGGGGGGATGCCCGGTGTGAAGTTCCAGCCGTGCGCCGTCAGCACTACCGGAACGCCGAGGAACCGGCCGACCAGCCGGCTCAGGACGCCTGCCTTGGAGGAGTGCGCCGCCACCAGGTCCGGCCTGAGCTCCCGGAGCGTCGCGTGGAGCTCTCGCAAGGCGCGCACATCGCGAACGGGGTGAATCGGCACGCAGAGATGGCGGACGACCACCACCGGGATGTCGGCGGCGCGAAGGTCGTCGATGAAGGGGCCACTGCCGCTCGTGACGACCGTCGGCGAGTGGCCCTGCTCGCGCAGGGCGGTCGCGAGGTCTCTCACGTGGATCTGGACACCGCCGATCGGGTCCGCCCGGGTCACGGTGTACGTGATCCTCACGTCGTGCCTCCACTCGTCTTTGACGTCTGCGGTGCGCACCGGAACGGCCGGCCGGTGCGGGCGGCGAGAAGTATACCACAGGCGGTGGCCGTTAGGCGCCGGACGGCGCGAGGCCATCTCGCTGTCTAGATGGCAGGTAGTGTACAAAAGTGATGCACCACATCTGTTACAAAGCGCCAGGAGCAGTTTTGCAAGTTATGCGCGCTTATGCACTTGCGAATAGCCACCTCAAGTCTGCGTCATCTTCTGGTCAATTTCCTTGGCATTGCCCCCCTTCCCGTGATCCCCTAGATAGGCAGGAGCCCAAGGGTGGGGTGCGGCAGGGAACGGTTGGGTGCCACGGTCGGGAAGTCGAAGGAGGGGTGTGCTGCGATGACGTACACGTTCAAGCTTGCGCGAAGGCTGGCGGTCTCGCGAGACTACGGCGTGCTTACCGCTCTCGCGTTGCTCGCGGCCTGCATGGGGGACACCACGGCCCCTGACGCGGGCTCCTCCGCTTCCGCCCACACGCCCGTATCGCTCCAGGTCATTCCCCACTCGGTCGTCGTCGAGACCAACCAGCGGGTGCGTTTCCGCGGCGAGACTCGCAACTCGCGAGGCGAGGCCGTTGCCACGCCGGTTGCGTGGGGAGCCACCGGCGGTCGGATCAATCCCGACGGCACCTTCTCCTCGTCAATCACGGGCACCTTCAAGGTGGTCGGGCGCGGGCGAGGCTGGCGGCACACCGATACCTCGGTCGTGGTCGTGATTCCACCGGCCGCCGATCTCGCCCGCCTTTCCGTCACCCCCGATTCGGCCCGCGTGGATGCGGGCGGCGCCGTTGCGTTCGCCGCGACCGGTTATCTCGCGGATGGCTCCGAGACGCCGGTTGGCGTGAACTGGTCGGCCACCGGCGGGACGGTGGATCCGGACGGCGTCTACCACGCCGACTCGAGCGCCGGCCGATTCCGCGTGATCGCCACCAACGCCTCCGGAACCCTCGCCGACACCGCCGTGGTCGGGATCGCGGCCCCACCGCCCACGTTGGCGGAAATCGTCGTCCGGCCGGCCCGGGTCTCGCTCACTTCGGGCGCATCGCAGCGCTTCGCCGCGTTCGGCCGCAACTCCGCAGGCGATAGCGTGGCCGTGGCCGTCACCTTCAGCGCAACGGGCGGGACCATCAGCAGCGCGGGACTGTACACGGCGGGTCAGTCCTCGGGCACCTACGGCGTCCAGGCCAAGGTTGCCACGGTGACGGGGTCGGCCAGCGTCATCGTGGCATCCGTCGCCCCGCCACCGGCACCGTCGCTCACCGGCTCGAGCCTGGCTTTCGGATCATTCGGCCTGTTCAACCTGACGACCGCCAACGATCCGACGGTCAGCGCATTCAACCTCACCCAGGACAGCTACACCCCCGACAACGTGGTAATCCGGATTGAGGCGGCACGCGCGCAGAGGCGGAAGGTCATCATGGCGATGACCGGCGGGAAGCACGAGAACTACCTGACCAACGGGGTGTTCGACCGGGCCAAGTGGGAGGCGAGGCTGCAGGCCTACAACACGGCCACCATCCGAACGGCCATCGCGGGCGGTGTGGCCGACGGGACGATCATTGGCGCGACCGTGATGGACGAGCCCAATGTTTCGGGCGGCGGCGACGGAAATACCTGGGGCCCCCCGGGCACCATGACGAAGGTGCGGGTGGATTCGCTCTGCGCCGACGTCAAGGCGATGTTCCCGACGCTCCCCGCCGGGGTCCAGCACCGCTGGGACGTGTTCGAGCCCACCAAGTCGTACCGGGTGTGCGACTTCCTCACGACGCAGTATTCCTCGAGGGTCGGCGACGTCGCCACCTGGCGGGACGGGGCGCTCGCGATGGCCAGGAGAGATGGCCACGCGATCATGTTCAGCATGAACATTCTGAATGGTGGGATCCAGGACCGGGATGGAACGTGGGACTGTGCGGCTACGGGTGGACTCGGCACCTACAGCCCCAACTGCCGGATGACTCCGTCCGAGGTCCGGGAGTATGGCTTGGCCCTCGGTCCGGCGGCCTGCGGAGGACTGCTCATGTGGCGCTACGACGATGGCTTCATGGCGAATCCCGATAACCAGCGGGCCTTCAAGGACGTCGCCGATCGCCTGGCCTCGCAGGCGGCCAAGCCATGTAGACGCCAGTAGTCCGTTTCAACGAGGTTGAACGACCGGAGGGGGCATCCCCTTCCGGTCGTTTGCTTTTCCCAGGTGTATCGGTAACGCCACAGTGTTGCGGCGTCCGCTGGGTGATCGCCCGCACGAGTGCCTCCGTCGCGGGCGAAGTCCGCCCCGAACTGACCCTGCTGCGCACGCTTCCTTCGAGGTGCCGTTCGAATCCCACAGTAGTAGATTGCGTTGCGTCACGGCCAGGAGCGGCCGGGCACGATTCCGGTCGGGGGCATGGATCGTGCTCAATGGCCCCCGGATTTTTGGTCACTCAGGTGGGAAGATGAGTTCGAGCCGCCAACCTTTCACCACACGTCGAGGTTTATGCGAGTCCTGGCCTCTCTCACGCTCGTCGCCGCTTGTGTTCTGGTGTCGCACCCCGCCGCGGCCCAGGAGGCTCGCGCGAAGACCGAGCAGGCCGTACTGACGCCAGGAGACTCGGTGCGCATCGTCGTGTGGCGGAAGCCGGAGTTCAGCGGAGATTACGTGGTGGCGCCGGACAATACGATCACGCATCCGCTCTTCCGCGCGGTGCGCGTGGGCGGGGTGCCCTTCGCCACCGCCGAAGCCAATCTTCGCACCTTCCTCTCCAAGTTCGAGGAGAGCCCGCAGTTCGTGATGGAGCCGCTGATCCGCGTCTCGGTGTCCGGTGAGGTCACCAAGCCGCAGGTGTTCGCCACCCGCCCGGAGACGACCATCGGCGAGGCCGTGGCCCGGGCCGGTGGAACCACCGAGAACGGCGCACCCGATCACGTCCGCGTCCTCCGCTTCGCCCCGAACGGCCAACAGGACCAGTTCAGGGTCAATCTGTCCGACCCGAACGGCTCCCAGGCCACGCTCCCCGTGCGCTCGGGAGACCAGATCGTCGTGGACCGCCGGAAGTCGTTCTTCAAGGACGTGCTCCAGCCCGCCCTGGTCGTGATCGGCACGTTCGCCTCGCTCGGGCTGCTCATCGATCGCGTGAGCCGGGGCAATAGGTAGACAGCCATGCCGACCTTGCCGCCCCACAATCGTATGCTCCCGGGGAATACGGAGCCCTCGATGCGGCCCATCGAGTCGGCGCCGGCCGGCGATTCCATCTCGTTCCGTCAGGTGCTGGCCGTCCTCCGCCGGCGCTATCAGTTGATCCTGGCGATGACGCTGATCGGCGCGAGCATCGGGCTCTTCCTGGCCTCCCAGGCGCCCGCGACCTATCAGGCGGCCGCCATGCTCAGGTTGGCCGGCGAGCGCCAGACGCTCACGGGCGATGAGGAGGAGGCGCCGGGCCTGGGGAAGACCGCGGACCCGACTCCTGTCCATCATCGAGTTGCTGAAGAGCCGGACGGTGGCGCGGGTCGTCGTGGACACGCTGGGCCTCCAGCTCGCAGAGCCGGACTCCCGAGTTCCCGCTCGCGAGCCTCGCGCAGGTGCACGTCGATCCTCGGGCCGCCGGCGACTCCGTGCAGCTCGTCTTCCACCAGAACAATCTCGAGGCACGCCGCGCCGATCGGGCGGTGACCGCGCCGTACGGCCAGGTGATCAACCTTGGCGTGGTGCAGTTCGCCGTACGCGCCCGGCCCGCCATCGATGCCGCCACGCTGGGCATCGTGCGGCCAGGAGCAGGCGATCGACGGCCTTCTGGCCGGGCTGCAGGTGTCGCGGCGGGAAATGACCGACGTGATCGACGTCAGCTACTTCGTCGACCGAGCCCGCCATCGCCCAGCGGATCGTCAACGCCACCGTGCAGGCCTTCCAGTCGCTCAACGTCCAGTGGGCACGCGAGCGCTCGCGGCGCCGGCGCGAATTCCTCTCCGAGCAGCTCGCCCAGACCGACAGCATGCTGGAGCGCGCGCAGGCCGAGCTCAGCTCGTTCCGGAGCCGCCAGCAACTCGCCAGCAGCCACGACAAGCTCGCCGCGGAGCAGTCGGCCGTGCTCGCGCTCGACACCCGTGCGGCCGAGCTCGACGCCGACCGGCAGACCTTCACCGCCCTGCAGCAGCAGCTCAAATCGGGAGACGAGTCGGCCCGGGCGGAGGCCCTGCGCGCCCTGGCCACCTCCCCGGCCATGACCGACAACCCGGCGGTCGGGAACCTCTATCATCAGCTTCTCGACTACCAAGACCGGCTCGACTCGATGACGACCGGTCCCTGGAAGGCGGCGGCCACCAATCCGGACGTGATCCAGCTCAAGAGCCTGGCCAAGTCCACCCAGGACAAGCTGGTGGACGCGGTGAGCAGCCACGTGAAGTCCATCGACGCCCGGATCGCCTCGCTGACCACCCTGCGGCGCCGCACCGGTGCCTCCATGGAGGTCCTGCCGGCCATGGCCGAGGAGGAGATGCGGCTGAGCCGTCGAGTGGACGCGCTGGCCAGCATGGGCGATGAGCTCCGCAAGGATTTTCAGAAGGCCCGGATGTCCGAGGAGGTCGAGGCCGGCGACGTGGATGTGGTCGACCTGGCCGACGTGCCCTACGCCCCGCTGCTCAGCGCCTCGGCGCTGAAGCTCGCGCTCGGGCTCGCGCTCGGGCTCATCCTGGGGCTGGTGTTCGCCTATGTGCTCGAGGCGCTCAACACCTCGATCCGGCGGCCCGAGGACCTCGAAGCGGTGCTCCACGTGCCTGGCCTGGCCGTGATCCCGCGGATCACCGGCGGTGCGTCCAACGGACGATCCCGACTGCGCGCGCTGCTCGGGTCACCCAAACCCGCGCGGGCGGATGCCGGCGCGCTCATGTCCGGCGGTCAGACGTTCTCCATCGGCATCGAGGCTTTCCGCAACCTGCGCACGAGCCTCATCTGGTCCGATGGCGGTGAGGCGCTGAAGACACTGGTCGTCACCAGCGCCGCACCCGGTGAGGGCAAGACGCTCACCGCCGCCAATCTCGCCGTGACGCTGGCGTATGACGGCCTCCGGGTCCTGCTCGTGGATTGCGACATCCGCCGGCCCCGGGTGCACGGTCTCTTTCGCATGCCGCGCTCTCCCGGGCTGATGGAGCTGCTGACCGCTTCACGGCACCCGACGGGCGATCCCGTCTCGGCGCCGGACGCCATCCGGGAGACGTCGATCGCGGGACTCTCCGTCCTGACCTGCGGGGCGCTCCCCTCCAACGCGGCAAACCTGCTGAGCAGCACCCGGATGCGGGTACTCCTGGGCGAGCTGCGGGAGCAGTTCGACATCATCGTGCTCGATACCCCGCCCGTGCTCGCCACGGCCGACGCGGGCATCGTGGCCTCGCTGACGGACGGCGTGCTGCTGGTCGTCCGGGCGGGGACCACGGACCGGAACGCGGCCCAGCGTGCCTACCAGCAACTCGCCAATGTGGGCGCCCGCGTCGTCGGGACCGTGCTGAACGATCCGGGCGGGCAGGTCGCCAAGGAAGGCGACTACTACTATCCGTACGACTACGCCGCGGAGGAGCAGTGAGCCGTTCCGCCGAGGCGTGGGCCGATCATCCGTAGACCCGGTCTAGCCGTGCGCCACCCGGACCGGCCGCTCGAGGCGGTTGCCGCCGGGGCGCGGCCGCCAGAGTCCCGTTGACGCTCAGGGAGGAATCTTCCAGCCGCATGTCGTCATCCATCGCTTCCCCCGAACCGCGCGTGGCCGCTCCGGCCGGATCGCAGCGGATGAACATCGTGATCGTGGGTCACGTCGACCACGGCAAGAGCACGGTCATCGGCCGGCTGCTGGCCGACACGCACTCGCTGCCGGACGGGAAGCTCGAGCAGGTCCGGGCCGACTGCGAGCTCAACTCCAAGCCGTTCGAGTACGCCTTCCTGCTGGACGCGCTCAAGGACGAGCAGGCGCAAGGCATCACCATCGATGCCGCCCGGGTGTTCTTCAAGAGCAGCCTGCGCCCGTACCTGATCCTCGACGCGCCGGGGCACATCGAGTTCCTCAAGAACATGATCACGGGGGCCGCCCGCGCCGAGGCGGCGCTGCTGGTGATCGACGCGGCGGAAGGGGTGCAGGAGAATTCCCGGCGCCACGGCTACATGGTCTCGATGCTCGGCGTCCACCAGCTCGCCGTCGTGGTCAACAAGATGGACCTGGTGGACTGGGATGAGGCGGTCTACGACCGCATCGTGACCGAATACAGCGCGTTCCTCGAGCAAGTCGGCATCCGGCCCTCGTGCTTCATCCCCGTGTCCGGCCGCGGGGGCGACAACATCGCCGACCGCTCGAGCAACCTGCCCTGGTACACCGGCCCGACGGTGCTCGACGCGCTCGACGCCTTCCGGAGCGAGCCGGCCCCGGTGGAACAGCCGTTCCGGATGCCCGTCCAGGACGTCTACAAGTTCACCAAGCAGGGCGACGACCGGCGTATCGTCGCCGGCACCATCGACTCGGGCACGGTGCGGGTCGGCGACGACGTGATCTTCTATCCCTCGGGCAAGAAGAGCCGCATCAAGAGCCTGGAGGCGTTCAACCGGCCGGTCCAGAGCCGGGCCGAGGCCGGCTGGGCGGTGGGCTTCACCCTGCAGGAGCAGATCTATATCACCCGGGGTGAGGTCGCCACGCTGGAGTCGGAACCGCGCCCGCAGGTCACGACCCGCCTGCGCGTGAGCCTCTTCTGGCTGGGCCGGGAAGCGATGGTCAAGCGGAAGGAGTACCTGCTCAAGCTGGGGACGGCCCGGGTCACGGCGCGGCTGGAGGAAGTGCTGCGAGTGATGGACGCCTCGAACCTCGAGACCGCCCAGCAGCGGAATGCCGTCCAGCGGCACGACGTCGCCGAATGCGTGCTCAAGCTCGACCGCGCCATCGCCTGTGACCTGGCGGAGGATATCCCGACCACCAGCCGGTTCGTGCTGGTCGACGACTTCGAGATCCGCGGCGGCGGCATCGTCCGCGAGGCGTTGCCCGACCGCCAGACCGCCGTCCGCGACCGGGTGCTGCTCCGCAATTACAAGTGGGAGCCCAGCATCATCCAGCCCGAGCAGCGGGCGGAAAAATATAACCAGAAGGCCGCGCTGATCCTGGTGACCGGCGAGCACGAGAGCGACCGGAAGGGCGTGGCCAAGGCGCTCGAGGAGAAGCTGTTCGAGGACGGCAAGGTGGTGTACTTCCTGGGCATCGGCAGCGTGCTCTACGGCGTGGATGCCGACATCGAGCGCAAGCCGGAGAACCGCCAGGAGCACATGCGCCGGCTGGCCGAAGTCGCAAACCTGATGCTGGACGCGGGCATCATCCTCGTCGTCGCGGCCGCGGAGCTCACCCAGGACGACCTCGCGGTCATCAAGACGGCCGTCCCGCCCGACTGGATCGAGACGATCTGGGCCGGCGACACCCTCACCACCGATCTCGCGTGCGACCTGCAGCTCCCGGGCGGCGCGGTGCCTGAGGCGGTGGACCGCCTCAAGGCGCATCTGCAGGACAAGGGGATCATCTTCCGCCCATGGTGAGCGCCGAGATCCGGACGGCCGTCTGCCGCCTTGCCCGCGACGCGGGCCGCGCCACCATGACCTACTACGATGGCGCGCAGCCGGCCGAGGTGCGGGAGAAGGCGGACCACAGCCCCGTCACCCTGGCCGACGAGGCGGCGCACGCCATCCTGCTCGAGGGGCTTCGGCGGCTCGACCCGGGCACGCCGGTCGTGTCCGAAGAGGCCGAGGCCGCCCCGTTCGAGACGCGCCGCGGCTGGCGGCGCTTCTGGCTTGTGGATCCGCTCGATGGCACGAAGGAATTCATCAAACGGCGGGCCGAGTTTACGGTCAACGTCGCGCTGGTGGAGGAAGGCGAGCCCGTTTTCGGCGTGGTCCTCGCGCCGGCCCTCGACCTGCTCTACTGGGCGGTGAAGGGCGAGGGCGCCTGGCGCGAGGACAAGGGCGCGCCGGCCGAGCGGGTCTACTCGACCGCGCCCGCGCCCGGGACACCGCTCACGGTGGTGGAAAGCCTGTCCCACCCGTCCGAGGAGCTGGAAGAGTACCTCCGGACCATTCCGGTGGCCCGGCGGGTCAAGGCCGGCAGCTCGCTCAAGTTCTGCTGGGTGGCCGATGGACGCGCCGATGTCTATCCGCGGCTCGGCCCCACCATGGAGTGGGACGTGGCGGCCGGCGACTGTGTGTACCGCCAGTCCGGCCGGGCCGGCGAGCGGCCCTCGCCGCTCACCTACAACAAGCCGGACCTCCGGAACGCCAGCTTCATCATCGGGCTGTGACTCCGGCACCGGTATTATGGTTCACCGGGCTCTCGGGCTCCGGCAAGAGCACGATTGCGGTCCGGGTGCACGAGGAGCTCGTCCGGCGCGGCGTGGAGGTGGAGTACATCGACGGCGACGCGCTCCGCGAGGTGTTCCCGGGCACCGGTTTCACCCGGGCGGAACGTGAGGAGCACCTCCGGCGGACGGGGTACATGGCGGCTCGGCTGGCCGCCCACGGGGTGACCGTCGTGGCGTCGTTCGTCTCACCCTACCGCGAGTCCCGCGACTTTATCCGGCGGCTCTGCGGCGACTTCGTCGAGATCTACGTCTCGACCCCGCTGGACGAATGCGAGCGCCGCGACGTCAAGGGACTCTACGCCCGCGCGCGGCGCGGCGAAATTCAGAACTTCACGGGAATCGACGACCCGTACGAGGCCCCGGAGCACCCGGAGCTCACTCTCGACACCCGCGCCCTGAGCGTCGACCAGTGCGTCGCCAGGGTGCTCGCGCGATCTGGAGGTCAAGGCTGATGTCAGGCGGCATGGAACACCTCGACGAACTGGAGAACCGGAGCGTCCATATCCTCCGGGAGGCTTACGCCAACTTCAAGAACCTGGGGATGCTCTGGTCCATCGGGAAAGACAGCACCGTCATGCTGTGGCTGGCGCGGAAGGCATTCTTCGGCCACGTGCCCATCCCGCTGATCCACATCGATACCTCGTTCAAGATCCCGGAGATGATCGAGTATCGGGACCGGCTCGCCCTCGAGTGGAACCTGACCATGATCTATGGCCAGAACCGCCAGGCCCTCGAGGAGAAGAAGACCTATCCGGACGGCGCTCTGGACCGAATCGCGTGCTGCAAGGCGCTCAAGACCGACGCGCTCAAGTACACGCTGAGCGGCGAGTGGCCCCGCTTCCGTCTCAACCACGCGAAGAAGGCGTACGAGGTGGACCGCAATACCCAGCCCTACACCGGAATCATCGTGGGCGCGCGCGCCGACGAAGAGGGGAGCCGCTCGAAGGAGCGCTACTTCTCGCCCCGGAACGCCCAGTCGCACTGGGACGTGGGCGACCAGCCCCCCGAATTCTGGAACCAGTTCAAGACCGAGTTCGCCCCGGGGACCCACCTCCGGATCCACCCGCTGCTCGACTGGACCGAGCTCAACATCTGGGAGTACATCAAGCGCGAGAACATCCCGACCGTCTCGCTCTATTACAACAAGGGTGATGGCCGGCGCTACCGTTCCCTCGGCTGCTATCCCTGCACTCTGCCGGTGGAGTCCGATGCCCGCAACGTGGACGAGATCATCGAGGAGCTGCGGTCGGGCAAGTTCGCCAACGTCGCCGAGCGCTCGGGACGCGCGCAGGACAAGGCGGGCGGCGGCGGGCTCGAGGTGCTCCGGCGCGACGGGTACATGTAGGCTGCGCCCGGCGGACAGCCGGGCGGCGAGCGGGCCGGGCCGATGAAGAACGTGATGTCGGTGGACGTGGAAGACTGGTTCTGCGTCTACAATCTGAGCCGGCTGATTCCGTTCGCGGACTGGGACCGGTGCGAATCGCGCGTGGAGCGGAGCACTCTCCGGCTGCTGGACCTGTTCCGCCGCCACCGGGTGGAGGCCACGTTCTTCGTCCTGGGCTGGGTGGCCGAGCGGTTCGCCGACCTGGTCCGGGAGATCGAGCGGCAGGGACACGAGATCGCGACGCACGGGTACTCGCACCGGCTGCTCACGTTCATGCAACCGGAAGAGTTCCGCGCCGACCTGGACCGGTCTCTGGCCGTGCTGGCCAAGGCGACCAGCCAGGAAGTGCGGGGCTTTCGCGCGCCGTCATTCTCGCTGACCCGCCGGACGCTGTGGGCGGTGGACATTCTTCGGGCCAGCGGCATCCGGTACGATTCCTCCATTTTCCCCGTTGGCTTTCATCCCGATTACGGAATCGCCGACGTGGAGTTGGCGCCGTATCCGCTGGCCGAGGGCTTGATGGAGCTGCCCATGGGAGTCGCCGAGGTGCTCGGGCAGAAGGTCCCGTGCGCCGGCGGCGGCTATTTCCGATTGTACCCGTATGCGCTGACGCGATGGCTGATGCGCCGGTGTAACGACCAGGGGCGGCCGGTGATGTTCTACCTGCACCCGTGGGAGCTGGATCCGGGCCAGCCGCGGGTGCCGGGCATGTCATCGGCCCGGCGGTTCCGCCACTACAACAACCTGGCCCGGACCGAGGAACGGCTGGAGCGCCTGATGACCGAGTTCTCCTTCACCTCTGCGCGGAACCTGCTCGCGGGCCGATGAGCCGAGCGCCCGCGACCCCTTTGGCATCTCAGGTTGGAGACCCCGCATGAACGACGAGAAGCTACGTGAGTGCTTCAGCCGATCCCTCGGCATCCCCACCGGGCGCGTCAGCGACGACCTGGCGTACAACTCGATCAAGGAGTGGGACTCGGTAGGGCACATGGCCCTGGTGGCCGAGCTCGAAGGGGCCTTCGACGTCATGTTCGATACCGATGACATCCTGGGGATGAGCACGGTGGCCCGGGCCCGCGAGATCCTCGGCCGGTATGGAGTGAGCTTCGATGCTGCTTGAGGGTCGCGTCGCGCTGATCACCGGCGCGAGCCGCGGCATCGGCGCCGCGATCGCGCGCGCCTTCGCGGCCGAAGGCGCGACCCTGCTGCTGTGCGCCCGGAGTGAGGGGGTGGAGGTCCTGGCCGGGGAGCTGGAAACTGCGAACCGGCCGGTCCGCGCGATGCGGGGCGACGTGGGCGACCCGATCTTCGCCCGCGAGCTGATCACCTCGGCCCGGCGGCAGCACGGCCGGCTGGACGTGTTGGTCAACAATGCCGGGATCCTCCGGCAGGGATTGATCGGGATGACCACCACCGAGCAGATGCGGGAGCTGCTGGACGTCAACGTGCTCGCGGTCATGATGCTCACCCAGTACGCCTCGCGTGTGATGGATTCCCGGCGCTCCCCCAGTATCGTGAACCTCGCGTCGATCGCCGGGACGCAGGGCATGGAAGGCGTGAGCGCGTACGCGGCCTCCAAGGCCGCGGTGGTCGGGTACACCCTCGCGACCGCCAAGGAGCTGGCGCCCAAGGGCATCCGCGTGAACGCCATCGCACCCGGCTTCATCGATACCGACATGGTGCGCGGCGTGGCGCCGGACTGGTACGAGCGCCGGTTGCAGAGCATCCGCATGGGTCGCATCGGGACGCCCGACGACGTGGCGGGGGTGGCCGTGTTCCTGGCCTCGGATCTGGCGCGTTACGTGACGGCGCAGGTCATCGGCGTCGACGGGGGCATGATGGCGTGATCGACCTCGTGCTGCGGCACCGGGATGAGCGCGTGGCGCTGATCGCGCCGTCGGAGGGCGCCCGGCTGACTTATGCGGAGCTGGGAACCCGGGTGGATGCGGTGGCGGAGTGGCTGTCCCGGAGCGTGGGAGAGCGCCGCCTGGTCATGCCTGGCGCCCGGGCCGGACCTCGAGGCCGTGCTGCTCTACCTCGGCTGCCTTCGTGCCCGGCTGCCGCTCTGCCTGGCCGAGCCGCAGCCGGAGCCGCTCGCCGCGGTTGTGCCAGGCCTACGGACCCGCGCTGGTGCTGGCCCCCGAATCGCTGGCCCTTCCCGATGGCTGGACGCCGACCGCGGCTCCCGTCCCGCGCTACGCCGCCGGCGCTCGCGAGGCAGGTCCGCGGAGCCGGTGCTTCACCCGGATCTGGCCCTGCTGCTCACCACGTCTGGCTCGACCGGGAGCCCCAAGCTGGTGCGGCTGAGCGCGCGCAACCTCGCGGTCGAACGCCGCCGCGATCGCGGAGTACCTGGAGCTCGGCGCCGAAGAGCGAGCGGTGCAGAGCCTGCCGATGCACTACAGCTACGGGCTCTCGGTGCTCAACTCGCACCTGGTCGCCGGCGGCACCGTCGTGCTGACGCCGCACTCGTTCATCCGGCCGGAATTCTGGCGCGATGCGGACGAGCAGCGCGCCACCTCGTTTGCCGGCGTACCCTACATGTACGAGACGCTCCACCGCTTGCGGTTCGAGCCCGGGTCGGCACCCGGCGCTCCGGACCTTGACCCAGGCGGGCGGAGCGCTTCGCCCGGACCTCATCGCGCACTTCCACGGCGCGGCCACCCAGGCCGGCGCGCGGCTCGTCGTCATGTACGGCCAGACCGAGGCCACGGCGCGCATCAGTTACGTCCCACCCGGAGCGACTGGCCGAGAAGCTCGGCACGATTGGCGTAGCCATTCCCGGCGGCCGACTCCGGCTGGAGCCGCTGGAAGGGAGCGACGGCTCGGCCGCGCAGCTCGTGTATGAGGGCGATAACGTGATGATGGGCTACGCCGAGGGCCCGGCCGACCTGGCTCTGGGCGACGTGCAGCACGGAGTGCTCGCGCACCGGCGACCTGGGCACCGTCGACGCGGACGGCTACTTCGCCGTCGTCGGCCGGCTCAAGCGGTTCGCCAAGCTGTTCGGCCGCCGCGTGAGCCTGGAGGACGTCGAGCGCGAGCTGGAGACGGCGTTCCCGGTCCGCGCCATCGCGACCGACGCCGGGGATCGGCTGAGCCTCCACGTCGCGGCGGACGTCGCGGTGGCGGACGACGCACTGGTCGCTCATCTGGCACGGTTCCTGGCGGTGCCGCCGTCCGCGATCGTGCTCCGGCGCGTGGCCGAGCTGCCTCTCACCGCCAGCGGCAAGAAGGACTACAAGGCCGCCGAGGCCGCGCGGTGACGAGTCCGGCCCGCGAGCTGCTGGATCTGCCGCCGTTCGGCCTGAGCCAGGCCGAGAAGCGTGCGCGTCTGCTTCCCATGCTGCGAGACGCTCACGCGCGCATCATGCCGAGCGCTGCGTGCCGTATCGCAACGTGCTCGATCGCGTGTTCGGGGGCGCCGGCCGGCTGCGCATCGAGCGGCTCGAGGATGTTCCATTCCTGCCCGTCACCCTGTTCAAGACCCACACCCTCTCGAGCGTGCCGGACGCCGGAGGTGGTCAAGGTGCTCACCTCGAGCGGCACCACCGGCCAGCAGCCGAGCCGGGTGGTGCTGGACGCCGAGACGGCTTCGGTGCAGTCGGCGGTGCTGGTCAAGGTGGCGCAGCATTTCCTGGGCAAGGATCGGCTGCCGATGGTCATCGTGGACCACCCCGGGCGTGGTCCGGGACCGCCGCAGTCACTCGGCACGCGGCGCGGGAATCCTCGGCATGGCGCAGTTCGGCCACCGGCCGTTCTACGCGCTGCGCGACGACATGAGCCTGGACGAGGAGGGCCTGCGGACATACCTGGCGTGGGCCGGCGGGACGCCCCGTGCTGCTGTTCGGCTTTACGTTCATGGTCTGGCAGTATCTGGTACAGGCCCTCGAGCGCGGCGGCCGGCGGCTCGACCTCGCGGGCGGCGTGCTCGTGCACTCGGGCGGCTGGAAGAAACTGCAGGAAGCCGCCGTGGACCCGGGCACGTTCCGCGATCGGGTCGAGGCGGTGACCGGCATCGAACGGGTGATCAACTTCTACGGCATGGTCGAGCAGGTGGGCGGGGTGTACTTCGAGAATCCGAAGCACCACCTGCACGCGCCGATCTACTCTGAGATCATCGTGCGCGACCCGGTGACGCTGGCGCCGCTCCCGGACGGCCAAGCCGGTCTCGTGCAGGTACTGAGCTGCCTGCCGACCAGCTACCCGGGACATTCGCTGCTGACGGAGGACCTCGGCGTGATCCGCGGGGTGGATCCGGAGGGCACCGGCATGGGTGGCCGGTGCTTCGAGATCCTCGGGCGGGTCCCCAAGGCCGAGCTGCGCGGGTGCAGCGACACCTTCGTGGCGCACGCATGAGCGGCAGACCACCCCCGGCGTCCGACCACGCCAGGCCATGGCACGCCGTCGCTGACCGGATTCGCGTGCTCGCCCCGGCCGAGGACGACGCCGCCGGCCTCCGGGCCTTCCTCGATGCCACTCTCGAGCGCCGAGCCGAGCCGTTCGCCCCTGCGCGGCTCGGCACCCTGGGGCGCCTGTCGGCGGCGGTGCTCGCCGATCCACTGCTTCGCCGCGATCCGGCGAGCGTCGCGCTGGCCTACTGGCTGCGACCGCGCGCAGCTCGCCCGGCTGGCCGAGGAGCACGCTCGCCGTGCCGCTACGGAGCCGGACGTACTCCGGGTGCCGGCCGGACGGGTGCTCCACCTGGCGCCGTCCAACGTGGACACGCTGTTCGTCTACTCGTGGGCGCTGGCGTACCTGTGCGGCAATGCCAGCATCGTCCGCCTGTCCCAGGAATCCGGGGCCGTCGTCGACGCGCTGCTCCGCGTCATCGACGCGGTGGCATCGGGGGACGAGGAGCTTCGAGCCACCAACCGGTTCGTGACCTATGGTCACGACGACGCGATCACCGCCGCGCTCTCGGCCTGGTGCGCGCACCGGGTGATCTGGGGCGGCGACGAGACCGTGGCCGCCATCCGGCCGCTGCCGCTGCCGTCCCATGCCAGCGAGCGGGTGTTCGGCAGCAAGTACTCCTTCGCGGTGATCGATGCCCGACGCTACATCGGTGCCCCCGGCGACGAGCGCGCCCGGGTGGCCTCCGGGTTCTTCAACGACCTGTTCTGGTTCGACCAGATGGCGTGCTCGTCGCCGCAGGTGGTGTTCTGGATCGGTTCGCCGGACGTCTCTGCCGGGGCCGCCGCTGATTTCGAGGCCACGCTTCAGCGTGAGGTCGAGCGCCGCGGGTTCGAACCCGCGGTCTCCAGCGCGGTGCACCGGCGCAGCTATGCGTTCGGGTTGGCGGCGACCGCCGATGTGCGGGTCGTGCTCGAGCACTCCGGGTTCGTGGGGGTTCACGTGCGAGATCGGAGGGCGCTCGACAAGGAGGTCTGCGGGGGTGGCCTGGTGCGCACATGTCGCCGCGGCCAGCCTCTCCGAGGTGCTCCCATTCATCGACGAGGGTGACCAGACCGTCACCCACTGGGGAATCGATGCCGAGTCGCTGCGAGGGTTTGCCGGCCTGGCGGGTGGCCGTGGGCTGGACCGCATCGTGCCGATCGGCGAGGCGCTGGCCTTCGACGTGGTGTGGGACGGCTTTCACTTGGTGGACGACATGCTGCGCAGGGTACGGGTGCGCGGCGGAGAGACCGGCCCGGCGGCGCGCCCATGAGCGTCCAGCTCTCCCCGCCCGCGCCTGCGACAGCGGCGGCGCTCCCGGACATCGCGGCGCTGCTCCAACGCGTGTTCCCGAGGGAGCGGCCGTGGGCGCCGGATCTCGAGTGGCAGTATCTCCGGAGTCCAGCGGGTCCCGCCCGCTTCGTCAACGCCTATTCGGAGTCGGGCAGGCTGGTGGCTCATTATGCGCTGGTCCCCACTCCGCCATTGGCCGAGCCGCCGGTCGAGTTCGCCGGCACGTACTTCTCCGCGAACACAGCGGTAGACCCGGCGGCCGGCGTGCCCGGGCTGATGGTGGCCACCGGTCGCGCCTTGTTCCGGCAGCTCGAGTCGGAGGGCCCGACCCTCGTGCTCGGCGTGGCGAACGAGAACTCCTTCCAGGGATTCGTGCGGATGCTCGGGTTCCGCTCACTCGGCCGGCTGGCGCTCACCATGCACTTGCCGGGCAGCCTGCCGACAGTGGGTACTCCACGAGCCCTGGCGGACGACGCGGCGCATCTGGCCTGGCGTACCGCCCGGCCGGGGCTGCGGATGGCCGTCGATCGGTCCGGCGGGGCGCTCACGGTCCGGCTGAGGCATCACGGACTGCCGCTGGATGCCGTGCTGACCACGGGGCTGCCACGCGACGTGGCGGGCGGGCTGCCACTGCCCCGGGCGGCCGGCTGGGTTCCCCGGCTGTACGCGGCCTTCGGCGGGCGGGTGGGGGGCGGCATCCCGGTTCCCGATCGGCTGCGACCGAGCCCGCTCGAGTACATCGTCCGCGTGCTGGGCGATGCCGCGCTGACCGAACCCGTCGCCCGCCATCTGGCGGCGCGGCGGTTCGAGTTTCTGGACTTCGATGTCGTGTGAACCCGTCCCGTCCGAGGAGCCGGCTCTCGTGACACTTCCCAATTTCATCATCATCGGCGCCGCCAAGGCTGGCACCACCGCGCTCTATTGGTACCTGGCCGAGCATCCGGAGGTGTTCATGAGCCCGGTCAAGGAAGCCAACTATTTCGCGTACGGTCGGGACGCCGCGGGGAAACTGCTCTACGGCGATCCCGAGGTGCACTACTTCCCGGTGACGTCCCAGGCCGAGTACGAGCAACTGTTCGCCGGCGCGGCGGGCGCCGTCGCGATCGGCGAGGCCTCGCCGATCTACCTCGAATGCCCGCAGTCGGCTGGCCGGATCCGACAGCTGATCCCCGGCGTCCGAATCCTCTGCAGTATCCGCCACCCAGTGGATCGCGCGTACTCCAATTACCTCATGCACTTGCGGCGCGGCGGCCAGCGGTTCGACCCCGAGCGTGACCTGAACGCCGGCGCGGCCTGGGCTCACCCGGATTCGCACTGGATGCGCATCGGCAGGTACCACGAGCAGCTTTTACGTTATTTCGAGGCGTTCCCCCGGTCACAGATCCGCGTCTCTCTGTTCGAGGATCTGACGCACAGCCCCCCGGCGTTCATGCGGGACGTCTACCGATTCCTGAATGTCGAGTCCGAGTTCACGCCCGACTTCGCCACGCCGCACGCGCCCGGCGGAATGCCGGCGAGCAGGTGGCTTGAGGGATTGTTCGGCAGTGCGACTCTCAGGTCCGCGGTGGAGCCGTGGGTGCCGAAGGGGGCGGCAAACTGGGTCAGGCGGCTTCGCACCCTCAACATGCGGAAAGCACCGCCGCTCCCCCCGGCGTTGAGGCAGGAGCTTACCGGCCACTTCCGCGAGGACATTGCCGCTACTTCAGAACTCATCGGCCGCAGCCTTCAGCACTGGCTCTGACTGCTGCGGCTGCCGATGGTGGCCCTCACGTCCAGTGACTCAAGTCCCGATTCAGCAGCCGTGACAGCGATGCGACCTCTTCCCGGAAGGTTTCGACCAGCTCGGCCCGGAATGCCGGAGGCAAAGGCGGGCGACGTTCGTTGACGGTGTTGCGGGCGACGAGACCCGCGCTGATGGCCGCGAGTCGCCCGCTTCCGACCGTGCGCTTCAGGCTGCGGTACATCGTGCGCAGGAGAGGTGGGGGCTTCCGCAGAAAATTCCCCAGCCAGGCCACCCTGGCTCGCTTGTTGTCGTTGACGCGGGGGAAGTCACGGCGATTGTCGTGCGGAATTTCGAGGAATTCCACGATCTCGTCATAGACGGCCTGCGGCGAGGCTGCGAAATCATCGTACAGGATGAGCTTTACCTGCTCGCGCGGAAACGCCGACAGCAGGCGCTCGGTCTGGGTTCCGAACTGCCCCGCCTCCGCGTACTGCAGCAAGAACGACCCCCGGGAGCGCGGCGGCAGGTCGAGGCCCCGGGAGCGCCGCTCCTGCAGCCGCCACGCGGTTTCGAAGTCGCCGACGGTCTCCTCGGCGACATAGAGCAACTGCGAGTGCAGGGAATACACCATGTCGACGGGATTGCGGAACATGGCGATGATCCTGGCGTCCGGATTGAATGCCCGGATATTGGCGAGCGCCACCGAGGAGCGCAGGTAGTAGACCGATGCCTCACCTACGCGCAGATGGCGCGCGGTGCTGTCGGCGAAAAGGGCCGCGTACTCCTCCGCCGTCTTGATGGCGGGATAACTGCCCAGGTCGGTGGCGAAGAAATGCGGCTCCTTGACTTTCGGGAGGAAGATGTTGGGGTGGGTCCCAAGGTATTCGAAGAGCGCGGTGGTCCCGCACTTGGGCGCCCCCACGACGAAGAAGTTCGGTTTCACGTTCAAGGTTGAGTGCTCCCATTGGGACAGAAAGCGGGGCCCGGTTGCCGGGTATCGTGTGGCGGGGGCCCCGCAGGGCTGTGGGCGTGTGCAAATGTCGGCCGCGCGACGCTCAAGCCCGGGGGTGCCTTTCGCGGTCCGCCCGTTGGTAGATTGCCCGCTGCAAGTTGCAAGGTCAAGCGCCTTGCCGGGGCAGGGTGGCAGCCCCCTCCCTCCCATGGACGCACCATGTCCAGGGCCGGCAGGGGCATGGATCGTGCGCACCAATCGCCGGATTGTCCCCCATACCGGGAGCATCGGATCCGCGGATGAAGCTCACCAAACCGATCATCATCGTGGGAACCGGGCGCTGCGGCTCGACGGTGTTCCACCGCCTCCTGGCAAGGCACTCGCGACTGATGTGGCTGTCAGGGTTCGCCGAGGTATTTCCCGGAAGACCGGCCTGGAACCGACGGGCGGTGACCGCCATGGGCAACCCACTGCTCCACCGCCTGCTTGGAGGGAAAATCTGGCCGGACGAAGCGTACAGCTTCTGGGACCACTACGCCTACGGCTTTTCGGAGCCGTGCCGGGATCTCGTGCGCGCGGACGTGACGCCACGGGTCAGGAAAAACGTCCGCGCGGCGCTCGAGGCGATGCTCACTCCCGCGCGCGACCGCATGCTCATCAAGATCACTGGCTGGCCCCGCATCGGGTTCCTGAATGAGATCTTCGAGGATGCCAAGTTCATTCACATCCTCCGGGACGGCCGCTCCGTGGCGAACTCGCTGCTCCACATCAATTTCTGGCGTGGCTGGTATGGGCCGCAGGGGTGGCGCGCCGGGCTGCTCTCAGCCGAAGATCAGGCCACCTGGGAAAGCTACGACCGCTCCTTCGTCGCCTTGGCGGGTATCGAATGGCGCATTCAGATGAGGGCCATGGAGGCGGCCCGCCGTGCCCTTGACCCGAGGCTTTTCCTCGAGATCCGCTACGAGGAACTCTGTCAGCACCCGCTGGAGACCTACCGGCGTGTGCTGGACTTCGTGGAGCTGGCGACTTCCGCCGGGTTCGAGCGCCATGTCACGACCGCGTCCATGAGGGACACGAGCAATCGGTGGCGGGAGGATCTCACCTCTGAGCAGCAGGCCATACTGGACGAGCTGCTGCGTGAGGATCTGCAGCGTTACGGCTACGAGGTAGCGGATCGAGCTGACACGGTCCGGGTCGCAGCCGCCGCCCGATGAACGCTCTCCATGCCGCTGCGGTGGGGGCACCATGATGCTGCCACCCGGTGCCGGCGGCGAGCTGCCGACCGGTCCCCTGGTTGCGCCGAGGGGTCTGACGCAGCGGGCATTGGGGGGTATGCTCTGGACGTTCAGCGGTACCGGTGTCCAGGCGGTCGTGCAGGTGCTGGTCCTGATGGCGCTTGGGCGGCTGCTCACGCCCGCGGACTTCGGTCTGATGGGTGCGGCGGCGGTGGTCATCGCGCTGTCGCAAATCGTGTCCCAGGTCGGCGTGGGACCGGCGGTGGTTCAGCGGAAGGAGCTGAACCGCACGCACGTGCAGGTCGCCTTCACCATCTCGGGCGTGCTTGGCTTCGTGCTCGGTGCCGCGGTGTGGCTCAGTGCGCCGGCGCTCGCGGCCTTCTACCGAATCCCGGCGGTCGAGCCGGTGCTCCGCGGCGTGGCGTTCCTCTTTCCCATCGACGGGCTGAACACGGTGGGTGAGTCGCTCCTCACCCGCCAGTTGCGCTTCCGGCTGTTCATCGCGCTCGACGTCAGCAGCTACATCGTAGGGTATGCGTGCGTCGGCGTGGTGATGGCCTGGTACGGGTACGGCGTCTGGGCGCTAGTCGGGGCCAACCTGGCCCAGGTCACGCTGCGCACGATCACGATGTACGTTGCGACCCGGCATGCGGTGCGTCCCAGCCTCGACCTGCGGGCCAGTCGGGACCTGCTCAACTATGGTATCGGCCACTCGCTGGCGCAGGTGGGGACGGTGCTGTCGCAACAGGGCGACAATCTCGTCGTCGGGCGCTGGCTCGGGCCCGTCGCGCTCGGCGTCTACGGCCGGGCCTACGGTCTGATGGTGATGCCGGCGAATGTCTTCGGCCGGATTGTCAATCGCGTCCTATTCCCGGTCATGTCTCAGGTGCAGGACGAGCCGCATCGGCTTGCCAGTGGGTACGAGCGCGCGCTGGCGGTTGTCGCGCTGCTCTCGCTGCCGGTCAGCGCCTTCCTATGGGTGGTTGCCCCGGAGTTCATCCCCCTGCTCCTCGGGCCGGCCTGGACCGGGGCTGTATTGCCGTTCCGGCTGTTCACCATCGGGCTGCTGTTCCGGATGAGCAGTAAGGTGAGCGATGCGTGCACCAAGGCCGCGGGCGCAGTGTACTCCAGGGCACTCCTCCAGGGCATCTACGCCGCGTTGGTTCTGCTGGGAGCCATCGTGGGCCAGCACTGGGGGGTAGGTGGTGTCGCGGTGGCGGTCTCGCTGGCAATGGCTGTCAACTGGATCACGATGGCGGACCTGAGCCGGCGCGTGACGGGCCTCTCGTGGTCGCGCTTCGTGCGGGTCCAGGTCCCGGGAGCCGTGTTCGCCACGGTCATGGGCCTGGCGGTCGTGATTACGGTCGAGGCGGCGCGCGCGGTCCACCTTGGCAAGCTGCCGGTCCTCATGGTGGCGGGGCTGACCGCGGCCGCCGTCACGCTGGCCGCCTCCAAGGCGCGGCCGGAGTTCTTCTTCGGACCGCACGGTGTGTGGGCCTCGACGCGCGCACTGGAGTTCCTCCGCCCGAGGGCTCGCCGTTCGGCGCGCCGCCGTGCCGACACCAAGCCTCTCGCCCGGGCCGACTCGAAGTGAGCGCGACGGCCGGTCAGGGGGTCGCAGAGCTCGTCAAGCGCCCGCTGCGCCGACTCCGGGCCGACTACCGGGAGCTCACGGGGCCTCTCCGGGGGCTGCCGTCACTTCTGATCCTCGGTGCCCAGCGCAGCGGCAGCACATCGCTCTTCAACTACCTTGTGCAGCATCCCAATGTGCTCTCCCCCCTGGGCAAGGAGATCCACTACTTCGACCTTCACTACCAGCAGGGCCTCAACTGGTATCGGGGACAGTTCCCGTACGAGCGCCAGCTGCGCCGTGGCGCGCTGACGCTCGATGCCTCGCCCTATTATCTGCTGCACCCGCTCGCGCCGGAGCGGGCAGCCCGGCTGCTGCCCGGGGTTAAATTAGTGGCGCTGCTCCGGAATCCCGTGGAGCGCGCCCTCTCACACTACCAGCACGAGGTCCGGGGAGGCCGGGAGTCGCTTCCGTTCGAAAGCGCGATCGAGCACGAGGTCGGGCGGCTGTCCGGCGAGGAGGAACGCCTTCGGAGCGACCCCATGTACTACAGCTTCAATCACCACCGCTATTCGTACCTGCGGCGCGGCCGCTATCTCGAACAGCTCCGCCGCTGGGTCGAGCACTTTCCCCGGTCGCAGCTCCTGGTGCTGCAGAGCGAGCGGCTGTTCGCCGATCCCGTCGCCGTGACGGCCGCGGTCCACGAGTTTCTGGGAGTTCGTCCCCACCGCCTGGAGCACTACAAGCCGTTCCTGCACGGAGCGTACGACCGGGCGATGCCTGCCGGGGTGCGGACCAGGCTGGTCGAGTATTTCGAGCCCCACAACGGCGCGCTTTTCGACTGGCTGGGCGAGGAATTCGACTGGACATGATCGCGCGCGGGACGGGCCCGATCGCGCTCTTCCTGCCCTCCGTTCGCGGCGGGGGCGCCCAACGAGTGGTCGTCAATCTGGCGCAGGGAATGAGCGAGCGAGGCCTCCCCGTCGACCTCGTGCTGACGGCTGCCGTCGGGGTGTTCCTGGACCAGTTGCCGCCGGCGGTACGGCTGGTCGATCTCGGCGCGGGACGCCTGGCGCGGAGCGTGGGACCTCTGGTCGGCTATCTCCGGCGCGAGCGACCGAGAATCCTGGTCTCGTCGATGAGTCACGCCAACCTGGTCGCGCTCTGGGCCGCGCGGCTGGCGGGGCAGGGAACGCCGGTGATGGTGACGGAACACAACACCATGTCGCGGGCGGCGGGAGAGGGCCCGCTGGCGCGCCGCCTCTGGCCGCCCCTTCTGCGCGCCTTCTATCCTTGGGCGGCTTCGGTGGTCGCGGTGTCTCGAGGCGCGGCCGAGGATTTCGCCCTCACGTCCGGTTTCCCCCGGGAACGGGTCGAAGTGGTCTACAACCCGGTGATCACGCCCGAGATCATGGCGCTCGCCCGGCAGACGCCGCACCATCCGTGGTTCGCGGGGGGCGGACCTCCGGTGATCCTGGCCGTCGGGCGCCTGACTCCACAGAAGGACTTCCCCACGCTGCTTCGGGCGTTCGCCGCGGTCCGGCGGCGCCGCCCCGCGCGGCTGCTTATCCTTGGGGAGGGCGAGGACCGGGCGGCGCTGGAGGCCCTGGCCGCCGAGCTCTGCATTGCCGATGACGTGGCGCTTCCCGGTTTCCGGGAGAACGCCATGGCCTACATGGCGGGCGCCGCCCTGTTCGTGCTCTCCTCCGCCTGGGAAGGGCTGCCGACGGTGTTGATCGAGGCGCTGGCCGCCGGCACGAAGGTGGTCTCCACCGACTGTCCCAGCGGTCCCCGCGAGATCCTGCAGGACGGTCGGCTCGGTGCGCTGGTGCCGGTGGGCGACGTGGCGGCCCTGGCGGACGCCATGGTCGATGCGCTCGCCCGGCCCGGCGTTTCGGCGCCGCTTGACGCGCTCACACCGTTCACCCGAGACGCGGCGGTCGATCATTACCTCCGCCTCATCGAGAGCGCCTGAATGACAGCAGTCGCGTATGCCGCCCTGTGGATGTTCGTGTTTACGCTGCCATGGCAATCTGTCCTGGTCATCATGCCCGGCGTCGGCCTCGTCAGCAAGGCCACGGGCATGCTTGCGCTGGGCTCGGCGCTGATTGTAGCCCTGATCACCGGCCGATTCCGCCGGTGGCACGCGTTTCACATGGCCGCCCTGCTGTTCGTCACCTGGCTCGTTTGTCTACTGTTTGTCTTTCAGGGAGCCGGGGACCTTCCCAACACCTTCTGGACGTTCGTCCAGCTCTTTCTCGTGCTGTGGATGACCTGGGAGCTTGCCCCGTCGTGGGACCGCTTGGTCAACCTGCTCGTGGCCTATGTCCTGGGGACGCACGTGGCGGCGCTGGATACGGTCTGGGAGTTTCGGCGGGCGGCGGGCGCGCTGACCCGCTATGCAGCCGGCGGCGGCGACGCCAACGATCTCGCGATGACGCTCGCGCTGGCGCTCCCGATGGCCTGGTACGTGGGGATGACCCACCGGCGTTCCCTCGTGCGCTGGGTGTGCCGCGCCTACCTGCCCGTCGGCCTGCTGGCGATCGGCCTGACCGGCTCGCGCGGCGGGATGATCACGACCGTGGTGGCCCTGATGATCGTGCCGCTCACCATGCTCAAGCTGTCTCCGGGCAGGCGGACGATGGCCATCGGCCTGTTGTTCCTCGGCGGCATGCTCGCCGCGGTATACGTCCCCGAGCGGATCGTGGAGCGGCTGGCCACGGTCAGCACGGAGGTCGAGGGCGGGAGCCTCAGCGGCCGCGCCAAGATTTGGCGGGCAGGCTTGCTGGCGTTCGTGGAGAAGCCCGTCACCGGCTATGGTCCGGGCGGCTTCCGGGGCGCGGTCAGGCCGTATCTGGGATCGGAGACGCAGGTCGCGCACAACTCCTACATCTCCGTGCTCGTTCAGGAGGGGCTGGTCGGCTTCCTGCTCTACACGCTGATGGTGGGGCTGGTCTGGCTGGCGGTGCTGCGCCTGCCGACGCTCGAGCGACGATTCGCCCTGGTCCTGCTGGCCACTCTCGCGGTGGCCATGCTCCCGCTGACCTGGGAAGAGCACAAACAGGTCTGGTTCATCCTGGCGGTGCTTCTGGGGATGTCCCAGGCACCGCGGGTGGGCTGGCCCGAGGGCACGGGGCAGGCGGCCCCGCCCCCGCCGGCGCTCCGCCGCCCGCGCTCCACCAGACGCATGGAGCCGATCGCTGCGTCCCGCCGCCATGCCGGCCCTGAGGCCACGCCATGACACCCAGGGTCAGTGTCGTCACGACCGTCTACAACGGCGAGCCGTATTTCGACCGCGCGATCCCGGGCATCCTGGCCCAGACCTTCGAGGATTTCGAGTACATCATCGTCGAAGACGGCTCGACGGACCGGACGGCCGAGCTCCTGCGCGAGGTCGCGGCCCGGGATGCCCGCGTGCGGATCCTCTCGCCCGGCCGGGTGGGGTTCTGCCGGGCAGCCAACCTGGGCATCGAGCACGCCACCGGCGAGATCATCGCCCGGCAGGACTTCGACGATCGCAGCTACCCCGACCGGCTACGGCTCCAGGTGGCCTTCCTCGACGACCATCCGGACGTCGGCGTCGTCGGGGGTCACTACGTGCTGGTGGACGAGAACCGGGGCGAGCGCTACGTGCGGATGACACCGACCGGGCACGAGGACGTCGTCCCCGCCATGGCCAAGGGCATCCCGCTCGCGAATACGTTCGCCACCTTCCGGCGGCGGGTATGGGTCGAGGCCGGGGGCTACCCGGTGGTGTCCGACCTGGATGATCTCCTCTTCTGGCTCAAGGCCGCGAAGCTGGGCTGGCGGATCGTCAACCTGCCGGAGGTCATGGGCGAGCATTTCGTCCATCCCGCGAGCTTCTTCCATCGCACGTTCAAGTACGCCGATCGCCAGCGCAACCTCGCCCGCGTGCAGGCGCAGGTGGTCCGGGAGCTTCGGCTGCCGAGCTGGATGTACGTCTTCCCGATGGGGCGCTACGCGTACGCCTACTCGCCCACCGCCATCAAGCGCCTCCTGCGCCGCACGCTGGGGGGGTCGCAGGAGCGCGATCTGTGAAGGTCCTGTTCCTCTCGACCAGCATGGGGATGGGCGGCGCCGACCAGCAGTTGCTTTCCGGCGCCCGGGAGCTCCGCGCACGCGGACATGACGTGCGCATCGTCTCCCTCACCCCGCTCGGCCCCATGGGGCTGCGAGGCGCAGGGCCTCGGCATCCGCACGGAATCGCTGGAGATGGCGCCGCGGCGTCCCGGACCCGCGCGGCCTGCTGCGGCTGGTCCGGCTGGTACGGGCGTGGCGGCCCGACGTCGCTGCACAGCCATATGGTCCACGCCAACCTCATGGCGCGGGCCCTTCGGCTGCTCACCCCGATTCCCGCGCTGGTCTCGACCATCCACAATATCTACGAGGGCGGTCCGCTGCGGATGGCGGGCTACCGGCTCAGCAACGGGCTGGTCGACCACATGACCATCATCAGCGAAGCCGCGGCCGACCGCTTCGTCCGCGACCGGATCGTGCCGCGGGAGCTGCTTCGGGTCATTCCCAACGGCGTCGACACCGAGCAGTTCCGGAGCGTGCCCGCCGGCGCGCGGGCGTCCCTCCGGCGAGACGCTCGGGGCTGGAGCGCGAGTTCGTGTGGCTGGCGGTGGGCCGGTTCGAGATCGGCCAAGGACTATCCCAACATGCTGCACGCGTTCGCGCGAGCTGCACGATCAGCAGCCGCGGACGCGTGCTGCTGCTGGTCGGCCGCGGATCGCTGCAGGCCGGACACCGAGGCGCTGGCGCGCGAGCCTCGAGCCTGGCGGACGCGGTGCGGTTTCTCGGCGTGCGCCGAGGACGTGCCGGAGCTCATGAGCGCCGCCGATGGATACGTGATGTCGTCGGCGTGGGAAGGCATGCCGATGGTGCTGCTCGAGGCGGCCGCCGCGGGGCTGCCGATCGTCGCGACGGCGTCGGAGGGAATCGCGAGGTCGTGGCGGACGAGGAGAGCGGCTTCCTCGTCCCGCCCGGCGATGCCGACGCGCTGGCCGCGGCATGGCTGCGGCTGACGGCGCTGTCCGCGGCCGAGCTGCGCGCCATGGGTGAGCGGGGGCGCGAGCGTGTCCGGAGCCGCTACGGCCTGGCTCGCGTCGCCGACCGATGGGAAGCGCTGTACCGCGAGATGCTGGCGCGGAAGGGCGCCGGGGCCGCGATACGCGCCCAGTCACCCTCCGCCACGGCTCAGCCCGACGACGTCGAGTCGGCCGCCGGTGGGCGGAGCTGACCGTCGGCGGTCCTGGCCGAAGTTGCCGGCGGACAGCGAAATACCTCCAGGTACTGCTGCCGGAAATCCAGCCGGCCCGCCCCGAGCGAGTTCCGCAGTTGACAGTTGCCGTACATCCAGGCGGCGAGGCCGCCCTGCTTGAGACTGGGACGGAAGGCATGCGCGGGCGCCGGCACGACGATCCATAAGGCCGCCGCGGGGTCTGAGGTCTGCAATGCGTGCAGCGAGGCTTCGAGCGGAGCCGTGTTGAAGCGGAGCCGCTCCACCCGGGCGCGGGGCAGATAATACGCCAGTGCCACCGGCTGGTCGGAGAAGATGACGTCGCTGGAGGTGAGGCGCGGCTTGAGCCAGTGGCCCACCGCCTTGAAGTCATAGCGGCGGCCATTGAGATACTGGGACACCACGGTGGGGGCCTCCGGGATGAGGACGAGGACCACCACGATCGCCGGCATGAGCCAGCGCAACCGCAGCCTCCAGTCGACTTCCGCGACGCGATCGAGAAAGACTCCGGCCGCCAGGAAGTAGGCTGGCGCCGTCGGCAGGAGGTAGTAGGTGGAGACCGGTGTGCGTGACATGATCAGCATGAGAAAGATCATGGGGAAGAGCGCCAGGCTCAGCAGGAACATCGCCAGAAAGCGATCGCGTTGCCACAGCAGATACACACCCGCCACGGCGATCAGCATCACCGACGGCGCAAGGTCTCGCGCGAAGGCCAGCAGGTAGTAGAGCTGCTTGACTCCCGGTGGAGCGGAGGGACGCAGGAGAAATTGCCCATTCCCCGGGTCCGCGTCGTGCTCGGAGATCCAGCCGTGCAGAATCGGGATGAACCGCAGCCCGATCACGATCAGCAGCATCGCGAGGGCGAATGCCGCCCAGCGGACCCGCCGTTGATTCCAGAGTTGCCTGAGATTCCCGCCGCGCGCGAAAGTGACCAGCAGCCACAAGGCAGGACCGCCGAACAGCAGCACGGCACTCGGGTGTGCCAGCGCCGCCATTACGCCGGTGGCCACGCCGAGCGCCATGGCGCCGCGGTCGCGCTCGCGGACACCGAGGTAAATGGCATACGGATACACGGTGGACAGCAGGAAGACCAGCGACCAGTAGCGCCCGAACTGCGAGTAGATAATGAGCCCAGGGCTGACGGTCACCAGGAGCGTAGCCAGGAGCGCCGTCCGCGTCCCGAGCAGGCGCCGGGCGATCAAGTAGAAGGCGGGTACCGCGAGCACCCCGAAGAGCGCCGGCAATAGCCTGATGCCGAGCTCGTTGAGCGGACGCCAGGACGCCACGAAGTAATGATTGATGAAGTAGAGCAGGGGCCGCGGATTGGTGAGCCTCGGGTGCAGCGAGTCTCGCCGCATGAAGATCTCGTCGCTATCGAAGCTCCAGTCGCCGAGCCGCCAGAAGCGGAGGGCGAAGGCCAAGACGATCAGGGCGCCCAGGAGCCAGGCTGCCTGCCGCTGACGTGGTCCCGTCTTGTGACCTGCTTCGGGGTGCATGCGACCTCGAATGGATGGCTGGTGAACCGGGCGGAGGCGAGGAACTCTAACCGTTCCCGGGCCGCCGCACCACGTGGGCGACCGCGACTCCGTGACTCAGCGGCGGCCACCACCCTTGACAATTGTGACCCATCTCACGATCCTTCTCGGCGGCGCAAGCATTTCCGATAACGAGATGACGCCAACTTGGTGCTCATTCCTTCGCGCCCTCGAGGCTAGTCCCCTAGTCTCAGCGGACCTACACCTCACAACACATCCATAGGGATTAGGCAGAGATCCTGCCTGCCCGCGCGTCAGATCCCCCTGCGCGACGGGCCGCCGCTTTGGCCGAGCCGAGCGATGGCCCTTCCCCTGACGCCACCAGTGTGTCACCTCCCAGCCATGTGACGGAGAGAGGAACGCCCGCGTATGACCCGTAGCTTGAAGTTTTCACGCCAGGTTGAACGTCTTCGAGCCCCGATGCTCGCAGTCGCACTCATAGCGTTTGGCGCCTGTGACGGCTCGAACTCCATCGGGCCGGACAGCAGCAGCCTGCCGGGCACCGAAGCCGTGCCCACCGAGGCCGGCGTCCAGGCAATTCCGGTGGGCCAGCCGGAGTTCGCTACCGCATTCGCCGGCGGGATCCCATTCGGGACCTCAGCCCTGCCGACGAGCTGGTTCGGCTCGCGCTACAACGGCGCGCTGCGCAACATCTGGCCCGGCTCGCTCCGGAGCGAGCTCGCCGCGATCAAGGCGCGCGGCGGCAAGGTGGTGCTCATGTTCGCCGGCAACGAGAAGTACTACAAGGATGGCAGCGGTCACTTCAGCCTGGACAAGTGGAAGAACCGCATCGACCGCTTCAGAGGCGTGGATTTCAACTCGTACGTGAGTGACGGCACCATTATTGGCCACTACCTGATCGACGAGCCGAACGATCCCGCCAACTGGAACGGCCGGCCGGTCTCTGCCTCGACCGTGGACGAGATGGGGCGGTACAGTAAGCAGCTCTGGCCCAGCATGCCCACCATTGTCCGGACCGAGCCCGGCTATTTCGGCTTCAGTCCCCGATACGTGGATGCCGCGTGGGCCCAGTATCTCTATCGCCGGGGCGATGTCGGCAGCTACATCCGCAAGCAGGTCTCCGATGCTCAGAACCGGGGGCTGCAGCTTGTGGTGGGCATGAACGTGATCAAGGGCGGCTCTCCCAACGGCACGCAGATGAGCGCCAGCGAGGTCAAGGAATGGGGCTCGACGCTGCTGAGCAGCTCTTATCCGTGCGCGTTCATCAGTTGGCAGTACAACTCGAGCTATCTGAACAACAGCGGCATCGAAGACGCGATGAGCTACCTGCGGAACAAGGCCGAAAACCGCAGCAGCCGTAGCTGCCGAAGCTGAGCACGCGCTTTCTCGGGTAGACTCGACGAGGCCGCGGACACATCCGCGGCCTCGTCTCGTTGGTGCCGCCGGCTCACCACCCGCCCTTGCGGAGCAGGACGACGGGGATGGTGCGCAGCATGATGCGCAGGTCCTCGCGCAGGCTCTTGCGCCGGATGTACTCCAGGTCGTAGCGCACCTTGGTGCGCACGTCATCGAGCGAGCGGTCGTAGTGGTGGTTGATCTGCGCCAGGCCCGTGATGCCGGGCTTGGCGCGCTGGCGCAGCGGGTACTCGGCAATGTGCCCCCGCAGCTCGGCAAAGATGCTGGGCCGCTCGGGCCGGGGCCCGACGATGTTCATGTCGCCCCGCAGCACGTTCCAGAGCTGGGGCAGCTCGTCCAGCCGGTACTGGCGCAGCACCCGGCCCAGGGGCGTGATGCGCGGGTCCTCGGGCTGGGCCCAGACGGCGCCCGAGAGCCGCTCGGCGTCGACGTACATCGTGCGGAACTTGACGATGGTGAAGGGCTGGCCGCCGAGATCGGGGCCGCGGCGGTGGTTGTGGGCCCCGGGCCCGGGCAGCCGGCGGTCGAGCCCGACGCGCTCCTGGAGGTAGAAGACCGGGCCGCGGCTGGTGAGCTTGACCAGCACGGCCAGGAGCACGAAGACCGGCAACAGCGCCAGCACCGCCAGCAACGCCAGCACGAAATTGAGCGCGCGCACGGTCCGAGCCCGGTGTGGCAACTCCGTCGGGATGGGCAGACCGTCCGGCCGGCGCTCGGCGTCGGCCGTCCAGAGGCTCTGGGTCGCCGGCCGGACGGCCGCGTCCGTGCGTTCAACCAGCGCTTCCATCCATCGAATCACGTGTGTCGTCCGTCGCCGTATGGCTCGGGTTTTCGAGGGGGCCGCGCTCAGCGCTGACGAGCGGCCGGGCGGATGTGGGGAACGCGGCCGCTGCGCGTCGGCCGCGGCGCCGCAATTCGCACGATCCATGCCGGTGTGGGCCTGGTGGGGTGGCACATTCTTGCACTCATCTATGGCACTTGTCGGCAATGACTTGGTCCCTCGCGGAGCAGCAGGTGAAACCGGCTCGCCTGAATTCGTGTCGTAGGCCGCCCACAAGGAACCCGGATCGTGCCACAGCGTCAAGCGCGGAGCGCCCACCAGCGGACGAGCAGGATCGTACCCAGAGCCAGCAGCAGGTGGGTGGCGCCCAGCGAGGTCACTCCGCCGAAGATGAGCACCGCCCACGCGACCAGCGATGCCACCGCCGCAAGCAACGTCAGTGCCAGCATGAAGGCTCCTTGGCTTGGTTGATTCTCGGAGGCGAGGTTCCTATCTTAGTGCACGCGGCAGCGGGGAGCCACATTATTGAGCCAACAGGTCCGGTGATGGGGCCGAATGCCAGGGCCGATGTCATGCCCCTCGGGGGAAGGCAGGAGTCGTGGTGAGGTCGCCGCAGGTTCTCATTGGGCTTCAATAATCCTCCTCGCTGCCGTACTCTCGTGCGCCGATCGGACTCCGGTCGGCGCACGTTTCGTTGCTCCACCTTGACCTGATCGAAGGCCTCCGCCTTCTTCCTCGCAGGCCTTGTCACCGGAACCAGCCATGCCGCGATGCAGAGTGACGCGGCGCGTGCACTTCAACGCCGCGCACCGCCTGCACAACCCCGCCGCTTCCGATGCATGGAATCGGGCGACCTATGGGGTCTGCAACAATCCGAACTATCACGGGCACAACTACGAGCTTGACCTCTCGGTCGAAGGGGAGGTCAGCCCGGACACGGGGTACGTGCTCGACCTGAATCATCTGAAGGAACTGGCGCAGGAGCGGCTGCTGCGTCACCTGGATCACAAGAACCTGAACCTCGACGTGCCCTGGTTCCGCGAACTGATTCCGACGTCGGAGAACATCGCCGTGGTGTGCTGGCGGGAGCTGCGGGCGGCGCTCCCCGCCGAGCTCGCGCTCAGCCTCCGCCTGTGGGAGACACCGAGAAACTATGTCGACTACCAAGGTGAGTGACCCCGCGGCCCAGGTTCCGGCAAGGCCGGCCCGCACCGCGGTCACACATCCCGGTCTTCCCGAGCCGCACCTCGAGCCGTTCGCGGACAAGGTCCGCGCCGTGCTCGCGGCGCTGGGCGAGGATCCGGGGCGCGAGGGACTGCTCAAGACGCCGGACCGGGTCGAGTCGTCGCTCAGGTTTCTGACCCAGGGCTACCACATGACCGTGGCCGACGTCATCGGCGACGCCGTGTTCGAGGAGAGCCACCAGAGCATGATCATGGTGCGCGACATCGAGCTCTACTCGCTGTGCGAGCACCATCTGCTGCCCTTCTTCGGCCGAGCGCACGTCGCCTACATCCCGAACGGCAAGATTCTGGGGCTGTCCAAGGTGGCACGGATCGTCGACGTTTTCGCCCGGCGGCTGCAGGTGCAGGAACGGCTCACCGACGAGATCGCGGACGCGATCATGGAGGTCCTCGTGCCCACCGGCGTCGGCGTGGTGATCGAGGCCGCGCATTTCTGCATGATGATGCGCGGCGTGGAGAAGCAGAACTCGCGCACCGTGACGAGCGCCTTGCGGGGGATCTTCCGCGACGATTCCCGGACCCGCACGGAGTTCCTCCGGCTCGCGGCCCACGGGGGGAAGCTGCTCGAGTGACGCCGCTGGACGGCCGCGTGGCGCTGGTGACGGGTGCATCGCGCGGCATCGGGGGCGCCACCGCGGAGGCGCTGCGCCGGGCGGGGGCGCGGGTGGTGCGGGTCGCGCGGTCCCTCACGCCCGCGGAGGGGTTCGTTGACCTGCCCGCCGACCTCACCGATCCCGGGCAGGTGGAGGCGCTGGCTGGCCGGGTGCGCCGGGAGCTGGGGGCGCCGGACATTGTGGTCAGCAACGCGGGCGGTTTCCTCCTCCGGCCGCTCGAGGAGACCACGGTCGCCGATTTCGATGCGCAGGTGGGCCTCAACCTGCGGGCCGCGTTCACGCTGGCCCGCGCCTTTCTGCCGATCCTCCGGGCTGCGGGGCAGGGCTGCTACGTCACCATCGGCAGCGTGGCCGACCACGTGGGGTTTCCCGAGAACGCCGCCTATGCGGCGAGCAAGTACGGGCTTCGCGGCCTGCACGAGACGCTGCTCGCGGAGTACCGGAGCACGGGAGTGCGACTCACGCTCGTCTCACCTGGTCCGACCGACACCGCGATCTGGAACTCGGTCGACCCCGACCATCGCGAGGGATTGCCGCGGCGCGCCGACATGCTCCGGCCCGCCGACGTCGCCGACGCGGTGCTCTTCGTCGCCACCCGGCCGCCGCACGTGCTCATCGATTGGCTCCGGCTCGGCCCCGCCTGACCGATCTCCTTCTCCGCCGAGACCCTCATGCCCGCCTCTCTCCTGCACCATTCACTGTTCGCCGCGCTCGCCCTCATGGCCGGGCCGGCCGCCGCCCAGACCGCTGCGTCGCCTCCCGTCCCGGCGCTGCCGGACAGCAGCGGTTGGGGCGTCCACGTGCTCACCGTTGCCCGGGACCACGGCGGCGCGCTCTGGGTGGGCACCTATGGGCAGGGGATCTATCGGCTCCGCCCGGGCGCGGAGGCCTGGGAGCCGATCCGTCACGACACGACGGCCGGCTCCATCTCGATGGACTTCGTGCAGGCGATCGCGTTCGGGCCGCGGAGCGAGATCTGGTACGGCACGGTCGGCAACGGCTGGGGGCTCTCGACCGACGGTGGGCAGAGCTGGCGGAACTGGACCTATGATCAGCTCGGTCCCGAGTGGCAGTACGTGATTCCCGACGGGATCGTCACCCGCGGGGACACCACCGTGGTCGCGACCGCCGATGGCCTCCAGATCACCACCGATGACGGGGAGCACTGGACCGCCATCGGCGACGCGGTGGGTCCGCCGGCGCGCGGTCCGGCCGATACCGCGCTTCCGCTCCTGACGAACGAGTACGTCCGACGACTGGCGGCCGACCGGCGCGGCTGGAACGTCACCACCCTCAGAGGGAACCAGCGGATCTATCACACCGAGGCCGGGTGGAAGGCGGTGCCGATCGCCGCCGCGGCGTTTCCGCCGGCCAACGCCATCCTCATCGGCCGGCAGCAATTCAGGGGCACGCGGTGCGGGCTCCGACCGGCCACCGATACGCTGCCCTGCATCCGGCACGCCGCGCCGGCGGCTGGAGCCCCCCAGCCGCCGCGCACGATCTGGCTCCAGCGGCCGATCGCGCGGCGCGACAACGCCTACATCGACCAGACGTACCGCTACGGCTCGACCATGGGGGGATTCTTCCAGCAGCATCAGGGGGTAGAGTTCAACAACCCCGACGGGACGCCCGTGATGGCCGCGCTTGGCGGGCGCGTGGTCTACGCCGGCCGCGCCGAGGAAGGGGCGCTCACCGTCGCCATCCGTCACGACACCACGGTGACCGCCCGCGGGCAGCGGTTCCGGCTCTATTCCATCTACTATCACAACTCGTCGCTGGCCGTGAAGGTGGGCGACCGGGTGAAGACGGGCCAGGTGATCTCGCGTGTCGGCAACACCGGCCGCGCCACCAACGACCATCTCCATCTCGAGCTCGCCGCGTCGCCGACCGACTCGATCGGCGCCATCGTGGACTCGCTCCAGCGGTTTCCCCCGTACACCGTCAATCCGGAGCTCTGGATCGAGCCGCTCCCCGGGACCGGCATCGTGGCGGGGCAGGTATTCGATTCCGCCGGCGTGCCGGTGCCGCAGGCGCGCATCTACGGCCTGGCCAAGCGGGATCCGATCGAGACGCCGTTCTCGTACGCCGAGACTTACGGCGACAAGGCCCACGGCCACCCGCTCTACGGCGAGCACTTCGCGGTGAGTGACGTGCCGGCGGGCACCTACGTCACCGGCACCGAGATCGATGGGAAGAAGGTCTATCGCCGGGTGACGGTCGAGCCGGGGCAGCTCACCTGGGTCGTCTTCCGCCCCTGAATGTTCATCGAGCTCACCGATCACCTGCGCTGTCCGGCGGAGCATGAGGAGGCGTTCCTGGTGCTCCTCCCCGACGTGGTCGAAGGCCGCTGGGTGCGGAGCGGCACGCTGGGCTGTCCGGTCTGCGACCGCCGCTTCACGATCGTGGACGGCGTGCTTCACGTGCGCGATGCGCCCGCCTCCCCTTCGGCGGCGACGGCGCTCAGCGCCGAGGCCCTCACTTCGCTCGTGGGTCTCGGTGGGCCGGGAGGTTATCTGGTGCTGGTGGGGCCGCCCGCGGCCGCCTGGCGCGAGGTCGCCGAACTGGTCCCCGGAGTGGCGCTGGTGACGGTGAACCCGCCGAATGAGGTGCGGGATGGCGGTGGGGTCAGCGTGGTGCGGGCGGGGCGGCTCCCGCTCAAGACGAGCTCGATGCGCGGCGTGGTGCTCGGGCAGCCGTTCGGCGCGGATCCACACTGGGTGCGTGAGGGCGCGCGAGTGGTCCTGCCCGGGCTGCGGGTGGTGGGCGAAGGCATCGCCCCCGCGCCGGAGCTGATCGAACTCATGGCGAGCGCGGATGGAGTCTGGGTCGGCAGTCCGCGCCGCTGATCAGCGGCGGCGCCGCTTCAGCAGCCAGGCGATTACCCAGATCGCACCCAGCACGCCGATGATCACGGCCGCGATGATTCCGATGCCCACGTTCATCCCCCTCCCGGCCCCTCGTGGGGCTCGGCGTACAGCGCCTCGATCGCGGCCCGGTGCCGCTCCTCCACGACCCGGCGGCGCACCTTGAGCGTCGGGGTCAGCTCGCCACCTTCCACGCTGAAATCCCGCGGCAGCAGCAGGAACTTCTTCGGCATCTCGAACTGGGCCAGGTCGCGGAGCATCTTTCGAACCTCGCGCTCGACCTTGAGGTGCACGTCCGGGACGCTCACCATGCGCTCGAGATCATCGGCCGGCAGCCCGCGGCGCGAGGCCCACGCCCGGAGCGGCTCGGGGTTGGGAACCACGAGCATGATGGGAAAGGGCCGCCGGTCGCCCACCATCACGACATTGGACACGTACTTGCTGCCCTTGGCGAGGTTCTCGATCGGCTGCGGCGCGATGTTCTTCCCGCCCGCCGTCACGATGAGGTCCTTCTTCCGGTCGGTGATGCGGAGATATCCCTCGGCGTCGATCAGCCCGATGTCGCCGGTGTGGAACCAGCCGTCGGGATCGAGCGCTTCGGCCGTCGCCGCGGGCTTGCCGTAGTAGCCGCGCATGACGTTCGGGCCGCGGGTCACGATCTCGCCGTCGTCCGCGATCCGCACCTCGACGCCCGGAATCGGGAGCCCGACGGTCCCGAGCTTCGTATGCCGGTGGGTGTTGACCGCGATGACCGGCGAGGTCTCGGTCAATCCGTAGCCCTCGAGGATCGGCATACCCGCCGCGTAGAAGAAGCGCGCGATCTCCGCCGAGAGCGGGGCGCCGCCCGAAATGAAGAACCGGATCCGGCCGCCGGTGCGCGCCCGCAGGCGGGCGAAGACGAGGCGGTCGGCCACATGGCGCGCCAGCAGGAGCGACGGGGGGATCGGCGCCCGCGCCAGCGTGCGGTCGGCCCACTCCTCGCCCACCCGGCGCGCCCAGGCGAACATGCGCCGACGTGGCGCGGAGCCCGCGCGCACGCTGTCCAGCACCCGGGCGTAGATCTTCTCGTACAGTCGGGGCACGGCGGCCATCAGCGTGGGCCGGCATTCCTGCATGTCCGCCGCCACCGTATCGATGCCGCCCGCGTAGTTGATCACGACACCCGCGTGGAACATCGAATAATGGCCGAACATCCGCTCGAAGATGTGCGAGAGCGGCAGGAACGACAAACATTCGTCCCGGTCGCCGAAGGTGAACAGCCGGCAGCAGGTGGTGACGTTCGAGGCGATGTTGCCGTGGGTGAGCATCACGCCCTTGGGCTCGCCGGTGGTGCCGGAGGTGTAGATCAGCGTGGCCAGGTCGCTCGGGGAGGTGGCCAGCGCGTGTGTACGCCACTCGGGGTGGTGGGGGATGGCGGCTCGCCCGCAGCGGAGCAGCTCATCGAGTCCGAGAACCCCCTCCTGCCCGGCGCCCACAGCGTCGAGGGTCACGATGTGCCGGAGCCCGGGGAGCCGCTCGCGGATGGCGAGCGCCTTCTCGAGCTGGGCCGCCGAGGAGACCACCAGCGCGACGGCGCCGGAGTCGCGCAGAATGTATTCGATCTGCCGGGCGGGCAGGGTAGGGTAGATCGGGACGTCGGTAAAGCGGGCGGTGAGGCAGGCGTAGTCGGCGATCGCCCACTCCGGCCGGTTCTCGCTCAGGATGGCGACGCGGTCACCGTCCCGGATCCCGAGTTCCCGGAGACCCACGCTCATCGCCTGCACCCGCTCGGCGAGCTCGGCGTAGCTCAGCTCGCTCCAGCGAGCTTCCCGCCGGATGCGCGTGGCCACCGGCCGGTTCCCATGCGCCTCGAGGGTCTGGAAGTAGAGCTCGGTGAGTGTGCTGGGCGTGGCGGCCCCCTAGTGCTGGAACAGGACGATGAATCGCTGCCCCGAGCCCGGCACCACAGCCCCGCGGGTCCGGGTGGCTCGCGCTTCGACAATCACCGTGTCCGGCGGCGCGCCGATGACGGCCAGCACGGCCGCGGCGGTGCCGTCGGCGCCGGTCGTGACCGTGTCCGCGACCGCGCCCGTGTTGAACACGACAGCCGGCGGGGCCACTGCCGGATCGGGTGAGGTGATGGCGTAGATCACCCGCCGCCCGGGGAGCGCACCCGGCGGGTTGAAGCTGTCGAGCCGGGTGACCATGTCGCCGGAGCTTCCCGTGCCGGCGGGCACGGTGAGAACCGAGTCGCCCGGCAGGACGAGGGTGTCGGCCGGGGCCGCGACCGTGAAGGTGATCAACTCGGAGCTGAGCGAGCCGACGCTCGCCTGCACCCGCGCGCTGCCGGGCGTGACGCCGGTCAGCACCCCGGCGGCGTCGATCGTGGCGGTGGCGTCGGCGGAGAGCCAGGTGACCGGCGTGCCCACGCTGTCGCCGTTCTTGTCGAGCGGCTTGGCGGAGAGCTGGATCGATTCGCCCACTTCCACGCTGTCCGGGCCCGGCACGGTCACGTCGAGCTGCACCACGCCGGCTTCGGTCTCCTGCAGCCCGCTGCACCCGGCGAGGGCGCCGAGGAGCAACAGCGCCAGGCGTCGGCTCACGTCGTCTCCGGAGCCGGGCTGCTCGCGATGTCGCGCAGGGCGCTCTCCGCGTGGCGCACCCAGCGCTCGGCATCCGGACCCTTGGGCGGCCGGGCGAGAAAGGCCCGCAGGTGCTCGGCTGCCTGCTGCGAGTCGCCCCGCTTCAGCAGGAGGAACGCCACGCCGTAGTGCGCGCCCCCGAGGCTCGGGTCGAGCTCCAAGGCGCGCTTGTAGTGGCGGATCGCCTCCTCCGGCTGGCCCGTCTTGGTGAAGGCGATGGCCATGTTGAGCAGGATCCGGGAATCGGTCGGATTGTCCCGGAACGCCAGCCGGTAGGAGGTAAGCGCGGCCTCGAAGTCCCCCTGCCGCTCCAGCGCGAGCCCCTCGTTCAGGTAATCGAGCCGCTGCGGGCTGAGCGTCTCGCGATGCTCTTTGCTGAACAGGCGATTCCAGAAGCTCATGGCGGGAGGGGGATCTCCGGGCAAAGTCAAACGGGGACAACGTTTTGGACTTCGGAAAAGATACTTGGCGACCTAAACCGCCGCAACGCGGGCGGCCGGTTGCTGGCGCGACCGCGCGCGCGTAGCTTGGTGGGAACTCGATCGGGGAGGCAGGTACTATGCGTCGCTCCGCACCCAGCGGGCCACGGGGAGTGCTCGAGGTGGACTGGCCGTTCTTCGGCGAGATCTGCCGCGCCCTGGCGCTCCGCGTGGCCCGCGACTATCAGCCCGAGATCGTGCTCGGGATCGCCAAGGCCGGCGTGATTCCCGGCGTGGTGGTGGCGTCCATCCTGCAAAGCGAGTTCAGCTCGATGACCGTGACGCGCCGGGCGGAGGGTGCCGCTCCCGTGCTCGTCTCGGGCCCGCCGCAGACGATCCGCGGGCGCCGGATCCTCCTGGTCGACGAAACCTGCGATACCGGCTCGACCATGAAGCTTGCCCTGAGCGAAGTCCGCGCGCTCGGCCCCGCGGAGGTGCGCAGCGCCGTCTCGTTCAAGACGGGCGAGTACGCGCCGGACTACCACGCGTTCGAGACCGACAGCTTCATCATTCTGCCGTGGGACCGCGAGATCATTCAGGGCGGCGAGCTGGTGCTGCGGCCCGAGTACGCCGCCCGGCTCTAGCGCCGCTGCAACCCTGGCGGCCCACCGCCTGTCGAACGGGGGTCCTCTCCACCGGAGCGCCCTGATGCCGCGGACCCCGATTCTGTCCTGCCTCGTGATGTTTCTCCTGCCCGCGCTGTCGCACGCCCAGCAGCCCGAGCGCTACAGCCTGGCGGAAGGCGACGCCGCCGTCTACAACCTGGCCGGCAAGCTCCGGGTCGAGCCCGGCAACGGCGCCCTCACCGTCGAGATGACCCGCACGGGCGCCGACGCGGCGCGCCTGACGGTGGCGCAGGGCGAGATCGACGGGCGCTCCACCCTCAGAGTCATCTACCCGTCCGACGCGATCCGCTATGCCGCGGGCGGGGAGCAATCGTCGACCCAGCTTCGCGTCCGCGAGGACGGCACGTTCGGCAGTTTCGACGACGACGAGGATGACCGGCATGAGCGCCACGGCCGGCACGGGGAAGCGGAGGGCCGGCGCGTCACCATCAGCAGCGAAGGGCCGGGGCTCGCCGCCGGGGCCGATCTGCTCGTGCGCGTGCCGCGTGGGCAGCGGGTGGCGGTGTTCCTGGCCGTCGGCGCGGTGACCGTCGGGAATGTGGACGGCGAGCTGCGTGTGGACGCCAGCAGCGCGCCGGTGACCGCCACCGGAACGAGGGGCGCGCTGAGCATCGAGGTCGGCTCGGGGTCCGTGCAGGTGTCCGAGGCCACGGGCGAGCTCAACGTCGATACCGGCTCCGGCTCGGTGGACCTGTCACGCCTTCGCGGCGGGCCGCTCTCCATCGAGACGGGGTCGGGCGACGTCACGGCCACCGACCTGGAAAGCACGGGCCTGACGGTGGAGACCGGATCGGGCGACATCCGGCTGACCGGCGTCGCTGCGCCGGAGCTGTCGCTCGAGGCCGGCAGCGGCGGCATCACGGCCGAGCTGCGCCGAGACGTCACCTCGCTCGAGGTTCAGACCGGCTCGGGGGACATCGCCATCCGCGCCCCCGCGTCGCTCGGCGCCACGGTGGAGATCGAGACCTCCAGTGGCGACATCGACACCGATTTTCCGCTGCAGGTTACCCGGCGCGGCCGGGATCACGTGTCCGGGTCGATCGGCGATGGGAAGGGGACGATCGAGATCGAGACCGGTTCCGGCGAGGTCAGCCTGCTGAAGACCCAGAGCTGAGGCCGAGCGCGCCGGCGTAGCTCGAGCCCTGCGCCATCCGCTCATACAGCGTGCTGAGCGTCTCGGGAGCGCCCGCCAGAAACCGGCAGCGGGCGTCTCCGCGCGAGCGGCACTCCACCTCCATCACGGCCACCAGCCCCTCCGAGAGCCGCCCGAAGAAGTCCGCCAGGAGCCCGCAGGTGAGATGGCACGACGGGAACTCGCCCTGGCCCTCGTCCACCGCCTCCGCCCACTCCGCCGCATCGAGCGCCAGGACCGCCGGCCCCAGTGCTTGCGCGGTGAGCGCGCCCCAGCCCGATTCCGCGAAGAACTCCGATAGCGCCGCGCCCAGGTAGTCCGCATCGAGGTCAGGCGGCTGCTCCACGCCGCGGCTCGCCCGAAGCCAGCCGGCGAACTCCGCGTAGAGCTCCTCGCCGCCGGCGAACCCCGCCTCCTGCAGATAGGAGGCGGCCTGGAGGCCGGTATCGCGCTCGAGCGCCGCGCGGAGCTGGTGAATGACCCGTCGCCCGAGGCGGAGGCCGGGGCGCGAAGGTGACGTCGGTTGGAGGCTCATGCGACCGTGAGTCGAAGTGAGGGGTCGGGTGCTCGAACTTAGGTCGTGCGGCCGAGGCGACGCAAGAGCTCCGCCTCGTCGATGATCTCCACCTCGCAGGCCCGCGCCTTCTCGAGCTTCCCGCCGGCATCGGCGCCGGCGACGACGGCGTCGGTCTTCCGGCTCACGCTGCCCGTCACCCGACCGCCCGCGGCTTCGATCAGTTCTGTGGCCTGGCTCCGGGAGAGCGTCGGCAGCGTGCCGGTGAGCACGTAGCTCCTGCCCTTGAGGACGCCGTCCGCCGCGGCCGCGCGCGGTTCGCTGAAGGTGAGGCCCGCGCGCTCGAGCCGGCGGATGAGCTCGTGGTTGCGCGGCTCCGCGAAGAAAGCCGCCGCCGCTTCCGCGATCGCGGGGCCGATGCCGGGCACGTCGCTGATGTCCTCCTCGGTGGCGTGCATCAGCGCCCGCATGGTGCCGAAGCGGCGGGCGAGCAGTTGCGCCACCGTCTTCCCGACGTGCCGGATGCCCAGGCCGAAGAGCAGCGACGAGAGCGGCCGGGCCTTCGACGCTTCGATCGCGGCGACGAGCTGCCCGGCCGACTGCGCGGCGAACCGGTCGAGCTGGACCAGTCGCTCCGGCGTGAGCTCGTACAGGTCGGCCACGTCGGTGATGAGCCCGGCCTCGAGGAACTGCCGCACGCGCTCGTAGCCCAGTCCGCGGATGTCCATCGCGTCGCCCGAGGCGTAGTGCACGATCCCCTCCAGCACCCGTCCCGGACACGAGACATTGGGGCAGTAGCGCATGGCCTCGCCGGCGGGACGCTCGACCGGCGTGTCGCAGGCGGGGCAGCGGTCGGGCATCCGGAACTCGCGCTCCTGGCCCGTGCGCTTGTCGGGCAGCGGGCGCACGACCTGGGGGATCACTTCGCCGGCGCGGATGATCTCCACCTGGTCGCCGATGCGGATGTCCTTCTGCGCGATCAGCTCCTCGTTGTGCAGCGTGGCGGCGCTGACCGTCACTCCCGAGATCTCGACCGGGGTGAGGACCGCCCAGGGATTGAGCGCCCCGGTGCGTCCGACGTTGATCCGGATGTCCTCCACCCGGGTCACCGCCACCTCGGGCGCGAACTTGCGGGCGATCGCCCAGCGGGGCTCACGCCCGCCCACGCTGCCCAGCTCGCCGTGCAGCTCGAGGCGGTCCACCTTCACCACTACGCCGTCGGCCTGGAATGGCAGCCGCGGGATCAGTTCCTCGTAGCTCGTGATCGCCGCCTGCACCTCGGCCAGCGTGCCGAAGCGCTCACGGTGGGATTCGACCTGGAAGCCCCAGCCGGCCAGCAGGTCCAGCAGCTCCCAGTGCGTCCGCGCGCCGAGCCGCCCCTCGATGGGCTCGACCGCGAACGCGAACATCCGCAGCCGGCGGCGGCGGGTGATGTTGGGATCGAGCTGGCGGAGGCCGCCCGCGGCGGCGTTCCGCGGGTTGGCGAAGAGCGGTTCGCCATCCCGCTCACGTCCCTGGTTGACCCGGGTAAACCCGGCGTACGGGAGGTAGACCTCGCCCCGGATTTCCATCAGCCGAGGCCAGCCGTCGCGCTTGAGGGCCAGCGGCACGTCCGCGATGGTGCGCAGGTTGGCGGTGATGTCCTCGCCGATGATGCCGTTGCCGCGGGTGGCACCGGCCGTGAGGCGGCCGCGCTCGTAGGTGAGGCTCACGGCCGCCCCGTCGATCTTGATCTCGGTGGTGTAGCCGGCGGTTCTCACCTCGGGGAGGATGCGCGCGTTGCGTTCCTCCCAGGCCGTGAGCTCCTCCGGTGTGAAGGCGTTGCCCAGCGAGATCATGGGGCGGAGATGGGCCACCTTCGCGAGCGCGCTGGCGACGGGAGCCCCGACGCGCTGGGTGGGGCTGTCCGTAGAGCGCAGCACGGGATGGGCGGCCTCGAGCTGCTGGAGCTCGCGGAACAGCCGGTCGTACTCGGCGTCGGAGATCTCCGGCGCGTCGAGCACGTAGTAGGCGTGATTGGCCCGATCGATCTGCTCGCGCAGCCACGCGGCCCGCTCGGCTGCGCCGTCGGTCACCGCGCGGTGGACTCTTGGCTCAGGACGGCCCGGGCCACGCCGACGAGGCGCTCGATCTCGGGCGAGACGCCCTCGGCCAGCCCGGGCTCGTCCGGCGACGCCTCCGGGTACGCGGCGAGCAGGCGCCGGAGGAAGCCGATGAGCGCGCCCTGCTCCTGCTCGCGCCGGCGCGCCTCCTCGTCCTCACCCTTCCGCTGCCGCAGCCGCTCGAACCGGTGCGCGTTGCGGAGTGCCTTGGCGGTAAGATTGGCCACGACCTGGCAGAACTGAAGATCGGCCGCGGAAAAGCTCGGGCCATCGCGGAAGGTGCGCAGGAAGATGGCGCCGATGGCCGTGCCTCGCCAGGAGATCGGGATGACGGTGATGGCCTTGACCTTCCGGGCGGCCAGCGCCCAGCGCGCGGGGCCGAGGGAGGGGTCGGTGGCCGCGTCGGCGATGAACACGGTTTCGCCCGTCTGGAGCGCGCGCCGGAGCTCGGGGTAGCGGTCGAGGTCCACCACGTAGTTCCGGATACCTGGATCCTCGTAGCTGGCCACCAGGCGCACGCTGCCGCCGCCTCGCTCGGCCAGGAAGATGGAGCAGCGGTCGAGGCCGAACGTCTCCCCGAGGCGCAGCGTGACCGACTGGACGACTTCGGCGAAATGGAGCGAGCCGCCGATGTCCTGCAGGATCTCGATGATCGCGAGGAGGTGCTTGCGCTCCCCCTCCAGCGCGCTCAGACGGGCCTGGAGCCGCTCGACGTCGTCCGTCGCCATGGCAGCCGAACTCATGATGCGTCCTGGGTAGAGGGGCCGGCGGACCTTGTCCCGCGGGGGGCCGCCTGCACCAGTATAAGGCGGTCCCCCCGGCCCGAAAACACCTGAAGGAATGTGCAGTGCCTCTGTCAAAAGTCTATGGTGTCACGATGGTTGACGCTTTCCCGGATAGGGGTAGGTTGCAGGGAGTCGAAAGCATCCAGGGTCACGGGAGGAGCGCATGGCCGAGGACGAGAGCAAGGGAACGGAGCTGGTGGACGAGGCGGACGCGTCCCGAGGGATGGGCGCGTTCGCCGCGGGCGTCGTCTTCGGCGCGTTTCTGGGCGCCGGGATCGCGCTGATGTTCGCGCCCGAGCGCGGCAACAAGACGCGGCGCCGGCTCCGCCGACGGTTACAGCAACTCCGCGAGGAGACGGCCGAAGGCCTCGAGCGGGCCGGCTCCCGCACCCGCCGGGACCTCGCGCGGCGCAAGCGGCGGCTCGAGGAGGGGCTCGAACGGGCGGCGGAGCGGGCGCGGGACGTCATCTGACGAGGAGGGCGGCCTACCGCTTGTTCGCGATCTTCGCCGCCAGTTGCTCCCCCTCCCGCCGGTAGACGCTGTCGAGGATCTCCCGGTCGGGGAGCGCCGCCAATTGGGCCAGCTCGGCGCGCGCATCGTCGTACCGCTTGCGGTCGACGTAGATCTCGGCCAGTTCCAGCCGATGGTACAGTCGCCCCGGATCGAGGGCCGCCGCCTGCTGCATGTCGGACACCGCCGCGGCCCACGAGGCCTGACCGAAGATCCCGGCGCCGAGGAATCGCTTCGCGAAGAACCGGCTCAAGCCCGACAGGCGCATGATCTCCGCGTTCCAGCGTCCCAGGATGTGCCAGGCTCCGTCGTTGCGCGGGTCGAGCGCGAGGGCACGCTGCGCCTCGTCCCGGATGAGCCTGGCCCGCTGGATCCGCTGCTTCTTTCCCAGGGTGAGCGCGACGCGTCCCGCCGCGGCCGCCAGCGCGAAGTGGCCCTCCGCGCCCATGGAATCCGCCGCCACGGCGCGCCGCGCCAGCCGCTCCGCCCGAGCGTACAGCGAGTCCCGTGACGGACTCTTGCCGCTCTCGGCGAGCTGCTCGCCCTCGTCGAGCAGCGCGAGCGCGGCGCGCCAGTTGGCCTCGTAGGAGGCCGAGTCGAGGGCGAGCGCCGCCTCGTAGTGCGCCAGCGCGGTGGGGAGATCATGCACCTGCATCGCGGCCGTGCCGAGGGCCACGTGGTCGTGGGCATCCTGGCCGGCGAGGGGCCGGGGGGCCAGCAGCACCAGACATATGAAGAGGGCCAGGCGGAACGTGGGCAGATCGTGCTCCCGGACGAAGGGTGATCCCGAATGGTGATTCCGCCGCTCATCGAGCACAAGCGCGACGGCCGAGCGCTGGCCCCGGAACAGTGGAGGTCGCTCATCGCGGAATACATGGCTGGTCGGGTGCCGGACTACCAGATGTCCGCGCTCCTGATGGCGGTCTACTTTCGCGGGCTCGGGCCGGCCGAGCTGGCCGAGCTGACCGACGCCATGATCGCCTCGGGCGACCGGCTCCGGTTCGACGGGCACCCGGTGCCCGTGGCCGACAAGCACTCGACGGGCGGTGTGGGTGACAAGGTCTCGCTCCTGCTCGCTCCCATGGTGGCGAGCTGCGGCGTTGCCGTGCCGATGATGTCCGGCCGCGGCCTCGGGCACACCGGAGGCACGCTCGACAAGCTCGAATCCATCCCGGGCTTCCGCACCGATCTCTCGCTGGACCAGGCGCGCGCCCAGATCGACCGGCTGGGGTGCGCCATGCTGGGGCAGACGCCGGAGATCGCGCCGGCCGACCGGCGATTGTACGCGCTCCGGGACGTGACCGGGACGGTCGAGTCCCTCCCGCTCATCGCGGCGAGCATCATGTCGAAGAAGCTGGCCGAAGGGCTCAATGGGCTGGTACTCGACGTGAAGACCGGAAGCGGTGCCTTCCTGACGGACGCGGCGCTGGCCGTCGAGCTCGCCCGGACGATGATCGGCCTGGGCGAGGCGCGCGGCTGCCCTACGGTGGCGCTCCTCACGGCAATGGACCGGCCGCTGGGCCGGGCGTGCGGCAACGCGCTGGAAGTCGAGGAAGCGATCGAAGGCCTCCACGGTCGCGGCCCGGCGGATCTCATGGAGGTAACCTACGCGCTGGCCGCCGAGATGCTGGTGCTGGTGGGCGCCGCGCCCGACGGGCCGGCGGCACGGCGGGAGCTGGAAGAGTCGGTCGCGTCGGGCCGTGCGCTCGAGACGTTCGCCCACGTCATCGAGGCGCAGGGCGGCAATCCGGCGCTGGTGGACGATCCCGCCGTCCTTCCGCAGGCTCGGGCGGTGGAGGTCTATCGGGCGGACCGAAGCGGCGTGGTGGAACGAGTCGAGCCGAGGCGGATCGGGCGCGCGATCGTGGAACTCGGCGGCGGCCGCGCCGCCGTGGATGACGCGGTCGACCCGACCGTCGGCTTCGTGATCACCGTGAAGCCCGGTGATGTGGTGCGCGCTGGCGAGCCGATCGCCTCGGTGTTCGCGCGAGACGCGGCCGGCGTCGCGCTCGGCATGTCGGCGCTGGGCGAGGCGGTGACGATCGGCGAGCGCGGAGAGCTCACGCCGCTCATTTCCCACCGGATCACCGCGCGCGGCGTGGAACCGTTCTCCGGGGCCGACTGATGCCGTACGTGACCGGGCCGGTGGCCACACTGCTCGTAGCGGGTGCGGCGCTCGCCGCGCTCGTGATCTGGTTTCTCCGGCGGCCCAGGCATCCCGGCCCGAGGCTGGTGGGCCACGATGGCATCGACCGGGAAGAGCTGGAGGCGGCCGAGCGCGAGGTGCGGGAGCTGGAGGCGGGCCGGCACCCGGAGGACGGCTTCGAGGGCGACGACTGGGGCCCGGGCGCGGCGAGGCCTCGGCCGCCGGTCAAATTGTAGGATGCGCGGGATGGAATCGATCCGCAGCCGGAGGTCATGATGAAGTCCGAACGATCGCTCCCGCTCGTGATCGGCGCCGCGCTCGTCCTGGCGCTGGCCGTCTGGAGCTCACGCTGGTACTCGGTGCCCGACCCCTGGCACAGTTATGCCGATGCCGTGCGAGCCTATCTGGCCGCGGGCATACGGGGCGATTCCGCCATGCTCGCGCGGCGATCGGCCTCGGGCCAGCCGCCCGCCTGGGTGCGGCGGGCGGTGACCCAACGGCACGCCCTCGTCTCCGCCTGGGCGGCCGGCCTGAGCGGGGTCGCGGGCGAGCGCCGCGGCGATACCGTCGCCGTCGTACTGGCCGCCCCCGGCGCGGGCGACTGCTCTCAGCTCCACAGCGTGTCCGCCCTGTTTCTCAACCACTCGCCTGAACCGCGTCTGCTCGCGATCGGGTCAGCCTGTGTCGACCGGCAGCCGCTTCAGGTCCTGCGCGGCCGTTCGATTCTCGGACCCGGACATCCGAACCGCCCCGGCCCTTGACTTCCGCGACAGGAGTCACGATTCTGTCAGCGGCGCGAGCCACAGAGGAAACGAGATGACGCCACCTCGGTGCTCATTCCTTCGCGCCCTGTTTGACTAGCCCCCTAGTCTCAGCGGACCTGCACCTCAACACACATCCATAGGGTCGGGCACACACCTGCCTGGGCCCACCGCGTCAGGAACACACGCCGAGCCGCCGCGTTGGCCGTGCCAAGCGATGGCTCTCCGCCTGCCGCACCGACTGTGTACCTCCCACACCACGTGACGGAGAGAGGAACGCTCGCCCATGTTCTACACCATCGAGACGTCGTCCTGGATGCTCCGCATCCGCGCCGCACTGTTTGCCGCCGTCGTGACCACGCTGGGCGCGTGCGACGGCACCAATTCTGTCGCCCCCGATGTCGCCAGCACCGACCCGGCCGCGCTCGCGGACGGGGAGGCCGCCGAGTCCCTGGCTCTCGCGCCCGCGGACGGAGTGTCGCTTGCCTCGGCCTCGTTCGCGGGCGGGATCCCGTTCGGGACCTCCGCGCTGCCGACGAGCTGGTTCGGCTCGCGCTACAACGGCGCGCTGCGCAACATCTGGCCGGGCTCGCTCCGGAGCGAGCTCGCCGCCATCAAGGCCCGCGGCGGCAAAGTCGTGCTCATGTTCGCCGGCAACGAACGCCACTACAAGGACGGCAGCGGGCACTTCAGCCTGGACAAGTGGAAGCAGCGGGTCAGCCGGTTCAGGAGCGTGGACTTCAGCTCCTACGTGAAGGACGGCACCATCGTCGGTCATTACCTGATCGACGAGCCGAACGATCCGGCCAACTGGAATGGCCGGCCGGTCTCGGCATCCACGGTGGACGAGATGGGGCGCTACAGCAAGCAGCTGTGGCCTGGCCTGGTGACCATCGTGCGCACCGAGCCCGGCTATTTCGGCTTCAATCCGCGGTACGTGGATGCCGCGTGGGCTCAGTATCTCTACCGGCGCGGTGACGTCGGCAGCTACATCCGCAAGCAGGTGTCCGATGCCCAGAAGCGGGGCCTGCAGCTCGTAGTCGGCATGAACGTGATCAAGGGCGGGAACCCCAACGGCACGCAGATGAGCGCCACTGAGGTCAGGAACTGGGGCTCGACGCTGCTGAGCAGCTCCTATCCCTGTGCGTTCATCAGTTGGCAGTATAACTCCAGCTATCTGAACAACAGCGGCATCCGCGATGCGATGAGCTACCTCCGCAACAAGGCCGAAAACCGAAGCAGCCGAAGCTGCCGCGGGAGCTGATCCGGGCGGACGCGACAAGGGCCGCGGGTTCCCCCGCGGCCCCACGCTCCAACCCGTCCCGGCCGCCTACACGTCCAGATTGCTCACGTACTTCGCGTTCCGCTCGATGAACTGCCGCCGCGGCTCGACCTCGTCGCCCATGAGCTCGTCGAACAGCTTGGACGCCTCGACCGCGTCCTCCATCGTGACCCGGAGAATGGTGCGGGTGGCCGGATCCATGGTGGTGCGCCAGAGCTGGTCCGGGTTCATCTCGCCCAGGCCCTTGTAGCGCTGGATGTTGATGCTGCCCCGGCCGTCGCCGTTGGTCAGCCGTTTGGTGTACTCGTCGCGCTCGGCCTCGGTGTAGGCGTAGAACTCTTCCTTGGCCTTGGCCACCCGGTAGAGCGGCGGCTGCGCGATGTAGACGTAGCCCGCCTCGATCAGCTCCTGCATCTGCCGGAAGAAGAAGGTGAGGAGCAGCGTCCGGATATGGGCGCCGTCCACGTCGGCGTCGGTCATCAGGATGATCTTGTGGTAGCGCGCGTCGTCGAGCTTGAAGTCCTCGCGGACGCCGGTGCCCACCGCCGTGATCATGGCCCGGATTTCCTCGTTGCTGAGGATCTTGTCGATCCGCGCCTTCTCGACGTTGAGGATCTTCCCCCGCAGCGGCAGGATGGCCTGGAACGAGCGGTTCCGGCCCTGCTTGGCGCTGCCGCCGGCCGAGTCGCCCTCGACGAGATAGATCTCGGTGTGGGCCGGGTCGTCGAGGGAGCAGTCGGCCAGCTTGCCCGGAAGGACCGCGTTCTCCAGGCCGGACTTCTTCCGCACCAAGTCGCGCGCCTTGCGCGCGGCCTCGCGGGCACGAGCCGCGCTCACCGCCTTCTCGATGATGTTGCGCGCGACCGGCGGGTGCTCCTCCAGATAATTGCCGAGGTGCTCGTTGACCACGGCCTTGACGATGCCCTCGACCTCCGAGTTGCCCAGCTTGGTCTTGGTCTGGCCCTCGAACTGCGGCTCCTTCACCTTCACGTGCAGCACGCAGGTGAGGCCCTCCCGGATGTCCTCGCCCGAGAGCGTGAAATCCTCCTTCTTGAGGAAGTCCCGGCGCTTGGCGACGTCGTTGATCGTCCGGGTGAGGGCGCTCTTGAAGCCGGTGAGATGGGTGCCGCCCTCGTGGGTGTTGATGTTGTTCACGAAGGTGAACGTGTTCTCGTTGTATCCGTCCTCGTACTGCAGGGCCAGGTCCACCTCCACCTCGTCCTTGGTCGCGGTGAGCGCGATCGGCTTGGCGTGGAGCGGCTTCTTGTTCCGGTTGAGCCACTGCACGAACTCGATCAGCCCGCCCTTGGCGAGGAAGGTCTCCTGTTTCTTCCGGTCTTCGCGCTCGTCCTTGAGGGTGATCGTGATCCCCTTGTTCAGGAACGCGAGCTGCCGAAGACGATCCGCCAGAGTCGAGTAGTTGAACTCGAGCACCGTGAAGATCTCCGGATCGGGCTTGAAGCGGACGGTCGTTCCGGTGCCCCGGGCCTTGCCCAGCACCTCGAGCTTCTTGACCGTCTTCCCCCGGACGAACGCCATCCGGTGGCGGCTCCCGTAGCGGTCCACCACCACCTCGAGCCGCTCCGACAGCGCATTGACCACGGAGACGCCGACGCCGTGCAGGCCGCCGGACACCTTGTAGCTGCTCTTGTCGAATTTGCCGCCCGCGTGCAGCACCGTCAGCGCCACCTCGACGGCCGGCATCCGCTCGGTCGGGTGCATGTCCACGGGAATCCCGCGGCCGTTGTCCTGCACCGTGATCGAGTTGTCGGGGTGAATGGTGACGTTGATCGTGTCGCAGTGGCCGGCCAGCGCCTCGTCGATCGAGTTGTCCACCACCTCGTATACCAGGTGATGCAGCCCGTTCTCGCTGGTCGACCCGATGTACATCCCGGGACGCTTGCGCACGGCCTCCAGGCCCTTGAGGACCTGGATGGAATCGGCTTTGTACTGCGGCGTGCCGTCGAGGGCAGCGGCTTCGGTCTTGGCCATAGGCTCCGTCATTTAGGGCTGGGGCCGGCAGCGGGCATCCAGCGGATTTCCTTCACCCGTCCGGTTCGGCCCGCGTTCAGGCGGCCGATGATCCTGGGCGTCATGAGACTCAATTCGTTGGCCCACGCCGCCGTGGCGACGCGGACCCGGAGCACCCCGTCGGGGGTGACCGACTCGGGGGCGGTCACGGCCGCGATCTGCGGGCCGACCAGCTCCGCCCATTGCTCGATGATTCCCGCCTGCTGCAGGCGCTTGGAGAACCCCGACTGCCTGAGGTAGCTCGCGAGCGCGTCGGCCAGCGTGGCGGGAGGGCGCCGCTCAGTCACGGAATCACCTTTCCGGCTTCGACCCGCCAGACCGGCATCGCCAGCCCCGGCGGGAGCTCATCCGGCCTCGGCGCCGTCAGGAAGACCTGGCGCTCGGGCGTGTCCAGCAGGCGGTGGGCAAGGCGCCGCTGGCGCTCGCGGTCGAATGCCGCGAAGACGTCGTCGAGGAGCAGCGCGGGCTCGGTGCCCCGTGCGTCGCGCAGCCCGGCCAGCTCTATCAGCTTGAGCGCCACGGCCGCGCCGCGCTGCTGGCCGTTGGAGCCGAACTCGCGGAGCGCCTTCCCCCCGACTTCCAGCACCAGGTCGTCGCGGTGGGGGCCGATGGTCGTGGTGCCGCGGGCCCGATCGCGGGGAAGCGCCGCCCTGAGTGCCGCGGTCCACGCGCTTCGTTCGGCGAGTGCCTCGCCGCCCCGGTAGTGAAGGCGCGTCCCCGCGCCTTCGCCGAGACATTCCAGCTCGGCCGCGAACCGGTCGGCCGCGCGGGCGGCCCATGCGGCCCGCTTGCCGACGATCTCGGCGCCGGCCGTGGCGAGCGGCGCGTCGAAGGCCTGCGCCAGATCGGGCCGGCCCTGCCGGAGCGCGCTGTTCCGCTGCGCCAGCGCGGCGCGGTAGCGAGCCAGGGCGCTCAGATAGCGGCGGTCGGTCAGGGAGAGCAGCCGGTCGAGGTACCCACGCCGCGCCGCCGCGGCGCCCGTAGCCAGCCCGACATCGTCCGGCAGGAACGAGACGGCCAGCCACCCGCCCACGGCCTCGGCCACCCGTTGGGGCTCCCGCCCGTCCACCACGACGCGCTTCCGGCGCCCCGCGGCCGCCCAGGTGGCGCCGACCTCCTGCACGGCTCCGCCCTCCAGCCGTGCCTCCACCTGGAATCCCGGGCCGCCAAACCGGGCTACTTCCTGGTCCGGGGCCCCGCGAAAGGAGCGGAAGAGCACCGGGTAGTAGACCGCCTCGAGCAGGCTGGTCTTTCCCTGCGCGTTGGCACCGAGGAGGGCGACCCCGGCGGCCGGGAGCTCACGGTCGAAGTCCGCCAGATTGCGAAAACCTCGAACCGCCAGACGGCACAGCCGCACTATCGAATGCGAATCTGCCGGAAGGCGGCGTGGCCGGTATCGCCCAGCACGTCGACGGCGTAGATCCGGACGAAGGCGGTGTCACCGCTGTGCTCGGCGGTCGAGAGCTGCAGCCCGAAGCTCACCTCGTCCGCCCCGCCGCCGTCGAGCGGCGCGAACGCTTCGTTGACGCCGCCGATCTCGAAGAAGATCATGTGCACACCGTCCGGATCGCGGGACCGGCCCTGAATCAGCAGCGGATCGCCGCCAGCCACGACCGTGTCGGCGGCGTCCGGCTGAAAAATCTCGGTGATCGGGCCGGAGCCGCCTCCCGGATTTTCGGTGGGGAACGTCAGCCGCTCGCGCTCGCCGCAGCCGGCCAGTACGGCGATTGCTCCCAACCAGATAGCCCGCATCGGAACCATGGAAAAATAGCCGGATCGGGGGTGAAATTGCAGGCTCATGACCCGGTAAAGGTGGCCTTCCGCTTCTCCAGAAACGCCCGGGTGCCCTCACGCATGTCGGCGCTTGCGCTCAGGAGCCCGAACCAGACGGCTTCCTGGCCGAGCGCTTCGTCCATGCTCATGCCGAGGCCCGCATCCACCAGCTCGAGGCACGCGCGGACGGCGAGGGGGCCGTTGTCCAGGATGCGGCGGAGGAGCTGCTCCGCTTCGTCGAGGAGGCGGTCCGCCGGCACGACCCGGTTCACCAGTCCGATCCGCCACGCCTCCTGAGCGTCGATCATGGCCCCCGTGAGGAGCAGCTCGAGCGCCCGGCCCCGGCCCACCAGGCGCGGCAGCCGGACCGTACCGCCGTACCCGGGCGCGAGCCCGAGCTTCACTTCCGGCTGGCCGAAGCTCGCCGACTCGCTCGCCACCCGGAGATGGCACGCCATGGCCAGCTCGCAGCCGCCCCCGAGGGCGAAGCCGTTCACCGCCGCCACCACCGGCTTTCCACAGCGCTCGAGGCGCCGCATCATCCGCTGGCCGGTGAGGGCGCGGGCCTGGCCTTCCATGGGCGTCTGGCCTCCGACCTCGGCGATGTCGGCGCCCGCGACGAACGCCCTGGAGCCGGCGCCGGTGAGGATCACGCCGCGGACACCGGCGTCGTTCTCGATCCGGGTGACGGCGTCGCCCAGCTCGGCGATGACGGTGGCGTTGAGCGCGTTCAGCTTGTCGGGCCGGTTGATGGTGAGCCGGACGACGCCGTCGCCCAGTTCGTAGAGCAGGGTCGTGAAGGGCATGGACAGGGGCGGGGTGGGAGGAGTCGTGGTCATGGGGACCCGGCGGCGCTCGCGCCGGCGAGGTAGCGTGCGAGCGCGTCGCTCGAGAGCGGCCGGCCGGTGGCCCGGCGGACCTTCTCCGGCCACGGCACGGCGGCGCCCATCCGGTAGAAATGCTCGGTGAGCCACTTGGCCACCCGCGGCTCCCCGGTGAGGTCGTCGACGCCGAATTGCTTGCGCATCGCGTCGCGGAGCTGCGCGGCGATCATGTTGGCATACAGATAGGACTGGAAGTAGAGCGGCCCCGTCGCATACATGTCGCGGGTGGCGAACCAGTGCCCCGGCGGCAACTCGACCCCGACGAAGCGCCGGTAGGTGGCCGCGTACAGCGAGTCGAGGTCTGCCCGTCGGTCCAGGTATTGGGTGATCTCTGCGTAGGCATTGAGCGCGATCGTCCGCCGCAGCCAGAGCAATTGCTGGGTTCGCGCCACGCGCTCGAGTCGCGTCGCCTCCGTGGCCGGCACCCCCGCTGCCCGCTCCAGCCACTCGTGGTCGGCCGAGAAGTAGCCCAGCGTCTCGGCGAGCCCCTCGCCGAGCGGTGTCTCGTCGCCCCGGAAGAACACGACGGGCAGGTTCGGATCCATCAACGTGAAGTTGACGGCGTGACCGTATTCGTGGAACAGCACCTCGTAGAATTGCGACCCGTTGAACGGATTGCTGAGCAGCCGGGCCTCGTACGGCGGACGGACCGGGAAGGTGATGCCGCCGGTGGGCACATCCCAGATCTTGACGTCGATCGGGAGGCTGTCCACCGCGAAGCCGATCCCGCGCATCAGCCCGCGCAACCGCTCCAGCCCCTTTTCCTTGGGCCAGGCGTCGGCGCCGGACGCGCCCTCCTGCCGGTGCAGCCAGTAGTCCATGTCCCACGCCTCGACCCGGTCGACATGCAGGTCCGTCCTGACGCGCTGGAGCACCGCGAGGTACGCGGGGCGGGTGGCCTGCTCGAAGGCGTCGAGGTCGCGGAGCACCTGCCGCGGCTGGAGGGTGGAGTTGTTCAGGCCCGCGGCCGCGCCGTTGGGAAATCCTTCCTGCCGTCCGATCCGGTCCAGCAGCGAGATCGCGCGGACGATCGGGCCCATGGTGTGCGCGGCGATCTGCGGCCGGGCCCGGAATGCCGCTTCCCGGAGCGTCCGGTCGGCGCTCGTGTCGATCAGCTCGGTGGCCTGAGTCAGCGTCAGCTTCCTGCCTCGGACGTCGAATCGGAACTGGGTGACCGTATCCTGAATCGAGGTCTGCAGGTTCACCAGCGCGATGGGCAGGCGGGGATCGGCCCGCGCGGCCAGGAAGTCACGGTGATGCAGGAACAGTCTGCGCGCCAGCGTGCTGTCCCGCACCTTGCCTTGCCAGCGGTCGATGACCGCGGCGTAGTCGCGCCGGCTCAGCAGGTCGGTGAGGAATCGCCCGTCCGGGCCGGCGAAGTGGCGGGTCTCGCCTTTCCACTGGTAATAGGTCTCGAGGGCGGATGCCTCCCACAGCACCAGCTCCTGCGCCTCGAGCTCGTCGAGAAAGCCGCGCAGCTCCGCCTCGGTGCGGACCGGCGGAGGCGGCCCGCCGAAGGTGAGGCGCGCCGGGGCCTGCGCTGCGGCCGACGCGACCGTTCCCGCGAAGCCGCCCAGAGGAAGGAGCAGGGCGAGCAGGACGTGAAACCCGCGTGATGGTGGCATGAGCCCTCCGGCGCGGCTGTGAAGGGGAAGCTCGGCTCGCGGCCTTCAAGTTACTGCCGCCCGCGGGTTCGCGGATGGTATCTTCCTCCGCATGCCCATCCCAGACCCGATCGGCTGGACCGGCGACGGCGCCGTCCGGATTCTCGACCAGACCCTGCTCCCGGGCGAGGAACGCTACATCACGCTCGACACGGTGGACGCCGTGGCGGAGGCCATCCGCACACTGCGGGTGCGCGGCGCGCCGCTCATCGGGATCGCCGCGGCCATGGGCGTGACGCTGGCCCTGCGTGGCGGCTCCCGCTCGCTCGACGCGGTGTGCGCGGCCGCCGCGGCGCTCGGCGCCACCCGGCCGACCGCGGTCAATCTGCGCTGGGCGCTCGAGCGCATGGAGCGGCGCGCCGCGGCTGCCGCGGCCATGGGCGAGGATCTCACCGCGGCGCTGCGCCAGGAAGCCGACGCGATCCGCGAGGAGGACCGCGCGATGTGCGCCCGCATCGGCGCGGCAGGCGCCGAGCTGATCGGGGGCGACGCGCTGGTGCTCACGCACTGCAACGCCGGCGCGCTCGCGACCGGCGGCATCGGGACGGCGCTCGCGCCGATCTACGCGCTGCACGAGGCCGGCCGCCGAGTGTGTCGGTCGATTGCCGACGAGACGCGGCCGCTGCTGCAGGGCAGCCGGCTCACGGCCTGGGAGCTCACGCGCGCCGGGGTGCCGGTGCACCGTCATCGCCGACGGCATGGCCGCGAGCCGGCTGCGGCAGGGCGACGTCACCTGCGTCATCGTCGGCGCCGACCGGATCGCCGCCAATGGCGACGTGGCCAACAAGATCGGCACCTACGGCCTCGCGCTCGCCGCGCGGGCGCACGGGGTGCCGTTCTACGTGGCCGCGCCGAGCTCGACGATCGATCCCGGCTGACCCCGGACGGCGCGCGGATTCCGATCGAGCAGCGCGGCGCCGAAGAGGTGACCGGATGGCGCGGCGCACGCGGCGGCGCCCGCCGGCGGCCGGGTCGTGGAACCCGGCGTTCGACGTGACCCCGGCCGAACTGGTGACGGCGATCATCACCGACCGGGGAGTGTTCGCGCCGGGGGACGTCGGGCGGTCCGGGTGAGACGTCGGACGCGATGACGCATCGGCCCATGGCCTAGGCCCCGCTCCATGCCTTCCATCCTGGCCCTCGACCAGGGCACCACCGGCTCGACCGCGCTCTCGTGCACCAGGACGGCACCGTGCTCGGCCGGGGCTATCGTGAGCTCACCCAGCACTATCCACGTCCGGGCTGGGTCGAGCACGATCCGGAGGAAATCTTCCGCATGTCGCTCGATGCGATGCGCGAGGCGCTGCGCGGGCGGCGCGAGCGGCCGGCCGGGACTCGGGATCACCAACCAGCGGGAGACAGTGGTGCTGTGGGACCGTCGCACGCTCGAGCCGGCAGGCCCGGCGATCGTCTGGCAGGACCGCCGGACGAGCGAGCGCTGCCGCGAGCTGCGCGAGGCCGGCGTCGAGCCGCTCCTTCGCGAGCACACCGGCCTCGTTGCCGACCCGTATTTCTCGGCCACCAAGCTCGAGTGGTTGCTGCGCGACCCGGCACTCCGGCGCCGGGCCGAGCGGGGGGAGCTGGCGGCAGGCACCGTCGAGAGCTGGCTCGTGGCGAAGCTCACCGGCGGGCGCGTGCACGTCAGCGACCACACGAACGCGTCGCGGACGCTCCTCTATGACCTCGCCCGACGCGATTGGGACGCCGAGCTGCTGGACGTCTTCGGCGTCCCGCGCGAGATGCTGCCCGACATCGTCCCCTCCTCGGGGACAGTAGCCGAGATCGACCCGGCCTGGCTGGGGCTGAGCCTGCCCGTTGCCGGTCTTGCCGGTGACCAGCAAGCGGCGCTGTTCGGCCAGGGCTGCTGGACGGAGGGACTGGCCAAGAACACCTACGGCACCGGCGCGTTCCTGCTGGTCTATACCGGCCAGCAGCTTCCCACGCCCGCGCCGGGCGTGCTCGCCACGGCCGCCTGCGGCCCGCGCGGCGAGCCGGCGTACGCGCTCGAGGGCAGCGTGTTCATCGCGGGCGCCGCCGTGCAGTGGCTGCGGGACGGACTCGGGCTCATCCAGGCGGCGGCGGAGAGCGACGCACTCGCCCGGAGCGTGCCCGATACCGGTGGGGTGCACTTCGTGCCGGCCTTCGTGGGACTCGGCACGCCGCACTGGGAGGCGGAGGCGCGCGGCACCGTCACCGGACTCACCGCGGGGGACCTCGCGGGCGCATCTGGTGCGCGCCGCGCTCGAGGCGATGGCATTCAGCAGCGCCGAGCTGCTGGCCGCCATGACCGGTGCCGGCGGCATCGAGGTGCCCGTGCTCCGGGTGGACGGCGGGGCGTCCGCCAACGACTGGCTGATGCAGTTCCAGGCGGACGTGCTGGGCATCCCGGTCGAGCGGCCGGACATGGTCGAGACCACCGCGCTCGGCGCGGCCGGGCTGGCCGGCCTGGCCCTCGGCGTCTGGCGGAGCGCGGACGAGTTCCTCGCGGGGCGCCGCTTCCGGCGCTTCCTGCCGAGTGGCGATGACGATGAGCGCCGGGACCGGCGCGCGGGCTGGGAGCGGGCGGTGCAGGCGGCGCTCGCGTGGGCACGGAGCGCCCCATGCTGAGTCAGGGCCCTTGAATCCCCGGCATCAGGGCAGGAAGTTACGACGCGGAAGGCTCACCACCACGGAGCACACCATGAAGGCAGGCCACAAGTTCCTTCTCGGCGCCGCGCTGATCGTCGGCAGCGTCGGCTTTCTGATCGCCGAGGGGGTCAAGGAGACGGGCGTGTACTTCCTCACCCCGGCCGAGCTCGCGGCCAAGACGGCCTCGGATCCGACCTTCGTCGAGAACGTGGGCTTCAAGGTGGGGGCGCGAGTGGTGCCCGGCTCCGTCCGCCGCGACGACGCCAGCCGCACCATCGATTTCAAGGTGTCCGACGGCGTGAAGACCTACCCGGTCACCTACCACGGCCTCGTGCCCGACACCTTCACGGACGCCAACGACATCGAAGTCGTGGTGGAGGGGCGGCTGGGGCGGGACGGGGTCATTCGCGCGACCGATGTGCTCGCCAAGTGCGGCTCGCGCTACGAAGCGGTCCCCAAAGCCTGAGATCCTCGTCATGACATTGCTGGGACAGTTCGCGCTGTGGGCCGCGTTCCTGATCGCGCTCTGGTGCGTCGTGATCGCGTTCTCGGGGCGGTGGCAGGGGCGACCCGAGCTCGCCGCCACGGTGACCCGGTCCGTCTACGTGATCTTCGGGTGCCTCGTCGTCGCGTCCCTTGCGCTGTGGAAGGGGCTCATCACCCACGACTTCAACATCGAATATGTTGCGGCCTACACCAGCCGCAATCTGCCGCCGTATTACATCGTGTCGGCGTTCTGGGCCGGCCAGAAGGGCTCGCTGCTCTTCTGGGCGGTGGTGCTCTCGCTGTTCGCCAGCCTGGCGCAGCTCCTCACGCCCAGGCGCAACGCCGACCTCATGCCCTACGTTGCCGGCGTCACCTCGGCCGTGGCGGCGTTCTTCGTGAGCGTGATGCTGTTCGGCGCCAGCCCGTTCGAGCGGCTGCGGATATACGCCGGCGGACGGCCGGGGCTCAATCCGCAGCTCCAGAACGTGGGCATGGTGATCCACCCGCCCATGCTCTACCTGGGCTACATCAGCATCACCATTCCGTTCGCGTTCGCCATCGCGGCGCTGCTCTCGCGGCGGCTGGACACCGGCTGGATTCACGCCATCCGGAAGTGGACGCTGGTGAGCTGGTTGTTTCTCTCGATCGGCATCACGCTGGGCATGTGGTGGGCGTACGTGGAGCTTGGCTGGGGCGGATACTGGGCCTGGGATCCGGTGGAGAACGCGAGCTTCCTGCCGTGGCTCACGATGACCGCGTTCCTCCATTCGGTCATGATTCAGGAAAAGCGGGGCATGCTCAAGCGGTGGAACCTGGGCCTCATCGTGGGGACGTTCCTGCTGAGCATCTTCGGGACGTTCATCACCCGCTCGGGCGTGATCGCCAGCGTGCACAGCTTCACCCAGTCGAACGTCGGCTACTTCTTCCTGGCCTTCCTGGTCGTCGCGGCGGTGCTCTCCTTCACGCTGCTCTACACCCGGTGGCCGCTGCTCGAGGCCGACGTCCAGCTCGAGTCCATGCTGAGCCGCGAGGCCGCCTTCCTGTTCAATAACCTGCTGCTCGTGGGCATCGCCTTCTCGGTGCTATGGGGGACGCTCTTTCCCGATCCTCTCCGAGGCGGTGCGGGGCAGCAAGATCACGGTCGGGCCGCCCTTCTTCAATCGGGTCAACGTGCCGCTCGGCCTCCTGCTGCTCGCGCTCACGGCATCGGTCCCCTCATCGCGTGGCGCAAAGCCTCGGCCGCCAACCTGCGGCGGCAGTTCGTCACCCCGCTGACGGCGGGCGGCGCGACGCTGGTCGCGCTGCTCGCGGCCGGCGTGCGCGACCTCTATCCCGTCATGGCCCTGGCGCTGGCGGGCTTCGTGGCGGGCACGGTTGCTGCAGGAGTTCTACCGCGGCGTCCGGGCCCGCCGCCGGATGCACGGGGAATCCGTGCCGGTGGCGTTCCTCCGGCTCATCGAGCGGAACCGCCGGCGGTATGGCGGCTACATCGTCCATGTCGGGCTGCTGATCTACTTCGTGGCGTTCGCCGGGATGGCGTTCAAGGTGGAGCGGGAGGCGACGCTCAAGCCCGGCGAGTCGGTCGAGCTGCGGAGCCCGTTCGGCCACACCTACACGCTTCACCCATGTGGGCATCTCGCAGTACGAGGCGCTCAACCGCGTGGTCAGCGCGGCGACGGTGCAGGTGGCGGTGGACGGCAAGCCGGCCGGGCTGCTCACCAGCGGAGAAGCGCCAGCACGTGGACAGCTTCAAGCGGCCCACCTTCGAGCCTTCCACCGAAGTCGGAATCCGGAGCGGCCTCCGGGAAGACCTCTACCTGGTGTTCGCCGGCGCCGTGGGGGGCACGGAGGAGGCGGTGTACCGGTTCAACATCAATCCGCTGGTCTGGTGGGTGTGGTTCGGCGGGTTCGTGCTCGCGTTCGGCGGGATCGTGACGATGTGGCCGGGCGGCGGACCGACGATCGCCCGGGCGCGGCCGGCACAGGGGGGCTACGGGGTGGCGCTGGTGGGCGCAGGGAAGGAGGCCGAGAGGTGACGGACCGACCGGGCCGCCGATTCCTGACCGCCGGGACTTCCTCCGCGCGGGGCTCGCGCTGGTGATCCTGCCGCCGGTGCAGGACTCGCTCTCGGGCCGGGGCGACCTCGGCACCGTGCGGGATCCCTCCGCGCTCGGCCGCCCGCTGGCACCCACCGATCCGGCGGAAAACGCCGCCGAGATTCAGGCGATCGAGCTCAAGCTGGCCTGCAACTGCGGCTGCACCCTCGACGTGTTCACCTGCCGCACCACGGACTTCTCCTGCACGTATTCGCCCCGACTGCACCGCGAGGTGCTGGCGCTCCGGGACCAGGGGCTCTCCGCCCAGCAGGTGCTGGACGCCTTCGTGGCCAAGTACGGTGAGAAGGCGCTCATGGCGCCCAAGCCGAAGGGCTTCAATCTGGCAGGGTACCTGCTGCCAGGCGTCGCGATCACCACGGCCGGGGCGGCGCTGACCTGGCTGATCAGCCGCCGCCGCGCAGTCGCCGCCGCGGCGGGCCCGTCGGCCGCGGCGCCGGAGGTGCAGGCGAGCGATGAGGAGTTGTCGCGATTGCAGCGGGCGCTCGACGAGGTGGACGACTGATGACCCTGGAGGTGATCGCGGCCGTGCTGGTGGGGGCGGCGGCGGTCTGGCTGGTGCTCCAGCCGTTGATTGCCCCGGGGCCGCCGTCCGCGCCGGTGGTCGAGCCGCTGGACCCGGAGGAGACGCCCAAGGGCATCGCGCTGGCGGCACTCAAGGAAATCGAGTTCGACCGCGAGACAGGGAAATTGTCGGACGAGGACTACGCCTATCTGAAGGGCAAGTACACCGGCGTGGCCCTCGAGGCGCTCCGCGCCGAGTCGGCGGAGCAGGCGGCCCGCGCCGACGCGGCCGCGGGTGGAGGAGTCGGCGATGTCGAGGTCATGATCGCTGCCAGGGTTCGTGCCCTTCGCTCCGCTGCGACCTCAGCACCGCCGGGGGCCCCCTGCTGTCCCACCTGCGGACCGCGTCCGGAGCCGGACGCGGTGTTCTGCTCCACGTGTGGCCAGCGCCTGCGGCAGGGCGGGGCCTGCGCGGGATGCGGTGCGGCGCTGGGGCCGGCGAGCCGGTACTGCGAGCGCTGTGGGGCGGGCGTGGCGGCATAGCGCCGGCACGGCCCTCCTTACATCCGGTAGTTGAGCCCGGCGCTGACCTCGCGCCGCCACAGCGCCCGCGGCTCGAGCCCCTCGTCCAGGTCCGCCTCCGCGAACGGCGACCGCATGACGGACCCGCCGATCCGGGCCGAGCCGGCCCACCGGCGCCCGAACGGCACCTCCAGACCGAGTGCCGCCGCCGCTCCTACTCTCGAGTGGGAAGTGGCGTCGTCCAGCTTCCACACTTCAAAGACGGGCCCTGCATACGCCCGGAGCACCCCTCCCGGCCCGAGTCCTGTGACTCGGACCGAGAGCGCGGGAGTGGCTCCGTACACCTCCAGGCCATCCTTGATGGCCACCACGGCCTCCTTGCCCTCGAACCCCAGGCTGGACGAGGCGTAATGCACGTGCAGCTCCACACCGACTCTTCCCGCAACCCGCGCGACGCCGACCTGGAACATCGTGGGCCGGTACGGCAGGAGCGAGCGGCCGGTGCTCGGCTCCTCGGCGCCGCCCGAGAAACGGGCGGCGCCGACGCTCATTCCAACACTCCACTGTGCTGAGACGGGTGAAGCCACGGCCGCGATGAGCAGCAGCCCGACGGTGGACCAGGGGGCACGTGAGCTGGGCATGGGATCACCGCATCTGAAGTTTGAGCCAGCCGTTGGTGACGTTGCCCTCGCCCCGAACGATCCAGTTGGCGCCGGCGCGGAATTCGCCCACGACCGAGTCTTCCACGGCGTTGCCGATGAGATCGTCCTGCGAGGTGATCCAGGAGTACGCCGTCCGGATGATCTTCTGCAGCGCGTTGGCGTGCTGAAAGATCTTGGTCAGTCCGCTCGTGCTGTCCTTCCCACCCGTGAGGTTGGGGTACTCGGTCTGGAGCGTATTCTGGAACGTCTTGAATCGCTCGCCGTCCAGCCGGATCTGGCATGCGCCGTCGTCGTCCTCGAGCGCGAGAATCCTGATGTTCTGGTTGGGATGCAATGCTTTGTAGTTGGCGAGCTGGGTCGTTGAAAAGAGCATCACGCTGCCGGTCCAGTCCCGGTTGTTCTGGTCGAAGGCGTAATAGCCTCCGGCGTGCTCTCCCGCACACTGATAGCTCGTCAGCGAGTCGCTGCTCCCGAGCTGGCCGAGAATATGGATCTCATATTCGGGACCTCCCTTCAACCAACCTTCAAAGTCGTCCACGAAGTGCGAGTAGGTCATGAACAGGCCACTCGGCTGGTCGGAGCCCGCGGTGCCCCCGCCCCCGCCGTTGCTCCCGCCGCCCTCGCCTGCCTTCGCGAACCCGATACCTGCCCCGCCGTCGAAGTCCGTCTCCACCGGCACCACGGCCAGCACCGGAGTGGCCGGCGGCAAGTCGGGGCTGAGCAGCCGCCGGTGCCCACGCACGTCGAACGCCACCGGGGCTTCGTGATCTTCCCGGGCGGTGGCGACGAGGATGTTGTCCCCACCTGTCCAGGCGGCGCGGTGCGCCGGCACGGGCATGTAGAACTCGAGGGGGATGGTGGAGCGCGCATCCGCTTCCACCGCGGGCTCGCGTTCCCCGCCCGCCCGGGCGAGTGCCTGGAGCGCGCGGTGGTCGGGCCGCCCGAGCAGGCGCTGGAACTGGAGCTTGTGCTCGCGGACGGGTGAGCGGTCGAGCGCGTCCTTCACATAGGCGCGGAAGGCGGGGTCGGCGAGGGCGATGGCCATCCGGCGCGCGAGGCGCTCCTGTGCCGCCCGGTTGGCGCGGCCGCCCGGCGCCGCGGCTGGCACCGCCGCAGGCGCGGCGACTCCCACCGCGTCGGTTGGGGCCGTGGGTGATTGCCCGGGGCGGTCGCTGCAGCCGGCGGCCCCGGCCAGCAGTGCGAGAATGGCGAAGTGAGATCGGCGGGTCATGGCTCCTCCTGGGGTTGGGCGCTCGCGCCGCCGGGCGCAGAGAGCCCGACGGCGAGGCCAACCTAGGAGAGGTCATGCGAGGGCCCGGGACCGCGAACCTGCCGGAGGGAACGGAAAAGGGCGGCTGGTGGCCGCCCCTCATCGGGCATCAGCTTGCCTGCAACCGCTTACCCGCGGAGCGCCGCCCGTACCGCCGCCAGCGCTCGCTCGACGCCGTCCGGCGGGACATCCAGGTGCGTCACCGCCCGCACGAGGGTGGGGCCGAGCACGCTGAAGCGCACGCCGGACCGCTCGAGCGTCCGCCGCCCGAACTCTTCGCCGGTGAGGCCGGTGCCGCGGACGTCGAAGATTACGATGTTGGTCTCGACGCGGTCGGCATCCACCGCCAGCCCCGGCAGCTCCGCCAGCCCCCGGGCCAGTTGCCGTGCGCGTTCGTGGTCCTCGGCCAGCCGCTCCACATGGTGCTCGAGCGCAAAGATCCCGCCCGCCGCGATGATCCCGGCCTGACGCATGGCGCCGCCGAGCCGCTGCTTGAAGACCCAGGCCTCCTCGATGAACACCCGCGATCCGGCCAGTACCGCGCCCACAGGCGCGCCGAGGCCCTTGGTGAGGTCGAGCCAGACGCTGTCGAACGGCGCCGCGAACGCGCCGGCCGGCGTTCCCGTCGCGACCACCGCGTTCATGAGTCGCGCGCCGTCCATGTGGCAGGCGAGGCCGGCCGAGCGCCCGGCGGTGCAGACCTCCTCGATCTGCGCCAGCGGCCAGCACACCCCGCCCGCGATGTTGGCGGTCTGCTCGACCGAGAGTGCCCGCGTCCGTGGCATGTAGTGCACCCTCGGCCGCACCGCCTGGCGCACCTGCTCGGCGGAGTAGAGGCCCCGCGCACCGGTGAGCGGCCGCATCGCGGCACCTACCAGCGCCGACGGCCCCCCGGCCTCGTACAGCAGCGGGTGCGCAGTCTCGTGCAGCAGGATCTCGTCGCCCGGGCGGCAGTGCACGGCGAAGGCCACCTGGTTGCACATCGTTCCCGAGGGCAGGAACAGCGCCGCCTCCTTGCCCAGCAGTTCGGACACCATGTCCTGCAGCCGGTTGACGGTCGGGTCCTCGCGGTTCTGCTCGTCGCCCACTTCGGCTTCCGCCATGGCGCGGCGCATGGCCGGGCCGGGACGGGTGACCGTGTCGCTGACGAGATCGACCACGATGCCGCTCACGCTACCACTCCATCAACTCGAGCCGCCGGGCGCTCAAGCGCAGCGGAATCAGCGTGGCCCCCGCGCACAGCGCGAGCACCAGGGCCCCAGCGATCAGGATCTCGGGCGTGGCGGTGAGATGGGCGCCCCGCTGCCACGCCCTGAGCTGCGCCGTGACCGGCACCGCCTCGATCATGATGACCACCGCCAGCAGGCTGAGGCTCGCCATCATGTAGACGATGCCGCCGTAGCTGGTGGGGATCTGCGCCGCGTTCTCGGTCCCGAACTGAGGGTAGAAGACCCCGAACGCCAGCGCGAGCGCGCTCACCGCCACCGTGTACAGGACGATCGTGGCCAGACTCACCGCCATCATGAACGCGCTCACCTGCAGCAGGGAGTTGGTCAGCCCGGTGATCGCGAGCGCCAGCACGACGAGCGGGATCGTGCCCATCCAGTACTTGCTCCACAACATCGTGCGCGGATCGAGCGGACTCGAGCGGAGCAGCCACATCTGGCGGCCTTCGAGCGAGATGCCGGGGAAGATGAAGCGGGCCGCCACCGCCGACAGCACGAACCCCGCGAGTCCGAGATTGAGAAACGAGATGACCGTCACGAGGGCGAACGGCACCCGCTCGCCGGTGTGGATCGGCAGCGACCGGATGTTGATGATGTAGATCAGCAGCAGCACGGCGAGGAGGATGAGCTGGCTCCACTGCGTGTTATCCCGGAAGAAGAGCCGCATGTCCTTGAACAGGAACTCGCGCTTCTGGGGAGGCAGCCAGTTCAGCAGGTGCGCGATCGGGCCCCGAAGCGGCCGGCGCACCTTGCGCTCGGCGCCCTCCTGCGCCTTCGAGTACCCCAGGTGGAACAGCCGCCGGTGCACCAGCGCGCCCACGACGAGGGCCGCGGCGGCGGCGCCCCAGAGCCGCGCGATGGGCCACGGGTCCGATATCCGGGTGAGCCAGTTCATGATCATCTCGGCCGACCACTCGCTCGGCAGCCACGGGCTGGTGGGCGTCTTGAGCACCGCCAGGTAGTCGACGAAGCTCCGGAACCCTTCCGGACGCGCGAGACGCTCGGGCTGCATGACGCGCAGCAGTACCACCACCACGGCCACCGCGCCGAGCCCCACGAGCCCGAGCAACTCCCGCGTCCGCCGCGCGGGGAAGACGTTGACCAGCAGGACCGTGAGAATCGTCCCCGCCACCGCGGGCAGGATCAGGTACGGCACGATGGCCGCCACCGCGACAAAGGGGAACAGCGGCCCGCCCGAGAAGACCACTCCGTAGGCCGTCAGGATCGGGAGCGCGAGCAGCGCCACCATCCAGGACGAGTGCACCATCGTCTCGAACAGCTTGGCCAGGTAGAACCGGACCCACCCGATCGGCGCCGCGACCAGGAGATCGAGGTCCCGCGCCAGGAAGAAGGTGGACAGCGCGGTGATGACGTTGGAGAGCAGCAGGATGGACAGGAACGCGAGCAGGGTCACGCCCAGCACCTTGCCGGCGAGCAGGTTGCCGATCTCCTGCACCCCGCGGAAGTAGTGCAGCACCCGGTACGCCACGCCGAAGATCGCCGCCCAGAAGCCGATCGCCACGGCCGAGAGGAGCAGGAGCTTCGCCCGGGAGCCGCCGCCCTCGTGGCGCACCCGGGACAGCGCCCCGCGCCACTTGGGGGTGAGGACGATCCAGAGGCTCGGCTGGCGGCGGGCGGGCGCGGTCACGCGCCGAGCACGGCGTCGAGCCGGTGCCGCTGATGGCCGCCGGTCAGCTTGAGGAACAGATCCTCGAGGCTCATGCCCTCGGAGGAGGTCTGCTGCCGGAGCTCCGGCATCGTGCCCTGCGCCGCGATCCGGCCCCGATAGACGATCGCGATCCGGTCACACATGACCTCGGCGATCTCCATCGTGTGCGTGCTCATGAGCACGGTGCCTCCCCGGCTCACGAACTCGCGCAGCAGCTCCTTCAGCAGCCGCGCGCTCCGGGGGTCGAGCCCCACCATCGGCTCGTCCACCACGATCACCTCGGGCCGGTGTACCAGCGCCCCGGCGATGATGAGCTTCTGCCGCATCCCGTGGCTGTATGCCTCGGTGAGCTCGGTCTTCCATGGCGTGAGCTCGAACAGCTCCAGCAGCTCGTCCATGCGCCGCTCCACGGCCGGGCCCTGCAGGCCGTAGAGCGCCGCCGCGAACCGCAGGAACTCGCCACCGGTCAGCTTGTCGTAGACGAACGGCCGGTCGGGGATGTAGCCGAGCCGGGCCTTGGCCTCGAGCGGCCGGGCCTGCATGTCGATGCCCCCCACCAGTACCGTACCGCTGGTGGGCCGGAGGATCCCCGCGATCATCCGGATCGTCGTCGTCTTGCCCGCGCCGTTCGGGCCGAGCAGGCCGAAGAGCTCACCGGGCGGCACCACGAGCTCGATGCCGTCCACCGCCGTGAACTTGCCGTAGCGCTTGGTCAACTCGGTCAGCCGGATCACGTCATCCTCCGCACCAGGGCCTCCACCACGTCACGCTCCGCCGCCGCATCGACCACGATCTGGAGCTCCACCGGGCCGACCTCGCCCGTCTCCGCCGGAAACGTCTCGGTCAGCAGGCGAGCCGATTCCTCCGCCGTGAGCTGGCCGCTGGCGACGCCCACCAGCGGGGTCGCGACGACCCGGAGACCCCAATCGCCCGCGCGCTGCCAGGCGGACACCAGCGCGCGGCGGATCCGGTCCCGGCCTGCCGGCCCGCGCTCGTCCGCGATCACCACGTGCAGGACGTAGGTGGCGGCGAGGTCACCCCCGCCGGTCACGACCGCGGCGCCGGCCTCGAGTGGAGTCGCCGTCCGACGCTCGGCGGCAAAGCGATCGCCTCCCGCCTCGTCCAGCCGGGCGCCCGGCGCCCCGGCTGGCGCCAGGGCCGCGTCGGCCGGTCGGACGACCGCGTCGGCCGGCACCCGCGCGAGGTCGCCGACCAGGACGCGAATCACGCGCCCGTGAGCTCCCGCGAGCGCTGGTACATCTCGCGCGCCTCGTCGGGCTGACCGAGCCGATCGAGCACGCGGCCCAGCAAATGGTGGGCCCTGGCATCCCCTGGATCGAGCTGCACCGCGTGCTCGAGCGCGGTGCGCGCGCCGGCGAGATCCCCCGCCTGGTTCAGGGCGTCGCCCAGGTAGTGGCAGGTGCGGGCGTTATCGGGCTGGAACTCGAGCGATCGCTGGAAGTGCGCCGCGGCATCGGCTGCCAGGCCCTTGCGCCAGAGGAGCCGGCCCAGCTCCAGGTGGGCCGGCGCGTGGGAGGGATGGAGCCGCAGGACGCGGCGGAGGTCGGTCTCCGCCTCGCCATAGCGCCGGAGGCGGGCGTACATCGCGCCGCGGAGCAGGAGGAACTCGGTCCCGTCCGGCGCGTGGCGCAGCGCGTCGTCGAGCACCGTGACGGCCTCGGCCGGCTCGTCGAGCTCCGCCAGCAGGCGAGCAAGGTGCACCCGGCCCTCGAAGTGTCCAGGCTCACCCACGAGCAGCTCGCGATAGACCGGCAGCGCGTCGGCCGGCCGCGGCCCAGCCGCGAGCGCGCCCGCGCGTTCCAGCAGCCGTTCGGCGGCGCCGGGCGCTCGGGGCGGCGCCGTATCGCCGGTCGGCTCGTCGGGAGGGAGTGTCATCGGGGCTGGTGAATGCTAGACGCCGGCTCCTCAAACGGGAACCCGTTGACCCCCGCGCCCGGCTTCGGGTACCTTTCGGGGCTATGGCTCAGGAATATCTGCAGGTGCGCGGCGCGCGCGAGCACAACCTCAAGAACATCTCCGTCTCGATTCCCCGCAATCGGCTCACCGTCATCACCGGACTCTCCGGCTCGGGCAAATCCTCGCTGGCATTCGACACCATCTACGCCGAGGGGCAGCGGCGCTATGTGGAATCGCTGTCGGCCTACGCCCGCCAGTTTCTCGGGCTCATGGAGAAGCCGGACGTCGACGCCATCGAGGGGCTCTCGCCGGCCATCTCGATCGAGCAGAAGACGACCGGACAGAATCCGCGCTCCACGGTCGGCACGGTCACTGAGATCTACGACTACCTGCGCCTGCTCTGGGCGCGCGTGGGCATCCCGCATTGCCCCAATGACGGCACGCCGATCACCCGGCAGAGCGCCGCGCAGATCACCGACACCGTGCTCGGCTGGCCGGCAGAGACCCGGATCGAGGTGCTGGCCCCCATCGTGCGCGGCCGGAAAGGCGAGTTCCGGGATCTTCTGGAAGACGTCCGGAAGCGCGGCTTCGTGCGCGTGCGGGTGGATGGCGAGACCTACGATCTGGCCGAGGTCCCGCCGCTCAATCGCCGGCAGAATCACGATATCGCCGTCGTGGTGGACCGTCTGGTGGTGCGGGCGGAGGACCGCTCGCGCCTCAACGATTCGATCGAAACGGCGCTCAAGGCCGCCGATGGCGTGGCCGAGGTGGTCCGGCTCGGCCGCGGGGGCGAGCGGGAGTCGGTCACGTTCTCCGAGCGCTTCGCCTGTCCGGTCTGCGGGCTGTCGCTGCCGGAGCTCGAGCCGCGGCAGTTCTCGTTCAACTCGCCGTTCGGCGCGTGCCCCGACTGCCACGGTGTCGGCACCCGGCGCGAGGTGAACGCGGACCTTGTGCTCGGCGACCCGAGCATCTCGATCCTCGAGGGCGTCATCCTTCCCTGGGGCGAGCCCACCGGCTATCTGCGGAAGGTCGTGCTGCCCACGCTCGCCAGGGCGTTCAAGTTCGACCTCGCCGCTCCGTGGGGCGAGCACAGCGCGGCCGCCCGGCAGGCGCTGCTCCACGGCGCGCCTGGGAAGTTCCGCTTCCAGACCGACGGCGCGCGCGGCAAGGGCGAGTACGAGAGTGACTGGGAAGGCGTGCTCCGGAACGTCGAGCGGCGCTACCGGGAGTCCAGCAGCGACGCGGTGCGGAGCTCCCTCGATGAGTTCATGATCGAGCAGCCGTGCCAGACCTGCGGGGGAAAACGGCTCAAGGCGGAGAGCCTCGCGGTGCTGGTGAACGGCCGCGGGATCGGTGACGTGGTGGATCTGCCGGTCGAGCGCGCCATCGAGTTCTTCGAGGGGGTCCCGCTCCGCGGGAACGGCCGCCCCACGGGCGTGGACGCCGAGATCGCCGGGCCGATCTTGAAGGAGGTGGTGGACCGGCTCCGGTTTCTCCGCGACGTCGGACTGGATTACCTGACGCTCGGCCGTGGCGCCACGTCGCTGTCCGGCGGCGAGACGCAGCGAATCCGGCTGGCGACGCAGATCGGCTCCCGGCTGGTGGGCGTGCTCTACATCCTGGACGAGCCGAGCATCGGGCTGCACCAGCGCGACAACGAGCGGCTCCTCGCCACCCTGCGCGGGCTGCGCGACCTGGGCAACACCGTGATCGTGGTCGAGCACGACGCCGAGACCATCGAGGCGGCCGATCATGTGATCGACCTCGGCCCGCGCGCCGGACGCTTCGGGGGCGAGGTGATCGCCGAGGGCACCGTGGAAGACGTCCGCCGGCATCGGGACTCGCTCACCGGACGTTATCTCCGCGGCGAGCTCCGGGTGCCGGTGCCGCCGGGACGGCGGGAGGCGGCGCCAGGGCACCGGCTCCGCATCGTCGGCGCCCGGGCCAACAACCTCAAGAACCTCACGGTGGACGTCCCGCTCGGCGTCTTCACCGTGGTGACCGGCGTGTCGGGGTCGGGGAAGTCGACCCTCGTGACCGATATCCTCTACCAGGCGCTGGCGCGGCATTTCTACCGGGCGCGAGTGGTCCCCGGGACGCACACGCGGATCGAGGGCCTCGATCGCATCGACAAGGTCATCGACATCGATCAGAGCCCGATCGGCCGCACGCCGCGGTCCAACCCGGCCACGTACACCGGGCTGTTCACGCCCATCCGCGAGCTGTTCACCCAGCTCCCCGACGCCAAGATGCGGGGCTACGGACCGGGCCGGTTCTCATTCAACGTGAAGGGCGGGCGGTGCGAGGCGTGCCAGGGCGACGGGCTGGTGAAGATCGAGATGCACTTCCTCCCGGACGTCTACGTGCCCTGCGAGGTGTGCAAGGGGCGCCGGTACAACCGCGAGACGCTGGAGGTGCGTTACAAAGGCCGGAGCATCGCCGACGTGCTGGATCTCACGGTGGCGGACGCGCTGGAGTTCTTCGGCAACCAGCGGCGGATCGCGGAGAAGCTCGAGCTGCTGAATGACGTGGGCCTGGGATACATCCACCTCGGGCAGGCGGCCACGACGCTGAGCGGCGGCGAGGCGCAGCGGGTGAAGCTCGCCACCGAACTGGCCAAGCGTGACACGGGCCGCACCCTCTACATCCTCGACGAGCCCACCACCGGCCTGCATTTCGAGGACGTCCGACTGCTGCTCGAAGTGCTCCACCGCCTGGTGGACAAGGGCAACAGCGTCGTCGTGATCGAGCACAATCTCGACGTCATCAAGACGGCTGACTGGGTGATCGATCTCGGACCCGAAGGTGGCGAGCGGGGCGGGGACGTCGTGGCGGCCGGCACGCCGGAGGACGTGGCGGCCGTCGAGGAGAGTCACACCGGCCGCTTCCTGCGGAGACTCGCCAGTCTCCAGCCGCCGGTCGTCACGGCCGGCGGCTGACGACCGGCGACTACTTCTGCGTCGGTCCGAAGGTGGGCTGCTTGGCCGTTGGATCCACCTTGTACCAGATCCACATCCCCGAGAGCGCGTGGCCCGGGACGCCGCAGATGATCCGGTACGACCCGCTGTCGGGCGCGGTGAATTTCAGGACGTCCGTCGCACCCTGCGGAAGGCCTTCGACCAGCTTGTTGGTGTAGGCCCGCGGAATCGCCGCCTCGCCCCCGGAGTTCGGCACCGGACCGGTGCCGGAGCTGATCTCCGCGCTGTGCGGCGTACCGTCCTTCTGCTCGAAATTGATCACGTTGCTGCTGCCGGGAGGTACCGTCAGCGTGGCGCCACCGCTGGTGTACCCATTGAAATCGAAGGGGCCGGCGATGAGCGTGAACGTGACCGTGTTCGTGGCGGCGTCGTACGTGAGAAACGAGTCGGCCGCGGCCGGAGCGGGCGCCGCCGCCGGCGCGGCGGACGGTGCCGCCGTGCCGCCCGTATCGCTGGCGGCGGAAGCGGCAGGCGTCGCCGAATCCCGAGGTGAAGCCGACGCCGGAGCGGCCCCGGCCGGCATTTCGGGCGCACGGCTGGCGCATGCCGGGGCCGTGGCGCCGAGCCCGGCGGCCAGCAGTGCGGCAAGGAATGGGGAGTGGGTAATCGGCCTGGGCGCCATGCCTGCCTCGCCGCGTAGGAGTCGAGATCGTGGGTGAAACCCGCACCCGCCGGATGCCGAAGTGTGGCGGGTGTTCCGCCGCCGCGGGCCGGGTGTACTCTTGAAGGGATACCCCGGGCGCTCCCGCCTCGCAACCAACACCTCACCCGGACACCCCGTGCTCACTCGCCACGCACTCGTGCGTCTCCTGGGCCTGCTGCTCACCGCCGTCCCGGCATCCGTCGCGGCCCAGCAGCCCGACTCCAGCCTGCTCACGCTCGACCGGATCTACGGGTCCAAGGAGTTCGCCCCGCAGCCCTTCGGCCCGACTCGCTGGCTGGGCGAGGGCTCGGCCTACACCACCCTGGAGCCGGCGACCGAGGGCGCCGGGCAGGACCTGGTCCGGTACGACGTCGAATCGGGCCGGCGGGAGGTGCTGGTGCCGGCGCGCGCGCTGATCCCTCCGGGCGCGGATGACCCGCTCGAGGTGGAGGACTATGCCTGGTCACCCGACGGGCAGATGCTCTTGATCTTCACCAACACCCGGCCTGTCTGGCGGCTCAACACCCGCGGGGACTACTGGGTGCTCGATCGCACCAGCGGCAGCCTTCGCCAGCTCGGGGGGAAGGACGCTCGGCCTTCCACGCTGATGTTCGCCAAGTTCGCGCCGGACGGGCGGCGTGTGGGCTATGTGCGGGAGAACAACCTGTACGTGGAGGACCTCGCGTCCGGCGGCATCACCGCCCTCACCACCGACGGGTCCCGGACGATGATCAACGGAACCTTCGATTGGGTCTACGAAGAAGAGCTGATGGACAACTACGCCGACGGGTGGCGCTGGAGTCCGGACGGGCGGAACATCGCCTATTGGCAGCTCAATGCCGACAGCGTGAAGAACTACAACCTCATCAACGACACCGACTCACTGTACTCACGGGTCATCCCCATTCAGTACCCCAAGGTCGGCCAGGCCAATTCGGCCGCGCGGATCGGCGTCGTGCCGGCGGCGGGCGGGCCCACGCGCTGGCTCCGGATCGAAGGCGATCCGCGGAACCATTACATCCCCCGCATGGATTGGGCAGCGAATTCGGACCAGCTCATCCTCCAGCGGCTCAACCGGACGCAGAACACCGACGAGGTCATCCTCGGCGACGCGCGGACCGGGGCGGTCCACACGGTGCTCACCGAGCGCGATTCGACTTGGGTCGAGGTGGTGGACGACGTCGTGTGGCTGAAGGGGGGCAAAGAATTCACTTGGGTGAGCGAGCGGGACGGGTGGAATCACGTCTATGCCGTCTCGCGAGACGGCAGGTCCGTACGCCTGGTGACGAGGGGCGCCGTACGACGTGCTGGAAATCAAGGGCGTGGACGACAAGGGCGGCTGGCTGTATTTCATCGCGTCACCCGACAACCCGACGCAGAAGTACCTCTTCCGTACCCGCCTCGACGGCAAGGGTACGGCTCAGCGGATCAGCTCCCAGGCGGAGCCCGGGACCCACGTATACGATCGCTCGCCCGGGTACAAGTACGCCTTCGAGACCTACTCCCGACTGGGGATGCCCCCCGTGGTCCGGCTAGTGCGGCTGCCCGGAAATCAGGTCATCCGCACGCTGGTGGACAACGAGCGCCTGCGGGCGAGCGTGGCGAGGCTCCGCCGGCCTACGGTCGAGTGGCTGTCGGTCCCCGCCGATGACGGGGTCCGGATGCCGGGGGTGCTGCTCAAGCCCGCGGACTTCGATTCCACGCGCAAGTACCCGCTCCTGTTCTTCGTCTACGGAGGACCGGGCAACGCCGAAGTCGAGGACCAGTGGGGCGGCTATTACCTGTGGCACTCCCTGCTGACCCAAAAGGGCTACCTGGTGGCCATCGTGGACAACCGGGGCACTCCCGCTCCTCTCGGCCGCGCGTGGCGGAAGGCCATCTACGGCCAGCTCGGCGTCCTCGAGACCCGCGACCAGGCCGCCGCGGCCCGCGCGCTCATCCGTCGGCCGTACGTAGACGCTGCGCGGGTGGGGATCTGGGGCTGGAGTTACGGTGGTTTCATGACGCTGAACGTCCTGTTCCAGCATCCGGACATCTACCGGACCGGCATCGCCGTGTCGCCGGTGACACACTGGTCGCTGTACGACAACGTCTACACCGAGCGCTTCAACGGCCTGATCAGCGAGAACCGCGAGGGCTACGACCGTGGGTCACCCATCAGCTACGTCGACGGCTTCCGGGGCAACCTGCTGCTGGTGCACGGCAGCGGGGACGACAACGTGCATTTCCAGAACAGCGAGGTCCTGATCAACGCCCTGGTGGCGTCCAACAAGCGATTCGAGATGATGGACTACCCGAACAGGACGCATTGTCTTTGCCAGGGGAAGAACACGACCCTGCACCTGTTTTCGCTGATCACCCGCTACCTCGACCAGAACCTGCTCGCGCCCGCGCCGGCCCCGCTGGAGCGCGCCGCCGCCGGTCCCTGACCGCCCACGGGCGCGTTGCGGCTCCACCCGCCCACGTCCTACATTAGGTGTCCCACCATTCTCCGGGGGACCCAATGACCTACGAAGACATCATCACGCTCCTGGGCTACGCCGGCGGCCACGAGCAGATCGTCCGAATCACCACCGCCGATCGCGCCGAGGTGGTCGGCATTCCGATGAGCGTGGACACCGACGTCGCGGCCCACGAGGTCTACCTCCGCCCGGCGGGGGACGACGATACCGAGATCGCTATTTCGCTGGGATCCATCGAAGCGGTCGAGCTCATCTGAGCTCCTGCCTGCGATTGGCGGCGTTGCGGGCTGAAACATTGAATCGGGTCGGCCCGTACGTCGAGGTGCGGAGGAGCAAGGACATGGATATGGAAGGCGTTCTCGCCATCACGTTCATCTTCGGGGGAGGGACCTTGTTCCTTCTCTCGCTCAGTCCGGTGGGCAAGGCCCTGGCGGAGCGCATCCGGCATCACGGGGCCCAGCCGGCGCCCGACCCCGAGCTGCTCGCCGAAGTCGACGCGCTGCGGGCCGACGTGGCCGAACTGCACGAGCGCATGGATTTCGCCGAGCGGCTGCTGGCCCAGCGGCAGGAGCCAGGCAAGATTGGGGCGAACGAGTGAGCCCCGACCAGGTCCTGATCCTCATCACGATCGTCACAGCCGCCTGGAGCGGCACCCGGATCCTTCGACCCATCGCCGAGGCGCTGGGCCGGCGGATCGGGGCCTCGCCCACAGCCAGCCCAGGGGCGGATCACGACACTGAGATCACCGACCTCCATCGGCGGCTGGCCGAGCTGGAAGAGCGGGTGGACTTCGCCGAGCGGCTCCTGGGGCAGAGGGAACCGGGCAGCCTGGGGCAGGGGAGCACGCCGCGATGATTCAGGCCGTCCCGCCGGTCCCCCCCATTCCGCCCACGATCCCGTTCGATCCGAACTTCGTCCTGACGCGCCTGGATTCGCCGGCGGTCGTGATGATCGTGCTCGCCGCGCTGGTCGCCGCCACGATCGTGCTCTGGCCGCTCGCCCGGGCGCTGGCGCGGCGGCTGGAAGGGAAGTCGGTCGCGGCGGACCCAGGGCTCCGGCACGACCTGGAGCAGGTCACCCATCGCCTGGCGGAGGTGGACGGATTGCAGGCACGGGTGGCCGAGCTGGAGGAGCGGCTCGACTTCGCCGAGCGCCTGCTGGCGCAGTCCCGGGAGCCTGGCCGGCTGCAGTCATAGCCCAGGTGGAGGAGCTTAGATTTCGCGGCGCACCGTGGTCCAGGCGCGCAAGGCCGACCCGCTGGCGGGGGAAACGCATCCGATGATCACCCGTGAGGACATCCAATCGTTCCTGGACCGGCTCGACGGCGGCAATCTCACCGCCATGGAGCTCGAGCCCAACCTGTGGCTCGCCCGGACGCCGGACGACGCCGAGGTGGTCGTGCACTTCGCGCCGCCGGTCGTCATTCTCCGGGTTCGGGTCATGGAGCTTCCGGCCAGCGAGCCCCGGCGCGGCGAGCTGTTCCGCCAGTTGCTGGAGTACAATGCCCGTGACCTGGTGCACGGCTCCTACGGCCTGGAGGGCGATCACGTCGTGCTGACCGACACGCTCGAGCTGGAGAATCTGGACTTCAGCGAGTTCGAGGCCAGCTTCGACTCGATCACGCTGGCACTGGCCTCGCACCTCGCCACGCTCGCTCCGTACCGGGAAAGGTGAAGCGTCATGGGACTCTTTGACCGCCTCTCGACCCTGCTCCGGTCGAACATCAACGACCTGATCTCGCGGGCCGAGAACCCGGAGAAGATGCTCAACCAGCTCATCGTCGACATGAAGACGAATCTGGCCAAGGCCAAGCAGCAGGTGGCCTCGGCGATCGCCGACGAGAAGAAGCTCCAGGCCGACGCCGAGAGCATGAAGAAGCAGGCGGAGGATTGGGAGCGCCGCGCGATGCTCGCCGTGCAGGAGGGGCGGGACGACATGGCCAAGCAGGCGCTGGGTCGCTACAACGAGCACATGCAGGGCGCCCAGCAGTTGCAGGAGACCTGGCTCCGCCACAAGGCGGAGACCGACGCGCTCAAGCTTTCGCTCCGCCAGCTCAACGACAAGATCGAAGAGGCCAAGCGGAAGAAGAACATCCTGGTCGCCCGCGCCAAGCGGGCGGAGGCGCAGCAGCGGATCCAGCAGACGATGTCCGGCATGAGCGACAAGAGCGCCTTCGAGTCGTTCGAGCGCATGGCGGAGAAGATCGAGGCCACCGAGCGGCGCGCGCTCGCGGCGGCCGAGCTGAATGAGGAGGTCTCGGGCGACCATCTCATCCGCCAGTTCGAGGCGCTGGAGTACAAGGGCAGCTCCGACCAGCAGCTCATCGAGCTCAAGTCGCGCATGGGCCTCCTGCCCGGCGGCCAGGGGCAACCCACCCGCCAGCTCAACAAGGGCGGTGGCGAGGTCCACGAGGCAGAGGTCGTGGAAGAGGGAGACGAAGGGTCCACCCGCTGATGGGCGGGGCGGCACCGGCCGGCCGGCGGAGCTTCTCGATCGGGTGGCTCCTGCTGGCCGTCGCGCTGGTGGCGCTGGTCGTGCGCACCATCGACGTCCTGCTGATCGTCTTCCTCGCCATCATCCTCGCCATCTATCTCGACGCGCTGGCCGACCTGCTGCAGCGCCGCTCCGGTGTGCCGCATACGCTCGGGCTGACGCTCGGAGTCGCCGTGACACTCGGCGCACTGGTCGGAGTGGTGCTGCTGCTGGCGCCGCCCGTGACCGAGCAGGTGCAGGATCTCCTGGCCAATCTCCCGCGCTATCTCTCCAGCCTCGACGCCAACATCAACGGGCTGATCGGCAGTATCCCGGTGCTGCGCCGGAGCGCCTCGGCCGGGCCGGACGGCGCCCCCGGCCTGCTGGCCACGTCCCTGGCCGAGATCATGGGATTCCTCCGGGGCGCGGCCGTGCCGTACCTCAAGGGCGGCGTCGAAATTCTCATCATGGTGGTGAGCGTGCTGGTCATGGCCATCTACCTGGCGCGGCATCCGGGCATCTATGCCGAGGGCGCCGTCGCGCTCCTCCCCCCGGCGCGCCGGCCGCTGGCCCGGGCCATCCTCGATGACCTGAACCTGACGATCCGGGCCTGGGTGGTCGGGCAGATCATCGCGATGGTGCTGCTGGCCGCTCTCACGACGCTCGGCCTCTGGCTGCTCGGCGTGCCCTACGCCCTCGCGTTCGGCGTGTTCGCCGGCGTCTCGGCGATCGTACCCTTCTTCGGGGTGCTCCTCTCGACCATTCTCCCGGCCCTCTTCGCGCTCGGCGCCTTCGGGGTGACGAAGGCGCTACTCGTGGCGGCGCTCGGTGTCCTGGTGCACATCATCGAAGCCAACTTCGTGGCGCCGGTCGTGATGGAGCGGCAGGTGAACATCCCGCCGGTCGTCACGATCGCCGGCGTGCTTTTGATCGGCAAGCTGTTCGGGCTCTCGGGACTGATCATCGCCGTCCCGATCCTCGCCCTGGTCATGATTCTCATCCGTCACATCCTGCTCGGCGCGGTATACGGCGATCCGGTCTCCGTGGCCCGGCCCACCGGCATCGTCCCATCCGACGTCGAGCCTGCCGTTCAACCCGTGCACCCCTGATCGAATGATCCCGCCCCGTTTCCTCATCGTGGCCGACGGCGAGTTCTCGCCGATGACCTCGAAGACCGCCAACTCCGTCATCCGCTACCTCCCCGAGCGCACCGTCGGCGTGCTCGACCGCCGTGAGGCCGGGCGGACGGTGCAGGACGTGCTCGGGTTCGGCGGGGCCATTCCCGTCGTCGGCTCGATGCGCGAGGGACTCGCGCTCGGACCGACGGCCGTCCTCATCGGGATCGCGCCGTCCGGCGGGCGCATGCCGGCGGAATGGCGGAGCTGGCTGGCCGAGGCGCTCGACCACGGGTGCGACCTCTGGAGCGGCCTGCACACCTTCCTGGCGGACGACCCGCTGCTCGCCGACAAGGCGCGGGCCGCGGGCCGCCGGATATTCGATCTTCGCCGTCCGCCTGCCGACCTGCCGATCGCTTCGGGGCTCGCCAAGACGGTCGAGCCGCTCGTCGTGCTCGCGGTCGGGACCGACTGCAACGTGGGCAAGATGACGGCGCAGCTCCAGCTCACCCGCGGGCTCAACGCGCGCGGACTCCGGACCCGGTTCGTGGCCACCGGGCAGACGGGGATCATGATCGAGGGGTGGGGCATCGCGGTAGACGCCGTGGTGGCCGACTTCATCGCCGGCGCCGCGGAGCGCCTGGTGCTCGAGGGCAGCAAGGACGCGGACGTCGTACTGGTGGAAGGCCAGGGAAGCATCAACCACCCGGGCTACTCGGGGGTAACCCTCGGCTTGCTCCACGGCTCCTGTCCCGATGCGCTCCTTCTCTGCCACCAGTCCAGCCGTGAATACATCGGAGACTACCGGGAGGCGGCGTGGCTGCGCATCCCGCCGCTCACCACCTACATCCGGCTGTACGAGACGATCGGTTCCGCCGTGCATCCCACCACGGTCATCGGCATCTCGCTGAACACCTACGACCTGAGCGAGGCCGACGCGCGTCGCGCCTGCGAGACGGCCGCCCGGGAGACCGGACTTCCCGCCACCGATCCGGTGCGATTCGGTGCGGCTCCCCTGGTGGACGCGGTCGTGGGCGCGCGCGCGCGCCACGTCGAGGCGCGCCGGACCGCCTGAGGCGGGTGACGGGGCGCGTCGATTCGCACCCGCTGGCAGTGGAACGATGCCGCCGGCTCGGGTGCCTGTCGCCACCTTGCGGCATGTTCCCCGGCGCCCCATCCCGCCTCCACTCTTCCTTCCCGCTCCGCCGCGCGCTGGGCCTGGTGCACCCCGGGGATCTCCTCGGCGCTTGGGTGCGCGTGGGCAGGTGGCCACTCAGCCTGCGTGCCGGCGGGCGCGCCCTCCTCGCCAGTCCCGACCTCGGGTTTCTGCTCCGACGATGCGGCCGCATCCTCGTGCGGCACGGCCACCGTGCGGTGGTCCTGAATGCGGATCGGCTGATCGCCTGGCGCACCCTCCAGATCGTGGTCGGCGCGCCGTTCCTGCCGCGGGTGCAGGAGCTGCGGGCCATCTATCCGGATCTGCGCGTCTGCGGCAGTCGCATCGCCCTGCCGCTCGGCCTCGACGGTGCCGAGCCGGCGCTCGCTGCCTGCGCCGCGGCTCGACTGCCGGTCACCGCCACGTGGATCGACTACGGAGGCGGCGGTTCCGGTTGACTCGCGCCCCGCCGGGTCCCTAGGTTAGTGCTCGCTCTCGACCCGGACCCATGCTCGCCGTCAACCTCGCCCCGCTCTTCACCGTCGGCGACGTCATCCGCCGGATCGCCGAGATCCTCCGGATCGACGGCGATGAAGTCGCGCGCAACGGCGTGCGGGTGCTCGGCATCTGGGTGCTGGCGTGGCTGGCCTATCGCGTGGTGCGGCTGGCGGCCCGCCGAATCGAGCTCGCGGTGGACGATGGCGACGACTCCGTCACCACTCTCCGCGAGCGCCGAGGACGCACCATCTCCCAGCTCCTCCGGAGCATGGGGCGCGTCGTCATCTATGCCATCGCCATCCTGCTGACCTTCAACGTCTTCATCGACATCGGGCCGATCCTGGCGGGGGCCGGTATCCTGGGCCTCGCGGTCTCCTTCGGCGCGCAGAGCCTGGTCAAGGACGTCATCTCCGGCTTCTTCATCCTGTTCGAGAACCAGTTCGGCATCGGCGACGTGATCGAGGTCGCGGGCCATAGCGGGGTGGTGGAGAAGATGACCCTGCGGGTGGTCGTGCTCCGGGACGGCGAAGGCGTCATGCACGTCGTCCCCAACGGCGAGATCAAGGTCGTGAGCAACAAGACCCGAGGCTGGTCCCGGGCGGTGGTGGACGTGGGGGTGCCGTACGAGGAGAATGTGGACCGCGCCCTCGAGGTCCTCAGAGACGAGGCCGCCCAGTTCTCGACCGACAAGGCCTGGGGGACTCAGCTCGACGGGCCGGTCGAGGTTCTGGGCGTCGAGTCGCTCAGCGACAGCGCCGTCGTGCTCCGTACCCTGCTCCGTACCCAGCCCGGCTCGCAGTGGAGCGTGGCACGCGAGTTTCGCCGCCGGATCAAGAATCGATTCGACAAGGAGACGCTCGACATTCCATACCCGCAACGCCGCGTGCACGTGCGGGTGGAAGGCACCGCGGGGCCGGAGCCCATCGTCCAGGCCGCCGCCGGGGCCGCCGGCGGATGAGCCTCCGCCTCTATAACACGCTCACCCGCAGCATCGAGCCCTTCGTCCCGCTCCAGCCCGGACGGGTCACGCTCTACACCTGTGGGCCGACCGTCTACAACTACGCCCACATCGGAAACTTCCGGACATTCCTGTTCGAGGACCTGCTCCGGCGCTGGCTCCAGGCCAGCGGGTACGATGTCTTCCACATCATGAATCTGACCGACGTGGACGACAAGACCATCGCGGGCGCCGTGGCGGCCGGGCAGCCTCTGCGGACCTACGTCCAGCGCTACATCGATGCGTTTCACGAGGACCGCCGCTACCTCCGGATCGAGGACGCGTCGGCGTACCCGCGGGCCACCGATTTCATCGGGCCGATGATCCAGCTGGTGGAGGGGCTGCTCGCGCGCGGCGTGGCCTACAAGGGCGACGACGGCTCGGTGTATTTCGCCATCGCCCGGTTCCCCGCGTACGGCAAGCTCTCCCAGCTCGACCGCCGGGAGCTCAAGGCCGGAGCCAGCGAGCGCGTGAGCGCTGACGAATACGCGAAGGAGGACGCCCGCGATTTCGCGCTCTGGAAGGCCGCGCGCCCGGACGACGAGGCGGTGGGCGCCGCCTGGGACGCACCGTTCGGGCGGGGGCGCCCCGGGTGGCACCTCGAGTGCTCGGCCATGGCCCTCGAACTCGTGCGGCAGCGGACCGGGCTGGACGTGCTCGACATCCATGCCGGGGGCGTCGACCTCATCTTCCCGCATCACGAGGACGAGATCGCGCAGAGCTGTGCCTATACCGGCAGGGAGCTCTTCGCGCGGTACTGGGTTCATGGTGAGTTCCTCAAAGTCGGCGGCGAAAAGATGTCGAAGCGGTACGGCAACATCACCACGGCCCGCGACCTCCGGGAGGATGGCGTGGATGCCGGCGCCATCCGGCTGCTGATGAGCCAGGTGCACTATCGCCAGCGGCTGGACCTGACGGATGCGGCCCTGGCCAGCGCGCGCGAGGGGTCGCGCCGGCTGGGCGAATTCCAGAACCGGCTGCTGGCCGCCGCCGGCGACGCCGCGGCCGGCGCCGACGCCCCGCCGTTCGCCGAGGCCGCCGAGCGGCTGGACCGCGAGCTGACGGAGGCGCTGGACGACGACCTGAACGCGCCTCGCGCGGTCGCCGCGCTCTTCGCCTTCGCGTCCGCCGGCAACTCCGCGCTGGACGCCGGCCAGGCCGCGGGCCCGCGGGCGCTCGCCGCCTGGCGGCGGGCCGAAGGGGTGCTGGGGGTCACGTCGGCCGTCCAGGTCGTCAAGGTGGGGACGGCCGTCGAGGCGGGTCCGGCGGCCGACTCGGCACTCGCCGACGCTCCGCCGGAGGGGGCGGAGGAGGGGACGCAGCGCTCGTGGGCGGTGCGCTGGGCGGTCCGGCGCAAGGACGCGAAGGCGGCGCGTGACTATCACGAGGCGGACCGCATCCGGGCCCTGCTCCGGGGAGCCGGGTGGGAGGTGCGGGACAACCGGGACGGGTCGCTCGAAGTCGTACGGGCCGGACCGAAGCCACCCCATTGACTCAGGCCAACTTGCCCTCTATGATACGAGTCTGTTTTGGACTCGGCCTGTTCTAGGCTGACGTAGCTCAACTGGCAGAGCACCCGCCTTGTAAGCGGGAGGTTAGGGGTTCGATTCCCCTCGTCAGCTCGGTGGCGCCGACACCTTCGATGACCAGGACCCCGCTTCTCCGCCGGCGGGGTTCTGTCTCTGATGAGGGTGACTCGTTGGCTCGGTGGGGTGACCGAGTGGCTAATGGTAGCAGACTGTAAATCTGCCGGGCTCTGCCCTACGTAGGTTCGAATCCTACCCCCACCACTGATGGGTCGTGAGTCGTGAGTCGTGGGACGGACGGATCAGACGACGACTGGTACGCGGGTGTAGCTCAGTTGGTAGAGCATCAGCCTTCCAAGCTGAGGGTCGCGGGTTCGAGCCCCGTCGCCCGCTTCGCACGAAGCAGAGAGTCGCTCGCGTAGCTCAGTCGGTAGAGCGCATCCTTGGTAAGGATGAGGTCACCGGTTCGATCCCGGTCGCGAGCTTGTCAGACGGGCAGCAGCATTTCACCGCACACCGGGGCAGAGCGACATGGCGAAGGCGAAATTCGAGCGGACGAAGCCGCACGTGAACGTCGGGACGATCGGGCACGTGGACCACGGGAAGACGACGCTGACGGCGGCGCTGACGAAGGTGTCGGCCGACCAGGGGTGGGGGACGAAGTACGTGCCCTATGACGAGGTGGCGAAGGCGTCGGAGTCGCAGGGCCGGCGGGATGCCACCAAGATCCTCACGATCGCCACGAGCCACGTGGAGTACGAGACGGCGGCGCGGCACTATGCCCACGTGGACTGCCCGGGGCACGCCGACTATGTGAAGAACATGATCACCGGGGCGGCGCAGATGGACGGGGCGATCCTGGTGGTCTCGGCGACCGATGGCCCGATGCCGCAGACGCGGGAGCACATCCTCCTGGCCCGGCAGGTGAACGTGCCCTCGGTGGTGGTGTTCCTCAACAAGTGCGACCTGGTGGACGATGCCGAGTTGCTCGACCTGGTCGAGCTGGAGGTGCGCGAGCTGCTGAGCCAGTACGAGTTTCCGGGCGACGAGACGCCGGTGATCCGGGGCTCGGCGACCGGGGCGATCGCGGGCGACCCGGCGTGGGTGGCCAAGCTGGGCGAGCTCTACACGGCGCTCGACAGCTACATCCCGGAGCCGGTGCGGGAGACGGACAAGCCGTTCCTGATGCCGGTGGAGGATGTCTTCTCGATCACGGGCCGGGGCACGGTGGCCACGGGGCGGATCGAGCGCGGGCGGGTGAAGGTGGGGGAGGAGGTGGCGGTGGTGGGCTTCAACAGCCAGAAGAAGACGGTGGTGACGGGGGTGGAGATGTTCCGCAAGCTGCTGGACGAGGGGCAGGCGGGGGACAACGTGGGGCTGCTCTTGCGGGGCGTGGAGAAGGCCGAGATCGAGCGCGGGATGGTGCTGGCCAAGGGGGGGAGCATCACGCCGCACACGCAGTTCGAGGCCGAGGTGTATGTGCTGACGAAGGAGGAGGGGGGGCGGCACACGCCGTTCTTCAAGGGCTACCGGCCGCAGTTCTACTTCCGCACGACCGACGTGACGGGGAGCGTGGAGCTGCCCCAGGGGGTGGAGATGGTGATGCCGGGCGACAACATCCAGATGACGATCGAGCTCATCACGCCGATCGCCATGGACGAGGGCCTGCGCTTCGCCATCCGCGAGGGCGGCCGCACCGTCGGCGCCGGCGTCGTTACCAAGATTCTCAAATAGTCGCGACTGAGGACTGAAGCGTGCCTAGAGACAAGATCACGTTGGAATGCACCGAGTGCAAAAGCCGCAACTTCTTCGCGGACAAGAACAAGCGGAAGCACCCGGAGCGGGTCGAGCGGCGGAAATACTGCCCCCGGTGCGATACGCATCGCGTGCACAAAGAGTCGAAGTAGCCATGGACCGGGTGCAGGTGACGCAGCCCGCCCACCGGCTGACCGGGTGGGTCGACCAGACCCGCCAGTTCATGATCGCGGTGCGCGACGAGATGAAGAAGGTCACGTGGCCCACCCGTGACGAGCTGGTCAAGGCGACGCGCATGATCGTCATCCTGAGCATCCTGCTCGGCGTCACGATCGGCCTCATGGATTTCCTGCTGCAGGCCCTTCTCGTGAGCGGAGTCGCGCGGCTCGCGCGGTAAGCCTATGGAATACCGCTGGTACGCGATCCAGACGACGGCCGGCCACGAGAACAAGGTGAGGAGCCTGCTCCAGAAGCGGATCGAGGATGACCCGCGTCCGGCCGAGCAGAAGCTGATTCGCCAGGCCCTGGTGCCGGTCCAGGACGTCATCGAGATCAAGAACGGCAAGAAGGTCACGGTCGAGCGGAAGCTGTACCCCGGCTACGTGCTGGTGGAGATGGCCATGAGCCAGGAAGCGCTCCACGTGGTCAACAGCATCCAGGGCGTGATCAAGTTCGTTGGCACGGGCAAGCTGCCGCAGCCGCTGCGGCAGGAGGAAGTCAACCGGCTGCTCGGCATCGCCGAGGCCGTGACGGAGGCCGAGCCGAAGGAGGAGATCCCCTTCATGATCGGCCAGGTGGTCGAGATCACCGAGGGGCCGTTCTCCGATTTCAGCGGCACCGTGGAAGAGGTCCTGGCAGACAAGGGCAAGGTGAAGGTGTCGGTCAGTCTCTTCGGCCGGCCGACGGCGGTGGAGTTGGACTACTTGCAGTTGAGGGGGCACTGACGAAGTCACGGGTCGCGGGTCGCGAACCGCAAGACCCCGCGACTCGTCGACCCGTGACTCGTGACTGAAGTTCCCGCGACCGCGCGGGTCATCGCGGCAGGTGTGAACCGAAGCGAGGAGCATCATGGCGAAGAAGGTCCAGGCAATGGTCAAGTTGCAGTGCCCGGCCGGCGCGGCCACGCCCGCGCCTCCGGTCGGCACGGCCCTGGGTCCGCACGGCGTGAACATCATGGAGTTCGTGAAGCAGTTCAACGCCAGGACGCAGAGCCAGAGCGGGATGGTGATCCCGTGCGTGGTGACGATCTACGCGGATCGGACCTTCACCTTCATCACCAAGACCCCGCCCGCCCCGAACCTCCTGCTCAAGGAGGCCGGCATCGAGAAGGGCAGCGGGCAGCCCAACCGCACCAAGGTGGGAAAGGTGACCCGCGCGCAGGTGAAGAAGATCGCCGAGATCAAGATGGGCGATCTCAACGCCTCCGACCTCGACAGTGCCATGCGCATGGTCGCGGGCACCGCCCGGTCCATGGGGCTGGAGGTGGTGGACTGATGGCGAGCACGGGCAGGAAGTTCCGGGCCGCGGCCGAGAAGGTCGATCGGGCGCGTGAGTACCAGATTCCGGAGGCGGTGGCGCTGGTCAAGGGGGCGTCGTTCGCCAAGTTCGACGAGACGGTGGACGTGGCCGTGCGGCTCGGCGTCGATCCGCGCCATGCCGACCAGGTGGTGCGCGGCACGGTGGTGCTGCCCCACGGAACCGGAAAGCCGGTTCGCGTGTTGGTGATTACCCAGGGAGAGCGCGTGCGCGAGGCCGAGGCGGCCGGCGCCGACTTCGTGGGCATCGAGTACATCCAGAAGCTCAAGGACGGCTGGCTCGAGTGCGACGTGATCGTCGCCACGCCCGACGTCATGGGTCAGCTCGGCCAGCTCGGGCGGGTCCTCGGCCCCCGCGGCCTGATGCCGAACCCGAAGGCGGGCACGGTCACCATGGACGTGGGCCGCGCCGTCCGCGAGATCAAGGCGGGCAAGATCGAGTTCCGCGTGGACAAGACCGGCAACGTGCATGCCCCGGTGGGCAAGGTGTCGTTCTCGCCGGCGCAACTGGCGGACAACGTCGGCGCCTTCATGGATACGATCGTCCGGGCCAAGCCCTCGGCGGCCAAGGGCGTTTACATCCGCTCGGCCACCGTCTCGAGCACCATGGGGCCGGGTGTCCGGCTGGATACGGCGGGGTACCGATGAACAAGACCGAACGCCAGGAGACGGTGGAGAGCCTGAGCGCACTGCTCAAGGACGCCCCCAACGTCTACGTGACCGACTTCAGCGGCATGAACGTGCTGCGCATGACCGAGTTCCGCCGCCGGCTCCGGGCCGCGGGCGTCTCGTATGTGGTTGTGAAGAACACGCTGGCCCAGCGGGCGCTGGCGGCCAACGGCATCACCGGCCTGGACGATCACCTGGCCGGCCCTACCGGTCTGGTGCTCGGGAAGGACGCCCTCACGGCCGCCAAGGTCCTGGGCGACTTCGCCCGTGAGTTCGAGCGGCCGACCGTGAAGGCCGGGCTGGTGGACGGCAAGGCCGTCGCGCCCGAGCACGTCAAGCGCCTCGGCGAGATCCCGTCCCGCGAGGTGCTGCTGGCCCAGATCGCCGGTATGTTCAACGGCCTGCTGTATTCCTTCGCCGCCGCCCTCGAGGCCCTGCGCGAACAGCGCGGCACCGCTTCTTAACCGTACGGAGACAGTGACATGGCAACGACCACGCTGAGCAACGAAGAGATCCTCGAGGCCATCGGCAGCAAGACCGTGCTCGAGCTCGCGGACCTGCTCGAGGCGTTCAAGACCAAGTTCAACGTCACCGTCGCGGCGGCTCCGGCGGGCGGCGCGGGCGGCGGGGCCCGCCGCGCCCGCGGCCGAGGAGAAGACGGAGTTCTCCGTCGTCCTCAAGGCCGGTGGCGCCAAGAAGATCCAGGTGATCAAGGTGGTCCGAGAGATCACCAGCCTGGGCCTGAAGGAAGCCAAGGACGCGGTGGACAGCGCCCCCAGCGTCTGAAGGAAGGGATCTCCAAGGCGGAGGCCGAGGAGATCAAGAAGAAGCTGGAAGACCAGGGTGCGGAAGTCGAGCTGAAGTAGGGCGAAGCGCGCCCCTGCCGGGCGCTTCGGCCGCCGGCTGGACCTGGCGCTTCACCCTATTTCAGTGAGACGAATGCACGCTCGAAGCTCTCGGAAGTTCCCGAATCTGCCGAGCCCCGTAGGTCACCCCGCCTTCCGGGCGGGGGACCCGCGCTGGGGCCATTTGTGTTGCGTGAGAGTGAGCCACTGATGCCTCAGACGACCCGATCCGTCATCACGTTCGCCAAGCGGGAGGGCGGCATGCCGATGCCGCACCTGCTCGATATCCAGACCGCCGCGTTCGAGACGCTGCTGGTGCCCGATGACGTCCATGGCGCCCGCCAGGACGTCTCGCTCGAGCGCGTCTTCCGGGACCTGTTCCCGATCACGGACGTCAACGAGAAGTACAAGCTGGAGTTCCTCGGCTACTCGCTGGGCGAGGCCAAGTACGCGGTGGAGGAGTGCATCGAGCGCGACATGACCTATGCCGCCCGCTCAAGGCCAAGCTCCGCCTCGACGTCTACGAGGAAGTCGAGGGCCAGAAGCGGCTCAAGAACGCCATCGAGAAGGAGGTCTACCTGGGCGAGCTGCCCATCATGACCCCGCTCGGCACGTTCGTCATCAACGGCGCCGAGCGGGTGGTCGTCAGCCAGCTCCACCGCTCGCCCGGCGTGGTGTTCGAGGAGGACACCCACCCCAACGGCCAGCGGCTCTTCTCGGCGCGGATCATCCCGTTCCGGGGCTCGTGGGTCGAGTTCACGATCGACATCCATGACGTGATCTTCGTCCACATCGACAAGAAGAAGAAGTTCCCGGCCACGGCACTGCTGCGCGCCTTCGGCCACGGCACCAACGCCGATATTCTGCGGCTCTTCTTCGCGACGAAGGAGCTGAACATCACCGGCAAGCTCGAGGGCCGGCAGGAGAAGCGCGAAGTGCTGGGCTCGCTCCTGGCGGCGGACGTGCCGAACCCGGAGGATCCGCGGGGCGAGCCCCTGGCCGCGGTGGGCGACGAGCTCACGCCGGAGCGGCTCAACGAGATGCGGCACAAGGGCCTGAAGAGCGTCACGGTCTTCGCCGGCTACACGACGCTCGACGTGCGGGAGGAGGAGCAGCCGACCACCACCCGGGACCGCACAATCACGTCCTCGCGTTCGATGCCGCCGATCCCGAGACGGGCGAGGTGGTGGCCGAGGGCGGGAGCGAGCTGACCGACGCGCTCCGGAAGAAGCTGATCAAGGCGGGCGTGCACAAGGTCGAGGTGCTGCTCCCGGCCGGCCGGTCCGGAGTCCCGCTGATCAAGAACACGCTGGCCAAGGACCCGACCCACAGCGAGGCCGAGGCCCTGGAGCAGATCTACGCCCTGCTCCGGCCGGGCGACGCGCCCAACCTGGAGACGGCGCGGCAGCAGCTCCAGAAGCTGTTCTTCAACCCGAAGCGCTACGACCTCGGCCGGGTGGGCCGCTACAAGATCAACCAGCGGCTCAAGCTCAAGACCGACCCGAACCACACGGTCCTGACCGAGGACGATTTCGTCGCGATCATCCGCTACCTGATCGACCTGCACGACGGGCGCGGGTTCACCGACGACATCGACCACCTGGGCAACCGCCGCATCCGGACGTGGGCGAGCTGATCGCCAACCAGTTCTCGGTGGGTCTGTCGCGCATGGCGCGGCTGGTCAAGGAGCGGATGAGCATCAACTCCGATCCCGAGAAGATCTCGCTCGACGACCTGGTCAACGCCCGGACGGTGAGCGCGGTCATCCAGGCGTTCTTCGGGAGCTCGCAGCTCTCGCAGTTCATGGACCAGACCAACCCGCTGGCCGAGCTGACCAACAAGCGCCGGCTGTCGGCGCTGGGCCCGGGCGGGCTCACGCGGGAGCGCGCGGGCTTCGAGGTCCGCGACGTCCACTACTCGCAGTACGGCCGGATGTGCCCGATCGAGACGCCGGAAGGCCCGAACATCGGCCTGATCACCAGCCTCTCGACCTACGCCCGGATCAACGACCTCGGCTTCATCGAGACGCCGTACCGCGTGGTGAAGAGCGGCAAGGTCACGGACGAGATCCGCTGGCTCTCCGCCAGCGACGAAGAGGACTACGCGGTGGCCCAGGCCAACGCGCCGCTCAATCCCGACGGCACCTTCGCCGAGGGGCTGGTGCTGAGCCGGAAGGGCGACGACTACCCGCTGCTGCCGCCCGACCGGATCGAGTTCATGGACGTGGCGCCGGAGCAGCTCGTCTCCATCGCGGCGGCGCTGATCCCGTTCCTCGAGCACGATGACGCCAACCGCGCGCTCATGGGCTCGAACATGCAGCGGCAGAGCGTGCCGCTCCTCTTCCCGCAGGCGCCGCTGGTGGGCACCGGGCTGGAGGAGAAGGTGGCCCGCGACTCCGGCGCCGTCATCATCGCCCGCCGGAGCGGCACGGTCACCCGGGTCACGGCCGACGAGATCATCGTGGACGCCGGCGCCAACGGCGCGCAGGTGGGCGACACGCCGCTCGCGCGGCTGCACCAGCACGACCGCTACCGGGTGAAGAAGTTCTGGCGCACCAATCAGGACACGGCCATCAACCAGCGGCCGCTGGTCCAGCTCGGCCAGAAGGTCACAGGCCGGCGAGATCATCGCCGACGGAGCGGCCACCGAGGGCGGCGAGCTCGCGCTCGGCAGCAACGTGCTGGTGGCGTTCATGCCGTGGTACGGGCACAACTTCGAGGACGCCATCGTCCTCTCCGAGCGGCTGGTCAAGGACGACGTCTATTCGTCCATCCACATCCAGGAGCTCGAGCTGCACGTCCGCGACACCAAGCGGGGCCAGGAGGAGATCACCCGCGAGATCCCCAACGTCTCCGACGAGAGCGTGGTGGATCTCGACG
>CAWHQC010000021.1:0-14225 GCA_963831425.1 uncultured Gemmatimonadales bacterium | reverse complement strand
AAAAAAGTCGGCACCTTGACTTCACCCCCCGGCGGCCCGGAGGCGCGCATGACCAATCAGGCAGATGCTACATCCGAGGGCGGCGCCGGCCGCGCCGACGACGACCACGGCGAGCGGCTGGCCGTCCTGGCGCAGCTCGAGACCTGGCTGGAGTCGCCGATGCAGGTGCTCGGCTTCGTCTGGCTCGCCCTCCTCATCCTGGAGCTCACGCGTGGCCTGTCGCCGTTCCTCGCCACGCTGTCGACCATCATCTGGGTCGCGTTCATCCTCGACTTCGCCGTGCGCTTCACTCTCGCGCCGGCGAAGGGGACCTGCCTGCGCCGGAACTGGCTGGCCGCGCTCTCGCTGCTGGTTCCGGCGCTTCGGGTGCTGCGGGTCGCGCGCGCGGTCCGCATTCTGCGCGCCGCACGCGCCGTTTGCGGCGCGCGGCTCATGCGGGTAGTGGCGTCGCTCAACCGGGGCATGCGGTCGCTCTCCGCCAGCATGGGGCGGCGGGGGCTCGGCTACGTCGTGGTGCTCACGATCCTGGTGGCACTCGGCGGCGCCGCCGGCATGTACGCCTTCGAGAGCGGTCCCGGCGGCGGGCTGCCCGACTACGGCACGGCCCTCTGGTGGACGGCGATGGTGATGACGACGCTCGGCTCCGACTACTGGCCGAGGACGGTGGAGGGACGGGCGCTGTGCTTCCTGCTCGCGGTGTACGCCTTTGCCGTCTGGGGCTACATCACGGCCTCGCTCGCCACGTTCTTTGTCGGCCGCGACGCCGAGGACGACCGGGCCGAGCTCGCGGGACGGCAATCCATCGAGGCGCTCCGCCGGGACATCGCGGCGCTCCGGGCGGAACTCCGGCCCAGGGAGACGCCATGACCCTCGTCTCCGCCGCCGTGCTGCTGTTCTTCGTCATGGACCCGCTCGGAAACGTGCTGCTGTTTCTGTCGGCGCTGAAGCACGTGGACCCGGCGCGCTCGCGGTACATCATCGTGCGCGAGCTGCTCATCGCGCTGGCGATCATGATCGTGTTCCTCTTTGCGGGCCGCTACGTCCTCGACCTGCTCCACGTCTCCCGCGCCGCGCTCACGGCGGGCGGCGGATTCATCCTGCTGCTCATCGCGCTCCGGATGATTTTCCCCAGCGGCGAGCGGACGCTCCGGGAGGAGGTCCAGGGTGAGCCGTTCGTCGTGCCGCTCGCCGTCCCCTACACGGCGGGGCCCTCCATGCTCGCGACCGAGCTGCTCTTTATGTCCCGCGAGCCGGAGCGCTGGCCCGTGTGGCTCGGTGCCGTCATCCTCGCCTGGTGCGCGTCGGCAGTGATTCTTTATTTCGCGAGCAATCTCGGCCGGCTGCTGGGCGAGCGCGGGCTCACCGCGGTCGAGCGGCTGATGGGAATGCTGCTCGTCATCGTGGGGGTGGAGATGCTGATGGCCGGCGCGGCGGAATATCTGCGGACATGAGGGCCTTCAATCCGGGCATGCGCAAACTGCTGACGGCCGTGGCGGCGGCGCTGCTCCCCGGCTGCCGCACCCTCCCCTCGCTCGCCGGCCGGACCCACTCGGTCACCCTCGAGCACACCGCCGACACGCGGCTCGGCCGGGCGGTCCTGCCGCTCGCGCGGGCGCATCCCGGCACCTCCGGCGTGGTGCCGCTGGCCGACGGCCGCGACGCGTTCGCCGCGCGCGTGCTGCTGGCCGACGCCGCCGAGCGCACGCTCGACGTGCAGTACTACATCTGGCACGACGACATGTCGGGCACCCTGCTGTTCGACGCGCTGCGCCGCGCCGCCGACCGCGGCGTGCGCGTGCGGCTGCTGCTCGACGACAACAACACCGCGCGGGCTCGACGACACTGCTCGCCGCGCTCGACGCGCACCCGAACATCGAGGTGCGGCTGTTCAATCCGTTCGCGATCGCGCAGCTGGCGCGCGCTCGGCTACCTCACCGACTTCGCGCGGCTGAACCGGCGCATGCACAACAAGTCGTTCACCGCCGACAACCAGGCCACGATCATCGGCGGGCGCAACGTCGGCGACGAATACTTCGGCGCCGGCGACGGACGCTGCTGTTCGTCGATCTCGACGTGCTCGCGATCGGCCCGGTCGTGAACGACGTGTCGCGCGATTTCGACCGCTACTGGGCCAGCGGCTCGGCCTATCCGGCCGACCGCGCTGCTGCCCGCCGGCCGAGCCGGCGCGATCGCCGGCTGCGCTGCGGCGGCCGCAGCGCAGATCGAGCACGAGCCCGCGGCGCTGGCGTACGTGCAGGCGGTCGCCGAGTCGCCGTTCGTGCGCGACCTGCTCGCGCGACGGCCTGCCGTTCGAGTGGGCGACCGACGCGCATGGTCAGCGACGACCCGGCCAAGGGGCTCGGCCGGGCGCCCGACGACGAACTGCTGCTGGCCAGCGGCTCAAGCGCATCATCGGCAGCCCGCGCGCGAGCTGCGATCTGGTCTCGCCGTACTTCGTGCCCGGCGCGCGAGGGCGTGCGAGCTTCGCCGCGCTGGCGCAGCGCGGCGTGAAGGTCACGGTGCTGACCAATTCGCTCGAGGCCACCGACGTCGCCGCCGTTCACGCCGGCTACGCCAAGCGGCGCAAGGCGCTGCTCGAGGCGGGCGTCGCGCTGTACGAGATGAAGCGCGCGTCGGCGCGCCGCGAGCGCGCCGAGGACCACGCGGCTGACGTCGGCAGCTCCGCGCTCGAGCCTGCACGCCAAGACGTTCGCGGTCGATCGGCGCGCGCGTCTTCATCGGCTCGTTCAACTTCGATCCGCGCTCGGCGCGGCTCAACACCGAGATGGGCTTCGTGATCGACAGCCCGGCCTGGCGCGGTCGCTGGCCGACGCGTTCGCCGGCGGGATGCCGAGACGCGCATACGAAGTGCGGCTGAGCGACGACGGCGCGCTGCGGTGGGTCGAGCAGCGCGGACGGCCGGAGGATCGTGCACGACGAAGAGCCCGGCACCGGCGTCTGGCTGCGCGCTCGGCGTGTTGTCCTGTCGGTGCTGCCGATCGAATGGCTGCTGTGATTCCGGGGGAGTGCCGTGGCGCCCTCGACCCGGTCACCAGACGGCGCCGGGCGAGTCCGCCGGCTCGGTCGCCGGAACGAGGTACCGGACGAACCAGTCCCGCGCCAGCCGGGCGACCTGCTCGAGCGTGCCGGGCTCCTCGAACAGGTGCGTCGCGCCGGGCACGATCTCCAGCGTGACGGGGGCGCTCATCCGCGCCATTGCCCGCCGGTTGAGCCCGAGGACCGCGTCGTCGTGACCGCCGACGATCAGCAGCGAGGGCGCCCGCACCATCGGAAGCGCATCGCCCGCGAGGTCGGGGCGGCCGCCGCGCGAGACGACCGCGCCCACCGCGTCCGGACGCTCCGCTGCCGCCACCAGCGCGGCGCCGCCCCCGGTGCTCGCGCCGAAGAGGCCCACCGGGAGCCCCCGCGCCGCGGCCTGGTGCGCCAGCCAGTCAATCGCCCCGACCAGGCGCTCGGCGAGCAGCGCGATATCGAAGCGCAACTGCCGCGTCCGGGCGTCGGCCGCCTCCTCCTCCGGCGTGAGCAGGTCCAGGAGGAGTGTGGCCAGCCCCCCTTCCCGGAGCGCTTCGGCGACGAACCGGTTACGCGGGCTATGGCGGCTGGAGCCGCTCCCGTGCGCGAACAGCACCACGCCCCGCGCCGCGTCGGGCACGGCGAACCCGCCCTCGAGGACGACCCCGCCCGCGAAGACGCGAACCTGCCGCTCGTTCATTCCTCTCGTCTCAGCCATCGCTCCTCTCCTCCCGGGGGCCGCTCCGCGCCTCCGCGTGCCTGGCCCGCGCCAGCAGATCGCGGACCTCATCGTCGCTCGTCTGCGAGAAGTCCTCGTACCAGAGCCCTACGGCATGGAACGGCTCCGGGGTGGCGCCGCAGACGACCTCGTCCACCAGCTCCTGGAACGCCTCGCAGGTTTCCGCCGCCGCCACCGGCACCGCCACGACCAGCCTGGCCGGGTGCTGCGCGCGGAGCGCGGTCGCGGCGGCCGCCATGGTGGCGCCGGTCGCGAGGCCGTCGTCGATGAGAATGACCGTCTTGCCCGCCACGTCGGGCGAGGGCAGCCCGTCCCGGTACTGCCGCTCGCGCCGATCGAGCTCCCGCTCCTCGCCTGCGGCCACCGCGGCGAGCTGCTCGTCGGTTACCCCGAAGCGGCGCAGGGCCCCTTCGTCGACGATGCGGATGCCGCCGGAGGCGATCGCCCCGATGGCGAGTTCCGGGTGCGCCGGCAGGCCGAGCTTCCGCACCACGAACACGTCGAGTGGTGCGTGGAGCGCCTCGGCCACCTCGAAGGCCACCGGCACGCCGCCGCGTGGCAGAGCGAGCACAACCACGTCGGAACGGTCGGCGTACTGCCGGAGGCGAGCGGCCAGGCGCCGGCCGGCATCGGTGCGATTGCGATAACGGGCAGTCATGGAAGGGATCAGCGGAACGTCGGCTGGCCTCCGGGAGGGCGGGTGAACGGCACCGGCGGTCATTCGCGGGTGCTGACCTGGAGAGAGCTAGCGCGCCGTCGGCGGGGCGTCCGTGACAGGAGTCACCCGGAGCAGCAGACTTGATGGCCACCGCCCGCGCGACCCTTCGGCCAGCCCGCGCATTCCAGGTCGGATGCCCTCTTGATCACGCCGCCGAGGGGTATTACACTCTCGGCCTTCGCACACCCGTAACCGCCGCAGGCGTATGTCCTTGCTCACCCTTGACGGGGTATCGAAGCACTTTGGCGGTATCGCCGCCGTAGACCAGGTCTCCTTCCAGGTGGATCGCGGGCAGGTCGTCGGCTTCCTCGGGCCCAACGGCGCGGGGAAGTCCACCACGATGCGGATGATCACCCAATACATCGAACCCGACGCCGGCTCCATCCGGCTCGACGGCGTTCCGCTCGACGAGGCCGGCCGCGAGGCCAAGCGCCGGATCGGCTATCTCCCCGAGAACAACCCGCTGTATCCCGAGATGCTGGTCTCGGAGTACCTGGATTTCGTGGGCCGGCTCCGCGAGTTCAGGGCGCCGCGCGCCGGAGCGCGATCGACGAAGCGGTGGCCGCCACGGGGCTCGAGCCCGTCTTCCACCGGCCTATCGGCGAGCTCTCCAAGGGCTTCCGCCAGCGGGTCGGGCTGGCCTCCGCCATCCTTCACCGGCCCGACCTCCTCATCCTCGACGAGCCGACCGAGGGTCTCGACCCGAATCAGCGGGTCGAGATCCGGCACCTCATCGGCCACCTGGGCCGCGAGCGGACCGTGCTCCTCTCCACGCACGTGCTGCCCGAGGTGCAATTCACCTGTTCCCGGCTCCTCATCATCAACCGTGGCCGCATCGTGGCCGACGGGCCGGTGGACGAGCTCATCGCTCGCGCGCAGGGCGCGGCCCGGATCGCGGTGGAGGCCGAGGGCGGCGGCGTGGCGGAGCGGCTGGCGTTGCTGCCCGGGGTGGCGGCCGTGGAGACGCCGGACGCGTCCGACGGGCGCGTGCGGGTAACGGTCATCGCCGCCTCGGGTGACGATCTCCGTCCCCGGATCTTCGAGCTGGCCAAGGCCGAGCACTGGACGCTGTTCGAGCTCCACCAGGAGGCCGGCAGCCTCGAGGACCTGTTCCGGGAGCTCACGATTCAGTCGGAGCCATGATGATGCGCATCTGGACCGTGGCGCGCCGCGAGCTGAAGGCGCTGTTCGATCTCCCGACGGGTTACGTCCTGCTCGTCGCCTTCCTCGCCCTCAACGCCTTCCTCTTCTTCCGCAGGCCTACCTCTCGCAGGTGGCGAGCCTCCGGCCGATGCTCGATTGCTGCCGTGGGAGTTCCTCTTCTTCGTCCCGGCCGTGACGATGCGCTCGCTCGCGGAGGACATCCGGGGCGGCCAGCTCGAAGTCGTCCTGTCGCAGCCGCTGAGCGAGCTCGAGCTGCTGCTGGGCAAGTACCTCGCGTCGGTGCTGTTCCTCTGGATCGCGCTCGGCGCTCACGCTGCTCATCCCGCTCGGGCTCTCCCTCGGCGCGGCGATGCCCTGGTCCACGGTGGTCGCGCAGTACGTCGGCGCGGGGCTCCTCGCGGCCGGGTTCGCCGGGATCGGCACCTGGGCGTCCAGCCTGAGCCGGAGCCAGATCACCGCGTTCATCCTCGGCGGCCGTGCTGATGTTCATCCTGATCCTGGTGGGGCTCAATCCGCTGCTGGTCGGTCTCCCGCCGGCCTCGCGGCGGCGGCCGCGCGGATCGGCGTGCTCTCGCACTTCGACAACATCGGCCGCGGGGTGATCGACCTGCGGGACGCCGTGTATTTCCTCTCGCTCGCGGGGATCTTCCTGGCGCTGGCCTACGGCGCGCTGCTCGGCCGGAAGCTGGCGCCGAGGGGCGGCGCCCGGCGGCGCCTCCGCCTGGGCGTGGGGCTGGTGGCCGCGTCGCTGGTGGTAGTGAACCTGCTCGGCGGATACATCGGCGGCCGGCTGGATCTTTCGCCGGGACGGGCATACACCCTCTCGCCGGCCACGCGCCAGGTGCTCGGCAACCTCGACGACCTGGTCACGATCAAGCTCTTCGCCTCGGCGGAGCTTCCGACCGAAGTGGCGTTGATGAAGCGCGACGTGGACGACCTGCTGCGCGACGTTCGCGCCGCGGGACACGGCCGCATCCGGGTCATCGAGCGCGATCCGTCGAGCGACGCCGCCGCCCGGCAGGACGCCCAGTCGCTCGGCATCCAGCCGGTGCAGTTCAACGTGATCGGCCAGTCGGAGCTGCAGGTGAAGCAGGGCTATCTGGGACTCGCCATCCAGCACGGGTCCCAGACCGAGCGGTGCCGTTCGTGCAGCAGACCGACGATCTCGAGTACCGCCTCATCTCCTCCATCCGGAACCTCACCCGCGCGCACAAGCCCGCCATCGGCTTCCTGGCCGACGCGGCCGGCGGCCCGAGCGCCGGCACCGGCTACCAGGACATGCAGGAGCAGCTCGCCAAATCGTACGATGTGCGCTCGCTCGCCCCGGGCGACTCGATCCAGCACGACACCGCGCTCGCCGCGATCGTGCTGGCGGGTGCGCCGGACTCGGTGCCCGCCGCCCAGCTCGCGCGGCTCGAGCGCTACCTGGATCATGGCGGCAGCATCCTCGTCCTGGCTGGCGGCATGGCGATCGCGCCCGACATGCCGATGGCCCGCCCGCGCCGCTCCCCTGGAACGCGCTGCTCCAGCGGTTCGGCGTCTCGGTACGCGGCGACCTGGCCTACGATCTCCTGGCCAACGAGGCGATCCCGGTCCCGAGCGACTTCGGGCGGGTGATGCAGATGTACCCGTTCTTCATCCGGGCGGAGAGCACCCGGCGCTCGCCGATCAACCAGGACCTGGGCGCCGCCGTCCTCACCTGGGCCAGCACGATCGACACCAGCAAGGCGGCGCCCGGCACGATCACGCCGCTCCTGGTCACCAGCGACGCCGCCGGGACCTTCACCGACGCGGCCTCGATCGACCCGGGGAGCAACTTCCCGCGGGACAAGCTGGGCCGCCGGCTGCTGGCGGTGGTGGCGGCGCCCAGGGACAGCGCGCGCGGGCGTGCCGTGGTGATCGGGAGCAGCGACTTTGCCACCGACCGGTTCGTGCGGGTGGCACCCGAGAATCTGGCGCTTGCCCTCAACGCAACCGACTGGCTGGCGGAAGACGAAGGGCTGATCGCGATCCGCTCGAAGGACCGCCGGCCGGTGCCGCTCGTCTTCGAGACGGCGACGGAGCGGGAGCTGGCCAAGTACGGCAACCTGGTCGGGCTGCCGCTCCTGGTCGCGCTGGTCGGACTCGTGCACCTCGCGCGGCGGCGCCGCCGCACGCGGGAGCCGTACCAGCCACTCGTCCCGGCGGGGGAGGCGGCCACGTGAGCGCGAAGCAGCTTCTCCGCCTGGTGATCCTGTTCGGCGTGGTGCTCGTCCTCTGGGGCGCCGCCGCGCTGGTGCGCCGGCGCGGGGTGGCACCCCCGCGGCGACGCGTTCCGGCTCCGACGATCACGCGCTGCAGGTGGACACCGTCGTGCTCTCGCGAGTCGGCGGATACGGCCGTCCTCGCGAAAGGATACGAGCATGTGGACCGCGAACGGTCACCCCGCGGCCATGCAGGCGGTGGCGGATCTGCTCACCGCCATGACCGACAGCGCGCCCGGCGGTGAACTCGTCGCCGAGCGGAAGGCGTCGCACGCGGCGCTCGGCGTGGACAGCGCGGGCGGAACCGGGTGCGCGTGCGGGCTGGCGGACGCACGCTGGCGGAGCTCATCGTGGGCCACCGCGCGCCGGAGCTCTCGGGCGGGTACGTACGCCGGGCCGGCGAGGAGCCGACCTGGCTGGTGCGCGGCGGACTGGTGAATGCACTGAGCCGTCGGGGCGACGAATGGCGCGACCACCGGATCGCGGCCGTCCCGCCCGACAGCATCGCGGCGGTCGAGATCTCGCGGGGTGCCCGGCGTTACACGGTGCGGCGCGCGGGGAGCGGGTGGGCGCTGTCGCCCGGCGGTGCGGCCGACTCGGCGCAGGCCGAGCAGCTCGTGGCGGCGTACCGTACGGTGGACGCGACGGGCTTCGCGACGGCGGCGCAGGCGGACTCCACGCGGTTCGGCCGGCCTGATCGCCGGACGCGGCTGCTCCGGAAGGACGGGACGCCGCTGCTCACGCTCCTGTTCGATTCGACGGCGGCGGGGTTCCGGGTGCGGGCGGATACGGGGAAGACGGTGTACACGATGGACGGATACAGCGTGGATCGGCTGGCGCCGGCGGCGAGTACGCTGGAGGTGAGGCAGGTGCGCGGCAAGAGCCGGTAAATCGGGGCGCCGGCACGCGGCCTCACCCGAACGGCTGGTCGATCGCCGCGCTCTGTTTGGAGAAGAACCTCGGCCCCTCCTCGTGATGTAGAGGCAGTCCTCCAGCCGGATGCCGAACTCGCCATAGATCGCGATCGTCGGCTCGTCGCTGAAGCACATCCCCGGCGCGAGCGGGTGCGTGTTGCCGCGGACGAAGTTGGCCACTCGTGGCCGTCCATGCCGATGCCGTGGCCCGTGCGGTGGGGCAGTCCCGGGCACCCGGTAGCCGGGGCCGAAGCCGGCGTCGGTGATCACCTTTCTGCGCGGCGGCATCCACCGACTCGCAGGTGGCGCCGACTCTGGCGGCGGCGAAGGCCGCGTCCTGCGCCCGCCGCTCCAGATTCCAGATCTCGGTCTGCCGCGCAGTCGGCTTGCCGAAGACCGTCGTCCGGGTGATATCCGACTGGTATCCCTCGAGCGCGCACCCGGCGTCCAGCAGGACGATGTCGCCCTCGCGAGCTGCTGCGGCTGCACGCTGCCGTGGGGAAAGGCGGAAGACTTCCCGAACCCCACGAGCGCCCACGGATCGGTCGCCGCCGACCCGGCGCTGAGCGCGGCCAGCATGTTGCCTGCGAGCTCGTACTGGGTCATCCCCTCGCGCGAGCGTGGCGAACGCGGCCTTGAAGGCGGCGATGGTGATGTCGCTCGCCCGCTGCATCAGCGCCAGCTCGGCGGAGGACTTGAACATGCCGGCACCCGGCCGTCACCGGCGTGGCGCTCACCAGCTCCGCCGCGGCAGCCTCCGTCCGTAAGCCCGTCCACCACGAAGAACCGCACCTGCTCCTCCAGCCCGATCCGCCCGGTCGCGACGCCGCGGTCCCGCAGCAAACCCGCGAGGAGCGGAACGGGCTCTCGTCCTCCTGCCAGGTGCGCACGTCGTTCGCCGAACCGGATCAGCTCCCGGGCGCGCGCCTCCTCGAACGCCGGGCAGATCCAGGCCGGCTCACCGCGCGCCGGGAGCACGAGGACGAACGTGCGCTCCGACGTGGACCACCCCACCCCCGTGTAGTAGCTCATCGTGGAGCCCGGCTCGATCACTACAGCCCCGATCCCATGCTCCCCCATGAGCCGCTGCGCCTTGGCGATCCGGCCGCGCCGCTCCGGATCCCCGATCGGTACCGCTCCGGCCGTCATCGGCTCGAGCCGCCGGATGGGCGCGGGCAGATCGCAGGGATCGGGCTCCTGGGCGAGCAGCGCACCGCCACACCGGATGCCCGCGGCGCCGGCCAGGCCAGTCAGGGTGATGGCGAATTGCCGTCGGGTGAGTTCCATTTGGGTGGGTGGAAGCTAGGGAGGATCAGCGTGACCGGGAAGAGCGATACGTCGGAGTCCAGCCAGCGGATAACCATGAGACCGGCCGCTGAAGCCGCCCGGCGCCTCCGCGCCCTGGCCACGGCCTCGGTCCTGACGGCCACAATGTCGGGCGGCCTGCTCGCCCAGACGGGCGCGGCGCCGGCCTATCACGTCATCCGCTCTCTTTCGCTCGGCGGGAGCGGGCGCTGGGACTACATCACGCTGGACTCCGTGGGGCACCGGCTGTTCATCGCCCGCCAGACCCGGGTCATGGTGGTGGACCCCGAGTCTGGCAAGCTGCTCGGCGAGATCCCGGGGCTCGACGGCGCGCATGGTGTGGCCCTCGACTACGCGACGGGCCACGGCTTCGCCACGTCTGGCAGCGACGGCAGCGTGACGATGTTCGATCTCGGAAGCCTGCGCGTGCTCCGGCGAACCCCGGTCGGCGCCGGCGCCGACGCGGTGCTCTACGACCCCGCGTCGAAGCGGATCTTCACGTTCAACGGCGGCGCCCACTCCTCGGGCGTCGTCGACCCGGTCTCGGGCACGCTGGCCGGCGACATCCCGCTCGGCGGCAAGCCTGAGTTCGGCGTCCCGGACGGACGCGGGCGGCTGTACGTGAATCTGGAGGACAAGGCCCAGCTCGTGGAGATCGATCCCATCGCGATGCGGGTGCTCCGACGCTGGCCGCTCGCCCCGTGCGAGGAGCCGACCGGCCTGGCCATCGACCGCGTCCACCGCCTGCTGTTCAGCGGCTGCCACAACCGGCTCATGGTCATCTCCGACGCCGCGCGGGGCCGGGTGATCACGCACGTGCCGATCGGCGCCGGCGTGGATGCGGGCGCCTTCGATCCTTCGACGCAGCTCGCCTTCGCGTCCAACGGCGAGGGCACCATTACGGTGGTTCACGAGGACAGCCCGACCCGGTTTCGGGTGGTCGCCACCGCCACCACCCGGCCGGGCGCGAGGACCATGGCGCTGGACCAGCGTACGCACCGGCTCTACACGGTGACGTCGGCCTTCGGCCCCGGCCCCGGCCCCGCGACCCGCGCCGACGCCGACGCCGAGCGAGCCTCGGCCACGCCCGAGCTTGGTGCCGGACACCTTCTCACTCCTGGTGCTCGACCGCTGACGACCATCCGGGAAGGGCGCCGGCCCCACAATTATGCGCCGGCGCTTGACCGCCGCCGCACGCCACCATATGGTCGAGGTGACCTGGTCTCCCTCCGACGCACATCCGCGCCGTCCACTCCCTTCGTCTGGAGGTATCCCCGTGGGTACCGCAAGCCAGCAGCTCCCGACCGCGACAGCTCCCGTCCGGCATGAAGCTCCCCATTCCGATCCGGAGCCGCTACGACAACTGGATCGGCGGTGAATTCGTCGCGCCGGTCCGCGGCCAGTACTTCATCGAACCCCACCCCGATCACCGGCCAGCCGCTCTGCGAGGTGGCCCGCTCCACGCACGAGGACGTCGACAAGGCGCTCGACGCCGCGCACGCCGCCGCGCTCAGCTGGAACAGCACGTCCGCCGCCTACCGCGCCAACATCCTCAACCGCATCGCCGACCGGCTGGAGCAGAACCTCGAGGCGCATCGCGCTGATCGAGACGATCGACAACGGCAAGCCCATCCGCGAGACGACTGGCGGCCGACCTGCCGCTCGCCATCGACCACTTCCGCTACTTCGCCGGCGCCATCCGCGCGCAGGAAGGCGGCATCGGCGAGCTCGACGACGACACCGTCGCCTACCACTTCCACGAGCCGCTCGGCGTCGTGGCGCAGATCATCCCGTGGAACTTCCCGCTGCTGATGGCGGCGTGGAAGCTCGCGCCGGCGCTCGCCGCGGGGAACTGCGTGGTGCTCAAGCCGGCCGAGCAGACGCCGGTGTCGATCATGGCGTTCATGGAGCTGATCGCCGACATCCTGCCGAGCGGCGTGGTCAACGTGGTGCAGGGCTTCGGCGTCGAGGCGGGCAAGCCGCTGGCGCAGAGCCCGCGGGTGGCCAAGGTCGCCTTCACCGGCGAGACGACCACCGGCCGGCTCATCATGCAGTACGCCTCGGAGAACCTCATTCCGGTGACGCTGGAGCTGGGCGGCAAGTCGCCCAACATCTTCTTCGCCGACGTGATCGAGGCCGACGACGACTTCTTCGACAAGGCGCTCGAGGGCTTCGCGATGTTCGCCCTCAACCAGGGCGAGGTCTGCACCTGCCCCTCGCGCGCGCTGGTGCAGGAGTCGATCTACGACCGGTTCATGGAGCGGGCGGTGGCGCGCACCAAGGCCATCGTGGAGGGCAACCCGCTCGACCCGAAGACCATGATCGGCGCGCAGGCCTCCAACGACCAGCTCGAGAAGATCCTGAGCTACATCGACATCGGGAAGAAGGAGGGCGCCAAGGTGCTCACCGGCGGCGCGCGCCGGGTGCACGAGGGCGAGCTCAAGGACGGCTACTACGTCCAGCCGACCATCTTCGAGGGACACAACAAGATGCGCGTGTTCCAGGAGGAGATCTTCGGCCCGGTGGTCGTCGGTGACCAAGTTCAAGGACCTACGACGACGCGCTCGCCATCGCCAACGACACGCTCTACGGCCTGGGCGCCGGCGTCTGGAGCCGGGACGCGAACACCTGCTACCGCATGGGCCGCGCGATCAAGGCCGGCCGGGTCTGGACCAACTGCTACCACCTGTATCCGGCGCACGCGGCGTTCGGCGGCTACAAGCAGTCGGGCATCGGCCGCGAGAACCACAAGATGATGCTCGACCACTACCAGCAGACGAAGAACCTGCTGGTCAGCTACAGCCCCGAAGAAGCTCGGCTTCTTCTAGGCCGACGAGGCGGTCGCCGCGCGTGGGGATCACGCCCGAGGCCGCCAGGCCGTGCTCCGCCAGCTCGCGGCGGAGCACGGGCCGCTGCTGTTCCACCAGTCGGGCGGCTGCTGCGACGGCAGCTCGCCGATGTGCTATCCCGCGCGGCGAGTTCCAGCGTCGGCCAGCGCGACGTGCTCCTGGGCGAGGTGGAGGGCATGCCGTTCTACATCGGCGGCGCGCAGTTCGAGGCTGTGGCGCCACACCCAGCTGCTGATCGACGTGGTGCCGGGCCGGGGCGGCGGCTTCTCGCTCGAGGCGCCGCTAGGGCGTGCGCTTCCTCACCCGGTCGCGGGTGTTCGATCCGGCGGAGCAGGCGTGGCTGGACGGGTGCCCGCCCCGGATCGGCCCGGCGGCGTAGGCTTCATCAGGCGCTGGACGTGGGCCGCGAGGGTGTCGGGGAAAACGGCTTCTGCAGGAACTCGTACCCTGCCGAGAGCCCCTGCCTCACGACGTCCCCGTCGGGGTGGCCGGACAGGAACAGCACGGGAACGGTGAGCCCGCGCCCGGCCAGGCGGGTTGCCAGCTCCGCGCCGCCCATGACCGGCATGGCGAGGTCTGTCACCAGTAGGCACAGGTCGCCCCCGAGGCCTGCCTCCAGGCGGGCGAGGGCTTCCGCGCCCTCGCCCGCCTCGACCACGCGGAAACCTTCCTCGGTGAGCACGCGAGTGATGAGCGAGCGGACCGACACCTCGTCCTCGGCCACGATTGCCACGCCGCGTGAGTGCCGCTCCGCCGCCGGTGCTGCCGCGCTCGGCACCGGAGCACCATCCGGGCAGGCCTGACCCCGGCCGATCGAGGCAGATAAATCGTCAGCGTTGCCCCCGCCCTGCGGGTGCTCTCCGCCGTCACGTAGCCGCCGCTCTGCCGGACGATGCCATAGACGGTCGAGAGCCCAAGTCCGGTGCCCTGCCCCGTCGGCTTGGTGGTGAAGAAGGGCTCGAAGGCCCGCCGCAGCGTCAGCTCATCCATGCCCACGCCCGTGTCGCTCACGCTGAGCGCCACATACGGTCCGGGTATCGCCTCCTGCCCGCCATCGATCGAATTGCCCGCGCGTACCTCCACGTTCGCCGTCTGGATGCGAAGCATGCCCCCTTCCGGCATCGCGTCGCGGGCATTCAGGATAAGGTTCAGGAGCGCCTGGCCGAATCTGCCCGCGGTCCGCCGTCGCGCCCGCGAGATCGGGCGCGAGCGAGAGCTGCAGCTCGATCCGCGGCCCCAGCGTCCGGGAGAGGATGGTCT
>CAWHQC010000020.1:0-6157 GCA_963831425.1 uncultured Gemmatimonadales bacterium | reverse complement strand
CCATGTCGGTAATGATGGTGTTGAGCGCCAGCTCCTCCGGCCGCAGGAGCTGGCGCCGTCCGAAGGCGAGCAACTGCGCCGTGATAGTGGCGCTGCGCCGTGCCGCCAGCTCGATCTGGTCGAGGTCCGCCCGGAAGCCCGCGGGAAGGTCGGGCCGGCGCAGCAGAAAGTCCGCCGACCCGAGCACTACGGTCATCTGGTTGTTCACCTCGTGCGCGACCCCGCCGGCCAACTGGCCCACGGCGTCCATGCGCTGGGACTGCTGCAGTTGCTCCTCGGCGCGACGGCGCTCCGTCACATCACGGAAGAACACGGCCATGCCGTCGGGCGTGGCGTACGCGTGGATCTCGAGCCAGCGCGCATGGGCCGGATACCATTGTTCGAACGACCTGGGCGCGCGGTCGGCCATGACGCGCCGATACTCCTGCTCCGCCCGGGTGCCGAGGAGGTCGGGCCACAGTTCCCACATCGTGTGACCGTGCAGCGCCTGGCCGGGCAGGCCCGGCGCCTCCAGGCCATAACCCCGGAGCATGCTGGCCGCCTGGTGATTCATGTAGCTGATCCGCCACTCGCGATCGAACGCGATGTAGGCGTCCGGCGTGCCCTCGAGCACCGCCCCGAGCGTGCGCTCCGCCGCTTCGCGGCGCGCCATTTCCACCTCCAGCGCGACCACCCGGTCGGCCGCCAGTTGGGCACTCGCCGCCGCCGCCTGTCCCTGCCGCTCCGCTTCCCGGGCGAAGCGCTCGGTACGCCGCCGCGCCATGTGCTGGGCCGTGCCCAGACCGACGAGCAGCAGGTTGTTGAAGACGTTGATACCGAGCGCGAGGATCGTGTCCCGGCTGGGCGCCGCGAACCCCACCTGGGGAGACAGGAGGAAGAACCATACCGCGAGCGTGCCGAGCGTCAGCGCGGTCAGCCCGGGCCCCAGCCCCCCGAACCAGGTGGCCACGTACACTCCGACAAAGAGCGTGATAAAGGGGTAGGCCGTCGGCAGGATCGGGCGCAGTGCCTCCCGCCCGAGGACCACGGCCGCCGCGCACACGACCGCCACGGCGTAGCCGTGCCAGCCGCCAGACGCCGGCCGTGGCGTGGGACTCGACGTCATGCCCGCTCCTTGAGGACGAAGAGGCAGCGTACGTGCTCGGGGGCGCGCCGGGGGAGGAACCTCTCGAACGGCGCGTGCAGCAAGATAATGCTCAACCGAGCGAACGGCCGAAGCGGCGGCCCTTCGGGGCCGCCGCTTCGGGGGTGGAGCGCGTTTCGGAGGCAAGAGGCCTCCGGGGGTGCCAGGCCCGGCTACTGCACCGCGTTCATCATATCGAAGATCGGCAGATACATCGCGATCACCATACCGCCCACGATCACGCCGAGACAGACGATCATCGCCGGCTCCATCAGGCTCAAGAGCGAGCTGACCGCCACGTCCACTTCCTCGTCGTAGAAGTCGGCGATCTTGCTCAGCATTTCGTCCAGGCCGCCGGTCTGCTCGCCCACCGCGATCATCGAGATGACCATCGGCGGGAACACCTTCGACTTCTCCAGCGGCGCCGCGATCGTCTCGCCGCCCGCGATACTCTGGCGGGACTCCATGACGGCATTGTGGACCACCTGGTTGCCCGCGGTCTTGGCCGTGATCTCGAGGCCCTCCAGAATCGAGACGCCCGAGCTCACCAGCGTGCCCAGCGTCCGGGTGAAGCGCGACACCGCCGACTTCCGGATTACGTCGCCCAGCACCGGCGCCTTGAGCAGGATGGCGTCGATCTGGAGGCGGCCGGCCGCCGTGGCGTAATAGCTCCGGATGGAGAAAATGATGCCGCCGATGGCCAGCAGGATGGCCCACCAGAAGCTGATCAGGAAGTGCGACATCCCGATCACGACCCGGGTCGGCAGCGGGAGCTCGAGGTTGGCGGAGGCGAACATGCTCTGGAAAGTCGGGATCACGAACACGAGCAGGATGCAGATGGCGATGGCCGCCACGGACATGATCACGCCCGGGTAGATCATCGCGCCCTTCACCTTCCGCACCAGAGCGTCGTTCTTCTCCAGGAACGTGGCCAGCCGGAGCAGAATCGTGTCCAGGATGCCGCCCGCCTCGCCCGCGGCCACCATGTTCACGTAGAGCGCCGAGAACGCCTTGGGGTGCTTGGAGAACGCGTCGGCCAGCGTGTTGCCGCTCTCGACGTCATAGACCACGGCCCGGGTGACGTCGGCCAGCGCCTTGTTCTCGGTCTGCGAAGCCAGAATGTTGAGCGACTGCACCAGCGGCAGGCCGGCGTTGATCATCGTGGCGAACTGGCGGGTGAAGATGACGACGTCCCGCGTCTTGATGCGGGGCGCGCCCATGCTGAGCTTGATCTGCTTGGGCGCCTCGCGCACGCTCACCAGGATCAGGCGGTTCTTCCGCAGGTGCGCGGTGACGTCGTCCCGGGTGGGGACGTCGAGCTGGCCCTTCTGGATCTGCCCCGTCTGCGAGCGGGCGGTGTACTCGAACATCGGCATCGGCAGGGCCTCCGATTAACGACGGCCGGCGGTGGCGCGCTGGTTTCCGTTGACGGTCGCGATGTCCTGCTCCTCCATCGGCGTCACGCCGATCATCCGGAGGAACTCCTTCGGCTCCGACGACACGCGCTCGCACTCCTCCTGGGTCACCTCGCGGCTGGTGTAGAGCTGGAACAGCGCATCGTTCATGGTCTGCATCCCGTGCTTCTTGCCCGACTGCATCGCGGAATAGATCTGGTGGATCTTGTCGTCACGGATGAGGGCGCGGATGGCCGGCGTGGCCACCATGATCTCGCAGGCCATCACCCGGCCGCGGCCGCGCTGCCTTGGGCAGCAGTGTCTGGGTTACGACGCCCTCGAGCACGAACGCGAGCTGCGCCCGGACCTGCGACTGCTGGTTCGAGGGGAAGACGTCGATGATGCGGTTGATCGACTCCGCCGCCGAGTTGGTGTGCAGCGTCGCGAGCGCCAGGTGGCCGGTCTCCGCGATCGTGAGCGCGGCGGCGATGGTCTCGAGGTCGCGCATCTCGCCCACCAGGATCACGTCCGGGTCCTCGCGCAGCGCGTACTTGAGCGCGGTCGCGAAGCTCTTGGTGTCGGTGCCGACCTCGCGCTGGTTGACGATGCAGCCCTGGTGGCGGTGGATGAACTCGATCGGGTCTTCCACCGTGATGATGTGGCCCTTTCGCTCCTTGTTGATCTTGTCGATGATCGCGGCCAGCGTGGTGCTCTTGCCCGAGCCCGGTCGGCCCCGTTACCAGGATCAGCCCCCGCGGCCGCTCGGCCAGCTTGGCGATGACCGGCGGCAGCCCCAACTCGTTGAAGGTTCGCACATTGAACGGAATCATGCGGATTACCATGGACACGCAGCCGCGCTGCTTGAAGCAGTTCCCGCGGAATCGGGCCAGATTCTGGATGCCGAAGGAGAAATCGAGCTCGTCCTCGGTCTCGAAACGCTTCTTCTGGTTCTCGGTCAGGACCGAGTAGGCCAGGTGGAGGGTGTCCTTGGGGGTGAGGACCTCGGTGACCGAGCTGTCGGCCATGTCCCCGTCCACCCGCAGCTTGGGCCGCTCGCCCGTGCTGATGTGCAGGTCGGAGGCCTCCTTCTCGATCATTTCCTCCAGCAGGGCCCGCAGATTGAAGCTCATCCGGCTGTCTCCTTGACCACTTCTTCGAGGGTGGTGACACCGCGCTCGACCTTCTTCATGCCGTCCATGCGCAAGGTGAGCATCCCCTCGGACACCGCCTGCTCCTGCATATCGGAGACGGAGGCGCCGCGGAGAATCATCCGGCGCAGCTCGGGCGACATGGCCATCACCTCATACAGGCCCGCCCGACCCTTGTAGCCGGTCCCGCTGCAGGTATCGCAGCCGGTCCCCTTCATGAACGGTATCGCGCGCAGCTTCTCAATATCCGTGCCCAGGGGGGACAACTGCTCGTCGGTGTACTTGTGCGGACCTTTGCACTCCTTGCAGATCCGCCGCACCAGCCGCTGGGCCACCACCAGATTGACGGCGCTGGCCACGTTGAACGCCTCGATGCCCATGTCGATCATCCGGGTGATCGTGCTCGGCGCGTCGTTGGTGTGGAGCGTCGAGAGCACCAGGTGGCCGGTGAGCGCGGCCTTGATGGCGATGCCGCCGGTCTCCAGGTCCCGGATCTCGCCGATCATGATGATGTTCGGGTCCTGCCGGAGGAACGCCTTGAGCGCGGCCGCGAACGTCAGGCCGATCTCGGTGCGCACCAGGACCTGATTGATACCCATCAGGTTGTACTCGACCGGGTCCTCCGCCGTCATGATGTTCACTTCGGGCGTGTTGACCCGGGAGAGCGCGGAGTAGAGCGTCGTCGTCTTGCCCGAGCCCGTGGGGCCGGTGACGAGCACCATGCCGTACGGGTTCAGGATGGCCTTCATCAGGTCCTTCTCCGCCTTGGCCTCGAAGCCGAACTTGGTCGAGGTCGAGCGTCAGGTTGCCCTTGTCCAGGATGCGGAGCACGATCTTCTCGCCGTAGAGCACCGGCAGGGTCGATACGCGGAAGTCGATCACGCGATTGCCCATCTTGAGCTTGAGGCGGCCGTCCTGCGGCACCCGGCGCTCGGCGATGTTGAGTTGCGAAAGGATCTTGATGCGGGAGGTCAGCGCCGCCTTCATCTGGAGCGGCGGCCGCATGATCTCGAGGAGCGAGCCGTCGATCCGGTAGCGCACCCGGATCTCGTGCTCGAACGGTTCGATGTGGATGTCGCTGGCGCCGCGCTTGACCGCCTCGACCAGGAGCCCGTTGATCAGCTTCACCACCGGCGCGTCTTCGATCTGCGCCTGGGTGACCGTCTCCTCCTCCCGCTCCTCGACGACCTCGAGGTCCTCGCCCGCCTCCATGTCGCGCAGGATGCTCTGCAGCTCCTGCTCGTTGCTGGCCTGGTAGTGCTTCTCGATCAGGCCGCGCAATGTGTACTCCCCGGCGATGACCGGGAAGAGATCGAACCGGGTGACGAACTTGAGGTCCTCGAGCAACCCCATGTCGCTCGGATCGGCCATGGCGACGGTGAGGGTCCGGCCTTCCCGCTTGAGCGGCAGCACCATGCCCTTGGCCGCCATGTCGCCGGGGACCAGCTTCAGGATCTTGGGATCGACGTCGAACCGGGAGAGATCCACCGCCGGCATCCGGTACTGGCGCGCAAGGACCTTGGTGACCTCGAGCTCCGGCACCAAGCCCAGCTTGACCAGGACATAGCCCAGGCGCTGCTTCGTGGCCTTCTGCTCCACGAGCGCCTGCCGAGCTGCTCGCGCGAGAGCAGACCGTCGCGCAGGAGGCTTTCGCCGAGCCGGTCGCTGTTGCCGGCGGCCGCGGTGGCCATGGTCCAGTGAAGTCCGGATCTGGGGTGGTTGGGGATTGTGGCTGGAAGCGGGACCGGGAGGATCAAGGACCGCTCACCCGGAGACGTCCCTGCAACCTGCCAAGGGCGGCCGGACCAAAACCCGGCACCCGAGCCAATTCCTGCACAGCACGGAATGGGCCGTTAGCCTCCCGAAACGCGAGGATGGCGCGTGCGCGCGCGATCCCGATTCCCGGCAGAGCGTCAAACTCCGAGACACCGGCTTATTGAGATCCACCGCGTCCGGAACCGGCCGGAGCCCGATCCATTGGGGTTACCAGCGGCCCAGTGGACGCTGGTGGCGGTGCTGAGAAGGCGAGATGCGGGCCGAGGGTGGCGAGCAACCCCGGGCCCACACGGGGACGGTCAGGCCGTTCGGCCCGCCAAATGGCCCGTTGGCCTCGCGATCCGCCACGATTCTCTTGGCGAGCGCCAGCCCACCCTGGGCAGACGCGCGAGCTCCTCCGCGCCCGCCCGATCGGCATCGATGCGCTCATCCGGCGCCGAGTGGTCGTGACAGTGCGAGGATGCTGTCCCGGTGGGCGGCCCGCGAGCGCGGCGAGCAACGCTGCAAGCAGTTGCACTTCCCCGGGCGCCTCTCCCGGACGAGTCCAACCACCACCGAACTCCCTGACCCACAAGGGCCAATGCAGAGGAGCAACAGCGCACGACGCTTGGCGGCGGACATGCCCCACGCTAGCGCCGAAAGCGGAAGGGAAGGAGGCGAAAACGCGCGCGAGGGAGAGCAATACGACGAACGAGGAACCACACACAACAAAAAAA
>CAWHQC010000019.1:0-87905 GCA_963831425.1 uncultured Gemmatimonadales bacterium | reverse complement strand
GCACCAGCGCGTCGACCAGCTCGTTGTCGTCGGCCGCGAGCAGGCCCTCGACCCCGTCGCGTACGAACGACGTGACGCCGGTGCCCTCCAGCGCGAGCACGGGTACGCCGGCGGTGCGCGCCTCCAGCGCCGCGATGCCGAAGGACTCGCGGCGGCCGGGGCGAGGAACGCGTCGGCGCGGGCGAGCTCCTCGCGTACCTGCCCGGGGCCGATCCGCCCGGTGAACCGAACCCGGTCGGCGAGGCCGAGCCGGCCGGCGTACGACTGCAGCGCCCGCTGCGCCGGGCCTTCCCCGACGATCGTCAGCTCAGCTGCCTCGCGCATCCGCTGGGAGGCCACGGACACCATGCGCAGCAACGGGATCCCGCGCTTGCGGGGAGCCAGCCGCATCACCGACAGCAGGCGTACGACGCCGTCGGGCGCGGCTACGTGCGGCACCGCCCAGGCCGCCGCGTCGATCCCGTTGGGAAGCAGGGGCACCTCGAGGCCGGGTGCGACGCGACGTATCGGCTCGGCGGCCGCCTCGCTCACCGCGCTGACCAGCACGCCCCAGGACGACCACTGCGCCAGCCGGTCGGCCAGCGCCGCGAGCGGGCCCATCAGCGGACCCCAGACCCCGTGGATCGTCACCAGCGTCGGCAGGCCGAGCGAGGCTGCGACCTGCGCCGCGGGGTACGCGAACGGCGAGATGACGCCGCCGTGGACGTGCACGGCGTCGGGCCGCAGGACCGGCAGCAGCGCGCGCATCTCGGGTACGACCCGCGGGTGGACGGGCAGGGCGAACGGCAGCCGCGCGACGACCCGGTGCACCTGTACGCCGTGCTGCCGCCCGTCGGCCGTGCCGTCGGGCGCGGGGGTGGCGGTGACGACGTGGACGTCGTGGCCCGCGGCGGCCTGTCGGGTCGCGAGGGAGCGCACCTGCGTCTCGATGCCGCCGAGCCGGGGGGCGTAGCAGTCACTGATGTGGACGATCCGCACCCGCCAGACCCTAGGCCTTGTCCCCGCGCGGACCAGCCTCGACCGCGCTGGACCGGCGTCGGGCGGGCCGGGCCGGCTCGCGGTCGTAGGGTCGTCGCCGTGACGACGCTGGTGTTCCTGCACGCGCACCCGGACGACGAGGCGCTGCTCACCGCCGGGACGATGGCGCGCGCCGCGGCCGAGGGGCAGCGCGTCGTGCTCGTCGTGGCCACCGACGGCGCCGCCGGGCTCGCCGCCTCCGGGTACGACGACCTCGGCGCTGTCCGCTCGCGCGAGCTGGCCGCCAGCGCTGCCGCCCTCGGGGTCGCCCGGACCGTGTGGCTCGGGTATGGCGACTCGGGCCTGCACGGCGACCGGGTCAGCGGCGACGGCGAACCGCCCGCGCTGTGCGCCGCCGCGCTGTCGGAGGCGGCCGGTCGGCTCGCCGACGTCCTGCGCGAGGAGTCCGCGGACGTGCTCGTGACGTACGACGAGAACGGCGGTTACGGCCACCCCGACCACGTCCGCTGCCACCAGGTCGCCGTCGCGGCGGCCGAGGTCGCCCGCACACCCCGGGTGTTCGAGGCGACGGTGCCACGCGACCTGCTGCTGCGCGGCATCAGGCTCGCGGCGAAGCTCCGCCGGTTCCCACCGGAGTTCGACCCGGCGAGCTTCGAACGGGCGTACACCGCCTCGGTGGACATCACCCATCGCGTCGACGTGCGCACCTATCTGCCGGCGAAGCGGGCCGCGATGTCCGCGCACGCATCTCAGGCCACTGCGGACGGCGGTGACCGGACGCTCGCGGCGTTCCTCCGGATGCCGAAGCCGTTGTACCGCAAGCTGTTCGCCACCGAATGGTTCCGGCTGCGCTGAGTCGTGCTCGCACGTGCCTGCCGCGGAGTGCGAGGATCCTCGCCTCGAAGGAGGCAGAGATGATCGCACGCACCTGGCGCGGGTGGATCCGCACCGAGCGCACCGCCGACTACGTCGCGTACCTGTCCCGGACCGGGATCCCCGGCTACCGGCAGACGCCGGGCAACAAGGGCGCGCACATGCTGACCAGGGACCTGGGCGACGGACGCACCGAGGTCGTGACGCTCAGCTTCTGGTCGTCCCTGGACGACGTCCGCGGGTTCGCCGGCGAGCAGGTCGAGACCGCCGTGTTCTACCCCGAGGACGACGACTTCCTGCTCGAGCGCGAGCTGACCGTGACGCACTACGAGGTGGCGGAGACCGACTGAGAGCACGGTCGTATGGTCGAAGGGTGAGGATCGTGGTGGCCGGTGCGACCGGCGTCATCGGAGTCCGGTTGGTGCCGCTGCTCGTCGCGGCCGGTCACGACGTGCTCGGGCTGACGCGCTCGCCCGACAAGGTCGCGATCCTGCACGCGCTCGGGGCGAAGGCCGACGTGTGCGACGTGTTCGACGCCGACGCGTTGCGCGACGTGATCGTGGGGTACGCACCCGACACCGTCGTCCACCAGGTCACGGACCTGGCCGACGACGCGGACCTGATCGACGACGAGGCCAACGCTCGCACGCGCACCGAAGGCACCCGCAACCTGCTGGATGCGGCTCGAGCCGCTGGGGCGCACGGGTTCCTCGCCCAGAGCGTGGCCTGGGACCTCGACGGCGCTGGCGGTGAGGCTGTCGCCTGGCACGAGCGCGCTGTGCTCGAGCACGGCGGGGTCGTCGTGCGGTACGGCCAGCTGTACGGGCCCGGCACGTACTTCCAGACCGACCCGCCACCACCGCCGCTGATCCACGTCGACGCTGCGGCCGCCAGGACCGTGCCGCTGCTGACCGCGCCCTCCGGCATCGTCGAGCTCGTCGAGTAGCCCTCAGCCCGCGAGCGCCGCCAGTGCTCGGTCGACCAGGTCCGGCGCGTCGTACGCCAGCCACTGCACCGGCTCGCGCCGGAACCAGGTGTCCTGGCGTCGCGCGAGACGCCGTGTGAGCCGGGCGGTCTCGGTCTTGGCGTGCTCCTCGCTGCACTTCCCGTCCAGGTAGCGCAGCACCTGCGCGTACCCCAGCGCGCGGGACGCCGTCGGACCCTCCCGCAGCCCGTCAGCCGCCAGCGCCATCACCTCCTGCACCAGTCCGGCGTCCCACATCCGGTCGACCCGGGCGGTGATCCGCTGGTCGAGCAGCGGACGCGGGACGTCGAGGCCGATGCGTACGGCCGGGTACACCGCCGACAGCTCGGGCAGCGTCGCCGTGAAGGTCCCGGTCAGCTCGACCACCTCCAGCGCGCGCACGACCCGGCGCCCGTTCGTCGGCAGGATCGCCACGGCCGCGGCCGGGGCGAGGACCGCGAGGCGGGCGTGCAGGACCTCGGGCCCGGACGTGGCGAGCTCGTGCTCGAGGCGGGTGCGCACCGCCGGATCGGTGCCGGGGAACTGCAGGTCGTCGAGCACCGCGCGGACGTACAGCCCGGAACCGCCGACCAGCACCGGGGTCACACCGTCGGCGCGGAGGCGGTCGATCACTGCCCGCGCCGCCTGCTGGTAGGCCGCCACGCTGGCTGCCGCGCGTACGTCCCACACGTCGAGCAGGTGATGCGTGATCCCGCGGCGCTCCCGGGGTGCGACCTTGGCGGTGCCGATGTCCATCCCGCGGTAGAGCTGCATCGAGTCGGCGTTCACGACCTCGCCGCCCACCGCCTGCGCGACGGCGAGCGCCAGGTCCGACTTGCCGGCGGCCGTGGGGCCGACGACCGCGACCACCGCAGGCCGGGCTGATCGACTGTCCACGGCCGCCATCCTCCCTTAGCGTGGACGCGAGGCACGAACGATCGGCGCCTCGAGAGACCTCAGGGAGTGGACATGGGCATCTTCGGCAAGGCGAAGAACGTGGCCGGCGACGTCGGCGGCAAGGCGAAGGACGTGGCGGGCGACGTCGGCGAGAAGGCCGGCGACCTGGCCGGCAAGGCCAAGGGGTCGGTCGAGAAGGTCGCCGACGAGCACGGCGACAAGGTCACCGAGGCGGTGGGCAAGGCGACCGACTTCGTCGACGACAAGACCGGCGGCAAGGTCGTCGGGGTGACGGACAAGGTCGACGAGCTGACCGAGAAGGCCGTCAACGCGCTCAAGTCCGACCCGCCCGCGCCGACCGATCCCCCCGCCTGACCACTGCCTGATCGCGAGGCGGGGTCCGACCTCGCGACCGGCGCCGGTCGTGGCAGCTCGTGCGTGGGGTCTCCTGAGGTCCCCCAACCGGTCGCTCTCCCCTCGCGACCGGGCCCGATCTGCCCGGGGCTGGCGGGCCGGTGCGCAGCTGTCAGGTCCAGGACGCGACGAGATAGCCGACGCCGTACGGGGCCGCGTCATAGCGCAGCTCCGCGTCCCAGGTACGTCCGGCCGCGGCATGGAACGCGGTGCGCCACGCGGACCAGCCCTGCGCGCCGACGGCGCGCGCGTCGTCGTACGTGACCTTGCGACCGGGCGCGGGATCCCCGCTGCGCAGGACCGCGGCGACCTGCCCGTCGAACTCCGCGGCACCCGGGTGGAACGAGCCGGGTGCCTTCTCGCTGCGGGTGTTCGAGCCGTCCGCCATCACCAGCAGCGCGATGCGCTGCGCGGTCCCGGTGAGCTGCTCGGCGACCTGCCGGCGCTCGCCCGGCCCGCCCAGCGGGTCGGCAGCCACCTCGACCGCGGTGCGTTCCCCCTGCCACGTCGAGCGCGCCAGCAGCCACGCCCCGACGGTGAGCGACAACGGCAGCCGGTCCGACCCTGCGCCGTGCGCACCGGGCGTCAGGGGCACGTCCAGCGGGACGCCGAAGCCGCGCAGCGTGCCGACGGCGTCCGCGCTCCAGCGCCGCGGCTGCGGCCCCCCGCCGAGCACGACGACCAGGTCCGGGCCGGTGTCCAGGGCGGCGGCGACCGCGTCGTCGCAGGCCCGCCGCACCTCGTCCAGCTCCCCGGCGGCGCCCCTGGCGACCTCGGGCACGAGCAGCGGCGGGTGCGGGCAGAACGCGAGCGCGGTGATCACGCGACCCACCCTAGGTTCACCGGCGTCTGCACGCTCCGGGCAGGGTTCACCGGCGTTCGCACGCTCACGGCAGGGTTCACCGGCGTCGCACGCGGTTCGGGGCCGTCGTACGGCGTGTCGTCGTGCAGACGCCGGTGAACCCCAGCGAGCCACGGACAAGGCAGGGGCGAGCCCGGCGCTAGCGGACCGTGGGCATGCCGAGCAGGACGCCGCGGCGCGGGAGCGCCGCGTCCGCTGCCGCGCCTCCCAGGCGTCACCGGCGCGGGTCCGGCGCACGCCGACACGGGCGGTGTCCGACACGAGGTGGTGCGGGGCGGCGTAGGTGACCTCGACGGTCACCATGTCGCCGGGGCGAGGGTCGCTGTCGCCCGGTCGTGAAGTGCACGAGCCGGTTGTCCGGGCGCGCGGCCGGACAGCCGGTGGGTCGCGCCGTCCTTGCGGCCCTCGCCCTCGGCGACCAGCAGCTCCACGGTACGGCCGACCGTGCGCTTGTTCTCCTCCCAGGCGATCTCGCTCGACGCAGCGCCGACGAGCCGCTGGTAGCGCTCCTGGACGACGTCCTTGGGAACCTGGTCGGCCATCGTCGCGGCCGGGGTGCCCGGTCGCTTGGAGTACTGGAACGTGAACGCCGAGGCGAACCGGGCCGCGCGGACGACGTCGAGCGTCTGCTGCGAAGTCCGCCTCGGTCTCGCCGGGGAAGCCCACGATGATGTCGGTGGTGATCGCTGCCTCCGGCATCGCGGCGCGCACCCGGTCGATGATGCCGAGGTAGCGATCCGAGCGGTAGCGAGCGGCGCATCGCCGCGAGCACCCGGTCCGACCCGGACTGCAGCGGCATGTGCAGCGACGGCATGACGTTCGGCGTCTCGGCCATCGCCGCGATGACGTCGTCGGTGAAGTCCCGCGGGTGCGGGCGAGGTGAACCGCACCCGCTCCAGCCCCTCGACCGCCCCGCAGGCGCGCAGCAGCTTCGCCGAACGCGCCGCGGTCGCCGAACTCGACGCCGTAGGCGTTGACGTTCTGCCCGAGCAGGGTGACCTCGAGGACGCCCTCGGCGACCAGCGCCTCGCACCTCGGCGAGCACGTCGCCCGGCCGGCGGTCCTTCTCCTTGCCGCGCAGCGCGGGCACGATGCAGAAGGTGCAGGTGTTGTTGCAGCCCACGCTGATCGCGACCCATGCGGCGTACGGCGACTCCCGTCGCGTCGGCAGCGTCGAGGGGAAGGTCTCGCAGCGACTCGAGGATCTCGACCTGCGCCTCGTCGTTCGATCCGGGCCCGCTCGAGCAGCACCGGCAGCGAGCCGATGTTGTGCGTGCCGAACACGACGTCGACCCACGGCGCCCGCCGCACGATCTCGCCGCGGTCCTTCTGCGCCAGGCACCCGCCGACGGCGATCTGCATGCCCGGCGTGCGCGTCCTTGACCGGCTTGAGCTGGCCGAGGTTGCCGTAGAGCCGGTTGTCGGCGTTCTCCCGCACCGCACAGGTGTTGAACACGACGACGTCCGCGGTGTCGCCGTCGCCCGGCGCGCGCGTAGCCGGCGTCCTCCAGCAGCCCGGCAGCCGCTCGGAGTCGTGGACGTTCATCTGGCACCCGAAGGTGCGGACCTGGTACGTACGCATGATGGGTCAAGGGTACGTGCCGGCTGCCGGCACCCGACCGCCGCCGACCTGGCCGGGGCACCAGCAGCCGGCCAGGCCGACGCCTCGGTCAGGTCGCGGCGGTGCGCGAGGCGGGCGGCTCAGGCGACGAGCGGGGTGCGCCGCGTGCGGGCCAGCGGTGCCTCGGCCGCGCGGTCCCACGCCCTGGCCAGCCGCTCGACCGCCTCGGGCAGCTCCGCCACCGGCAGGGTGTACGGCAGCCGCAGGAACGACTCCAGCCCGCCGTCGACGCCGAACATCCCCCCGGCGGCGAGCAGCAGTCCCTCCTGCTCGGCGGCCGCCACGACCGCGCTGCCGCGGGGTTCCGGCAGCTCGCACCACAGGCTGAGGCCACCGGCCGGGCACCTGGAACCGCCACTGCGGCAAGCGGTCCCGCACGGCCGCGACCATCACGTCGCGGGCCTCGCGCAGCATCGCGAGCCGCGCCGGCAGGATCGCGTCCAGCTGCTCCAGCAGCCGCAGCAGCACCAGCTGCTCGAGCACGGGCGGGCCGAGGTCGAGCGTCAGCCGCGCGTCCGTGAGCTGCTCCATCGCATCCCGCGGCGCCCGGACCCAGCCGAGGCGCAGTCCGCCCCACAGCAGCTTGCTGACGCCGCCGATCGTCACCACGTCGGGCGCGTACGCGGCGAGGGGCGGGGCTGCGGCCGCGCCGTCGAGCGCGAGCTCGGCGACGGTCTCGTCGACGATCGCGAGCGTGCGGGTGCGGCGCAGCGAGGCGCCGACCTGCTCACGCACCGCGTCCGGCATGAAGAACCCGGTGGGGTTGTGGAAGTCCGGCACGAGGTAGGCCGCCCGCGCCGCACTCTGCCGCAGTGCCGCGTCGACGGCCTCGGCATCCCAGCCGTCGGACTCCATCGGCAGCCCGATCGCTCGCAGCCCGGAGCGGCGCGCGGCCGCGATCGCGTTCGGGTACGTCGGGGACTCCATCAACAGCCGGTCGCCCGGGCCGAGGTGGGCGCGCACGACGACGGCCAGCGCCGCCAGGGTGCCGCTGGTGACCATCACCTGGTCGGCGCTCGTGGCCAGCCCCCGGGCGGTGAACCGCGTCGCGATCGCCTCGCGCAGCGCGGGCAGCCCGTTCGGGTCGTACCCCGTGCCGGCGAGGTGCCGCGGCAGCTCGGCGACCGCCTCCTCGTACGCCTGGGCCGTGCCCGGTGCGGCGCCCGGGGCCGCGCACGTCAGGTCCAACACGCCGGCCTGCGCACCCGAGGGCGCGAGCACCTGCCCCGCGCCGCCGCGGCCGCCAGGCACCGCGGCGATGCTGCCGGAGCCGCGCCGCGACACCAGGTAGCCGCGCTCGCGCAGCAGCCCGTACGCGCTGGACACGGTGGTACGGCTCAGGCCCAGCACCGCCGTCAGCTCCCGCTCGCTGGGCAGCCGGGTGCCGCGCAGGATCCGGCCGTCGGCGATCAGCCGGCGCAGCCCCTCGGCAAGGCCGCGGTAGGCGGTGGCCCCCGGCTCGGCCTCGGGAAGCAGGCCGGCGACGGTGCGGGCGGAGATCGTACGGTCAGCCATGCAGGCCACTCTGGCACGATTGGCTATCGAATACCAGGCCACTGATGGGTCAGGATCAGGCCATGCGACGCCGCGTCCCCCTGCTCCCGCTCGGCCCGCGCGACCAGCTGCGCGCCGGCCGGCTGCCCCGCCGGATCACCCAGCTCATGATCGGCCTGGCGCTCTACGGCGCCTCCATGGCGCTGATGGTGCGCAGCACGCTCGGGCTGGACCCGTGGGACGTCTTCCACTACGGCCTGGCGCAGCGGCTGCCGCTCTCGTTCGGGCAGGTCGTGATCGTGGTCGGCGCGCTGGTGCTGCTGGCCTGGATCCCGCTGCGGCAGTGGCCGGGGCTGGGCACCGTCGCGAACGTGTTCGTGATCGGGCTGGCCACCGACGCCGTGCTGACCGTGCTGCCCGCCCCTGACACGTTGACGCCGCGGGTGGCGCTGCTGCTCGGCGGCATCCTGCTCAACGGCGTCGCCGGCGGCCTGTACATCGGCAGCCAGCTCGGGCCGGGCCCGCGCGACGGGCTGATGACCGGGCTGGCGCGCCGGACCGGACGCAGCATCCGGCTGGTCCGCACCGGCCTGGAGCTGTCGGTGCTGGTCGGTCGGCTGGCTGCTCGGCGGCGTCGTCGGCGTCGGCACCGTGCTCTACGCACTGCTCGATCGGCCCGCTGCTGCACGTCCTGCTGCCGCGCCTGACCGTGGAGCTCACGCCGGATCGCGTCGATCAAGGAGTTGGTGCCGTCCGGGGCGGCAGCTTCCCGCCTCGATCAGGGCACCTGCTCCTTGATCAACGAGAGGGTCGGGTCAGCGGGCGAGTCTCGGTGGCGCGGGACTCGCGGACGACGGTCACCCGGATCTGGCCGGGGTAGGTCAGCTCCTCCTCGATCTGCTTGGCGATGTCGCGGGCCAGCACCTGGGCGCCGATGTCGTCGACCACGTCGGGCAGCACCATGACCCGGACCTCGCGGCCGGCCTGCATGGCGAAGACCTTGTCGACGCCCTCGCTAGCCGACGCGCGATCTCCTCGAGCCGCTCCAGCCGCTTGACGTAGGCCTCGAGCGACTCGCGGCGCGCGCCGGGCCGGCCGCCGCTGATCGCGTCGGCGGCCTGGGTCAGCACCGCCTCGACGGTGCGCGGCTCCACCTCGTTGTGGTGCGCCTCGATCGCGTGCACGACGTCCTCGTGCTCGCCGTAGCGGCGGGCCAGCTCGGCGCCGATGAGCGCGTGGCTGCCCTCGACCTCGTGGGTCAGCGCCTTGCCGATGTCGTGCAGGAACGGCGCACCGCTTGACGCAGCGTCGATGTCGGCAGCCGCAGCTCGGCGGCCATCATCCCGGCGAGGTGCGCGCGACTCGACCAGGTGCTTGAGCACGTTCTGGCCGTACGAGGTGCGGTAGCGCAGCCGGCCGAGCAGGGCGACCAGGTGCGGGTGCATGTCGGTGATGCCCATCTCGACCAGGGCGTCCTCGCCGGCGCGCATGCACAGCCGGTCCACCTCGAGCCTGGCTGCGCTCGTGCACCTCCTCGATCCGGCTGGGGTGGATCCGGCCGTCGGCGACCAGCTCCTCGAGCGTGAGCCGGCCGACCTCGCGGCGGACCGGGTCGAAGCAGGACAGCAGCACCGCCTCGGGGGTGTCGTCGATGATCAGGTTGACGCCGGTCACCGGCCTCGAAGGAGCGGATGTTGCGGCCCTCGCGGCCGATGATGCGGCCCTTCATGTCGTCGCCCGGCAGGTGCAGCACGCGAGACCACCGACTCGGCGGTCTGCTCGGAGGCGACCCGCTGGATGGCCAGGGTCACGATGCTGCGGGCCCGGGACTCGCCGTCCTCGCGCGCCTCGCGCTCGATCTCGCGCACGGTCAGCGGCCGCCTCGCGCTTGGCCTGCGTACTCGATCGCGGCGACGAGCTCGGCCCGGGCCTGCGTCGGCGGTCAGCCCGGCGACCCGCTCGAGCTCGGCCTGCCGCTGCTGCTCGGCCTGGGCCAGGTCGGCCTCGCGCCCGTCCAGCTCGACCGCGCGCGCGGTCTGCGCCTGCTCCCGGTCGGCCAGCCGGGCCAGCTCGCCGTCGAGCCGGGTCTCGCGCTCGAGCACCCGGGCGTCGCGCCGGTCGGCCTCCTCCGCCCGCCGCAGCACCTCGGCGCGCTGCGCGGCGGCGTCGGCCTCGAGCTCGCCCCGCCGGCCCTGCAGCCGCTGGATCTCCGCGGCCAGGTCGGCGTGCTCGCGCTCGGCCCGGGTCCTGGCTGCGGTCGCGGCCTGCTCGGCGGCGGCGACCAGCGACTGCGCCTCGGCCCGGGCGGTCTCGGCCCGGGCGGCCGCCACCGTCTCGGCCTCGGCAACGATCCGGCGGGCCTGCTCGGCGGCGACGTCCGTCGGGGCATCGGCCGGGCGCACCAGGTCCGCCCCGGCCGGCGGCCGCGGCAGGCGCCCCTGGTCGCGGTTCCGGTCGCTCCTCAGGTACCGGACCAGGCCGGCGAGCGCCGCGGCCACCACGAGCAGCAACCCGAACGCGACAAGCAGGTTGCCCGTGAGCACCGCACCCCACCCTTCCGCCCACCCGGCGGCACGGCACGGCCCGGCCGAGGCCGAACCAGGCGCTGGGAGCAGCGCCAGCAAGTCTCCGGCGCGTCCGCCGGGTCACGGTGTCGAGTCGTCGTACGTCCGGCAACCTGCCGGAATCAGGGTCGTCAGCTGCAGGCTAGTACCCCGACGCCCGGTCCGCCCCGACGAGAGCGGGGTGAACCGGGCGTCCGGTGCCGACGGTGCTGGTGAGGCCCTGTGACCCGCTCAGACGCGGGCGGTCTCGACCTCCTCGTCCGGCTCCACGATGTCGTCGATCTCCGAGGCGCCGGCCTCGATGTCGTGCTCGGACTCCACGCTGACGTGCGGCAGCAGCCGGTCCAGCCAGCCCGGCAGCCACCAGTTGCGCGGACCGAGCACCGTCATCAGCGAGGGGACCAGGATCAGCCGGACGACGAACGCATCGAGCAGGACAGCGGTGGACAGCGCGATGGCGAACAGCTTGACGATGGGGTCGTTGCCGAGGAGGAACGCCCCGAACACGCTCGCCATGATCGCGGCCGCGATGGCCACGACCCTGCCGGAGCCGGCCAGCCCGCGCCGGATCGCCTTGCGGTTGTCACCGGTGTTGATCCACTCCTCGTGCATCCGGCTGACGAGGAACACCTGGTAGTCACAGGACAGTCCGAACAGGATGGCGAACACCATGATCGGCAGGAACGGGAAGATCGGGCCGGTGTTCTGTATCCCGATCGCACCGGCGAACCAGCCCCACTGGAACACCGCCACCGTGATTCCCAGGGCAGCAGCCAGCGAGAGCAGACTGAACAGGACGCCGATGAGCGGCACGAGGATCGACCGGAACAGGAACATCAGAGCGACGAACCCGAGTCCGACCACGATGAGCAGGAACCACGGCAGGGCGTCGGTCAGCACCTTGGTGAAGTCGACGGTCACCGCCTGGAACCCGCCGACGTAGGCCGTCGCGCCGGACTGGGCGGTCGCCTGCGGGATCACGCTCTCGCGCAGGTGGTGCAGCAGGTCGGTGGTCGCGGCGTCCTGCGGCGCCGTCGTCGGGAACACCTGGATGACCGCCACCTCGGTGTCCTTCGCGACCGGCGCGGCGGCGGCCAGGGCAACACCCGGATCCTCGTTCAGCGCGGTCGCCAGCGCCGTCACGGCAGCCTGGTCGCCCGGGGTGGGTAGCTGCAGCGCGACGTACATCGGGCCGTTGACCCCGGGGCCGAAGCCGTCGGCGCTGAGGTCGTAGGCGATCCGGGCGGGGCTGCCCTGGGCCGCGCCGGAGTCGTCGGCGAAGCCCTGCCGCAGCGAGAGCACCGGGACAGCGAAGATCAGCATGAACATGAATGCGAGCACGCCGGTGACCCAGGGCCGGCGCTGCAGCCAGTTGCCGTACCGGGCGAACGCGCTCGGGTCGTGCAGTCCGGGCGCGTGGCCCCGGCGCACCAGCCGGCGCCACAGCCAGCCGACGACCGTCACCGGGAGGGTGATGATCCAGCCGACCCAGCGCAGGAACCGGCCTACCGCGTGCACGATGCCGGTGAGGCGCTGCTTCGGGATGGCCTCCTCGTCGGTGATCCAGGCCATCCGCCCCACGAAGGCCCAGCTGCCCAGCAGGGAGAGGACCGAGGGCAGCAGCAGCAGCGCGCCGATCATCACCATGAAGACGGTGACGGCGGATGCGACCGCGATCCCGTTGAAGAACTCGATCCGCATAACGAACAGGCCGAGCAGCGCGATGATCACGGTGAGGGCGGCGAACTGGACCGCCCTCCCCGAGGTGCGCACCGACTCCAGGGCGGCGGACCGCGGATCGCGGCCGTGCCGCATCGCCTCGCGATAGCGGTTGATCACGAACAGCGAGTAGTCGATGCCGACGCCGAGTCCGATCATCGAGGCCAGGAACGGTGCGAAGGTGGCGACCGAGAAGAAGTTGGCGACGATCGGCAGCACGAGGCCGGTGCTGATCGAGACCGAGACGGCAGCGGACACGATGGGCAGGAAGGCCCCGAGCAGGGAACCGAAGGCGAAGAGCAGGATGACCAGTGCCACCCCGACGCCGACGCTCTCGGAGGACGGCGGCTCACCCTGCACGTTCGAGAAGATGCCGTTGGCCCCGACCGTGAGCCCATCCTTGCCGTTCTGCGCCTTGACCAGGTTCAGCGACGTGGTCAGGTGGTCGATGTTGACGTCGCCGAACTCCTTGCCCGCGAACTGGACCGTGGCGTAGCCGACCGTGCCGTCCGGGCTCACGCCCGCCTGGCCGAAGTGGGCCATGGGGCCCTCCGCGCCGGGCTTGAGCGGTGGCTGCCCCTGCCCCTGACCCTGGCCGCCTTGGCCCTGCGACGGCGGCTGCTGCGGGCAGGCGCTCCCGAGCGGCGCGCCCAACGGCGTGACGACGCACGTGACCCCGGGAGCCTTCGAGATCTCGGTCAGGAGCTTGGTCACCACCGCCGCGTTGACGGTCTCGGTGACCTTGCCCGAGCCGGACTTCCAGACGACCTGGCCATCCAGGCCGGACCCGGTACCGGCACCCCCGGACAGGTCCTTGAGAAGGTTCTGGGCGGTCGTCGACTCCGACTCCGGGAGGTTGAAGTTGTCGTTGTAGTCCCCCTTGAGCTGCGTGAAGAGCGCCACGATCACCGCGACGAGCAGCAGCCACGAGGCCAGCCCGAACCAGGGATGACGTACGGCCCACTGGGAAATTCGACCCATCAGAACAACCTTCGCTTCCAACGGCGCCCGCAGGCGCACATGTGCGTATCAAGAACCTTCACGATGTCTCGTGGCACCCTAGGGGATGTGTGCGACGCAGGCGATTGCGTTTCGGTGTCGCCAAGGTGAACAGTTCGGAGGGTGGCAGGTGGTCGCGGACGCGCCGGCACCCTCGGTCGGGCGGGGCGACGAGGGACCGCTCCCCGACGCGCTGGTGGACGCCCTCGACCGTGCCTTCGGGCCGGTTGCGCAAGCCCATGGTCGAGCCCCCGCTCGCCGACGTGCCGGTGCCGTCGCTGGGACGGCCGCTGGGCAGCGCGAAGGCCGGCAGCCCCCGGGCGTTCGCCGCGGGGGTTGCGCTGTCGCATCGTCGGACTCATCACCGCTGACGCTAGTCCCGACCCCACCCTGAGGCGCATCGGGAAAGACCCTTATCTGTGCCCTCAGTCCTGACGGGCCGCGCACCCGGTGACGGGCCCGGCAGGGTCACTCCCCCAGCCGGGCCAGGTCGCTGAGCGGCCCGTCCAGGTCGTCGAGGAAGCGCCGGCCGGCGGGATCGACGTCGGCCTCGAGGGCGAGCTGCTCGCGCACGACCCGGGTGGCCAGGCCGGGCGGGTAGCCCTTGCGGGCCAGCATCCCGATCAGCCGCCGGGTGCGCACCGCGAGGTCGAGACCACGGCTCGCCGGCAGCTTGGCCGTCACGAGCGCCCGTGCCCGCTCCTCCTCGGCATGGCCGTCGATGCCGGCCAGCGCCTCGCTGGCGACCTCGTCGGCGACGCCGCGGCGGGCCAGCTCCTGCCCGATGGCCCGCCGGGACAGCCCGCGCCCGACGTGGCGGGACCGGACCCAGCCGTCGGCGTACGCGGCATCGTCGACAAGCCGGACGTCCTCGAGCCGGTCGAGCACGTCGGCGGCGACCTGCTCCTCGACGCCCTTGCGGGCCAGGGTGGCCGCCAGCTGCGCCCGGGTGCGCGCGGTGAGCGCGAGCTGGCGCAGGCAGATGGCCCGCGCCGTCTCGTACGGGTCCGCCGGCGGCCCGGCCGTACCCACGGTCAGACGTCGATCGGCGCCGGCTCGGCAAGGTCGACATGGTCGATGTCGCCGGGGGCGTCGACCTGCGCGCCGATGCCGAGCTTCTCGAGGATCTTCTTCTCGATCTCGTTGGCCAGGTCGGGGTTGTCCTTGAGGAACTTGCGGGAGTTCTCCTTGCCCTGACCGAGCTGGTCGCCCTCGTAGGTGTACCAGGCGCCGGACTTGCGCACGAAGCCGTGCTCCACGCCCATGTCGATCAGTCCGCCCTCGCGGCTGATGCCCTGGCCGTACAGCATGTCGAACTCGGCCTGCTTGAACGGCGGCGCGACCTTGTTCTTCACGACCTTGACGCGGGTGCGGTTGCCGACGGCGTCGGTGCCGTCCTTGAGCGTCTCGATGCGGCGCACGTCCAGCCGGACCGAGGAGTAGAACTTCAGCGCCCGCCCACCGGTCGTGGTCTCCGGGCTCCCGAACATCACCCCGATCTTCTCGCGGAGCTGGTTGATGAAGATCGCGGTGGTGCCGGAGTTGGAGAGCGCGCCGGTGATCTTGCGCAGCGCCTGGGACATCAGGCGGGCCTGCAGCCCGACGTGGCTGTCGCCCATCTCGCCCTCGATCTCCGCACGCGGCACGAGCGCGGCCACCGAGTCGATGACGATCAGGTCGATGGCGCCGGAGCGGATCAGCATGTCGGCGATCTCGAGCGCCTGCTCGCCGTTGTCGGGCTGGCTGACCAGCAGCGCGTCGATGTCGACGCCGAGCGCCTTGGCGTACTCCGGGTCGAGGGCGTGCTCGGCGTCGATGATCGCGGCGATGCCGCCGCCGGCCTGCGCGCTGGCGATCGCGTGCAGCGCCAGCGTGGTCTTGCCGGAGGACTCCGGACCGTAGATCTCCACGACCCGCCCGCGCGGCAGCCCGCCGATGCCGAGGGCCACGTCGAGCGCGATGGACCCGGTCGGGATCACCTCGATCGGGCGCCCGGCCCTCCTGGCCCAGGCGCATGACCGAGCCCTTGCCGAACTGCCGCTCGATCTGGGCGAGCGCGGAGTCCAGGGCCTTCTCGCGGTCGGGGCCGGCGCCGCCGGGGGTGCGGGTGGAGTTGGGGGCGGCCATGGGCGCTACCTCTTTCGTGAGCCGCCGGCGGGGCGGCGGGTGTCGGTGATCGGTGCTGTTGGCGCCGACGCAGCCGAACCTAGAAGGCGGGTCCGACAGTGGCCGTGCGACGGGCGGATGGTGTGGACGACGCGCAGCGCGCCGCCGTTGTGGACAGCACGCTACTTCGAACGGGTGTTCGAAGCCAGCGCGACACGCCGCGGGCTGGACGCGACTCGTCCCGGTGGTGCTGGGGTGCTCCCCGCGGGCCGCACCAGTCGCACGAGGAAGGTGCGGCGGGTCAGCGGTCGCGGGCCGGCAGCTCGAGGTCGGCGTGCACCGCGCGCCACACCGTGACTCGCGTCAACGCCGTCCTCGCAGCGCCTGGTCGACGGTCCGGCCGTCCAGCGCGGCGAGCACGTAGTCGTGCGCCCAGGACCGGGCGTACCCCGGTGTCAGCGCGTCGTCCATCCGCCGCCAGAACTCCGTCAACCGCACCGGCCGAGCCTGCCACACCGGTCCGGCCGGCCGGCCGGTCGGCGTACGACCGCCGGCGATGTCGCACGGACGGGTGAGGATGGGAGGGTGGACGAGGTGCTGGAGCGGTTCTCGGCGGCGACGCGGGCGTGGTTCGACAGCGCGTTCGCCGCGCCGACCCCGGCACAGGTCGGCGCGTGGGAGGCGGCCAGCACCGGCCGGCACGCGCTCGTCGTCGCGCCCACAGGCTCGGGCAAGACCCTGGCCGCGTTCCTGTGGGCGCTGGACCGGCTCGCGACCGAGCCGGTGCCGGACGAGCCGAGGCGGCGCTGCCGCGTGCTGTACGTCTCCCCGCTCAAGGCCCTCGCCGTCGACGTGGAGCGCAACCTGCGCAGCCCGCTGACCGGGATCCGGCAGGAGGCCGCGCGGCTCGGCCTGCCGGAACCCGCGACCACCGTCGGCGTACGGATCCGGCGACACCCCGGCCCTCGAGCGCCGGCGGTTCACGACCAAGCCGCCCGACGTGCTCATCACCACGCCGGAGTCGCTGTTCCTGCTGCTGACCTCAGCAGGCGCGAGAGTCGCTGCGCGGCATACAGACCGTGATCCTCGACGAGGTCCACGCCGTCGCCGGCACCAAGCGCGGCGCGCACCTTGCCGTCAGCCTGGAGCGCCTCGACGCGCTGCTGGACCGGCCGGCGCAGCGGATCGGGCTGTCGGCCACGGTGCGCCCGGTCGAGGAGGTCGCGACGTTCCTCGCCGGCGGCCGCGACGGTCACCGTCGTGCAGCCGCCGGCGGCCAAGACGTTCGACCTGTCCGTGGTCGTGCCGGTCGAGGACATGTCCGAGCTCGGCCGCCCGGCGACGGCGCGGTCCGAGCCGACACCGCAGGAGCGCAGCTCGATCTGGCCGCACGTCGAGGAACGCGTCGTCGACCTCGTGACGAGCCACCGCTCCACCATCGTGTTCGCGAACTCGCCGCCGGCTCGCCGAGCGACTGACGGCCCGGCTCAACGAGATCTGGGCCGAGCGACAGCAGGGGGCGCTGTACGAGACAGGGCGGCGCGCCGGCGCAGGCGATGGGTCAGGCCGGCTCCTCCGGCGGCGCGCCGCCGGTGCTCGCCCGCGCGCACCACGGGTCGGCGTCAGCAAGGAGCAGCGGGCGCAGATCGAGGAGGACCTCAAGGCCGGCCGGCTGCCCGCCGTCGTCGCGACGAGCAGCCTCGAGCTGGGCATCGACATGGGCGCGGTCGACCTCGTCGTGCAGGTGGAGTCGCCGCCGTCCGTCGCGAGCGGGCTGCAGCGGGTCGGCCGGGCCGGCCACCAGGTCGGGGCGGTGAGCAAGGGCATCGTGTTCCCGAAGTACCGCGGCGACCTGCTGCAGACCGCGGTCGTGGCCGAGCGGATGGTGGCCGGCGCGATCGAGTCGACGCGCGATGCCGCGCAACCCGCTCGACGTGCTGGCACAGCAGGTCGTCGCCATGTGCGCTGTCGACGGCTGGGACGTCGACGAGCTGCTCGCGCTGGTCCGCCGCGCCGCGCCGTTCGCCGCGCTGCCGCAGTCGGCGTTCGACGGCGTGCTGGACATGCTCGCCGGCCGTTACCCGAGCGACGACTTCGCCGAGCTGCGCCCGCGGGTGGTGTGGGACCGCGTCACCGGCGCGCTGACCGGGCGCCCGGGCGCGCAGCGGCTCGCGGTCACCAGCGGCGGCACCATCCCCGACCGCGGGCTGTTCGGCGTCTTCCTGGTCGGGGGTCAAGCAGTCCCGCGGGTCGGCGAGCTCGACGAGGAGATGGTCTACGAGTCCCGCGTCGGCGACGTCTTCGCGCTCGGCGCCTCGAGCTGGCGGATCGAGGACATCACCCACGACCGGGTGCTCGTCTCCCCCGCCCCCGGCGTGCCCGGGCGGCTGCCGTTCTGGCACGGCGACTCGCTCGGCCGGCCGTACGAGCTGGGCCGCGCGCTGGGCGGTTTCGTGCGCGAGATCAGTGCCGACCCCGATGCCGCGACACGGCTGGCCGCAACGGGTCTCGACGATCGGGCACGGGCGAACCTGCTGGCCTACCTGCGCGAGCAGCGGGAGGCGACCGGGCACCTGCCCGACGACCGCACCATCGTCGTCGAGCGGTTCCGCGACGAGCTGGGCGACTGGCGGGTCGTGCTGCACTCCCCGTTCGGCGCCCAGGTACACGCGCCGTGGGCGCTCGCGGTGGCGGCCCGGCTGCGCGAGGCGCACGGCGTCGACGCGCAGGTCGATGCACGCCGACGACGGCCTCGTGCTGCGGCTGCCCGACTCCGAGCTCGCCGGTGACGACGCGGGCGCCCTCGCTGGCGTCATGGAGGCGGCGCTGCTCGACCCGGACGAGGTCGAGGCCCTCGTCACCGCCGGAGGTCGGCGGCTCGGCGCTGTTCGCGTCCCGGTTCCGCGAGTCCGCGGCCCGCGCGCTGCTGCTGCCGCGGCGCGACCCCGGCCAGCGAAGCCCGTTGTGGCAGCAGCGACAACGGTCCGCGCAGCTGCTCGAGGTCGCGTCCGCGAGTACGGCTCGTTCCCGATCGTCCTCGAGACGGTGCGCGAGGTGCTGCAGGACGTCTACGACGTCCCGGGCCTCGTCGCCCTGATGCGCGCCATCCGCTCCCGGGAGGTGCGCGTCGTCGAGGTCGAGACCCAGTCAGCCCTCGCCGTTCGCGTCCTCGCTGCTGTTCGGCTACGTCGCGCAGTTCCTGTACGAGGGCGACTCCCCGCTCGCCGAGCGGCGCGCCGCCGCGCTCGCGCTCGACACCGGCCTGCTCGCCGAGCTGCTCGGGCAGGCCGAGCTGCGCGAGCTGCTCGACGCAGACGCCGTGGCCGCAGGTCGAGGCCGAGCTGCAGCGGCTCGTACCGCGAGCGCCACGCCCGCGACGCGGAGGGCGCCGCCGACCTGCTGCGGCTGCTCGGCCCGCCTCGACCGCGCAGGCCGCGGCCGACCGCGGCGTACGCCCGGAGTGGTTGCAGCAGCTGGTGGATCGCGGCGGCGCGATCGAGGTACGGGTCGCCGGGCAGGACCGCGTCGCCGCGATCGAGGACGCCGCGCGGCTGCGCGACGGCCTCGGCACCGCCCTGCCGGTCGGGCTGCCCGACGCGTTCCTCGAACCGGTCGCCGACCCGCGTGGGCGACCTGATCGCGCGCTACGCCCGCACCCACGGCCCGTTCCACGCCGCCGACGCCGCGACGCACCTCGGTCTCGGCCCCGCGGTCGTCACCGCGGTGCTGGCGCGGCTCGCGGCAGCCGGCCGGGTCGTCGAGCGGCGAGTTCCGCCCCGGCGGCAGCGGCACCGAGTGGTGCGACGCCGCGGTGCTGCGCCAGCTGCGGCGCCGCTCCATCGCCGCGGCTGCGACGCGAGGTCGCGCCGGTGCCGCCGCAGACCCTCGGCACGTTCCTGCCCGCGTGGCAGCACGTCGGCGGCCGGCTGCGCGGCACCGACGGCGTGCTGCGGGTCGTCGAGCAGCTGGCCGGCTCGCTCGTACCGGCGTCGGCGTGGGAGTCGCTGGTGCTGCCCGGCCGCGTGCAGGACTACGCGCCCGCGATGCTCGACGAGCTCACCGCCGCCGGCGAGGTCGTCTGGGCCGGTGCCGGCGCGCTGCCCGGTTCCGACGGCTGGGTCGCCGCTGCTGCCGGTCGACGCCGCACCGCTGCTGCTGCCCGAGCCCGCACCGCTCACGCTGACCGACACGCACCGCGAGCTGCTCGAGGTGCTGGCCGGTGGCGGCGGGTGGTTCTTCCGCGCCCTCGCCGAGCGGGTGGACGCCACCGACGGCGCGCTGGCCGAGGCCCTGTGGGACCTCGCGTGGGCCGGGCATGTCACCGGCGACACCCTCACCCCGCTGCGCGCCCTCGTCGGCGCGGGGCGAGGCCCCCGGCGCGCCGCATCCGCCCGGCGGGCCGCACCGCGCTCGCGCTACGGCGGGCGCGCGCCCGTCCGGGCCCGGGCCGCGCCGCCGAACACCGCGGGCCGGTGGTCGCTGCTGCCCGACCGCCTCGACGACCCGACGCGGCGGGCCGCGGCGGTCGCCGACCAGCTGCTCGACCGTTACGGCGCTCGTGACGCGCGGATCAGTTGTGGCAGAAGGCATCGCTGGTGGGTTCGCTGCGGTGTACCGGGTGCTCTCGGCGTACGAGGACGCCGGTCGGTGCCGACGCGGCTACTGTCGTGGAGGGTCTCGGGGCGGCCCAGTTCGCGACCCCGGGCGCCGTCGACCGGCTGCGCACGTACGCCCCCGACCCCACCGCGACGGCCCCACCGCACGCGGTCGTGCTCGCCGTCACCGACCCGGCGAACCCGTACGGCGCCGCACTGCCGTGGCCCCGCCCGCCCGGAGGACGCCGCACCGGACACCGCCCGGGTCGCAAGGCCGGCGCGCTCGTCGTGCTCGTCGACGGCGAGCTCGTGCTGTACGTCGAGCGCGGCGGGCGCACCCTGCTGTCGTGGGGCGACGACCCCGCGACGCTCGCGGCCGCGGTGCTGGAGCTGGCGCACGCGGTCAAGGCCGGCTGGCTGGGCCGGCTCACCGTGCACACCGCCGACGGCGAGTCGGTGCTCGCACCCGGCTCGCCGCTGGGAGCGGCGCTGGAGTCCGCCGGCTTCCACGCCACCCCCCAGGGCCTCCGCCTGCGCCCCTGACCCAGCTTCCCGCGTACCTGCTCGAAACGTCGGTCTCGCAGCGGAATTCCGACGTTTCGAGCAGGTACGCGGCGGCAGCCGGCCCGGTGGCGGGTCAGCGGACGAGACGGACGTTGAAGGTGGGGGTGCCCAGCGCGACCATCGCGTCCACCCAGAACCGCACGTAGTGCTCGAGGCCGCGGGCCGCCACGATCCCGCCGAGGTCCACGAGGCTCGCCTCGGGCCAGCCGAACTGGCGCAGCAGGCCGCGTACCACGTCCTTCGCGTCCGCGTCGTCACCCGCCAGGAAGACCGAGCCGGGATCGGGCAGCGTCTCGGGGTGCACCATCAGCGTCGCGTTCATCGTGTTGAGGGCCTTGACGACTCGGGCTGCGGGGAACGCCCGCTGCAGCTGCTCGGCGACGCTGACCCCGTCGGCGAGCCGGATCTCGGGCGGGAACCCCGTCGAGCCGTCGAGCGGGTTGGAGACATCGACGAGGACCTTGCCGGCGAGGTTCGGCGCCCCCGCAGCGGTCACCGCCGCCACCGACACCAGCCCGCCGGTGGCGTTGACGAGCAGCTCGCCCCAGGCCGCCACGTCCGCGAACGTGCCGTGCCGGCCGGTGTGCTCCTCGGCCCAGCGGGCGGCCGACTCGTTGTCGGCGGTACGCGAGCCCATCGCCACCTCGTGGCCGACCTCCGTCCAGCCGCGTCGCCAGCGTGACACCGACCCCCCCGGTACCCAGCACCGCGATCCGCATGGCCCACCTCCGCCGTACGCCGGCCCCCGCCACCTCAGCCAACCGCACCCCCGGCCCGGTGTCACCGCCTGCGACACCGGAGCGGGAACGGGTCCCTAGGCGTCCGGCCGCGAACCAGCAGGGGTGGCGAAGGTCGTACGGGCTGCGGCACCCGGCAGCACTCCCGCGGCGGGCAGGGCACCGGCGAGCACCCGGGCGGCGGCGGCCCTGGCCGCGGGCGTGCCCGGGGCGACGACGAAGGAGAGCAGCCAGCGCAGCACCAGGTCGACGACACCGTCCTCGACCTGGCGACCGGCGCGGTGCAACGCGGCCGCGACCCGGGCCCGCGCGGCGTCCCAGCCCGGCCCGGAACCGGGCGCGGCCACTGCCAGCAGGGCGGTCGGCTCGACGCGGCGCAGGCCGACGAGCAGCTCGTCGCCGGCGAGCTCGGCCGCCGCCACGGCGAACGCGGTCACCAGGTCGCCCCGGCCCAGCGCGCCGGCGGCCGCCGCGAGCACCCGGTCACCGGCGTCGTCGACGACGAGGACCAGCAGCTCGTCCTTGGTGCGCACATGGTTGTAGAGCGTGGCCTTGGCCAGGCCGCCGCGGACGGCGACATCCCCCATCGTCGCCTTGCGCACCCCGCGCTCGGCGATCACCCGGCGGGCACCGGCGATGGCGGCAGCGCGGCTGCGCCCCATGGCGTTGCCGGCGCGCGACTGCGGCGGCCGGGTCGAGTCGGGCGCGGGTGCCCCCGTTGCGAGCTCCACCGCGGCGGACCGGGTCGGGCTCAGGCGGCCGAGGCGACGGCGGCGACCGGGCGGTCGGCGAGCCGGGCGACCGGGCGTCGGGTCAGCGCGGCCTCGTGGATCGCGACCTCGTCGCTCACCGAGCGCAGCACCACGGACAGCGGCACCTCGAGGGCCTGGCAGATCGAGGCCAGCAGCTCGCTGCTCGCCTCCTTCTGCCCACGCTCGACCTCGGAGAGGTAGCCGAGCGACACCCGGGCGGCGGCTGACACGTCGCGCAGCGTGCGGCCCTGGTCGGTACGGCGGCGACGGAGCTCGCCACCGATCACACGACGGAGCACGGGCACGGCGTCACCTCCTCGGACCATCTCGCGCGCGGGCTGCCCTGACGGTACCGCTCTACCGTACCCGGCGGACCTGGTCGGCGCAGTGACGCCACCCGGGCGGTGCAGGTCGGCGCGTCGTGGCAGCAGGTCGGTGCGGATGCGTGCGGACGGGACCGATGTCGTCGCGATCACCATGGCCTGATCCTCCCGAGGGAGCCGGCCGCGAGACCGGACGTGGATGTAACGATGTAATCACCCCCAACGACGCAACCGGGTCCGGTGTTCCCTCCGGTCCGACCGGGTCAGCGGCCGGCCCGGCCGAGCTGGCGGTCGAGCAGGCGCAGCGCGGCGGTCACCGCGGCGGCCCGGATCGCGGCACGGTCCCCGGCGACGGCGAGGTCCAGCTGCTCCACCGCGGTGCCGTCGGGGCCTGCGACGGCGACGTACACGAGCCCGACGGCCTTGCCGTGCTGACGGTCCGGGCCGGCGACCCCCGTCGTGGCGAGCCCGTACGTCGCCCGGCACAGCTCCCGGACCCCGCTGGCCATCAGCACCGCGACCTGCGCGTCCACCGGCCCCCGCTCCTGCAGCAGCCCGGCCGGCACCCCGAGGAGGGCGGCCTTCAGGTCGGTGGCGTACGCGACGACCCCACCGCGTACCACCGCCGAGGCGCCCGGCACAGCGGTCAGCGCTCCGGCCAGCAGCCCGCCGGTGAGCGACTCCGCCGTCGCGACCGTCTCACCGGCGGCGATCAGGGCGGCGACGACCGGTTCGGGTCCGGGGGCGGCGGTCACGGACCGGCCCGGCGCAGCCGGTTCGCGCGCGCGACGTAGTCGACCCCCGTGACCACGGTCAGCACCAGCGCGACGGCGAGGACCCCGGTACGGGCGCTGACCCACCAGCCGGACAGCGGCAGCAGGTACAGCAGGATGGCGAGCATCTGCGCGGCGGTCTTGGCCTTGCCGCCCCGGCTGGCCGGGATCATCCCGTGCCCGATCACCCAGAACCGCAGCAGCGTCACCCCGATCTCGCGCGCCAGGATCACGACGGTGACCCACCAGGGCAGGTCGCCCAGCACCGACAGGGCGACGAGCGCGGTGCCGACCAGCGCCTTGTCCGCGATCGGGTCGGCGACCTTGCCGAACGTCGTGACCAGCCCCTGGCGGCGGGCCAGCTCGCCGTCCACGACGTCGGTCATGCCCCGCGATCATCGACGACGTCGAGAGTGTTCGTTCGATTCTCGCCCGGGCGCTCGTCAGGGCCGGGTACCATGTGATCACCGCGTCGGGCGCCTCCGAGGGGCTCGGTCTGCTCGAGCAGCTGCAGGTGCGGCCGCACCTCGCGGTGATCGATCTCTACATGCCGGGTGCCTCGGGAGAGGAGCTGGCAGTGGAGCTCGCCAGGCGACATCCACGGCTGCCCGTCCTCTTCATCTCCGCCTTCGGCCACGAACCCGACACGGTGCTGCCCGGGCTGCTGTTCGAGAAACCCTTGAGCCTCGGCATGTTGTGTCAGACCGTCACCCACATGCTCGTCCTGACGGCCGGTCTTGCGCCGGCACTCTGTGAGCGGCTGCCCTTGGTCTGACGGCGCCTCACGGCGGGGGGCTTCCGGGCCCTGACGAATGCCCCCATCACCCGCCGCCGACCTCGCGCGCCCCGGTAGTGAGCCCCGCCCCGGCCAGAAACGGTCTGGCATCCTCGAATTGGTAGATCCCAGGCGTCCAGAATCGAGAGCCGGCAGTGGTCGGGCAGGGCGCGAGCAGGCGGGCCGGTCGTGCGGAGCCGAGCCGGGCTGTGAACTGGCGGGCCTCCCGATCCCGGGCTATAGTCGCACATACCATGAGGCCCGAGAGCGACTTCCAGGATGGCATCCGGTGGCGAAGGAGAGCGGAGCCACGGCACCCAGCCCTCGTCGGACTCCTTCTGCTGCTGGTGGCCGCGGCCGCCGGTGTCCTGCTGCTGCGCTACCTGGGCCAGCCGGGGGTCGACGGCCGTGAGCCGACGGAGGTGGCCGTCGCGCCGGCGCCCAACCGTGCCGCGCCGACCGACGCCCCGACGCCCGGGGCCGCGCTCAAGATCAGTCCCTTCCGCCGGTCCCATCCCTGGGCGGCGCCGTCCGGCGGCCGGTACTATTACCGGAGTAGCTGTCCCGAGGCGCTCAGCCTCGAGGACCTCCAGTTCTTCCGGACCGAGCGCGAGGCGCGCGCCGCCGGCTTGAAGCACGCCACGACGCCGGGTTGCTGAGCGGACCGCACGGCCACCCGCGTCACGCTCGCCCGAGCCGCGCGCGCATCACCGTCGCGGAGGCCGGGCAGCTCTCGCGGAACTGGGCGGACTCGCGCACGGGCTCCGGCACCTCCTCGCGGGCAATCCGCTCGAAGCCGAATCGGGGGAAGAACTCCTCCGCCGTCGTGGTCAGCAGGTACAGTTCGCGGACGCCTCGCGCCGTCGCATGCACCAGCAGCGCCCGCACGAGCGCGTGGCCGAGTCCGCTGCCGCGGACGTCAGAGTCCACCGCGGCGCTCCGGAGGAGCGCGGCCGCTCCGTACGGCTCGAGCCCGACGGTGCCGACGACACGGCTGCCGTTGACCGCGACCAGGAAGTTCGCGAGTGAGGGTGGGAGGCCGGCCGTGGAGAGTCCGGCGCCATCGAGCAGCGCGGCGACCGCGGCCAGGTCCGCACGCCGGGCCGGCCGCACCCTCATGCCTTCGGCCATGCCGTCCGCACCGGCCGGTGATTCAGGACGCGTCGCGGCCGCGGAGCTCCCTCGCCACGTTGCGGGCAACCGCCTCCCCCTTGGCGGCGAGCGTCGAATCGCCGAGGGCCTGGAACTCGCGGGCCGCGCCGCCGTACACCACCGCGTACAGCTGCAGGATCGAGCCCGATGGCGCGTCCACCCAGCCGAACGGGCGCTCCCGGGTCGCGGTTTGCCAGTGATACACGTCCCAGAGGAGCGACTTGGTGCGCGGCACGTCCAGGTAGCCCAGGCCCTGACTCATCACCACGGCCTTGGTGGGCTGGACGGGTGCCGGCATCAGCTTGCGCACGAAGCCCTGGGAGACGAGGTACGGACTCAGGCCGAGCGTCTGATCGGGATAGCCGCCGTCACTCCAACTGAAGAAGACCGGCCGCTTTCCCTGATTGTCGCGGATCAGGAAGATGGCGGCCAGGTCCTGTCGCAGCAGCACGTCCTGGCCGAAGCGGATGTGCAGGCTGTCGAACGCGATGCCGCCGTTGGCCGGCACCTGCATCGCCTCGGGCAGGCTGTCGACCGCCGGCTGTGAGAGCGCGAGCGCCGGCGTGGTCGGGCGCGGCGGCACCGGGACCGATCTCCAGATCGGGTCGGCCTTCGACGGGTCGAACGCGGGGGTCTGCGCGCCGGGCAGTTGGCGCAGGTGCCAGTTGGTGTTCATGAGCGAGAGATTCGCCAGCGTCACGTCCGGCCGGATGCCCTCCACCTCCTGCGCGTACCAGAGCGGGAAGGTGTCGTTGTCGCCGGCGGTGATGAGGATCCCGTAGGGCTCGACGCTCTTGAGCATGTCGTAGGCGAAGTCGCGGGCCATCGTCTCGTGCGCGCGGCTCGCGGTGGCGTGGTTCCCGAACAACGGGATCAACGCCAGCGCCAGCACCGGCGGGCCGCGGCCCAGCGGGCGGTCGTGGAGGCCGCGGTCGCGCAGGCCGTCGGCGATCGACTGCATGAGCGCGCCGAGCCCGCACGCGACGAACGCGCCGTACACCGCGAACGAGCCGATGAAGAAGTAGTCCCGCTCGCGCACTTCGCGGGGCAGCGACGCCTGGTCCGGGTACTGGGAGAAGCCGTACTTGAAGTTCATGTAGAAGACGAGCCCGACCGAGAGCGTGCCGAGCAGCGCCAGCGCCCGCCAGCCCCGCCCGCCGATCCGACTTCCACAGCGCCCACAGTCCGCTCAATCCCAGCACGGTGAAGATCGCGGTGGCGACGCCCGAGAGCCGCCCGGGCCAGTCGCGGGCGAACTGCCACGAGTAGTATTGCCAGAAGTTGCCGAGCTGCCCCCAGAAGCTTGCCTGGCGCTCGGTGAGCGGCGGCTTCCCGTATTGCACCCGGTTCAGCACGTCCTTCAGTGCCTGGCTGAAGAATCCGACGGGCTCCCCCTCGTTGATCGGCGGGTACTGGGCCGCGCGCATGGGGAGCCAGAGATAGTTGAGCGAGATGCCCACCAGGACGACCACGACGATTCCGGCGAGCACCCGCGGCCGGGTGACGACGCTCCAGTCGGTCCACAGCACGTAGACCACGAGCGCGGGCACCGCGAGCACGCCCATGAGATGGTTGGTGGAGGTGAGCGCGAGGACGTAGGCGATGAGCACGAGCCAGCGGTCGCGGTGCGGGCCGGGCTCGTCGTCGCCCCAGCGGACCACCAGCCACATGACGAGGGCGATGGAGAAGAGCGAGACGGTGTACACCTTCTCGTTGACCGTGCTCTGGTTCCAGACCGACCACGAGGTGGCCCCCACCAGCACGCCGCCGAACGCCGCGGCATACCGCGCCCAGCGCACCGAGACGATCCCCCGCAGCCAGCGCTCCGCCACGAGGAACCAGAACCCGGCCGCCGCGGCGCTGGTGACCGCCGCGAAGAGATTGATCCGCACCGCGTAGTCGGCCACGAGCGGCAGCAGGCCGAAGGTGTGCGCCAGGATCACGAACAGCGGATTGCCCGGCGGGTGCGGGATCCCGAGCACCTTGGCCGCCGCGATGTACTCCGAGGTGTCCCAGAACGCCGTGGTGGGCGCCAGGGTGAGGAGATAGATCACCAGGACGGCGACGAAGGTGCCGAGCGCGAACAGGTACGGCGGGCGTTCCCGCGACGTGAGGGCCATGGGGTCCGGGGCTAGTGTCTGAATTGACGGTGGCCGGTCATCACCATCGCGATGCCGTGGATGTTCGCGGCCGCGATCACCTCGGCGTCCCGAACCGAGCCACCGGGCTGGATGATCGCGGTGACCCCCGCGGCGGCGGCCTGCTCGACCCCGTCGGCGAAGGGGAAGAAGCCGTCGGAGGCCAGCACGCTGCCGGCGGGATCGTGGCCCAGTTGGCGGGCCTTGTGGACCGCGAGAAAGGCGCTGTCCACCCGACTCATCTGGCCGGCGCCGATCCCCACGGCCGCCTCGTCGCGGGCGAGCAGGACGGCGTTCGACTTGACCGAGGCCACCGCCGCCCAGGCAAACCGGAGATCATTCCACTCGCGCTCGGTGGGGTGCCGCTCGGTGGCCACCTTCCAGTCCTGGTCGGACGGATCGAACTGGAACTGGTCCTGTACCAGGAACCCGCCCCGGACACGCTTGAGATCGAGCGAGCCCGGGCCGCGGCTCACCGGCAGCTCCACGACGCGGAGGGACTTCTTGGCCGAGAAGACCGTGAGCGCCTCTTCGTGAAAGGAGGGGGCCACGACCACCTCGACGAACAGATCGCTCATCGCCTGCGCCGTGGCACGGTCCACCACGGTGTTGAACGCGACGACCGAGCCGAAGGCGGAGACGGGATCGGTGGCGCGCGCCCGCCGGAATGCCTCGCTCGCCGACCCGCCGACCGCGATGCCGCACGGCGTCGTGTGCTTGATCACGCTGCACGCCGGCCGGTTGCTCCAGCAGGCCACGGCCCACATCGCGGCGTCGATGTCGAGCAGATTGTTGAACGAGAGCTCCTTGCCCTGCCGCTGGGTCAGGTCCCGCATGCCGCGTGGCTCCTCGGTCACGTACAGCGCCGCGCGCTGGCCGGGGTTCTCGCCGTAGCGCAGCGCCTGCACCCGTTCCATGGCGATGCCGAGTCGGCGCGGCAGGCCGTCCTCGGGGGCCGTGAAATAGCCGGCGATCGCGGCGTCGTAGTCCGCCGTGTGGGCGAAGACCTTGGCCGCGAACTCCTGGCGGACCTCGGCAGTGAGCCCATCGGCGCGCAGCAGGTGGAGCACCTGCGGATAGTCGGTCGGGTCCACCACCGGCAGCACGAAGGCGTGATTCTTGGCGGCGGAGCGGAGCATGGACGGTCCGCCGATGTCGATGTTCTCGACCGCGTCGGCAAAGGCGACGTCAGGTTGCGAGACCGTCATCTGGAACGGGTAGAGATTCACCGCCACGAGGTCGATCGGCGTGATGCCGTGCTCGTCCAGCGCGGCCAGGTGCTCGGGCAGGTCGCGCCGTGCCAGGAGGGCGCCGTGGATGGCCGGGTGGAGCGTCTTCACCCGCCCGTCGAGGAGCTCGGGAAAGCGGGTCACCTCGTCCACCGGCGTCACCGGCACGCCGGCCGCGCGGAGGGCCGCGGCAGTGCCGCCGGTAGAGATGATTTCCCAGCCGAGCTGGGCCAGGCCCTGCGCAAAGGCGACGACCCCCCGCTTGTCGCTGACCGAGATCAGCGCGCGCGGCATGACGGACGACTCACGGGGAAGACTCCACGGTTTCGGAAAGCGGCACGGCGCGGCCGGCCGCCGCGGCAGCCAGCACGGCCGCCGGCAGCAGCCGGTGCTCCACGGCGAGCACGCGGGCCGCCAGCCGGTCGGGCGTGTCGTCCGGCAGGACGGGCACCCGGCCCTGGGCGAGGATCGCACCGCGATCGTAGACCTCGTCCACCAGGTGGATGGTCGCGCCGCTCTCGCGGGCGCCGCTCGCCAGGACGGCCTCGTGCACCCGATGGCCGTACATGCCTCGGCCGCCGAATGCGGGCAGCAGAGCGGGGTGGACGTTCAGGATGCGGTCGCGGTAGCGGGCGATGACGGCGGCGGGCACCAGCTTGAGGTAGCCGGCCAGCACCAGGAGGTCCACCCGGTGGCGGCCCAGCCGCTCGAGCCAGTCGGCGGCGTCCGCCGGGTCGGGGAGCACCTCGACCGGCACCGCGTGGCCGCGCGCCCGCTCCAGCGCACTCGCATCGCCCCGGCTGCTCAGCACGAGCACCACGCGGGCCGGAGCACCAGGCGGCAACGCGCGCAGCAGCGCCTCGAGGTTGCTGCCGCGTCCCGAGACCGCCACGGCCACGCGCATGGTCATGGCGGGGGAAGGTACACCGGGGCCGGGCGTGGGGAAATCCTGCGACCCTTCATTGAAGCCGGTCGGCGAGCACCACCCGGATGGCCGCGGTGAGGTCGCGTGCGGTGGGCCAGAGGCGGGCTTCGGGCCGGCGTGCTTCGTTGGCTCCGGCGCCCGTCAGCAGGAGGAGGCCACGGCCACCGAGCGCTCCGGCGGCGGCGATATCGCGGACCCGGTCGCCCAGCCACCAGCTCCGGCCCAGGTCGAGCCCCAGCGTTGCGGCGGCCTGCCGGTAGAGCAGGGGACCGGGCTTCCGGCAGGAGCAGCGCCCGGAGAGTTCGGGATGATGCGGGCAGTGATACCGCGCGTCGAGGTGGGCGCCCTCCTGGGCCAGGAGCTCATCGAGGCGGTCGGCGGTGGCCGAGTAGTCGGCCTCGCTGAGGAGACCGCGGGCGATGCCCGACTGGTTCGTCACCACGATTACCGCCCTGCCCGCCGCATTGAGCTTCCGGACGGCTGCCGCGACGCCGGGGAGAAGCTGGACGCCGGCCGGATCGCGGAGGTAGTGCCGGTCCTCGATCAGGGTGCCGTCCCGATCGAGGAAGACGGCTGGACGGCCGCTCATGCCTGCAGCGCCTGCTCCAGCGCGCGCCCGACCGCCGGCCCCACCGCGTCGGGGAGCGTGCGCGGGTCGAGCAGCAGCCGACCGCCGCCGACGCGCGCCACCACGGCCGGGTCACCCAGCCGGAGCCGGAGGCCCAACCCGTCCGGCCCGAGACCTCCCGCGTCGAGGGCGACGAGCGTGGTCGGCAGTACCGCGCCGGGGAACGAGCCGCCGCCGACGGCGCTCTCACCCGGCTGGAGCTCCGCGCGCAGCTCCGGCGGGCAGTGGCCGGCCAGGCGCGCGGCTGCCGCGGCCAACTCGTTGGCCGTCAGCGTGAGCATGCGCAGCACGGGGATCTCCCGAACCGCCGTGGCAGGATCCTCGTACAAGGCGAGCGTGGCCTCGAGCGCCGCGAGGGTCAGCTTGTCGGCGCGGAGCGCGCGGGCCAGCGGGTTCCCGCGGCACCGCGCCACCAGCGCATCGGTCCCGACAAGGCATCCCGCCTGCGGGCCGCCGAGCAGCTTGTCGCCGCTGAAGAGCACGAGCCCGGCGCCGGCCGCGACCGCGTCCGCCACGCGCGGCTCGGACGTGAGGCCCCAGGCCGCAAGGTCCGCCAGCAGCCCGCTGCCGACGTCGTGCAGGTAGGGCACCCCGGCGTCGGCCGCGAGCGCCGCGAGCGCCGCCGGCTCGGGCGAGGCGACGAAGCCGCGCTGCTCGAAATTCGACCGATGCACCGTGAGGATGGCCGCGACGTCCGGGTGAAGCGCCCGCTGGTAGTCCTCCAGGTGGGTACGGTTGGTCGTCCCCACTTCCCGAAGCCGCGCGCCGCTCCGCGCCATGATGTCGGGAATTCGGAACGAGCCGCCGATCTCGATCAGCTCGCCCCGCGAGATCAGCACCTCGCGTCCGGCCGCCAGCGCGTTGAGTGCGAGCACGAGGGCGCCGGCGGCATTGTTCACCACCAATGCGTCGCCGGCGCCGGCCGCTTGCGCGAGCAGCGCCCGGCAATGTTCTGAGCGGCTGCCGCGGCGGCCAGTGCCGAGGTCGAGCTCGAGATTGCTGTACCCCGAGGCGATGGCGACGACCGCGTGGATCGCGGCCGGGGCCAGCGGCGCGCGCCCCAGATTGGTGTGCAGGACCACGCCGGTGGCGTTGAGCACGGGGTGGAGGCTCGGCCGGCGGCGCTCGGACAGCCGCTCGCGGATCTCCGCGGCCCAGTCCTCCGGCTCGGCGCGGCGAGTGCGCGCGGCGGCGATCGCTTCCCGCGCCGCCGTGACGACGGCGCCCCGCGGCACCGTCCGGAGCAGCGTTTCTATTTCGGCGTCCCGGAGGAGCCGGTCCACCGAAGGAAGCTGCCGGCGGCTGTCCGTCACGGTGTTTTCCTCGGGGGGCGCTTCCCGAGCGAGTCGGGCGGCGTCCGTTTCAGCGAATCGGCGGCGCGGCGGAGGGAGTCGGCCGGAGCCTTGCTGACGGTGAGCACCCCCGTCGCATTGCCGGCGACGCCGGTCACGTTCCGGAGGCCGCGAAGGTCGACCGCGTACTTGGTCTCCGGCTTCCACGGCAGCTGGACCCGGAGCACCAGGCGGTCGGTAAGCGGCGGGCGGGACGTGAGCGGCTTGGGCTCGGGGGCCGCGATTCCCGGCCGCCGCGGCGCGGTCGTGTCCCGGGCGGTCGTGTCCCGAGCGGTCGTGTCCCGAGCGGTCGTGTCGCGCGCCGCGCCCTGACGCGCGTGCAGACTGTCGTCCACCGGCTTCGGGAGGAGCGACGCGACCCGGACGGGTGTCGAGTCGGGGAGGAGACGGACGGATGCGTTGGCGGGGGCCAGCCGTTGCCGCGGGTCGAGGCTCTGGGTGAGCTCGATCGTCGCGGAGACGCTGTCGGCCACCGTGATGGTGCGGATGCGCGGTGGCGTGGTGTCGTGCACGAATGCCCAGAGCTCGCCGGCGGAGGTCTTCCCGCGGGCGAGCCGCACGCTGTCAAACGCCTCGCGCGGGTCCAGGCGCATATTGTGGTTCTGGTCGAGCACGCCGCGGACCAGGTAGTCGCCCGCGGGGAGCGGGCCGAGCGAGATGCGGCCGCTCGAGTCCGTGACCCCGCGGTAGGGGAGGCTGTCGGGCAGCAGGATCGCCTCGACCAGCGCGGCCGGCGCCGGGCGCCCGGTGGTCCAGTCGACGACCGTGCCCTGGATGGATGTGGCCGGCAGCGGCGCCCCGGTCGTGAAGGTCAGGACGGCGCCCGTGTCGCTCCGGTTGCGGCGGAGATCGGTGACGCCGGGAAGGAGCTCCACGCGATAGACCCGGTCGGGCTGCCAGCCCCCGTCGGGCCGCACGTCGATGCGGTCGCGATGCCAGCTCACGTCCGGCACCTTGGTCGAGGGCGACAGGATGACGAGCTTCTCCAGGTCGCCCGTGCCGGTGCCCTCGTTGGCGCTGGAGCCCTCGGAGATCACCTCGTCGAAGCGGAACTCCACGCTGCCACGGAACCCGGGAATGCGCGCGAACGAATCCGGCCGGGTGGCGAGGAGTTGCGGCGGGGAGGTGTCCGGCGGCCCGCCGGGGGGAGGCTCGATACGGGCGCAGCCAAGCGCACCGAGGGCGAAGAGGACGGACACGACACGCACGGCCCGGGTCATACGCACCCCAGCCGCTCCCGCTTCCGCACCAGCACGTCGCGCTGCTCGCTCCAGGTGGCCAGCTTCTCGCGTTCGCGCGCCACGACCTCGGCGGGCGCGCGGGAGACGAACTGCTCGTTGCCCAGCTTCTTCTCCTGCGAGCTCACCAGCGCGGCCAGGCGCTCGGTTTCGGCGCCGAGCCGGCCGCACTCACGCCCGACGTCGATCGCGTCGCCCAGCGGCACGAAGACGGCCGTACCGTCGGGCAGGACGGCGTGGCCGCCTATCCGCTCGGTGCTCTCCGCGAGGACCAGCTCCGACAATCTGGCGAGCCGGACGATGGTGCCCCGCTCCCGCTCGAGGGCAGGCGCCGGCTGGCCCCCGTCCTGGCTCACGAACGCGCGCACCGTCTGCCCCGGCTGCACGCCGTACTCGGCGCGGATGCCGCGGATCGCGCCCACGACCTGCTGGACCAGCCCGAACTCGGCGAGCGCCGCGCCGTCCTCGGCTCGCGGGTCGGGGCGCGGCCACGGCGCCACCGAGATCGACGCGTCCGCGGGGCGACCGGGGAAGCGCTTCCACAGCGTCTCCGTGATGAACGGCATGATCGGGTGAAGCAGCCGGAGCGCGACGTCGAACGTCTGCACTGCCACCGCCCGAGCTACGTCGCCCCCGGGGACATCGCCGTAGAGCCGCGGCTTGATCTGCTCGATGTACCAGTCGGCGAGGTCGCTCCAGAGGAAGCGATACACCGCGGCCGCGGCCTCGTTGAGCCGGAACTTCTCGTACGCTTCGGTGGCCTCGCGCACGGTGGCCTCGCACCGCGCGAGGATCCAGCGATCGGCCAGTGTCAGCTCGTCGGGCCGAACGGCGTCGGGCCCGCCGGCCAGAGGGCGCGGCGCCGCTGCCTGCCCGCCCGGGGCCAGGTTGGACAGGATGAACCGGCCCGCGTTCCACAGCTTGTTGGCGAAGTTCCGGCCGGGGGCGAACGACGCCTCGAGATCGTTCGGGTCGAGGATGACATCGGTCCCGACCGACATGCCGGAAACCAGCGAGTACCGGAGCGCGTCCGCGCCGTAGCGTTGGACCATCTCGAGCGGGTCGATGCCGTTCCCAAGCGACTTCGACATCTTGCGGTGCTGCGTGTCGCGCACCGTGCCGTGCAGATAGATGTCGGTGAAAGGCACGTCGCCCATGAAGTGGAGCCCGGCCATGATCATCCGCGCAACCCAGAAGAACAGGATCTCGGGCGCGGACACGAGCGTGCTGCCGGGGTAGAAGGTGTCCAGGTCCGCGGTCCGTTCCGGCCAGCCCAGGCTGGAGAACGGGACCAGCCAGGACGAGAACCAGGTGTCGAGCACGTCCTCGTCCTGCCGCACGGGGCCGCCGCAGGCCGGGCAGCTCTCGAGATCGGTGCGGCTCACCGACACCTGCATGCAGCGCTCCGCCTCGCAGTACCACACCGGGATCCGGTGTCCCCACCAGAGCTGGCGCGAGATGCACCAGTCGCGAATGCCCTCGAGCCATTGGGTGTAGTCGTCGCCCCGGCGCTCGGGGATGAAGTGCAGGGTCCCGTCGCGATACGCCGCGAGGGCGGGGGCGGCGAGCGGCGCCATGCGGACGAACCACTGCTCCGAGAGCCGCGGCTCGATCACCGTGTCGCAGCGGTAGCAGCGGCCCACGGCGTGCCGGTGGGGCTCCACCTTGTCGAGCAGCCCCAGGGACTCGAACTCGGCCACCACGCGCGCGCGGGCCTCGAAGCGATCCAGCCCTTGAAAGCGCTCCGGCGCGGCCAGGCTGATCCGCGCCTCAGGCGTCATCACGTCGATCGAGGGCAGCCCGTGCCGGCGGCCGATTTCGAAGTCCGCCGGGTCGTGCGCCGGCGTCACCTTGACGGCGCCGGAGCCGAACGCGGGGTCCACCGCCTCGTCGGCGACGATCGGGATGCGGCGGTTCACCACCGGCAGCAGCAGCTCGCGACCGACGAGATCCGGTATCGCTCGTCGTCCGGGTGCACCGCGACGGCGGTATCGCCCAGCATCGTCTCGGGCCGGGTGGTGGCCACGGTGACGCTCCCACCGCCATCCGCGAGCGGGTAGCGGAGATGCCAGATGCGGCCCTCGGTCTCGTGCTTCTCCGCCTCCTCGTTGGAGAGCGCGGTGAGGCACCGCGGGCACCAGTTGATGATGTAGAAGCCTCGATAGATGAGGCCCTCGTCATACAGCCTGACGAATGCCTCGCGCACGGCGCGGGAGAGCCCCTCGTCCAGCGTGAAGTAGGTGCGGCTCCAGTCGGCCGAGCAGCCGATGGCCTCGAGCTGCTCGAGGATGGCGGCCCCGGTGGTGCGGACGTACTCCCACACGCGCTCCACGAACGCATCGCGCCCCAGGTCGAAGCGGGTGCGCCCCTCCCGGGCGAGCAGGCGCTCCACCACGTTCTGGGTCGCGATGCCGGCGTGGTCGGTACCCGGGAGCCAGAGCGTCCGCCGGCCGCGCATCCGCTCGAAACGGACGAGCACGTCCTGCACGGTATTGTTGAGGCCGTGACCCATGTGCAGCACCGCCGTGACGTTCGGCGGCGGCATCATGACGACGTAGGGGATTCCCGTGCCGGCGGGGTGCGCGTCGGGTGCGAACAGCCCGCGCTCGCGCCACCAGGCGTAGAGGGGGGACTCGATCGCTACCGGGTTGTACTGCGGGGCAAGCGGCTCGGTCATGCGCTCTGGTCGGTGGCGCGCGCGTCCCGGGCCCGGGTGAGGTCGTCCTCGCCATGGACGAGCAGACTGTTGATGACGCTTTCGATGCCGGGCGCGGCGAGCGCGGCCCGGCCGGCGATGGCGCGTGCCGCGCGGGTCGGCACCCAGCCGCGGAGCTCGACCACCCCGCGCGCCACCGCGAGCGTCTCGATGGCGATACCGGCCAGCCGCGGCTCGGCCTGCAGGGCCGCGGCGACCGCGCGCGCCGATGCCGACGAGGTGAGCCGGGGAGGCGCGGGCTGCCGGAGCCGGCGCGCCATGCCCTCGACCCGGCCGGAGCTCACCCCGCCCACCCACTCGCTCAGGAGGAAGCCCGCGACGAGCCCGGTCCCGGCGCCCAGGCCGCCCCAGAGCAGCATCTCCATTCCCGTCAGCCGATCGCGTTGGCGCACGCCGCATCCTCTTACGTGAAGATTTGTGGTGCGATTAACTTAACATTTTCAGCCCACAAACGCAGGAAGCGATCTCCCTCGAAGGCGTCCCGATGAACGACCACCGCATGACCGTGCGCGGCCCCGACCTGGCCCGCTGGATCTTCGTCGCCGCGCTACTGCTGATCGGGCTGGGCCTGTACTTCGCTTTCGCCCCGTCGAGCGAACCGCCGGCCCGCCCGTCGGCGTCGGAGGGCCGGTGAGCGACCTGATCCGGATCACGCTCCCCGACGGGAGCGTGCGCGAGGTGCCGCGGGGCACGACGGCGCGCCAGCTCGCCGAGGGGATCGGGGCGGGTCTCGCCCGCGCCGCGCTCGCCGCCCGGGTAAACGGGGCCGTCCGGGATCTCGACCGGCCGCTCGAGGCGGACGCCACCGTCGCCATCCTGACCGAGCGCGACCCCGAGGCGCTGGAGCTCCTGCGCCATTCATCGGCGCACATCCTCGCCACCGCCGTCCGCGAGCTGTTCCCGGGCGCCGGGATCGGCTTCGGGCCGCCGATCGAGGACGGCTTCTACTACGATTTCCAGGTGGACCGCCCGTTCACTCCGGAGGACCTCGCCCGCATCGAGGCCAAGATGGCCGAGGTGGCGGCGCGGGACTATCCGTTCGAGCGGGAAGTGGTGGACCGGTCGGAAGCCAACCGGCGCTTTGCCGACGATCCGCTCAAGCTCGAGCGGATCAGCGAGCTGGGAGACGACGAGACGATCACCGTCTACACCGACGGCCCGTTCCAGGATCTCTGCCGCGGCCCGCACATCCCCCGCACCGGCCGGCTCAAGCACTTCAAGCTGCTCTCCGCCGCGGGGGCGTACTGGCGGGGCGACGAGCGCCGCCAGATGCTCCAGCGGATCTACGGCACGGCCTGGTTCCGGAAGGAGGAGCTGGACGGGTATCTCCACCGGCTCGAGGAGGCGCGAAAGCGCGACCACCGCCGGGTTGGGCGCGAGCTCGACCTGTTCATGTTCCACCCCTCGGCGCCGGGTGCCGTGTTCTGGACGGAGCGGGGGACGACCCTCTACAACCTGCTGGTCGAGTTCGTCCGCGAGCGACAGGCCGAGGCGTTCAAGGAGATCAAGACGCCGCTCATCTACAACAAGATGCTGTGGGAGATCTCCGGGCACTGGGGGAAGTACCGGGACAACATGTTTCTGGTGCTGAACAAGGAGACGGGGGAGCACGACGCGTCGCTCAAGCCGATGAATTGCCCGTCCCACTATCTGCTCTACGGGTCCAGGAAGCACTCCTATCGCGAGCTGCCGCTTCGCTACGTGACCTTCGACGTGCTGCACCGGAACGAGGTGACGGGCGCGCTCTCGGGACTCACCCGCGTGCGCCAGTTCGCGCAGGACGACTGCCACGTCTTCCTGACCGACGGCCAGATCGTGGACGAGGTGAAGTTCCTCATGGACTTCATCCTGGGCTACTATCGCACGTTCGGGCTGGAGCCGAGCCTCAAGTTCGCCACCCGGCCCGAAACGCGGATCGGCGGCGACGAGCTGTGGGACCGCGCCGAAGGCGCGCTCCGCGGCGCGCTGGAGGCCACCGGCATGCCCTACGAGCTCAAGCCCGGTGACGGGGCGTTCTATGGCCCCAAGATCGACTTCGACGTGACCGACTCGATCGGCCGGAGCTGGCAGCTCGGCACGATCCAGCTCGACTACAACGCGCCAGAACGCTTCGACCTCGTCTACGTAGGCGAGGACAACACGGAGCACCGGCCGGTCGTGATCCACCGCGCCGTGAGCGGTTCGTTCGAGCGGTTCATCGCCATCCTGATCGAGCATTTCGCCGGCGCGTTCCCGGTCTGGCTGGCGCCGGAGCAGGTGCGGGTGATCCCGATCTCCGATGCGCAGACCGAGGCCGCGCGCGACGTCACCGCGCGGCTCACGGCCGCCGGCATCCGGGCGCATCTCGATGATCGGAACGAGACGCTCAACTACCGCATCCGCGACGGCGAGGTCGCGAAGGTCCCCTACATGGCCGTCGTGGGCCAGCGGGAGGCGGAGAGCGACAGCGTAGCGCTCCGGGTCCGCGGCGCCGGCCGGAAGCAGGACGTCCTGCCGGTGCAGGCGTTCCTGGACCGCGTCACGACCGAGGTGCGGACGCGCGCGCTCGCGCCCTGAGCTCGGCCTACCGGGGGCCGGAAACCCCGCCTATCTTGCCCTCGCCAACACTTGGACCCGAGGTGCACGTGAGCGATACGACAACGCCGGTCATCATCTCCGCCGTCCGGACGCCGATCGGGCGCTACCTGGGCGGACTGGCCTCCTTTACGGCACCCCGGCTCGGGGCCCAGGTGATTCGCGAGGCGGTCCGGCGGTCCGGCATCGACGACGCAGCCGTGGACGAGGTCATCATGGGGCAGGTGGTGCAGGGCGGTTCGGGTCAGGCTCCCGCCCGCCAGGCACAGATCCATGCCGGGCTCCCAGCCGCGATTCCCGCCCTCACCATCAATAAAGTCTGCGGGTCCGGGCTCAAGGCCGTCATGCTCGCCGCCCAGGCGATCAAGGCCGGCGACGCCGAGTGCGTCGTGGCCGGCGGCCAGGAGTCCATGTCCAGCGCGCCGCATTATGTGTACGGCATGCGCAGCGGCATCAAGGCGGGCAACCAGACCATGGTGGATGGCATGATCCACGACGGTCTGTGGGACTCGTTCGGCTGCTGCCACATGGGCGAGTACGCCGAGTACACGGCGGAAAAGGCGGGCGTCTCACGCGAGGACCAGGACCGCTTCGCCTACGAAAGCCACCGGAAGGCGATCGCCGCCATCGAGGCCGGGAAGTTCAAGGCCGAGATCCTGCCGGTGCAGGTGCCGGGAAAGAGCGGCCCCACGACCTTCTCCACCGACGAGGCGCCGCGGAAGGACACCAGCCCGGAGACGCTCGCCCGGCTCAAGCCGGTGTTCAAGCAGGACGGCGGTACGGTGACGGCGGGCAACGCCCCGGGGCTCAACGACGGGGCGAGCGCGCTCGTGGTGACGTCCGAGGCCTTCGCAAAGGCCCACGGCCTTACCCCGATGGCCCGCATCACCGGCTATGCCACGGGCGGCGGCGAGCCGCGTGACCTCTTCTTCGCGCCGGTCCTCGCGGTGAGGAGCCTCATGGACAAGACCGCCACCAGCATCGACCGCTACGATCTGATCGAGGCCAACGAGGCGTTCGCGGTCCAGGCGCTGGCCGACGGCCGCGAGCTGGGCTGGGACTGGGACCGTGTGAACGTGCACGGCGGGGCGGTGGCGCTGGGGCATCCGATCGGCGCCAGCGGCGCCCGGGTGCTCACCACGCTGCTCTACGCGCTTCGCGACCGCGGCGGCTCGACCGGCCTCGCCACGCTGTGTCTGGGGGGCGGCAACGCCGTGGCCCTCAGCGTGGAGCTGGTCTGATGGGCGCCTCGCGTGAAGTGACTGCCGGCGGCGCGGGGCCCGCCGCGGCCCCCGTGCGGGTGCGCCCCGCCCGGCGGCTGCTCGGGATCGCGGTCGGCGCGCTCGTGGTGGCCGCCGCGGCGCAGGTAGCGGTGCCCGTCCCGTTCAGCCCGGTCCCGATGACGCTCCAGCCGCTCGCGGTGCTCGTGGTCGGCGGTCTGCTCGGCGCGGCCGGCGGGGTGGCGGCGCTCGTCACCTACCTGACGCTCGGGGTGCTCGGGCTTCCGGTATTCGCGGGCGGATCGTCCGGCGTGATCCACCTGCTGGGGCCCACCGGCGGCTACCTGCTCGCCTTCCCGGTCGCCGCTGGGGTGACCGGCGCGCTGGGTCGTCCCGGCGCCGGCGTGCTCCGGGTGCTGCTGGCCTGCGCACTCGGCATGGTCGTCATCCACGTGGGTGGCGTGGCGCAGCTCGCGCTGCTCGGCGGCGATCCCGCGCTGGCGTTCCGCGTCGGCTTCGTGCCGTTCCTCACCGGCGACCTGCTCAAGGTCGGCCTCGCGGCGGCCGTGGTGCTCGGCCTCGGGCCGGTCATCCGCGGGGTGCGTTGACCGATCCGACGCCGCGCCGGCACCCCCGCCCCCTGCTGCGGGCCATCGGCGTCATCGTCTGCTTCTACCTGCTCGGCCTGATCCTCGTCTCGCTGCTGCTGCTGCCGTTTGCGCGCGGGCTCACCGCCGGCGCGTCGCCGGCGGAGCTTGCGGCGCATCCATCGCCGCTCTTCGCGCTGGTGCAGGGCGCCGCGCTCCTGGTCGCGTTCGGTGCGGCGACGTGGGTGGTGGGGGTCCGCGCCCTCGGGCTCGGCGCGTCTGACCTCCGCTGGCGCACCCGCCTGGGCTGGGCCCGGGCGGTCGGCGCCGGACTGGTTTTTGGCATCCTTCCCGCCGCGATCGCGATGACCCTCGGCGTCTTCACGGCCGGTGCGGGGTGGACCCACGACGGCGGGTCGCTGCACCAGTGGGTGCTCCAGGTCGGAAAGACGGTCATGATTCTGGCGCCGGCCGCCATGGCGGAGGAGCTGATGTTCCGCGGGCTGCCGATGGTCGTGGCCGGCCGGGCGCTGGGCCGCGGCCGTGCCATCCTCGTGCTGTCGCTGCTCTTCGCCCTGGCTCACATCCGGAATCCCGAGGTCACGTCCGCCGGGCTCGCCAACATCGCACTGGCCGGGATCTGGCTCTCGCTGGCGTTCTTCAGTCCGGGCGGCATGTGGACCGCGTTCGGCGCGCACCTCGGCTGGAACGCCACCCTCGCCGCGCTGGCCGCGCCGGTGAGCGGGCTGCCGTTCGACATCCCCTACATCGATTACCGCATGGGGGCTCCCGCGTGGCTCACGGGCGGCGCGTTCGGGCCCGAAGGCGGCCTGCTCGGCACCCTCGCCCTCACCGTGACCGTGGTGCTCGCGGCCCAGTGGATCCGGCAGGAGCCGACATGAACCGCGCCGCGGTGATCGGGGCGGGAACGATGGGCAACGGGATCGCCCACGTGTTCGCGCAGCACGGATGGCAGGTGGCGCTGATCGACACCGCGCCGGCGGCGCTGGACGACGGCCGTGGCCACCATTCGGGCCAATCTCGACCGCCAGGTGAAGAAGGGCGCGCTGGCGCCCGAGGCACCCCAGGAGGTGCTCAGGCGCATCACACCGGCCACGGCGCTCGACTCGACGGCCGGCGCGACACTGGTGGTGGAGGCCGCGAGCGAGAACCCCGCGGTCAAGTTCTCCGTGTTCGAGCAGCTCGACCGGGTGTGCGCGCCCGACGCGATCCTTGCCACGAATACCAGCTCGATCTCGATCACCGAAATCGCCGCGCGCACGCGCCGGCCGGACCAGGTGATCGGGATGCACTTCATGAACCCGGTGCCGGTGATGCAACTGGTCGAGGTCATCCGCGGGTACGCGACGAGCGACGCCACCACGCGCACGGTCATGGAGACGGCGGCGTCGCTGGGCAAGACGCCCGTCGAGGTGCACGACTATCCGGGCTTCGTTTCCAACCGCGTCCTGATGCCGATGATCAACGAGGCGATCTTCTGCGTCATGGAGGGCGTGGCGGCGCCCGAGGCGATCGACACCGTCATGAAGCTGGGCATGGCCCACCCGATGGGCCCGCTCGCCCTGGCCGATTTCATCGGCCTCGACGTCTGCCTGGCAATTCTCGAGGTGCTGCAAACCGGCCTCGGCGACGACAAGTACCGGCCCTGCCCGCTGCTCCGGAAGATGGTGGCCGCGGGGTATCTCGGGAGGAAGAGTGGGCGGGGGTTCTATCAGTATCAGTCGTGAGTCGCGACTCGCGACCCGCGACTCACGACCTCAGTAACCGGAGCCCCATGGACCTCCTCGCCCAGATGCACGCGCTTGGCCATGAGCAGGTGCTGTTCTCTCACGATCCCGGCTGCGGATACTTCGGCATCATCGCCATCCACGACACCACGCTCGGGCCGGCCCTCGGCGGCACCCGGTTCTGGCAGTACGCCTCCACCGAGGAGGCGATCACCGACGCGCTCCGGCTGGCCCGCGGGATGACCTACAAGTCGGCGGTCATGGGAATCAACCTGGGCGGCGGCAAGTCGGTCATCCTGGGCGACAACAAGCGGTCGGATCGGGAGGCGCTGTTCCGCGCCCACGGCCGCTTCATCGAGACGCTGGGCGGGCGCTACATCACCGCCGAGGACATCGGCACCAGCCCGGCGGACATGGAGTACATCAAGCTGGAGACGGACCACGTCGCCGGCCTCCTCGGCCTCTCCGGCGACCCGTCGCCGGTCACCGCGTTCGGCGTGTACGTCGGGATGAAGGCGGCCGCCCAGGCTCGCTGGGGCAGCGACCGGCTCGAGGGGAAGACCGTGGCGGTGCAGGGGTGCGGCCACGTGGCCACGCATCTCTGCCGCCATCTGCACGAGGACGGCGTGCAGCTCATCGTCACCGACATCGACGCCGAAAAGGTCCGGCGCGTGGTGGACGAGACCGGCGCCCGGGCGGTGGCGCCCGAGGCGATCTACGACCAGGTGGCCGACGTCTACGCCCCCTGCGCCCTCGGGGCCACCGTCAACGACCAGACGCTGCCACGGCTCAAGGTGGCGATCATCGCCGGCGCGGCCAACAACCAGCTCGCCGAGGACCGCCATGGCGACCTGCTCGAGCAGCGCGGCATTCTCTACGCCCCGGACTACGTCATCAACGGGGGGGGCGTCATCAACGTCTACGGCGAGCTCCACCGCTGGCCCCAGGAGCGCTCCAAGAAGAAGGCCGGCGAGATCTACGACACGCTGCTCAGAATCTTCGAGATCGCCCGGCGCGAGCGGATCCCCACCTACCGCGCCGCCGACCGGCTGGCCGAAGAGCGGATCTCGGCCGTGGCAGGGCTGGACCGCATGTGGATGGGCGGCAGACGGTAAGCGGGCACTCCGGTTGCCCCCTCTCGCCCTCCCTCGAATTCTTATACATTAGATGCCGACGCCCGAAGTCATTCCCATCGGATCGGACAGCGCCGGCGTGGATCCTTGCAGTCGGCCAACCGCCGCCTCGTCAACATCTCTCGAGCTGGAGCAGGAATGAGTCTGGATCACAACGCGCCCCTCCGTGAGGCCGATCCGCTGGTGGCGCGACTCATCGACCGCGAGTTGCGCCGCCAGCAGGATGGCCTGGAGCTGATCGCCAGCGAGAACTTCGCCAGCCGGGCGGTCATCGACGCGATGGGCACCCCGCTCACCAACAAGTACGCCGAGGGCTATCCCGGCCGGCGGTACTACGGCGGCTGCGAGGTCGTGGACGAGATCGAGCAGCTCGCCATCGACCGGTTGAAGCAGATCTTCGGGGCCGAGCACGCCAACGTGCAGCCCCACTCGGGCGCGCAGGCCAACTTCGCGGCCTTCATGGCGGTCATCAAGCCGGGCGCCACGATCATGGGGATGTCGCTGCCGCATGGCGGCCACCTCACGCACGGTGCGCCGGTAAGCCACAGCGGCGTGATCTGGCGGGCCGTGCACTACGGCGTGAATCCGGCCACCGGGCTGATCGACTACGACGCCGTGCGCCGTCTGGCGCTGCAGCAGCAGCCGGCGCTCGTCATCGCCGGCGGCAGCGCGTACGCGCGGATCATCGACTTCGCCGCGTTCCGCTCGATCGCAGACGAAGTCGGCGCGATCTTCCTGGTCGACATGGCCCACTTCGCCGGGCTGGTGGCGGGGGGCGTGTATCCCTCGCCGGTGCCGCACGCGCAGATCGTCACCAGCACCACGCACAAGACGCTGCGGGGCCCGCGAGCCGGCCTCATCCTCTCGACAGCCGAGCACGCCAAGGCCATCGACAAGTCGGTCTTCCCCGGCACGCAGGGCGGCCCGCTGGAACACGTGATCGCGGCCAAGGCGGTGGCGTTCGGCGAGGCGCTCACCCCGGACTTCCGCACCTACGCGCGCCTCGTGGTGGAGAACGCGCGGGTGCTGGCCGAGGAGCTGATCGAGCGCGGGTTCGATATCGTATCCGGCGGCACCGACTCGCACCTCATGCTGGTGGATCTGCGGCCCAAGGGCTTGACGGGCAAGGTGGCCGAGAAGACGCTGGATCAGGCGGGCATCACGGTCAACAAGAACACCATTCCCGACGATCCGCAGTCCCCGTTCGTGACCAGCGGGATCCGGCTGGGTACGCCGGCGCTCACCACGCGCGGCATGGGGCCAGCGGAAATGAGCCGGGTGGCCGAGTTGATCGACCGCGCCCTCACCCATCCCGACGAAGCCAACCTCGGCCGGGTGAAACAGGAGGTCCAGGAGCTGACCTCCACCTTCCCGCTCTACCGATCGGCGAAGTCCGCCGGCCGGGTCCGCCGGACGGCCGAGCTCCCGGAGCCGATGCCCGCGTGAACGATCTGCAGTTCGCCGACGACGTGCTCGCGCGCATCCGCGCGCGGGGAGCTGTCTACCACGAGCGCAGCTTCCTGTTCGTGCTCGCCGCGATCGAGTATCTGCAGTCAAACCTGGACGCCCGGCGGCACGTGAACGGCGCCGAGCTGGCGTGGGCGTGCCGGGACTTTGCCCGGGCGCAGTTCGGCCTGCTCGCGCCCCATGTGCTGGCGCACTGGGGGGTCACGCGCACCCAGGATTTCGGCCGTATCGTCTTCACGCTGGTGGAGGTGGGCCTGCTGGTCACCCAGCCGGGCGACCAGGAGGAGGACTTCGAGGGAGTCTTCGACTTCGCCGACGCCTTCGGCGACGTCTACGAGTGGTCGGGCGTGCGCGGCGTCTGACCGGGGCAGGGGTCCGTCACGGGGGGCACATGGACAAGACCGAATGGCCGGCGTGCCAGAAGTGCTCGCAGGGTACCCTCATTCCCCTCTCCGATTACGGGCGCGAAGGCGCACCCATCACCTACAAAGCCTGGGTCTGCACCAACCCCGAATGCGGCTTCAACCTCCGCATCGACAACGGCGAAATCTCGTTCGGGCGGGCGATCGGGCAGAGCTACAAGTGAACAGCGGTGAGCGGTAAGCGGGGCGGCAAGATCCTCCCGCTACCGCTTACCGCTTACCGCTTACCGCTCACCGCTCACCGCTCACCGCTCGCCACTCCCCCATGCCCCCCGTCCTCTCCCCTCGTCAGTCCGCCCTCTGGGATGAGAATGCCGTCGCCGGCGGCATGGCGCTCGCCACGTTGATGGAGTGCGCCGGCCGCGCGGCGGCGGCGGTGCTCGCGGCGCGCTACGCTCACCGGCTGCGCGAGGGCGTACTCGTGGCCGCCGGCCCCGGGCACAACGGCGGCGACGGCTGGGTGCTGGCGCGTGCGCTGCACCGGGCGGAGGTGCCGGTGTGGGTCGCGTCGTCTCCTGGACCGGGCGCGGAGCTGCGCGAGGCGATGGCGGCGCGCGCCCGCGCCGAAGGCGTTCGCGAGGTTCCGCCGGACGGGCCCTGGCCCGGCGTAGGGCTCGTGGTCGATGCGCTGCTCGGGACCGGCGCACGCGGCGCGCCGCGGCCCGCGATGGCGGCATTGCTCGATCGCATCCTCGACCTCGAGCTGCCGGTGGTCGCGATCGACGGACCCACTGGCGTGGATCTCGAAACGGGCACGGTGCACGGTCCCGCCCGGGCCGACCTCACGATCACGTTCGGCGGCGCGCGCCGGGGACACCTGCTCGCGCGGGACGAGATCGGGACGCTGATCGTGGTGGATATCGGCCACCCGCCGCCCGATCCCGCGTGGCCGTGGCTGGTGACGGACCAGCAGGCGGCGGAGTGGCTCCGGCGGCTTCGGAGCGCGGATCACAAGGGCGTCCGCGGCCGCGTCGTCATCGTGGGGGGTGGAGACGGGATGACGGGCGCCGCGCGCATGGCCGGCCGGGCCGCATTCGGCGCGGGCGCCGGCCTGGTGCACGTGGTCGCGCCGCCCGGCTCCGTGGCCGCGCTGATCCAGGCAGAGCCCGACCTGCAGACCTTCGCGCAGCCGTTCGACGAGGAGCCGACGGCGGCGCTCCTCGAGCTGGTCGGCCGCGCGGACGCGGTCATCATCGGTCCGGGCCTGGGCCGCGAGCCGGGCCGCCGCGCGTTCGTTACCCGCCTGGCGCGCGTGGCCGCGGCACTCGTGCTGGATGCCGACGCGCTGGTCGCCTTCCAGGGTGCCGCCGGCGAGCTCGCCGACCTGGCGGCCGAGCGGGTCGTGGTCCTCACCCCTCACCCGGGCGAATTCCGCACCTTGTTCCCGGACCTGGCGCCCATGCGGGAGCTCGATCCATGGGGCGCCGCCGCCGCTGCCGCGGAGCGCTCTGGGGCGACCGTGCTGCTCAAGGGAGTGCCCACCGTGGTCGCCGGAGCGGGGCGCGCGCCTCTCACGGTCGCGGCCGGGAATCCGGGGCTCGCCACCGGTGGCAGCGGCGACGTGCTGAGCGGTCTGGTGGGGGCCTCGCTCGCGCAGAAGCTTCAGCCCGAGACCGCCGCCACGCTCGGCGCGCAGGCGCTCGGCCGCGCGGCCGATCTCGCCGCGCGCCGGACAGCCGCCCGCACTCTCCGCCCGATGGACGTCGTCGCCGCTCTGCCCGATCTCTGGCGGGAGTGGGAGTTGCTCCGGACGGCACCGCCGCCGCCTCGGCCGCCGGTGCTGTTCGAGCTGCCTCGGCCCCAGACGGTCTGACGGCACGCGGTGATCCCGGTCGAGGCGGCCGCTTCGGCGGCCGGGTAGATTCCCCCCCATGCGCCCGCTCGTTCGTGCTCTCGTGCTCGCATCAGCGCTCGCCGGCATCGCGCTCGCCGGCATCGCGCTCCCCGCGGGCGCCCAGTCGCCCACCCGTGACTGGCGCCCCGAAGACCGCGCGGTGATCGGCGACTTCAGCCACATCACCGCCGTGGCGACGGCAATCGACCGCGTCTACGTCACCTCGACCGCCGCGGCACTCATCTGGAACCCGCAGTTCCGGCAGTGGCGCGGGCCGTACGATCCGCCCGATCCCGCGCTCCTCGCCCGTGTGTTCGCCGGCCTCGTGGATCCGCTCGACAACTCGCTCTGGCTGGCCCGGCCCGAGGGATGGGTCCACTTCCAGCCCGAGCTCCAGCTCTGGGATCAGGGGCCGGTGCCCGAGGGCGTGCAGATGATCGCCTTCGACGGGGACGACCCCACCACCGGACTCTATCTCCGGACGCGCAGCGGCTGGCTCCTGCTGCCGCGGGGCGGACTGATCGCGTCGCCCGCGCGCTCGCCGGCCCATCCGACCACGCCCGCGCGGATCGACGACGTGCTCCGCAGCAACCCGACGCTCCAGACCAACGCTGCTCAGATTCTCATGGACCCCCGGCTCAACCAGGCCCGCTTCACCGCCGCGGCGCGCTCGGTCGACAACCTCGGCTGGTACATCGGGACCTGGGGCGTGGGGTTGCTGTATCTGCCGGACGGCGCCGCGCTGCCGGACCGGCTCTCGTATGGTCTCCAATCGCCGGTGGTGGGCGCGGTCTTCGGCTGGCCCGGCGGCGTCTGGGCGGCCACCGACCGCACGACGCAGACCGACGCCACCCTGACGTTCGTGGACAGCGCGCTGGACGCCTTCCGCACCCTGCAAGGGTTGCCGGCGTCGGGACTGCCGTTCACCCAGGTGCGAAAGCTCGCCGGTCAGGGCACCGCGCTCTGGGCCGCCACGGACCAGGGCCTCGCCCGCATCGCCACGAGCGACGGCCGCGTGGAGCTGCTCGACGAGGCCCGCGGTCTGCCGGACAGCCGCGTGTACGCCGTCGTTTCCCGCCAGGGCCGCATCACCGCGGGCACCGGCCACGGCCTCGTGCGGGTGAGCGATTCACTCCGGATCGAGCGGCTGGCGCCCCGCTTCGCCGATGCCGCCCTTGCCGTGTTCCCAACCGGCGATTCGGTCTGGGTCGGCACCCAGCGCGGACTCCTGCTCGCGCTGCCCGGCCAGTCCGACGTGGTGCGCCCGGCGGCACTCGCCTCGCCCTCGCTGCAGGCGCCCGTCGTGGCGCTCGGCTCGCTGGGCGACACGGTCGTGGCGCTCACCCGCGACGAGATGCTCTGGCGCGATCCCCACACCGGCGCCTGGACCCTTGGTCCCAACCTGAGCGGACTGCTCGGCGGGCTCGTCGCGTTCACGGCCGACGGGCCGGGGTTCTGGGTCGCGGGCGACCGCGGCGTGGCGTTCGCGCGGCTCACGACGCCGCCGATCCGGCCGCTCCGCGAAGGCGACCTGCCCGGGAACAGCAGCGACCTGGCGGTTGACCGGGAGTACCTCTGGGTGGCCACCGACGGCGGCCTCGTCCGTTTCCGGCTCGACGCCATCCGGCCGTGACCGCGCTCGGCCCCGGGCGTGAGTTCGATCGCGTGCGCCGGATCGCGGCCGCGCTCGGTGCCGGCGCCATGGAGTTGAGCGACGACTCCGCCCTGCTCCCCGCGGCCGGCCCCACGCTGGTCGCGAGTACCGACGTGAGCGTCGAGGGAATCCACTTCCGCCTGGAGTGGCTCACGCTGGAGGAGATCGGGTGGCGGGCCACGGCGGCGGCGCTCTCCGATCTCGCCGCCGAAGGCGCCGATGCCGACGCCGTGCTCGTCGCGCTCACGGTGCCGGCGGCGGCCGGCGACGACGACGTCGTCGCGGTGATGGCCGGCGCGGGCGCCGCGGCGCTCGACGCCGGCGCGCGGGTCGCGGGCGGCGATCTCTCGGCCGGCCCCGCGTGGAGCATCGCGGTCACGGCGCTCGGCTGGACGGCGGAGCCCGTCACCCGGGCCGGTGCGCGAGCCGGCGACGCGCTCTGGGTCACCGGCCGGCTCGGCGCCACCCGCGCCGCGCTCGAAGCGTGGCGACGCGGCGACTCGCCCGCGGACGAGGCGCGGCGCGCCTTCGCCCGGCCGGTGCCACGTCTGGCTGCGGGCCGCTGGCTCGCGCGCCACGGCGCCCGCGCGATGATCGACCTGAGCGACGGCCTCGGCGCCGACGCGGCACACCTGGCGGCGGCGTCCGGCGTCGCGCTGACGCTCGAGCTCGAACAGGTACCGGTGGCGCTCGCGGCCGTGGCGGAGAGTCGTCGGCTCGGCAGCCCACCCGAGCAGTTCGCGGCCCAAAGCGGGGAGGAGTACGAGCTCCTCGTCGCCTTGCCGGCGGGCTTCACCGCGGAGGATGCCCTGGCGTTCGAGCGCGCCTGCGGCATCGAGCTCACCCGGATCGGACAGGCGCGGGAAGGCGCGGGCGTGCACGCGTGGCTCGCCGGCTCGCCGGTCGCCCTCTCCGGCTTCGACCATTTCGCGGCCGCCCGTCGTTGACGGTCTCCGGGGCGGTTACTAGGTTGCCGCTTCCCTTCACCTGAGCGACCATGAGCACCATCATCGAAGTCCATGCCCGCGAGATTCTGGACAGCCGCGGCAATCCCACCGTCGAGGCCGACGTGGTGCTCTCGAGCGGCGCCCAGGGGCGCGCGGCCGTGCCGAGCGGCGCGTCCACCGGCGAGCACGAGGCGGTCGAGCTGCGGGATGGTGATACGCGCCGCTATCTGGGCAAGGGCGTGCTCGAGGCGGTGCGGAACGTCAACGAGGTGCTCGGGCCTCGGCTCGAGGGCATGTCGGCCGAGGACCAGATCGCCATCGACGCCGAGATGATGGACGCCGACGGGACGCCGAACAAGGGCAAGCTGGGGGCCAATGCCATCCTCAGCGTCTCGCTCGCCGTGGCGCGCGCATCGGCGCAGGACTGCGGGCTCCCGCTCTATCGCTATCTCGGCGGGCCGATGGCGCGGGTGCTGCCGGTGCCGATGATGAACATCCTGAACGGCGGCGCGCACGCGTCGAACAACGTGGACGCGCAGGAGTTCATGGTGGTGCCGATCGGCGCCGAGACCTTCCCCGAAGGTCTGCGCATCGGGGTCGAGGTGTTCCACAGTCTGAAGAAAGTGCTGGGCAAGATGGGGCTCTCGACCGCGGTGGGCGACGAGGGCGGATTCGCCCCGATGCTGCCGTCGAACGAGGCGGCGCTCGACGTCGTGATGCAGGCCATCGAGAGCGCAGGCTACGAGCCGGGGCGCGACGTCGCCATCGCGATGGACGTGGCCGCTTCGGAGCTGTTCCAGGATGGCGAGTACGTCTTCAAGAAGGGCGACGGGAGCCGCCGCTCCGCGGAGGCCATGGTGGAGCTCTACGCGGGCTGGGTGGACCGATACCCGATCGTCAGCATCGAGGACGGCCTGGCCGAGAACGACTGGGCCGGCTGGGCGTTGCTGACCGAGCGGCTGCACGAGCGGGTCCAGCTCGTGGGCGACGACCTGTTCGTCACCAATGTGGACCGCCTCGGCCGGGGAATCGAAGAGGGTGTGGCCAACGCGGTGCTGGTGAAGGTGAACCAGATCGGCACGCTCACCGAGACATTGCAGTGCATCGAGCTGGCCAAGGGGAGCGCCTACGGCGTCGTCATCTCGCACCGTTCGGGCGAGACGGAGGACACCTTCATCGCGGACCTGGCGGTGGCCACCGGCGCGGGGCAGATCAAGACGGGGAGCGCGAGCCGCACGGACCGCACGGCCAAGTACAACCAGTTGCTCCGGATCGCCGAGGAGCTGGGCGACGTGGCGCATTATCCCGGGCGGGATCTCTACCCGCTGTGACCGGTGCCCGCTGGGCGGCGCTGGCGGCGCTGGTGTTCCTGCTCTATTTCGCCGTGCAGGGCGGCGAGTACGGCACGACCGACCTGCTGGCGCTCCGGCGTCAGGAAGCGGGTGAGCGGGCGCAGGTGGAGCGGCTGAAGGTGGTGGTCGATTCGCTGCAGCGCGCCGCGGTGGCCATTGAGCGCGATCCGCGCACCCAGGAGCGCGTGGCGCGGGAGCGGTTCGGCATGATCCGCCGGGGGGAGCTGCTGTACCGGCTGGTGCCGGCGGACACGGCGGGGGAGTAGGTTGAGTTTCGCGGCCGGGCGCGGTAGAATGCTCGCCCGGACCAGGGCAGGGTAGCTCAGCTGGTTAGAGCACGGCACTCATAATGCCGGGGTCGCGGGTTCGAGTCCCGCCCCTGCTATCGCCGGAAGCTCCGCACTCCGTAAGAGTTGCGGAGCTTTGTTCATCTGATCTCTCAAGTGCGGATGGGGCCCGGGACGGAGCCTTCCCGGCGTGCCAGGCAACGCTTCCGCTGCACACCGCAGCCACCGATACGCCGGCCCAGCGGGTCGGTCGCTGGGGCACGACGATGACTGGACCCGAGGAGCACGTGCCACTGGCACCCCATACCACCCTCGGGCTGGGTGGCCCGGCGCGCTGGTTCTGGGCTGTGACCAGCGGCCAGATGCTCATCGAGGCGCTCCGCTGGGCCCGCGACGCCGCGGTCCCGCTCTCGGTCCTGGGCGGCGGCAGCAACGTCATCGTTCCCGATGAGGGTGTCGATGGGCTGGTGGTGCAAGTGGCGCTGCCCGGCGTGAGCATCGAGTCCGCGGCGGCCGACGGCACGGTGCTGGTCCGCGCCGGGGCGGGCGAGTCGTGGGATGCGCTCGTCTCCGCCGTCGTGGCGGCAGGACTTCAGGGACTCGAGTGCCTGTCCGGCATCCCGGGGTACGCCGGCGCGACACCGATCCAGAACGTCGGCGCGTACGGCCAGGAGGTGGCCGATACCATCACCACCGTGGAAGCGATTGACCGTGCGACGCTGGCACCGGTCGGCTTCGCCGCGGCCGAGTGCAGCTTCGGCTATCGCGCGAGCCGCTTCAAGGCCGCGGATCGCGACCGCTTCATCGTCACCGAAGTCACCTTCCGACTCCAGGTCCAGGCACCGCCGGCGCTCCGCTACCCCGAGCTCCGGCGCGCGGTGGAGGCACTCCCGGATTATTCCTCGCTCGCGCCGGCCGACGCACTCGGGGCCGTTCGCGCCGCGGTGCTCGCGCTGCGCCGCCGCAAGAGCATGGTCGTGGACGCGGCCGACCCGAATTCACGTTCGGTCGGGTCGTTCTTCATGAATCCGGTGCTCGACGACGCGGCCGTCGAACGGCTTCGCCGACGCTGGACCGCGTCGGGCGGCTCGGGCGACATCCCAGTGTTTCCGGCGGCCGGGGGATGGACGAAGGTGTCGGCGGCGTGGCTGGTGGAACAGGCGGGATTTCCTCGTGGCACCAGGCGCGGCGGCGTCGGGGTGTCGCCGAATCACGCCCTCGCGCTCGTCAACCTGGGCGGGACCAGCGCCGAGCTGCTCGCGCTGGCGCTGGAGATCCGCACGGCGGTCGAGACCCGATTCGGCGTCGCGCTCGAGCGCGAGCCGGTGGTACTGGGCGCCGCGTGACGCTACCGCCCGTTCCCGTTCACCGCCTCACCCGCCGCGCGCACCAGCATATCCGGTGACACCGGCTTCTGCAGAAACGAATAATCGGTCCCGATGCCATGCCCTCGCTCGTCCTGGGCCCCGTAGCCGGACATGAACACCACCGGCAGGCCGGCGCGCTCCACGCCAAGGCGGCGGGCGAGTTCGTAGCCGTCCATCTCGGGCATCCCCACGTCGGTGACCACGAGGTCCAGACGGCCGGCATGCCGGCGGACCAGATTCAGCGCGGCGCGGCCGTTCTCGGCCTCCAGGACGCGATAGCCCACCTCCCGCAGTGCCCGCGCGGCCATGACGCGAACTTCGGCGTCATCCTCGACCACGAGCGCGACTGCGCCATCCGCCCGGGGCACCGGAAGCGCGACCCCAGCGGGCTCCGCGATCCGGCTCTCGTGGGCGACCGGGAAATACAGTTTGAACTTCGTCCCTTGCCCGGGCGCCGTTTCCACCCGGATGTGGCCCCCGAGCTGGCTGACGATGCCATGAACGACCGGAAGCCCGAGGCCGGTGCCCTGACCCACCTCCTTGGTGGTGAAGAACGGCTCGAAGATGCGCTCCAGCGTTTCCGGCTCGATCCCGCGACCACTGTCCTGCACCACTATCACTTCATACTGCCCTGGCGGCGGTGCACCGTTCGCAGTGTCCGCGGCGGTGAGCTCCACCTCGCCGGTTTCGATGGTGAGCCGGCCGCCGTCCGGCATCGCGTCCCGCGCGTTGAGTGTCAGGTTGAGCAGCACCTGCTCCAATTGTCTCGGATCGGCGCGGACCGGGCCCTTGAGCAGCCCCAGCCGGAACACCAGGGTCTGATTCTCGGCGAGCGAGCGACGAAGCACGGAGGTCATGGACTCAACCACCGCGTTCAGATTCACGTCCTGAAGCTGGAGGATCTGACGCCGGCTGAACGCAAGCAATTGCTGGGTGATGGAAGCCGTCCGCTCCGCCGCCTGACGGATCTGCTCGATGTCCTGCCGAGCCGCTTCGGGGAGGTCCGTCCGCCGCAGCAGGAAATGGGCGCCCCCGAGGACCACCGACATCTGGTTGTTCGCCTCGTGCGCGATCCCCCCCGCAAGCTGGCCCACCGCCTGCAGCCGCTGCGTGTCGCGCAGGTGATCTTCCACCGCCTTCCGCTCGGTCACGTCCATACAGATCCCGGTGAGGTAGAGCGGCTCTCCGCTCGCGTCCGTGGCGACGCGCCCCAGGTCGGCCAGCCAGCGCACGCGCCCATCGGGCAGGATGATCCGGAACTCGTAGTCGAGCGCCCCGCGTCCGCCGAGCGCCTGCTGGACCGATAGGCTGACCCGCTCCCGATCGTCGGGGTGAACCCGAGCGATGAAGTCGTCGTACCCGCTCACCTGCTCACCGTCGGTCAGGCCGTACAATCGGCGCAGGCCGCTGTCCCAGCGGAGCACGTTGGTGGTGACGTCCCAGCGCCAGGTACCCATGCGCGCCGCCTGATGGGCGAGCTGGAGCTGCTCCTGGTTCTGGCGCAGTTCGGCCTCGGCCTGCCTCTGTCTGGTGATGTCCCTTTTGATGGATGCCGCGCCGGTGATGGTGCCGGACGCGTCCCGGATGGGAGACACGCTCAGCGCGATCCAGATCTCGCCCCCGTCCTTCCGAACCCGCCGGGCCTCCGAGGCCTCGACCACCTCGCCCCGGCGCAGCCGCTGGAGCAGGTCGCGCTCGGCGGAGTGCAGCTCCGGCGGGATCAGCTTGAACACCGATGCACCGACCATCTCCGCGGCCGAGTAGCCGAACACGCGCTCGGCCGCCGCATTCCAGCTCGTGATGACGCCGTCGAGGGTCTTGCCGATGATGGCGTCGCTGGACGACGCGACGATCGCGGCGAGCCGGGCCATCGCTTCGTGGGCCTCACGTTCCGCCGTCACGTCGCGGGTGAAGCACCGGGTGTGGACGAACCGGCGCTCGTCGAAGTAGCCGCTGGAATCGATCACCACCTCCTTCACCTTCCCGTCCTTGCACCGGAGGCGGGCCGGATACTGGCGAAGCCGTTGACCGCCGAGCAGCCGGTGAAGGATGTCGTCGATCACCGGCGGATCGACGTGGAACTCCGATATGTTGTGGCCGATGTACTCGTCACGATCGTAGCCGAGCAGGTCCAGCTCGGCCTGATTCGCGCGAAGGATCGTACCGTCTCGACCGACCCAGTGCAGGGCGGTCGAGGCCGTCTCGAAGAAGTCGGCCAGTTCCGCCTCGCGCTCGCGGAGGGCCTTCTCGGTCTCGAGCTGCGTGGCTAGTCCTTCCGCCGCCTCCTGCGCCGCGGCTTCGGCTTCGGAGGCCGCTTCCTCCGCGACCTGCCGGAGGTGCTCGTTCTCCTCGGCCTGCCGGACCGCCTGCGATCGCTGGGCGTGGACGCCCCCGCCGATCCACGCCGTCACGCCCGCGACGCCCAGGAAGAGGAGCTGGCGAGCGATGTCCTCGCCTCGCTGGACATGGAAGCTGCCGGCCGGCTCGAAGAACCAGTAACTCATCGCGGCAACGCTCAGGACGCAGGCGAGCGCCCCTGCTCCCCGGCCTCCGTAGAGCGACGCAATGGCGACCGCCAGGATGAAGAGCGGAGTGATGCTTGGGGAGATCAGGGGCTGAATGGCGCGCGTCGCGACCGCGGCCGCCGCGGTCAGGGCCACGGCGAGCAGGTACTCCAGGGCGATTTGTCGTGCGGGCCGCATGGCACAAATGTATGCGGCCCCCCGCTGGATGCTATCTCCCGGGCGGGACCTGCCTCACAGTTTGGCGCGCACCGCAGGCGTAGATTGAGGCGTCACCAGCCAGCGGGCTGCCATGGAGCGAGGACGGCGCCAGGCGCGACTCCGGCCGGAATACGCGGTCCTGTATCCCGGCGTACCGGCAGAGGAATGGAAACCGATCGGCGAGCTGCTTGACTGCGTCGCGGCAGCCCGGCTCCGTGCGGGCCGGCGCTCCGGCGAGCTGCTCCGGGGCCGGCTGCTGGACGACCGGCACTTCGACTTTCGTGGCGGAGGCGAGCGGCCGCCCGGGCGCTCGGGCACCCGGACAAGGGCGACCGACTTCCATCAGCCTCCTCACCTGTGACGGATGACCGCACCACATCTCCACTTTTCCACGTTGGCCAGGTCACAGCCGGGGCTCGGGGCGCCCGGTAGCATGGTGCTCTACCATTTGCCCTCCTCGTGGGGAGGCCTGACGGCGGTCCTGAGCGGCCGCCCGGAGGCCCTATGCACCACGAGGAAACCGACCCGCTCCCCATCGCGGCTGGACCGCTCGTCCTGGTCGTGGACGACGAGTTCACGCCCCGTTCGATCGTAACCCGGATGGTCCGCGGACTGGGCTACCCGGCTCGGAGCTGTCCGGGTGGCCGGGCGGCGCTCCGCTTTCTCGAGGCCCACCCCCGCGAGGTGCGGCTGCTGCTGGCCGATCTCGCGATGCCCCGGATGGACGGCGGCGAGCTTGCGGAGCGGGCCCGGGACCTGGATCCTACTCTGCGAATCGTCCTCATGGCCGGGGCCGGGGACCCGCATCTGGACGAGTTGTTGTCCGGGTATCGGGACCTCCCGTTCCTCCGGAAGCCGGTCAGCTTCGGTGACCTGTACGACAAGCTCCAGGACCTGCTCGGTACCCCGGTTCGCTCGCCCGGCTATCCACCGTCGATGGGGCCACCGGCGCCCCGTGCGCGGCGGCGCACCTCCGGTCGCCACGAGGTCTGACGGGTTACTTTTGAACGATGGACCACGGACGATCGGCGGCGCGCGACCGCCAGGCCCGCATCCGGTGGGAGTTCGCGTCGGAATACCCGGGCATCGTAGCCGGTGAGTGGATGCCGGCGTGGCTGCTGGCGGAGAAGCTGATGGCCCACGCGCGGCAGCAGGGCGCCGGCCCGGAGCGCCGGATCTGCAACCCGGCGCACTGCGAGTTCCGCGGCGGTGGCCCGCGCCCGCCCGAGTTCCGCGGACAGCTCACCCGGGCCCTCGACCGAAAGCCCCCAGGGCAGGGCTGAACGCCCGCCATCGTCGGCTTGCGCCGCCGCACCGGATTGCCCCACCTTTCGACGACCCCCGTTTTCCAGGTGTTCTCGTGTCCCTCCCTCAGCGGTCTGCCGTCGAGCCGGGGCGGCCCGCATGGAGCTGCTGACCGGTTACGCGATCTCCGGGCTCCTGCTGGGCATCCTGCTGGCCGTGCTTCTCGTGTCGCGGCGGCGAGCCGAGCGGACGGGGCTCCGCACCGCAGGCCTCCACGCCCTCAATGCGTCGCTCGCGCCGGCGCTCTCGCCCCATGACGTCGCGCTCATCGTCATTCGACATGCCGTCCAGGCGCTTCACGCGCGCGCGGGCGCCATCGCGCTGAGCGGGCCGGATGGGCAGGTCGAGACAATCGTGCGGACGCCGGATCGGTCCGGCGAGCGCGGCGATCCCGACGGACCCCTGGCCCACGCGCTTCGCTCGGGCCGCGCGTTGTTTCTGGAGTCGGCGGCGGAGTGGCGTTCGCGCTTCCCCGGCGCGACGGTGCGCGGACAGGCTCGCGGCTCGGTCGTGGCCGTGCCGTTCGTCGCCCAGGGTCGCCCGTCCGGCGGGATCGAGCTCGAGTTCGAGGACGACCGGCGGTTCGGACCCGAGGACCGGGACTTCATCATGGTGCTGGCGGGGCAGGGTGCGCAGGCACTGGAGCGCGCGCGCCTCTACGAGGCCGAGCGCGCCGCGCGGCAGCGCGCCGAGGGAGTCCGTGAGCACCTGGCCTTCCTCGCCGAGGCGAGCCAGGTGCTTGCCTCCTCGCTGGATTACCGCGCCACCCTATCCGCCGTGGCGCGCCTCGCGGTGCCGCGACTCGCCGACTGGTGCGCCGTGGACATCGTGGACTCCGCGGGGCGTCACCGCCGGCTCGCCATCTCGCACGCCGATCCGGCCAAAGTCGATGCGGTGTGGGCGATGAGCCACCGCTACGCCGAGGTCCCGGACGATCCGGTGCCCCAGGTCATCGCCTCAGGGGAGCCGCGCCTCATCCCGGAGATTCCGGACGATCTGCTGCGTCGCTTTGCCCGCGACGAGCGGCACCTTGAGGCCCTGCGCGCCTTCGGGCTCCGCTCGCTGCTGATCGTGCCGCTGGTCGCGCGAGGACGCAGGCTCGGCGCGATCACGTTCGTCATGGCGGAGTCCGGCCGGCAGTATGAGGCCGCCGATCTCCTGCTCGGCCAGGACCTGGCTGGCCGCTCGGCCATGGCGGTGGACAATGCGAGGCTGTACGGCGAGGCGGAGCTCGCGCTCAAGGCGAAGGACCGCAGCCTGGCGCTGCTGGATCTCGTGTTCCGCGGCGCGCCGATCGGTCTGGCCTTTGTGGACCGCGATCTTCGCTTCGTCCGGGTAAACGAAGCGCTGGCCAGGATCAACGGTGTGCCGGTCGAGGCGCACGTGGGCCGGACCATCGCCGAAGTGCTCGGACCGGCCGCCGGGCGCGTGACGCCACTCTTCGAGGAGGTGTTCCGCAGCGGGAAACCGGTGATGGAACGGGAGATCCCGATGCCGGCCGATTCCCAGGGGACCGAGCGGGTGCTCGTCGCCAGTTGCTACCCGGTCCAGGCGCCCGAGGGGCAGATGGAATGGGTGGGCTGCATCGTGAGTGATGTGACCGAGCCGCGCCGGTCGGCCGCGCTCCAGGTGCAGTCGGAGCGGATGGAGGCGATCGCACGGGTGGCGGGAGGCGTGGCGCACGAGGTCAACAACATGATGACGGTCATCGCCGGCTTCAGCGAGTTTCTCGGGCGCTCGCTGCCGCCGGCCGATCCGCGCGTGACCGACGTCGCCGAGATCCGCCGCGCCGCGGACCGCGCCGCGGGCATCACCCGGCAGCTCCTGGCGTACAGCCGCCAGCAGCTCCTGCAGCCGACGGCGCTCGATCTCGACGCCCTCGTGCGCCGGATGGTGCCCGTGCTGGCGCGGCTGGTCGGGCCGGCGATCGCGCTGGAACTGCACCCCTCGAGGGCACCCGCGCCCGTCCGCGCCGACCCGGCCCAGCTCGAGCAGGTGCTCATCAATCTCGCGCTGAACGCGCGGGACGCGATGCCCGGGGGCGGCACGCTGGAGCTGGCGACCGAGACGGTGAGCGTCGGCCCGGAAGAGACCCGGCCGCCGGGTGTGGAGCGGATGCCGGCCGGCCGGTACGTGCGGCTGGCGCTGCGCGACACCGGTCACGGGATGGACGCCGCGACACGGGCACGCGTGTTCGAGCCGTTCTTCACCACGAAACCGGCCGGCCAGGGCAGCGGACTGGGCCTCGCGACGGTCTATGGCATCGTGAAGCAGAGCGGGGGTTTCATCTGGGTCGCGAGCGAGCCGGGGCAGGGCACCACATTCCGCATCTATCTGCCCGAGGACATCGCCGGGGCGGCCGAGCCGGGCGCCCCAGCCGCCGAGCCGGCTTCGCCGCGCGGGTCCGAAACGATTCTCGTAGTGGACGACGAGGCGGCGGTCCGGCGCATGACCACGCGCGAGCTGGCCGCGCAGGGCTATGTGACCCTGGAAGCCGAGAACGGCGCGCACGCGCTGGAGTTGCTGGGAGGCAGTAACCAGCGCGTGGACATGGTGCTGACGGATGTCGTCATGCCGGGACTCAACGGGCGTGAGCTGGGCGAGCTGCTCGCCGTCGAGCGGCCCGGCCTGCCCGTGCTGTTCATGTCCGGCTACACCGACGATGACGTGATCCGGCGCGGGCTGCTCCGGCCGGGCTCCCCGTTCATTCAGAAGCCGTTCCTCCCGGCGGCCCTCGCGCGCAAGGTGCGGGAAGAGCTCGACCGCCGATGCCCCTCCTGAACGACTTTCGGAATTCGCTTGACATGCTGCGGCTGCCGCCGGGTCGGGCCCTCGTGGCCGTCTCGGGCGGGCCGGATTCGGTGGCGCTGCTCGATCTGTTGAATCGTACGCGCGACCACCATCGGCTGGAGCTGGTGGTGGCGCACTTCGACCACGGAATCCATCCCGAGAGTCCCCGTGTGGCGGACGCGGTGGCCGCCTTCGCGCGGTCGCTTGGGCTCCCGCATGAGGTAGGGCGTGCGGCACTGGGGCCCGGCGCCGGGGAGACTTCCGCGCGCGCGGCGCGCTATGCCTGGCTCGAGGCCACCCGGGTCCGACTCGGCGCGGCCGTGATCCTCACCGCGCACCACGCCAACGACCAGGTGGAGACGGTCCTCATGCGGGCGCTTGCCGGATCCGGGCCCGCCGGCCTGGCAGGGATGAGCGCGCTCGCCGGGACCGTCGTCCGGCCTCTGCTGCACGTTCACCGTGAGGCGCTGCTGCGCTACGTGCGCGCGCGCGGCCTTCCGGTCTGGCTCGACCCGGCCAACCAGGACCCGCGCCACTTCCGCTCGTGGCTCCGCTGCGATGTGCTGCCGGTGCTCCGCGAGCGCCTGCCGGACGTCGACGGCGCGCTGCTGTCGGTCGCGCGCCACGCCGCGCGCGACCGGGCGGCGTGGGACGCCGCGCTGGACCTTCTGCCGGGGCTCGATCTTCGCCGCGAGCACGACGGATTTTCCGTTGCTGCCGCCGTGCTCAACGGGTATGATTCACGCCTCGGAGCGACGCTCCTGGCCGCCGCGGCGCGGCGAGTGGGCGGCCGTCTCGGACCGGCGCGCGCCGGCCGGCTGCTTCCGCTGGCGGCGCACGGGGTGAGCGGCGCCCTGTCGAGCTGGGCGAGGGCTGGGCTGGCGAGATCGCGTTCGGGCGCTTGATGGTTTCGCGGCTCGCTCCGCCGGCGGCGGCGGAGCCCTGGATCCTGCACGGGCGCCGGGGCGAACGGCCGTGGGGTCGGTGGCTGTTTCGCTGGTCGCGCGAGACTCGCGCCGCCGGCGCAGGAACGGGTCGCCTTTACGGTCTGGCTCTCGCCGATGCCGCTCGCCGTCCGCCGCTGGAGCGCCGGCGAGCGCCTCCGCCCGCTCGGCGGCACCGGGCGGCGGCGCCTGGTCCGCTGCTTCCAGGACGCGCGCGTGCCGCGGAGCCGTCGCGCCGACTGGCCGGTCCTCGCCGGGCCTGAGGGTGTCGGTGTGGGTCCCGGGCGTCTGCCGCTCCGACGCCCTCCTCCCGCAACCCGGTACGGAGTCCCTGCGGATCGATGCTGAGTACGCCTGAGGTGCTCCGCCGGACCGGCGGGCAGCCGGTGAAGTCGATCGTCTTCGACCAGGCCACAATCGCGGCGCGGGTCGAGGCGCTGGGCGCGGAGATCACCGAAGCCTATCCGGACGGCGACCTGCTGGTGCTCGGGCTGCTCAAGGGGAGCTTCATCTTCCTCAGCGACCTGGTGCGGACGATCGAGCGACCCGATCCAGATCGACTTTCTGGTGGCGAGCCTCCTACGGCGACGCCAAGCTCTCGAGCGGCAGCGTCCGGCTGCTCTACGACCCCGAAACCCGGCTGGAGGGCAAACATATCCTGCTGGTCGAGGATATAATTGATACAGGGAAAACCCTGCAGCGCCTGATGACGCTGCTGGGCCCCCGCCAGCCGAGGAGCATGGCCATCTGCACGCTCCTCGACAAGCAGCTGGCGACCGAGATCCGTCCGGAGCTCCGCTTCGTCGGGTTCCGGGCGCCGCCGGCCTTTCTGGTCGGGTACGGACTCGACCATGCCGAAAATTACCGTCATCTTCCGTTCATCGCGGACTTGGAATAAATGGCAGACCGACTTCCGTCTCGGCCCCCGCGCACCAACTGGGGCAACCTGAGCAAGAACCTGGCTCTCTGGCTCCTGGTGGGCCTGCTGGCGCTCGCGCTGTTCCAGATGATGAGCCGCCAGCGGAATCCGACGCAGGAGTTCTCCTACACCGAGTTCAGCCGGCAGCTCGATCAGGGCAACATCGCCCGGGTCGAGATCTTCGACGGCAAGCGGCTCGAGGGCGACTTCAAGAACCCGCGTCACCCAGGACAACCGGACCGCGAAGAGCTTCCAGGTCCTGCTGCCGGTGGCGAACAGCGAGGAGTTCATCAAGCGGCTGGAGGATGCCGGGGTGCCGATCACCGCCAAGGAGCCCAAGGGCGGGATCACCGCGATCATCATCGCCGCGCTCCCCTGGATCGTGATCCTCGGCCTGTGGTTCTTCCTGCTGCGCCAGCTCCAGGCCGGCGGCAGCCGCGCGTTCGCGTTCGGGAAGTCCAAGGCCAAGCTCCTCGCGGGCGACACGCCCAAGGTCACCTTTGCCGACGTGGCCGGCGCCGACGAGGCCAAGGTCGAGCTGCAGGAGATCATCGAGTTCCTGAAGGACCCGCAGAAGTTCACCCGGCTGGGCGGGCGGCTGCCCAAGGGCGCCCTGCTGGTGGGCCCCCCGGGCACGGGCAAGACGCTGCTGGCCAAGGCCGTGGCAGGCGAGGCCGGCCGCCCGTTCTTCTCGATGTCGGGCTCCGACTTCGTCGAGATGTTCGTCGGCGTCGGCGCCAGCCGCGTGCGGGACCTCTTCGAGCAGGGCAAGTCGCACGCGCCCTGTATCATCTTCATCGACGAGATCGATGCCGTGGGCCGGCACCGCGGCGCCGGACTCGGCGGCGGGCATGACGAGCGCGAGCAGACGCTCAACCAGCTCCTGGTGGAGATGGACGGCTTCGAGTCCAACGACGGCGTCATTCTCGTCGCCGCCACCAACCGGCCCGACGTGCTGGACCCGGCGCTGCTCCGGCCCGGCCGGTTCGACCGCCAGATCGTGGTGGACGCGCCCGACGTGCGCGGCCGCGAGGGGATCCTCCGGGTCCATACCCGGAAGATCCCGCTCGGCTCCGACGTGCGGCTGGAGACGATCGCCAAGGGCACCCCGGGGATGGCCGGCGCCGATCTCGCCAACCTGGTCAACGAGGCGGCGGTGCTCGCCGCCCGGCGGAACAAGACCCTGGTGGACATGCTGGACTTCGAGGACGCGAAGGACAAGGTGATGCTTGGCGTCGAGCGCCGGAGCCTGGTCCTGACCGAGGCGGAGCGGAGGCTCACGGCATACCACGAGGCGTGGCCACGCCATCGTGGCGCTCAAGATTCCCGGCAGCGATCCGGTGCACAAGGTCACCATCGTGCCGCGCGGCCGGGCGCTCGGCCTCACCGCCTCGCTGCCCGAGGTGGATCGGCACAACTACAGCAAGGACTGGCTCATCGGCAGCCTGGCGATGTTCTTCGGCGGCCGGGTGGCCGAGGAGATCATCTTCGGCGCCGACAAGGTCACGACCGGGGCGGGGAACGACATCGAGCGCGCCACCGCGCTCGCCCGCCGCATGGTGACGCAGTTCGGCATGAGCGAGCTCATCGGCCCGCTCGCCGTGGGCGACAAGGAGCAGGAGATCTTCCTCGGCCGCGAGTTCGCCCAGCGCCGGGAGATCAGCGAGCGCACCGCGCAGATGGTGGACGACGAGGTCAAGCGGCTGGTCGACGAGGCCTACGCGCGCGCCACCGCCATCATCATGGACAACCGCGAGCTGCTCGACCGGATCGCCGACGCGCTGCTCGAGCGCGAGACGATCGACCGCGAGGATCTCGACCGGCTGGTGAAGAACCTGCCGCTCCCGCCGCGCAACCTGCCGCCGCCGACTCGCCGGCGCCGCAGGCCAGCACCCCGCGAAGCCCGGCGCCGTCGCCGGCCCGCGCACCGCTCCTGGGCACGCCGCCGGCCGAACCCGCCGGCGCGTGAATGTCACGCCGCTGGCGCTCCACTCGCCGCGCGCGGTGCGGGACGCGCTCCGCGCGCACGGGTGGGACGACGGACAGGCGGCGGCTCGCCGCGGGCGGCATTCATCCCCTCGCCTTTCATCTGACCGGACTGGACCAGGACGCCCTCGAGGCCCTGGTCCGGCTCGTCCGGCACGCTCGGCCTCGAGGTCCTCACCGGCGACGCTGGGCGGTGCTCGCGGGCAGCCGCTCCCGCCTGAGCGCGCTTCGCGCGGCCCTGGCTGGTGCCGCCGCGCGCTCTCGCCGAGCTCGCGGTCGACGTCGGCCTGGCCATGCCGGCCGAGCCGCCGCCCGCCTGGGAGACGGCGCGCGGCGCCGGTCGCGCTCGACCGCCCGGTCATCGTGGGCATTCTCAACGTCACCCCGGACAGCTTCAGCGACGGCGGCCGCTACGCCGGCGCTCGACGCGGCGCTGGCGCACGCCGACGCGCTGCTCGAGGCCGGCGCCGCCATCCTCGACGTCGGCGGCGAGTCCACCCGTCCGGGCCGCGACCGAGCCGGTGCCCGCCGACGTGGAGCTCGCGCGCGTGCTCCCGGTGGTCGAGGCGCTGGTCCGCCGCCACCCGCGCTGCGTGCTCACGGTGGACACGGTCAAGGCCGAGGTGGCTCGCGCGGCGCTCGACGCCGGCGCGGCCGCGATCAACGACGTCTCCGCGCTCCGGCTCGATCCCGCGCATGGCGCGCGTCGTCGCGGCGGCCGGCGCCGGGCTGATCCTGATGCACTCGCGCGGACCGATCCTCGAGATCGCCTCCTACACGCACGCCGAGTACGGGCGACGTGGTCGGCGAGGTGCTCGCCGAGCTGCGGCGCGCGCTCGCCGCGGCGCCGCGCCGCCGGCGTCGCGCCGGATGCGACGGTCGTCGACCCCGGGCTTCGGCTTCTCGAAGACCGTCGAGCAGAATCATCCTGCTGCTCGACCAGCTCGACGCGCTGCAGGCGCTCGGGCCGTCCGGTGCTGGTCGGTCCGTCCCGCAAGCGATTCCTCGGCGCCGTCACGGGGCGGCCGCTCGAGGCGCGCGACGGCGCCACGGCCACGGCGTGCGCGCTGGCGTGGGAGCGCGGGGCGCGGCTCTTCCGGGTGCACGACGTGCCGGCCGCGCCGCGACGCGCTCGCCCTGGCGCAGGCCTCGGAGGTCCGTAGTGCCGCTCGGGCAGCTGCCGTTCCCCACGCCGCGGCTGGCGGGACGTGCTCGAGATCCTGATCGTCGCGTACGTCATCTACGCCTGCTGCGGTTCCTGGTCGGCACGCGCGCGCTGCAGATCGTGTTCGGGCTGCTGGTGCTGGCCGTCATCTACCTCGTCGCCTTCCTGCTCAAGCTGTCGATGATCACCTACCTGCTCGGGGTGGTGTTCACCTACGGCGTCTTCGCGGCGCTGGTGGTGTTCCAGCCCGAGCTGCGCCAGGCGCTCGCCCGCCTGGGGCAGCGCGCCGGCCTTCCGGCTCTTCGGTGCCGGGCCGGGACCCGGCGGTGGCGCGACGAGATCGCCCAGGCGGTGGAGCGGCTGAGCCGGAGCGCCACCGGCGCCATCATCGCGGTCGAGCGCGACGTGCGGCTGGACGATTATCTGGAGATCGGGCACGCCGATGCGCGCCACCGTGTCCGCCGACCTGCTGGCCACGATCTTCAGCCCCTATTCGCCGCTCCACGATGGCGCGGTGCTGGTGCGCGGCGACGAGATCGTCGGCGCCGGCTGCATCCTCCCGCTCACGCAGAACCCGGTCAGCGACCGTTCGCTGGGCACCCGCCACCGCGCGGCGCTCGGCCTCTCGGAGGAGACCGACGCGCTGGTGCTCGTGGTGTCCGAGGAGAGTGCGATCGTCTCGCTCGCGCGAGGCGGGCGTGCTGCTGCGCGGGCTCAGCCCGGAGCAGGTGGCCGCCCTGCTCGCGGCACCGCCTGCCGGCCCGGGGCCCGCGCCGGTATCCGCTCCCACGCCATGAGCGCCGGCGGGCCGGCCCCGTACCGCGCCGCGGCCCTGGTGACCGCGGCGGTACTCGCGGGGTACGTCCTCACGCTGGCGCCGAGCGTCACCTTCTGGGACGCGGGCGAGTTCATCGCCGCCGCCCGCACCCTCGGGATTCCCCACCCGCCGGGCACCCCGCTCTTCGTCCTCATCGCGCACGTATGGGCGATGCTGGTGCCCGTGGGCGAGTTTGCCGTGCGCACCAATTTCCTCAGCGCACTGTTCAGTGCGGCCGGCGCCGGCTGCTTCTTTCTCGTGGCCCACGAGTCGCTGCGCGACTTCGGCCCGCGGCTCCGTCTGGCCGGCGCCGCGTCGGGGGCGCTGCTCGGCGGGTTCACGTTCACCAACTGGCAGAACTCCAACGAGACCGAGGTCTACGCGGTCGCCACGTTCACCATCGCGGCGATGACATGGCTGGCGCTCCTCTGGCGCCGCCGCCGAGGCGAGCCGAAGTCGGGGCGGCTCCTGCTGCTCGTGGTCTATCTCGCGGGGATCTCGGTCGGCAACCACCTGCTGGCGCTGCTCGCCGGTCCCGCGATCGTGGCGTTTCTCGTGGCCGCGCTGCGAGCCGAGCCCGCGGCGGACCGCCGGAGCGCGCCGCGTGGAGTGGGGACAGGTGGCGGTGGTGGCCGGCGTGTGGGCGCTGCTGATCGGCACCGGGCTGGGCAGCACCACGCTGGCGGCGCTCGGGGCGCTCTGCTTCATCGTGGCCGCCGCGCATGCCGCGCGCGCCGGCGCCGGACGCTTTGCCCTGGTCGCGCTCGTCACTCGCGGCAGTCGCGGTCACTCCATACCTCTACCTGTACCTTCGCGCCGCGCAGCACCCGCCGCTCAACGAGGCAGCTCCCGCTACGCTCGACGCGCTGCTCGCGGTGATCCGCCGGGCGCAGTATCCGCCCCGCACGCCCTTCGACGACCCGACGCTGCCGTCCGGCCTCGGGAATCCGGGGCGATCGCTCCAACTGCTCGGGGCCCAGCTCGGCGACTACCTCGTCTACTTCGACTGGCAGTGGGCCCGCTCGCTTGGCGGGATGCTGGGGCCGGTGCCGCTTCGGACGGTCGTGACGCTGGTGTTCGCCTCGCTCGGGCTCCGGGGCGCGGCGGCCCAGCGCCGGAGCGACCGGCCTGCATGGTGGCTGCTGCTCGTGTTGTTCCTCGTGACCGGCCTCGGCCTCGTCGCCTACATGAACTTCCGGCCCGGGTACGCGCGCTGGTACGACGTCTGGCCGCGGCCTGCCGATCACGAGGTCCGCGAACGCGACTACTTCTTCGTCGTCAGCTTCATCGTCTGGGGCGTCTGGGCGGGCATGGGGCTGGCCGCGGTCGCGCGGGCGGCCGCGAGACGCGCCGGGCCCATTGCGCGGCTCGCGCCCACCTGTTTCCTGCTGGCCGCGGTGCCGATCGCGCTCAACTGGGCGCCGGCCTCCCGGCGGCACGGCGCCGATGCGCGGCTGGCCGGCGACTTCGCTTATGATCTGCTGAACAGCGCCCCGCCGTACGGCATCCTCTTTACCTACGGCGACAACGACACCTTCCCGCTCTGGTGGGCGCAGGAGGTCGAAGGCATTCGGCGGGACGTCACGGTCATCTGCCTGGCGCTGGCCAACACCGACTGGTACATGCGCCAGTTGCGGGACGCGCCCGTGCGTCCGCTCGATCCGGCCGCGCTGCCTCCGGTCTGGCGCGACCGCGTCATTCCCCGGCCTGTAACGCCGCTCCACTCGCTGAGCGATTCGGCCATCGCGTTGGCGCTGCGCGGCTACTACGTGCGGGAACCGCAGCGGGTTGGCCTGGGGCCGGTCGCCCGCACCATCCCGGCGGGCACCTTCCTCTATCCGAACGACATTCTGACCCTGGCGGTCATCCGGGAGAACCTCGGCCGCCGGCCCATCGTGTGGGCAGCGACCGCCGGCCGGAGCTTCGCCGGGCTCGGCGAGTACGTGGTACAGCGGGGGCTCGGCTTCGAGTTGCTGCCCGCGCGCCCCGACACGGCGGCGCGCGGGCTTGTGGCGCGGCCGCCGGCTCCCGTACCGCTGGACGTGCCGACGACCGAGCGGCTCGCCTTCGACACCTACCGCTACGCCGGACTGCTCGAGCAGGGGGCGCACGGCCTCGAGACGACCAGCGCGAGCGTGGCCGCCACCCTCGCGCTCCCCGCCGTGTCGCTGGTCTACGCCTACCAGGCCCGGGGTGAGCGCGAGGGCATGGAGCGGGCGCTCGACCTGGCGGTCGCGCTCTCCCCCAGTCCGGCGCTGCGGCCGGCTCTGGAGGCGCTGCTCGACTCCGCGGGCGCGGAGCCCGACACCGCGCCTTGAGCGGTAGCGGTCCCCTGCAAGAAATCGCCAACCCCAAGTAAATTGGAAGGCTATGGACTTCCCGGCTCTCTCCGGCAGCCTGGCCCAGGTCCGCGCGACCGTCGCCACGCACCAGGCGATAGGGGGCTGGAGCCACCCGGTGCGGATCGTCGCCGTCACTAAGACGCACGGCCCCGAGGCGGTGCGGGCGGCGCTCACGGCCGGGCTCACGGACGTCGGTGAGAACCGGGTACAGGAGGCGCTGCGCAAACAGGAGGCGCTTGCCGGCGTGCCGCGTCGCCTGGCACCTGATCGGCCCGCTCCAGCGGAACAAGGCGCGTCACGCCGCCGGTCGGTTCGCGCTGATCCACTCGGTGGACCGGGCGGACCTGGCTCAGGAGCTGGATCGGCGCGTCCCGCCGGGCACACGCCAGGCGGTGCTCGTACAGGTCAACTGCAGTGACGAGCCGCAGAAGGCCGGGGTGGACCCTGCCGGCCTGCCCCCGCTGCTCGATGCGCTGGCGCAACTTGCCCGCCTCGAGGTGCGCGGCCTCATGACCATGAGCGCTCTTACGGGCGACGTCCAGGAGCAGCGGCGGGCGTTCCGCCGGCTCCGCGAGCTGCGTGACGCCGCCGAGCGGGACGGCCGACGGTTGCCGGAGCTGTCGATGGGCATGTCGGGCGACTACCCCGCCGCGATCGAAGAAGGAGCGACGATGATCCGGCTGGGAACGGTGCTCTTCGGGGAGCGCGGCGGGTGAGAGCTGACACGAGGAACGCGGGAGCATGACCACCACGACTTCACTGTTCGACCGGGTGCACGGTGCCGCCGAGGTGGTGCGCCGGAACGCTGCGATGGCGCCGGAGGTAGGCCTCATCCTGGGAACTGGCCTCGGCGGGCTCGCGCGCGAGATCGCCATCGAAGCCGCGGTACCGTACGTCGACATTCCCGGGTTTCCGCTCTCGACCGTCGAAAGCCATGCCGGCCGGCTGCTCCTGGGCCGGCTGGGCGGCCGTCCGGTGGTCGCGATGGAGGGCCGCTTTCACCGCTACGAGGGATACGACCTCCAGCAGGTGACTTTCCCGGTGCGGGTGATGCACGCACTTGGCGCCCGGACGCTCATCGTGTCGAATGCCTGCGGCGGGATGAACCCGCTCTGGACTCCCGGCGACCTGGTGCTCCTGAGCGACCACATCAACCTGCTCGGCGACAATCCGCTGGTGGGCCCGAATGACGACCGGCTCGGCCCGCGCTTCCCGGACATGTCGGCGCCGTACGATCCGGAGCTGCGCGCCCTGGCGCGCGCGACGGCGCTCGAGCTGGGCATCGTGCTGCGGGAAGGGGTCTACGTCGCGGTGCCCGGTCCCAGCCTCGAGACCAGGGCGGAATACCGGATGCTCCGTACCCTCGGCGCCGATGTGGTCGGCATGTCCACCGTTCCCGAGGTGATCGTCGCCAACCACCAGGGCATGCGGACGCTCGGGATCTCGATCATCACCGACCAGTGTCTCCCCGACGCACTCGAGCCGGCCGACATCGGCCGCATCATCGCCACGGCCGGCCGAGCCGAGCCGGCGCTCACGCGGCTTGTCACCGCGCTCACGGAGCGGCTGTCCTAGATGGCGTTCCCCACCTGGCCCGATCTCTCCGCCGACCAGCTCGAGCAGCAGGTGCTCGCGCAATGGAAGGCCGAAGACCTGTTCCGGCGGACGCTCGAGGCCGGGCGCGGCGGGACGCCGTTCGTCTTCTACGAGGGGCCGCCCACGGCCAATGGCCGGCCCGGGATCCACCATGTCTTCTCCCGGACCATCAAGGACCTGATCTGTCGCTATCACGCGATGCGCGGGGAGGAGGTCACCCGCATCGCGGGCTGGGACACGCACGGCTTGCCGGTGGAGATCGAGGTCGAGAAGGAGCTCAAGCTCAGCGGCAAGAAGGACATCGAGCGGTTCGGTGTGGAGGAGTTCAACGCCCGGGCCCGGAAGAGCGTCTTTCGCTATCAGTCCGACTGGGAAACGCTGTCGGACCGGATCGGCTACTGGCTCGACTACGAGCATCCGTACGTCACCTGCAGCAACGACTACATCGAGACCGTCTGGTGGCTGCTTCGGCGGCTGCATGAGCGCGAGCTGCTCTATCGCGGGCATCGCGTGCTGCCGTACTGCCCCCGGTGCGGCACGGTCCTCTCGAGCCACGAGCTCGCGCTCGGCTACGAGGAGGTCACCACCAACTCGGTGTACGTGACTTTCCCCTTGGCGGACGACCCCTCGCGCGAACTGCTGATCTGGACCACCACGCCGTGGACGCTGCTGGCGAACGTCGCGGTGGCGGTGCGTCCCGACATGGAGTACGGCGAGTACCCGGTGGGCGACCGGCGACTCATCCTGGCCACCGCCCGCGCGGCCGCGCTTCCCAGCAGCTCGGCCCGGGCGCGCCGACCTTCGCGGAGATCGGCGCTCTCAGGACCTTCCCGGGCCGCGAGCTGGTCGGGCTGCGCTACAAGCGTCCGCTCGAGGTCGTGCCGCTCCCCGACGACAAGGCGAGCCGGGTCGTGGTCCCGGGCGACTTCGTCACCGCCGAGGACGGCTCGGGGCTCGTGCACATGGCGCCGGCGTTCGGCGCCGACGACTTCCAGGCGGGCATCGAGCACGGTCTGGCGCTGGTGCGGCCGGTCGCGGCCGACGGCACGTTCACCGGCACGAGCTGGCCCGAGATCGAGGGCCGCCTGGTCACTGCGCGCGAGACCAACGACCTGGTCATCCAGCGGCTCAAGCACGACGGCCGCTGGCACCTGACGCAGCCGCACACGCACACCTATCCGCACTGCTGGCGCTGCTCGAGTCCGCTGATCTACTACGCGCGCGACAGCTGGTTCGTGCGCACCTCGGCTGTGAAGGAGCGCATGCTCGAGCTGAACCGCGCAGGTGGACTGGCACCCGCCGGAAGTGGGCGCGGGCCGCTTCGGCGAGTGGCTCGAGAACAACGTGGACTGGGCGCTCTCGCGGGACCGGTACTGGGGCACGCCGCTTCCCATCTGGACGTGCGACCGCGAGCCGTCACACGTGGAGGTGATCGGCAGCTACGCCCGGCTCGCCGAGCGCTGGGGTCGGCCGCTGCCCGACGGGTTCGACCCGCACAAGCCGTACATCGACGCGTACACCTGGACCTGCGCGTGCGGCGGCACGATGCGCCGCGCCCCCGAGGTCATCGACACCTGGTTCGACTCCGGCTCGATGCCCTACGCGCAGTGGCACTATCCCTTCGAGCACGAGGCCGAGTTCCGGGCGCACTTCCCGGCGGACTTCATCTGCGAGGGGGTGGACCAGACGCGCGGCTGGTTCTATTCGCTTCTCGCCATCGCGGCCACGGCGTTCGACAGCCTGGCGTACCGGCACGTGATCGTGAACGAGCTGGTCCTCGATGCCGAGGGCCAGAAGATGTCGAAGAGCAAGGGCAACGTCGTCGATCCGTGGGCCATGATCGGGGAGTTCGGCGCGGACACGGTGCGGCTCTACCTGCTCGCGTCCAGCCAGGTCTGGCTGCCCAAGCGCTTCGACCGCAGCACGATCAAGGACACGGCCGGGAAGTTTCTCAACGCGCTCAAGAACAGCTACGTCTTCTTCGCGGGCTACGTGGGCGAGTGGCAGCCGGCGGCGGCGCCCGCCCCGGCGGATCGGCCGCAGGTGGATCGATGGCTGCTGAGCCGCCTGGACGGAACGGTCGCAGCCGTCTCCGCGGCCTGGGCGGAGTACGACGTCACGACGGGCGTGCGCGCGCTCATGGAATTCGTCGTGGATGATGTCTCGCAATGGTATGTGCGCGTCAACCGGGGGCGCTTCTGGGCGGTAGACAGCGTCGCCGATCCCGCCGCGCTGGCCACGCTGTACGAGGCGCTCGAGACCGTGGCGCGGCTGCTCGCCCCGGCGGCGCCGTTCGTCAGTGATTGGCTGTACCGGGCGCTCCGGGGAACCTCCGTGCACCTCGCGCGGTTTCCCGACGCGGCCGGCCGCGCCGATCCGGCGCTCGAGGCGGCGATGGACGCGGTCCGTCGGCTGGCGTCGCTCGCGCATGGCGCGCGGCAGGAACGAAAGCTCCCGGTGCGCCAGCCGCTCGCGCGGCTTCAGGTGGCGGTGCCGGCCCACGTGCGCGGTGCCGCGCTCGACGAGCTGCTCGAGCTGCTCCGGCTCGAGGTCAACGTGAAGATCGTCCAGGTCGTGGCATCCGACGCGGAGCTGGTCCGGCTGCGCCCCAGGCCGAACTTCCGCTCGCTCGGGAAGCGGTATGGACGGCGGACGCCCGTCGTGGCGGCGGCCGCGGCGTCACTCAGTGCGGACCAGCTCCGCGGCCTCGAGCGGGGCTCTGCGGCCACGATCGAGGTCGATGGCGAGCCCGCCACTTTCCTGCCCGAGGACATCGTGGTCGAGCGCGAGGTGGCGAGCGACTGGGTGGTCGCGAGCGAGGGGCCCTTCGTCGTCGCGCTGGATCCGCGGCTCACCGACGAGCTCCGCGCCGAAGGGACGGCGCGCGAGGTGGTGAACCGGATTCAGCGGCTCCGGAAGGAAGCGGGGTATGCCTATACCGACCGCATCGGCGTGTGGATGGATGGTGGCGCGGCGGTGCTCGGTGCGGCCCGGGCGCACGCCGACTTCATTCGCGGCGAGACCCTCGCGCGCCGGCTCGAGCTCGGGGCCCGCGCGCCCGCGCCGGACCTGGAGCAGCAGGTGGACATCGACGGGCAGGGGATGGTGGTGGGCGTACGACGCGACAGGGACGGCCGGAGCAGCAACGGCCCTCAACTCACGGACGGGGCATGAACAAGAAACAGCTCGCACATCTCGAGAAGCGCCTCCTGGAAGAGCGGGCCCGCGTCATGAAGGAGCTGGGCTACTACGACGAGTCGTTCAACGCGACGCTGCAGTCGTCCGACGGCGACCTCTCGTCGTATTCGTTCCACATGGCCGATCAGGGCACCGACGCCATGGAGCGCGAAAAGCAGTTCCTGTTCGCCTCGCAGGAAGGGCGCTACCTCTGGCACGTCAACGAGGCGCTCCGGCGGCTCTACGGCACGCCCGAGAAGTACGGCCATTGTCATCAGTGCGGCCAGGAGATCAACTTCGAGCGCCTGGATGCGCTGCCGCACGCGCGGCTCTGCATCACCTGCAAGGAGAAAGAGGAAGATGGAAAGCGTCGCTGACGCCCAGGCCGCCGGCGCCGAGCGCCGGGTGTTCTGGACGGCGGCGGCGGTGACCGTCGTGCTGGACCTGGTGACCAAGCTCGTCGCCGAGGCCACCCTCCTCAGGACGCCGGGGATGGCGGTCGTCGGCGACTGGTTTCAGTTACGGCTGGTATACAACCAGGGCGCCGCGTTCGGGCTTCACGTCGGCCCGTATTCCCGCTGGATCTTCTTCGGGGTGGCGCTGGTGGCGGTGTTCGTGCTCGCCCGGATGTCGCGCACGTCGCCCGCGGGCGATCGCTTCCGGCAGCTCGCGCTCGGCCTCGTGGCCGGCGGCGCCGCCGGGAATCTCATCGACCGCATCCGGAGCGGCCGGGGCGTCGTGGACTTCCTCGACGTCGGGATCGGTGCCCTCCGCTGGCCGACCTTCAACGTCGCCGACATCGCCGTGAGCTGCGGGGCCATCGCGCTCGCGATCTCCCTCTGGCGCGAGGACGCCCGCCGCCCCGAGCCTGAGTCCGCCTCGGCTGCCTGAGCTGACCTTCACGGTCTCGGCCGAGGCCACCGAACGCCTCGATCGGTTCCTGGCCGATCAGCTGGCGCTCTCCCGCACGCAGGCCGCGCGGCTGGTCGCCGCCGGGGCCGTCACGATCGGCGGCAAGCCCGCCCGAGCCTCCCGCCTCCTTGCTCGCGGCGACCAGGTCACCGTCAGCTTTCCCGAGCACGAGCCGCCCCGCACCCTGCAGCCCGCCGCCATTCCGATCTCGGTCGTCTTCGAGGACGAGCATCTGGCCGTGATCGACAAGCCAGCGGGACTGGTGGTGCATCCGGCCCCCGGCCACTGGGATGATACGCTGGTGAACGCCCTGGTTGCCCGCGGCACGACGCTCTCGGGCGGTGCGGCGGGGCGGCCCGGAATCGTGCACCGGCTCGACCGGGACACGTCGGGGTTGATGGTGGTGGCCAAGACCGACCTGGCCCATCGGCGGCTCGGCGCCGCCATTGCCGCGCGACGGGTGCGGCGCACCTACGCGGCACTGGCCTGGGGGCATTTGGACGCGAGCCCCACCAGCATCGACGCGCCGGTGGCGCGGCATCCGCAGGACCGGAAGCGGATGGCCGTGGTCCCCTCCGGCCGGCCGTCGCGCACCGACGCATGGGTCGTCGGGCGGTTCGGGGTGGCGGAGCTCCTCCGGCTCGAGCTCCACAGCGGCCGGACCCACCAGATCCGCGTGCATCTCGAATACATTGGCCATCCCGTGGTGGGCGACCCGGTCTACGGCGGCGGCGGGAGCCGCCGGATTTCCGGTGCGCCGCGCCGGGCTGCCGAGGCGCTCGAGCGGGCAACGGCCAGGCAGGCGCTTCACGCGGCCGCTCTGGCATTCCGCCACCCGGCCTCGGGCGAACGGCTCGAATTCCGCTCGGAGTGGCCCGCCGATCTGCGTCCGGCGCTGCGTGCGTTAGGTGGCGACGATCTGGTTGCTCACCCCCACCCCCTTGGCTATCTTCTTTTCTTCAATAGAGATGCCTGACTCTCCGACGCTCCACGCCGTCATTTTTCGCATCGGTGCGCTGGTTTGCGCGGCCCCGGCAGGGATCGTGCGGGAGATCCTCCCGCGCCTGCCGGCGACCCGCATTCCGGGCGTCGCCGAGGCCATCGAAGGTCTGGTCAACGTCCGTGGGTCCCTGCTCACCGTGCTCGATGGTCACGTCCTCCTCCAGCAACCGCGCCGGGAGGACGACGAAGGCGCCATCGTCGTCGTGGATGTGGCGGGCCGACGGTACGGGCTGGGCGTAGGCGGAGTAATTGACTTCCTCGAGGTCCCTGCCGCCTCGGTGGCCGCGCGGGCCGACCTCCCGGGGATCGACCCCAAGCTGGTGAAGGCAGTCGGCGTGCATGACGGCCGCCACTTCATCCTGCTCGACATCGATGCGCTGGTGGCGCCGATTATCGGGAGTTGAACGGACAGTCGCGAGTCGCGAGTCGCGAGTCGCGAGCAAGACGCTCAGGATGAGGTGCCGGGGGCGCGCAAGTCTCATGACCCGCGACCCGGGACTCGCGACCGACGACCCACGACCGGGAGGTGCTGTGTCCCACACAGTGCTCGTCTGCGATGACGCCATCTTCATGCGCACCATGATCAGCGACATCCTGACGCAGGCGGGGTTCGAGGTCGTCGGTGAGGCCGAGTCGGGAGCGCAGGCCGTGGAGAAGTACCGCGCGCTCAAGCCCGATCTGGTCACGATGGACATCGTCATGCCCGACATGGGCGGCATCGAGGCGGTCCGCGAGATCTGCCGGACCGATCCCGAGGCGAAGATTCTCATGTGCAGCGCGATGGGGCAGCAGGCGTTGGTCGTCGAGGCCATTCAGGCCGGCGCGAAGGATTTCGTGGTCAAGCCGTTCCAGCCTTCCCGGGTGCTCGAGGCGGTACAGCGCGTCCTGGGCTGACGGGTGGACCTCTCGAAGTACGCCGCCCTCTTTCTGGCCGAGAGCCGGGAGCATCTGAGCAGCTGCAACCAGCTCCTGCTCCGGTGGGAGCGTGATCCCGGCGCGACGGATGCCGTCGGGGGGCTGTTCCGCTCGATTCACACCATCAAGGGCATGGGCGCGACGATGGGCTTCACCGGCGTGGCCGAGCTGGCCCACCGGTTGGAGAGCCTGCTCGACGCGCTGCGGCAGGGGCAGGTGGCCGCCGACGCGCGGACGTTCCAGCTCCTCTTCCACGCGGTGGACGCGCTGGGATTGGCAGTGGAGGCTGCCGGCGCCGGCCGGGATCCGGCGCCCGAGGCGTCGCTGGCGGCCGCGCTGGACGAGGCGACGGCCGGGCGCGGCGTCGAGGCGCCGGCGGTCCTGCCGGGCGACGATGTCCCGCGCCGGCGTGCCACCGACCGGCCGCGCGGCCGCTCGGTCGAGGTGATCATCCGGTCCGACGCGGTCATGCGCGGTGCCCGGGCGGTGCTCGCGGTGCGCCGTGCCGAGACGCTCGGTGTCGTCTCCGCGGTGCGGCCGCCGCTGCTCCGGCTCGAGCGCGATGAGTTCGACGGCCGGCTCGCGTTTCGGATCGAGTCGCGCGCTACCGACGAGGAGCTGGCCGCCGCCCTCCGCTCGGCGGGCGAGGTCGTGACGGTGCGCTTCCCCGAGCCGCTCGCCGCGCCGGCTGAGCCGGCGGATCGGCACCGGCAGATCCGGGTGGACCTGGGGCGGCTGGACCGGCTCATGAAGCAGGTGGGTGAGCTCGTGGCGGCCCGCAACCGGCTCGGCGTGCTGGCCGCACGGTCCGACGATCCGGCGCTGGCCGAGCAGAGCGATCGCATCTCGCGGCTGGTCTCCGAGATGCAGGCGGAGGTGATCGCCGCGCGCATGACCCCCGTGGGCGAGGTCTTCGAGCGGTTTCCCCGGCTGGTTCGCGACCTGGCGCGCGATCTCGGCAAGCGGATCCGCTTCGAGGTCGAGGGCGAGGAGATCGAGCTCGACCGGTCCATCCTCGACGAGATCGGCGACCCGTTGCTCCACCTGGTCAGGAACGCCGCAGACCACGGGATCGAGCTGCCGGAGACGCGGGTGCGCGCGGGCAAGCCCGCCGAAGGCCGGATCCTCCTGTCCGCCACGCGCGAGCGGAACAGCGTGGCGCTCCGGGTGAGCGATGACGGGGCCGGCATCGACCGCGCCGCGATTCTCGCCAAGACGCGGCGTGACGCACCGGGCGAACCGACCCCCGATGCACTGAGCGACGACCTCCTGCTCCGGCTCATCGCGCGGCCCGGGTTCAGCACCGCGCAGGCGGTGAGCGGCGTGTCCGGCCGCGGGGTGGGCGTGGACGTGGCCATGACGCGGGTGCGCGCGCTCGGCGGCACCCTCGAGATCGGCTCCGAGGCGGGGAAGGGCACCACGTTCACGATCCGCGTGCCGCTGACGCTGGCCATCGTGCGCGCGCTGCTGGCCGACGCGGGTGGCGAGCGCTACGCCGTGCCGCTCGCCTACGTGGCGGAGACCGTGGAGTTCGATGCCCGCGCGGTGACGGCGCTCCGGAGCCGGGAGGCGCTGGTGGTGCGCGAGCAGGTGATCCCCACGGTCCACCTGCGGGACCTGGTGGCCTGCCGGGAGCGCCCCGCGCCCACCCGGCGGCCGGCCGTGATCCTGGAGATCGGCGAGCGCCGCACCGCCCTCGTGGTGGACGTCCTGCTCGGCCAGCAGGAGATCGTGGTCGCACCGTTCGACGCCCCGCGCGGCATGCCGCCGTACGTGGGCGGGGCGACGATCCTCGCCGACGGCGCTCCGGCGCTGGTTCTCGACGCTGCCGCACTGCTGTAGGGGAGAGCACACCATGGACGACGCGCGGGGCCTGAAGGAGCTGCAGCTCGACGCACTGCGCGAGGTGGCCAACATCGGGGCCGGCCACGCGGCGACGGCGCTGTCGCAGATGACCAACCACACGATCATGATCGCGGTGCCGGAGGTCAACGTCCGGCCCCTCGAGGAAGTCACCGATCTCGTGGGCCGGCCGGACGAGGTCGTGGCGGCGGTGCTGATGCACATGATGGGCGATCTCACCGGACGCACGCTCGTGCTCTTTCCCGAAGGGTCGGCCCGAACGCTCTGTGATATACTGTTCAGGCGGAGTGCCGGGACGACCGGCGAGTTCGGCCCGATGGAGCAGTCGGGCCTCAAGGAGGCGGGAAACATTCTCGCGAGCGCCTACATGAACGCGCTCAGCGATTTCATGGGGATGATGCTGGTGCCCTCGGTGCCGAGCCTGGTGATCGACCTCAGCGCCGCGGTGCTCACCACCACGTACCTCAACTTCGGCCACGACCGCGACTTCGTCTTCTGCGTCGAGACGTCGTTCCGGGTGGAGGGTGCCATCGAGCCGCTGCGCGGCCATTTCCTGCTCCTGCCCGATACGCCGTCGCTGCGGGCCATCTTCGACGCCATCCGCCTGCCCTGATCCGATGCCCGGTCCCGCGCTGTCGGAGCGCGATCTCGCCGTTCTGCGCTCCTTTGCCCGCCGGATCGATCCCTCCGACGCCGGCGCCCACAACAACCTGGGCGTCCTCTACTATCAGAAGGGGCTGATCGAGGACGCCATCGCCGAGTTCGTCCGCGCGCTCGAGCTGGACCCGCGGATGCAGGTGGCACAGGGCAATCTCGACATCGCCTACCGCGAGAGCGGGCACTACGACCGGCGGATCACCGACCTGCGGGAGCGGGTGCAGCGCCATCCCGAGGACCGCGACGCCCGGTGGGAGCTGGGGCGCGCCCACGCCGCCCTCGGCCGGCACCCGGAGGCCATCGCGGAGTTCGAGGCCCTGCTCGCCTGGAACCCGGCCGACGTGCCCGCGATGCTGCAGCTCGGCCTGGCCGAGAAGGCCCGCGGCAATCTCGACACCGCCGGCGACTGGCTCGCCCGTGCATGTGCCCTGGAGCCGGCGAGCGCAGTCGCGCAGTTCTACCTCGGCGAGGTGCTCTACAACCGCGGGCTCAACGAGGCGGCGCTCGAGGCGCTGCGCCAGGCGATCGCCCGTAACCCGGACTACGCCGAAGCGCACTACCTCCTCGCGTTCGTCTACGGCGACATCGGGCGGCACGAAGAGGCCCGCGAGGCCACCCGGCGCGCCGTCAAGCTGAACCCGACCCTCGCACGTGCCCAGGCCAACCTCGCGCTCGACCGTTATCACGGCCCCGGCGCCGCCGACGGCGCGGCCGGGAATGGCGCCGCCGCCAACGGCGCCGGCCGCCCGGGCGAGCGGCCGCGGATCGTGGAGGGCGGCGCGCTGGCCCACTACACCCTCGGCCTGGCATTCCGGCAGAACGGGCTGCACGACGAGGCGCTCCGCGAATACCGCGCGGCGCTCGAGGCAGGCGAAGACCGCCGCATGACGCTGCAGGCCATGGCCGAGGTGCACCTCCTCCGCCGGGAGCTCACCGCGGCGCTCGAACTCTATGACGCACTGGTGCAGGAGCACGCCGACTCGCCCAAGCTGTGGAACGAGCGCGGGGTGTGCCTGCACCAGGCAGGGCGCCGGGCGGAGGCGATCGCGGCCTACGAACACGCGCTGGAGGTGGACCCCGGCTACCGGCTCGCCTGGAACAACCTCGGCGTGGTCCGCGCGAGCGACGCGGGCGCGGGCGAGGCGGCCGTCGCCGCCTTTCGCCGGGCGCTCGGGAGCGGCCAGCCGCTCTTCGCCGCCCGCCTCAATCTCGGCCTCCTCTTTCTCCAGAAGCACCAGCTCCGCGCGGCGCTCGAGGAGTACCAGGGCGCGCTGGGCGAGCAGAGCGGGAGCGCGGTGGCGTGGAACGGCGTGGGGCTCGTGCTGATGGAGCTCCGCCGCTTCGAGGACGCGCGGAACGCCTTCGGCCGCGCGGTGGACGCCGATCCCGCCATGGCGGGCGCGCACTACAACCTGAGCTTCGTCCTGAGTCAGCTCGGCGATTTCGACGGCGCGCTGCGGGAGACCCGCCGCGCCCTGGAGCTCGAGCCCCTGTATGTCCCGCAGAAGTTCTCCCTGACGATCGATCTCCAGTACGAAGATCCGACGATCGCCATCGCCCCGGAGCTGACGGCGGAGGTGGGGGGCGACCAGCTCGCGGGCGAGTTCGCATTCGATCCGCCGGCGCTGGACCAGCTCTTCGCGGAGCTCGCGCCGGCGGCGCCGGCCCCCCCCGCCCCCCAGCAGGCCGGCGACGCGCTCGACCTCGCGCGCGACTACATCGCGAAGGGCCTGCTCGATCTTGCCTCGGCCGAGCTGAGCCGGGCCGCGGCACGGGGCGCGGCGCCCGCCGCCGCGGCGGTCCTCCTGGGCGACATCTTCGCCAAACGCGGGCTCTACGGCGAGGCGCTCGAGCGCTATCGCGACGCGCGGGCGGCCGCGCCGGACGATCCCGACGCGACCCTGGGCGAGATCCGCGCGCTGCTCGCGCTGGGCGGGGCCGCGGATGCGGCGCCGTTGGCCGATGAGCTCGCCCGGCGCGTCCGGGGCGACGTCGAGGTGCTCGTGGCCCGCGCCCGCGTCCGCCTCGCGGTGAATGACGCGCTCGGCGCGCTCGACTGCATTCGCGAGGCGCAGACGATCGCCCCGGGCCGGCCGGACCTCTTCCACCTGCAGGCCCAGGTATCCGCCCGCCTCGGCGACCGCTCGGCCGCGCTCGCGGCCTTCAATGCCGCGCTCCAGCTCGACCCGTCGCTGGTGCGGGTCTGGTACGAGCTCGGCGGAATCGAGGAGGAGCGCGGGAGCTGGGCGGCGGCACGGGCGGCGTACGAGCGCGCGCTCGATCTCCTGCCCACGTACGGCGCAGCCGCGCGGGCGCTGGCCGATCTGCTCCGCCGGACCGACTCCCCGCGCGCGGCCGTCCACGTGCTCGTGCGCGTGCTGGAAGCGGACCCCTACGAGCTGGAAGCGCTCACCGCGCTGGGGCGGGCGCTGCTCGAGGACGGCCGCACCTCGCAGGCGCTGGAAGCGTTCGAGCGGGTGCTGCGCTTCGACCCGGAGCACGCCGGCGCGCTCTACTTCGAGGGCGCGGCGCTCGCGCGGCAGCGGCAGTTCGAGCAGGCGGTGCAGGCGTGGGAGCGGGTGGTCCAGCTCGATCCGGGCGGACCGTACGCGTCTCAGGCGCGGACGCGCGCGCGATCGGCCCGCGACCTCCAGCACATCTTCGCGGCATCGGCGGGCTAAGCCGTGGCGCTCGAGGGCACGCTCAAGGACCTGCACATCCAGGACGTCTTCCAGCTCCTCGAGCTCGGCCGGAAGAGCGGGATGCTCAGAATCACGTCCGAGCTGCGGCAGAGCGCGGGCACGGTGTGCTTCGACCGTGGCGGCGTCGTGGCCGCGGCCGTCGGAAGCGATCCGCAGCCGCTCGGCGCGCGGCTGGTGCGCACGGGCAAGATCACCGCCGCCGACCTGGATCGCGCGCGCAGCATGCAGAACGGCGGCGATCAGCGCCGCCTGGGCGACATCCTGGTGGGCCTCGGCCTGATCTCGCGGCGCGAGCTCGACCGGCAGCTCAAGTCGCAGATCGAGGAGACGGTGTTCGAGCTGCTGAGCTGGCTGGAGGGCTATTTCAGGTTCGAGGAAGGGGCCACCTGCCACGCGGCGGTCGAAGCGCCGGTGCGGTTTCCCACCGAGGCGCTGCTGATGGAGGCCGCCCGCCGCACCGACGAATGGTCGCGGATCGGCTCGAAGGTCTCGCACCTGCGGCTGGTGCCGCGGCTCCCGCCGCCCGACGAGCAGGGCAGCGATCCGCTCGACCTGGTGCCGTTCGAGTGGGAGGTCCTGGCCGCGGTTGACGGTGCCCGCGACCTGCACTCACTCGCCGAAGTGCTCGGCCGCTCCGAGTTCGAGGTGGCGCGCACGGTGTACGGGCTCACCAACGCCGGAATCGTGGTGCTGGGAGACCCCGCGCACCCGGGCGAGGAGGCCGAGCCGGGACGCGATCTGGCCGGCCTGCTGGTGCCCGCGCGTGAAGCGCTGGGGCAGCGGCAGTACGCCCTGGCCGCCGGCGCCCTGGAGGAGCTCCTCCGGAGCGACCCGCTCATGCCCGAGGCCCGCCGCCTCCTCGGCGTGTGCTACGCCGCTACCGGGAGGTTCGGCGAAGCGCTCGAGTGCTGGCGCGCGTGGGGCCGGCTGGGGACGCGGACGCCGGGCGAGGAGACCGAGGCTCCCGCCGTGGAGCGGATGCGCCAGGCCGCCGAGACGATCCTGAAAGAGCTGGAGCGCTACCATGACTGACGACATCCGCGCGCTGACTGCCCGACTGGCGGACGAGCCCGCGAGCCTTGCCTTCCTGGAGCTCGCCGAAGCGCTCCGCCGCCGCGGCCAGCTCGAGGCGGCATACAAGGTGGCGCGGGGCGGCGTCTCGCGGTACCCGGGACTGGCGGACGCCCACGATCTGATGGCCCGCGTGCTGAGCGATCAGGGCGACCTCGCCGGCGCGTTCGACGCCTGGTCGTCCGCGCTGCAGCTCGATCCGATGCGCACCAGCGCGCTCAAAGGGATCGCGTTCCTCTACTTCCGCGCGGGCGACCGCGATGCCGCGCTGACCCATCTCGAGCGCGCGCTCGACGTGGACCCGGACGACCCGGCGATCCCGCAGGCGATCTCTCGCCTCGCCGCCGCACCATCGGCCGCACCGGCGGCCGCGGCCGCACCGCCCGAGCCCGTGCTTGTCGAGGCCGCGCCGCTGGCGCCGCGGCCCGCGCCACGAACCCAGGGGCCGTTCGAGGAGATGGACGGCGGAGAGCACGGGATTCTGCTCGTGGACGCCAACGGACTCCGGCTGCGCGGCCGGCTCGCGGGAGATCACGGCGACACGGCCGGCGACCGCGTCGCGGCGCAGCTCGCCGGTGTGTCGCGCGAGGCCGCCCGCGCCACGCGGCTGCTCGGACTCGGCACGTGGCACTCGATCGCCGTCGAGTCGCCCGACGCGCATCTGGTGCTCGCCCATCCGACAGCGGACACGGTGCTCCTGGCCACGCGGGATCCGTCGCTGCCGATGGGCCGCGTGACCCTGCTGGCCGAGCGCGCCGCCCGGGCCGCTCGCGCGTGGCTGGAGGCGCAGGGATGAGCGCGACACGGACGGCGCTGGACCGGGTCACGCGGGTACCCGGCGTGCGCGGCGCGCTGGTGATCGCGGCCGCGGACGGGCTCGTGGTTGCCGAGCAGCTCATGGATGGCGTGGACGGGCAGGCCGCCGCGGCGCTGACGGGGAGCCTGGTGGGCCGGCTCGCGCGCACGGCCGCGAGCGCGGGCCTCCGGCCGCCCGCGTTCGTTCACCTGCGCGGCGACGCGGGGAGCGTGCTCGCCGCGCCGGGACCGGCCGACCTGGTGCTGGTCGCGGTGGTGAGTCCGGATGCCAATCTCGGCCTCGCCCGGCTCGAGATGATCGAGGCCGCGGGGCGCCTGACCTGATGCGGGCGCTGGAGCCGTGGGTGGTGCAGCCGCTGGAGAGCTTTCTCGCCGAGAGTGCGGCTCGGCTGACGCTGCTCATGACCTCGTCCGGGCAGGTGGTGGCGCAGCACGGCTTCTCGCGCTCGCTCGACGTGATGACCGCCGCCGCGCTCGGCGCCGGGATCGTCGCCTCCACCGACGAGCTCGCGCGGCTCATGGGCGGTCTCCCATTCGAGGCGCTGGTGCACCACGGCCAGCGGCAAAGCTGCATGCTCGCCGCCTTCGCCACCCCGCGCGGGCGCTGGATCGGGCTGGTGGTGTTCGGTCCCGAGACCTCGGTGGGGATCGTGCGACTCTTCTTCGAGCAGATGGTCCAGCAGCTCGCGGCGGCCGCCCCCGGGAGCAGCCGGCGGCTCCGATGCTGGCGGAGAATTTCGAGACCGAGCTCGATTCGAGCCTCAAAGCGCTCTTCGGACGGTAACGGCATGTCTCTCGTCAACTTCACCGCGCGCGAGATCACCTGCAAGATCGTGTACTACGGACCGGGCCGGTCCGGCAAGACCACGAACCTGCAGTACGTCTACGGCCGCGTGCCGGAGAGCCGCCGCGGCCGCATGGTCTCGCTGGCCACCCAGACGGATCGCACCCTGTTCTTCGACTTCCTCCCGCTCGAGCTCGGGAGGATCTCCGGCTTCACGACCAAGTTCCAGCTCTACACCGTGCCCGGACAGAGCTACTACAACGCCACCCGCAAGCTGGTACTCCAGGGCGCGGACGGCGTCGTCTTCGTGGGCGACAGCCAGGCCCGCCGCTTCGACGATAATCTGGAAAGTCTCCAGAACCTGCAGGACAATCTGCTGGCGCAGGGCGTGGACGTGCGCCAGTTGCCGGTGGTGTTCCAGTACAACAAGCAGGACCTGCCGCGGGACCTCATCCTCTCCCACGAGGAGATGGACGACGCGCTCAATTTCCGCGCGGTGCCGAGCTTCCCGGCGGACGCGTTGCACGGCGCCGGCGTGTTCGAGACGCTGCGCGGCGTCTCCGAGCTGGTGCTGAAGCGGCTGGCCGTCGGGAGTCCCGTCGCGTGACCGTCACCCTGAATCCGCTCTATCGCTTCGACACCCTGGTGGTCGGGGCGGCCAACCGGCTCGCGGCCACGGCGGCCAGGGCGGTCGCGGAGTCGCCCGGGACGGTGTACAACCCGCTCTTCATCTATGCCCACCCGGGCCTCGGGAAGACGCACCTGCTGATGGCCATCGGCCACGCCGCCCGCGCCATCAACCCTGGTATCACCGTCGAATACCTCACCCTGGACGAGTTCGTGGAGGCGTTCCACGCCGCCATCGCCGCGGGCCACGGCGAGGCCTATCGCCAGCGGTTCCACGACGTGGACCTGCTGCTGGTGGATGACGTTCAGTTTCTCACCCACCGGCGGGAGATGCAGGCCGAGCTGCTCCGGCTCACCGACGCGCTCCAGACGGCCAACCGCCAGATCGTGCTGACCAGCGACCGTCCGCCGGCGGAGATCGAGGCGCTGGACGACCGGCTCATCCGCCGGTTCGCGGGGGGCCTCATCATCGACGTCGCCGCGCCGGACTACGAGACCCGGGTGGCCATCCTCCGGCGCAAGGCCGAAGAGCGCCGCGCGGCCTTCGGCGCCGGCGTGCTCGAGGCCGTGGCGCTGCTGGACATCGACAATGTCCGCGAGCTGCTGGGCGCGCTCAACCGGCTGATCGCGTTCCAGGCGGTGAGCGAGACGCCGCTGAGCCCGGAGCAGGCGAGAACGCTGGTGGGCGGAGACACGGGCGCGGAGAACGGCGCGGTTGCCGTGCCGCCGCCCGCGCCGCGGCCCGCGCCGCCGCCGCCGGCATCGTCGGAGTTCGACGACTTCCTGACCGAGATCGCCGCCACCGTCGCGCAGCAGGTGGACGCGTGGCGGGAGAAGGTGAGCGCCGCCGTCCTGCGCTGGCAGGGCGAGGGGTTCCGCACGGCGCAACTCGAGGCGCTGCTCGAGCAGGAGATGCTGGCGGATCCCGAGCGCGCGCTGCGCGAATTCGAGGAGGACGTCGAGCGCCTGCGGGCCATGCGGGCGGAGGCCGTCGCCCTGGTCCCCGAGCTGGAGGGATCGGCAGCGTTTCGCGATCCGGCGGACCTCACCGCGGCCGAGGAGGCGCTGCGCCAGGCTCAGGAAGAGGGGCCGCCGCCGCCCGCCCCTTCGCCGCTCTGGCGGCTGGAGGACCTGGTGGAGACCTCCGGGAACCGGATGGTGCTCGAGGCGGTGCGCTCGGTCGCCGGCGACCCGGGCGCGCGGTACAACCCGCTCGTGCTCGTCGGCGGGGCGGCGGTGGGCAAGACGCACCTGCTGCACGCTCTGGGCAACGCGCTGGCGGCACACGGGGGGCCGGTGGCCTGCCTGAGCGCGCCCGAGTTCACCGACGAGCTCATCGAGGCCATCGATCGCGACACCGTCGCCGCCTGGCGCGCGCGCTACCGGCGGGCGCGCGCCTTCCTGCTCGACGACGTGCACCTCGTCGCGGCGAAGGGCCGGACGCAGGACGAGCTGTTCGTCCTGTTCAACTTCCTGGTCGACGATCGGGCCGGCAACTGGTCTTCACCTCCGCCGCGCCGCTGGCCGAGCTGGACGGGGTCGAGGCGCGACTCCGCTCGCGGCTCGAGGGCGGCCTGGTGGTCGAGCTCCCGCCGCCGGACGCCGCGGTGCGGGAGCGGGTGATCGCGCGCGACATCGAGTCGAAGCTCGGCGCCGCCGACCCCGCGCTGGCCGCCTATGTCGCGTCGCGTCCCGCCGATTCCGTCCGGGCCGCCCAGGCGCTGCTCCAGCGCGTGCTGGACGCGGCGGAGGAGCGGCACGTACAGCCCAGCCCGGCGCTCGCCCGCGAGGTGCTCGAGGACGCGCCCAGCCGCCCGCGCAGCCGCAGGCGCGGCCCCGTCGAGCGGCATCGTGGCGCCGGGCGCCGGCGCCACGCGCAGCCGGGAAAAGATCGTCTGGGAATGGCCCCAGGTCGGCGAGCGCGTCATCGAGGAGTGGCGCTGATGGCCATCAAGGGCAGCCTCAAGGAGGCGAGTCTCCCGGACGTCATCCAGCTCCTCTTCCTCGGGCGGCGGACCGGCTGCCTCGCGCTCGCCGACCGGCACAACTTCGGCACGATCTACTTCGACGAGGGGCACATCGTCTACGCGGCGATCGTCAACCGCCGCGACCGCATCGGCGACATCCTGGTTCGGAGCGGGCGTATCACCGCGGAACAGCTCGCACAGGCGATCGCGCGTCAGGATGGCGACCGCCAGCACAAGCTGGGCGAGATCCTGCTCGAGCTCGGCGCCCTCACGCGGGAGGAGCTCGAGAGCTACATGCGGCTCCAGATCGAGGAGGCGGTCTACTACCTGTTCACCTGGACGTCGGGGACGTTCAACTTCGAGGCCGGCGTCCGGCCCGAACAGGAGGACTTCCTCGTCCGTATCAACCCCGAGTTCCTGCTGCTCGAGGGCGCCCGGCGGGTGGACGAGTGGAGCCTCATCGAGAAGAAGATTCCGTCCTTCGACCTGATCTTCGCCGTGGACCCCGCGCACATCGGGGAGTCGGCGCCCACCCTGTCGGCGGAGCAGCAGCGCCTGCTCCCGCTGCTCGACGGCACCCGGGACGTGCAGGCGCTCATCGAGGCATCGGGCCTGGTGGAGTTCGAGCTGGGCAAGGCGCTCTTCGGGCTGATCACGGCCGGCTTTGCCCACCGGGTGGGCACGTCGGCGGCGGCCGCCCCGGTGGTGAACGACAGCCGCGTCGAGGAGCATCGCAATCTGGGCGTGGCCTTCTACAAGGCCGCGATGCTCGACGAATCCCTGCGGGAGTTCCGGCGCGTGGCCGATCTCCGGCCGGGCGATGCCAGCGCGCCGTTCTATCTCGGCCTCATTGCCGTGCGCCAGGGCCGGTGGGAGGACGCGGTCACCGCGTTCCGGCAGGCCCTGGAGCGCGCGGGTGCCCGGCCCGCCGCCCTCCACAATCTCGGGTACGCCCTCGAGCGGCTCGGCCGGCTCGACGAGGCCGAGGCGGCCTATGGCGATGCCGCCGGCCGCGCGCGCGAAGACGCCCGCATCATGCTCGGCTGGAGCATCGTGGCCCTCAAGCGGGGCGAGGCCCAGGTGGCGCAGGGCCGGCTGGCGCGCGCGCGCGAGCTCCTGGGGGCCAAGCCCCTGCCCGCGGCCTGGTACTGGGCGGCCGCGCTGGCCAGCGCCGGCACTCGACGACGCGGCCGGCGCGCTCCGGGCGGCGCGGGACGGCGCTGCCGCCTATCCCGCCAACCCGGTACTGCAGAACAATCTTGCCGTGCTGCTCGAACAGGCGGGCGACATGGCCGCGGCGGAGGCCGCCCTGCGCGCCGCGCTCGCGGAAGACCCGTCCCTCCCCCAGGTATCGAAGAATCTGGCCGATGTCCTCTACCGGAACGGGCGCTACGACGACGCGCGCGAGGCCTACGAGCGCGCGGCCAAGCTCGCTCCCGAGCTGGGTGACGACCTGTACTTCAAGCTGGGGAACATCGCCTACAAGCGGCGCGACAAGCTGATGGCGCGGGAGAGCTGGAGCCGCGCCGCGACGCTCAACCCGGGCCACGCCCTCGCGCGGGCCAACCTCGACATGCTGGACCTCACGCCATGAGCGACGACGACGCGGCGTTCGCGCTGCTCTCGCGCCAGATCACGAGGGCGAGCGGCTTCGCCCTCGAGGCCTACAAGGACAAGTGCATCCGGCGGCGGATCGCGGTGCGGATGCGGGCCTGCGGCGTGCACACGTACGAGGATTACCGGGCGCTGCTCGCCGGCTCGCCGCACGAATACGAGCGGCTGCGGGACGCGCTCACCATCAACGTGACCCGCTTCTACCGGAACGCGGAGACCTGGAGCCTCGTCCGCGGGGTGCTGCTCCCCGAGCTCCTCGGCCGCCCCCGGGGCGAGCTCCGCGCCTGGAGCGCCGGGTGCGCCTCGGGCGAGGAGCCGTACACGCTCGTGGTGCTCGCGGCGGACTACCTCGACGGCGCCAACAGGGGAGACGAGCTGGCGCGGGTCACGGTGGACGCGACCGACATCGACCGGGTGAGCCTGGAGCGCGCCCAGGCCGGCTGCTACCGGAACGAGGCTGTGGCCGAGCTGCCGGACGACCTGCCCCATCGGTACTTCGAGGCCGCCGGTCCGTGCCGCCGCGTGGTGGAGCGCGCCCGCCGCCGGGTGCTGGTGCGGCACCTCGACCTGAGCGCCGAGCCGCCGCCCCGGCTCGAGTACGATCTGATCCTCTGCCGGAACGTGGTGATCTACTTCGACCGGCCGTCCAGGAACGCGTGTTCCAGACCTTCGCCGGGGCGCTGGCCCCCGGGGGGTTTCTGGTGCTGGGCAAGGTGGAGACGCTGTTCGGGCCGGCGCGCGACCGCCTCACCCTGGTGGACCCGCGCGAGCGGATCTACCGGCGCCCCGCCTCATGAGCGGCGAGATCATCGTTCGCGTCGCGGACCTGCGCGCGGCCACCGGCGCCGACATCCTGATGACCGTCGGCCTGGGCAGTTGTGTGGCGATTCTGCTCCACGACCCTGTCGACCCGGGTGGGCGGACTGGCCCACGTGCTGCTCCCCTCGCCCGCGCTCGGCCGGCCCGATGCGAACCCGGCCAAGTTCCCGCAGACGGCCCTGCCGTGCCTGCTGGAGCTGATGGCCCCAACCGGTGCCAGCACCCGGCGCGCTCACGGCGCGGCTCGCCGGCGGGGCCAGCATGTTCGCCGCCCTCGCCGCGCCGGGCACGATCCAGATGGGCGAGCGCAACACCGTCGCGTGCCGGCAGGTGCTCAACCAGCACGGCCTCGCCCTCACCGGCGAGGCCACGGGCGCCGACTACGGCAGAACCGTCCGGCTCTGGCCGGCCG
>CAWHQC010000018.1:0-48175 GCA_963831425.1 uncultured Gemmatimonadales bacterium | reverse complement strand
AACCTTCGCGCCACTTTCCTGCGCGCCACTTTCCTGGCCTGCCTGACGCCCGGCTGCACCGGCGGACCCGCCCCGGTGGCGGTGCGACCCGCGGGCGCCACGCTCGAGCCCGGGGCCAGCCTGCGGCTCGCGGCCACCGCCGGGCCGGGCACGAGCAGTTCACTCACCTGGGCCAGTTCTGATCCGTCGGTCGCCGCGGTGTCGGCCGGCGGCGTGGTGACCGCCGTGGCGCCCGGGTCGGCGACGATCACCGCCACGGGCCCCGGCATGAGCGGCACCAGTGCCATCACGGTCGCGCCCCCACCGCCGCCGGGCACGGCGGTGCTGCTCGCGGCCGGAGACATCGCCTCGTGCTCCTCGGGCGGCGATGAAGCCACGGCGGCGCTGCTCGATCAGCTCCCGGGAGCGGTGGTCACGCTGGGCGACAACGTCTACCCGGGCGGCTCGGCAGCTCAATTCGCGAACTGCTACGACCTCACGTGGGGCCGGCACAAGGCGCGCACTCGGCCTTCGCCCGGCAACCACGACTATCGTGTGCCGGGCGCCCGGGCGTACTACGACTACTTCGGGGCCAGTGCGGGCCCGAGTGGCCGGGGATACTACAGCTACGATCTGGGTACCTGGCACGTCGTCTCGCTCAACAGCAACATCGACATGAGCGCCGGATCGGCCCAGGAGCGCTGGCTCCGGGCCGACCTGGCGGAGAGCACGGCGCGGTGCACGCTGGCCTACTGGCACCATCCGCGCTTCAGCTCCGGCACCAGGCACGGCAGCTTCGCCGCCGCGCAGCCGATCTGGCAGGCGCTGTACGACCACAATGCGGACCTGGTCCTCTCGGGGCACGAGCACAATTACGAGCGCTTCGCGCCGCAGGCACCGGGTGGCGCCGCGGACTCGGCCCGGGGGATCCGGGAGTTCGTGGTGGGCACCGGAGGCGGGAGCCACTATGCGGGGCACAGCGCGATCGCCAACAGCCAGGTGTTCGACGGCGCCACCTTCGGCGTGTTGAAGCTGACGCTGCGACCCTCGTCGTACGCCTGGCAGTTCGTGCCGGTGGCCGGACAGCGGTTTACCGACAGCGGCACCGGCTCGTGCCATTGATAGCATCCCGGTATTCCCTAGGCGGGTTCTGCCCATCCCATTGCCCCACGCCCGCGCTACGTTGACCTACCGCATCCCATCGATGGTAGAACGTGATTCATCGGACGGCAGTCAGTTCGCGTTTTCTGCTCCGCCAGTCCGCCGCGCTGCTGCTGGCCGTGGCCGTCACGACCTGCACCGACAACACCGGCCCGGCCCCGGGGCGCGCGGATCTCAGCCGCACGGCCCTGACGACGCCGAACCCGCCGCAGATCTTCATGGGCGCGGGGGACATCAGCCTGTGCACGAGCAACAGCGACGAGAACACGGCCAAACTGATCGATGCGGTCCCGACCGCGGCGGTGTTCACCGTGGGGGACAACGCCTACCCCAACGGCACGGCGGACGAGTTCACCAACTGCTACGAGCCTACGTGGGGCCGGCACAAGGCACGCACCCACCCGGTAGCGGGCGACCACGACTACGCCACACCCGATGCCCAGGACTACTTCGCGTATTTCGGGTCCTCCGCGGGCACCGCGGGACAGGGCTACTACAGCTTCGATCTGGGCCAGTGGCACATCATCGCGCTCAACAGCAACATCCCGAGATCGGCCAGCTCACCCCAGATGCAATGGCTCCGGGCCGACCTCGCCGCGCACCCCAACCTGTGTACCCTGGCGTACTGGCACCACCCGCTCTACTCCTCGGTGAGCGGCACCACATCGACCACCTACGCCTCCGTGCGGCCGTTCTGGGATACGCTCTACGCCCATGGGGCGGACCTCGTGCTCAACGGCCACCGGCACGGGTACGAGCGGATCGCCCCGGTGAAGCCGAACGGCACGGCGGATCCCGCCACGGGGATCCGGACGTTCATCGCCGGCACGGGGGGCGGGGGCGGCATCACCTACGGCAATATTTTCGCCGCGAGCGAAGCCCGCATCGGCGATACCCGAGGCGTGCTCAAGCTGTATCTGTACGACGACGGGTACAGTTGGAGGTTCATCCCCGTCGCCGGCAAGACCGCCACGGACACGGTGGCGGGGACCACCGCGTGCCACGGCCTGCCCGGCTCCGCGCCGACTTCGCTCCGCTTCTCCGTCCAGCCGCATAGCGCGGCGGCCGGCGCGGCGATCACGCCACCGGTGCAGGTGGAGATCCGCGACCAATTCGGCGCCCGGGTCACGACGGCCACCAACAGCATCACGCTGGCGATCGGGACCAACCCCGGCGGCGGCACCCTCTCGGGTACGACGACCGCGGCGGCGGTCAACGGCGTGGCCACCTTCAGCGGGCTCAGCATCGACAAAGTGGGGACCGGCTACCGGTTGGCTGCGAGCAGCACGGGCCTGACCGCTGCCACCTCGGGACTGTTCGACGTCACCACCCCGCCCGCTCCGACGGCACTGGCGTTCACCGTCCAGCCCCGCGATGTCGGAGCCGGGGCGCCGATCACACCAGCGGTGCAGGTGGAGGTTCGCGATCAATTCGGCGCGCGGGTGACCACGGCCGGCAACAGCATCACCCTGGCCATCGGGACGAATCCGGGCGGGGGCACGCTCTCGGGCACCAGAACAGCGGCCGCCGTCAACGGCGTGGCAACATTCTCCGACCTCAGCATCGATCAGGCGGGCACCGGCTACACGCTGACCGCAAGCAGCACGGGGCTTACCGGCGCCACCTCCAGCGGCTTCAATGTCACGGCGGCGCCGCCCGTGGTGATCACCCAGACGCTGCTTACGTCAGGCAGCGAGGTGACCAACCTGAGCACCTACACCACCGCGTCGATCGCGCCCGCGCCCAACACCCTGGTGACGATCGCCGTGCTGAGTCACCGCGCGAGCGCCACGATCAGCCCTGCGGTGACGGGGGGTGGGATGGCGAGTTGGGACCTGGTGGCCTCGGTGGACTTCGACACGCTGGCGCTGCCGCACCGGCGGCTCTCGATCTACCGGGCCATGAGCGCCACGCCCGGCAGTGGCCCGATCACCTTCACGTTCACCAACCAGGTCTCCAACCTCGAGTGGAGCGTCTCGCAGTGGACGGGCGTGGAGACGAGCGGGGTGAACGGGGCCGGGGCCATCGGGCAGACGGGCTCGACCCGGGCCGACGCGGTGAACGGGCTGAGCGTGGCGCTGGCCCCGTTCGCGAGCCCGGCCAACGTGGCGCTGGGGGCGTTCGGGGTGAACAGTCAGGTGGCCGCGATCACGCCGGGCGCGGGCTTCAGCGAGCTGAGCGAGCTGCCGGCGAACGAGGGCACCCGGGGCGACCTGCAGACCGAGTGGGCGGTGAATCAGCCGACCGTGGGGGCGAGCTGGGCGTTCCTCAAGGGCGGGGCACTGGGCGTGGAGCTCAAGGCGCGCGCCGCGCCCTGACTTCGTGGGCTGAATCTGCCCATCCACCGGAGCCGGCCGGCCGCTACGTTGAGCTACCGTGATGCCCTCGACGCGCCGTTTTCGCCCCCTTCTTCGCGGGACCGCCGCGTTGCTGCTGGTGTTCGCCATCAGCACGTGCACCGATAACACCGGTCCCGACTCCGATCGGGCCGCCCTCTACGTCACCCCCACCGGTCTCACGACCCCCAATCCGCCGCAGGTGTTCGTGGGCGCAGGGGACATCTCGAGCTGCAGCAGCAACAACGACGAGGCCACCGCCGCGCTGCTGGATAACATCCCCGGCACCGTGTTCCTCGTTGGCGACAACGTCTACCCCAACGGCACGAGCAGCGAGTTCAGCAACTGCTACCAGCCGACGTGGGGCCGCCACAAGGCGCGGACCAAGCCGGTGCCCGGCAACCACGACTACAACACGTCGGGCGGCTCCGGCTATTTCAGCTATTTCGGGGCCGCGGCCGGCACCCCGGGAGAGGGCTACTACAGCTACAACCTGGGCCAGTGGCACATCATCGCGCTGAACTCGGAGATATCCAAGACCGCCAGCTCGCCGCAGATGCAGTGGCTCCGGGCCGATCTCGCCGCCCATCCCAACCTGTGCACGGTCGCGCTCTGGCACGAACCGCTCTACTCCTCGGACGCGGGCAGCGGCTCCGGCGGAAAGATCTGGACCGGGGTCCGGCCGTTGTGGGACACGCTGTACGCCTACGGGGCCGACCTCGTGCTCAACGGGCACCGGCACAACTATGAGCGGATCGCACCGATGCGCCCCAACGGCACGAGCGATCCGACCTTCGGCATCCGGACGATGGTGGTCGGCATGGGCGGCATCGGTGGCTCCAGCCTGACCAACGTCTTTCCCCTGAGCGAAGCCCGGAACGGCAACACCTTCGGCGTGCTCAAGCTCTACCTCTACGACGACAGTTACGCCTGGAAGTTCGTCCCGGTCGCCGGGAAGACGTATACCGATTCGGGCAGTACCGCCTGCCACCCGCGTCCGGGGTCGGACCCGGCCGTGCCTACCGCGCTTGCCTTCGCCGTGCAGCCGAGCAACACGGCCGCGGGCGCGGTCATTACGCCAGCGGTGCAGGTGGAGATCCGCGACCAGTTCGGCGCCCGCATGACCACCGCCAGCAACAACGTCACCGTGGCGATCGGGACCAATCCGGCCGGCGGCACACTCGCAGGCACCAGGACGGTGGCCGCGGTGAACGGCGTCGCCACGTTCAGCGGCCTCAGCATCAATACGATCGGCGCCGGCTACACCCTCGCCGCGAGCAGCAATGGGCTCACGAGCGCGACATCCGGCAGTTTCAACATCACCGCGGCGCCGGTTCCCACGGCGCTGGGCTTCGCCGTGCAGCCGAGCAACGCCGTGACAGGCGCGGCGATCACGCCCGCGGTGCAGGTGGAGGTCCGCGATCAATTCGGCGCGCGGGTGACCACGGCCGGCAACAGCATCACCCTGGCCATCGGAACGAATCCGGGCGGCGGCACGCTCTCGGGCACGACGACCGCGGCGGCGGTCAACGGCGTCGCCACGTTCAGCGGCCTCGGCATCGACCGGGCGGGGACAGGCTACACGTTGACCGCGAGCAGCACGGGCCTGACCGCGGCGACCTCCAGCCCGTTCAATGTCACGGTCACGCCGCCGCCCGGAATCGCCCACACGCTGCTCACCTCGGGCGTGGTGCTCACGAATCAGAACACGACCACTACGGCCTCCATCTCTCCGGCGCCGAACACGCTGGTGACCATCACGCTGCTGAGTCACCGCTCCACCGCGACGATCAGCCCCACCGTGACGGGGGGTGGGATGGCGAGTTGGGACCTGGTGGCCTCGGTGGACTTCGACACGCTGGCGCTGCCGCACCGGCGGCTCTCGATCTACCGGGCCATGAGCGCCACGCCCGGCAGTGGCCCGATCACCTTCAAGTTCACCAACCAGGTCTCCAACCTCGAGTGGAGCGTCTCGCAGTGGACGGGCGTGGAGACGAGCGGGGTGAACGGGGCCGGGGCCATCGGGCAGACGGGCTCGACCCGGGCCGACGCGGTGAACGGGCTGAGCGTGGCGCTGGCCCCGTTCGCGAGCCCGGCCAACGTGGCGCTGGGGGCGTTCGGGGTGAACAGTCAGGTGGCCGCGATCACGCCGGGCGCGGGCTTCAGCGAGCTGAGCGAGCTGCCGGCGAACGAGGGCACCCGGGGCGACCTGCAGACCGAGTGGGCGGTGAACCAGCCGACCGTGGGGGCGAGCTGGGCGTTCCTCAAGGGCGGGGCACTCGGTGTGGAGCTCAAGGCGCGCGCCGCGCCCTGACCGGGCATAAGGCACAAGCTACCGGGCCCCATTCGAGCATGCCAGCGATGCTCGAATGGGGCTCTGCGATCAGCGGGGTGGTGAGTTCACGATTTGTAGAGCCAATCGGCGTAGGCGAACATGCGTCCGCTGTTGCCCGCCTTGATGGGGTATCGGCTGCCGTAGGCGGCGTTGATCACGTAGCCCGCGAAGTAGGCCACCGACTCGGCGTTCCAGGTGCCGGTGCGCACCAGGAAGTCGGCCACCCGGCGCATCTGGCTGGAGTTCACCGTCCACGCCGGGTAGCCGGCGCGGCCCAGCAGCATGGCCTGCACGGTGAGGCCGCTCAGCGCCTCGTTGACGTAGCCCGGGTCAGGCATGGTCGTGTTCCCGGAGCGCGACGCATCCTCGACCGGCGCCCCGTTGTGGTCGGGTTTCCCGCAGTGGCCCGGCTCGATGGCGAAGTACCTGGTGCAGTTCCAGCCGCTCAGGTAATCGGAGGTGGGCTGGAAGGTGTGGGTCCCGTCGCCGTAGCCCCTGAAGATGGCCCAGTCCTGCGCGAGCGCCGTGGCGTCGCCCAGGTAGCGGTCGGCCGCGATGATCGAGGCCAGCGCCCAGATGCCCCAGTTGTTGGCGCTGTTGCCCGCGGTGAAGCGGAGCTGATGCCAGCGGCTGTGGCCGCCGATCTCGCGGGTGCGGATCTGGCGCACCCACTGGACGAACGCGGCGTCACGGTAGCCGGCGTAGTCGGCCGCCAGCACCCAGCCGCCGAGCTGCCGGCCCAGCGCGAGCACGGCGCTGCTGCAGCCGTCGCGCTGCGTTGCCATGGCCGCCTTGAGCGCGTTGATGACCTTCGTCTTGTAGGTGGCCTGACCGGTGCGGGCGTAGACCAGGGCGCCCGCCAGCGCCTGCACGTCGGCCTTGTTGCCCCTGTCGCAGAGATCCGGCTTGGCCCAGGTGCCGGCCGCGACCGAACGCACGCTTTCCCAGGCCGACCCGCTCGTGGGAAGGCCCGCGACGGCGGGGCCGAGATACCCCGCGGTGGCAGTCGCCCGCCCGGACGGAGCCTCGGCGGAAATGTCGGTGACGCCTTCGTCCCTGCAGCCCAGGCACAGTGCCAGGATCGTCAGGGCCGCGCATCCGCGCAGCGTTGATGCATTCCAGCGGAGTGGTGCGTGGCTCATACGTGCGTACCTCCTCCCCGGCTGGGGAGTCAAGAGATGGTTGGAGCTGCACTCGTGACAGGGAAGGGCCAGCGCGCGGCGCGGCCGCGACGGTGGCTCGTCGAGAGGACACTGACACGAGGAGGCCAGATGGCCCCGGCTATGGTCGTTTGGGGTGTTCTGCGGCCAGGGTGACGGGTCGCAGGGCGCGATGGAATGGTCGCCGGAAGGGGCGCCATCTCTCTTTCCAGGGCTCGCGCCGGGAGAGAACCTCGACGTTGGTACCACGGCTGTCAAGCGGGCGAGTCGCGGTCCGTGGCCGTTTCGGCCGAGGCCGACCGAGCGAAGGCACTCACTCTAGATGTCAACAAACATGACGGAAATCTGTTACATGAGGCGAGCCTGCCCGCTCCGAACGGTTGCGCGGCCAGGATCTTAGTGACCCGCACCCGATGTAGCGTCAAGCGCCGTGTCGAACTTATGAAGATTGCGACCCCCCGTCCGAGCCCTAAGTTGGGCCGCGGGTGCAAGGGGGGAGCAGGGGACGGGTATGGTTGTGCCCACAACCTGAAGGGAAGGAGGGCGCACATGCCCGTCCGCAGGACTTCTCCGCGTTCCACGTTCCGCGTCGTCACGCTGGCCGCACTGCTCGCCGAAGCCCTCCTGCTGGGATGCCAGAACGAGCTCAACCCGACCGAGATCGACGCCGCGCCGCCGGGCGGCACCGCGTCCGCCTCCATCGCGACGGAGCCGGTCACGTTTGTCGGCGCCGGTGACATCGCCAGTTGCTCCGCGAGCGAGGACGAGGCTACCGCCAAGCTGCTCGACGGCATCCCCGGGACGGTGTTCACGCTGGGCGACAACGCGTATTCCGAGCGGCTCCGCGAGCCAGTACGCAAGCTGCTACGGCCCGACGTGGGGCCGTCACAAGGCGCGGACCCGGCCGTCGCCGGGCAACCACGAGTACCACACCGTCCGGCGCGGCGGACTACTTCGACTACTTCGGCGCCGGCCGCGGGCGAGGCGGCGAAGGGCTACTACAGCTTCGACGCTCGGCGCCTGGCACATCGTCGTCGCTCAACAGCAACGTCGAGCGATGAGCGCCGGCTCGGCGCAGGAGCAGTGGCTTCGGGCCGATCTGGCGGCGCAGCCCGAAGCGCTGCACGCTCGCGTACTGGCACCACCCGCGGTTCAGCTCCGGCACCAAGCACGGCAACTTCAGCGGCGCGCAGCCGATCTGGCAGGCGCTGTACGACTACGGCGCCGACGCTGGTGCTCTCGGGACACGAGCATAACTACGAGCGCTTCGCGCCGCAGACCCCCGCCGGCGCCCGCGACGATGCGCGCGCGGCATCCGCGAGTTCGTCGTCGGAACCGGCGGCGTGGGACACTACGCGACAGGCAACAGCCGAATCGCCAACAGCGAGGTCTTCAACGGCACGGCCTCGGGCGTGTTGAAGCTGACGCTGAGCGACGGCACCTACGCCTGGCAGTTCGTTCCCATCGCGGGCCAGAGCTTCACCGACCGCGGCACCGGTGAGTGTCACGGCGCGCCCGGCTCGCCGCCGCCTCCGCCACCTGCCGATACCGCGTCGACGCCGGATACCACCACGGCGCCGCCGGACACGACCACGCTGCCGCCGCCGTCGGATGGTGTCGCCCCTGGCCGCGCCACGCGGCTGATCCTGGCGCCGGCGGACACGGCGCTCATCCGGCCGGACGGCGGGACGGCGACGTTCCTGGGCCGAGCGTTCAACGGCACGACCGAGGTGGCGACGCCGATCAAGTGGTGGATCGGCTCCTCCGGCTCGGTCGCCACGATGAGCTCGACCCTGTGCACGTCACCCTGCTCCATCACGGTGACCGGCAAGGCGCTCGGCACGACCAAGCTGGTGATCCACGAATACGTGAACGGCTCGACCGCGACCTGGGATACGTCGTGGGTGAAGGTGACGAGCACGGCGCCGGGCGATACGACCCGGCTCCCTCCCCCGACGTTGTCGCAGGTGATGGTCGTTCCCGCGTCGGTTACGCTTGAGGCCGGACAGGTGAAGCAGTTCGCCGCGTACGGCAGGATGTCGAACGGGGACAGCGTGGCGGTGAATGCAACCTGGTCCGTTACGGGTGGGACGATCACTGCGAGCGGCGCCTACACGGCAGGCTCCGCCGCGGGGCCCTATCGCGTGATCGGTGCGTCGGCCGGCATGGCCGATACGTCTCTGGTGACGGTCACCTCCCTGGTGCCGCCGCCGGACACGACCCACCTTCCGCCGCCGCCTCCACCCCCGCCGCCGCCGCCGCCGCCGCCGCCGCCGGCAGGATCATCCGTCGGCCCTGACGTGGCGACGCAGGCCATGACGGGACCGGCCTGGGACGCGGTGCTGGCCACGGCGAATGGCACCTGGACGGCGGCCGACCTCTGTAACCGGGATAACAAGGCCGACGTGCAGGCGCTGGCGGGCGCCCTGGTCTATGCCCGCACCGGCCAGGCGAGCTACAAGACCAAGGTCGTCGCCGCGCTCCAGGCCGCCATGGCCAGCCAGCGCGACGGCTGCAGCAGTGCCGTGCTCGCCCTCGGGCGCCAGCTCGGCGGCTGGGTGCTGGCCGCCGACTACGTCGGCTACCGCGACGCGGCCTTCGTCGGTTGGCTGCGCCAGCTCCGCACCCGCGAGATCGGCGGCCACAGCCGCTGGCACCAGCTCCGCTTCACCGCGGGCAACAGCGCCAACAACTGGGGCATCTGGGCCCTGGCCTCGGTCATCGCGACCGACCGCTACCTGGGCGACGCCCCGGCCCTGGCCCAGGACTGGGCCATCTTCAAAGGCTACGGCGACGGTACGTGGAAGGGATTCCAGCCGACGGCCGACTTTCTGGCCGGGTGGAACTGCACGACCTACTTTGCCATCGAGCCGGGCCACTGCGGGAGCCCCGACCACAACGGGGCGCCCGTGGAGGACGCTTCGCGCTCGGGTAATACGTCGATGCCCCACGAGGGGTATGTCAACGAGGCCCTGAGCGGGCTCTCGGTCCAGGCGATGTTGCTCGACCGCGCCGGCTATCCCGCATGGAGCGTGAACGCGAGCCAGCTCCGGCGCGTGGCCGACTTCCTGGTGCGCACCGGCACCTGGAACGCCGAGTCGGTGGCCTACTTCGCGGCCTACATGCTGAATGCCACGTACGGCACCAGCTACCCTGCCAGGGCGGGGAACGGCGGCCGCATGTTCGGCTTTACGGATTGGCTCTACGGGCGCTGACCCGATTCACCCTGACGCGAGGCAGAATCCGATCAGCCTGGATTCTGCCTCGCGGCCTGGGTCGGATGCTCGGCTTCTATGCGACTTGAGCGGGCCGCCGGTCCGCGGTCCTGTTCTCGTGATAGACTCGTTCCACTGAGCGCAGGTGTTCCGCCAATCGCGCCCCGTTGCGCCAGAGATCCAGGGCGTCCTCGGCGTACCGCCGGGCGTCCTCGGCAAACGTCCGCCGAAGCGCCGCATCGGCCAGCAGCCGCTCGATGGCCGCGGCCAGCGCCTGCACATCCCTGGGCGGCACCAGAATGCCGCACCTCCCGTGGTCGAGCAGCTCGGGGATCCCGGACACGTGTGAAGCGACTACCGGGGTCCCGACGGCCATCGCCTCCTCCACCACGTTGGGCTTGGCGTCTCCGAGCCCGCTCGAGGGGTGCACGAACACCGCGGCCTGGCGCATGGCCAGCCGAACGCCGTCGCTGTTCAGCCACCCGCGGAAGGTCACCCGGTCCATGATGTCCAACTGCTGGGCGAGCTCCCGCAGCCGGCCGCCCTCCTCGCCGTCGCCGACCAGCTCCAACTGGACGTCCACGCCGCGCCTGACCAGCTCGGCGATGGCCCGGATCAGGTAGTCATAGCCTTTCGTGCTCACGAACCGGCCGACGCCCGTGACCCGCCGCGGATCGCGCCCGCCCGGCGCGTAGGCGAACTCGCTCAGATCCACGCCCATGTGATTGATGTGGATCTTGTGCGCGAAGCGCTCGTAGATGTCGCCGAAATGCTCCTGCAGGTAGCGCTGGTTGAACTCGCAGACCGTCACGATGCTGTCGGCGTAAAGCAGCTTCTGCCGCAGGAACACCTTGTTGAAGTAGAGATCCGCGCCCGCGTGGAGCTGGAAGGTGAAGGGGATCGCGCGCCCGGCGAAGCGGTGGGCCAGGCATGCGCAGGTCGCGGGATAGTGTCCCCAGTAGGAGAAGACGTGGTCGTACTTGTCGCCGAAGTGCGCGGCCCATGCCCATGCCAGGGGAACGACGTACAGGCTCTTGGCGAGCGGCGGCACGCCGGCGCGGGCGGCCGATGAGCCGACGGCGGCGGTGTCACGGAGAAAGTCGAGCGCCCGCTCCATCGGGGCCCGGCCGAGCGAGCGGAGCAGCGCCGCTGAATCGATGTGGTGGACCCGATTCCGCGGGAGGATGTGCTCGTCCAGGATGTCGGGGACGTACGACCAGAGGCTCGGGTCGTACCGGCGGATGGGGAACACGTCCACCTCGATCCCGGCGTCGATCAACGACCGCATGTCGCGCGCGAAGAACGTCGACACCTTGCCCGGGAATCTGGTGGTGAACACGGCCAGTTTCATTGCCGGCGTCCTCAGTTGGAGTGTTGGTCGGGGCGTTGTGCCGCGATTCGCTGGAGCGTCAGGCCACGGCCCCGGCCGTGCCCCTGTGCCGTTTCCGAACCGTGAGCGGAGGCTCGGGCGGCCCGGTCGTCCGCGCCGCCGGCGCTCGAGCCATGGCGCCGCTCGCCAGGGCGCACCCCAGGATCAGCCAGAGGAGGGGCCCGGCAATCCGGTTTTCGCTCATGTTGCCCGCCAGCACGGCGAGCAGCAGGGCCAGCGGGACCACGCCCCTCGGCCCCGCACGCGCGGTCCATGCCGAGCGCACGCAGAGCAGCAGGCCGAGGCAGAACGGGATGGCGCCGAGCAGCCCGCTGGCGGTCAGCACCTCGAGCAGGATGTTGTGGGCGTCCCGGCGATCGTGAATCGCGTCGCCCAAACGGCTCGCGAGCTCGTACTTGTTGGTGATGGGTCCCCAGCCGAGCAGCGGCTTTTCCCGAAGCATGCTCAGCAAAGTCGGAAAGATGTGCTCGCGTTGCGAGAAGCTGCCTTCGGGCACCTTGGCCAGGCGGCCCAGCATCACGTCGGAGTGCAGCACCAGGAAAAGCAGCAGGGCGAACCCTACCGCGCCGATGCCCACGTTCCTGATGCGCGTTCGAAGCGTTCGTCCGGTCGAGAGGTAGACCAGCATGCCGACGGAGAAGACCACCAGTCCGCCGCGTGAACCGGTCTGAACCAGCCCGACGGCGATCAGCGCGACGGCTCCCCACCCGAGCACGCGCTTCCGGGGCGCGCCCGGCGGCTGGACATACGCCAGGCCGATCAGCGCGAGCAGCCCGACCGCGAGCACGTGCGCGCTCTGGTTGGCGTTCTGTCCCAGTGCGGTGACCCGCTCGCCTCCGGTGCCCTGCACGTGTGCCGTCCGGCCGATGCCCAGCAGCGGCAGGGCGGCGCGCACCAGGCAGCCGAGCACGAGCGACCGGAGGACGCCGAGATACATCCCCTCCTGCCGCAGCAGATTGAAGCACACCCAGCCGAACAACGCCCACAGCAGGAACAGGAGCGAGCTCTTGGCTACCTCACCGAGAAAGAGCCCGCCGGGGTAGCGCGGCCCTTGGGTGATGAAAGCCACCTGCTCGGCGCCGAAATACACCGCGAACGCGCCGATGGCCCAGGGCACGAGCCGATAGCAGGTGCCCGGCTGGAGCAGCGTGGCCAGAAGGAAGCAGGAGCCCGCGATGGTGCTGACCTCGAACGGAAATCGGTCGGGGTACTCGAGCGGGATCAAAAACACCGTCGCGTAAAGAGTCCAGCGCACGAGCGGGAGGACCCGGGCGTCGCTGGCGGCGGAGGCAACCGGCCGGGGATAGGCCTCCATGGCGGCCCCGGTCATGGGCCCGCCTCCATGTCGCGCACCTCTGCCGCGAGCCGCCGGGCGATACATTCCACGTCTTCCCGATCGGTACGCACGGTCAGCAGCCGTGGGCCGCGCGCCTCCATCAGGCTTCGGATCACGTGCCGGTAGGAGTCACGGTACGAGGCGATGAACCGGTCGATCGCCTCGTCCGGCAGCCGCTTGACCGGATGGGATTGCGCGCGCCGGCGAAGCCGGTCCCGCAGGACGGGATCGGGCGCATCGAGCCACACGATCAGGTCCAGAGTGCTCGACCATGCCTCGATGGCGGCGCGCCACCAGGCGGCGTAGGCCGCGCTCCGGATTCGCTCCCCCCCAAGCACCTCGAGCCGCGCCAGCATGTAGACCGCTCCCTCGTCGAGAAGCACCGTGCCTGCGCTCGCGCCGCTCCGCTCCCGCAGCAGCTCGTAGAGGGAGCCGAGATAGGTGATCCGCTTCATCTCTTTCCAGAGGAGCCCGCGGTAAGGGCGGTGCAGCGCCAGGAGCGTCGGCGCCAGGGTGAGCGCGGTCGCGAGGTGTCGCTGCCGGGGCACGCGCAGGCCGGCCCGGTGGTTCGGGTCTCCCGCGCCCAGCGCGCGCAGCAGGGACGTCTTGCCGGCCGCGGCGGGCCCGGCAAGCTCCACCACCAGCGGACGCACCGGCTCCGCGGCGATGCTGGTGCGTCCCGCGCGCTCAAGGGTTGCGATCATCCAGGGACGGCTCCAGACCGCCTGCGGCTGGTGAACAGAACGGGATCCGCTGGGCGATGCCGCGCCACAGCGCGGCTCGGCTCACGTCGAAATCGTCGTTGACGACGTGTACCACGGACGGCACCCATTCGAAGACCTGCCGGTACGCGTGGTAGCGCCGCCGCAGGTAGTCGACGGAGTACTCGCCTTTCCGGCGGAACGATTCCTCGGGGCCGATGTCGAGGAACACGGGCACGGTCGGTGTCGGCGTCAGCCGCTCGAGCAGCCGCACCCAGAGCCAGTGGCGCCCGTCGGAGACATCCACCAGCGTGTCGTAGAAGTACCGGTCCATGATCAGCACCCGGCCGCGCACCTGCTCGAGCACCAGCCGGTAGCAGAAGAAGACGCCGAGGTCCAGCAGGTAGATCCAGCGGCGGAGGGGCTTGTTCCAGACGATCGCGTTGCGAACGCGGCGGAGCACGGGCTTCACCCGGGCGCGGAGGCCCGTGTCGGCCGGATGCGGGGGGCGATCACGCACGCTCCGATCCCGCACGGGTACCGCGTGGTCACGCGCGGCGCGGAGGTACGCGTACAGTCCCACGTGGTCGTTCATGTGGAAGACGGCCACCCGGTGCCCCTGCGCTTCGAGCCTGGTCCGGAGCCACTCGATCAGCGTGGACTTGCCCGCCCCATCCAGACCGGAAAACGTGATCAGCATGCGAACCTCCGCATCGGTAACGCGCAAGCGCGCATCAGATCGCGTCCCATACCGCCCGCTTCACCTGGAGGACGACGTGCCGGAGGGGCTGGGTCGCGTCGACGTCCACCACGCGCGTCGTCCCGGGATAGGACAGCCGCCGCAGGAGCTCCACCCCGGTGCGGATCTGCTCATGCGGGGTTTCGGGCTTCCGCCGCGCGGCGAGCTCCGCCGGGATGTGCAGCTTGAGCACGAGATCGGGCGGGCAGAGTTCGGCCAGGCGGAACGCGTCGCGCTCCCGCCGGGCGGCCGCGCGGCGCCACGGCGATGGATGGTCGATCCAGGCCGTGAGGCGGGGGCCGTCGTTCCAGCCGGGGAACTGGCTCTGGGGAAACCGGTCGGAGACCACGATCATGCCCGTGCCGCGAGCGCGGCGCGTGTGGAGCGCACGCGCCCGGCGCTCCCGGGCCAGGGCCTCGACCCAGAGGGCTCGCGCCGGCGAGATGGGCTGCCCGGTGCGCGACGTGGTCCCGCCGCCTGCCGGTGGCACCGCGGGGCGCGACGAGCGGCCCGTTACCCGGCGCCGCATGGCTCCCAGGAACTGCATGACCCGCCGGGGCCACCCGGCGGATCCCTTGCCGTTGCCGCCGTAGGTGGTCACGACGGCCACCTCATGCGAGAGCCACTCGGCGATCTCGCGGGCCACGGTGGACTTCCCGGCGCCATCCGCACCCAGGAACGCGATGAGCAGCCCGCCGTGCGGCAGGGTGCGCGACGACTTCGTCGGCGCGCCGAGGCACCAGTTCCGGACCTTCCACCAGACGATGCCCAGCTCGCGGCCCAGGGCGTGGCGGATCGCCTCGCTCGCGCCGTACAGCCGGTATTCCTTGAGCGCGGGTGCCGCGGTGCGGCGGATCGCGACGAGCTGGCCGAGCGACGGCCCCCCCGCGGCGAGCATCGCCGGGACGAGCGCCCCGACGCGGGGTCCCGCGAGCCGGGTGGCCAGCTCGGCCGCCTCCCCGGGCCGCACGCGAGCGGCGAGCCAGCGGAACTCGCGTAGCAGGCCGCCGCGGAAGTACGGCTTGCCGAGCGCCTCGATGAGGAAATCGCGCGCGCGGAGTTTCATCCCCGCCCGGAGGACCAGGACCACCAGCTCGAGGTGCGGATCGGCCACGTAGAGGCCCCGGCTCTCGTCCAGTACCCGGGTGGACAGATACAGCTCCTCCCAGGGGACGCGGTGCCCCTTCAGGAATTTTTCGCCCAGCGTGAGCTGGTAGTGCACGTGCAGGTGGGTGAGCATGCCCGTGTCCCGGTCGAAGCCCACGTAATCCTCGATACCCGGGTATCCCCGCCCCGCCTTCACCACGAATCGCTTGAAGTTTGTCTCGCCCAGGAGGCGGGTGAGGGGCACGATGGCACGGCGGTCCACCAGCACGTCCACGTCCGTCCTCCCGACGAGCGAGGCCTCCAGGTGCTCGTTGCTTTTCCAGTGGCAGTACCGGATCCCTTCGGCATCGAGCCGCTCGAAGAGCGTGCGGAGGATGGCGAGGCCGGGCCGCGTCGTGTCGTGCGCCGGACGGGCCGCGGGGGGAGCTTCCCGAACCGAGATCATCGCGCCTCCAGGGCATCGGTGGCCGCGAGCACGGGACGCGCCGGCCGGCGGACGAAGGATCGCATCGTCTTGACCATCCACTCTCCGTGGGCGCCGAGGAAGCGGGACGGCGCGCCCCAGACGAGCGCGCCGCAGACCAGCAGCAGCGTCGCGCCGGCGAGGCTCAGGACGCCGAGCGCGGGAAGGCCCAGCGTGCGCGCGCTCCTCGTAGCCAGCCAGACCGGCGGAAAGGAGACCAGGGTGAGCAGCACGGCCGGGCGGTGCGCCACCCAGAAGTCGGTCCAGGTGATCCGGGCCACGTCGAGGCTCAGCGCCGCCATCACCACGAAGTTCACGGTCAGGGCCGCGAGCGCCCCCCACGCAACTCCGGCGATGCCCCAGTGCTGCCCGACCCAGGCGCCGACCACCACGAGCGCGGCATAGATCACCTGCCGCCACGCGCGCCGGTACACGGCGCCCGTGGAGCGGGCGATCGAGTCGCTCATCTTGTAGCTCGTCCGGAACAGCATGCCGATGCCGAGGATCTGGAACGGGGCCACCGCCAGGCCCCAGCGCGGGCCGAGCGCTACGCGGACCACCTCGGGCGCGAGCAGGATGAGAGCGGCGGAGAGCGGAAGGACCAGGAGCGCGATGAGGGCCACGGCGCGCAGGTAGGCCGCGGCCAGCCGACGCGAGTCGTCCTGCACCTTCGCCATGGCGGGGAACAGCACGGCATCGAGTACCGTGCCGAAGGCATACGCCGGCGCGGACATCAGCGAGTACGCCCGCCCGTAGTACCCCAGGGCGGCCGGCCCGAGAAAGCGGCCCGTGACGACGTTGTCCCCGTACACGGCCGCGTAGTTGGCCAGTCTGGCCACCGTGAAACCCCCGCCGAACCACGCCAGATCCTTGAACGCCTGGCGCTGGAGCGCCAGGTGCCTGGGCGGCGGATGCCTGGCGAGCAGGACGGCGCTTTTCAGCGCGGCCTGCGCGAGCTGCGCGGCCACGAGCGCCCACACTCCCCAGCCCAACAGGGCAGTGCCGATGCCCACGAGACCGTAGCCCAGGCCGTAGGTGATCACGTCACGGATTGCGAGCCAGGAGAACTCCAGATCGCGGGCGAGCAGCGATCCCGCCACTGTGCCCAGTCCGTTGATGGGGAACACCCAGGCCAGGGCTCGGAGCACCGGCGTCATGCCGGGCATGCGCATGAAGTCGGCCGCGAGCGGCGCGGCGAGCCACACGATGGCGCCGAGGCCGATGCCCAGCGCCATCGACGCAGTGAACGCGGTGTCCAGATGGCGCTGCTCGAGTTCGGGACGCTGAACGAGGGCGGGCCCGAGGCCCAGGTTGGACACGATCGTGGAGAGCCCGATCACCACGACCGCCGCGCTCACGACGCCGAAATCCGCCGGAGTGAGCAGGCGCCCGAGCACGCTCAGCACCAGCAACTGGAGCAGCGTGAACGCCGCTTTCCCGGAGCCCATCCAGACCAGGCCGCCCAGGGTGCGGCGGGTCAGCCCCACATGGCCAGCCTTCATGCGCGATCCAGGGGTGCCTTGCACGTGAGCCGGAGCAGCCGCTCCGGCGGTGGGATGCTTTCGATTCTGACTTGACCAGGTGGCAAAGTGTGCGTCCTCCGCGAGCCGAAATCCATAGGCAAAACCAACCTATGGCACTCCGCCCGGGCGACCCCTAAATACCGACGCGTACCTCGTGAGTTGCTCGACCCGTGAATGCATGCCGTCGCGCCATCACTCGATACCGTACGGTCGGTCCCGCGTCCTCGACCCAGTTCGTCGTCGGGTCGGGACCGTCCGCGCCAGACGAAAGCGCTCGCCGTGGCCTCCGCCCCTTCAGCCGTGATCTCTCGCAGGAAGCGACCGACCGATGACGGCAGGGTCGGGCCTGCCCCGTGGCTCGGTGGCCGGCACCTGGCGCGCACGGGCACGCGGCTCGGCCTGCTGCTCTCGGCCGACCTCCTCGTGCTCGCCCTGTTCGTGCGGCTGGTCGATACCATGCGGCTCGCACCCTGGGCGCCACAGGATTTCGGCCAGGCCCTGCACCAACTGCTGCCTCACGGCGCCCTGCTGGGTCTGAGGTTCCCGTTCGTCGTCATGCTCTCGCTGGTGGTGCTGAGGGCGTACGGGGTGACCGATCTCCACGAGGCGATGGCACGGCGAACCGTCGCGGCGGTGCTGGTGGTGAACCTGCCCGCGTGGACGGCGCTCTGGGAAGGCTCCGCACCCCTGTTGGCCGAGAGCGATCTCGTCCTCACCGCTCTGCTGGCCCTCTGCCTCATCGCCGCGTACGCGGCCGCGGAGACCGGACGGCGGATCCTGACCCCACGCCGGCTCCGTGCCGCCAGAGTGCTGCTGGTGGCCGGCGAGCGCGACATCCCCCGCGCCTATCGCCATCCCGCGGTGGCCGACCGGCGGCTGTACTCGATCCGCGGAGCGTTCGACCCCCTGGAGCTGCGCGAGCAGGGTGCGCTCGAGGCGCTCTGCCATGCGATCCGGCGCTGCGACGCCGACACGGTCATGCTGTGCTGCGGCCCGCTTCACGACCGGTCGTTCGACGTCGTCGTGGACGCGATCAACGCCATGGCGTGCGATCTCGTCTCGCTCGGCCGCCCCCGCCGGGGACCCGCCCCGCGGCCGCGCTGGATCCGGCGCCACGGACCGCCCCTGCTGTCCCTGGCGAGTCCCGTCAGCCGCACCCTGCAACAGCTCGTCAAGCGGCTCGCGGATATCGCGGGCGCGACGCTCGGGCTCGCGCTGGCCGCGCCGCTTCTCGGGGCGATCGCACTCGCCATCCGGCTGGAGAGCTCCGGGCCGGTGGTGTTCCGCCATCGCCGCGTCGGCGCGTGGGGGCGCTCCTTCCGCTGTCTCAAGTTCCGCACGATGCGGGTGGACGCGGAGCAACTGCTGCGCAACGACCCCGCGCTGTTCTCGGAGTACGTGAAGCACAACTACAAGCTTCCGGACCGCCAGGACCCGCGCATCACCCGGGTGGGCCGCGTCCTGCGGAAGACGAGCCTCGACGAGCTGCCCCAGCTCTGGAACGTGCTCCGGGGCGACATGTCGCTCATCGGGCCACGGCCGGTCGTGCCCGACGAGCTGAACGAGTACGGTGGGAAGTGCCGCGTGCTGCTCTCGGTGAAGCCCGGCATGACCGGCGCCTGGGCCATCACCGGCCGGAGCAGCGTGGGCTATCCCCAGCGCGCCGACATCGAGCTGGGGTATGTGCGACGGTGGAGGCTCGGCGCGGATCTCTCGATCCTGTGGCGGACGGTGCCGGCGGTCCTCACGCGGCGAGGCGCCCATTGAGCCTGGAAATCGCCAGCTTCTGCTTCCATGAGGTCACCGACGATCCACGCTCCACCGGCTTTCAACGGCGGGGCGCGGTGCCGTTCAGGCTGTCGCCGCGCGCGTTCAACGACCACCTGGAGGCGATCGCCCGCAGTCCATGGTCGCCCCGCTGCGTGGCGGAGCTGGAGCACGGCGCGGCCGCCCGGCATCTGCTCCTCACGTTCGACGACGGCGGCCGGAGCGCGCTCGATGCGGCCGACGAGCTCAGCCGCCGAGGCTGGCGGGGCCATTTCTTCATCGTCACGAGCCGGATCGGCACCGCCACGTTCCTGGACGCGGAAGGCATCCGCTATCTGCACGGGTGCGGGCACGTGATCGGGAGCCACTCCCATACCCATCCCGACATCTTCCGCGAGCTCTCGCCCGCGGCGATGCTGGCGGAGTGGCGCACCAGCGCGGCGCTCATCGCCGACCTGATCGGTGCGCCCTGCGAGACCGCATCGGTGCCCGGCGGCGAGATCTCCCCGGCGGTGCTCGAGACGGGCGCGGAGGCGGGGTTCCGCTTCCTGTTCACCGTCGAGCCGCGGCTCCGGCCCTGGATGGTGCGCGGCTGCCGCGTGTTCGGCCGGTACATGGTGAAGCAGGGCACGCCGCCGTCCCGCGTAGGGCAGCTCGCCCGGTTCCGCGGCTGGACCGGCGCGCTGGCGGCGCGACGGCTCAAGGCCGTCGCCCGCCGGAGCGTGCCGCCACTGTATCGCTACGTCGTGAGCCAGCGAGCGCGGGAGGCATTCTGACCACCACCAGCGGCGAAGGCCCGTTCGTATCGATCGTCATCCCGTGCCGGAACGAGAAGCAGTACATCGGCGCGTGCCTCGACTCGATCCTGGCCAGTGACTTTCCCCAGGAGCGGCTCGAGGTCGTCATCGCGGACGGGATGAGCGACGACGGCACGCGCGAGGTCATCCGCGAGTACGTCTCCATCCACAGCCGGATCACGATGATCGACAATCCGAAGGGGACCACGCCCTGCGGGATGAACCTGGCGATCCACGCGTCCAGGGGAGAGATCATCGTGCGGATGGACGCCCACGCCATGTACCCGCCGGACTATCTGCGACGGCTGGTCGCGGCGCGGGAGGAGACCGGTGCGGAAAACGTCGGGACGCTCGTCGTCACGCTCCCGGCCGACGGCACGCCGGTCGCCGCGGCGATCGCGACCGGCCTCTCCCACCCGCTGGGCGTCGGCAACTCCCATTTCCGGATCGGAACGACGGTCCGACGCTGGGTCAACCACGTGCCGTTCGGCTGCTGGCAGCGAACGCTGTTCGACCGCATCGGATACTTCGACGAGGAGCTGGAGCGGGCGCAGGACGTGGAGTTCAACGCGCGCCTGCTGAATCACGGCGGGCGGATTCTCCTGCTGCCCGACCTCACCTCCGGCTATCACGCGCGGAAGTCGCTGCGCCAGCTCGCCCGGATGATGTACCAATACGGCTATTTCAAGCCGCTGGTGGCCCGAAAGGCCGGGAAGATCCTCACGGTCCGCCAACTGGTGCCGGCGCTCTTCATCCTCGGCGTGGCCGGATTCCTGGCCGCGGCGCTCTGGTGGCCCGATGCGGGCGTCGCGCTCGGGGCCGTGCTGGCGACGTATGGCCTCCTGATCGGTGTGGTGTCGTTGCGGTCGGCGCGGAGACTGGGCGCGCGCGGGGCGCTGGCGCTGGCCCTGGTGTTTCCGACGATGCACCTGAGCTACGGCGTCGGCTACCTCCGGGGGATCCGGAATCATTTCCTGCGCTCCTCCAGGTCACCGCGGCCCGCGGCCCGGGTGGCGCTCAGCCGGTAGCGACGCCGCGCGTCGGAGGGATGCCCGTGAGCTTGCCGCGGATTCTGGTCCTCGACGGGCAGACCAATCAGGCCCTGGCATGCGTGAGGTCGCTCGGCCGCGCGGGCTACGAGGTGCTGGTCGCCAGCCGGCGGCGGCTCCCGCTCGCGGCCTGGTCGCGCTGGGCGGCGGGTCACCGCCGGATCGGCGGCGAGACCGGCGCCGGGTTCGCGGAGCTCCGCGCGTGGGCCGCGGAGAGCGGCGTGGCCATCGTGCTCCCCATGACGGAGCGCTCCTGCCTGCTGTGCAACGCGGAGCGGGACGCCTGGGAGTCGGCCGGGATCCGGGTGGGCTGCCCCGAGCCGGCCATCCTGCTCGGCGCGTTCGACAAGGCGCGGACGCTGCAGGCGGCGCAGGCGAGCGGCGTCGCCATCCCGGCCACGCGGCTGCCCTCCTCCGAGGCAGAGGCGGCCAGGCATGCGGAGGAGCTGGGATACCCGTGCGTCGTCAAGACGCGCTTCAGCGAGGCGCTGGTCAACGGAACGCTCATGCGCGGCGGCGGCGCCGCCTACGTCGCCGGCCCGTTGGAGCTGCCGGCGGCGGTACGCGCCAACCGGCAGGGTCCGCATTGGCCGATCCTGCAGCAGTACGTCGCCGGCACAGGCAGGGGCGTGTCGGGCCTGTGCGACCGGGGTCGTCCGATCGCCCTGTATGCCCACGAGCGGCTGCGCGACGTCCGGCCCAGCGGATCGGGCAGCAGTCTGCGGCGATCGATTCCGCTGGAGCCGCGGCTCCGCGATCCGGTGGTGCGCCTGCTGGCCCGGTTGCGCTGGCATGGACCGGTCATGGTGGAGTTTCGAGACGGCGGCGGCCCAAACCCCTGTCTGATGGAAGTGAACGGGCGATTCTGGGGCTCGACGCAGCTTGCCGTGGACGCGGGGCTCGACGTGCCGAAAGCGTGGGTAGAGCTCCTGGACGGGAAGCGGGTCGCCAGCGCGATGGAGTACCAGTCGGGCGTCACGCTCCGGTGGCTGTGGGGCGACATCAAGCGGTTTCTCACCATCCTGCACGGGGCGCCACCCGGCTTTCCTGGTGCGTATCCCACGCGGCTGCAGGGGATCGCGGAACTGTTCCGCCGCCAGCCCCGCGGCACCCGGCTGGAGGCGTGGCGACGGGGTGATCCCGGTCCCGCGCTGGGTGAATGGGTGCAGGGTGTCGGCGAGTTGCTGGAGCTCGGAGTGTCACAGGGGCGAGCCAGGCTGCGGTCGGTCCCACCGACCCCGATGCTGGAGCTCGGGATCAATCGTAAGTAGGGCGACTTCCACGAGAGGCAAGGGTCTCAATGTCCGACGAAGCTCCCGCAGGCCCAGAGGTCCAGCCGCCGTCGCGGTCGGGACGGCTCCCCGCGCCCGCGGGCTACGAGGTCGAGACGCGGGGAGCGATCGCCCTCGGTCGGATCCTGACGGCCGTTCACCGCCACCTGGCCCTCATGCTGGTGGTCACCACGTTCACGACGACGTTCGCCTTCATCGCCTTTCGGCAGCCGGCGCTCTACCGGGCCAACGCGGTCCTGCGCCTGATGGGCGACCGGCGGGTGATCGCACCGGCGGCCGACCCGGTCTCGCCGGTAGACGACCGCCACGTGATCCTGGTCAACTCGCTGGTGCCGCGAGTGCGGAGCCGGAGCGTCATCGGAGCGGTCGTGGATTCGCTCGGCCTCCAGTTGCGGCCGGCGCCGACCTTCTCCCTGCTGCAGCCGCTGGCGCAGCCTTCGATCCCGCTCAGCGGGGTCCGGGTCGACCCGGAAGCCAAGGCGGATACGCTCCGGCTCTTTTTCGGGCCGGACTCGCTGGCCGTGTGGCACGGCAAGGATTTCCGCCGCGAGGCGTACGGCCGGCCGATCGTGGCGGCGGGGGCCCACTTCACGGTGCGCAAAGCACCGGATGTGTCGGGCGCGGCGCTCGCGATCATTCCGCGGGACATCGCCATCGACCAGGTGCTGGCCCAGCTCGCCGTCGTTCCCGTCACCGGCACCGACGCCCTCGAAGTGCGCTACATCGATACCGATCCGCGGCTGGCGCAGGCGGTCACCAATCAGGTGGTCCATACGTTCTACGCCTCGACCATCAACTCGTCGCAGGAGGAGGCGCGGCGGCGGCGCATCTTCCTCGAGGGCCAGCTCCAGGAGAGTGATCGCCAGCTCGGCCAGGCCCAGCAAGGCCTGACCGGGTTCCGAAGCCGGGGCCGCCTGGCCAACTCGGCCGACAAGCTGGCGCGGCAGCAGGTCGATCTGATGAACCTCGACGCGCGGCGCGGGGAGCTGCAGGCCGACCGTCGGGTGTTCGGCTCGCTCCTCACCCGGCTGGAGGCGGCGGACGACAGCAGCCGCACCGAACAGTTGTACACCCTGGCCTATTCGCCGGAGATCGCGACCGACCCGATCGTCGGCAAGGTGTTCCAGCAGCTCCTGACCTACAGGGCACGGCTCGACTCGCTGACGAGCGGACCGTACCAGAGCTCCGCGACCAATCCCGACGTGCTGCAGCTCCGGCAGATGGTCACCGCCTCACAGGGGGAGCTCACCCACGCCGTCCGCGCCCGAATGGCCTCGATCAAGGATCGGCTCGCCGCCCTGCAGGATCTCCGCACCAGGAGCGCCGACGAGATCGCGACCCTGCCGGTGCTGCAGGCGGAGGAAGCGCGGCTGGGACAGCGGGTGTCGGCGCTGGCCGACTTCTCCAACCAACTGCGGCTGGAGTATCAGAAGGCCCGGATGTCGGAAGCGCTGGCGGCGGCCGACGTCGAGATCGTGGACCTCGCGACGTTGCCCTACCTGCCCACCGGCGTGCCGTGGTGGTTCAAGGTGGGCCTGGCACTCGTCTTCGGTCTCGTGCTGGGCACCGTGCTCTCCCTGCTGCTCGAGCTCAAGAACCACTCGATCCGCGGACCCGAGGAACTGGAGGAGGTGCTCCACGTCCGCGGGCTGGGCGTCATTCCTCCCGTCATGGAGGTGATCGCCGGAGAGGAAGCGCTGGCGCTCGGCGGGACCGCGGGCGCGACCGGAGACCCGGCACGCCGGCCGCGCGGTCTCGTGACCGATTCGACGGTCTGGCCGTCGGTGGGGGCGGAAGCGTTCCGGCTGCTCTACAGCAGTTTGACGCAGGGTTGGGGCGACTCGACCCGGACGATCCTGGTCACCAGCGTCGCCCCGCTCGAGGGCAAGACGATGGTCGCGGCGAACCTGGCGGTCACCTTCGCCAGGGAGGGCGCCCGGGTGCTGCTGATCGACTGCGACCTCAGGCGACCGCGGCTGCACAAGCTGTTCCGGGTGTCGCGGGCGCCCGGACTGGTGGATCTCCTCCGCCCCACCACCATGGAGGAGCAGGACCCGCGTCCCGACGATGAGCGCCGGCCGATGGAGCACGCCTACAGCATGCTCCCCGACGTCGCTCGGCAGCACGAGCCCGCGGCCACGGAGCCGCCGGACGCCCTACACAATGGAAACGGGAGCAGGAACGGGAACGGCCACCGGCCCGCGGCCGCCGCGCCGGGCGGCGCCCAGCGCCCGCCCAGCTTCCGGAACATCCGCGAGACGAGCAGCCCCGGGCTCTGGCTGCTGCCGTGCGGCACCGTCCGGCGGAGCACGGCGGAGACGCTCAAGGCGAGCGCCATGCGGACCCTGCTGGGCGAGCTGGCCAGCGAGTTCGACGTGATCATCCTCGACACGCCGCCGGCGCTCGCAAGCGCCGATGCCGTCATTCTCGCGCCGGTGGCGAACGACGTGATGCTCGTGGTCCGCGCCGCGCACACCGATCGCGACGCGGTCGACCGCGCGCGTCAGCAGCTCAGCGATGCCGGCGGGAACGTCATCGGGGCCGTACTCAACGATCCGGAGGGGAAGGTGGCGGGTGACGGCATGCGCTACTACGCCTACGGCGAGTCCGCGGCCGCGGAATGAGGCCGCGGCCGCCCGGGCTCAGCCGCCGAACTTCTCGAGGTAGCTCCCCATTGCCTGGGTGATCGCCTCCCGCGCTGCTGCCCCTCCTTCGAACCCGCGCGTCTCCGTGCGGGTCCCCTCGAGGTCCTTGTACACCTGAAAGAAGTGCTCGATCTCCTTGAGATGATGCCGGGGGATGTCGCCGATGTCGTTGAGGCCCTCGGAGTAGGGATCGCCCGTGGGCACGGCGAGGACCTTCTCGTCCGCGGCACCCCGATCCACCAGGTGAAAGAGGCCGATCGGACGGGCGTTCACCAGGCAGCCGGTGAAGACGGGGATCGTCATGAGGACGAGGACGTCGAGCGGGTCGCCGTCGTCGCCGAGGGTGCGGGGGAGAAAGCCGTAGTCGCCCGGGTAATGGACCGCGCTGTGCAGGACGCGGTCGAGGCGGAAGACGCCGAGCTCCTTGTCGAGCTCGTATTTGTTGCGCTCGTTGGTGGGGATCTCGATCACGGCGGTGACTTCCGCCGGGGGCGTGGGGCCGGTGGGGATGTCGTGCCAGGGGTGGAAGTGGCGGGGCACCAGAGGCACGGGGTAACCGGCTGAGGGTGGGGTGGCTGCGCGATGCGGTCGCCGCGGTGAATATACGTGGGGGTGCTGCGGGAGGGGAGCGTTGAGGGGATCGAGTCGGAGGGGCGGGTAGCGGTCGCGCGGTGTTGGGGAGGGGCGTACATCTTTAGCGGTCGGTGTGTCGGATGACTTGAAGTCTGATCCCGAAATCTCAATCCTGCAATAACTTGAGCGGCCCTGTTCATGGGCTTTGTGAGCGTCCGTGATACGGCGCCCGTCGGCACTATCGAGCACTGTCACTCCCGAGCGAACGCGAGGGATCTTGCCAGCCACGCTCGACCCACTCCCGGCAAGATCCCTCGCGTTCGCTCGGGAGGACAGTTCGCGTTCGCTCGGGAGGACAGTTCGCGTTCGATGAGGAGGACAGCGCCGGCCTCGCGCCAGCTTCATCACCTGCGGCTTGGTAGCGGCCCGCGCCACCAGCGCAGCGGTATCCCCGGCCCTGCGTTGCGAGCCGAGCGCGGCTATAATCCTCATCCCGGCACTCTCCCGGACCCCCGCCACACCCGGAACGACCTTGCGGCTCTTGTTTCTCGCCCCGTTTGCGCCCCGGCGCGACGGCAGCCACGGAGGCGGCCGGGCCATCGCCGAGCTGGTGGTGCGGCTCGCCGAGCGGCACCGGGTTGCGCTCGTGTGCCTGCGGGGCGCGGCGGAGCCTCCGGCCGATTCCGCGCTACTCGAGCGCTGCGAGATCGTGCGCGAGGTCCCTCGGCCCGCGGCGAGAAGTGCCCTGAGCCGCTTCGGCCGACGCGCCCGGGTGGCGGCGGCGCTGGTGCGGGGCACGCCCGCCATGGTCACCGGGAGCGCGAGCGAGGCGTTCGCCGCGGCCGTACGTGATGCCGCCCGGAGCTTCCAGCCCGACATCGTCCAGCTCGAATACCACCTCATGGGCGCCTACCTGCCCGCGCTCGCCGGCTGCCGCGCGCCGCGCGTGCTGAGGCAGCTCGAGCCCGGTGCCGCCGCGGCCCGTGATCGAGCGAGCTACCGGCCTGGCCTCGCGCGGTTCACGGGTGCGCTCGAGCGCCGGGCCTGGGAGCGCTACGAGCGCGGCGTCATGGCGCGGGTCCAGGCGGTGGTCGCGCTCACCCGGCGGGACGCGGCGGCACTGGCGCCGCTCGCCGGTGCTACGCCGATCGAGTGCATTCCCCTTGCCCTTGCGCCGGCTGTCCGCGCCTTCGACGCCGCGGGAGCGGCAGCGGAGCTGCTCTTCGTCGGGAACTACACCCACTCGCCCAACATCGAGGCGGTGGAGCGGCTCATTCACGTCGTCCTCCCCCGCGTGCGTGCCGCCTGTCCGGGCGCGGTGCTCCGCGTCGTGGGGGCCCATCCGCCGGCCCGATGGTCAGGACGCGAATCGGCGGGTATCCTCGTCGCCGGCAGCGTGCCCGACGTGGGCCCCTACCTCGACCGCGCCGCGGTGGTGCTGGCGCCGCTCTCGACTGGTGGGGGCATGCGGGTGAAGGTCATGGAGGCGCTGGCCGGCGGGAAAGCCGTGGTGGCGACACCGCTCGCGCTCGAGGGACTCGAGGTCGAGGATGGCCGGCAGGTGCGAATCGGGCGGACCGACGAGGAGCTGGCCCGGCTCACGATCGAGCTGCTCCAGTGCCGTGACCGGCGGGCGGCGCTGGGCGCGCGGGCACGCGCGTGGGCGCTGGCCGCACTGGGCTGGGAGGCTCCGCTGGCGGCCTTCGAGCGACTGTATGCGTCCTTGCAGCCGCGGTGACGCGGCAGGCAGCGGCTCTGCCCGAGCGCCGGGGGGCGGCCGAGTGTTAGCTTTCGTTCCGGACGCGCATACCGGCCCGAGTGGCGGAACGGCAGACGCAGTGGACTCAAAATCCACCGGGGGCAACCCCGTGCGAGTTCGAATCTCGCCTCGGGCACTCATCTCATGACAGCGCCTGGTCAGGCGCTCACCAGCCGCGAGCGGGCACCGTGAGGCACCGACCCCGCCGCGTGGCCGGTCCCCTCCTCCAGATCTGCTGCACCGCAATCGTGCTGGCCCTCGTGCTGGTCGCGCTGCGCGCCAAGATCGTGTTCACCCGCGCGGACCTGCACTCGCCCGGGAGGATCCTCCGCGCGCTCCCCGGTGTCGCCTATTCGGATCTCGCCTACGTCGTTGCCCTGACCGGCGTCTTCCTGGTGCTCTGCACGCTGGTGACCCGCCAGCCCCGGTTCCAGCGCCTGATCGCCCGGATGTTCGTCGTGGCCGCCTGCCTCTCGCTGATTCTCGGGTTCGTAAACGTGAGAGCCGTCGCCGAGCTCGGGCGCCCGGTGAACTATCAATGGCTCTACTACTCGCATTTCATGCGCAGCATGGACACCTATACCGCCCTGGCCGCGCTGCTTTCCTGGAGCTGGGTGGCTACGGTGCTCGCCGCGTGTCTCGGGCTGCTGCTGGCGTCATCCCTGCTGGCGCGGGTCGGAGGCCGGGTGCTGTCAGGGACGGGGGCGCGGCCATGGACCGCCGCCGCCGCAATCGGCGCGTGCGTGAGCTACCTGGCACTCGGCTGGGCCTGGCGGGGCAGCGGCAACTGGAGCGCCGCCAGCCTGGAAAATCCGGTCGTCGCGCTGGTGGCATCGGTGTTCGACGCCGGGGACAACCCGGTGCTCGCCCGGATGCCGACCCGTATCGGGCCGGACGACTTTCTCACCGCCGGCGCCCGGGGAGCTTCGGTCACCTCGACGCCGTTCACGGCGCGCGCCCGCAAGGCCGGCGTGCGGAACGTCATCGTCGTGGTCCTCGAGTCCGTGGGTGCGGAGTACCTCTGGGGGTTCGGAGCGGCGGACTCGGGGCGCATGCCCGAGCTGGAGCGCTATCAGCGCTCCGCGAGACGCTACCTGAACTTCTACGCTCACCAGCCTTCCACCACCCATTCGCTCGTGGCGCTCCTGCTCGCCGACTATCCGCCTCACTCGTTCCGCGTGCTCACGCGTGAGCACCCCGACATCGCGCTGCCTTCGCTCAGTGGTGAGCTGAAGGCACAGGGCTACCGGACGGCGTTCATCAACGCCGAAGACGTCGGCTTCCAGGGAGCCGACGTGTTCCTGGCTCACCAGCAGTTTGATCTGGTGGAGGACGCCAGTTCGGGCCCGTGTGCGGCCACGCCCGGCAGCACTTCGCCGTACGACGAGTGCATGGTCCGCAAGCTGACGGACTGGATCGGCCGGGACTCCGCGCGGCCGTTCTTTGCCGTCCTCTGGACCTATCAGACCCATTTCCCCTACCTCGCGCCGAGCGGCGGCGAGGAGCGGCTGAAACCGCCGGCCGGCCCAGCGGGACAGCAGCCTTCCGATTCTCAGGACGTCCGCTACGCGCGCTATCTCCGCGCGCTCCGCGAGACCGACAAGGCGCTGGGCACGCTGCTTCAGGGACTGGAGCAGCGGGGCCAACTGGACTCTACGCTGGTGGTCGTCCTGGGGGATCACGGCGAGGCCTTCGGGCAGCACGGCAATTCGTTTCACCGGTATCTGTACGAGGAGGAAGTGCACGTTCCGCTGCTCCTCATCAACCCTCGGTTGTTTCACGGCGAGAGCGACTCCGCAATCGGCGGCACGATCGACATCGCCCCCACCGTCCTGGACTTGCTTGGGTATCGGCTGCCCGCCGAATGGCAGGGCCGGAGCCTCTTCGATCCGCATCGCACGGGACGGGTGTATCTCTTCGGCCCATATTCAGGGTTGTTCGCGTACCGGGACGGATCACGCAAGCTCATCTATGACGCGATCGCCGATCACGCGGCGCTCTACGATCTGGACGCCGATCCCCACGAGACGACCAACCTCGCCGCCAGTCATCCGGCGGCCGTGCGCGAGGGTCGGGAGCGACTCGCCGCCTGGGTGCAGTTCCAGAACCGATTCTACCGGCAGTACGGCGTCTCCCGGTGACGAGCACGGTGGTTCACTTCAGCGACAGTAACGGCTTCGGCGGGGCGGAGCAGGTGATGCTCCAGTTGCTCGGCGGACTGGACCGGGCGCGCTGGCGCCCGGTGCTTCTGCACCACACCGAACCGGGACTCGCTCGGCTGGTGGCAGGCGCGCGCGCACTGGGCGTGGAATGCCGCGTGGTGCCCCGCCTCTCCAGGCGGCAGCACCTGGGCCGTGGCCTGCGCGAGTTCGTCCGGATCCTTCGAACGGAGCGCCCCGCGGTATTCCATGCCCATCTGCCCGCGCCGTTGACGGGCAAGTACGGGCTGCTTGGTGCCGCGATCAGCCGCGTGCCCGCGGTGGTCGCCACCGCGCACCTCCTGGACGACGCAACGGGCGACTGGCGGGAGCGCATCAACCAGCGGATGGTCACCGCGTGCGTGGATCGCTATCTCGCCGTGTCGGATGGGGTGGCGCGTCGGATGCGGGCGAGGTCCGGAGTGCCCGAGCGGAAGCTCGGCGTGATTCGGAACGGCGTCGCCGTGGATCACTTCCGGCGCCCTCCCAACCCGCGCCTCCGGGCGTCGCTCACCGGTGATCGCGACCGGCCGCTCGTGCTCACGATCGCTCGCCTCGATGCCCAGAAGGGGCATGTGCACCTTCTCGCGGCGGCCGCGGAGATCCCCGATGCGCTGTTTCTCCTGGCCGGGGAAGGGCCCGAGCGGCCGCGGTTGGAGGCCCAGGCGCGCGCGCTCGGCATCGCCGACCGCGTTCGCTTCCTCGGGCACCGGGAGGACGTCCCGGAGCTGCTCGCCCTCTGCGATCTCTTCGTGCTTCCCTCGTTGTACGAAGGCCTCCCGCTCTCGGTGCTCGAGGCGATGGCGGCCGGTCGGCCGGTCGTCGCCACCGCGGTCGGAGGCACCGACGAAGCCGTGCTGCATGGCGAGACCGGCCTGCTGGTTGCGCCCGGCGACGCATCCGCGCTTCGTGATGCCGTCCGAGCTCTGCTGGCGGACCCGGACCGGGCGGCGCACATGGGTGAGGCTGGCGGCAGCCGCGCGTGCAGGGAATTCTCCGCCGGCCGGATGATCGCCCAGGTGACCGGCGCCTATGAGGAGCTCCTCGACCGGCACGCAAGGCGCCGTGCCCGCGCCTGACCTGCCGGAGGCGCTGCTCAATCCGCTGCTGCGCCGGGTGGACTGGCGCTTCCTGCTTCCCGCGGCCCGAGTGCGGCGGGCCGTGTGTTTCGCGGATGGCGAGCTCCGCCGGGGAGTCGCGCTGGTGGCCGAGGAGATGGTCGCCGCCGGATCCGGAGCTGCCGACTGCGACCTCGCGGTCCTCGCCGGTCCCGACCTCCCTATGCTCCTCGCCGCCTCGGCCGCGCTCCGGCCGGGCGGAGTCTGCTACATCGAGTGCTTCAGGCCGGGCCCCGGCGGCCGCCGCCGGCTCGCTGGCCTCCTGCGCGCCGCGGGCCTCGAGCATCCCCGCTCGTACCTCGCCTGGCGTTCCGCCCGCCGGGCGAGCATCTGGCTTCCGCTGGAGAGTCCGAGCGCCGCTCGATACTTCGAGCGTGAGCTCCCCGCTCGTGCTCGCCGGCCGGTGGCTCGAGTGCTGCGAACGCTGGTCACGCTCGGCGGCCGGGCGGGCATGGCGGGAACGCTCTCGACGGTGGCCCGCAAACCCGGCGCACCGGGAGGTCAATTTCCGGAGCCGGCGTTCTTCGGGACGATCCGGCGCGAGTGGGCCCGCTGGGGGTTTCCGGGTGAGCCGGACGCGCTCTCGCTCATGCTGCTCACCGGAGGGCCGCGGAGCCTGAGCAAGGTCGCGGGCTTCGTCTTCACGGGCTCCGACCGCGATCCTCGCCTTGTCGTAAAGATGGCGCGGGCATCGGGGGCGGCTCCCGGGCTCATGCGCGAAGCGAAGATTCTGCGCGCGCTCCAGGCGTCCTGCGCCGCCAGCCCGCTCCGAAAGCCACGGGTCGTCTTCAGCGTGGACGATCATACCCTTGCGGCTGTCGGGGAGACCGCTCTCCGAGGCGTGCCGCTTCTCTCGGTTCTGAATCGGCGAAACTACCGGGCGTACGCCCTGCAGGCGACGGACTGGCTGATCGGCCTGGCGCTCTGCTCCCGGCAGAGCGGCGCGCCCGGGGCAGGTCGGGTGGTGGCGGAGGAGTGGGCGGAGTTCGAGCGCACCTTCGGGCAGGTGCTGAGCGCCCGGCAGCTCGCCGAAGGGCGTCGCGTGCTGTCGCGGCTCGAGGGTTTGCACCCGGTCTGCGAGCACCGCGACTTCTCGCCCTGGAACGTGTTCCTGGCACCGGACCGCCAGTTCGCGGTGCTGGACTGGGAGTCGGCGGAGCTGGCCGGAACTCCAGCGCTCGATCTGCTGTACTTCCTGGTGTACCTCGGGGCTGGCCTCGGCGGGAAGATCACCGCGGACGGCGTGCTCCGCGCCTCGCGCGAAGCGCTCGACCCAGAGACATTCGCCGGGGCGGTCTATCGCGAGTGCCTCGGCCGGTACGCCGAAGCGGTCGGCCTCGATCCGAGCTGCCTGCCGGCGCTGAGGCTGCTCCTGTGGCTCATCCACGCGCGCTCCGAATATGCGCGCCTGGCCGGCGACGCGGGCGGGCCGCCGTCCGATGATGCGCTGCGCGGGAGCCTCTTCCTGCGGCTCTGGGAGGCGGAACTGCTGCGGCAGCAGTCCCGCTAAGCGGCGCCGGGGCTCGACGCCTCGCCCGGCGTGGCGAGGACCATGAAGCAGGCGAACAGCGTGGCGGGCCACATCTGCAGCAGGAGCCGCTCCAGCGAGCTGTTCAGCAGCCGCGCCACATCCTCCGCGGTCGCGACGAACACTGCCGCATGTCCAACCAGCATGAGCACGAGGGCCGCGGCGGCCAGCCGGAACCATCGCGTTCCCGCCTGCCCGGGACGCACTCCGACGCAGAGTCCGTACGCCACCAGTAACCAGACCCCGCTCACCAGCCCGTTGGCGCCGAACCCCATGATGCCGCTGACGAACGACCTCGCCACCAGCGCGTAGCGTGCAGGATCGGTGACCCGGTGGAGGATCTCCCCCGAGCCGAGCGCGGACATGAGATCGTTGGGCGGTGCGAGACGAAGCTTGAACAACCCGACGACAACAAGCAGGGGGAGCAGCCCGAAGGCGAAGGCCCGCCCCTCGCTCCCGAGGCGCCGGGCGTCACCCGGCCGGCCCGCCGTCACCACGGCCGAGAGGACGAAGGCCGCGAGGAACAGGATCCCTTCGTTCTTGGTCCAGGCCGCGAGTCCGGTCGTGAGCCCGGCGAGCACGAGGAAGGCGCCGGTGTGCTCGCCGTGCCGCTGGTGCAGCGCCGCCAGCACGAGCGTGGCAAGGAAAAAGAAGCCGACCGGGACGTCACCGTACTGCGAGATGCCGTGGAAGATGAAGAACGGAGTGGCGAGCAGCACCAGTCCGGCCAGCAGTCCCTGGGTGCGGCCCCGGAACACCGCCACCGCCGACGTGAGCAGGGCGAACGTCGCGAACGTGAAGAGAAACGCGATCGACGCGGGACCCGCGAGGGTCTCGCGCCCGTAGTACACCCAGGTGCGGACGACGGAGGCCTGGAGCAGGAGCGGGTAATCGGGGTGGGACCAGTCGAGCAGCGGCGAGAACGCCGCCCGCCAGCCGGTGCCTCCGCGGAAGATGAGCCGCGCCCGCAGGTTCCAATTCATCCACGCGTCCCACCCGCCATGCGGCGCCGCCGCTGAGAGGCCGACGAACGCCGCCACCGCGCAGACGAGCGTAACGCCGAACGCGAGCACGAGGACACGCGAAGGCTCCAGGGAGGACGTGTCGTCCACGACTTCCGGCCCTGCGCCGGCAGCCCTCGCCCCGCGCCGCTGAGCGAACCATCCACCGAGCACCGCCAGAACAACCAGCTCGACGGCCACGAGCGCCCGACCCGGAACGCCGAAGAGCAGCAGCCAGCAGAACAGGCCCACGGCGGTAAGCCCGAGACCCACCCCCACCGCGAGTGTCCGCACAAGCCACCGGTAGGGCCGGAGCGGTACGCTGCGGGGCCAGAGCGCGCACAGGACGGCGTATCCGGTCGCGACCGCCACGACTGTCGAGCCCAGAAGGGCGAGGCTCACGGCTGCGCTCGCCGGACCAGCCACACGCCGTTGCCGAAATCGCGCACGAGACTGAGCCCACGCTCCGGCAACGCGGACGGCACGCTGTCGGCCGGGAAGTTGCCGACGATGAGGTCGGGCGTGGTGTCGTGGATGAGGATCAGGGGGGCCAGGGCGTATTCCGCCAGCAGGAACCGCCTGAAGTCCTCGGTAGTGAAGGTGTCCGGCCGCGCCCCACTGAGATAGCCGACCACGCCGTGGGCCGGCAGCACCTGCCTGAGCTCGCGGAACCGCTCGCCGTCGCGGCTGATCGGGTCCTCGTGGCGGCTGTCGGCCCAGCCACGGACGGCGCGGTAGCTCCAGCGGGCGTCGGATACTGCCGCGTACAGGAGGAGCAGGCAGACGCCGGCGCCCACGCGGGTGATGCGCATCAGGCGTGTTCTTCCGGCCGCAGCTTCCGGCGCACCCATTGGCGCGGGCGTTCCGCGGTCCGCAGCCGCCAGGCGAAATCGAGCAGCGACTCCCCGCCGTACACCGGCACGCGTGGCAGGAGGAGGAGATCGTCCTCGCCCGTGGCGAGACGCTTCTCGCCGGTACAGGCGGAGCGGTAGCCTGCCTCCGCGGCCAGCGTGCGCACGCCCGGAGTCACCGAACCGTACGGGTACGCGAAGTCCTGGACCTCCCGTCCGAGCCGATCCTCGAGGATGCGGCGTGACGCGACCAGCTCCTCGCGACTCCTGTCGGGGGAGCAGGTCGCGAGCGGCGGGTGCGTCACGGAATGCGCGCCGCACTCCATCCCGGCCTTCTGGAGGGAGCGCGCGGCCGTCCAATCCACCAGGGGAAACCGAAGGCCGCCGGCCGAGGCCATCCACCGGCTGGTCCGTCCCATGAGGCCCGCGACCAGGTAGAACACCGCGGTGAAGCGGTGCCGGTGGAGCACGGGAACCGCGAACTCCACACAGTCGCGAAAGCCGTCATCGAAGGTGATGACCACGGGCCGGCTCGGCCACCCGAGGCCGCCCAGGCGAGCCTCGACGAGCGTGGCCATCGTGATCGAGGTACGTCCGGTGATCGCGAGCCACCGCATCTGCGCCGCGAACGTTTTCGGCGTCACCGTGTACTTCGCGAAGGCGGCGTCGGGCCTCGGCGTCACCTGGTGATACATCAGGATCGGGATCCGCCTCATACCGACCTCGACTCCCGCTGCTCCGCTCGCGCGCCCACCCAGTAGAAGTAGTCCAGCGCCATCGCGTAGTAGCGATCCAGGCGCGGCGGGCGGCGCTGCTCCAGGCCAACCATCAGCCGGACGACCGCATCCGGCACGCTTCCGGACAGGCGCGTGAGTCCGAGGAGCACGCCCCGGAGCAGCCGCCACTTGCGGGTCCCCGCGCGGAACGTCCCCAGCCTGAGCGAGCCCACCACCTCCGGATGCTTGCGCGCGAACACCACCGCGGTCCGTCCCCGCGCCGTCGCGTCGCGGGCCACCGCCGGAAACTCCTTTTCCTGGTGCTGCAGCGCGACGGCGGCCGAGCTGAATACCACGCGTCCGCCCGCGTCGAGCAGGCGGAGGGCGAACTCGTAATCTTCGTGTCCATAGAGACTGAACGTCTCGTCGAAGCCGCCGATCTGGAACAGGGCCGCGCGCCGCACCGACAGGTTCCCCGTGTACGCCTCGTTGAAGCGAACGGCTCGACCCGGCTGGGCGAGCACCCGCAGGCGCTCCTCGAACCCCCGGGCCAGGTAGTCGGTCAGCGGCGACGATGACCGTGCCACGATCGGCGCGGCACCGACGACCGCGACGCCCAGCGGTCCCTGCCCGGCGCGCTGCGCGTCGAGGTGAGCCGCCAGCAGCCCGGGCGAAGCCTCCATGTCGTCGTCGAGAAAGACCAGCAGCGCTCCGCGTGCCTCCCGCGCGCCCGCGTTCCTGGCGGCCGCGCGGCCCCGGTTGAGGCGGCACACGCTCCGGAGCGCAAAGGGAACGCGCTGACTGGCTACCATCTCTCGGGTGCCGTCCTCGGAGCCGTCGATCGAGACCAGTACCTCGTAGGCATCGAAGGGGAGCGTCTGGCGGGTGAGGGCATCGAGTGCCCGTCGCACGGACGAGCACCGTTGGAAGGTCGGAATGACCACGGAGACCGCCGGTGCGGTCACCTCGCGGCCCGGCGCCGGGCTGAAACGAGCGCTCGTACTCGGGGCAGCAGCAGCCGGGCGAGCACCCGCAGGCGGGCGGTCCGGGAAACGAAGCGATTGCCCGGACTCGCCCGCAGCGACCGGGCCACGCTCGCCGCGGCTCGGCGGGCCCGGCCCTGGGCTTCCCAGGCGAGCGCCAGGTCGAGATACGCCTGGGCCCGACCGCCCCGGACGGCCGCGGCATGCTGCCGTCCCAGCTCGGACCCGAGCCGGTCGAAGAAGCGGAGGCGCGTCTCGACCCGCTGCACCTGCGTGACGCCCGACCACACCCCGCCACCGTGGATGCGATACGCGGCCATCACTTCATCCAGATAGCCGACGGCGCCCCGGCTACTGAGCAGGACCGCGAGTGCCCAATCGGCGAGGTCGGCCGTGTAGTACCACTCCGGCAGTTCGGGCAGCGCGTCCCGCCGGAACGCGATCGAGCAACTGTTCACGTGATACCGGACCAGGACGTCCTCGAGCGTTATGAGGCTGCGGGCGCCCGGCGGCAGCGACGGATGCGCCGGCCGGCTCCCGTCCTGGTAAACCCGGAGCACCGGGTGATAACACATCGCGCAATCCGGGTGGCTCTCGAGAAAGCGCACCTGGGCCTGCAGCTTGTGCGGGACGGTCCACCAGTCGTCGCCGTCGAGGAAGGCGATGAATTCCCCGGCGGCGGCGCGGATACCGCGAGCGGTGACCTCGTTGTCGTTGCGATTGCGCTCCGACAGCAGGAGCCGGATGCGCCCGGGATGGCGCTCCGCGTACTGCTCGAGGATCCGCCGGGTCTCATCGGTCGAGCAATCCTCGCTGACGATGACCTCGAACGGAAAGTCGGTCACCTGGCCGAGCACGCTGTCGAGTGCCTGTGCGACGTAGGGCGCGTGGTTGTAGGTGACGAGCAGCACCGTGGCCTTCACGCGGGCGCGCCGGCCGCCGGTTCGGGTCGGGCCAAGCGGGCCGCGATCCCGGGTGCATGGTCCCGGGCAAAGCGGACCAGGTCGCACATCGTGCAGATCTCTTCGGGACCGATCGCGGTCCCGGTGGGAAGCGAGAGGACGCGCTGCACCAGGCGCTCGGTCTGCGGCAGCATGAACCGGGCGGACGGGAAGTAGGACCGATACGGCTCCATCCGATGGCAGCCGGGGAAGAAATAGCGCCGGGCCAGCACGTTCTCCCGATGGAGGAGCTGCTGGGTCAGGTCGCGGCTGATGCCGGCCTCGCGTTCGTCGATCTCGAGGACGACGTACTGGTAGTTGCAGCGCTCCGACTCGTCGTACGGCAGGAGCGAGACGCCTGCAATCCCCTCCAGGCCGGTTCGATACAGGTGGTAGTTGCGGCGGTTCACCTCCACGAACTCGGCCGCGCTCTCGAGCGACGTGAGGCCCATGGCGGCCGCCACCTCGGCCATCTTGCCGTTCGTCCCCACGTAGCGGACGTCATCGTAATCCACGAACCCGAAGTTGCGCATCATCCGCGCGCGGGCCGCGATGTCGGCGTCGGCGGTGACGATGGCGCCCCCCTCGAAGCTGTTCAGGAACTTGGTCGCGTGGAAGCTGAACATCTCCGCGTCGCCGAACCCGCCGATCATCCGGCCTCGATGCGAGCCGCCGAACGCGTGGGCGGCGTCGAACAGCAGCTTCAGGCCGCGGTGCCGCGCGATCTCGCCGAGCTCGTCGATGCTGCACGGGCGTCCCCAGAGATGGACCCCGATGATCCCGGTCGTTCGCGGGGTGATGAGCTCCTCGACGCGGCCGGGGTCCAGCGTGTGGGTGGCGGGGTCCACGTCGCAGAAAACCGGGGTGATTCCCTGCCACTGCAGCGCGTGCGCGGTCGCGACGAAGGTGAACGACGGCACGATCACCTCCTGCGACAGCCCGGCGGCGCGAATCCCGATCTCCAGGGCCATGGTGCCGTTGCAGGTGGCGATACAATGTGGCACGCCGGCGAGCGCCGCGATCCGGAGCTCGAACTCCCGGACGTACGGCCCTTCGTTGGTGAGCCAGCGCCGGTCGAGCAGGTCGTTGATCCGCTCGAGCAGCCGGGCCCGGTCACCGATGTTGGGGCGGCCCACATGGAGCGGCTCCGCGAACGCGGGTCGGCCGCCGAAGATCGCCAGATCGTCGAGCGAGAGCTTCATGGATGAAGTCCCGGCGAATGGTAGGGAGGAAAGTATCCGCTGACGACGGGGTCGGCGCCCGCCGCCCGGCAGAGCGCCTGGAAGGCGTCGGGGCGGTAGACCTCCCGGAGTGCGACCAGCGGCAGCTCCCGCCCGCCGAAACGGCGCTTGAACTCGGCGATGCCATCGCCCGGCCTGGCGCCCCCGCCGAGGTTGAGCGCGGGAATGCCGAGGGAGCGGAGCCGCTCGATCCCGCACCAGAGAAGGTGCGCCGCGTGGCGGCGGCCCGCCGGCGGGGCCACGCCGAAGAGATAGTCGCCCACCGCGGGCGTGTGCCCGAACACCACGACGGCCTCGAGCCGGCCGTCCACTTCCGCGCCGATCAGGAACACGGTATCAAGCGAGCAGAGGGACGCCAGCGTGTCGGGATTGAAGTGATAGACCGACGCCGCCCCGACCTGACGCATGAAGTCGGGGTAGGTCTCGAGGAAGAACGCCGCCAGGCGCTGCCTGTCCCAGACGATGCGGTGGCCCGGGGCGAGCGGCGCCCGCACTTGCCGGCGCCGATTCGCGTCCAGCGCGTCGTACAGCCGCTCGGGCGGGAGTCGGAGGTCGAGGACGAACACGCTGTTGTGCGCCGAAGCGGTGTCCGGCTGGAAATGCCGTTTATCCTGCAGCAGCGGGTTCAGCCCGATGTACCCGCACACGTACTTCTCGCGCGCGGTGAACTCGAGCCAGCGCGCGGGAAAGTCGCCGCCATCGCCGGTGCCGACGAACCCCCCGAACCCGTACGGAGTCACGAGGTCGGGCTCGCCGTCGAAGCGCCGCTCCGAGAGGGGACACACCACGCGCGCGCCTCCGTCCGCGAAGCGGTACAGGAACGTGGGAAGCTTGCTGCTGAGATGCACGCTCCGGCAGTGTCCCCAGGTGTGCGCGAAGGCGTGGGGAATGCCCACCAGGGCGTCCTCCCACTCCGCTCGCGACTCGAGCGGGATGCGCCGGTGGACCGTCATACGGCCGCGGTCGATCGGCCCATATAGAGCCCGCGGCGGCGGATGCCGAGTGGATCGTGCTCAGGCGTCAGTCCGGCATCACGAAATGCCGCCATGTACTCCTCGTGGGTGAACAGTCCGAGCTCGTGCCGCTCGGTGAAGTGGTCCACCCCCGAGGGCTGGCCCACGAGATAGTGGATGTCGAGCACGGCCAGGCGGTCTTCCCGTCTGCTGGTGTACATCCACACGATCTTGCGGTCGCCGTGCTCGGTCACGTTGGTGGTCAACGTGTTAGTCCAGAAGCTCTCCGGGGTGAACCAGGGCTCCACCAGCACCAGCCCGCCAGGACTGAGATGCCTGGCGAAAGTCGCAATGGTGCGCCGCATGTTCTCCAGGGTCCTGACGTAACCGATGGCGCTGAACAGGCAGGCGATCACGTCGAATCTCGCGGGTAGCGAGAAGGCGGTCATGTCGGCCTGGTGGAACCGTACCCCGGGACAGCGCTCGCGCGCGATTCGCAGGAGCTCGGGGTTGAGATCCAGCCCCTCCACCTCGAACGTGCGCGACAGGTGCTCCAGATGCTGCCCCGTACCACACCCCACGTCCAGGAGCGTTCGAGCCGCCGGGACCTGCTCCAGGATGCGCTCGCGCACGCGGTCTGCCGTGTCCGCGTAGTCCATGAATTGATACAACTGATCGTAGTACGCGGCGGATTTCGTGTACATCGCGCTAGCCCACCTTGCTACCAGCCAAGGTCACGTCCGAGCAACTCATAGAGCTTGTCGTTGTGCGGTTCGTAGAATTCACGAAGGAGCCCTCGAGTGTCGTCAGCCATCGGTTGCTCGTACTCGCCAACGTGGAGCAACGGTAGATCCGCCGGCAATGCCCCGTATTCCGGCAAGCCGAGGAATCGAATGACCTCGGGAAGCACATTGCCCAGGTCCCTTTTCAGGCGCGCACTATCGAGTACCAGAATCTGCTCGCGGCCAAAGCACTTCAGGTATCGAAGCAACTGCTCATGATAGAGGCCACGCCGTACATAGCTGGGCTCGAGCGCTGCACTCGCGGAGAGTGTCCCGTCTAACTCATCCCGGACGGCCTGACTGAAGTCAGGGAAGGAGTCGCTGGACAGCATCTGACTGATCCATCCCCGGAGTACCGGATCACAGTCTGGCAAGATCGCCCGCAGGGAGTCGGGGTGCTCATAGCGCAGGGTTCGAAACATGTTCCAGGCCGAAAAGGCGCGCCCCACAGGCTCTCTCAAAAGCACTATGAGCTTCAGGGCCGGATCATATGAGAAGATTCGTTGTGCTGCTTTCGGATAGTACAGGTATTCCGGCGTGGCCTCGAAGGTGACCCCGTGGCGCCCAAGTCGATGCGGCAGTGGGAACTGGCCGTGATACCAGCAGTCCCCCCTGCGGTATGATATGTCCTGGTCGAAGTAGCCGATCTCTTTCTTCTTCGCGGGTACGATGTTCGGGTGCCGGGCAAGATATTTCCGCAGAGCGACCGTGCCGCCCTTCTGCGTGCCGATGATCAGGAACGCGGGCCTCGAGTAGTACCCCAGGCGGGTCAACCCGGGCCTCACGTATGCCGCAGCGTCTCTGGCGAACATCACGTCCTACGCGAACTCGCCCTGCCGGTACGCCGGGAAGTACTCGGTGGGCGGCCGCGTCTCGGTCAGGAGGCGGTAGGCCCTCGGATCCAGCACGCGCCCGCAGAGATGGGCGACACGCGATGAGGTGGCCCACCCGCGCTTGAAGCGAGTGAGCCCGTCGTCCGCGGCGGTCGCCCGGGCCCCCGCGCCTCCACCCAGGTCCAGCCACCGCAGTCCCATCGCGGCGAACGCCTCGATCGCCGTCCAGAACAGCGCGAAAGAGGCTCGGCTGTGATAGCCCGCCTCGGCGTACGCTCCGAGGTGATAGTAGGCCACGTCGCCCTGCTGGAGCCACAGGGTGGCACCCACGGTCTCGCCGTCGCGACGCGCCCGCCACACCATCATCCCGGGTACGGCGAGCTGCCGGGAGAGGGCCATCGGCGACAACGCCGGCATCCCGCGGATCTGGTGCCGCTCGACCAGGCCCTGGTACAGCATCGTCCACTCGGCGGAGAAATCCACCGGCCGCTCGACCCGCTCCACGACGACCTCGCGGAGCGCGCGCCTGCTGTAGCGGCGGTGGTGAGTCGAGGCGCTACCCGGCACCGGCCGGGTGAGATCCACCACGAAATGCTCCTTGAACGGGACGACCCGGTCGAAGCACCGCCGCAGCAGGCCGTCGTCGTCGGCACCGAACGGATCCGCCACCAGCACCACGCTCACCAGGTCCTGGCCGACGAGTGCGTCGAGATCCTCCGCCAGTCGGCTCCAGTCATGGCAGGCAAACAGCGGATAGCACCCCATCGCGTCCCGGTATGGCCCGCCGGGGGTCGGCCGCTCCAGTAACCAGCCTCCGCAGCCGGACAGGAGGCGGGGCGACCCGAACTCGGCGAGCGAAGCAGCATATCGAGGGTGGGCGTAGCCGCTCGCATCCCGGGCCACGAGATCACGAGGTCGTCGAGAGTGGAGCGGCGACTGCGTCTTCCAGGCGTTCGGTCGTCCAGTCGAGGATGGGCCGCACGGCGCCTTTCCACTTGCCGAACCAGCCACCGCGCAGGTCCGGTGTGTCCCGTACCTCGAAGACCAGCACATCCGTGTGCCGGTAGACCAGGTCGGTATCCCGGTCGACAACCAGTATCTCCACCCGGTGGAGTCCGTCGTTCAGCAGGTCTCCCGGGATCAGGCAGGTATCGCGGAAGAGGCCGCGGGGCAGGGGCCCGCTCCGCCACTGCCGACCGTCGACCGGCCCGGCCGCCAGCACCAGCACTCCGTCCTCGTTCGTGAGATGGAGCGTCAGGCTGAGCTGGGCGCCTTCCCTCAGGTTCCAGTACTCGAACTCCACCAGCACCGGCGTGCGCGTGGTGATGGGCTCCGCCGGGTCCGCGTCGGCCGGGCGGGCCCGGGCTGCCCGAAGGCGGACTCGATCGTTTCCCGGCGCCACCCCGGCGTCCGGCCAGAACTGGTGCGGACGCGTTGCCGCCGCGTCCTGGAGGTAATGGGACACCACCACCCCCGGGGTGCCCTCCTCCCTCAGTGTTCCATCTTTCAGCCAGATGGCCCTGGAGCAGAGGCCCTGTAGCGCCGTCATGTTGTGGCTGACGAAGAGCACCGTCCGCCCCTCTGCCGCGGCGTGCCCCATCCTGCCGATGCACTTCCGCTGGAACGCGGCATCGCCGACGGCCAGCACCTCGTCCACCAGCAGGATCTCGGGCTCGAGATGCGCCGCCACGGCGAACGCCAGTCGGAGATACATGCCGCTCGAGTAGCGCTTGACCGGCGTGTCGATGAAGCGCTCCACCTCGGCGAATGCGACGATCTCGTCGAAACGGCGGGCGATGCTCGCGCGGTCCAGGCCGAGGATCGAGCCGTTGAGAAAGATGTTTTCTCGTCCGGTGAGCTCGGGGTGGAAACCCGTCCCGACCTCGAGGAGCGAGCCGACGCGCCCCCGAATGTCGGCATACCCGGCGGTCGGGTTGGTGATCCGGGAGAGCAGCTTGAGCAGCGTGCTCTTGCCGGAGCCGTTCCGGCCGATGACGCCGAGCACCTCGCCGTACGCCACTTCGATGGAGATGTCGCGCAACGCCCACACCAGCTCGGCGGGCGCCGGACGACGCCACGGAGCGGCGGCCGTCCGGGCGATCGCCTCGCGAAAGCTGCGGGGACGGTTGCGGGCAGCGCCGATCCGGTACTGCTTGCCCAGTCCTTGCGTCCGGATCATGGTGTGCGACACTGTCCGCCCCTCAGGCGACGTCAGCGAAGACGCGCTCGGTTCGGCGGAAGTACGCCGCGCCCCCGACGAAGATGAGGCACGCCATGCCGAGCGATAGGCCGAACTCCAGGCCCGTGGGGCCTCCGGCACCGAGCAGCGCCGAGCGGAACCCCGCGATCGCGCCGGCGAGCGGGTTGAGCGAATAGGCCAGCCGGTACCGGTCCGGAACGAGCGAAAGGGGATAGACCACGGGGGACGCGAACATCCAGAGCTGCAGCAAGAAGGGCACCACGTACTTGACGTCGCGATACTGGATATTGAGCGCCGAGAGCCAGAATCCCATGCCCGCCGCGGTCAACACCATCATCAACACCGACACGGGCACCAGCACCACTGCGCCCGGCCGCGGGGTCGCGTGGTAGAACAGCATCAGGCCGAGCAGGGCGACGATGGAGACCGCGAGGTCGAGCAGGGCGGCGAGCACCGCGGCCCCGGGAATCACCAGCCGGGGAAAGTAGACCTTGGTGACCAGGCTGGTGTTGGCGGTCAGGCTGTTGCTCGCTCCCGACACGGCGGTGTTGAAATAGGTCCACGGTACCAGGGCCGCCAGCGAGAAGAGCGGGTAGGGCACGCCGTCCGAGGGGAGCCGGGCGAAGCGTCCGAAGATCACCGTGAAGACGACCGTCGTGAGCAACGGCTGCAGGATGGCCCAGGCGGCTCCGAGCACCGTCTGGGCGTAGCGGACCTTGATCTCCCGCCATACGAGGAAGAAGAGGAGGCCCCGGTAGCGCCAGAGCTCGGCCAGGTCGAACCCCGGCCAGGCGCCCGCCGGCGCCACGCGGACGACGGCGGACGCGGGTCCCGGCGGGGGAGCCGGCACCCCTGGCAGGGCGGACGCATCGGGCAGTCCCATGTGGGTTCGCTCTGGCGGGCAGAGTGGGTCGGCGGACGTGTGCCGGGCTCGTTGGTGACTGGGGAGAGGCGATGCTTGCACCGTAAGCTCACCCGGTTCGGCTCGACTGTCCAGCCGCGCGGCGCTCGCGATGGGGGCCATGCGATGGCGGCACGCCCGGGCGGCGTCTATAGTATTCGGGCGCGCTGCACCTGCCCGGCGCGGGGACCTCACATTAGATCGGTGCCCATCTCGTGACCACCATGGCAGTTGCCATCGTGAACTGGAACACCCGCGACCTCCTCCGCGCCTGCCTTGCCTCGGTGTCGGCCGAGGAGCGGGTTCAGGTCGTCGTGGCCGACAACGGCTCGGGGGACGGGAGCGTGGAGATGGTGCGGCGGGAGTTTCCCTCAGTCACCCTGGTCGTGAGCCCCGAGAACCCCGGGTACGGTGCCGCGGCCAACCGGGCCCTCGCACGCTGTTCGGCCGAGTACGTGCTCCTCCTCAATAGCGACACCCGGGTGCGCCCAGGCGCCCTCGAGGCGCTCCGCGACTACCTCGACCGCCACGAGCGCGCGGCCATCGTCGGGCCGCGGCTGGTGCACCAGGACGGCACGCCGCAGGCGTCCTGCTTCCCCTTTCCGCGGCCGCTCCGGCCGCTCACCCGGTCAGGGGCGGGATCCGTGCGGCACGATCGCGCCGGACCGGTGCCCTGGGTCGTGGGCGCCGCCCTCGGGATCCGCCGCGGCGCGTTCGAGGCCGTGGGCGGGTTCGACGAATCGTACCACATGTTCTTCGAGGAGGTGGATCTGTCGTACCGGCTGGCGAAGGCGGGCTGGGAGACCCATTTCACGCCCGACGCGGAAGTTGTACACCTGGTCGGGGCCAGCACGCGGCAGCGCCGCGCGGAGATGCTCCTGCGCACCCGGCTCAGCTCGCTCGAGTTCTACCGGCGGCACCACCGGGGGATCCCGCTCGCGGCCGGGCTGACGGCGGAGTACGCCCTGACCGCCGGCCGGCTGCTGCGGGACGGGGTGCGGTACTCCGCCACCCGCTCGGCGGACCAGCGGAGCCGCCTGCGGGAGGACCTGGCCGTCTGGTGGGAGCTGCTGCGCCACCACTCTCCGTTGGCGGGCTAGATGTCGGCGCCGTCGTCCCTGCCGAGCTCTCCGCCGCCCGACCCGGTCGTCACGGTCGTGATCCCCGCGTTCAACGCTTCGCGGTACATTCTGCAGGCGGTGCAGTCAGTGCTGGCGCAGAGCCTCGAGGAGCTGGAGCTCATCGTGGTGGACGATGGGTCCACGGATGACACGCTCGAGGTGCTGGGCCGCGTCTCCGACCCGCGCTTCAGGGTGCTGAGCGGGGTGAACGGCGGTCCGGCACGCGCTCGAAACGATGGCTGTCGAGCTGCCCAGGGTAGGGGATATGTGGCTTTCCTGGACGCTGACGATTGGTGGGACCCTGTCAAGCTGCTGATCCCAGCTCCGCTATTTGGACGCGCACCCCGATCTGGGCGCGGCCGGGTGCCTCATGCGCTACATCTCCTCGTCCGGCAAGGTAGTTGGCCAGACGGGCAGACGCTGACCCCGGCCGATCTCCGCCGGGTCGCGGCGGGGGAGCTGTTTCCGTTTCCGATGTCGAGCCTGATTGTCCGGCGGACGGCGCTAGCGAGATCGGGACTGTTCGACGAGTCGTTCCGGCATCCGGGTTCCGAGGATCTCGACTTCGTCTCCCGGCTGGCGCAGGGCGGACCCCTGCAGTGTGTGCCCGCGGTACTCGGGAGCTACCGAATCCACCCGGCCAGCGCGACACGAAGTCTAGGTCTTCCGACCCGGGATATCGGAACCTCTCGTCGAATAGGCCCGCGCTGGCAGCGCGGTTCGCCCGACGATCAAGCTCGACATCGGGAACGGAAACAGCTCCCCGCGGCGACTCGGCGGAGATCAGCTGGGTTTCAGCACCTGACCGGTCTGCCCGAGCACTTTGCCAGAGGAGGAGACGTATCGCATGAAGCACCCCGCCGCGACCAGCTCCGGATTCGCCTCCAGATAGCCCGTCTGCTTCAGCAATTTGTCCCTGTCCCACCAGTCGTCCGCGTCGAGAAACGCGACGTATCGGCTTGCCCGCGCCGCCCTGCAGCCCAGGTTCCGGGCGTACGCCGGCCCGTGATTCGTGTCGCTCAGGACTCTCAGCCTAGGGTCGGAGACTCCGCCCAGCACCCCGCGCGTGTCATCCGTGGACCCATCGTCCACCACGATGAGCTCCAGCTCCGCGAGGCTCTGCGCCAGCACCGACGCACCGCCTGCAGGATGTACCGCGAGGCATTGAACGCGGGGATCACGACCGTGACGCCGGGGTCGGACGGCGGGGAGCTCGGCGCGGACGACGGCACCGCATCTAGCCGGCCAACGGAGAGTGACGGCGCAGCAGCTCCCACCAGACCGCCAGGTCCTCCCGCAGCCGGCCGCGCTGGTCCGCCGAGCGGGCGGCGGAGTACCGCACCCCGTCCCGCAGCAGCCGGCCGACCGTCAGGACGTACTCCGCCGTCAGCCCGGCCGCGAGCGGGATGCCCCGGTGGTGCCGCCGGTAGAACTCGAGCGAGCTGAGCCGTGTGCGGAGCAGCATCTCCGCGCGGCGCTGCCGCGTGCTCGCCCCGACCAGTGGACGACTTCCGCGTCGGGCGTGAAATGGGTTCTCCCAGCCCGCCTTTGCCAGCCGGTACGACAGGTCCACCTCCTCGAAGTACATGTGGTACGATTCGTCGAACCCGCCCACGGCCTCGAACGCGGCGCGGCGGATCCCGAGGGCCGCCCCCACCACCCAGGGCACCGGCCCAGCGCGGTCGTGCCGCAGGGACCCCGCCCCGGACCGGGTGAGCGGCCGGAGCGGCCGCGGAAAGGGGAAGCAGGACGCCTGCAGCGTGCCGTCCGGGTGCACCAGCCGCGGCCCCACGATGGCGGCCCGCTCGTGGCGGTCGAGGTAGTCGCGGAGCGCCTCGAGGGCGCCCGGGGCGCCACCGGGTGTCGCTGTTGAGCAGGAGCACGTACTCGGCCGAACAGCGCGCGAGGGCCCGGTTGGCCGCGGCACCGTAGCCGGGGTTCTCGGGGCTCACGACCAGCGTGACGGAGGGAAACTCCCGCCGCACCATCTCCACGCTCCCATCCCCCGAGCCGTTGTCGGCCACGACAACCTGGACCGGCTCCGCGACACCGCGCGAGGCAGGTGCGGAGGAGCTCGCGGGTTCCAGTTCACGATGGCCACTGCCATGGTAGGTGGCGGAGGATGGGCACCGATCTAATGTTGAAGGTGCCGCACCCGGGCGGGTGGCGCGCGTTCAAAGTGTCTGAAACCGCACCTGCGGCGTGCCGCCATGGCATGGCCCCATCGGCCGCGCGGCAGGTGAGGCAGTAGTCAACCGAGACCGGGTGGCCTACATCCCAACAACCGCCTCTCCCCAGTCACGAACGAGCCCGGACGCACGTGCACAACCACTCTGCCCGCCAGAGCGAACTTGGCAGATGGGGAACCCCAATCGTCCGCCTGCCAGTCGCTCCCCGCCAGACCCGCAGCCCGCAGATTCGTGCGCACGGCGGGCGCCTCGCCGGGTTGCGAGAGAGACTGCGGCCCTCCTTCTTCTTCCCTCGGAGATCAAGGTCCGCTACGCCCCAACGGTGTCGGACCACCTGGGCCATCCTGCAGCCGCTGCTCACCACGGTCGTCTTCACGTGAGGAATCTTCAGGACGCTTCGCCCACCTCGGACGGCGTCCTACCCGCTCTTCTCACTGGCACCCTGGTACCGTGGACCTATTTCAACACCACCGTGTGCGACGAGCAACAGCCTGACGGCCAACACCAGCCTGGTCACCAAGGTCTACTTTCCCGGCTGGTGAGGCTGCGGTGCTCGCCGCCCTGCTCGACCTCGCGGTCTCCATCGTCGCCCTCTCGGCCTAAGGCGCCGGCCCCGCGGCCGGGCGCGGTGGTGCTGGTGCCGGTGGCCGGTGATGATGATGGCATGGGATTCTGTCACTCGCACTCGAATATCCAGGTATCGCGACGTCGAGTACGTGGTGCCCTTCTTGCTGCAGCTCTGGATGTTCGCGTCCCCGTGGTTGTATATGCCTTTTCGCTGGTTCCGACCGGTACCGGCTGGCCTATTCGCTGGACCCCAGACCGCACGCGATCGCGGGGTTCCACTCGGCGCTGCTGGTGCCCCGGAGGCCCCACGGGCCTGGAGTTCGCCCTATCGCTCGGCCGTCGGCGTGCCTCCATCTTCGTGGGGGCGCGGCGCTCTTCCGCCCGAACCGAGCGCGTCTTCGCCGACGTCACTGAGGGCGGCGAGTGTCGCACACGATGATCCGGACGCAAGGACTGGGCAAGCAGTACCGATCGGCGCGGCCCGCAATCGTCCGCGCTTGGCGGAGGGGCGATCGCCGGACGAGCCAGGCTCCATGGAGTCGTCCGGAGCCGCCGAGGCTGGTGTGGGCCTTGCGCGACCTCTCCGTCGAAGTGGCATACGGCGAGGTGCTCGGCGTCGATGGCCGGAACGGCTCGGGCAAGAGCACGCTGCTCAAGCTGCTCTCCCGGATCTGTGCTAGCCGACATTCGGGGCCACGGTGCGCTCCTCGAGGTCGAACACAATG
>CAWHQC010000017.1:0-100344 GCA_963831425.1 uncultured Gemmatimonadales bacterium | reverse complement strand
TCGGGGCCCCCGAGGCCGAAGTAAGCCCCTTGAGGTACGGATCGCGGCCGTTCCAGAAGGCCAGCGCGAAGCAGAGCGTCTGGCGGTCGTCGCAGATGCCGGCGAGCCCGTCCTCGTTCCAGCGGTAGACGCGCGAGCGCGCGTCGCTGTGCGAGAAGAAGCGCCAGGCCTCGCCCGTCCGCGCTGTAGTCCTCGCGCACAGTCCCCCAGGCGCGCTCGCTTTCAGGTACGGCCCGCCGTAACTTTTTTGCGCCGCCACGGCGTTGGCGCGGCCGTGCGGCTCCGTCTCCTACCCAGGCGAAATTGATCAGATCGCTCGCTTTGCGCCCTCACTCGTGTGACCTCTATGAGACCGTAGGTCTCGAGCAGCCGGAGCCAGACCTCGCTGCGCGTCGGGAAGGATGGCGTCGCGTGCCAGAGCTGATCGATGGTGACACCGCCGACGATCGCGACGGTCGCCGTGTGGACGAACTCGGCGACGTCCGGGCCCGTGAACGTCGCGCCGACGAGCACGCGGCGCGACTCGTCGACGACGAGACGCGACGTCCCCGGCGCACCGCGGCCATAGAAGCTGCCGCCCGCGACTCCCGAGTGTCGTGATCGACGGCGCGCGCCGGAATGCCCGCGGCCAGCGCCGACTCGAGCGTGTGCCCGACCGCGGCAACCTGCGGATCGGTGAACACGACGCGCGGCGAGAGCGCACCCGAGGCGCTGCCATCGATGCGCGCGTCGCGACCGAGGATCACGTCGGCCGCGATGCGCGCCTGGTACTTGCCCATGTGGGTGAGCAGCGCGCGGCGATTGACGTCGCCGATCGCATACAGCCAGTCGCTGCCCGCGACGCGCAGGCGATCGTCCACCTCGACGTAACGCCCCGGCTCGAGACCGACGGTCTCCAGGCCCAACTCGCGCGTGGCCGGCCGCCGGCCCACCGCGACGAGCAGGTCGTCGCCGGTGATCTCGTCGCCCGATTCGAGCCGCACGGACACGGAGCCGTTGCGCACCACCTCGACCGCGGGCACTCCGAGGCGGAGGTCGACCCCGCGCTCGGCGAGGGCGGCGTGCACCTGCTCTCCGGCGAACGGCTCCTCGCGGCCGAGCAGGCGCGGGAGCGCTTCGATGATCGTCACCTTGGAGCCGAGCGAGTGCCAGGCCTGTCCCAGTTCGACGCCCACGACGCCGCCACCCAGCACGATCAGGCGATCCGGAACGCGCTTTGCGGTCGTGGCCTCGCGGTTCGACCACGGCTGCGACTCCGCGAGCCCCGGAATCGGGGGCAGCGCGGCTTCGCTACCGGTCGCCAGCACGACGGCGCGCTTGGCTGCGAGCGCGCGGCCGTCGACGTCGACCTGACGCACGCCCGCGAGCCGGCCGTGGCCGCGCACGAGCGTCACGCCGCGCTGCTCGAGCCAGGGGACCTGCACCGAATCGTCGAGGTCGTGCACAACCTCGTCGCGCCGCTGCAGGACCGCCTCGACGTCGAGCTCACCCGTCACCGCTTCACGTGCGCCTGGGATGCGCCTGGCTTCGGCGATCGCCTCGCCGGGACGCAGCAGCGCCTTGGACGGCATGCAGCCGTAGAACGAGCATTCCCCGCCGACCAGGTGCCCCTCGACGACGGCCACGCTCAGACCGGCCTCGCCCAGGCGCCCCGCACACACCTCGCCTGCCGGGCCGGCACCGATCACGATCACGTCGAACGCCTCGAAGGTCACGTCGTCATTCTCCGGTCGGTCGTCAGGTGGCGTTCGAGCGAGCTCGGGAGACCGCCCCTCAGCGCGAGTACGAGCAGCACGACGATCAGGACGGGCGCGAGCCCGAGGTTGACCACACCGCCGTCGATACGGCCCGCCGTGCATACCGCCACGACCAGGTTGGCCGCCAGCACCAGCGCGACCGGCCGCACGAGCAGCCCGATCACGAGCGCGGCGCCGCCCGCGATCTCCAGCGCCCCCACGGCGTAGGTCGCAAGGTCGGGGAACGGGACGCCGTAGCGCGCGAACGAGCCCGCCTCGGCGGCGTGGTGGAGGAACTTGCCGGGCCCGAACCCGAGAAAGACGAGACCGGTCGCGACGCGCAGGACGACGACGGCGTTCATGCGGCGGGTCGCGCGTCGACGACGTCGGTGCCGGCGGGCCGGCGCACGAGCGCCGTAACCGTCGGCCGTGGCGGATAGCGGCCGACCCACACGAGCGCCTCGGCCAGCGTCTCACCGCGGCGAGCCGGGGCGATCGGGATGGGCGAGCGCAGGTTCACCCGTGCGCCCCGCGCCGCCCAGTCGTCCCGTGCGAGCTCCACGCCGTCGACGTAGACGGCAAGCACCTCACCGGCACCGTCCGGCAGATCCCACGCATCGACGTCGACCGCGGCGCTCACTGTCCCGCCCGCTCGCGCGCCCGGTCGATCTGCCAGGCAGCCGTCACGAGCCCGATGTGACTGAAGGCCTGCGGGAAATTGCCGAGCTGCTCACCGGACACGGTGTCGATCTCCTCACCCAGCAGGCCAAGGTCGTTCGCGAAGCCCGCCAGCCGCGCGAAGAGCGCTTCGGCCCGCTCGATCTCGCCGGCCAGCGCCAGGCACGAGACCAGCCAGAACGAGCAGATCACGAACGTGCCTTCCTCGCCCATCAGGCCGTCGGCATTCAGCCCTTCCTCGTTGCGATAGCGCAGCACGAGCCCGTCTTCGGTGAGGTCGGCCGCGATCGCCTCGATCGTCGAGCGCATCCGGGGGTCGGTGGCCGGCAGGAAGCCGACGATCGGCATCAGCAGCGCGGCCGCATCCAGCTCGTCCGAGCCGAACGACTGCGAGTAGGCGCCACGCGCCTCGCTCCAGCCCTGCTCCAGGATCGCCGCGCGCACCTCGTCCCGCGCAGCCGCCCAATGCTCCGGGCTCGCGTACTCGCCGAGAGAGGGCGCCAGCTTGACGGCACGGTCGAGCGCTGCCCAGCACAGCACCTTCGAGGAGACGTGGTGGCGCGCGTCGCCGCGCATCTCCCACATGCCCGCGTCCGCCTGCGCCCAGCTGCGCGCCGCGGAGTCCGCGAGGAACGCGGCGTAGCGCCGGATCTCCGGGTGCAGCTCGCCGAGTTGCTCGCTGTAGTGCTCGAGAACCATCAGCAACTCGCCGTAGACATCGAGCTGCGTCTGCGTCCAGGCGCCGTTGCCGACGCGCACCGGCGTCGACCCGCGCCAGCCGCTCAGGTGCGGCAGCTCACGCTCCGTGAGGTCGTGCTCGCCGCCGATGCCGTACATGATCTGCTGCATGTCGGTGTCGTTGACATGCCCGCCGGCCGAGCTCGTCATGAAGGAGACGAAATCCTCGGCCTCATCGGCACAGGCACCGATGTAGAGCGCGTCGAGAGTGAGGCTCGCGTCCCGGATCCACGCGTAGCGGTAGTCCCAGTTGCGCTCGCCGCCGACGGTCTCGGGCAGCGACGTCGTGGGAGCGGCGACGATGGCGCCGGTCGGCCGGTAGGTCAGCCCCTTGAGCACGCGCGTGCTCAGGCGGATCAGCTCGCCGTGCGGGCCGGGAACGAGGTCGTGCTCGGCCTCCCACGAGCGCCAGGCCTCGGCGGTGTCCTCGATCCGCCCGGCCACCATGACCGGATTGCTGGCCGCCGGCGCGGGGCTCTCGACTGCGGCCCAGTGCAGCGCGAAGCCGACCTGCTCGCCCTCCGCCACGCTGAAGGTCGCGCGCATCGTGGCGTCCTCGACGGTCGTGGGAACGCCGCAGCGCACGTCGATCTGATTCGGGCCGCCGAACGTGCGGCCGCCGCTCTCGGTCTGCCGGAAGAGGGGCCGGACGAGCCCGTACTCGGGGCGCGGCGCCAACTCGAGCGCCAGCTCGACCTCGCCCGACACGCCCTCCACCAGGCGCACGAGCTCATGTCGGGCGTCGAGGCCGAGCGCGTGTCCACGCTGCCCCTCGGCCGTGGCGAGAGCATCCGTCACGCGCACCGTCCCGGAATCCGTCCTGAACGTCGTCTCCAGCACGAGCGTCCCCGGCAGATACCGGCGCTCGCTGCGGAAAGGAGCGCTCGGGCTGATCGACCAGTGCCCGGCATCGGCGCCGAGCATGCGCGCGAACAGCGCGGGCGCGTCGAAACGCGGCATGCACAGCCAGTCGATCGAGCCGTCGCTCCCGACGAGCGCGGCTGTCGTGCAGTCGGAGATCATCCCGTACTGCGCGATCGGCAGGGAGCCGTCGGCGGAGCGCCCCGGCCGGGTCTCGCCGCAAGCGGCGGGGGTGGGTGTACTGACGTTACTCATGGCCGACCTGTCCCGCAGCTGCGCACCGCGTTACGCCGTAATGCCAAACGCGCACGCGGGACCGCCTGCCATGCATACCGCCACTGCCACCATCGTCCACGGCGAAGCCGAGAGCAAGCGCCTGACCGCGCTCGAGGCCGCCGGCCCGTTCACGACGAACTTCCTCCCGGACGTGCGCTGGCTGCTCTGCGGACGCGGCCGCCCCGTCGCCGCCGGCTCGCCGATGTACACCGTCGCACTCGCGCAGGGCCGGGCCGAGGTCTCCTTCCAGGACATCGAGGCTCGGCGGGTGGCCGACGAGGAGCGCTTCGAGGAGCTCGGCTACACGCCCGTGACCGTGCCCTGGCACGCGCCGCCCAGACTCGCTCCGCAGATCCCGCAGCTGGCCGAGCTGCGGCGCTCGCTCACCCGCGAGGAGCTCGACCGCTATCGGACGGCCGGCTCCGATGTCGCCGGAGCGTTCGTCGACATCCTCGACGGGCTCCGGCCCCAGCGCCTGGAGCACGACGTCGCCGGCGAGCTCGCCGGGCGCCTCGCCACGCTCGGCTTCACGACACCTGTCGTGCTCGTCGGCGGAGAACAGCGGGCAGCCTTCTATCGTCATCCGCTGCCCACAGACGGGCCTCTCGGCCGCGTCGCCCTGCTCGCGGTGACGGCCGAGCGCGAGGGGCTGCACACCTCCATGACGCGCGTCGTGTCGTTCGGCACCCCATCAGGGCGCCTGCTCGCTGCCATGCGCATCGCGGCCGAGGTGGATGGCGCAGTCCTCGCAGCTTCGCGGCCCGGCCGGACGCTCGGCGAGCTCTTTGCCGTGCTGCAGCACGCCTACGCGCGCGCCGGCGCGCCCGATGAGTGGCACGACCACCACCAGGGCGGCATCGCCGGCTACCTCGGCCGCGAGGTCTTCGCGACCCCCGGCGATCCGACCGAGCTACCGCCGGCATGTGCCGTCGCATGGAACCCCTCCGCCGCCGGCGGCGGTAAATCAGAGGACACGGCACTCGTCACCGCCGACGGCATCGAGATCGTCACGCGCACGCCCGAGCTCGGCGAGGTCCAAACCGAATCGGGGATCGCCCGCGCAGCCGTCGTCGTCCTGTGACGTCGAGTTGAAAGCGCCGGCCATGTAATTCCCGCGTCGGCCGACGGGACGAACGGCTAGATAAGCAACTCTGTGGAGAAGACGAGATGGCAACCGGAGAGAGCTCTGCGACCGCGAACGCCGTAAGCGGAATGCTCGGACGCTGGCTTCCGCCGTCGCCCCCGCTAGCCGTCGACGACGAGCCCCTCTGGCGTCCCGCCCCTGATCCGCTGCGCCGGTCAGCTACGGCAACGCAACCGCAGCAAGCTGACCCGTCGGGCGTGTCCGCGCCGGCGCCCATCGGCTGAGGTCAGCGGCGGCCGCTGCACGCCGGCTCCCGGCCGCGCCGACGCTGACCGGCCGCGTGGAAGCTTCCGGCTCGACCGCGCGCCGTATGCCTCGAGGCACATGCAGGCTTTTCGCCTGCTGCGGCGGACTGGGGCGACAGGGCTCGAACCTGCGACCTTCGGTTTCGGAGACCGCCCCTTCTCCGGTCGGGGAGCGGGTTCGCGAGCTCGTCCCGCTCCCGTTCCCGCTCCCGCTCGCCTCTGTGTGCTACGAGGGATGCTTTCGCGGGGCGGTCGCACGCCGAGATCGCGAGCTTCAACCGCTACCTCGGAGTCGCGGTCGGCGAGTACCTGGGTTACCTCCTGACCGGCACTTGGACAGCCCTCGCCGCCATTGCGATGCTCCAATCGTCCTCCTTCGAGGCGTGGCTCGCCTGGCCCGGCATCGCAATCGGCGTGCTCCTCGTTATCGGGTCATTCGAGTTCGTCGGCCGCTTCGAGGAGAAGGGTTGGAAGCTCGCCGGAACGATCGTGCCAATCGCCTACACCGTCTGGTCGCTGTGGCTCGTCGCCGCTGGAATCGTGCTCGTCACGTAACGCGGTTCATTCGTGGTTACTCGTTTTGGTGTGGTCGCGTTGTCGTGGTGGGGTTGACGGTGATGACGAGCTTGCCGCGTGCGCGTCCGGCTACGAGGTGTCGCATGGCGTCGGGCATCTCGCTGAGCGGGTAGGTCTGCTCGATCACCGGCACCAGCTGGCCGTTCTCGATCAGTTCGGTGAGGCGTTCGAGGACGGCGTAGTGCTCTTTGGGGCCGAGCATGGTCAGTCGCTGGCCGACGAACGGTGACAGGGCGAGCGCTCGCAGTTGGCGGTCCATGCCGATCCAGCGGCCTCCGCCTTCGCCGCCGACGATGACGAGCGTGCCGTTGGGCAGTGAGCGCTCGCCGGAGCCGTGAGAGCGATGAGTTGCCGCCGATGTCGAGGATCAAGTCGTACCGCTGTCTCACCGTCGGCGAAGTCGTCCTGGCTGTAGTCGATGACGTGGTCGGCGCCGATCGAGCGCACCAGGTCGAGCTTGCTGGTGCTGCAGACGCCGGTGACTTCCGCTCCGAGCGCCTTGGCGATCTGCACGGCGTAGCTGCCGACACCGCCCGAGGCGCCGACGATCAGGACCTTCTGTCCCTGCCTGCGAGGCGGCCGACGTCGCACGAGTCCTCGCAGTGCGGTCATCCCGGAGACCGGCACGGCGGCGGCCTGCTCGAAGGTGAGGTTCGACGGTTTGCGCGCGAGCTTGTCCTCGCGCGCGGCGGCGAACTCGGCGAACGAGCCCTTGCTGACACCGAACACCTCGTCACCGGGCTGGAAGCGCGTGACCTCACTGCCGACCGCAACCACCACACCCGCCACGTCGAGACCGGGAACAGGGTTCTTCGGCGCGCGCAGGCCGACCGCCAGGCGCGCGGCATAGGGCATACCGGCCATCAGATGCCAGGTGCCCCGGTCAAGACCGGCGGCGTGAACCTGCACCAGCACCTCGTCGGCTCCGATCACCGGCCGCTCGATCTCGGCCACAGCGCAACACGTCTGCCGTGCCGTACTCCTTCTGGACGATCGCCCGCATCCGCTGACCGGTCACACCGAGCCCGTCGTCGTCGGTTTGGCCGTAGCTCTGGCTGGCGCTGCCATCTCATTCCCCTATGTTGGACCGCCCGGACCGGATAACTCGACGTCAGCGGAGCTCGCTTGGAGCGCCGGCCCGCCACGGCAAGGGCGAAGCACCCGATGATCGCCACGTTCCGCGTACGCTGATGCTGGTCCAGACTCTACTCCACCACGGCGGGCGTTGAACGTGCGGAGGGTGCCGCTACTTACTGGCGTTCCGGTCCAGACGAGCAGGATCTCCTCCCTGGCTGAGATCAACCTGGTTCGCTTGTCGCTGGGAGATGAGCTTGACACGGGCTGAGGCTATCTCGACGCGCGGCGGGAGTTGATTCTCGCCTGGCTCGCTACGCGACTCCGACCGACCCTTCACGTTCGACCGGCGCGACCACGATTGGATACGGAGTCCCTGAGGCGCTCCGGTCTCCAGACGATCGTCCGCTCAGCTGCGTCGGGAGAATCTAGGCGTACCGTGTCCCTCCTTTTCTACGGTTCGGGTTGACGGCATTCCCATTCCCTCCGCCAGGCGGTAGCGTTCGGGATCTAGGGTTCGATGACGTCGACTGCGACTGAGACAAAGCTCTTCGGACGCGAAGCAGAGCAGGCGCAGCTGCAAGCGCTGCTGGACGATGCGCGCGCCCGCCGAAGCGGCAGCCTTGTCCTGATCGGAGAGCCGGGAGCGGGCAAGTCGGCGCTGATCGACGAGATTCGCTCCGCGGTGAACGACATGACGGTGCTTGAGGCGCGGGGTGTTGAATCGGAGGCTGAGCTGCCGTTCGCCTCGCTGCATCAGCTTCTGCGCCCCGTACTCGGGCTGCTGGAGCGGCTTCCGGAGCCGCAAGCGGCGGCGCTGCGAGGCGCGTTCGCGCTCAGCGGCGACGATGCGCCGGATCTCTATCGCGTGCCGCTCGCGGTCCTCACGCTGCTCGCCGAAGCTGCCGAGGAGCGCCCTCTCCTCTGCCTGATCGACGACGCGCATTGGATGGACCGAGACTCGGAGCAGGCTCTCGCGTTCGCGGCGCGGCGACTCCAGGCCGACGGGGTCGCGATGCTCTTCACGGCTCGCGTGGGTCAGTTCGAGCCTGGCGCGCTGCCGCAGCTGCGCGTCGAGCCCCTGTCCGCCTCCGCGGTCGAGGCGCTGCTCACGGACCGGGCGGGGACGACTGTTGCCCCGGAGGTCGCCCGCGAAGTTGCCTCGGCCACCGGCGGCAACGCGCTTGCCGTCGTCGAACTCGCCTCGCTGCTGACGCATGGGCAGCTCGCGGGGCGAGACCCGCTTCCCCGTCCGCTGCCGATGTCCGCGGGCGTCGAGCGGCTCTTCGCCGATCGCGTCCGCGACCTTCCAGAACAGACGCGGTTGCTGCTCCTGGTCGCCGCCGCCGAAGACACCGGCCGCCCGGATGTGATCGCCGGCGCGGCGAAGCGGCTCGGAGCGGACATCGCCGGGCTTGAGCCTGCCGAGCAGGCCGGCCTGATCCGCGTCGATGCCTCGGAGGTTCGGTTCCGGCATCCGCTGATCCGCTCTGCCGTTTACGGCACGACGACGTTCGCGGAGCGCAGCGCGGTTCATCGGGCGCTCGCCGACACGCTGAAGCAATCCGGGTGAGGTCGACCGGTATGCCTGGCACCTGGCCGCTGCCACGCTTGAACCGGACGAGGCGGTTGCCGCGGAGCTCGAGCAGGCGGCTGCGCGGGCGCGGGCACGTAATGCGTTCGCCGCCTCCGCGGCCGCGGCGGAGCGCGCGGCCGACCTCTCGCCCTCCGCGGCAGAGAAGGGCCGGAGGCTGACGGAGGCCGCCTCCGACGCGTGGCTGACCGGCTTGCTCCCGCAGGCGGCGCGGCTGATCGCGGCGGCCGAGCCGCTCGTCGACGACCCGGTGCTGCTCGCCAACTGCCATCGCCTGCGCGGCTCGATCGAGCTCGCCGCCGGCACCACGACGACGGCGATCAACATGCTGATTACGGGCGCCCGCCGGCTTGCCGAGGTCGATCCGCGCCGATCCCTGGAGCTGCTCGCGCTCGCAGCAGAAGGAGCCTCGCTCACGCTTGACGCCGACGCGAGTCGGGCGATCGCAGACGCGGCGGCGGCACTCGACGTCGGCGATGACGAGCACGACCGGTTCTTCATCGCCCTGCTCGTCGGCTTCACGCAGCATCTCGCGGGCGACAGCAAGTCCGGCATCGCCGCGATCAGAGAGGCGCTTGCGATCGCCGACGACGAGTTCGACGATGTCGACCTTCTCCTCGCCGCCGGAAGGGCCAGCTTCTACATCGGCGACGACGACGCAGCCCTGCGGTTCCACACCCGCATCGTGTTCCGCGCCCGCTCGATCGGATCTGTCGGCTGTCTCGCGATCGCGGGCACACGGCTCGCGCTCGCGGAGATCCTCACCGGCCGCTGGTCGGAGGCGAACGCGATGGCGGAGGAGACCGTACGGCTCGCCGAGGACACCGCGCAGGTCGAGCTCGAGGCGCACGCACTCGTCTGGCTCGCGCTCATCGCCGCCTGGCAGGGCAGCGACGACGTCAGCCTCTCCTACATCGAACGGGCCCGCGCGCTCACCGCCGCCCAGCCGATCCGACTGATCGATGACGCCGCCCGATGGGTGCTCGGAGCAATCGACCTCGGGGTCGGCCATGCGGCAGCGGCGTTCGCGCAGCTCGAGCCGATCGAGCATCCGGTCATCGCCGTTCTCGCGTCGCTCGACCGCATAGAAGCCGCCGTCGGCGCCGACGAGCAGGAACGAGCCGGAGCCTGGCTCGATGAGCTTGCGACGTTCGCGGCCGCATCGGAGGTCGCCTGGGCGCGCGCACGTCTCGCTCACTGCCGCGCTCTGCTCGCCACCGAGCCGGCGGAGAAGGAGACGCTGTTCGAGTCGGCTCTCGACGAGCACCGCGGCTTCGTCTCGGCCGTTCGAGCGAGCCCGCACCTCACTCGTCTACGGCGAGTTCCTGCGCCGGAACCGGCGCCGGGTCGATGCCCGCGAGCACCTGCGCTCGGCACTCGAGACCTTCGACGCGCTCGGCGCCCGCCAGTGGGCGCAACGTGCGCGGGCCGAACTCCGCGCGAGCGGCGAGAACGCGCGGGCGCCCAACCAGAAGCAGCGACGCGGCTGACGGCGCAGGAGTTCCGGATCGCGCGGCTTCGTCGCCGCAGGGCCTGTCGAACAGAGACGTCGCAGCGCAGATGTTCCTGAGCCCGCGCACGATCGACTTCCACCTCCGAAACATCTTCAGCAAGCTCGAGATCACATCCCGAACCGAGCTCGCGAACCTGCAGCTCGACGCCTACGCGCCGCCCCAGGCAGCAGGAGACCCGGCGCCGGCCCGGTAACAAACCCGGCGGTTTACCCGGCGCGACGGAGGCCACCACTGAAGCGAACCTTCCTGGACCGTACCTCGCCGGAAGGAGCTTCAAAATGACCGCTACGTCCGATTACTTCCCGACGGATGCCGCCGGGCTCACTCCGGCGCGCGCCCCGATGATCGTCGACGTCGCCGACGGCGAAGAGCTGACGCTCACGATTACACCGGTCGCGAAGAAGCTCGGCGACGACACCGTCCGGATGCTCGCCTACAACGGCTCGGTTCCCGGGCCGACTCTGCGCGTCCGGCAGGGAACGGAGATCGTCGTTCACGCGTGAACTGACGGCGACCTCGATGCAACCGTTCACTGGCACGGCCTGCGCCTCGACAACCAGTTCGACGGGACAACGGAGACCCAGGCGCCGATTCCGATCGGCGGCCGCTTCAGCTACCGCCTCAGCTTCCCCGACCCCGGCATCTACTGGTACCACCCGCACATTCGCGAGGACTACGGCCAGGAGATGGGGCTTGCCGGCACGATCATCGTCGCTCCGCAGCTCGCCTGGCTACTGGCCCGCCGGCCGACCGCGAGATCTCGCTCGTGCTCGACGACGTGCTCCTCGAGGACGGCCGCATCGCCCCCTTCAGCCGCTCCGAGACGACATTCGCAGCGATGGGCCGCTTCGGCAACGTCCTCCTCGCCAACGGCGAGCCGACCTCCGCTCGGCGCGCCGGCAGGGCGAGATCGTTCGCTGTTATCTCGTCGAACACCGCGAACACGCGCGTCTTCAACGTCGGCATCCCCGGCGCCCGGATGAAGCTCGTCGGCGGCGACAGCGGACGCTACGAGCAGGAGGAGCTCGTCGAAGGCGTCATCCTCGCGCCCTCCGAACGGGCGATCATCGACGTCCTCCTCGACGAGTCAGGCGATCTCGTGCTCGAGCACCGCACGCCCGACCGCACCTACGCCCTCGCGACGATCCATGTCGCCGCGGCGCCGCACCGGAGCATCGGCCGCGCTCCGGATTCGACGACCTGCGGACGAACGCCGACATGGTCGCCGAGCGTGAACGGGTCGCCTCGTTTCTCGAGCGCACAGCCCGACAAGACTGTCGCGCTGGTCGGCGAGATGGACATGGGCGAACCGGAGCTTCCCGCCGGGGCGACGCTCGCCTACACCTGCCCGATGCACCCGGAGGTCATCGCGAGCGAGCCGGGCCGCTGCCCGAAATGCGGGATGAAGCTGCTCGCGACGGCCGCCGCACCAGTCGGATACGCCTGCCCGATGCATCCAGAGGTGACAAGCGATTCGCCCGATCGCTGCCCGCACTGCGGCATGAAGCTCGTCCCCGCCCAACTCGTCGCCGCAGCCGCCGACCACGCCCACGGCGATGAGCACGGGCACGACCACCACCCCGGCGGCGATCACAGCCACGACGCCGGCGGGATCGAGTGGGAGGACGACATGCTCGAGGTCAACCGCATCACCACCCCAGCGAACATGCGCTGGAAGCTCGTCGACCGAGACACCGGAGCGGAAGGGCACGGAATCGACTGGCGCTTCCGCGTCGGCGACCAGGTCAAGATCCGGCTCGTCAACGAGATGGACTCGGACCACCCGATGCACCACCCGTTCCATATCCACGGCGCCGGCCGCTTCCTCATCCTCGCCCGCGACGGCATCACCGAGCCCAACCTCGTCTGGAAAGACACCGTGCTCGTCCCGACCGGCCAGACCGTCGACATCCTCCTCGACGTCACCCATCCCGGGCGTCTGGATGGCGCACTGCCACATCGCCGAGCACCACGAGAGCGGAATGATGCTCACCTTCACGGTCGATCCCTAGAGCAGCGAGCCCGCCGCACACGGGCGCCGGGAGACCGCTGCCCCCCACTTACGAGCAAGAAGGAGACGAACGATGAGCCTCGTCGCACCCGATAAGACGACGCTGGCGGGCCCTCGGGTTCTCAGCATCGCGCAATTCCTCGTGATCATGGACACGTCGATCATCGGAATCGCGCTGCCGGACATCCAGCAGGCGCTCGGTTTCAGCGACGCGAGCCTGCAGTGGGTCTTCAACGCGTACGTGATCGCTTTCGGTGGCCTGCTTCTGCTCGGCGGGCGGCTGGCAGACCACTTCGGGGCGCGGCGCGTCTTCAGCGTCGGTTTCATTATTTTGACCGCGACGTCGCTCCTCGCCGGCCTTGCCTGGTCGGACGGGTGCTGGTGGCAGCGCGGGCCGGGCAGGGGCTCGGAGCAGCGCTGATCGCGCCCGCTGCGATGGCTCTTGTGCTGCGCCTATTCACAGAGCCCGCCGACCTCGGTAAGGCGATGGGCATCTGGGGCGCCGCCGCACCTGCCTGGCGGCACAGCGGGTGTCTTCCTGGGAGGCGTCATCACCGAATGGATCGACTGGCGATGGACGTTCCTCATCAACGTCCCGATCGGGGTTCTTGTTCTCGCCGCCGTGCCGTCGCTTCTCCCGCGCGTCGAAGGACGAGGCGGCAAGCTCGACCTCGCCGGCGCCGCGACTGTCACCGCCGCGCTGCTCGACGGCGGTGTACGCGATCGTGACGGCGAACAACTACGGCTGGAGCTCCGCGCACACCGTCGGATTCCTCGGCCTCGCCACGGTGCTCCTTGCCTCGTTCGTTGTCGATCGAGATGCGACGCGACGAACCGCTCGTGCCACTGCGGATCTTCCGCGTTCCGAACCTCTCGGCCGCGAACGCGGTGATGGCACTCCTCGGAGCCGCCTGGATTCCGATGTGGTTCTACCTCAACCTCTACTTGCAACAAGTGCTCGGCTACGGCGCCTTCGAGTCGGGCGCAGCACTGCTGCCGATGACTGTCGCGATCATGCTGCTGATGGTCGGCGTCACCGGCCGGCTGATCGCCCGCTTCGGGTTCAAACCACCGATGGTCGTCGGGCTCGCACTGCTCGCCGTCGGGATCTCGCTGCTCGCCCGCGTTCCAGTTGACGGCGGTTTCGCGACCGACATCCTCGGTGCCTCGCTCGTCGCCGCTGGGGGCATGTCGCTCGCGTACATCCCCGTCCTGATCGCATCGATCTCGAACGTGCAGCCCGAGCAGTCCGGCCTCGCCTCCGGGCTCGTCAACACCTCTTACCAGGTCGGATCAGCGCTCGGCCTCGCGGCGATGACGGCTATCGCCGCCGCCGTCTCGGACAACTCAACCGGCAGCGGTCTCACTGACGGCTACCAAGCAGCGTTCGTTGGAGCAGCCGTGATCGCTGCAGCAGCGGCACTGGTGGCGGCCGCCTTGATCCGGCGGCCCTCCTCCGCCCGGGCACTCACAGACGCTGAGGTGCTCGAGCCTGATCTGGCGGCCTGAGTTGGCCACGTGCGCCGCGTCCAACCACAACCCTGAAAGGCAGCACGTCATGTCCGCAACATCCGTTCCAGCCGCCGGCAAACGAACCGCATCGCTCGAGGCTCGCGGAAGGGGTCACATCGGCCTTATCGTCCTCGGCTCGATCGCATCCGGCCTTGCTCTCGGCCTCGTGCTCGTGCTCGCCGTGTTTGACGGAGGAACAGAGGCGCAGATCACCGGCAGCGCACTCGATCGCGCTCGGTGCCGGCTTCTCACTGCTCGCCCTCGCGTCGAAGCGCTTCACCGATCAGCCGCAGGACTGGGCGCTTCCGCCCGGGATCGGCGCGGCGGTCGTCGGACTCGTCGTTCTGATTGTCGCTCCCGGCGATCGAGGACTCCAGCTCGCAGGCTGGGTGTGGCCGCTCCTGCTTCTTGCCTCGTCGTCTGGTCGATCCGAGGCGCCCGCCACTCACTTCGGAGTTGGTCGCGCCGTGCCGCTGCTCTACCCGGCCCTCGCCGTCCTGCTCCTCATTGCGGTCGGCGGAGCCTTCGAGACCGTCGCCGAGGCAACCTCGAGCAACCCCCGCCAGCAGGCGGCCGCACCTACCTCGTCGACGGTCACCGCCTCTATCTGAACTGCACTGGCACGGGTGCACCGACGGTCGTGCTCTTCAACGGACTCGGAGAGCGAACGCCGAGCTGGGCCTGGGTGCAGAACGGGCTCTCCTCCTCAACCCGGACCTGTGTCTTCGACCGGGCAGGTGAAGGATGGAGCGGAGCAGGGCCCGGGCCGCCAGGATGGCCACCAGCTCGCAGCCGACCTCCACGGGCTCCTGAACGCCGCAAACATCTCGCCGCCCTATGTGCTCGCCGGGCACTCCGTCGGTGGCACCTACGCCCTCGTCTACGCCGCCCGCTACCCCGAGCAGGTCGCCGGCGTCGCCCTCATCGACTCCTCGACGCCGTACATGTTCGACCTCCCCGACTACCCAAGCTTCTACTCGATGTGGCGTCGCAGCTCGGCCATGCTCCCGTCGCTCGCCGCGAACCGGCCTCGGCAGGATCACGCTCGCAACCGGCTCCGGCGGCCTGCCCGCTCAGGCCCGCGACGCCGCACGCGACTTCGCCTCCTCACCACGCGAGCTGCGAGGTGACCGCAACGACTTCCTGATGCTGCCGACAGTCTTCGACCAGGCGAAGCAACTGAAGAGCCTCAACGGGAAGCCCCTCGCCGTCCTCACCGCCGGCAGCGGCAGCCAACGTGGCTGGACGGCTGCGCAGAACAAGCTCGCGCAACTCTCGACCAACAGCGTCAATCGCACCGCACACGGCGCCACACACGACGAGCTGCTCGAAGATCGCCGGTTCGCGACGATCACCACCCAGGTCATCCGAGACGTCGTCGAGGCTGCCCGATGAGCCGCTCGGCGCCGGCGTTCGCCAGGACACGAAAAAGCACCGAGTCGGTTGCTCCCACCTCGGCCTGACGACCAGCTGACCTGACGCCGAAGCGTCCTGCCACTTGGTTGCCGGGCTCCGTTGCCTTCGTCGACTTGCGTCTTCGGCGGCTGCGAGAACTCCGTGCTCGGTGCTCGACCAACCTACGGGCGTGGGGAGAACATCGTCAAGTGGCGCTCCGCCGGAATCTCCGCAAAATGCGGGCAATCGTCAACGCTCCTCGCTGCCGGCCCAACACGGTGCTAGGTTCGATCGCAGAGACGCTCACTCCCGAAGCGTTCGCGATGCTCATCCAGGAGCACTATGGCGGGAGCGACCGATGCAGTGGAGAACGCCAGCGCCCCAGCAGACGAGGAGGTAAGGGGACGGGGCCACATTGGCCTGATCGTTCTCGGCTCTATCGTCTTCGGACTGATTCTCGGTCTTGTGCTCGTCCTCGGAGTGTTCGGTGGCGGACGCGAACACTTGATCACGGGCGCGGCGCTGATCGCGCTCGGGCTCGGGATGTTGATGCTCTTCGTGCTGGCTCGTCGCACTGATCAGCCTCAACCGTGGGCGCTCGCCCCGGGCGTCGCGTGCGGGGTCGTCGGCCTCGCCCTCATTGTCCTCGGGCCGAGCGGCCGCGTGCTTGGTTGGCTCGGCTGGGTGTGGCCGCTTTGCTCGCAGCACTCGTCGTGTGGTCGTGGCGCGGCGCGCGCCTCTCGCTTCACAACTGGTCGCGGCGAGCGCTTCTCTATCCCTGCTTCGTCATCCTGGGGCTCGTCGCGCTCGGAGGAGCGTACGAGACCATCGCCGAGGCGACGACGAGTAACGAGCCGACCACTGGCCGCACCTACCTCGTGGCCGGTCACCGTCTCTACCTCAGCTGTGCCGGCTCGGGATCACCCACCGTCGTCCTGTTCAACGGGCTCGCCGAGCGAACGCCGAGCTGGGCGTGGGTGCAGCGGGACGTCGCCGCAACGACTCGCGTCTGTGTGTTCGATCGCGCCGGCCAGGGCTGGAGTGGCAAGGCGCCCGGCGTCCAGGACGCACATCAGCTCTCCGCTGATGTGGATGGCCTCCTGGCGGCCGCGAACATTCCCGGCCCATACGTTGTCGCCGGCCACTCGGTTGGCGGCGCGTATGCGCTTGCCTACGCGATGGATTATCCAAAGAAGGTTGCTGGAGTCGCGTTGATCGACTCCGCCACTCCGTACCAGTTCGATTTGCCGACGTATCCGCGCTTCTACTCGATGTGGCGGCGCGGGTCGGCGCTGTTGCCGACTCTCGCCCGAGCAGGTGTCGCCCGCCTCTACTCGCTCGGCTTGGGCGCCAGCACGCTGCCGCCAGATGCCCGTCGCCAGGCGCGAGCGTTCAGTTCTCTGCCACGCGAGGTGCGAGCAGACCGCGACGAATTCCTAGAGCTAAAGACCGTCCTCCATCAAGACCAGGCTCTGACGAGCCTCGATGGCAAGCCACTCTTTGTCCTGACCGCCGACCTCGGGCAGCAGTCGGGATGGTTCGCTTCCCAGGACAAGGTGGCAACCCTCTCGACGAACAGTGCTCATCAGACAACGAAGGGCGCGACGCACGTGGCGCTCCTCGAAGACGAGCATTACGCGGCCGTGAGCAGTCGAGCGATCGCTGCGGTGGTTCGTTCCGTGCGTACAGGCGCGCCGCTGCCGCGCTAGACCTCAACTTCGCCTGGCTTCGTCGGGACCTCGTCTGTTAGCGTCGCCGTAGTTCCGCTTCGAGCCTCCGAGGTGGTGCCGCAGGGTCCGGCTCTAGGTTCGGCCGGCGTTGGGCGCCGACAGTCCGCGCGAGGTGTTCTTGGAAGGAGCGCCGCAAAATTCCGAACGACGAGCAGACGGCCAGCAGGCACTACTTCGCGCTGTCGCTGGCGGCTGTCGCTGCTGCGCTCGTGGTCGTCGCTGCCTCAGCGGCAGCGCCGTCCCCTGACGCTCGCGTCCCTAGTCCGACGGGGCAATTCCGTGTCGGCACACGGACGATGGCGTTGACAGATCCCGCCCGGCGCGACCCGCAGCAGGCCAAGCAGCCGAGGTCACTGGTGATCCAGTTCTGGTACCCGACGGCTGCAACAGGCCGACCCGCGGCCTACCTGTCTCCTGCAGTGGCGCGTTTCATCGCGACAAACAACGGAGTGACACCAGCACTCCTCCGAGGAGTGAAGCTCGACGCGATCGCCAACGCGGCGCCATCGCAACGGCGTGGTGGCTGGCCGGTTGTTCTCTTCTCACCGGGATTCGGCGTCGAACGCGGCCTCTACGCCAGCCTTACCGAAGACCTCGCAAGCCACGGATACGTGGTTGTCGCGATCGACCACCCCGGTGACGCGGAGATCGTTGAGTTCCCGGACGGACACGTCATCGTCCCAACCTCGCAGATGGACATCCAGAAGGCGTTCACGGTACGCGTCGCCGACGCCCGGTTCGTGCTCGACCGAACTCGCCCGCCTCGCAAGATCGGGAGTGTTCGAGGGCCGCCTCGACCTCGGCCGGATCGGCATGTTCGGACACTCGCTCGGCGGAGCTGCCGCAGCATCGACGATGCTCGTCGACCGACGCGTTCGCGCCGGAGCCGACCTTGATGGCCTCCTGTTCGGACAAGTGCGAACCAGTGGGCTGTCCCGCCCCTTCCTGCTCATGAGCGGATGAGCCGGCTTCGCCGCCGACCCGAACAGGGCCGGCTTCTGGAAGAACCTGCACGGCCCCCACTACGCCGTCGACGTCAAGGGCGCTCAGCACTTCGCCTTCAGCGACCTCGTCTTCCTCGTTCCGGTGCTCATGCGGACGAACCCGCCCGCTGGAGCCGCCGCGAAACAGCTGGTCGGGAATATCGACGGGCTCGCGACACTCGCAGCCGAACGCGCCTACATCAGCGCCTTCTTCGACCGGTCCCTGCGCGGGAAGCCACAACCATTGCTCGCGAAGACCCAGGCCCCTTCGCCGGCGTGCGCCTAACCGATCGGACGGGGAGGACCGGGCTCACGGCATGAGCGTCAACGCGTCAGAGCGCTACGAGGTTGCGGTCATCGGCGCCGGTCAGGCCGGGCTCGCGATCGGACACTTTCTCGCCCTGCAGGGTCGCCGCTTCGTGATCCTGGAAGCCGAGGCTTCCGTTGCATCAGCGTGGCGCACCCGCTGGGATTCGCTCGTTCTTTTCACGCCGCGCCGCCACGACAGCCTGCCCGGTCGGGCTTTCCCTGGTGACCCGGACAGCTACCCGACCCGTGACGAGGTCATCGCCTATCTCGACGACTACGCCGAGGCGCTGGCGCTACCTGTTCAACCTGACAGTGCTGTTCGTTCGCTGAAGAAGAACGGCGACACCTTTGAGCTCGTACTCGACGACCGGAGTGGTCGAGGCAGACCAGGTTGTCGTCGCCACCGGGCCGTTCCAGAGGCCGCGACTTCCCCAGTTCGCCAGCGACCTCGCCCCGGACGTGTTCCAGATCCATAGCGCCAACTACCGCTCTCCAGCCGACGTCCCGCAGGGGACGGTGTTGGTCGTCGGCGGCGGGAATACGGGCTACCAGATCGCCCGTGAGCTCGCGAGCACCCACAACGTTCATCTCGCTGTCGGCGGCCGCCAGACGCCGCTGCCGCAGCGACTGCTCGGCCGCGACATCTTCTGGTGGCTTCTGACAACGAGGCTGCTTCAAGCCACAGTCGATTCGCGCATCGGCAAGAAGCTGAGGACGCGGGAAACGTTGATCGGCTCGAGCCCCCGCGCGCTGAAGCGAGAAGGCGTCGAGATGCGACCGCGCGCGACCGGAGCCTCCGGCCGCATCGTCACGTTCACGGATGGGAGCGAGCTCGCGGTAGACGCTGTCATCTGGGCGACCGGGTTCGAGTTCGATCACTCCTGGATCGAGCCGGCGGTCAAGGACGAGAAGGGCGCGATCCAGCATCGGCGAGGAGTCACGCCGGTCGAGGGCCTCTATTTTCTCGGATTGCCCTGGCAGCACACACGCGGATCGGCTCTCCTCGGCTGGGTCAAGGACGACGCTGAATACATCGCTGAGCAGATCGCGGCTGGGAGCCGACAGACCGCGGAGACGGCGAGATGAGCTGATCGTTGAGCTTCTGAACCTTGGTTCCGCGGCGGACGGGACTTCGCGTTGAAGTCACTGACCCTCGTCTTGTTCTTTCGCGACGAGGACGACCTGCGGCGGCTGGGCAAGCGAATCCGGGCTTCGTGGCTCATCGGAAAGGCGACGGTGCTGATGGATGAGGGTGATTGCCAATCGAGCCTTCACCGACCGCGCTGGCGACGCGCTTGATCGAGCCGTGACGAACGTCGCCGGCGATGAACACGCCGGTTGGTTCGATTCGAGCGGCAGCGGGTCGCGCTTGAGAGGCCACCCCGACCGGTCGTCGCGGAGTAGATCTGGCCCGGTAATCAGGAACCCGTGCTCGTCACGCTTCAACCAACCCTCGGATGCGTTCGTGAGCGGCTCCGCCCCGATGAGGATGAAGAGCCCGTCGGCCGGGAGGCGTGTCTCGTCACCAGTCTCCGTGTCGGCGATCAGGAGCGTCTCGAGCCGGGCGTCGCCTTCCGCGCCGGTGACACGGCTGTTGAGTTTGACCGTGATGTTGGCTGTTCCCTCGATGCGTTCGGTCAGGTAGTGCGACATGCTCTTGGCCGAGCGAGTCGCCGCGGACGAGAAGGGTGACGTGCGCCGCGTGCTGGGCAAGGTCGATCGCGGCCTGGCCGGCGGAATTTGCCGCACCGACGATTGCGACCTGGCCTCCGCGGTAGGTTCGCGCTTCGGCCGGGGCAGAGCCGTAATGGACGCCGGAGCCGACCAGCCGTTCGATGCCGGGGGCGTCCAGTCGGCGGTACTGCACTCCGGGAGCAACGACTGCGGTGTGTGCCCGACAGACGGAGCCGTTGGGCAGCTCGCACGTCGTACGGGCTCCCGGGCTTGACCTGTGAAATCTCGACTCCGATCAGAATCTCCGCGCCGAAGCGGAGCGCCTGCTCGTGAATCGCCGCGGCCAGGTCGGCGCCGCTGATTCCCTGCGGGAAGCCCGGGTAGTTCTCGATCCGGGCGCTCGTTCCCGCCTGGCCGCCTGGTGCCGTCCGCTCGAGGACGAGCGTCGTCAGCCCTTCGGAGGCCGCATAGACGGCGGCCGTCAAGCCTGCCGGGCCCGCTCCCACGATCAGCACGTCGTATTCCTCCCGCGCCGGACGGGTAGGGAGCCCGAGGCGCTCTGCCAGTTCGGCCCTCCAGCAGGCGGTCTCCAGGTAGGGCCTTGCGCCGACGGCGTCCATGCCGGCGTGGAAGTCCCTGTACTGCTGCGGGGGCTCGAGCTCGGAGCCATCGGCGAAGACGACGAGTGGAAGCCTCTTTCCCTCGAGCGTTGCCGCTCCTCCGAGCAACGGTACGAGCGGGTCCGAGTCAGGATCGATCCAGCGGTGGACGACACCGTTGAGCGTCAGGAACTGCCGGAGCTCGGCCGCGCCCGGGGAGGAGCGCCGGGCGATGACCGAGGGCACAGGTGCTCCCGTCGGACCAGCTGCGCTCGCAGATCCAGTGCTCATCAAGCCTGCCTTGCCTCCTGGTAACCGTCAGAGCCCCGCCTTAGCGTTCCCATCGACCACAGGTTACGTCTGATCTGGTCGCGGCCCGAGAACGTGATCACCTTCGGCGTCCGCCCTCCACCTAGTGCTGACTGAAAGGCGCGGATCGATCGGGCGCGCGGCTTGCCTTCGCTGGGTCTATGAGCGCGTTCTCTCGCTCGAGGCCGCAGAACTCCCATACGGCCCCGCGATGGCTGGCGACTGGCCGGAGGCCGTGCGCGCGAGCTACCGCGATGAATGCCGCTGGAGGGATGAACGTAGGGCACGGAAGGTTTTCCGGCGCACACGCTCGAGCAGGTTCCCGGCTGTAAATCCGAGTCGTGTCCACCACGACCGGCGAGGGTAGGTGAGGATCCTAGCCTGCGTCGTCGATAGTGACGGCCGCGTTGTCGGACGCGCCATCCGTCCAACCGGCCGGGCCACCGGACCGGAGGAGGCGCGCCGGCTGGTGGTAGAGGTGGCGGCGGAGTTGCGGGAAACCACCGGATCGTTCGATGCCGCCGGTCTCGGCTCCCTGGTGAGGTCGATTTCTGCGCCGGGGTGGCCCGGGCGAGCATCATGCTCGACGGGTGGCGGGACGTGCCGCTGGCCGATCAGCTCACCCAGGCGCTCGACGTCCGGTGCGTGGTGGACAATGACGTGAACGCCGCGGCCGTCGCCGAGCTCAAGTGCCGGGAGCTCGAGCCGCCGGGGAGCATGCTGTTCGTGGCGGTGGGCACCGGCATCGGAGGGGCCATCGTCATCGACAACCGGATCTGGCGCGGCCACACCGGCATCGGCGGGGAGATCGGCCACATGACCATCGATCGCGATGGTCTGCTCTGCCGGTGCGGGCGGCGAGGGTGCCTCAACACGTCGGCGTCGGGAACCGCGATGGAGCAACGCCGGGGCGGCGCCGAGTCATTGAGCGAGCAGGCCCTGCACGAGGCCGCGACCGCGCTCGGCATCGGACTCGCCAACGCGCTCAACCTGCTCAACCCGGCGCTGGTGGTTCTTGGAGGTGGCGTGGCGCGGCTGGGCCCGCGCTGGCTCGAGGCGGTGGCCTCGACCGCGCGGTCGGATGCGTTCCCGGCAGCGGGGCGGTGCCGGATCGAGCTGGCGCGGGCGGGATACGATGCAGGGGCGATCGGCGCGGCGCTGCTGGCGATCGAAGCTACCACCACTGTGGCGCCGGCGGCTCCCGGAGCAGCAGCGGCGACAGGAACTCGTACGACTTCAGGAGGCCTTCCACCCGCCCGATGATCGGGTCCTCGTGCTCCACCGCCAGGACGCCGTCGTAGCCCGCCTGCCGAAGCTCGGAGATCACATGCTTCCAGTTGAGGTCGCCCCAGCCCGGGATACGAAAGCGAAAGCCGCGGTCGCGCCGGTCCCACCGGCCATGCGCCAGCAGGCCCGAGCGATCCACCTGATGCTCCACCCGCTCCGCGTCCTTCGCGTGGACGTGCAGGATTCTGTCGCCCAGCTCGGCAACGAACAGCACCGGGTTCATCCCGGCCAGCACCAGATTGGCCGGATCGAAGTTGAAGCCCAGGGCGGGGTGGCCGCCTGCCAGCTCCAGCGCGAGCCGGGCGGTTTCGAGGTTGTACGCGAACTGCCTCGGGTGGCACTCGAGCGCGAAGCGGACGCCGTGGCGCGCAAAGACGTCGAGCACGGGAACCAGTCGCTCCCGGAAGGTTTCTCCCATCCGCTCGTAGCCGTCCTCGACCGGCCACGGAAACCAGCGCGACGAATCCTCGCAGCCGGTGAAGCCGCAGACCACGCCGACCTCGAGCCGCTCGGCGAGCATCGCCGTCTCCTCCAGGCGGCGTGTCGCGTACCGGATCTTCTCGTCCGCGTCTCCGGCGTGAATGGCGTCCGTATCGACCGCATGCGGTCCCAGCAGGAGCTGACCTTCCTGATGATTGGAGAGGGCGGAGATCGTGAGCCCGGCGTCCCGCACCGCCCGCGCGATGCGGCGCCAATCTCCGGCAAGCGCTGCCTCCAGGTCGATGAATGGATTGCGGGCATCGACCGGGAGCTCGATCGCCTCGAATCCCAGGCGGGCAGCGGTCGCGAGCGCCTCCTCAAACGACTGGTGATAGAGGACCTGTGCGCAGACCCCGAGTTTCATGCGCGCTCCGTGCGTTGGGCCAGCTCGGCCAGTGCACCAACGTCAGCCTCCCCGATCGCGAGCGGCAGCGCCCGGATCGCGTCGGCCAGAAGCTCGGGATCCTGGCTGCCGGCGGCCAGATACGCCAACATTTCCGAACGCCCCATGGATCGAAGGAAGTCCGCTACCGGCGCCGGCAGTGGACCAGGAGAAACCGGCCGCGTGCCGCTCCCGGAGAAGCTCGCCGCGACCTCCACCACGAGCTCCGCGGGAAGCTCCGGCAGGAGCGTGCCGTTGCGCAGGTTGACGAAGCCGTCGTGCGGCAGCCCGCCCAGCAGCGCGGAGACCACCGGAGCAACGGCGCGATCCAACCATGGTGTCGGCCTCGCCGCCTCCTCGGCAGCAGGGGCGCCCGGCGTCTCGGCGAAGCGACGGAGCAGGACGTCGGCCAGCTCGCTGAGTTGGCGCGGCCGGCCGGGCGACCGCTCGAGACCGAGTCTCCGGCCTGCCTCGCGGTCGACGACGTCGTAGAAGTAGTGGAGCGGGGCGGCCTGGAACCGCTCGAGCGTGTGGCCGTCGACCGGCGCAGCGGAACCTGCAGTTGAGCCGGCGGCCAGGCGGCGCAGGATATCCTCTCCGCCCGCCCGTACGTCCCAGAACCAGCCGAGGTGATTGAGGCCGGCGTACCGCCAGGTCGCCTCGGCAGCCGAGTGGCCGGTTGCGCGGAGCCAACCCTCCAGGGTCGACATCGGCAGCTCGCACAGGCCCAGGGCGTCGAGTCCCTGCTCGAGCAGGAATCTGGTCGTGAGGCCGAGCGGTGCCATCAGGTTGATCACCCGGGCCCTGGGCGCGACGCGTCGTAGGGTCTGGGCAATGCGCCGGAGCTCCGGCAGCGTCCGCCAGCCGTTGGCGATCCCGCCGGGGCCGAGTCCCTCGTCGCCGGCCAGACCGAATCGGCGGGGGAACGTCTCATCCCACGCCCGGGCCTCAAGTCCGCCCACGCGAACCAGCAGGATCACCACGGCCGACGCTGCCGACGCGTCGTCCAGCGACGCCGCGGCGCGCAGCGTCCACCCGGGCCGCACGGCGGCGATGCGACGGGCGCCATGCTCCGCCAGTATCCGAACGCGATCCTCGCGCCGGGCCCAGAGCCGAAGCTCGACCTCCGGCAAGTCGACGGTACGGGCGAGCGCCTCGCAGAGCCGCGGGGCGAACGCACCTCCGCCCACGATTGTGATGGCGAGGCTAGCCACGGAGGCGCGGAGGTTCCGGAGGGATGGACACGGTGGATCGAAAGATGCTCGGGGGACGCCCGGGCCGCGAGGGTACATTGCTGGATGCCGAAGATCAGCGTCGGACAGGCCGTCCTGGAGCAAGCCAGTCAGCCGCTGCGCCGGCTTCGCGCCGGATACCGTTCCTGGACCGCCCCCCTCAGGGGATTGCCTTCGGTCCTGATCATCGGCGCCCAGAGGAGCGGCACGACCTCGCTCTTCAACTATCCGGTGCAGCACCCGGATGTACTGGCCCCGCTCGGCAAGGAGAGCCATTACTTCGACCTTCGCTATGCCCGCGGCAGCAGGTGGTATCGCGGACGCTTCCCGTATGCCCATCGATTGCGCCGCGGCGCGCTCACGCTGGATGCTTCGCCGTACTACCTGATGCACCCGCTCGCCCCGCGGCGGGCAGCCGAGCTCCTGCCGCAGGCCAGGTTCGTCGCGTTGCTGCGGCATCCCATCGACCGGGCGTTCTCGCACTATCAGCATGCGGTGCGGGACGGCCGGGAGTCGCTCTCGTTCGCGGAGGCGATCGCGAGGGAACCGGAGCGGCTGGCGGGCGAGGAGGAGCGGCTCCGAAGCGAGCCCGACTACTCGAGCTATAATCACCGCCACTACTCCTACCTCCGGCGCGGTGCCTACGTCGAGCAGCTCCGCCGCTGGGCCGAGCACTTTCCCCGCTCGCAGCTCCTGGTCATCCAGAGCGAGCGGCTGTTCCGCGATCCCGCGGTCGTCACGGCGGAAGTCCATGCCTTTCTGGGGCTCCGGCCCTATCGTCTGAAGCAGTACGAGCCTTTCCTGCGGGGGGCTACAACCGGGGCGTTCCACCGGAGCTGAGGGCCGAGCTTGCCCGCCACTTCGAGCCGTGGAACCGGGAGCTGTATGAATGGCTGGGGGAGAAGTTCGATTGGGCCTGACCCACTTGGGTGGAGCGGGTGGCGGAGGTAAATTTTGCGGGCGCAGGATTTTCGGGGCGTTAGCTCAGCTGGGAGAGCACCTGCTTTGCAAGCAGGGGGTCACCGGTTCGATCCCGGTACGCTCCACTTCACCCGCTCACGGTGCGGCGCCGCGCCCACTGATGTACTCCCACGCCTCCGCATCCGTCATCGCCGGCTCCTCGGCCGTGGCGTGCCCCGACGCGACTCGGATCGCATTCGCCGCGGCCACCCAGAACCGGCGCGACACCAACACCATCCCGTTGGCCGTGGCCCATTCCCGCACGCTCCGCTCCGTGAAGTCCTGATCGGTCATTGCACCCTCCGGTCGATTCCCACCTTCATGCTTCGGATGGTAGCGCCCGTCCGCGACCCGCGGCACCCCCGCCGCACCGTTTCTCCGGCGACGTGATGCCCGCCGCATCAGCCGATCACGCACGGGATTAGTTTCCCTGTAAGAGAGGCGGCCGCTTCGGCGGCCAACTCGATTCACTACGGCGGGCGGGCAATCATGTACGCAGGGCATCACGCGTTTCACTTTCACCATCTGGTCTGGCTCTTCACCCAGCTGCCGTACAGCGTCCGGGTGGTGCTCCTGGTATTTCTCGCCGCGTGGGTCGCGCTCGTGCTTCACGAGCTGGCCCATGCGATCACGGCTCGGGCGCTCGGCGTTCGGGTCTGGGGCATCACGCTCGGCCGCGGGCCGGTCCTCTGGGAGCGAACCATCGGCGGCTGCCGGATGAAGCTGGCGCTCCTTCCCCTCCATGGGGAGGTGCGGCTCTACGATGGTGACGCGACTAGTCTGGGGTACCGGAATCTGCAGGCGGCGGGGTGGGGGTTCGTGTGGCTCGCGGGCAGCTCGTGGCGGGCTCCGCTGATCACGGCCGCGGGCAGCGTCGCCAATCTCCTCGCGGCCAAGGCCGTCGTGTTCTACTGGATGCTGATGCCGCGGCTCATCCCGCCGCTGTTCGCGCTGTCGTTCTGCATCTTCGTCGTCAACCTGCTCATGTTCCTCAATCTGGCGCCGATCCGCGGCCTGGACGGGTGGCGCATGGCCGTGCAGACGGCCGCGTGGCGCCGCGGGCCGAGGCTCCGGGCGTCCTGAGGGTGGCTCGGCCCGGCATCGGCGCTGGCGGGCTGTTCATGCGGATCATCGGCGCGCTCGTGCTCGTCTACGCCACGTTCAATCCGACGGGCCATTCGTTTTTCCACTGGGTGATCGCCCCGCTCATCGGCCTGGGTCCCGCGAGCGGCGGCTCGACGGCGCTCAAGTTCCTGGCGGGCGTCGTGCTCGTGACCGGGTGGGTGGTGGTGCTGCAGGCGACCCGCCGCTCGATCGGACTGACCGGCGCCTTCCTGGCGCTGGCGCTGTGCGGCGGCCTGATCTGGCTGCTCATCGAGCAGCACGTGGTTTCCCCCAGCGGGTCCGCGGCGATCGCCCACATCGCCCTCATCGCCATCGGGCTGGTGCTTGGCGTCGGGATGAGCTGGTCGTTCCTCACGCGCCGCCTGACCGGGCAGATCGATACCGATCAGGTGGGCTGAGGCCGCCCGGCTTCAGGCCGTTCGGCGCCGGGCCACCGTGTCCGCGCCATTCTCCGTTGCGAGCAGGCTGGTCATCGCGGCCCACATCCGGTCGAGCTCCCCGCGTTCCACGACATCCCACGGGCCCCGCAACTTGGCGGCGTGCCGCATCTCCACGGTCAGGAACGCGGGATGGGGGAGGATCGGGGTGTCCGGCGCCTGATCCCCAAGCGCACGGAGCGCCGAGAGGGCGGAGACGTCCGGAAGCCGGGTGTCGAGCAGGATGAGATCGAAGGGCTGGCTCGCGAGGAGATCGAGCCCGGCCTGCAGGCTGCCGGCTTCGGTCACATGCACGCGACCGCGCGCCTTGAGCGCCACGAGCTCCTGGACCAGATCCCGGTCCATCTTCTCATCTTCGATCAGCAGCACTTGCGCGCGCGGCGGGCATGGTCACCCTCCCGAGGAAGGGAGTGAAGCGCCCGGGGCGGGAGCGGGTCCGGGATGCGACGCCGGCGAGCGTGAGCGCACCGAGCGTCAGGGCGAACAGGCGGGGCGAATGCATGGGTGGATCTCCGGGGAATGAAAGCGCGCGCCTCAGGTGGAAGTCGCGTGCCATGCGGCGGGGGCCACTGCATGATCTCATGACAGGCGTGGAAGGACCGGGTCGGATTGGGCTTGGGCCGAGTCGCCGTGCACTCTCTGGTCACCCGGCCAGCTCTTGCAGTGGGGCATGCGTTCGCCCGACCGTCAAAGGTGTGGTTCCAACCCCACAACGACCACACGCCGGCAACCTCGCCCGTGGGCGTGACTGCCGGCGTGTGGGACGGTAGTCCCGGGGACTTGCCCCGGGAAAGTTCAGGTCGTGAGCACGCTCCCGTAGCGGGTGAAGTCGTCGAGAATCCGGCCGGTGCCGCGAACCACGGAGGTCAGCGGATCGTCGTCCACCCGGACCGGAAGGCCGGTCTCATCGATCAGGAGCTGATCCAGGCCGCGGATCATGGCGCCGCCGCCGGTGAGCACGATGCCCCGTTCCAGGATGTCGCTCGCCAGCTCGGGCGGCGTCATCTCCAGCGCGCGCCGGACCGCGTTGACGATCCGGGAGACCGGCTCCTGGATGGCGTCGCGCACGCCCGATGAATCCACCCGGACGGTCTTGGGCAGGCCGGAGACGAGGTCGCGGCCCTTTACGTCCATCTCCTGCTCAGGCTCGAGCGGCACGGCTGAGCCGAGCCGGATCTTGATCCGCTCGGCCGTCGGCTCGCCGATGAGCAGGCTGTAGTTCTTGCGCATGAACTGCACGATGGCCTGATCGAGCTCATCCCCGCCGGTGCGGATCGAGGCGTCGCACACGATGCCGGAGAGCGCGATCACGGCGATGTTGGTGGTGCCGCCGCCGATGTCGATCACCATGCTGCCGACCGGCGTCTCGATCGGCAGCCCCACGCCGATCGCGCCCGCCATCGGCTCGGCGACCATCAGCAGGCGCTTGACCCCCGCGGAGCGAGCCGAGTCGCGCACGGCGCGCCGCTCGACTTCGGTGATCCCGGAGGGTACGCACACGATGACCGTCGGCTTGACTTTGAGCAGCGTCCGATCGATGACCATCCGGAGGAAGTGGCGGAGCATCTTCTCCGCCACGTCGAAGTTGGCGATCACGCCGCCCTTCATCGGCCGGACCGCCAGGATCCCATCCGGCGTCCGGCCAAGCATCCGCTTGGCGTCCAGCCCGATCCCCATGATGTTCCCGGTGGCCTGGTCCACCGCGGCCACCGACGGCTCGTTCAGCACCACCCCCTCGCCCTTGACCAGGACGAGGGTGTTGGCGGTCCCGAGGTCCACGGCCAGCTCGGTCGCCGGACGCCAAGCCCGGCGTCGGGGTAGCTGGCGCCGCCTGTCGGCCGGGCCGGCGTCAGACTGGGTCTTCTCGTCGGACGCGGGCGCGCTCGCTTCGATCGCTACGGTCACAGGGGTTGAATCCCTTCCGGTGCTTGCAGATGACGTGCGCCGGTTGCGTTTCACCGGGTCATTTTGGGGATGTTGCCGGGGTGCCGCGATGGCTGTGCAAAATATGATCCATCCGAAGGTAGTCTGATTGCAGAGAATCGTGCAGAGCGGAATCTTCCTGCTGGCGGCGGGTGCCGCGCTGGCGCCGGGCCGAAGCGCGCGGAGCGCGGGCGCGCTCGGCGCCGTGGCTGCGGGTCTCGTGCTGGCATCGCTGCGGGCCGCGCCATCGAGGCTGGCGGCGCCGCTGCAGGCGGGATTCGTCTCCACCGACGCGGCGCTGCTGGCGCTCGCCCTTGTGCTCGGCGCGGCGGGCGCGCTCGCCGCCGTGCGCGACTGGCCGAGACCGGAGTCGGTCGTCGGCGGCGCCGCCCTGATGGCCGGTGTGCTGGCCGTGGCGTGGGGAGGGCGGGTGCTGGCGACAGGCGTCCGGCCGGGTCTCTTTACGACGGCGGTGCTGATCATCGCCGCGGTCGGCGCGCTCCTCTGGCTTGCCGGGCGCCGCATTCACTTTCCGGGTTCCGGGGACCGGATCCGCCCGGTTCCCCCGGGGCCGGCCGCGGGACTGGTGTCGGCACCCTGGCGGCGGCAGCCGGGCGCCATCTGGTCGCGGTGTTCCTCGGCGTGATGGTCACCGGCTGGTCGGGGTGGCGCCTTGCGCGTGCCGCGGGCGGCTCCGCGCGTGCCGGTTGCGCCGGTGCTGACCCTGGTGCTGCTCCCGGCCTGCTGGCTGATGGCCACGATCGCGGGCCAGGAAGGTCTCCGGATGGCCACGCTCGGTAGCTCCCGCTCAGCCCCGCAGCCGAGCGGCACTCGCGCCCGCGCTCCTGCTGGCGGGCTGGGCGGTGTCAGGGCTCTGGCCCTTGCACCGCCAGGAGCCCGGGCCGTTCTCGGCCGTGGTCGGTGTGCTCCTCGTCGCTCGGGTGGCGATTCCCGCCGTGCCCGAGGGGCTGGATCACTGGCGGGCGCTTGCCCTTCCGGTCATCCTGCTCGGGCTCTGGCATGCGGCCCTGAGCGGGCGCCGGGCCTCGGTCGCCGGGCGCTGGCCTGGGTCGGGGTGATCGCTCCCGGCCGGCGGGGGTCACTGGCGGCGGGCTTCTGCTCGTGGGCGGTCTGATGCTCGAGCTGACGTCACGCTGGGCCCGGCCCGGCCGGGCGGGACGGTGGCGCGAGTCGTGGCGGATTGGTGCTCAGCTCCGGCGCGTTGCTCGCCGTCGAGGCGGGTCTCCGGGCGGAAGTGGTCTACACCGTCCTGGCAGCGGGCGGGCTCGTTGCCGCCGCGGGGGCGTGGGCCGGCACTCACGCCATCACGGCGAGCGAGCCGAGCACGGCCGTGCCGAGCGACCTGATCGCCGTCGATGCGGCATCGCAGGCGCGCGGCGTCGCCCTGGAGCCCCTTCGAGAACAGCCGCCACGCGGTGTCATCGGACAGCCGCACGCTCGCCGCCGCGCCGGGCGCGGCACCGGCGGACAATCGCCAGCGGCCTTCCACGCGCTGCACCGTCCAGTCGCCCCCCGCCTCGCCTGTGATCGCCACGTGGACGGCGGTCCCTGGCGTCCGCCGACAGCCCCGCAACGCGAACGGCACCGCTCGAACGAACAGCTCGAGCACCGGGCGCAGCCACACCCGTCCCGTGAGGGGCGGCGCGCCGACCGCGTCGCGAATCTGCTGCTGGTGCAGCCAGCGCTCGGTATAGTCGCGGCCGACGTCGAACCAGTGCGGCGACTCGGCCTCACCAGCCCACGCGACGGCCCAGTGGGCGGGCGCGAACGGATCGATGCGAGCGAAACAGCTCCACCACCTGCGGCCCCGTTACCTCCAGCAGGTCCACCAGCACGCGCGGGCTCATCCGCCGCGCGGCCGCGATCCACTCCGCGTTCATCCGGTTGATCGACGCCACCAGTGACGCGTCTCCCTCGGCCCGTCCGCCGGCGGTGGCTGGCCATCGCGGTGGAACGAGAGGCGGCGGAGGTCGTCGTCCAGCAGGTGCGCGACGACGTCGCTTCACCGACCAGAGCGCGCACGCCGTCGGCCGGTGCCAGTCGCCTGGGGCGAGGCCGCGGAGCAGCGCGATCAGCTCCGCCTGGAGCGGCGCGAAGCGGTCCAGCAGCAGCACCGGCTCACGGACGGAGTCGCAGCGGAGGATGGCTTTCAATCATGGCGGGAATCTGACCGGCCGACAGGAGGCGCAAAGGCCTCGTTGACCCCTTCTCCGGCCCCGTCCATATTTCGCTCGCTTGAGCCGAGTAAGTCGTTCGGAATTCAGCAGCTTTCTAGCCTGAGGAGTCAGTCATGGCGTTTACCCTTCCCCCCCTCCCGTACGCGTACAACGCGCTGGAGCCGCACATCGACGAGCAGACCATGCGGATCCACCACGACAAGCACCACGCCGCGTACGTCAACAACCTGAACGCCGCCCTCGAGCCGCACCCTGACCTGCAGAAGAAGTCCGTCGAGGAGCTCGTCGCGAACATCGACGCGGTGCCCGAAGCTATCCGGACCGCGGTCCGGAACAACGGCGGCGGTCACGTGAACCACACGATGTTCTGGGAGATGATGGCGCCGGGCGGCGCCAAGGAGCCCGCCGGGTGCGCTCGCGGACGCGATCACGAAGGGCTTCGGCGGGCTTCGCGCAGTTCAAGGAACAGTTCGCGAAGGCGTGCGGCGGCCGGTTCGGCAGCGGCTGGGGCTGGCTGGTCGCCGACCGGAGCGGCACCCTCTCGATCGAGAGCACCCCCAATCAGGACACGCCGCTCATGAGCGGCAAGAGGCCGATCCTGGGCTGCGACGTGTGGGAGCACGCCTACTACCTCAAGTACCAGAACCGCCGGCCCGACTACGTCGCCGCGTGGTGGAACGTGGTCAACTGGACCGACGTCGGGCGGCGGTTCGACCGCGCCAGCAAGGAGCCTGACTCCCAGGTGGCCGCGCTCCCCGCCGTCGGCTCGCCCGCCCCCGACTTCACGCTTGCCGTCCACGGCCGGCACCGACGTGACGCTGTCCCGGCTGCGCGGCCGGAACGTGCTCCTCGCCTTCTTTCCGCTGGCCTTCACCAGGACGTGCACCACGGAGATGTGCGCGTTCTCCGACGACTATCGCGCAGTTCCAGGACGCCGAACACGGTCGTGCTGCCGATCAGCGTGGACTCGGTTCCGACGCTCAAGGAGTTCAAGGCCAAGGAGCGGATCGCCGCTGGACCTGCTGAGCGACTTCAAGCGGGAGGTGAGCCGGCGCTACGGCACGCTGCTGGAGGACAAGTTCTTCTCCAACCGGGCCTACGTCCTGATCGACCGGGACGGGATCGTGCGGTGGACCTTAGCCGAGGAGACGCCCGAGTACCCGCCGGGAAAACGCGGAGCTGCTCGAGCAGCTGCGCGCGCTCAGTAGCGGGCGGCGGATGCGGCGGTGCGCCGAGCTGCGACGGATGGTGACTGGTCGCGCGGAGCCCGTGCTGGACGCGCTGCTCGGTGGCTGAGCACGCTGCCGATCGGCCGGGCCTCGCACCATCGTGGCGGCCTGGAGGACGTGCCGCTCGGGGAGCGCCGACGTGCTCTGGCTGCGCCGGGCGCGTCCGAGCCGGACGCGCGGCTGCCCGGCTGGCTGATGCCGGCGGGCGCCTGCTCGCGACGCACGACCGCCGCCGGCTGCCTGACCGCGCTCGGCATCGAGCGCGCACCTCCCCGGCACGATCGCGCTCCCGCACCCGCTCCCGGCCGATTTCGGTCTGGCCGGCTTCGGCGCCCATCCGCTGTTCGCCGGGCTGCGCGACGGTGCCGTCCTCGCGCCCGGCCGCGCCGCCGGCCGGTCTGCGCTGCTACGATGGCTCACGGCCGCGCGTGGCGGCGTGGTCGCCGTCGCGCGCCGCGGGTTGACGCTGCACACCCGGTCGCATGCTCGCGTGGGAGTACGCTGTCGGCGCGGGCGGCGTGCTGTGCCTGGCGTTTCATCCGTGGCCCTGTCGGCCGGCCCGATTGACTCTGCGCGCGAGGCCGAGGTCATGCTCGCGAATGCGCTGATCGGCGACGCGATTCCGTATCGCGACCGCGTGGCCCGGCGACGCTCTGGCCGCCGCCGGGCGAGCCGGCCGCTTCGCAGGCGGAGAGCGGTGCGCCGCTTCCGGCCGCGCCCGCCGACGCTTGGCCGCCCAGCTCGATGCCCGCGCTCGACCTCACTCCCGCCGCGGCCTGGACGCACGCCGGCCGCCGGCTGCTCATCAGCGCGCGGCCCGCGACGGGGACGCGGGAGGTGTGGGCGCCGCCGTTCCGGCGTCATGCACGCGGCGGCGGTGCGGGACGCGATTCCCTGCGCGCCCGAACACATTGCCGCGGACGAGGTCGCCGGCGGGCTCGCGCTGGCAGGTCACCGGCTGCTCGAGCGCTGGATGGCCGCGCCCGACGTGCCGGTCGCCGTGTGGGAGATCGGCGGCCAGCCCGGCATCCCGCTGGAGGTCGAGTGGGACGCCGATCTGCGCCGGGCATGGCCCTATCCGGAGGGCTCGTACGGAGATCTGACCTTCTCGGTGGCGGCCGACGGTCTCGCGCTGCGCGTCGAGTCGGCCGGCGGGCCGCGGGCGCTCTTTGTCGTTGCCGGCGGCCGCATGTCGGCGGAGGAGGGCGGCTTCCCGCACGCGCCCGCCGTGCGCGTGCGGTGCACCGGGACGACACCGCTCCGAATCGTCGCAACGGCGGGGATGGATCGGGACGAGCTCGAGCGCTCGGTGCGGGTGCTCGCGCGGGACGGGGTCGCGGGGCTGGCGGCGGCGCGCGGCCGCAAGGCGGCGCAGCTCACCCGCTACGGCACCGCGTTCGAGTCGCCCGACGAGCTGCTCGGGCGCGGCTTCGAGTGGGCGCGCCAGCGGGGTGACGAGGCCCTCGTCGGCGCGCCGGGGATCGGCCGATCGCTGCTCGCCGCCTGCCCGCGCGGCGCGGGGGATGACGCGTGGTGCTTCGGCGCGGCCGCGTGCGCGGCGGCGGCTGCCCAGCTCGTCGCGGGCAATCGCGACCCTGCCCGCGAGCTGCTCAAGTTCCTGGCGCAGGCGCAGCGCGCCGATGGCGGGATCAGCGCGTACTATCTGCTCGGCGGACTGTCCTCCGCTGCCGACCCCGCGGGCACGATCGCGTTTCTCGAGCTGGCCGAACGGTTCCTGGCATGGACGGGGGAGCTCGAGGCGCTCAGGTGGCAGCGCGAGCCGTTCCAGCGGGCGGCGGCCTACCTGGCCGCCCGCGATGATGTAGCCACCGCGCCGCGCGAGCGTGTACTCGACGCGCTCGAGGAGGTGATGGACGGCGCTGGCCCCGCCGCCTGGCTCGCGGCGCTCCGGCGGCGGGCGGTGCCCGCGCCCGGTCCCGCGCCGGTCGAATCGCATGCGGTGGTCGAGGCCGCGGCCGCCACGCTCCGGCGTGCTCCCGGCGCGCTCCCCGGGACGGGGGCCGGCACCGCGCTGCTCGAGGCGGTGGCCGCGCTCTGGGGCCTGGAGCCTGATGCGCCGAACGCGGCGCTCGGGATCGCGCCGCTGCTCCCGGCCGAGTGGAGCGGCGTCGCGCTCCGCCGGCTCCGCGTCGGGCGAGCGCTCCTCGACCTCGAGCTGCGTCGTCGGCCGGGCGCGCTCGTGCTCCGGACGGCCCACCTGTTCGGTCCGCGACTGGTGCTCTTCCGTCAGCGCCCGCGGCGTCGAGGTGGAGGCCATCGAGGTGGACGACGTGCGCTTGCCGGGGCTCGCGCGCGTTTCGAGTCGCACGACCGGCACGAAGTGCGCTTCCCTCCGGTAGCCACCGCGGTGTATTTAGATGCATAGTCTACGCTTTCAGCACCCCACCAGGGATCCCGATGATCCGTCTCCGCCGCACCGTCCCTGTGCCTCGGCCTGCTGCTCGCCGCGGGCTGCCGGATCGAGGACCACACGCCGACCGGCACGCGCCAGGACGAGGAGGCGGTCCAGGCGCTCGTCTCCGCGCTACGCGCGCACCCTGTCCGACCATGACTGGGCCGGCGCCCGGGCGCTCTTCTGGTCCGACGCGATCTACTCGGGCCCGTTTCGTCCTGGCTGCGGCGGCCGGCCATCAGGCCGTGCCCGTGGATCTCGCGCTCGGGGCGCTGGCGCGGCGGACTGACGGGCTCGATCCCAGCGGTTCGACGTCCGGGTGCTCCGCTCGGACTACCGGCAGGAGGGCGACCTCGCGGCGGTCTGGCTCACCACCCGACGGCTCCTCCCCGTCGCCGGCTCCGTTCCGCAGCGGCGAATGGGTCGAGCACCTGGTGCTCCGGCGCATCGGCGGCGAGTGGAAGATCCTGAGCCTGGCGGCCGACCGTCCTCGCGGCCCGGGGGAGCGCGTGAGCCGCGCTGAACTCGACCTGGTCGGCGCCATCGCCCGGCTCCTCAACGAGGGCCTCGGCACCGAGGCGACGCTCACCACCGTCGCCGAGACCCTGCGCGAGGGCCTGCCGGCCGAGGGGGTGGTGGTCTGGTTTCGCGATACCGCCACGCCGGCCTTCCGTGCCGTGCAGGCCCCGCCGGCGCCAGGACGGAGTGAAGGGGTCCGGTCACCCGACGCGCTGCCGCTGAGCGCGGGGTGGTGCCGGCTGCCGCTCGAGCATGAGGGCACGCGGCTCGGCCTGCTGGAGGCGCAGGTCGGCGAGAGCGCATCCGCGGGTGCCCCCGAGCGGCGGGTGCTGGCGATCGTGGCGGACTTCCTCGCGCCGTACCTGGCGGCGGTGGAGCTCTCGGCCGATCTCGCCGGCGAGGTCGCCGCGCAGTCGCGCGAGATCGAGGAGCACCGGCGGTTCACCAGCCTGATCGTAGACAGCCTGCCGCTCGGCCTCTATGTGGTGGATCGCGACTACCGGATCCAGAGCTGGAACCGCAAACGGGAGACGGGCACCCAGGGGCTGCGCCGCGACGATGTCGTGGGCCGGCCGGTGTTCGACGTGCTCACGCGGCAGCCGGCCGAGCAGCTCCGGGCCGAATTCGATCGCGTGTTCGAGACCGGCGAGATCCAGCAGACGGAGCAGGAGGTACGGCTCGGCGGGGAAGCACGGTTCTTCCGGTTGAGCAAGATTCCGATGCGGCTCGACGGGGACGAGATCACCCACGTCATCACCATCGGCGAGGACGTGACGGAGTGGCACCGGGTCCACGGCCAGATCCTGCAGCGCGAGAAGCTCGCGGCCATCGGGCAGCTCGCCGCGGGCGTCATGCACGAGATCAACAATCCCCTCGCCACGATCAGCGCCTGCGTGGCCGCCATCGAGGGCCGGCTGGCGGGGGCGGCATGGACGCGCCGGTGGCGGAGTATCTCGAGATCATCGACCGCGAGGTGGACCGCTGCACCCGGATCGTGGACGGGTTGCTCGACTTCAGCCGGCCGAAGCCGACGCCGCGGCGGCCGATCGCGCTCAACGCCCTGGTCGAGGAGACGCTCTTTCCTCCTCAAGCACCACCAGCGCTTCAAGCGGCTGCAGGTGGTGCGTGCGCTCGCGACCGGGCTGCCCGAGACGATCGGGAGCCAGGAACAGCTCATCCAGGTGCTGATGGCGCTCATGCTCAACGCGCTCGACGCCATGGACCAGGGAGGCCAGTTGACCGTCCGCACCGGGCCGAGCCCCGCCGTCCGGATGAGGTCATCGTGGAAATCGAGGACACCGGCGTCGGAATTCCCGCCGGCGGAGCAGAGCAGATCTTCGAGCCGTTCTACACCACCAAGGCACCCGGCCGCGGCACCGGCCTCGGCCTGTCGATCTGCTACGGCATCGTGGCCGACCACCGCGGCCGCATCGAGGTGGACAGCGCCCCCGGGCGCGGCACCCGCTTCCGGGTCTATCTTCCGGTACGCGCATGAAGATCCTGGTGATCGAGGACGATCGCACCGTCGGCCAGTACGTGAAGCGGGGGCTCGAGGAGCACCACTATCAGGCGGACCTGGTCGACGATGGGATGGAAGGGCTGCGCCTCGCCGCCGGGCGGCCGCTATGACCTGCTCGTGCTGGATCTCCGGCTCCCGGGGATGAGCGGCCTGGAAGTCCTCCGCACCCTGCGGGACCGCGGCACCACCACGCCGATCCTGGTGCTCACCGCGCAGGACGCCGTGGACTTCAAGGTGCAGGCGCTCCGCTCGGGTGCGGACGACTACGTCACCAAGCCGTTCGCCTTCGAGGAGCTGCTGGCGCGGGTCGAGGCGCTCGGACGGCGTCCCCAGGCGATCCGCGACCCGGTGCTCCGGGTGGGCGATCTCGAGCTGGACACCGCCACGCGGGAGGTCCGCCGGGCGGGAGAGCGGATCGATCTCACGCCCAAGGAGTACACGGTCCTCGAGTACCTGATGCGCCACGCGGGACGGGTCATGTCCCGCACGCTCATCACCGAGTACGCCTGGGACTACCACTTCGATCCCGGCACCAACATCGTGGACGTGGTCATCAACCGGCTCCGCAAGAAGGTGGACTCGGGCCAGGCGCAGAAGCTGGTGCACACGGTGCGCGGCGTCGGGTACGTTGTGAAGTCGTGAGGTGAACACGATCCGGTGGCGGCTCACCGTGTGGTACACGGTCGCGCTCGGCGTGACGGTGCTGACCTTCGGCGGGCTGCTCTACCTCGAGCGCCGGCAATCGAGCCTGCGGGAGCTGGACCAGCGGCTGGCGCTCGAGGCGGATCTGGCCACCCGCTGGCTGAGCGAGTCCTACAACGTGCTCGGGCGGATCGTCACCACCGCGGGCACCAGTCCGTCGCTCGACCCCGGCATCAGCGCGTATCTCGAGGCGGTGCGCGACTACCTGGTGGTGACCGACACCACCGGCAAGGTCCTCGCGCTCTCCGAAGCCGCCCGCACGCTGAGCGCCGATGCCCTCGAGAGTCTCACCCAGCCGCTCGACTCGCTGCGGCTGCCCAGCAGCGCGCGGCACTGTCGCTGGGCTGAGGGCGGGCGCGCGCGCTACCTCGCGGTGCGGGTGGAGGCCGCCGGCCCCGAGATCGGGGGCCTGCTCGTGGCCACGCCGATCGACCAGGCTGCCCTCGGCCCGGCGCAGTTGCTGCGCTCGATGATCATCATCGCGCCGCTCATCCTCGCCGGCGCGGGACTGATCGGGTACTGGCTCGCGGGCACGGCCTCCGGCCGGTGCAGGGCATCATGGACGAGGTGGACGCCATCACCGACGGCCGGAGCCTGCACCGCCGCCTCGCCGTGCCGCTGTCGGCCGACGAGATCTCCCGCCTCGCGCTCACGCGTCAACCGCATGCTCGCCCGGCTGGAGCAGAGCTTCGCCAGCCTGCACCGCTTCACCGCCGACGCGAGCCACGAGCTCAAGACGCCGCTCATGGTGCTCCGGGCCGGCGTGGAGCGCGCGCTGGTCCATCCCGGGATCCCCGGCGAGATCCTGCGTCGCTCGACGAAACGCTGGCGCAGATCAACCAGATGTCGGAGCTGGTGGACAACCTGCTCACCCTGGCGCGAGCCGACGAGGGCCGGGCGCCGCTGGCCGTGGAGGAATCGGATCTCCGCGACCTGCTGGCGGACATGGCCGAAACCGCCGGGCATGCTGGGCGAGAGCGCGGGAATCACGGTGACCAGCAGCATGCCGGAGCAGCCGGTGCTCGCTGGCGGTGGACCCGCACCGGATCCGGGAGATGCTGCTCAACCTGGTGACCAACGCCGATCAAGTACACGCCGGAAGGGCGGCCGGTCGACCTGGAGCTCGCCGAGGCGGCACGAGGACGTGACCATCGTGGTGCGCGATACCGGCATCGGCATCGCGCCTGGTGACCTGCCTCACATTTTCGACCGCTTCTGGCGGGCCGACCCCGCCCGCTCCCGCACGGGAGAGCGCCCTGGCACGGGGCTCGGGCTCGCCATCACCAAGTGGATCGCCGAGGCGCACGGCGGCTCCATCACGGTGCAGAGCCGGCCGGGCCGACTTCACGTGCGACTCGACCGCGGGCTCGCGACGTCGCACGGTCCGCGTCATCTCCAGCGCGCCGACGCCGCCAGATCGCTAATTCGAGTTGTCATGGAATTGTCATCTCGGGCTACGGAGATCGCCATCGGGCGGGGTCGTAGCTTGCTCGGCACGATCACCCTCCCTCCATGGAGGTGGTCGCGTGTTCGAGAACCTGATCGAATCGCAGCCAGAAGCAAGAAGACGCGTGGGGCAGACGCCATGTCGGTGCTCGTGCACGGGGCCCTGATCTCTCGCCGCCGTAAAGGCGACCGCAGGGCATGGCGGAGACGACCGAGACAACGGCCGGTGGACACCACCATGGTGTTCCTGAAGCCGCCCCCGCCGCCGCCGCCGCCGCCGGAGCAGCCGCCGCCGGACGTCGTCGTGAGCGCGAACCCGCCGCCCAAGGGCTTCCAGACGGTCGTGGCGCCGACCGACATCCCGAAGGACATTCCGCCGGTGGACCTCGACCAGAAGCCCTTCGATCCGAAGGACTTCACCGGCAAGGGCGTCGAGGGCGGCATCGCGAAGGGCATCGTGGGCGGCACGGCGCCGGTGGACTCGGGCGAGGTGTTCCTCGAGGCGCAGCCCGACGATCCGGTGCAGCCCATCTCGATTCCCGACGCCGCGCTACCCGCCGGTGCTCCAGAGCGCCGGGATCGCGGGGTGCCGTGGATCTGCAGTACATCGTGGACACCACCGGCCAGGCGGAGCCGACCTCGGTCAAGGTGCTGAAGACGACGCACCCGGCGTTCGTGGAGCCGGCCAAGGACGCCATCATCAAGGGCGTGTTCAAGCCGGCCAAGTTCAAGGGGCAGCCGGTCCGGCAGCTGGTGCAGCAGCGCATCGTGTTCAAAGTCGGCCAGTAGCTGACTCGATCTCCTGAGGAGGAGAACATGAATCTCGATCTGATCACGCTCTGTGGGCACGATGGGATGGTTCGCGAAGTTCATCGTGTTCGTGCTCGCCATCATGTCCATCTGGTCGCTCACCGTGATGGTCACGAAGTGGATCAGCTTCGCCCGAACCAGCGGGAGACCCGGGTGTTCGCGCCGCAGTTCTCCCGCGCCATCCAGGAGGAGAACCTCGACCAGGCCATCTCGCTGGCCGAGAAGAACAAGAAGAGCCACGTGGCCCGCGTGGTGGGCGAGGCGCTGGCCGAGGTCAAGCCGCTCCTGCGCGACCGCGCCACCATCACCGCCGCCGACATCAACTCGGCCGAGCGCGCGGTCGAGCGCCAGATGCTGATCGTGCTCGCCGAGTTCAAGCGCGGCACCGGCATCCTCGCCACGGTCGGCTCCACGGCGCCGTTCGTCGGCCTGCTCGGCACCACGATGGGCATCATCAACGCCTTCACGGGCATGGCGGCACGGGCGCGTCGCGGCGGCCTCGCCGGCATCTCGGCCGGTATCGCCGAGGCGCTGATCACCACCGCGCTTCGGCCTGCTGGTCGCCATTCCGGCGGTGTGGGCCTACAACTACTTCACGACCAAGATCGAGAACCTCACGGTCGAGATGACCTACGGCTCGAAGGAGCTGATCGACTACCTCATCAAGAGCGTCGGCAGCGAGTTCGGCCGCTCGATCTTCACGCAAGGAGTTCCAGGCGCAGAAGGCGGTTACCGGCAGTGGCCATGTCTGGCTGAGGCCGGCATCCGCTTCACGACGGGAAGGAGCGCCCATGCGATCGCAGTCGGGCAGGCGGGACAGACGTCGGTCAAGTCGGAGCCGAACGTGGTGCCGATGATCGACATCATGCTGGTGCTGCTGATCATCTTCATGATCGTCACGCCGCTCATCGCGGCCGGCTTCAAGGCCAAGCTGCCGAAGGCGAAGAACCTGGATCGCAGCCCGGAAAGGACAACGAAGTCGTCCTCGGCATCGATGAGGCGGGCCGGTTCTTCCTCAACGGCCGCGCCATCCCGGACGCGGCGCTGGAGGACCAGCTCCGCGCGATCTACGCGACGCGCAGCGACGACAAGATCCTGTACTTCAAGGCCGACAACAAGCTGAAGTACGGCCAGGTGCAGGAGGCGCATCGAGATCGCGCGGAAGGCGGGCGTACGGGTCATGCGGCCATCACCGAACGCAACGAGCACGCCTCGCTCCTCGGACGCAAGAAGAAGGAGAAGCAGCTGACATGGCAGGCATGTCATCGGGGCGCCGGCGGCCCGTCAGCTCCGAGCCCAACGTGGTGCCCGATGATCGACATCCTGCTGGTGCTGCTGATCATCTTCATGATGTCGCAGCCGCTCAACCGGATGGCGATGGACGTGCAGGTTCCACCGCCGAACACGCAGACCGCCTCCAAGACGCCGCCCGAGCCAGATCGTGCTCGAGCTGGCGGACGACGGCAGCTACGCCATCAACGGCCAGCCGGTGCCGAAGGACCAGTTCGACACACAGATCCACGCGATCTTCGACGCAGCGCCCGGCCAAGCTGCTGTTCATCAAGGCGGGGCCCAACCGGATCTACCAGGACGTCATCGACGCGATGGACGTCGCGCGGAGCGCCGGGTCCAGATCATCGGCTTCACGCCGCAGGAAGTGAACGCGGCGAAATAGGCGGTGCCGTGAGCACCAGCGAAGACACGCGCGGGGACCGACGCTCGGTCCCCGCGCGCGCGCCCGCCCCATTGGATCTCGCGCTGCCGGCGCCGCGCCGCCGCTACGGCGGCTTGCTGCATCTCCCTGCTCCCGCATGCGCTCGCGGCCGCCGGGCTGCTCCTCGGCGACGCGCGGGCTCTCGTCGCGCGCCGGGGCACCGCCGGACAGCCGCTGTCGCTCGCGCGCGGCGGCGGGGGCGGTGGTGGTGGCGGCGGTTCCCGCGTGGCCTATATTTCCCTGCCGCCGGCGCTCGAGCCGGTGATGCCTCGGCCGCAGCCGGTCGCGCCACTCCGACCGCGGCCCGAGCCGGCGCCCACCCCCACACCCGTCGTCTCCAAGCCCCCGCCGGAGGTCCAGGCCCCTGCACCGTCGCCCCAGCCGGTCGATAGCCAGCCGCCCGCGCGCGGCCCCGTGGCCACCACGGCGCCCCCGGCGAACGGCCCGCCTGGTGCCGGTCCGGGTACGGGCGGCGGCGCAGGCGGTGGGGCAGGACAGGGGATCGGCCCGGGAGAGGGTGCCGGCGCCGGGCCCGGCGCGGGGGGCGGAGGGACAGGCGGATCGATTCGGCCGCCGGAACTTCGCGACTTTGCCCTTCCCTTCGACAAGCCGCCGAAAGAGCTCCGCGGCGCGTCACTCGCCGTGACGTTCTGGGTCCGGGTGGACGGACAGGTGGAGCGCTACGAAGTGGATCCGGCGATCGGCGACCACGATTACGCCCGCAAGTTCGACGAGGTGATCCGCGCCTTCCGATTCACCCCTGCCCGGGCGCCGAACGGCAGCCGAGTGGCGGGGACGACGACGGTGACGTTCACGCTGCCCGGCAAGCGCGATTCCTGACTCTGCCGCCCGCCGCTTCCCCTGCTGAGGACTTCATGAGCCGGCTTTTCCTCCGGAAATCGGTACAGGACTGCGAGAACGACATCCTCGAGCGCGGCGGGCTCAAGCGCTCACTCGGTAAGTGGCACCTGACCGCCCTCGGCGTCGGGGCCACCATCGGCGCGGGCATCTTCGCCACCACCGGTACGGCGATCGTGGGCGATCCGGTCCGGCCGGGGGCCGGGCCGGCGATCGTGCTCTCGTTCCTGCTCACCGCGCTCACCTGCGGTTTCGCGGCGTTGTGCTATGCCGAGTTCGCGGCGATGGTACCCATCTCCGGCTCGGCGTACACCTACGCGTATGCCTCCCTGGGCGAGCTCGTCGCCTGGATCATCGGATGGGACCTGATCATCGAATACGCGGTGGGCAACATCGGCGTGGCGATCGGGTGGTCGGGGTACTTCCGGGAGCTGCTCACCCACTTCGGGCTGCACCTGCCGCCCTGGCTCGCGACCGACTACCGGTCGGCCCACATGGCGGCGCAGGCGGTGGCGGCGGGCGCCACGGACGCGAGCAGCCGCTATCTCGCCTCCGCGCTCTCGAGCGCGCCGCAGGTGCTGGGGTTGCCGCTCATCGCCAATCTCCCGGCGTTTCTGATCGTTGCACTCATTACCGTGGTGCTGGTGATCGGGATCAAGGAGAGCGCCAACTCGAATACCGCGATGGTGGTGCTCAAGATCGGCATCATCCTGTTCTTCTGCGCGGTCGGCAGCACGCTCATCCGGCCGGTGAACTGGAACAATCCCGCCACCGGCGGCTTTGCGCCTAACGGCTTTGCGGGCATCAGCGCCGGTGCCGCGATCATTTTCTTCAGCTACATCGGATTCGACGCTACCAGCACCGCGGCCGAGGAAGCGCGCGACCCCGCTCGCGACATGCCGTTCGGGATCATCATGAGCCTGGTGGTCTGCACCGTGCTGTACATCGTGCTGGCTCTGGTGATGACCGGCATGGCTCCTTGGCAGGGCCTCGGCACTCCGGAGCCGATGATCACCGCGCTCGCCCTGGCCGACGGCTCGCCGCGGCTGCTGGCCATTTCGCGTTTCATCGTCTCGCTGGGCGCGGTCATCGCGATGAGCAGCGTGCTGCTGGTGTTCCAGCTCGGGCAGCCGCGGATCTTCATGTCCATGTCGCGCGACGGGCTGCTCCCGCCGTTTCTGGCGCGGGTGCATCCCCGGTTCAAGACGCCGTACATCGGCACGGTCCTCACGGGGCTGTTCGTGGCGGTGTTCGCGGCGTTCGCCAACATCGCCGAGGTGGTGGATCTGACCAACATCGGGACGCTGTTCGCGTTCGTGCTGGTCTCTGCCGGTGTGATCGTGCTGCGGCGCCAGGAGCCGGACCGGGTGCGGCCCTTCCGCGCGCCCTGGGTGCCGGTGACGCCGATGATCTCGATTCTGGCGTGTCTGTACCTGATGTTCCAGTTGCCGCGGGTGACCTGGATCCGCTTCGGGATCTGGCTGGTGCTGGGGCTGGTGGTCTACTTCTTCTACGGGGTGCGACACAGCCGGCTGCGTGCGGCGGCCGCGGCGGCGGAGCGAAGCGAGGAAGCGGCGTAGCGGGAGGTGTGGGGCGGTTTTCGCGCCGGTGCTCAGCGGCCGGTCCGCTCCGCCAGCTTCACCGCGCCCGCCACGGCCTCCACCGGTGCTTCCACCGGTGTGAGCCCGGGCTCCTCCCGCAGTCGGGTCAGGACGCTGCGCCGGAGCGGGCCGTCGGACGACAACAGCCCACCGGTCACAGCCACGGGCACCGGCGGGTCCACCTCCATGACGGGCAGCAGGCAGATGGCGAGTTGCGTCAGCTCGCGCGCGGCGTAATCGGCGATGCCCTGTGCCAGCGGGTCCGCCTGCGCGGCGACGTCGAGCACATGCGGAGCCAGCGCGGCCACCTCGGCCGGGGAGGCGGTGGCTGCCCAGCGAACGAGCGCGTCGAAGTCGTCGCTCCGGGTGGCTGACAGCAGCCGCGCGCTCAGCCCGGTCCGCGGGCTCCGGCCATCGGCCGCGCGGCTCACCGCGCCGAGGGCGGCGCGCCCGATCGCATAGCCGCTGCCCTCATCGCCCATCTGCCAGCCATAGCCGCCGATCCGGTGGCGCGCCCCCGTGCGGTCCCGGCCCACGGCCACGCTGCCGGTCCCTGCGCTGACCACGATTCCAGGGGCCTCGTCGAATGCCGCCGCGAGTGCGATCTCGATGTCGGTGGACACGACAACCGTGGGGGCCAGGTTCTCGGCGCGGAGGGCCTTCTGGAGCTCGTCGCGCTCGGGCTCGCGGCCCGCGCCGGCAGCTCCGATGTAGAGCACGTCGCCCGAGAGCCGCGCGGCGCCGGCGAGCGCCTGGCGCACCACTTCGGCGATGACGCCCGCCGACGCGAGCGCACGGCCGGGTCGCACCGCGGCGCCGGGGCCTTCCGCGCGGGCCACGATGCGTTTCCCGTCGGACACGGCGGCCGCGGTCTTGGTTCCTCCGACATCGACACCGATCAGAATACGGGTCACCGTTCGCTCATCCGTGAAGTGGGCAGGGCCGCACGGTCCGGAAGATAGCTCAGAGCGACACCGGTGCCGACGGCCAGGAGCGTGCCGAGCGGCACGTACCACGGCCACGCGAGGCGGCTCACCGGCCTCAGCCACTCCAGGGCCGCCATGCCGGCGAGGGGCCGGGCGAAGACCACGACCAGCATCGCAGCCACGGTAACGAGCACCGCGCCGACCACGTCACGCCCCCGAGCGCGCGGCCACCGGGTGGCGAGCAGGAAGGTGCCGAGCAGGGCGCCGTAGGTGATCGAGGCGATCGAGAGCGCCAGCACCACGACCGGCGTGTCGTTACCCGCCGCGTAGCGCTCGAAAAAGAGCGCGCCGCCGATGAGCCCGAGCCCACACGGCGGAAAAGATCCGCCCGACCACGAGCAGATGCGCCGGATCCCGCCGGCCGGTCCAGCCGGCGTACAGATCGTGGGTCATCGAGGAGGCGAGCGCGTTGATCGAGGAGCTGATCGTACTCATCGCGGCGGCCAGGATCCCGGCCACGACCAGCCCGGCGAGCCCGGCGGGAAGCTGCCCCACGATGAAGCGCGGAAAGATCTGGTCGGCCGGCAGCCCGGCGGGCGCGAGATGCGCTGCCCAGATAGCCGAGCCGACGAGCAGGAAGAGCAGGAACTGGGCGATCACCACCACGCCGGAGCCGATCAGGGCCACGCGGGCGTCCTTGAGCGAGCGGGTGGCGAGCAGGCGCTGCACGATGAGCTGGTCGGTGCCGTGCGACGCGGCCGACAGCATGGCGCCACCCACGAGGCCTCCCAGCAGCGTGTAGGTGGAGCTCAGGTCCACCGACAGGTCGATGAGCCGAAGCTTGCCGGCCGCCGCCGCGGTACCCAGCGCCACGCCAGCCCCGCCCGCCAACTTCCACGCAATAAGCAGGGCTGCCACGCCGCCGGCCACGTAGACCGCGAGCTGCACCACATCCGCCCAAACGACGGCCTTGAGCCCGCCGAACCAGGTGTAGACCAGCGTCACGCCGCCCATGGCGAGGATGGAAAACGGAATGCTCCACCCGGTGACCAGCGCGAGCGGGATCGCGCCGGCGTAGATCCGGACGCCGTCGCCAAGGAACCGGGTGACCAGGAAGACGACCGAGACCAGGCGACGGGTGCCCGGGCCGAATCGCGTCTCCAGCCGGGCGTAGGCCGTCTCCTGCTCTCCCCGGAAGTAGCCGGGGAGCAACCAGGCCGCGACCACGATGCGGCCCACCAGGTAGCCGAACGCGAGTTGCAGAAACACCAGGCTCCCGCGGGCGCCGATACCCGGCACCGAGATGACCGTCAGCGCGGAAGTCTCAGTGGCGACGATCGAGAGGAGCACGGCCCAGGCGGGAAGATTGCGGGCGCCCAGGAAGTAGTCGCCGGCCGTCTTCTGGCGCCGGGTGGTCCACAGCCCGACGCCGAGCGTGGCGGCGAAGTAGAGCCCGATGACGGCGAGGTCGAGAGGGGACAGGGCGGTGGGCGGTGAAAGGTGAGCGGTAAGAGGTGAGCGGTCAGCGGGGTCAAAAAAGAGGGGGTGGCCCGGCGAGCTGCGCTCCTCCGACCACCCCCTCTTACCGCTTACCGCGGTTATGCCGCGGTTATGCCGTGAAGCTGCTCCCGCACCCGCACCCGCCACTGGCGTTGGGGTTGCTGAACGTGAACCCCGAGCCCTGCATCGAAGTGACGTAATCGATCGTGATGCCACTGAGGTACTGCGCGCTGAAGCCATCGACGAAGACGCGGACGCCGTTGACATCGTGGATCATGTCATCGTCCAGCGCACGCTCCTCGATGTTCAGGCTGTACTTGAAGCCCGAGCAGCCGCCGGGCAGCACACTGACGCGAAGGCCGGCCGTCTCCGGCGCGACCTGCTCCTGCACCATGAACTTCTGCACCTCTTCAGCGGCCCGTTCGGTCAGGGTCATACTGAAGCCCGTGGCCGGGGCCTGCTGCTCGATGCCTGTCATGCTTCCCCCTTCGTCCAGAACGTCTGGTAGTCTCACTCCCCGGGCTCGAAACCTAACCGGGGCTCGAGCGTCGTGTCAACGCTGGCGGCGAGCTGCTCGTCGGCCCGCAAGTTGCGCTGAATCAACAGGAAAGCCGCAACCGCCACGGCCGCATAGAGCAGCCCGCGCCGGGGTGATCCGGTGACCACCGCGCCCACCGCGAACACCGACGCATAGACCGTCGCGAGCCCCGCCACCCAGTTCATCCAGGAAAGCGCGCCGCCCGGAATCCGGTCGTCGCCGTACCCCAGCCGGAGGGCTACCCGCCGCCAGCCAGGACCACCCGGCCGAACCTGGCGGTAGAACCGGTCCAGCGTCGCCTCCGATTCGGCCGCGGTGAGCAGCGTGACCGCCAGCCAGACGACGGTCGTGACCCCGACGGTCGTGAGCATCGTGAAGGCGTAGTCGGGGGTGCTGGTGTCGCTCAGTGAGTGGCCGAAGATGGTCAGGAGCAACGAGACCACGAACGAGGTCACCATGGCGCTGATCTCCGACCACGCGTTCACCCGCCACCAGTACCAGCGAAGGATGAACACCAGCCCGGTCCCCGCCCCGATCCCGATCAGGATTTTCCAGCCCTGCTCGACGCTGCTGAGGAATCCCATGACGATGAGCGAGGACACCATCAGCACCGCGGTGGCCACTCGCGAGGCGACGACCTGCGCCCGGGGGCTGGCCTGGGGCTTGATGAAGCGGAGGTATACGTCGTTCACCAGGTACGACGCGCCCCAGTTGAGGTGGGTGCTGATCGTGCTCATGTACGCCGCCGCGAAGGCGGCGAGCAGCAGACCCTTGAACGGCGAGGGCAGGATGTCCACCATCACCTTGGCATAGCCATCCTCCGGGTTGGCGAGTCCGGGATACCGGATGAGGCCGACGAAGCCGACCAGAATCCACGGCCAGGGCCGAAGCGCGTAGTGGGCGATGGTGAACCACAGCGTCGCCAGGAGCCCGCTCCGCTCATCCTTGGTCGAGAGGATGCGCTGCACGACATACCCGCCACCTCCGGGCTCCTGGCCCGGATACCACGCCGCCCACCACTGGACACTGAGCCAGACGAGCAGCGTCGTGATCGGCAGCCAGGGCGCGTCGAGGGGAGGAATCACCCCGAACGCGGCCTCGGTCGAGCCGAAGTGCGCGGAGACCTGGGCGGTCAGGGCGTCGAGGCCGCCGACGGATTGCACGGCCAGCACCGCCAGCAGGATGGAGCCGCCCATGGCAAAGACGAACTGGAACAGATCGGTGACGATGACGCCCCAGAGCCCCGCGAACACGCTGTAGAGTGCGGTGAGGCCGAACAGGAAGATCGCCGCCTTCCATGGGTCGATGTTGAGGGTGATCTGGAGGATGCTGACCATCGCCCGCGTCACCCAGCCCATGATGATCAGATTGATGGGGAGCGCCAGGTAGAGCGCGCGGAACCCGCGCAGCACCGCCGCCGGCCGGCCGCCGTAGCGGAGCTCGGCGAACTCGACGTCGGTGAGCACGCCCGCGCGCCGCCAGAGGCGCGAAAAGAAGAACACCGTCAGCACCCCGGAGAACGCCCCGTTCCACCAGAGCCAGTTCCCCGCCACGCCGTACTTGGCCACCAGTCCCGCGACCACCAGCGGCGTGTCGGCCGCGAAGGTGGTGGCCACCATCGAGGTCCCGGCCAGCCACCACGGCAGCGAGCGGCCCGAGACGAAGTAGTCGGCCAGCGACTTGCCGGCTTTCCGGGTGTACGCCAGGCCGATTGCCGCCGACGCGAAGAAGTAGAGGACGATGATCAGCCAGTCGGACGCGACGAGGTGCATCAGGTTCCTCGGAGGGTCAGGGCCGCGCGCCGAAGTCGGCGCCGCGCCGGAGGCCGGCGCCGAGCGGGTAGCGGGGTGGAATCGTGATTGGAAGATGGCCGGTAATGAGTGCCGCGCCCGCGAGCGCGCGCGCGGCCGCCGTCTCGCTCACGGGGTCCGCCGCCCAGGCGAGCAGATAGGAGGACACGCGCGGCGTCTCCCGGATCATGTACGGGGTTCCCTCGGATACGAGCACCGTGTGTTGCGCCGTGGACGTACTGTCGATCAGCCGGGCGAGCGCCGGCGGCAGGCTGACGCCGTTCGCGTGCCACGGCGCGGGCCGGATGGCGACGGCGAACACCGCGACCGGCGCGCGTTCGAGTACGACGCGCGCGGAGTCGTAGCTGGCGTCCCCGCTCGCCGGCGACAGGCGAAAGCCGCTCACCGCGTAACCACGCGCCTTGAGCTCGGCGCCGAGCGCGACCCCGGCGGTGGGGCTCCGGTCGTCGCCGTAGCTCACGAGCGCCACCGGCTGGGGGCGCGCGCGGAGGGAATCGACCGTGCCGTCGCGGTCCTCGGCCAGCACGATCCCCAGCGCGGCGATCTGCGCGCTGCGCGTCAGGTATTCCGCCCGGCCGACGTCCGCCGGTATGCTGTCGAGCCGCACGCCGCGGTGCGCGAACAGGCCGAGGCTGCGTTTCACCTCGAGGACGCGACGGACGGAGCGGTCGAGGCGCTCGCGCGAGATCCGCCCGTCGCGCACGGCCGCGACGACGGCATCGATCGTCACGGCCGGGTCCGCCGGCTGGAGCAGAATGTCGGCGCCGGCGCGGAGCGCCTCGACCGCCACGGTAGCCGGCGTATAGTTTCGCACCAGGCTCCCCATGTTCAGCGCGTCCGTGAGCACGAGCCCGCGGAACTCCAGCGAATCGCGCAGGATGGCCGTCTGCACCACCGGCGAGAGCGTGCCGGGCCGGCGCACCCCCGCGTCGATCGTGGGGAGCGCGATGTGCGCCGACATGATCGCCGCGACGCCCGCGTCGATCGCCGCGCGGAACGGCCGCAGCTCCACCGAGTCGAGGCGGGCCCAGGTGGCCGTCGTGGCCGGCAGGTCCAGGTGGGTGTCGATGTCGGTGTCGCCGTGCCCGGGAAAGTGCTTGGCCGTGGCCAGCAGCCCGTGATCCTGGAGGCCGCGCACGGCCGCCGCTACCAGGCGGCTCACCGCGCGCGGGTCCTCGCCGAACGAGCGGAGATTGATGATGGGGTTGTCCGGATTGCTGTTGACGTCGGCATCGGGGGAGAAGGTGATGTGGATGCCGACGGCGCGCGCCTCCCTGGCCGTGATCGTCCCGATGTCGTACGCCGCCAGCTCGCCGCCGCCGGCCGCGACGCCCATGTTGGGCGGGAAGGGCGTCCCGCCGATCAGCCGGAAGGCCGTGCCGCTCTCGAGGTCGGAGCCGATGAGGAGCGGCAGCGGCGAGCGCTGCTGCAGATAGTTAAGCTTCGCCGCGATATCGAGCGGGGACCCCACCGAGACGAGCAGTCCACCCACGTGGAGCGAATCCACCCAGGCGAGCGTCCGCGCGAGCTCGGGATCGTCCAGCGCGGCGTAGGTGCCGGGGATCCATGGCATGACGAGCTGCGCGACCCGGTCGCGCAGCGGCAGCGTGTCGAGCAGGCTGTCGATGCCCGCGGCCGTCATGACTGGTGCGCTGACCGGCACGGGGCCGGTGACCGGCGCCGGCCCGCAGCCGACGAGCCATACCATTGCGAGCGCGAGGTGCTTGGCGTGCACAGATCTCTCGTGGTGCTGGGACTCTGCGGATGGACGCTGGCCTGCGGCGCGCGCGGTCCCGGGGCCCTGGTGCCGGCGGCCGGCACGGTGCGTCCGGGCATCGACGTGCTGCTGGCCGACAGCCTGGCGATGATGCGCGGCCGGCGGGTCGGGCTGGTGACCAACCAGGCGGCCGTGGATGCACAAGGGATCAGCGACGTGGTGCGCCTGCGATCGGCCGGCGTCCGGCTCGTGGCGCTGTTCAGCCCCGAGCACGGCTTCCGCGGCGCCGCCGAGCCGGGCGCCGTGGTCGCCTCGTCAATCGATTCGGCTACCGGGTTACCAATCTATAGTCTGTACGGCCGGAATACCGCCCCCACAGACGCGATGCTCCAGGGAGTGGACCTCCTGCTGGTGGACCTGCAGGACGTGGGCGCCCGCTATTACACCTATCTCTTCACGACGGTCGAGGTGATGCGGGCCGCGGCCCGGCGAAGGATCCGGGTGGTGGTGCTCGACCGCCCCGACCCGATCGGCGGGGCGGTGCAGGGGAACGTGCTCGACTCGGCATACGCCTCCCCCGTGGGGCTGCTCGCGGTGCCGATGCGCTACGGGATGACGCTGGGCGAGCTCGCGCGGCTGGCGCGATCGGACCTGGGGCTCACGACCGACCTCGCCGTGGTGCCCGTCTCGGGTTGGCGGCGAGCCGCGGGACTCGAGGCCACGGGGCTGCCGTTCGTGCCGCCGAGTCCGAATCTCCGGTCGGTCGAGAGCCTGTACCACTACCCGGGCCTGTGCCTGTTCGAGGGCACCAACCTGAGCGTAGGCCGCGGCTCGGCCGCGCCGTTCGAGCAGATCGGGGCGCCGTGGCTGGACACCGCGGCGGTGCTGGCGCGGGTGCGGCGGGCGGGGCTGCCGGGCGTGCGGTTCACGGGCGTCGCGTTCACGCCCGAGCGCCCGGGCGACGGCAAGTACGCCGACACGCTGCTCGCCGGGATCCGGCTCGTGACCACCGACCGCGGCGCGTACGATCCGACCGCCGTGGCCATGCATCTGCTGGCCGCCCTCCGGGCCGTGCACGGCGACCGGTTCCAGTGGATCCCGCGACAGTTCGACCGGCTGGCGGGTGGGCCCGGGCTGCGGGAGCAGGTCGAGGCGAACATCGCGCCCGAGGACATCGTCCAGGGATGGGAGCCCGCGCTCGAGCGCTTCCGCGAGCGGAGGCGGGCGGTGTTGCTGTATCCGGAGTAGGGGCGAGTTGGAATGGGGGTGGTTGTCCGGTGCCGGACTGTTATGCCGAGCGGCACTGTCATGCCGAGCGAAATTGTCATCCCGAGCGAAACTGTCATCCCGAGCGAAGCGAGGGATCTACGCCGCGACGCTCGGGGCCAGCTTAGTAGATCCCTCGCTGCGCTCGGGATGACAGTGCCGCTCGGCATGACAGTGCCGCCCGGGATGGCAGTTCCGCTCGGGATGGCAGTGCCGGTGAGAGTCCGCTCCGGATGACAGCTCCGTTATGTGATGCGACGCCAGTCCCACTGGCCCGCTCCGATTGCGCCTAACCGGTTCTGCCGATTATCCTTTCGCCCGGTTACGGGTGCGGTGGCCGGCCGCCCACATCCTATCCGGGAGTCGGAAGCGACGTGAAGCTGCTCGGTGCCCTGGAGAAGCCGTTCTACGCGGCGGTCGATCCGCTGGTGGCGCGGCTGATCCGGTCCGGCGTGCGGCCGAATACCATAACGACGGTCGGCACCGGTCTGGTGCTGATATCCGCGGCGGTGTTCGGGACGGGCCATATCCGCATCGGCGGCCTGCTGCTCCTGCTGAGCGGTGTGGCCGACACCCTGGACGGCCAGGTCGCCCGGGGTGGCGCGATGGTCACCCGGTTCGGCGCCTTCTACGATTCGACGCTCGATCGGGTGGGCGACGGGGCCACCTTCATCGGCATCGGCGCCTACTTCCTGACGGCTCCCGACGTCGCCCACCGGGTCGCGGCCACGATCGCCTGCATGGTGGCCATCCTCAGCTCGCTGCTGGTCTCCTATGCCCGGGCCCGGGCTGAAGGCCTCGGGCTCGAGTGCAAGGTGGGGATCGCCCAGCGCGCCGAGCGGATCCTGCTGGTCGGGGTGGCGTCGCTGGTGTTCGGCGCGGGCCCGCACGCGCTGCTCCTCGAAGGCATCGTGGCGCTCCTGGCCGTGGCCTCGGTGATCACCGTGATTCAGCGGTTCGTGTACGTCTACCGCACCGCCGATGGCGTGCCCGAGCCGTCCCCCGCACGGGACGCCGGCATGCCGCTCGATACTCTCGCGAAAGGACGTTAGCTCGTGGCGGATCAGACCGGCCGGCGCATCGCGCCGGCCCAGGGGAAGCTTGGGGTACTCTGCGTCGGGTTGGGCGCCGTGGCGACCACGTTCATCGCCGGCGTCGAGAACGTGCGCCGCGGGGCGGCCCGGCCCATCGGCTCGCTCACCCAGATGGGCACGATCCGGCTGGGCAAGCGGACCGAGGCGCGCGCGCCGCTGATCCGGGAGTTCGTCCCGCTCGCGGATCTCGAGGACCTCGTCTTCGGCGCCTGGGACCCCGTCCCGGACGACGCCTACACCGCCGCCCGGGAGGCCGGTGTGCTCGACCGCCACGAGCACCTCGAGCCCATCGCCGACTTCCTCAAGGCGATCCAGCCGATGCCGGCGGTGTTCGACCAGAACTACGTCAAGCGGCTCGAGGGCAAGAACGTCAAGGCCGGCAAGACCAAGCGCGAGCTCGCGGAGGCGCTCCGGAAGGACATCCGCGACTTCAAGGCGCGGCACCGCTGCGACCGCCTGGTGGTGGTCTGGTGCGCCTCGACCGAGATCTTCATCAGCCACGGCCCTGCCCACGAGACGCTCGAGGCGTTCGAGCGCGCGATGGACGCCAACGATCCGTCCATCGCCCCCTCGATGCTGTACGCCTGGGCCGCCATCCAGGAAGGCGTGCCGTTCGCCAACGGCGCGCCCAACCTGACCTGCGACTTCCCCGCCATGGTGGCGCTGGCCAAGTCGAAGGGCGTGGCGATCGGCGGCAAGGACTTCAAGACCGGCCAGACGATGGTCAAGACCGTGCTCTCGCCCATGTTCAAAGCGCGGATGCTGGGGGTGGCGGGCTGGTACTCGACCAACATCCTCGGCAACCGGGACGGCGAGGTGCTGGACGACCCCGAGAGCTTCAAGACCAAGGAAGAGTCGAAGCTCGGCGTGCTCGACTTCATTCTCCAGCCGAAGCTCTACCCCGAGCTCTACGGGGAGCTGTATCACAAGGTTCGCATCAACTACTATCCCCCGCGCGGCGACAACAAGGAAGGCTGGGACAACATCGACATCTTCGGGTGGCTGGGCTACCCGATGCAGATCAAGGTCGATTTCCTGTGCCGCGACTCGATCCTGGCCGCCCCGCTGGTGCTCGACCTGGCGCTGTTCTTCGACCTCTCGCAGCGCGCCGGCCTGAGCGGCATCCAGGAGTGGCTGTCCTTCTACTTCAAGAGCCCGCAGGTGGCCCCGGGCCTCTACCCCGAGCACGACCTCTTCATCCAGCAGACCAAGCTGAAGAACACGCTGCGGTACCTGATGGGCGAGGAGCAGATCACGCATCTGGGAATGGAGTACTATCAGGAGAACAGCAAGTCGTGAGTCGCGGGTCGCGAGTCGCGAAGCCGTTGTCATCCTCTCACCCGCGACCCGCGACTCACGACTCGCGACTATGAAATATTTCCACCGCACCCAGCTCCCCCCCGACGCCGTCCTGGCGCGGGCCACGGCGTTCTTCGGCGCGCGGCTCGCGCCGGTCGAGGAGCTGCCGAGGCGCCGCCGATTCACCGGCACCATCGGTCAGATCGGCGTCACCGCGGACGCGGAGGGCGGCCACTATACGCTCGTCACGGTGGAGACCAACCAGGTCGCGGAGAGCGAGGCCGACAAGCTGGCCAAGCGCTTCCTGACCCTCGTGCACACGATGGCCGATCCGGCCCACCGGCCGATCGGCGCGTACTGATTGCGTTCCCGCATGACCCTTCTCTCTGGAGGCGTTCCCCGATGATCTTCCCGCGCCCGGCCCTTCGCCGTGCCGTCCTGTCCGTCCTCCCGTTGCTGGCGGGGCTGCTCGCCGGCGGGCTGCCGCTGTCCACGCTCATGGCCCAGGCATCCGCCGGGCCGGCGCAGCACGCCGGCGGTGAGGCGGCCCTCGTCCTCCCGGACCTCGGACAGGCGACGTTTCTCGGCGGCATCAACGGCCGCACGCTGCTGCTCTGGGGCCTCCTGGTCTGCGCCCTCGGTCTCGCTTTCGGGCTCGTGATCTCCACCCAGCTCAAGCGGCTGCCGGTGCACCGCTCGATGCTCGAGGTGTCGGAGCTGATCTACGAGACCTGCAAGACGTACCTGCTCACCCAGGGCCGGTTCCTGCTGATCCTCTGGGTCTTCATCGGCATCGCCGTGGCGGTCTACTTCGGCAAGCTGGCCACCACGGTGGACGCGTCGGGGGCCGCGGTGCATGGGTTCCCGCTCAGCCGGGTGGTGGTCATCCTGCTGTTCAGCCTCATCGGCATGGGGGGCAGCTACGCGGTGGCCTGGTTCGGGATCCGGGTGAACACCTACGCCAACTCGCGCGCCGCCTTCGCCAGCCTGCGCGGCAAGCCGTACCCCTGCTACCAGATCCCGCTCAAGGCGGGGATGAGCATCGGCATGCTGCTCATCAGCATCGAGCTGGTGCTGATGCTCGCCATCCTGCTCTTCATCCCCGGCGAGTACGCCGGGCCCTGCTTCATCGGCTTCGCGATCGGCGAGTCCCTCGGCGCGGCGGTGCTCCGTGTCGCCGGCGGCATCTTCACCAAGATCGCCGACATCGGCGCCGACCTGATGAAGATCGTCTTCAAGATCAAGGAGGACGACGCCCGGAACCCCGGCGTCATCGCCGACTGCACCGGTGACAACGCCGGCGACTCGGTGGGACCCTCGGCGGACGGGTTCGAGACCTACGGCGTCACCGGCGTCGCCCTCATCACGTTCATCCTGCTGGCGGTGACGGACCCGGGCGTGCAGGTGCAGTTGCTGGTCTGGATCTTCGCCATGCGCATCATGATGATCATCGCCGCGGCCCTGTCCTACTTCATCAACGAGGCCATCGCGCGGACCAAGTACGAGCACGTGGCCCGGATGAACTACGAGGTGCCGCTCACGACGCTGGTCTGGCTCACCTCCGTCGTCTCGGTGGTACTGACCTACGTCGTGTCGTACCTGCTCATCCCCGACATCGGGGGCGACCCGTCGCTCTGGTGGAAGCTCTCCACCGTCATCACCTGCGGCACGCTGGCGGGCGCGATCATTCCCGAGCTGGTCAAGGTGTTCACGTCGGTCGACAGCCGCCATGTCCGCGAGGTGGTCACCAGCTCGCGGGAAGGCGGCGCCTCGCTCAACATTCTGTCGGGCTTCGTGGCGGGCAACTTCAGCGCCTTCTGGCTCGGCCTGGTCATCGTGGCCCTGATGGGGATCGCCTTCGGCGTGAGCACGCTGGGTCTCGGCACCCTGATGCTGGCGCCGGCGGTGTTCGCGTTCGGACTGGTGGCGTTCGGGTTCCTCGGCATGGGCCCGGTCACCATCGCGGTGGACTCCTACGGCCCGGTGACCGACAACGCCCAGTCGGTCTACGAGCTCTCGACCATCGAGCAGCTCCCCGGCATCGAGGCGGAGATCAAGCGGGACTTCGGCTTCACGCCCCAGTTCGAGCTGGCCAAGCAGCACCTCGAGGAGAACGACGGGGCCGGGAACACCTTCAAGGCCACAGCCAAGCCGGTGCTGATCGGCACCGCCGTGGTCGGCGCCACGACGCTGATCTTCTCGATCATCCTGGCGCTCACCGAGGGCCTCCGGCCGGAGCTGCTCGCCAATCTTTCGATCCTGCACCCGCCGTTCCTGCTGGGCCTCATCACCGGCGGGGCCGTGATCTACTGGTTCACCGGTGCCTCCACGCAGGCGGTAACCACCGGCGCGTACCGCGCCGTGGAGTTCATCAAGGCGAACATCAAGCTGGAAGGATCAACCAAGGCGTCGGTGGCGGACAGCAAGAAGGTGGTGGAGATCTGCACCCAGTACGCGCAGAAGGGGATGTTCAACATCTTCCTGACCGTCTTCTTCGCGACGCTCGCGTTCGCATTCGTCGAGCCGTACTTCTTCATCGGCTACCTGATCTCGATCGCGCTGTTCGGTCTATACCAGGCCATCTTCATGGCCAACGCCGGTGGCGCCTGGGACAACGCCAAGAAGATCGTGGAGACCGAGCTGCAGGCGAAGGGCACCGACCTGCACGCCGCCACGGTCGTGGGCGACACCGTGGGCGATCCGTTCAAGGACACGAGCTCGGTGGCGCTCAACCCGATCATCAAGTTCACCACGCTGTTCGGGCTGCTCGCGGTGGAACTCGCCGTTTCGCTCACCGCCGAGCAGGGGGCCGGATTGAGCCGCATCCTCGCGGCGCTGTTCCTGGCGGTGGCGCTCTACTTCGTCTACCGCTCGTTCTACGGCATGCGCATCGAGGCACCGGCCGTCGAGGTGGCGAAGGCGCGGACGGTACCGCTCAAGAAGGCCTGAGCGCGCCGCCGATGTCCGAGCATCGGGACCCGCTGGATCGCAGGGCGTTCCTGGGCCACGCCGCGGTGCTGGGCGCCGACCGCGGCGGGCGGCGTGAAGCTCCCTGTGGCGGACCGCCCGGGGGCGGCGTCGGCGGATGCGCCGCCGGCGCCGTTCGAGCTCGAGGAGGTGACCGTCGCCCCAGCTCCAGGCCGGCATGGCCTCGGGCCGCTGGACGTCGCGCCGCATCGTCGAGCAGTATCTCGAGCGCATCGCCGCGCTCGACCGGGCCGGCCCCTCGCTCCACGCCATCATCGAGACCAATCCGGACGCCGTGAGCCTCGCCGAGGCGCTCGACCGCGAGCGCGCGGCAGGCCGCACGCGCGGCCCGCTCCATGGCGTTCCCGTCCTGCTCAAGGACAACATCGACACCGCCGACCGGATGACCACGACCGCCGGGTCGCTCGCGCTCGAGGGCTCGGTCGCCGCCTCGCGACTCCCACGTCGCCGAGCGACTCCGCGCCGCCGGCGCGGTCCTGCTCGCCAAGGCCAACCTCAGCGAGTGGGCCAACATCCGCTCGAGCCATTCGTCCAGCGGCTGGAGCGCGCGGGGCGGCCAGTGCCGGAACCCCTACGTGCTCGACCGCAACCCGTGCGGCTCGAGCTCCGGCTCCGCGCGCGGCGGTCGTCCGCCAACCTCGGCGCCGTGGCCGTCGGCACCGAGACCGACGGCTCGATCGTCTGCCCGGCCGGCGGCCAACGGCGTCGTCGGGATCAAGCCCACCGTGGGGCTGGTGAGCCGCGCCGGCATCATTCCGATCTCCCACACCCAGGACACCGCGGGCCCGCTCTGCCGCACCGTGGCCGACGCGGCGGCGCTGCTCGCCGCGATGGCCGGCACCGACCCGCGCGACCCGGCCACGGCCGCCGCCGCCGGGCACGTGGCGCCGGACTACACCGGGTTCCTCGACCCGGACGGGCTCCGCGGGGCGCGCATCGGCGTAGCGCGCGACAAGTTCTTCGGCTACAGCGATGTCACCGACCGGCTCGCCGAGGCGGCGCTCGACGTGCGCGGCGCCGGGCCGTGATCGTCGATCCGGCCGACATCCCGCACGCGGGGACGTACGACGACGCCGAGCTCGAGGTGCTGCTCTACGAGCTCAAGGCCGATCTGAACGCCTATCTCGCGGCGCTCGGTCCGTCCGCCCCGGTCAGGACGCTGGCCGACGTGATCGCCTTCAACGAGCGCGAGCGCGCGCGGGAGATGCCCTACTTCGGGCAGGAGCTCTTCGTGCGGGCCGAGGCCAAGGGGCCGCTCACGTCGCCGCGCGTACCGCAAGGCGCTCGCGACTGCCGCCGGCTGTCGCGCACGCACGGCATCGACGCGGTAATGGCCGGCACCGGCTCGACGCCCTCGTGGCGCCGACCGGCAACCCGGCCTGGCCCACCGACCCGGTCAACGGCGATCACTTCACCGGCTCGAGCTCGACGCCGGCCGCCGTCGCCGGGTACCCGAGCGTCAGCGTGCCGATGGGTGATGCGTGGGGACTGCCGGTGAACCTCTCGTTCATCGGCCGCGCGTGGAGCGAGCCCGTCCTGATCCGGCTGGCCTACGCATTCGAGCAGATAACCATGCATCGAAAGGCGCCGCGCTTCCTGCCGACCCTCGCTTGACTCTCCTTCCGGGAGGGTGGATTTTCCACGCCGGATCACCTCTCCCCCAACCGGGACCTGCATGGCTGTCACCAGTGCGCTCGCCCCCGATCCGGCCGCCCGGGCCGGCCTGTCTCGGGAGCAACTCCTCGAACTCTACTACTGGATGCGCCTCACCCGGTCGCTCGAGGAGCGGCTGGTCAATCTGTATCGGCAGACCAAGGTGGTGGGCGGGCTGTTCCGCTCGCTGGGGCAGGAGGCGTGCGCCGTCGGCTCCGCCTACGCGCTCCGGCGCGAGGACGTCCTCTCCCCGCTGATCCGCAACCTGGGCTCGATGCTGGTGAAGGGCGCGTCCCCGCTGGAGGTGCTGCGGCAGTACATGGCCAAGGGTGATTCGCCCACGCGCGGCCGCGAGCTCAACATCCACTTCGGCGACGTGGCAGACCGGAACTTCATCGGCCAGATCTCCCACCTGGGCGACATGGTGCCGGTCATGGCCGGGGTCACCCTCACGTTCAAGATGCGGCAGGAGCCCCGGGTCGGTCTGGTGTACGTGGGCGATGGCGCGACCTCCACCGGCGCCTTCCACGAGGGCATCAACTTCGCCGCCGTGCAGCGCTGCCCGCTGGTGGTGATCATCGAGAACAACCGTTACGCCTACTCCACGCCCACCACGCGGCAGTGCGCGGCCGAGCGCCTGGCCGACAAGGCCGCGGGCTACGGCATTCCCGGCGTCCGGGCCGATGGCAACGACGTGCTCGCCACCTACCAGGTGACCCGGGACGCGGTGGCCCGCGCCCGGCGGGGCGAGGGCGTCACCCTGATCGAGCTGATGACGTACCGCCGGAAGGGCCACGCGGAGCACGACAACCAATCGTACGTCCCCGCCGGCGAGATCGAGCGCTGGGCCGAGGAGAACGATCCGCTCGATCGCTACGCCCAGCGGCTCACCGGCGAGGAGGGCGTGGCCGCGGCGGAGCTGGAGGCGATCGACGCGCCGGGTGCAGGCCGAGATCGACGAGGCCACCGACCTCGCCGAGCAGTCGCCGGCGCCCGAGCCGCGCGACTGCCTGGCCGGGGTCTACGCCGATCCGCCGGAGGCGCCGGCGCTCTGGTACCGCGAGGGGATCCGGACGCGCGGTGGACCGGCACGAGCGGCCGGCGAGCTGGGGGACGCACGATGGCTGAGGCCACCTACCTCGAGGCCATCCGCCAGGGACTGTTCGAGGAGATGGAGCGCGACCCGAGCGTCTTCTGCATGGGCGAGGACATCGGCGCGTACGGCGGCGCGTTCAAGGTGACCGAGGGGCTGCTCGACCGCTTCGGCGCCGATCGGGTGATCGACACGCCCATCAGCGAGACCGGCTTCGTGGGCGCCGCGGCGGGCGCCGCGCACATGGGGATGCGGCCGGTGTGCGAGATGCAGTTCATCGACTTCGTCTCCTGCGCCTACAGCATCCTCACCAACTACGTCGCCACCGCGCGCTACCGGGCGTTCCTGCCGTGCCCCATGGTGGTGCGCGGACCGAGCGGCGGCTACGTGCGCGGCGGGCCGTTCCACTCGCAGAACCCGGAGGCGGCATTCCTCCACACGCCGGGCCTCAAGATCGTCTATCCGGCCACCGCGAGCGACGCCAAGGGTCTGATCAAGAGCGCCATCCGGGACGACGACTGCGTGCTCTTCTTCGAGCACAAGTATCTCTACCGCCGGATCAAGGAGGAGCTGCCCGCAGGGCGACCACGTCGTGCCGATCGGCAAGGCCCGCGTGGCCCGCGAGGGGACGCGACCTGAGCATCATCACCTACGCGGCCACGGTCTGGAAGGCGCTCGAGGCGGCGGAGCAGCTGCAGCAGGAGGACGGCCTCTCGGTCGAGGTGCTCGACCTGCGCACGCTGCTCCCGCTGGACGACGAGGCGATCGTCGCGACCGTGAAGAAGACCAACCGCGTGCTCATCGTGCACGAGGACACCGTGACCGGCGGCATCGCGGGCGAGATCACCGCCCGCATCAACGAGCTCGCCTTCGAGTGGCTGGACGCGCCGGTCCGCCGCGTCGCCGCGCACGACGTGCCGCTCCCGTACGCGCCGCAGCTCGAGGACTTCGTCCTGCCGCAGACCCCGGACATCGTCCGGGCCGCGCGCTGGCTCGCGGCGTACTGATCGGAGACCGAGAGTATGGCCACAATCGACGTGATCATGCCGCAGATGGGCGAGTCCATCGCCGAGGGCACGCTTTCGCGCTGGCTCAAGAAGGTGGGCGACGCGGTCAAGCGCGACGAGCCGATCTTCGAGATCTCGACCGACAAGGTGGACGCGGAGATTCCGGCGCCGAACGCCGGCGTGCTGGCGGAGATCCTGGTGCAGGAGGGCCAGACGGTCGCGGTGCAGACGGTGGTGGCCAGGATCGAGACCGAGGCGGGCGCCGGCGCGGCGCACCGCCGCGCCGCGCGCCGTCCGCGCCGCCGCCGCAGGCGCCGCCGCCGCAGGCGCCAGCCCCCGGCAGCCGCCGCGAAGCCCGCCAGCGCGCCACCCGGCGCCCACTCGCCCCGGCGCCCGGCCCGCAGCCGCCGCGTCCGGCGGCCGAGTCGGGCGGCGCGACGTCGGCGGCAACGGCGGCGAGACGCGCGGAGGAGCGGCTGCGCCGGAAGTCCACGCCGCTGGTTCGCAAGATGGCCGCGGAGCACAACCTCGATCTGAGCGCCATTCCCGGCAGCGGGCTGGCCGGGCGGGTCACCAAGAACGACATCCTGAGCTACCTCGAGACCGGCGCGCGGGCGGCCGCAGGCGCGCGCCGCGCCGGCGCGCCGCCGCGGCGCCGCCGGCGCGGCTCCCGGCCGCGCCCGCGCCTGCCCGCTGCCACGCGCCGAGCGTCGAGCCCTGGCCCGGCGACCGGGTCGAGCCCTGGTCCCGGATCCGGAAGCTCACGGCCGAGCACATGGTGATGTCGCGGCGGGTCTCGCCGCACGTCAACACCATCTTCGAGATCGACTACACCCGCATCGTCCAGCTCCGCGCGCGGAAGAAGCAGGAGTACGCCGACCGCGGCGTGAACCTCACGTACCTCGCCTTCATCGCCAAGGCCGTGGCCGACGGCCTCCGGAAGCACCCGGTGTCAACGCCGCCGTGAGCGGGGAGAGCACCGTCTTCCGGCGCGACATCAACCTCGGCATCGCGGTGGCGCTCGACTGGGGCCTCATCGTGCCGGTCATCAAGCACGCCGACGAGCTGTCGCTGCTCGGCATCGCCCGCGCGATCAACGACCTGGGCGAGCGCGCGCGGACCAAGAAGCTGAGCCCGGACGACGTGCAGCGCGGGCACCTTCACGATCACCAACCCCGGCGTATTCGGATCGGTGATCGGCACGCCGATCATCAACCAGCCGCAGGCCGCGATCCTCTGCGTCGGCGCGATCGAGAAGCAGCCGGCGGTGATCACTGTGGACGGCACCGACACGCTCGCGGTCCGGACCAGGGGCATGCTCTCGCTCGCCTTCGACCACCGGATCGTGGATGGCGCCGACGCCGACCGGTTCATGGCCGACGTCAAGCAGATGCTGCAGGAGTTTCCCGAAGCCGCGGTCTGATCAGGCCGCCCGAGGAGCGAACCGCAGATGCCAAGACGGATCATCGAGGTCGACGGCGACGAGTGGGAGGTCGCGGTCAGCGGGCGGATCACCCAGTACATGAAGGACGAATTCGGGCTCGTCTTCAGCCGTGGCGTCGGCCCCGACCGCGAGCGGCGGGTCGTGCGCTACACTCCGCTCGGCGCCAAGAGCCGCGAGCTGTCGCTGGGCCGGATGAGCGATCGGGAGCTGCGGGAGCTCCTGGCCCACTCCCAGCCGTCCTGGACTGCTCCCGAGCTGGGGTACCGCCGCTGACCGCCGCCGGCACGTCCGCGGCCGGCTTCGTGGACCTTCACGTGCACTCGACCGCGTCCGACGGGAGCCTGCCGCCGCAGGCCGTGGTCGAGCGCGCGCGCGCGGCCGGGCCTCGCGCGCCTGGCGCTCACCGACCATGACACGGTCGCGGGGCGTCCCCGCCGCCCTCCCCGCCGGCGAGCGCCTCGGGGTGCGCGTGGTCGGCGGCTGCGAGTTCAGCTCCGCCGCGCCGTGGGGCGAGATGCACGTGCTCGGCTACTTCCTGCCCTCGCACTCGCCCGAGCTGGAGTCGTTCCTCGTGCGCTCCCGTACCGACCGGGTGCGGCGAGCCCGGGAGATGGTGACCCGCCTCCAGGCGCTCGGCGTCCCGATCGAGTTCGATCACGTGCTCGCAGCGGCCGCCGGCGGCGCGGTCGGCCGGCCGCATGTCGCGCGTGCCGTCGTGCGGCAGGGGGCGCGCGCGACGTCTCGGAGGCATTCGACCGCTTTCTGGGCCGGGGCCGTCCCGCGTTCGTGGAGAAGGTCCTCCCCACCTTCCGCGAGATCGCCGAGCTGGTGCACTCCGTCCGGGGCCTGGTCTCCGTAGCCCACCTCAAGGAGCGCGGCACGCGCGCGTTTCTGGAACGGCTCCGGGGCGAGGGGCTCGACGCCGTCGAGACCCGGCACCCGAGCCACGATCCGGATCTCCGCACGCGGCTGACCAACTTCACCCTGGGCCTCGGGCTGCTCCGGACCGGCGGCAGCGACTGGCACGGCGATCCCGGCCCCGGGGAGAGCCACGACCCGCTGGGCTCGCAGCAGGTGCCGCTCGAGTGGCTCGAGCAGCTCGAGACGCGCCGCGCGGGCCTCCCGGCGTCGGTCGGCCCGTGAGCCGCCTCCTTCCGGCGGGGAGCGTGGCCCCGGAGTTCTCCGCCGACGCCTCGGATGGCCGGGTCTACCGGTTGCGCGAACTGCTCGAGGACTCCCGGGTGCTGCTCGTGTTCTATCCCGGGAACGACACCCCCGGCTGAAACCGCCAGTTGTCCGCCGTGCGCGACGACATGCCGTTGTTCGAGCGTCATCAGGTCCGGCCGTTCGGCGTCAATCCCGCGCCGCCCGTGCGTCACGCCGACTACGCCGTTCGCCTGCGCCTGCCGTTTCCGCTCCTCTCCGATCCCGGGCTGGCGGTGGCCAAAGCGTACGGCGCGGTGCGGCCGGATGGCGCGACGATCGCCCGCTCGGTCGTACTGATCGATCGCGACGGCACGGTCGCTGTACAGCCAGGCCGGCGCGCCCGGCGCGGAGATCGTTCTCGAGAGCCCTGAGGTGAGCATGAATCCGGCGCCGTTCGATTTCAGCGGCAAAGTGGCCCTCGTGACGGGGGTGGGACGCGCGGGGCAGATCGGCAACGCCGTGGCGCTGGCGTTCGGCCAGGCCGGCGCGCGCCTCGTGGCCTGCGACGTGAACGCGGTAGGCGTCACCGAGCGGGTGCGCGAGTTCGCGGCGCTCGGCGTCGATGCCCGCCCCTGCGCCGGCGACCTCACGCAGCCCGACATGGCGGCGCTGGCCGTCGAGGTGGCCCTGCGCGACTTCGGCCGGCTCGACGTGGTAGTGAACGTGGCGGGCGGCCTCACGACGTACGGCCCGATCGAGCGGCTGACGGTCAAGGACATCGACCGCGAGGTGGCGATCAATCTCAAGACCACGGTGCTCGTCTCCCAGGCGGCGATCGCCTCGCTCACCGCGACCCAGGGAGTCATCGTGAACTTCGCCTCCATCGCCTACTTCGAGCCGCAGAGCCCGATGGCCGTGTACTCCGCCGCGAAGGCGGCGGTCGCGGGCTTCACGCGGAGCCTGGCCGTCGAGCTGGCGGATCGCCACGTGCGGGTCAACGCGGTGGCGCCGAGCATGGCGCGGACCGGCGACAACGTCGCCAGCGCGGGCGAGGGCGCCGAGTACGTGGAGATGGACGATCTCACCCACGGCGTGCTCTCGCTCGCCGTGTCGGGCCCCGACGCGCCTACCGGCCTGATCCTGCGGATCGCGCCTCGCGCGCGCCTGATGGAGCTGGCCGGTCGCGCCGCCCTCGTCACCGGCGCCGGCCGCCGGCTAGGCCGGGCCATGGCGCGGGCCCTGGCGGGCCGAGGGATGACTCTGGCCATCCACCATCACGCGTCCTCGGCCGGCGCCGACGCGCTGCGCGACGAGATCGTGGCCGCCGGCGGGCGGGCCGCCTGCTTCGCCGCCGACCTGACCGACGCCGCGGCCGCCGCCGAGCTTCCGCGCCGGGTGGCCGCCGAGCTGGGGCGGCTCGACGTGCTCGTCAATTCGGCCGCGGTGATGCGCCGCCGCTCCTTCGAGGACACCACCCCGGCCGAGTACGACGAGGTCCTCGACCTCAACCTGCGCTCGGTCTTCTTCTGCACCCAGGGCGCGGCCCCCGCGCTGCGCGCGGCGCGCGGCAAGGTCGTCAACATGGCCGACCTGGCCGGGCTCGAGCCCTGGCCCGCCTTCGCGGCGCACTCGGTGGCCAAGGCCGGCGTGGTGATGCTCACCCGGGTGCTCGCGAAGGCGCTCGCGCCGGACGTGACCGTCAACGCCATCGCGCCGGGCGCGGTGCTCGTGCCCGAGGAGTACGATCAGGAAGCGCGCGATCGACTGGCCCGAACCACTCCGCTCCGCCGCCTGGGCCAGCCCGCCGATGCGATCGCCGCGCTGCTCTACCTGCTCGAGGGGGGCGACTACGTGACCGGCGACGTCCTCGTGGTCGATGGCGGACGCCTCCTCCGCTAGCGTCGCGCTGGGCGATGTCGTCATCGTGGGCGGCGGATGCTACGGCAGCTTCTACGCCGGCCAGCTCCTCCGGGCCCGCGAGCGCGGCGGCGCGACGTGGCGCCGCCTGCTCGTCGTGGATCGCGACCCCGACTGCCGTTTCGCCGCGGAGCTCGGGTCGGCCGAGGGCACCGAGCTGGTGGTCGAGGAGTGGGGCGCCTTCTTCGACCGGTACCTGGCCGACGCGGCGCCGGCGTCGGACCCGCCCGATGCGATCGTTCCCTCGCCCCTCATGCCGCACCTCATGTACGAGTGGCTGCTCCGGCGGGCCCGGGCGCGCTGGCCCGGACGGCTGGTCGAGCCCAGGCCCGTGCCGCTCGGACCCGGCACCCCGTACGACGTCCAGGCGCCCGACGGCACCCGCTACGTCTCCTTCGCCGATTGGCTCTGCCCCACCCACTGCGTCGAGCCCGCCGTCTGTCCCGTGATCCGCGCGCCGCGGACCTGGGAAATGGGTGACGCCATGGAGGCGCTGGTCCGGCGGCTCGATGCCGTCCGCCGGACGGCGGGTCCGGTGCTCTTCACCTGCCGGCATCGGGTGTACGGCGTGGGAATGTTCGACGTGGGCACGGTCCTCCACGGCGACCGGGTGGTGGCCCGGGCAGGGGAGGCCGGGACTCCGACGGACGTGCTGGTCGGCACCGTCTCCGCCTGTCACGGTGCGGCGAGCCTGCTTCACCTCGGCCCCTCACCGGATGCGCCGGCCTGAGACGGGAACCCCCGCCTGTTCTATATTTGACCTAACCACACACGGGGCATCGGATGAGTACCGAGGAGTTCGAGCTGATCATCGTCGGCGCCGGCCCGGCCGGCCTCTGCGCGGCCATGTACGCCGGCCGCGGGATGCTCAAGGCCGTCCTGCTGGAGCGGGGCGTGCCCGGTGGCGAGCTGCTGAACACCGAATGGGTCGACGACTACCCCGGCTTCGAGCACATCCTCGGGCGGGAGCTGGCCCAGAAGATGACCGCGCACGCGATCGCGTTCGGGGCCGACATCCGGCAGGAGCACGTGGAATCCATCGCGCGCCGCGAGGATGGCATTTTCGAGGTGGCGACCTCGGGCGGCACGACCTACGAAGCTCCCGCGGTGATCCTCACCGCGGGCGGCACTCCCTACAAGCTCGAAGTCCCGGGCGAGTACGAGTACGCCGGCCGGGGCGTCTCCTACTGCGCCGTGTGCGATGGCGCCTTCTTCAAGGGTGAGACGATCGCGGTGGTCGGCGGCGGCGACGCCGCCGTGGAGGAGGCCGAGTATCTCTCGCGCTACGCGGAGAAGGTGTATGTCATCCACCGCCGCGACGAGTTCCGGGCGTCGAAGATCCTGCAGGAGCGGCTGTTCGCGAACCCGAAGATCGAGGTGATCTGGAACAAGCGGGTGCGCGAGCTGAAGGGCGGTCCCGCGGGGCTCGAGTGGGTCGAGATGGTGGACACCGTGACCGGCGAGGAGCTCGCGCTCAAGGTGAGCGGCTGCTTCATCTTCATCGGTTTCCGGCCCAACACCGGCCTCGTGACCCAGCACGTGGACCACGACCCGAGCGGCTACCTCATCACCGATGAGCGCATGATGACCTCCATCCCCGGCCTGTTCGCCGCGGGCGACCTCCGGATGCAGCTCACCCGCCAGGTGACCACGGCCGTGGGTGACGCCACCACCGCCGCCATCGCGGTGGAGAAGTTCCTCAAGGCCCGGAAGAGCGGGGTGCCGGGGGCGAGCGTCGGTGTCTGAGCTGGAGGTGGTGGCGCTGCCCAACGGGCAGTTCGCCCAGAACTGCTATCTGGTGGCCGACCGCGGGACCCGCGAGGCGGTGCTCATCGATCCCGGCGAGGAGCCCGCGATGTTCCTCGCCGAGCTCGACACGCGCGCCTGGACCCTCCGCGCCGTGTGGCTCACCCACGCCCACATCGACCATATCATGGGCGTGGGCGCCATCAAGCAGGCCACCGGCGTTCCGATCCATCTCCACGCACTCGACCGCCCGATCTATGACGCGCTGCCCCAGTTCGGGGCCTGGCTGGGCATGCGGCTCGACCCCGCGCCGCCGCCCGACATCGAGCTGCGGCCCGGAAGCCCGGTCACGGTCGGCCGGTTCAATTTCGACGTGCGCTTCACGCCCGGACACTCGCCCGGCAGCGTGAGCTTCAGCGGGCACGACATGGTGTTCGGCGGGGACGTGCTGTTCAACGGTTCGGTGGGACGCACCGACCTCCCCGGCGGCGACGCCGCGACGCTGATGGCCACCATCCAGTCGCAGTTCCTCTCTCTCCCCGACTCGACAACCGTCTACAGCGGCCACGGCGCCTCAACGACGATCGGCGTGGAGCGCCTCACCAATCCGTTCCTCACCGGGGCGGTCCGCCTTGGATGACGGGCGGACGGTCAGGCGGGCGGACGGTCGGGCGGCCGCGCCGGCAGGGATGACCGCGCGCTCGTCCGGCCGCCCGCCCGTCCGACCGCCCGACCGTCCGTCCTGCAACCGCTGCGGCTTCGCGGTCCCGGTGCGGGCTCCCGGGTGCAAGAATCCGTGCCCCAACTGCGGGACCGTCTACCCGCTCGGGGATTGTTCTGACTGAGACCGCCGCGGCGGCGATGCCCGACCTCGAGGCGGTCGTCTCCGGCGGGGCGAGCGCCTCGCTCGACATCTCGCGCCTCGAGCTTCCGCCGCGGCTCCGTCCCGGCGCCGGCCTCGGCGTCCTCGACATCACGGAGTTCTTCGGCGACACGACCGGAGGCGTGCGCACCTATCTGCTGCAGAAGGCGCGCTACGTGCAGCGCCGTCCCGCGCTGCGGCAGGCCATCATCGTTCCCGGGGCCCGCGACGAGATTCTCCAGGCGAGTGGCGTTCGCTGCTACCGCCTCCACGGTCCCAGTGTGCCCACCCAGAAGCCGTACCGCTTCATGCTCGCCACGCGCTCGACCAGCCGCATCGTGGCGCACGAACGGCCCGATCTGATCGAGGTCGGGAGCACCTGGTTCGCGCCCTGGCTGGTGCACCTGGCCACGCGGCGGGTGGATCTGCCGGTGCTCTGGTTCTATCACAGCAATTTCCCCCGGGTCATCGCTCCCTGGCCGGAGCGCGCGGGCGGCGTGCGCCGGACCGCCGCCAGCTTTGCCTGGCGCTACGTGCGCCGGCTCGGCCGGATGGTGCGGGCCACGCTCGCACCGTCCGACTTCGTGGCCCGCGAGCTCGAGCGCGAGGGGGTGGAGCGCGTGCTCCGCGTCTCGCTCGGCGTGGACCTCGATCGGTTCCATCCCCGGCGGCGCGCCGCCGCGGCCGAGACCCGGCGCCGGCACGGGCTCCCGCCGGGGCCGCTCGCCATCTACGTGGGCCGCCTGGCGGCGGAAAAGGAGGTCGATCTGCTCCTCGCCGCCTGGCCCGAGGTCGAGCGCCGCACCGGGGCCGGCCTGGTGCTCGTGGGTGATGGCCCCGCGCGGCGGCGGCTGCAGCGCCGCGCGGGCAGCGAGCGATGGCACTGGCTGCCGTTCCAGCAGGACCGCGACCGGCTGGCCGATCTCCTGGCGGCCGCCGATCTCGCCGTCGCCCCGTGCTCGATCGAGACGTTCGGCCTCTCCGCGCTCGAAGCGATCGCGAGCGGCACGCCGCTCCTCTCCGCCGACCGCGGCGGCGTGTCGGAGACGGTGGAGCGCTCGGGCGGCGGCGCGACGTTCCCCGCGGGCGATGCGGCCGCGCTGACCGAGCAGGCCGAGCACCTCCTCCGGGGCGATCTCGCGGCGCTCGGCGCCGCCGGCCGGCGCTACGCCGAGGCGCACCACGGCTGGGACGCGGTGCTCGACCGGATCTTCGGCGTCTATCGCGGAATCCTGGAGTCGTGAGCCTGCTCGTCTCGATCCACGACGTCACCCCGGCGTTGGCGGATGGGATCGTGCGCCTCTGGGGCCTGTGTGCCGCGCGGGGACTCACGCCGGCCCTGCTCGTGGTGCCCGAGTGGCATGGCGAGTGGCCGCTCGAAGCGCACCCCGGATTCGTGGCCTGGCTCCGGGCGCGCGCCGCCGACGGGGCGGAGATCGTGCTGCATGGCGAGCGACATGACGAGTGCGGACTGCCGCGGCATCTCTCGGACGAGCTCCGGGCCTGGGGCCGCACCGCGCGTGAAGGCGAGTTCCTGACGCTGGACGGGGCCGCGGCGGGGGAGCGGATCGCCCGCGGGCGCGGCCGCCTCCGGGCGCTGGGCTTGGAGCCGATCGGGTTCGTGCCGCCTGCCTGGCTCGCGCGCGAGGAGGGACACGGCGCGGCCGGCCGTGCCGGGCTCGGCTTCAGCGAGGACGAGCACACCATCCGCCTGTTCCCCTCCGGGCGGCGGGTTGCCTCGCCCGTGGTGCGATGGAGCGCGCGGACCCCGACCCGGGCGTGGGGCTCGCTCGCCGTCGCGCGGGCGCGCTGGACACTGCAGCGGAGCGCGCCGCTGCCGCGCATCGCCCTGCATCCCGGCGATCTCGCCCACCCGGCCATCGCCGCCGCGCTCGGCCCCACCCTCGACCGCTGGCTCGCCCGCCACGCGCCCATCTCCTACGCCGCGCTCCAGGGATGACGCCGGTCCAGGCGCATCTGCTCTGCGTCGTCCTCGTCGCGGCCGATCTCCTGGCGCGCGCGTGGCGGATCCAGTGGATCGTTCAAGGACTCGGTCAGCCGATCAGCCTGTGGGATTCGTTCGTCCTCAACGCCTTCGGCGACGCGGCGAGCGCCGTGACCCCGCTCCGGATCGGCGGCGAGCCGGCCCGCCTGGCGGGCATGCTCCGGAGCCGGGTGCCGGCCCCGGCGGCGTTCGTCGCGATCAGCCTCGAGGTGCTGGCCTCCTGGCCGGTCATTCTGGTGGCTGGCGGTTGGCTCATCTGGCGGTACGCGCCCGCGTGGTGGGCCATGGCGGAGCCGCGACTCGCGAGTACGGCGGCGGCGGCGTGGCCGTGGGTCATAGCGGTCGTGCTCCTGAGTGCGCTGGCCTGGCGGGCCGCCCGCCGGTTCGCCTCGCCCGCGGCGCACCAGTTTCGCCGGCCGGTGAAGCGGGCACTGGTCTACTGGCGGCGCATGCCGCTCTGGCCGCTCATCGCGAGCACGCCGCTCAGTTTCATCAACCTCGCGACCCGCGTCGCGATCCTGCCGGTCCTGGCGCTCACCCTGCCGGAGCCGCCGCCGATGGGGCCGATGCTGCTGGGCTCCTTCGCGCTGCTGTACAGCCAGCTTGTGCTGCCCACGCCGTCAGGGGTGGGCGCGGTGGAGCTTGGGTTCCTGGGTGGCGCGGCGGGCGATCTGGGGAGCGGGGAAGGTTGGCTGCTGCTGGCCTGGCGGTTCTACACCAACGGGGTCGGGGTGGTCCTCGGCGTCGCGCTCGCGGCCCGCATCTACGGCTGGCCCGCGGTGCGCCACCTAGCGCGGCGGTGGAGCGATCCCCACTAGCATCACGGTCCGCTCCAGGGCCTCGACGACGCCGTGGGGCACGTCGGCCGGCGCCCAGACGACCGTGCCGGGCCCGGCCACACGCGTCTCGTCGCCCACCGTCATGCTGGCCCGCCCGCTCACGATCAGATAGATCTTGTCGGCGCCCGCATGCGTGTGAAGCCGTTGACTCTGGCCGGGCTCGAAGCAGTTGAGCCCCATGAAGAGGTGGCGCCCGGCAAACAGGTCGGCCTTGGCGGGCCGGTCGGCGCCGAACGACACGGCCTCCGCGATCTGCGTGAAGTAATCGCTCATCGGTTGTCGCCCCCCCCGCGGGCCGGTATCATTCCGGGCCTATGACCAGCATGCGCACCGAACGCGATCCCCTCGGCGAGAAAGCCGTTCCCTCCGACGCGCTGTACGGCATCCAGACGCTCCGCGCGGCGGAAAACTTTCCCATTTCGGGTCTCCGGCCGCTGCCCGCCTTCGTGGATGCCGTCGTCTGGATCAAGCGCTCGGCGGCGCTGACGCACAAGGAGACCGGCCGGCTCGACCCCCGGCTGGCCGACGCGATCGTCAAGGCCGCCGACGAGGTCCTCGCCGGCGAGCACCGCGACCAGTTCATCGTGGACGTGTATCAGGCCGGCGCGGGCACCAGCCACAACATGAACGTAAATGAGGTCCTGGCCAACCGTGCCAACGAGATGCTGGGCGGCGCGCGGGGCACGTACCAGCCGGTGCACCCGAACGATCACGTCAACATGGCGCAGAGCACCAACGACGTGATTCCCACGGCCATGCGTCTGGCCGCGCTCGCCACGCTGCCGGGCGTCCTCACCGCGCTTGACGTGCTCGCGTCCTCCATGCTGGCGAAAGGGATCGAGTTCGACGACGTGGTCAAGTCGGGCCGCACCCACCTGCAGGACGCGACGCCCATCCGGCTGGGCCAGGAGTTCACCGCCTACGGCCACACCGTGCAGCGGCACCGCCAGAAGCTCGCGCAGGCGGCCGACTGGCTGCGGGAGCTCAACATCGGCGGCACGGCGGTGGGCACCGGGATCAACGCCGAGCCGGCCTATCCCGCGCTCATGGTGACGCACCTGCGGCAGGTGAGCGGGCTCGACCTGCGCGAGGGGCAGGACCGGATCCAGCTCATGCAGTCGATGGGTGACGTTGCCACGCTGAGCGGCGCGCTCCGGGCGTACGTGCTCGACCTGAACAAAATCGCCAACGACATCCGGCTGCTGGCCTCGGGCCCGCGCACGGGCCTGGCGGAGATCGTGCTCCCCGCGGTGCAGCCGGGGTCGAGCATCATGCCCGGGAAGGTGAACCCGTCGATCGCCGAGATGGTGAACCAGGTCTGTTACCAGGCGCTCGGCCTCGACACTACGGTGGCGATGGCGTCGGAGGCGGGGCAGCTCGAGCTCAACGTGATGATGCCGGTCATCGCCCACAACATCGTCTTCGCGCTGATCATCGTGGGCAACGCGACGCGCATCTTCGCTGAACGATGCGTGAACGGCATCGAGGCCGACGCGGCGCAGTGCGCCTACTGGCTCGAGCGGAGTCCGGCCCTGGTGACGGCGCTCGCGCCCAAGATCGGCTACGCCGAGGCGGCGCGGCTGGCCAAGGAGGCGCTTGCTACGGGACAGACGGTGAGGGAACTGGTGACCAGTAAACGGGTGCTCGAGGGCGTCGAGCTTGAGGAAGTGCTCGACCTCCGGGCCATGACCGAGCTCGGTGTTCCCGGCGGCGCCTGATCAGTCGGGCGGTGCGCTGCCGGCCGGAAGCTCGAGGATTCGAAACGGCGGCACATCCTGCTCCAGCCGCTGCAGCAGGCTCAGCGACACGTTGTAGACCGGGACGCCGGTGCGGGTGTGCCCTTCGGCCGTGCCGTGGTGCGCGTGACCGTGGAATACGGCGTCTACCGGGTAGCGCGTCAGCGGCTCCTCCAGCCGGCTCGAGCCGAGGTAGGGAAAGATCTCCCTCGGTTCCCCCTCCACGGTGCCTTCGATCGGCGAGTAATGGAGCAGCACCACCCGGTGCTCACTCTGCAGCCGGGCGAGCGCCGTCTCGAGCTTGAGCGCCTCGTTCAATGCTTCCTGCACGAACAGCTTGATGATGTCCTCACCCCACGGGCCCAGCGCGCGCCGCCCGAACCCGCCGGCGAACCCTTTCACGCCAGCGAACCCCACCCCGTATACCTCGTAGCTGCCGCCGTCGAGGACATGGACCCCCGCGTCACACAGGATGCGGGACACCTCCCCCTGCTTCCCCGACTGGAAATCGTGGTTGCCCAGCACCGCCACGGTGGGGATCGAGGCCCCGGAGAGCGCGCGTGCCAAGGCGCGGGCCTCCTCCGGCTCCCCGTTGTCGGTGAGGTCGCCGCAGAGGGCGAGCACGTCGCTCCGCTCGATCGCCTCGGCGAACAGCGTGCGAAGCGGCGGGCCGGCACGGCCGAAGTGGAGATCGGCCACGGCCGCGATGCGGACCTTGCCCGGGATTCTAGTCATGCCCCAATCAATTCTCCCCCGGGAAGGGGAGCGGTGATCCCCGGCACAACGCCGGACTCGCGGGATAGGATATCGTATTCTCCCCCGAGGAGGTGACGGTCCTGAGGAGGAGACGGCATGGCTCTGGCACCCACGCAGTCGCTCGTCGAGACCCCCTCCAGGGCGTACTATCGCCAGGCGATGGAGATCCTGACCCGCGCGGAGGTGCCGTTCCTCGTGGGCGGGGCGTTCGCGTTCGTGCACCAGGCGGGGATTGACCGCTCCACCAAGGACCTCGACATCTTCGTCCGCCCCTGCGACGTCCACCGGCTGCTGGAGGTGTGCTCGGCGGCGGGCTACGAGGCCGAGCTGGTCTTCTCCCACTGGCTCGCCAAGATCCGCTCGGGCGAGTCGTTCATCGACGTGATCTTCAGCTCGGGCAACGGCCTCGCCGTGGTGGACGAGCGGTGGTTCGAGCACGCCACCCAGCAGAACGTGCTCGGCCTCACCGTCCAGGTGGCGCCGGCGGAGGAGAGCCTCTGGTCCAAGGCCTTCGTCCAGGAGCGCGAGCGGTTCGACGGCGCCGACGTCGCCCACATCATCCTGGCATATGGCGACCGACTCGACTGGCGCCGGCTGCTGGATCGCTTCGGTCCGCACTGGCGGGTGCTCCTGAGCCATCTGGTGCTGTACGGATTCATCTATCCCAGTGCGCGCTCGCGCATCCCGGCGTGGGTCATGCGCGAGCTGCTCGAGCGGCTGGCGCCGGAGCTCGACGGCCCCGATGCGGACGACCCGGTGTGCTACGGGACGCTGCTCTCGTGGTCGCAGTACCTGGGCGACGTGTTCGGCGGCAGCTTCCGGGACGCGCGGATCCGGCCCTACGGATCGCTCAGCGCCGAAGAGGTGGCGCGCTGGACCGCGGCCGACAAGCGGTGAGGCGCGGCGGGCCGGCCCGGCCGCGGAGCCATTGAATCCCGCCCTCCGACGGTCCATATTGCGCTCATGCGGGTCACCACCTGGACCGAATACAGTCTGATCATCTCGCTTCATCTGGCTCGTCGCGGCCGGGCGGGGAACGGTCCCGTGGCCGCGCGGGAGCTCGCCGACGTCGAGCGCCTGCCGGCCGACTACGTCGAGCAGATCATGCTGCGCCTCAGGCGCGCCGGCCTGGTGGAAAGCGTGCGCGGCGCCAAGGGCGGCTACTTCCTGGCGCGTGAGCCCGCCGCCATCTCGGTCCACGACGTCATGTCCGCGTCCGAGCATCAGACGTTCGAAGTGAACTGCGATACCCATCCGGTCGACGTGGTGCGATGTAGCCCCGGGGCCACCTGCAGCATCCGGCCGGTCTGGCAGGCGCTCCAGCAGCGGGTGGACGAGCTGCTGGCGAGCATCTCCCTCGCCGACCTGATGAAACAGGAGCCACAGGTCCAGGAGCTGGTCGGGATCTCGTCCGGGAGCTAGCGTCGCGGTAGTCTCGCTCGCAACCCGACCCGTCCGGTCGGGTTTTTCGTTTGGGAGGGAATCGGATGATGGCAGCGCGGGAACTGCGGGAATTCTCGTTGGTGCGGGAGCCGGCGCTCTGGCAGGCAGTGGGCAATACCCCGCTCCTGCCGGTCGAGCTTCCCGGCGGCGCGGGGCGGTTCTGGCTCAAAGCGGAGTGGATGAACCCGGGCGGGAGCGTCAAGGATCGCGCGGCGCGTGCGATTCTGCGCGACGCGCTCCGTCGCGGACTGCTGTCTGGCCGCCGGCTGCTGGATGCGTCGAGCGGCAACACCGGGATCGCCTACGCGATGCTCGGCGCCGCCGCGGGCGTCGAGGTCACCATCTGCCTGCCGGGGAATGCCAGTCCCGAGCGCCGCGCGCTGCTCGAGGTGTACGGGGCGGAGGTCGTGGTGACCGACCGGCTCGAAGGCACCGAGGGCGCGTCGCGCCGTGCTCGCGAGCTGGCCCTGGCCGACCCCGCGCGCTACTTCTACGCCGACCAGTACAGCAATCCGGCCAACCCGCAGGCGCACCGCGAAACCACCGGCCCCGAGCTGTGGGCGCAGACCGGCGGCCGGATCACGCACTTCGTCGCGGCGATGGGCACGACGGGAACCATGATGGGCACCGGCGGCTTCCTGAAGGAGCGCAACCCGGCGGTGACGCTGGTCGGGGTGCAGCCCGACTCACCCTACCACGGGCTCGAAGGGCTCAAGCACCTCGCCAGCACCAGCGAGCCGCCCGCTCTCTTCGATCCCGGGGTTCCCGACGTGATCGCCGAGATTCCCACCGAGCTGGCCGACAGGAGCGCGCGCTGGCTCGCGCGCGGCACCGGTCTTCTGGTCGGCTGGTCCGCCGGTGCGGCCGTTGCCGCGGCGATGGACATCGTGCGCCGCGCGCCTGATGCCCACGTGGTGGCCATCGGCTGCGACACCGGCGCCCGCTACCTCAGCGAGCCGCATCGGTGGGCGGGCCCATGACGCTCCGGCTGCCCGGCGCCCTTGCCGACGAGATCCGCCGCCACGGCGAGGCCGCCTATCCGGCCGAGTGCTGCGGCGTGCTGGTGGGCCGGACCGAGGCGGACGCCAAGGAGGTGCTCCGGCTGTCGCCGGCGGTGAACCGCCGCACCGACGATCCGCACCGGTATCTCATCGCGCCGGACGATCTGCGGCGGCTCGAGGCGGAGGTGCGCGCCACCGGGCTCGAGATCGTCGGCTACTATCACTCGCACCCCGACCATCCGGCGGTCCCATCGGCGTTCGACGCCGAGCACGCGTGGCCGTGGTACAGCTATCTGATCGTGCAGATCGACCGTGGTCGGGGTGCGAGCATGGCGAGTTGGGTGCTGGACGACGAGCGCCCGCTCATGCATCCCGAGTCCCTCGACGTCCTCAGCGAGGTGTAACGATGTCCGTGACCGTTTCCATTCCGACCCCGCTCCGCACCTTCACCGGCGGACGCGACGCCGTTCCCGTGGCCGGCGCCACCGTGGGTGAAGTGCTGGACGGGCTGCTCGCCGCCCACGGGGGCCTCCGGCGCCACCTCGTCCAGGACGACGGGAAGCTCCGGAACTTCGTCAACCTCTATCTCAACGACACCGACATCCGGCAGCTCGCGTCCACCGCCACCGCGGTAACTGCGGGCGATGTGCTCACCATCGTGCCGAGCATCGCGGGCGGCCGTCCGGCGACGGAGACGGAGCTGCCGAAGCTCTCCCATGCCGAGGTGCTGCGGTACTCGCGTCACCTGCTGCTGCCGGAGGTGGGCCTCGAAGGCCAGCGGAAGCTCAAGGCCGCGCGCGTGCTCACGATCGGGGCCGGCGGTCTGGGCTCGCCCCTTACGCTCTATCTGGCGGCCGCGGGCGTCGGCACCATCGGCATCGTGGACTTCGACGCGGTGGACCTCACCAACCTTCAGCGTCAGGTGGTGCACGGTACCTCCAGCCTCGGCCGTCCCAAGCTCGACTCGGCCCGGGAGCGCCTCCTGGATCTCAACCCCAACGTCACCGTGATCGGGCACGAGACCCGGCTCACCTCGGAGAACGCGCTCGAGATCCTGCGCGACTACGACATCGTCGTGGACGGCACCGACAATTTCCCGACCCGCTACCTGGTAAACGACGCCTGCGTCCTGCTCGGGAAGCCGAACGTCTACGGCAGCATCTTCCGGTTCGAGGGGCAGGCGTCGGTCTTCTACGCCAAGGAGGGGCCGTGCTATCGCTGCCTCTACTCCGAGCCGCCGCCTCCGGGACTGGTGCCGAGCTGCGCCGAGGGCGGCGTGCTGGGCGTGCTGCCAGGGATCATCGGCTGCCTCCAGGCGCTCGAGACGATCAAGTGGATCCTCGGCGAGGGTGACTCGCTCGTTGGCCGCCTGGTGCTGTTCGATGCCCTCAAGCTGCGCTTCCGCGAGCTCAAGCTGCGGAAGGACCCGAACTGCCCGATCTGCGGCGATCACCCGACGATTCACGAGCTGATCGACTATCAGGCCTTCTGCGGGATCGGCGCGGAGCCGGAGTATGCGGGGCCGGAAATTTCGGTGGAGGAGTTCCAACGGGAGCGCGCCGCCAACGGGGCCGAGCTGGTACTGCTGGATGTCCGCGAGCCGCACGAATGGGAGATCGCTCACATCGAGGGCGCCCGGCTCATTCCGCTGAGCCAGCTTCCCGATCGCCTGAACGAGCTCGACGGCCACGCCGAGATCGTCACCCAGTGCCACCACGGCAGCCGCTCGATGAAAGCGCTGGAGATCCTGCGGGGCGCCGGTTTCGGCAAGGTCCGCAGCCTGGCCGGCGGCATCGATGCCTGGGCGGAGCGGGTGGAACCGGGGATGGCGAGGTATTGAGGGCGGACGGAAGGACGGAAGGAATCGGTGGGTGGCTCCGGTGTGCTCTACCCTTCCGTTGTGCTTACCCTTCCGTCCTTCCGCCTTTCCGTCCTTCCGACAAGTGCCGAAGGCGGGACTCGAACCCGCACGGGCTTGCGCCCACTGCGCCCTGAACGCAGCGCGTCTACCAGTTCCACCACTTCGGCGAGGGCGCAAACCTAGCGCCCTCGAGAGGCGGAATCAACCCGGCCGATTGACCCTCTCGCGATGCTGGCCTATCCTTGGCTCAGGATGGTGACGTGACCCGCGAGACCTCCCCGCCAGCCGAGCGCAAGCAGCCGGTCGCCCGTAACCCGAAGGCGACTCATGACTACCACATCCTGGACACGTGGGAATGCGGGATCGTGCTGACCGGCACCGAGGTCAAATCGCTCCGCACCGGCAAGGCGTCCATCAAGGAAGCCTACGCGCGGCTCAGGAACGGCGAGGTGTTTCTCGACGGCATGAACATCACCCCCTACGAGCAGGGCAATCGCTATAACCACGACCCCGTCCGGACGCGCAAGCTCCTCCTCCATCGCCGGGAGATCGAAAAGCTTATCGGGGCGGTCGAGCAGAAGGGCCTCACGCTGGTGCCGCTCGAGCTCTACTTCAAGAACGGCCGGGCCAAGGTCGTGATCGCCCTGGGACGGGGCAAGAAGCAACACGACAAGCGCGAGGACCTGAAGCGCCGTGCCGTCGAGCGCGAAACCGCCAGGGCGGTGTCGGTGCGGGGGCGCCGGTGATCGTCCAACTGGCCGTGGCCGCGGCGCTCCTCGGCTCGCCCGCGACGTTGCCGCGGGAGGTGACGATCGCCGCGGTGCGCGGCGAGGCACGCATTCCTGTCCGGACCGACGCGGCCGGCTCGCCGGTGATGCCGGCGGCGCCGCTGATCGCGGCCCTCGACGGGCGGCTCCGCCTCGACGCGGGCTGGGCCGAGGTCGTCGTCGCCGATCAGCCATTCCGCTTCCTGGTCGGGGCGCCGCTGTACCTCTTCAGCAGCCAGCTTCTCCCCCTCGCGGGTCCCGCGTCCGTCCAGGGAGACAGCCTGTTCCTTCCCTATCAGTTCGTGGCCGAAATCCTTCCCTACTATCTCGCCGAGCGGTACCGGTGGGATGCGCGGCGTGCCCGGCTCGAAGAACTGCGCGCGCGGACGACGACGCTGGCCGGCCGCGCCGCGAACGACTCCGCTCGCCTCCCGAGCGGCCTGCGTCCGGGGCACGTCGTCACCGTGGACCCGGGCCATGGCGGCGTGGACCCGGGCAATCCCGGCGTCTTCTTTCCCCGCGGCACTCACGAGAAGGACGTGACCCTGCAGATCGGTCTCCTGCTCCGGGACGAGCTCAAGCGCCGCGGCATCGGCGTCCGGATGACACGCACCACCGACACGCTGATCGCGCTCGGCGACCGGGGCGGGTACTGCACCGAGGCCTGCGACCTCTTCGTCAGCCTGCACGTGAATTCGCTGGCGCGACGGAGAGGCTATACCGACGTGCGCGGGTTCGAGACCTTCTTCCTGGCGGAGGCGCGGACGGAAGACGCGGCGCGCGTGGCCAAGATGGAAAATGACGCCGTCCGGTTCGAGACCGGACCCTCGCCGGCGGACGCCGCCGGTGGTCTGGACTTCATCGTCAAGGACCTGCAGCTCAACGAGCACCTGCGCGAGTCGGCCCGGCTGGCCGAGCTGGTCCAGCGCGGGCTCGACGGGGCGCACACGAGCGAGAACCGTGGCGTGAAGCAGGCCGGCTTCATGGTGCTCACCACCGCCCGCCGTCCGGCCGTGCTGGTGGAGATGGGGTACAGCACCAACCCGCAGGACGGCCGCCTGCTGACGACGCGGACGAGCCAGAAGGCTCTGGCGGCATCGATCGCCGACGCCGTCGTGGAGTACCTCCTCGAATACGAGCGGAAGACCGGCGCCGCCGCCGACTCGGGGATCCGCCGGTGAGCCGCCAGCCGCGGGCGCGCGTGCTGGCGTTGCTGGCCGGGACCCTCGTCTTGGGCGGCTGCGTCTACTACAACGGGATGTACAACACCAACCGGCTCACGAAATCCGCGCGCAAGGCGGAGCGGGACGGGCGTCCATCGGAAGCCAGAAACCTCTGGGGCCAGGTGATCACTCGCGCCGACTCGCTCGTGGCGCACCATCCCCGGAGCAAGTACGCCGAGCAGGCGAGCGTGCTCCGTGGTCTCGCGCTCGCGCGCCTCGGCGACTGCCCGAATGCGGTCGAGCCGCTCGGCCGGCTCGACCAAGCGTCGGGACTCGGTGATGACGTCGCCGAGGAGGCCGCGCTCGCCCTGGGCCGCTGCCGGCTCGAGCTGGGCGATGCCGCCCTGGCCGATATCGCCTTCACCCGGGTGATCAACAGCCCCGACTCGGCGCGCCGACACGAGGCGCGGTTTCGGCACGCCCGCGCGCTCCGGCTCACGGGTCACCACGAGGAGGCGCTGGCGCTGCTCCGCGACAGCCCCGACCCGCGCGGCCGGGGCGATCTGCTCCTGGCCCTGCTCGGCACGGGGCGGAAGGATGAAGCGTTCGCGCTGGCGGACTCGCTGGTCGCGTCGAAGGACACCACACTGGTCTGGGACAGCGTGCTCGTCACTCTCGGGGGAGAGGACGCGCGCGCCGCCTCCACTCTGGTGAGCCGTCTGCAGGCCGATCCCGCGATCACCCCGGAAGTCCGCGCGCGCCGGCTCTACGAGGACGCTCTTCGCCTCGAAGCCGTGGACACGGCGGCCGCGGGCGCGCGGCTGCGGGAGGCCGCGGGGACATCCGCCCGGAGCGAGAGCGCCGACCTGGCCAGGCTCCGGCTGCTGCGTCGAGCCCTGGGTCGGGCCCGGACGCTCGACGAGCTCCCGACGGTGGGAGACTCGCTGGCGGTGCTGGCCCGGCGGGAGAACGGCGCGGGGGCCGAAGCCGCCGCCCTGCACGCAACCGTCACCCGCCTCGGCCAGCTCGGTGACTCGGCCGGGCCCGGCATCGAGCGCGGCGACCTCCGCGTCTTCCTCGCGGCCGAGGCCGCGCGGGACACGCTCGCCGCGCCGGCGCTCGCCGCCGGGCTGTTCCGCCACCTGGCCGAAGCGTGGCCCGGTTCCCCCTACGCCCCGAAGGCGCTCCTCGCCGCGCAACTGCTCGATCCCGCGGATGTCGACTCGGCGCGGGCTCGGCTCGACAGCCTCTACCCGGACAGCCCCTATCTCGCGGTGCTGCGCGGCGAGGATGCGACGGGGTACCGCGCGCTCGAGGACTCGCTGCAGGCCTTCGCCGCGACGCAGGCCGTCGTTCGGCAGCCCCGCCGACCCGGCGTACCCGGCCGCGTGCTCCCGGAGGACGAGCCCCAGCGGCGCCGCAACCAGCCGGCGGACGACGATAAGCCGTCGAACACCCGCCGCCGTCCCGATTTGTGAGCGGCGGCGGAAGCGACCTCTCGCGGACGTTCCTCGGCCGCCGATTCCAGAATCCGATACTCCTCGCCGCCGGCACTGCCGGCTTCGGGCGCGAGCTCGATGGCGTCATGGATCTCGACCGGCTCGGCGGGCTGGTGACCAAGGCGGTCTCGCTGGCCCCGCGCGCGGGGAACCGCGCTCCCCGTGTCGCCGAGTTCCGGGGCGGCATGCTCAACTCCGTCGGGCTCGCCAATCCCGGACTGGAGCGCGTTCGCGCCGAGTTCCTGCCATGGCTCGCCGGTCGAGTCCTCCGAGCCCAGGTGCTGGTGAACGTGGTCGGGTTCACGGTGGAGGAATACGGCGAGGTCGTCGGCCGACTGGACGGTGCGCCCGGCGTCGCCGGATTCGAGCTCAACCTGTCGTGTCCCAACACCAGTGCGGGAGGCATCGAGTTCGGGGCCGACTCGGGGTGCGTCCGGCGCATCGTGGCCACGTGCCGCGCCCGCACCCGGATGCCACTTTCAGCCAAGCTCTCCCCCGTGCTGCCCGACATCCCGGCGATGGCACTCGTGGCCCGTGACGCCGGCGCGGATGCCATTACCGTGGTCAACACTTTTCCCGGCCTCCTCCTTGCGGAGGACACCGCGGCCGGCCGGCTTGGGAACGGAGCCGGTGGGGTGAGCGGCCCGGCATTGCTGCCGGTCGGGGTGCTCGCGACGGCGCGTGTGGTCGAGCGGACGGGAGGGATGCCGGTGATCGGAGTGGGCGGCGTCCGGTCGGCCGCCGACGTGCGGCAGTACCTTCGCGTGGGCGCCGGGCTCGTGGGGATCGGAACGGCGGCGCTCGCGGATCCCCGGCTTCCGGAGCGGATCATTCGAGACCTGGAGCGTGGGGATGGCTGAGGTGATCGTCGCGCTGGACCTCACCAGCGGCCTTGACGCCATCCGGCTGCTCGACCGGCTGCCGGATGTCCGCTGGGTGAAGGTCGGCTCGATTCTGATGACGGCCGAGGGCCCCGATCTGATCCGGGTCCTCGCCGATCGAGGGCTCCGGGTGTTTCTGGATCTCAAGTGGCACGACATCCCCAACACCGTGGCCGAGGCGGTGGCCGCCGCCCGGGGGCTGGGCGTGGCGATGGCCACCGTTCACACGCTGGGCGGCGCGGCCATGATGCGGGCCGCCGCCGGCGCGGCTGGGGACCGGTTGGTGGTCGTGGGCGTGACCGTCCTGACGTCGCACGATGCGGCGTCGTATGGTGCGGCAGTCGGCCGGACGGGCGTGGACCTCGCGCGCGAGGTCGAGCGCCTGAGCGCCGAAGCAGCGGAGTGCGGCCTGGCGGGGGTGGTCTGCGCGCCGGGCGAGATCGCGCACGTCCGCCGCCGGCTCGGTCCCGATGCGGCGATCGTCGTGCCGGGCATCCGCGGCCGCACCGACGCGCCGGGCGATCAGGTCCGGGTAGCCACCGCGAGCAGCGGCAGCGGAGGCGGGGGCCACGCACCTTGTCGTCGGGCGTCCCATCCTGCTCGCGGCCGACCCGGCCGCGGCGTTTCGTGGGTTTCTGGAGGAGGCACGGTGTATCGGCTCCTGATGCTGGCGGCACTGCTGCTTCCCCCCGGGGCCGGCGCGGCTCAGGAGCCGGCCGCCGGGCTCGTGGCCGCCGCGGGGCAGGCGCGCGACGCCTGGTTTGCGCACGACGCGGCCCGCCTCGTGGCCGGAAGTCCACGGCTTCTGATCCAGCTCCCCGGCGCGGACCCGTCGGCCGCGCTCCCGGCTCCCCAGGCGGCGGCACTCCTGGCCGATTTCCTGGCGTCCGCCCAGGAGGTCGAGACCGTGGTCCGGGCCGCGCGCGAGGTCGAGCGGGGTCGCGGATACGTCGAGCTCCAGCGCCGCTATCGGGTGGCCGGCACCCAGGAGATCCGCACGCAGAGCCTGCTCCTCGGCTATCGGCTGGAGCAGACCGGCTGGAGCCTGGTGGAGCTCCGGGTGGTCGGCTAAAGCGGGGAAGCCCCCTCCTTGCATGGCTTTCCGCGTCGGGATATATTGGGTAGCTAGTCCTTAATTTGCCCGGAGAAACGCGTGAAGGTTCGTTCGAGCGTGAAGCCGATTTGCGAGCACTGCAAGGTCGTCAAGCGACAGGGCGTCGTTCGCGTCATCTGCAAGCGCAATCCCAAGCACAAGCAGCGGCAAGGCTGATCATGGCGCGCATCGCAGGCGTGGACCTTCCGCGCGAGAAGCGCGTCGAAGTCGCCCTCACGTACATCTACGGGATCGGCCGGTCCACCAGCGGCCGGCTCCTCGGCGAGACGGGCGTGAGCCCCGACACCCGGGTGCGGGACCTCTCGGACAACGAGGTGGCGCGGCTCCGGCAGATCATCGAGCGCTCGGTCAAGGTCGAAGGCGCCCTTCGCACCGAGATCGCGATGAACATCAAGCGCCTGATGGACATCGGGAGCTACCGCGGCATCCGCCACCGGCGGGGCCTGCCGGTCCGCGGCCAGCGGACCCACACCAACGCGCGGACCAAGAAGGGCCCGCGGCGTGCCATCGCCGGCAAGAAGAAAGTGACGAAGAAGTAAATGACCGCACCTGCTCCAGCGAAGGCGCCCGGCGCCAAGCGCTCCAAGAAGGTCGTCGAGTCCGAGGGCATGGCCCACATCGCGGCGACGTTCAACAACCTGCTCATCACGATCACCGACCTGAAGGGGAATACCCTCGCGTGGGGATCGTCGGGCAAGGCCGGGTTCAAGGGCTCGAAGAAGTCCACCCCGTTCGCCGCCACCGTGGCGGCCGAGAACTGCGGGCGCGAAGCCATGAACCTGGGGGTGCGCCGCGTGCACGTGCGCGTGCAGGGGCCGGGCAGCGGGCGGGAGTCGGCCATCCAGGCGCTGGCCTCGGTGGGGCTCCGCGTCGTCTCCATCCGGGACGTCACTCCGATCCCTCACAACGGCTGCCGTCCGCCGAAGAAGCGGCGGGTCTGAGCCATGTCGCGATACGTCGGCCCGAGCTGCCGCCTCTGTCGTCGCGAGGCCACCAAGCTGTTCCTGAAGGGCACCAAGTGCCTCACCGAGAAGTGCCCGGTGGAACGCCGCGCCTATCCGCCCGGCCAGCACGGCCAGACGGGCGGGCGTCCGCGCAAGGCGTCCGAGTACTCCAAGCAGCTCCGCGAGAAGCAGAAGGTGAAGCGCATCTACGGCCTCACCGAGCGCCAGTTCCGCAACACGTTCGACGGGGTCACCCGCGAGCCGGGCGTCAAGGGCACCAACCTGCTCATCGCGCTGGAAAGCCGGCTGGACAACATCGTCCACCGGATGGGCTTCGCCTCCAGCCGCAAGGCCGCGCGCCAGCTCATCGCGCACGGGCACGTGGAAGTCAACGGCCGCCGGGTGGACGTGCCGGCGTACCGGGTGCTTCCCGGCGAGGAAGTCCGCATGGCGGCGGCCAGCCGTGAGCTCGTGGCCGTGAAGCTGGCCCAGGAGGCCGCCTCGCGCGGCCAGCCCGTGGCCTGGCTCTCGGTGGACGCCGACAAGGCCGCCGGCCGCATGGTCGAGCGCCCGACCCGTGAAGCCATCCCGATCAACGCGCAAGAACAGCTCATCGTCGAGCTCTACTCGAAGTGACCATGACCATTGACCTGACCGGGTTGGTCCGTCCGCACCTCGTCGAGATGACGAAGCGGGACGACAACCCCAATGCCGCCGAGTTCCGTCTCCAGCCGCTGGAGCGGGGATTCGGCTATACGCTGGGCAACTCGCTCCGGCGGCTGCTCCTCTCTTCCCTGCGCGGCAGTGCCGTCTGGGGCTTCCGGCTTGACGGCGTGGTGCACGAGCACCAGACCGTCCAGGGCGTGCTCGAGGATGTGCACCAGATCGTGCAGCGGCTCAAGTCGCTTACGCTCGTGCTCACCGAGGAAGTGGACGAGGCCGTGCTGCACATCCGCCGCGAGGGCGCGGGCCCGGTCTACGCGCGCGACATCCAGGAGCACGGGTCGGTCACGGTGAAGAACCCCGATCACTTGCTGTTCACCCTCCAGGACGACCGAGAGGTCAACATGGAGTTGTACGTGAACAAGGGTCGGGGCTACGTCGAGGCCGAGATGCACCCGGCCGACCGGTCGCTCCCGGTGGACCTGGTCCGGATCGACGCCATCTACAATCCGGTCCGCCGCGCCAACTTTGCCGTCGCCGAGACCCGCGTCGGGCAGCGCACCGACTACGACCGGCTCACGGTCCAGGTCGAGACCAACGGCACCATCAGCCCCGAGGACGCCATCGCCTACGCGGCGGCGCTCGCGCAGGTTCACTTCCAGTACTTCGTGGACTTCGGCAAGGTGCCCACGATGCGCGATCCGGGGTCGGCGGGGGGCGCCGCCGACGGCGCCAATCTGCGGCAGCGGCTCTCCCGGCCCATCGACGACTTCGGCCTCTCGGTACGGTCGCTCAACTCGCTCAAGAACTCGAACATCCGGACCCTCAAGGACCTGGTCGAGTTCTCCGAGGACGATCTGCTCAAGGTCAAGAACGTGGGCGAGAAGGCGCTGAGCGAGATCGCGGAGCTGCTCGGCAAGGAAGACCTCAACTTCGGCATGGAGTTCGAGGAGACCGACGGCGAGCTGCGCGTGCTCCGGCCCGGCGTGCCGCCGATGGCCCACCCGCCGGCCGGCAGCAGCGAGGCGCTCTGATGCGTCACCGCGCCAAGGGACGGCAGCTCTCGCGCACCTCGAGCCACCGCCGGGCCCTGCTCAACAACATGGCCACCAGCCTGTTCGAGCACGGCCGTGTGGTCACCACCGAGGCCAAGGCCAAGGAGCTGCGCCCGTTCGCCGAGAAGCTGATCACGCTCGCCCGCCGCGGCGATCTGCACGCGCGCCGGCTGGTGCAGCGGAAGATCAAGGACCGTGAGACGCTCTCGCGCCTGTTCAGCGAGATCGGCCCGCGGTTCGCCGCACGGCCAGGCGGCTACACCCGCATCCTGAAGCTGGGCCACCGCCAGGGCGACGGCGCCGATGTCGCCCGCATCGAGCTACTCTCCGAGTGACGATGGTCCGGGCGACCGGAAACGACGAAGGGGACCCGAGGGTCCCCTTTTTCTTGGCCGGCGCACAACACTTCGGGCGAGCGTCAGGCGCGGGCGGCGGTGGTCCTCGGAGCCTTCGCGACCCGGTTACTCTTCAGGCATTGCGTGCACACCCGGACGCGCCTCGGCGCGCCTTCGACCAGCACCCGGACGGTTTGCAGGTTGGGGTACCAGCGGCGCTTCGTTCGGTTGTTGGCGTGGCTCACGTTGTTGCCGGTGACCGGCCCCTTGCCGCACACGGTGCACAGCCGTGCCATAGTTCCACCTTCGGTGAGACGGACGGCCGGACGGTCAGGCAGTCGGACGGCCAGTCTGGTGTGAGAAGTTCGAGTAGTGTCCGGCAATCCCGCTCGCCGGAAGCCCGTAAACCTAATCTCCCACGGCCGATGACACAACCGCTTGCCCCGCGGCATCATGCCTAGGGCGCTCATCACCGGCGTGACCGGACAGGACGGCTCCTACCTCGCGGAGCTGCTCCTGGCCAAGGGGTACGACGTCGTCGGGATGGTGCGCCGGACCAGCCACCACAGCTACGAACGGATCGAGCACCTGCTCGACCGGATCGAAATCGTGGCGGCGGACCTGCTCGACCAGCATTCGCTGACCGTCGTCCTGCAGGACACCCGGCCCGATGAGGTGTACAATCTCGCGGCGCAGTCCTACGTCCCCACCTCGTGGTCGCAGCCCGTGCTCACGGGTGAGTTCACCGCGCTGGGCGTCACCCGGATCCTCGAGGCGATCCGCCTGGTCCACCCCTCGGCCCGGTTCTACCAGGCGAGCTCGTCGGAGATGTTCGGCAAGGTCACCGAGACGCCGCAGCGGGAGACCACCTCGTTCTATCCGCGCTCGCCATATGGCGTCGCCAAGGTGTACGGACACTGGATCACGGTGAACTATCGTGAGTCCTACGGCTTGTACGCGGTGAGCGGCATCCTCTTCAACCATGAATCGCCGCGGCGCGGCATCGAGTTCGTGACGCGGAAGGTGACCGACGGCGTGGCCCGCATCAAGCTGGGGCTCGCGCGCGAGCTCCGGCTGGGCAATCTCGACGCGCGGCGCGATTGGGGCTTCGCCGGCGACTACGTCGAGGCGATGTGGCGCATGCTGCAGCGCGAGCATCCGGTGGACTATGTGGTGGGCAGCGGCGAGACCCACAGCGTCCGGGAGCTGGTCGAGCTGGCCTTCGGCCGCGTCGGACTCGACTATCACGACTACGTCGTGAGCGATCCGCGGTTCTACCGGCCCGCCGAGGTGGACGTCCTGCTCGCCGACCCGGCGAAGGCCCGGCGGGAGCTGGGCTGGAGCCCCCGGGTGGGTTTCGCGGAGCTGGTGGCCATGATGGTGGACGCGGACCTGAAACGGCTGGGCTCGGGCACGCCGTGAAGGTGCTGGTCACCGGGGCGGACGGTTTCGTCGGCCGGCACCTGGTGCGGCGCCTGCTGCTGGCGGGCGACGATGTGGCGGCGGGATGCCGCCCGGGAGGCGCCCCGGTGGACTGGCGCCGGGACACGCCCGCCGGCAGCCGCCTCGAGGTGCTTCCACTCGAGCTCACCGCGGACGGGTCCATCGCTGCCGTGCTCGCGTGGCGGCCCGAGGCAATCGTCCATCTCGCGGCCGTCGCGTCGGTCCGGGAGGCGCGGCTGGACCCCGGCCTCGCGTGGGAGATCAATGCGGCCGGCACCGCCCGGCTCGTGGCGGCCGTCGCGTCCCGGCGCGACGCCGGAACGGCCGATCCCGTGGTCCTGCTGGCTTCCACCGGAGAAGTCTATGGGGTGGGGCCGCCCGTGCCGCGCGTGGAGACCGACCCGCTCCTCCCCGTGTCGCCCTACGCGGCGAGCAAGGTGGGCGCGGAGACCGCGGCGATGGAAGCCTGGCGCCGGACCGGACTCCGCGTGATGGTGGCGCGACCCTTTCCGCATACCGGCGCGGGGCAGTCACCCGAGTACGTGGTACCCGCCTTTGCGCGGCGGCTCCGGCAGGCGCGGGAGACGGGCGCCCGGACGGTCCCGACCGGCAACCTCGACCCGGTGCGCGACCTGCTCGACGTGCGCGACGTCGTCGAGGCCTATCGCGCGCTGCTCGCCCGCGGCGTCGCGGGTGAGACCTACAACGTGGCGCGCGGGACGGGAGTGTCGCTGGCCGAGGTGTTCGCGCGGCTCGCCGCCCTCGTCGGCCCCGGCGTGGCGCCCGAGCCCGAGCCCTCGCTGGTCCGGAACGCCGACATTCCCCATCTGGTCGGAGATTCGACTAAACTGCGGCGCGCGACCGGGTGGACGCCGTCGATCTCACTCGAGCAGCTTCTTCAGGACCTCGTCGATGCCCAAGCGGACTGACCTCAAGACCATCCTCCTCATCGGCTCCGGCCCGATCGTCATCGGACAGGGGGCGGAGTTCGACTACTCGGGCACGCAAGCGGTGCGCGCGCTCAGGGAGGAGGGATACCGGGTCGTCCTGGTCAACTCGAATCCGGCCACGATCATGACCGATCCCGAGCTGGCCGACCGGACCTACATCGAGCCGGTCACCCCGGAGTGGGTGGCCAAGGTGATCGAGCGCGAGCGGCCCGACGCGCTGCTGCCCACCATGGGGGGACAGACCGCGCTCAACGTCGCGATGGCGCTCGAGCGGAACGGCACCCTGGCGCGGTACGGGGTGGAGCTGATCGGCGCCAACGAGCGCGCCATCCGGCTGGCCGAGGACCGGGAGGAGTTCGCCCGGGCCATGCTCCGCATCGGGCTGGCCACGCCGCCGGGCCGGACCGTGCGGAGCCTGGAGGAGGCGCTCGTCGCCGTGGAGGAGACCGGGTACCCCGCCATCCTGCGCCCCTCGTTCACCCTGGGCGGCACCGGCGGCGGCATCGCGTACAACCGGCAGGAGTTCGAGACGCTCATCCGCCGCGGGCTCGAGCTCTCGCCGGTCGGGTCGGTGCTGGTGGAGCGGAGCATCATCGGATGGAAGGAGTTCGAGCTCGAGGTGATGCGCGACGGGGCGGACAACGTGGTCATCGTGTGCTCCATCGAGAACCTGGACCCGATGGGCGTGCACACGGGCGACTCGATCACCGTCGCCCCCGCGATGACGCTCACCGACCGCGAGTACCAGGCCATGCGCGACGCCGCCATCCGCGTCATTCGCGAGATCGGCGTGGAGGCCGGGGGCTGCAACATCCAGTTCGCGGTGGATCCCGCTACCGGCGAGCAGCTCGTCATCGAGATGAACCCGCGGGTGTCGCGCTCATCGGCGCTGGCATCCAAGGCCACCGGGTTTCCCATTGCCCGGATCGGGACCAAAGTGGCCGTGGGCTACCGGCTGGACGAGCTGCCCAACGACATCACCCGCGTCACCCCGGCGTCGTTCGAGCCGGTGCTCGACTACGTCGTGGTCAAGGTGCCGCGCTTCGCCTTCGAGAAATTCCCCGCGGCCGATCCGACGCTCACGACCCAGATGAAATCCGTCGGCGAGGCGATGGCGATCGGCCGCACGTTCAAAGAGGCGTTCCAGAAAGGGCTCCGCGGGCTGGAGGCGGACCGCACCGGCTGGGTGGTGGGCGCCACGCCCGCTGACGACCGCCTGCAGGACGACACACTGGAAACGGTGCTCGCGGCCCTCCGGACGCCGACGCCCGAGCGGGTATTCCAGATCAAGCGGGCCTTCCAGCTCGGCGCGTCGGTCGAGGCGGTGGCGGAGCGAACCCGGATCGACCCCTGGTTCCTGCACCAGATGGCCGAGCTGCTGCAAGCTGAGGGGGAATGGCAGGCGGCCGGGGCGGTCCGGCGCTCGGGCGGTCAGGCGGTCGGAGACGACGAGCGCCGCACTGCGCTTCGGAAGATGAAGCGGCTGGGATTCTCTGACCGGCAGCTCGGGGAGCTCCGGGGAGTCCCTGAAGGGGAAATCCGAGCGGAGCGGCATCGGCTGGGCCTCCGGCCGGCCTACAAGACGGTGGATACCTGCGCGGGCGAGTTCCCGTCGTCCACGCCCTATCTCTACTCGTCCTATGACGAGGAGAACGAGGCGCTGGCGAGCGGCGACCGGACCGTGGTCATCCTCGGGAGCGGGCCCAACCGGATCGGGCAGGGGGTCGAGTTCGACTACTGCTGCGTGCGCGCCGCGATGGCGTTCCGCGAGCTCGGCTTCCGGACCGTCATGGTCAATTCCAACCCGGAGACGGTCTCCACCGACTTCGACATCTCCGACGTCCTCTACTTCGAGCCGCTCACCCTGGAAGACGTGCTCGAGATCGTGGCCGTGGAGCAGCCGGTGGGCGTCGTGGTGCAGCTCGGCGGGCAGACCCCGCTTCGGCTGGCGCGCGGACTCGAGCGCGAGGGCGTGAAGATCCTGGGTACGTCGCCCGAGGCGATCGACCTCGCCGAAGACCGCGGGCGGTTCGAGGCGATCACGCGCGAGCTGGGCGTGGCCCAGCCGCCGAGCGGCGTGGCGTTCTCGGTGGAGGAGGCGGTGGCGGTGGCCGCGCGCGTGGGCTATCCCGTTGTGGTGCGTCCCTCCTACGTGCTCGGCGGGCGGGCGATGGAGATCGTCTACGACGACGCCTCGCTGCAGAGCTACTTCGGGCGCGCGGCGCGGGTGGCGCCCGAGCACCCGGTGCTGATCGACAGCTTCCTCGAGGACGCCTTCGAGGCCGACGTGGACGCGATCGCGGACGGCACCCGCTGCGTGATCGGCGGCGTCATGCAGCACATCGAGGATGCCGGGATCCACTCCGGCGACTCCGCCTGCGTGCTGCCGCCGTACCTCATCACCGAGCCGCAGGTGGAGGAGATGCGCCGGCACACCCGCGCCTTCGCCGAGCGGCTGGGAGTCATCGGGCTGCTCAACGTGCAGTACGCCATCAAGAACGGCATCGTGTACGTGCTCGAGGTGAATCCGCGCGGCTCGCGCACCGTCCCCTTCGTCTCGAAGACGACCGGCGTGGCGCTCGCCAGCCTGGCCGCGGCCATCATGACCGGGGCAACGCTCGACGATCTTGGGCTGCACGACGACGTGCTCCAGCCCTACGTGGCGGTCAAGGAGGCGGTGTTCCCGTTCAGCAAGCTCCAGGGCGTGGACCTGATCCTGGGGCCCGAGATGCGCTCCACCGGCGAGGTCATGGGGATCGCGGACTCCTTCGGGATGGCGTTCGCCAAGGCGCAGATCTCGGCCGACGGCGCGCTGCCGCTGGAGGGCGCCATCTTCGTGACCGTGAACGACCACGACAAGGGGAACGTCGTGCCCATCGCGCGGCGCTTCCACGCCCTCGGCTTCCGGGTGCTGAGCACGGAGGGGACGGCGCGATACCTGCGGGCGCGCGGCGTCCCGACCGAACGGGTGCTCAAGGTGCACGAGGGTCGGCCCAACGCGATCGATCTGCTCGTCTCGGGACAGATCCAGCTCCTGATCAACACCCCGCTCGGGAAGCTCAGTCAGCAGGACGACTACGCCATCCGCCGTGCCGCGCTCCAGCACCGGGTGCCGTACACCACGACGCTCTCGGGTGCGTCCGCGGCCTGCGACGCGATCATCGCACTCCGGAGCCGCGCCGGCGAGGTCCGGCCGCTCCAGGAATGGCATGCGATGGCCCGGGAGATGTCCCCCGAATGGACGGGCTGACGGCGCGCGACCCCGCCTTTTCGCGGGCGCTCAGGCAGCGGGTGCGGGGCGAGGTGCGGGAAGCGGAGCCGCTCGCGCGATATTCCACCTACCGGATCGGCGGCCCGGCGACGGTGGTGCTGCCGGCCACCGCCGAAGATGTGGGCGTGGCGATCGGTGCCGCGCACGAGGCCGGGGTCCCGTGGTTCGCGCTGGGCCTGGGCTCCAACATCCTCCTCCCGGACGCCGGGCTCGACGCGCTGGTGATCCGGCTGGGAAAGGGGCTCGACACGCTCCGACAGGATGGCCACTGCTGGACCCTGGGCGCGGGCCTCCCGGCCCCGCTCGCCGCGCGCCGGACGGCGGCAGCGGGCTTCGCGGGGCTGCACGTGTTCGTCGGCGTGCCGGGCTCCGTCGGCGGCGGCGTCTACATGAACGCCGGCTGCCACGGCGGCGATTGGTCGGCGCTGGTCGAGCGCGTCACCGTGGTCGACGCCACCGGCCGGGATCGCGTGCTCGGCCGGGCCGAGGTCCCGTTCACCTACCGGCGGAGCGGGCTCGACGGGCACATCGTGCTCGAGACGGTGGTGCGCCTCCGCCCCGCGGCGCAGGCCGAGCTCGACGAGCAGATCGCCGAGATGTTCGAGTGGCGGCAGCGCGGGACGCCGTTCAACCAGCCGTGCTGCGGCAGCGTCTTCAGGAACCCGTCGGGGCCGAGCTGGCAGCGGACCGACGGGCCGCGGACGGCGGGACAACTGGTCGAGGCGGCCGGACTCAAGGGGACTCGCGTCGGCGCCGCCGAGGTATCGCCGATGCACGCCAACTATATCGTGAACACCGGCGGAGCCACGGCCGCGGACGTGCGCGCGCTGATCGAGCTCGTCCAGCGGCAGGTCGAGGCTCGCTCCGGCGTGCGGCTCGAGCCCGAGGTGAAGCTGATCGGCTCGCGCGGGGAGTATCTCGATGGGGAGTCGTGAGCCGTGGATCGTGAGTCGCAGGTGTACGGCTCGGGAGCGCCCGGCGACCAACTCAAGAACGATGACTCACGACTCACGACTCACGCCTCACGACTGACCACCAATGCCTGACTACTTCGCCCACGAGTCTAGCTACATCGACGACGGTGCTGCCATCGGCGCGGGCACGAAGATCTGGCATTTCTGCCACATCATGCCCGGGGCCGTGATCGGCAAGCGCTGCAACCTGGGGCAGAACGTCGTGGTGATGAACGGGTCCCGGCTCGGCGACAACGTGAAGGTCCAGAACAACGTCTCCATTTACGAAGGCGTGACCCTCGAGGATGACGTGTTCTGCGGCCCGAGCTGCGTGTTCACCAACGTCACCAACCCCCGGAGCCACGTCCCGCGCCGGTCGGAGTACCGGCCCACGCTCGTCCGCCGCGGCGCGTCGATCGGGGCCAATGCCACGATCATCTGCGGGGCCACGCTGGGCGAGTACTGCTTCATCGGGGCCGGCGCGGTGGTCCGGGGCGCGGTGCCGGCGTTCGCCTTGATGGTCGGCGTGCCCGCGCGGCGGGTGGGGTGGATGTGTCAGTGCGGTGTGCGTCTCCAGTTGTCCGTGGACGGCACCGGTGCGTGTGACGCCTGCGGGGCCCGGTACCAGGAGGACGGGGTGTCCCTCCGCCAGATTGACCCACCCGGCCGCGGCCGCTAAGTTGCACGGCTGCCGTGGGTTCCGCCTTGAACGCTGGCCTTCACATGGACCGCTCCGTGAACGTACCACTGCTCGACCTGGTGGCGCAGTATCGTAGTGTCGAGGGCGAGGTGCTCGCGGCCGTCATGCGCGTGATCGAGCGTCAGGCCTTCATCATGGGTGCGGAGGTGACGGAGCTCGAGGCCGCCGTGGCCGGGCTCTCGCACGCGGCCCACGCGATCGCCTGCGCGAGCGGCACCGACGCTCTCCTCCTCCCGCTCCGGGCCCTCGACCTGAAGCCGGGCGACGAGATCATCACCACCCCGTTCACGTTCTTCGCCACCGCCGGCGCGATCCACAACGCGGGCGGGACGCCGGTGTTCGTGGACATCGAGGCCGATACCTTCAATCTCGATCCGTCGGCGGTGGCGGCGGCGGTCACTCCCCGGACGCGCGCGATCATCGCGGTCCACCTCTTCGGGCAGATGGCCGCCATGGAGTCGCTGGTGCCGATCGCCGAGCGGCACGGCCTCGCCCTGATCGAGGATGCCGCGCAGGCGATCGGCGCGCGGCGCAAGGCGGACGGCGCGTGGCGCGTCGCCGGGGAGCTCGGGACGGTGGGCACGCTGTCCTTCTTCCCGAGCAAGAACCTGGGCGCCTTCGGCGACGGCGGGATGATGGTGACGCAGGACGAGTCGCTCGCCGGGCGGCTCCGGCGCCTGCGCCTGCACGGCGGAAGCCGGCAGTACTACCATGACGAAGTCGGGTTCAACAGCCGGCTCGATACGCTGCAGGCCGCGGTGCTGCTGGCCAAGCTTCCCCATCTGGCCGGCTGGAGCGCGGCCCGCGCCCGTCACGCGGCCCGCTACACGGAGGCCTTTGCCGCGCATCCCGCGGTGTGCCCGCCGCCCACCGATCCGGCCAACGAGCACATCTACAACCAGTACACCATCCGCGTGCCCCGGCGGGACGAGCTGCAGGCCCACCTGCGCGCCAAGGGCATCGGGAGCTCCGTCTACTATCCGCTGCCGCTCCACCTGCAGCCCTGCTTCGCCCATCTCGGCTACGGCGCGGGCAGCTTTCCGGTGAGCGAGACGGCATCGGCGCAGGTCATCTCGCTGCCCGTGTACCCCGAGCTGACCGAGTCGCAGCAACAAACCGTGATCGACGCCGTACTGGAGTTCTACCCATGAGCATCGCCCAGGACCTGATCGCCAGGGCCGAACGGCGCGAGGCGCTGTTCGGCATCGTGGGGCTCGGCTACGTCGGCCTTCCCCTGGCCGTCGAGCTGGCGAATGCCGGCTATCGCGTGCTCGGATTCGACGTGCAGCAGAAGGTGGTGGACGGCATCAACGCGGGCCGGTCGCACGTCAAGGACGTGACCGACGCCCAGCTTCAGGCCGCGGTGGGTGGTGGGCGGCTGAGCGCCACGACGGACACGGCCCGGCTGTCCGAGCCGGACGCGGTGTCCATCTGCGTGCCGACGCCGCTCTCCAAGTTCAAGGACCCGGACGTCAGCTACATCGTGGCCGCGACCGAGGCTGTGAAGCGAACCCTCCGGCGCGGCCAGGCGATCATCCTCGAGAGCACCACCTACCCCGGAACCACCCGCGAGATCCTGCTGCCAGCACTGGAGAGCACGGGGCTCACGGTGGGGGAGGATTTCTTCCTGGCCTTCAGCCCCGAGCGCGTGGACCCCGGCAATCCCAGGTACGGCACCCGGAACACGCCGAAGGTCGTGGGCGGCATCACCGCCGACTGCCGCCGCGTGGCGATGGCGCTGTACGAGCCGGCCATCGACACGCTCGTGCCGGTCTCGACCACGGATGCCGCCGAGCTGGTCAAGTTGCTCGAGAACACCTTCCGCAGCGTCAATATCGGCCTGGTCAACGAGATGGCCATCGTCTGCGACAAGCTCGGCGTGGACGTCTGGGAGGTCATCGAGGCCGCGGCAACCAAGCCGTTCGGCTTCATGAAGTTTCTGCCCGGTCCCGGGCTCGGCGGTCACTGCATTCCGATCGATCCGCACTACCTCGCCTGGAAGATGCGCGGCCTCAACTACAAGACCCGCTTCATCGACCTCGCGGGCGAGCTCAACACCGAGATGCCCCTGTTCTGGGTCCGGAAGCTGGCCGAGGCGTTGAACGGGCAGGGCAAGGCGGTCCGGGGGGCCTCGGTGCTGGTGCTGGGCATCGCCTACAAGCGCGACATCGACGACATCCGCGAGAGCCCGGCGCTGGACATCATCCGCCTGCTCGAGGGCCAGGGGGCCCGGGTGAGCTACTCCGATCCCCATGTGCCGGTCTTCTCAGAGGACGGGCGCGAGTTTCGCTCCGTGCCGCTCACGCCCGAAGCCGTCGCGGCCGCCGACTGCGTCATGATCGTCACCGATCACACGGCGGTGGACTATCGAATGATCCAGCGGAAGGCACGGCTGGTGGTCGACACCCGCAACGCCCTGCCCAAGGAAGCCTGAAATGCACGTGGCGGTGATCGGAAGCGGCTACGTCGGACTGGTGGCCGGCGCCTGCCTGGCGGAGACCGGCAACGACGTGGTCTGCGTCGACAAGGACGCGGAGAAGATCGGACGTCTGCAGCAGAACGAAATCCCGATCTACGAGCCGGGCCTGGAGCCGATGGTGCGCCGGAATCAGGAGGAGGGGCGCCTCACGTTCACCACCGATCTGCCGGCCGCGGTGCGGGCCGCGCGCGTCGTGTTCATCGCGGTCGGCACTCCGCCGGGCGAGGACGGCTCGGCCGATCTGCAGCACGTGCTCGCCGTGGCCCGGGAGATCGGCCGCAACATGAACGACTCCAAGGTGGTCGTCACCAAGTCCACGGTGCCGGTCGGCACGGCGGAAAAGGTGCGTGCGGCCGTCCGGTCCGAGACCGAGCAGCCGTTCGCCGTCTGCTCCAACCCCGAGTTCCTCAAGGAAGGCGCCGCGATCGAGGACTTCATGAAGCCCGACCGCGTCGTGATCGGGGTGGACGACGAGGAGGCCAGGGCGGTGATGGGCGAGCTCTACGCACCCTTCACCCGGCAGGGCGGCAACCGCGTCCTCTTCATGGACATCGCCTCGGCCGAGGTCACCAAGTACGCGGCCAACGCGATGCTCGCCACCCGCATCTCGTTCATGAACCAGATGGCGTGTTTCTGCGAGCTGGTCGGGGCCGATGTGAACAACGTGCGGCTCGGGATCGGCTCCGACCAGCGGATCGGGCGCGCGTTCCTCTATCCCGGCCCGGGTTACGGCGGTTCCTGCTTTCCCAAGGACGTGAAGGCGATCATCCACACCGCCGATTCGCTCGGGCTCTCGCTCGACGTGCTCAAGGCGGTCGAGGACGTCAATGAGGCCCAGAAGCGGGTGGTGCTCCACAAGACGCTCAAGTACCTGGGCAAGGACCTGCGCGGGAAGAGCGTGGGAATCTGGGGGCTCGCGTTCAAGGCGGAGACCGACGACATGCGGGAGAGTCCGACGATTCCGCTGATCGAGGGGCTGCTCGAGACCGGCGCCCGGGTGCAGACCCACGATCCCAAGGCCACCGACTCGGCCCGCGCCATCTTCGGCGACCGCGTCATGTACTGCGCCGACCCGTACAGCGCGGCCCACGGCGCCGACGCGCTGCTGGTCATGACCGAATGGCTGGTCTACCGGAATCCGGACTTCGAGCGCGTGCGGAAGCTGCTGCGCCGGCCGCTCCTGATCGACGGGCGCAACCTCTACGATCCCGACCGTATGACCGCGCTCGGCTTCGAGTACCACGGAATCGGGCGGTCGCGTCGGTGACCCGTGTCCTCGTCACTGGCGCGGCGGGGTTCATCGGGTCCCATCTGGTCGAGACACTCGTGCGTCGAGGCGACGAGGTGGTGGGGATCGACAACTTCGATCCATTCTACTCCCGGGCCATGAAGGAGCGGAACCTCCGGACCGCGGCATCCTGCCCGGGGTTCACGTTCCACGAACAGGACATGCGCGACGTGGACGCCCTCCGCGCCCGCCTCACCCCGGACACGGTGATCGTGCACCTGGCGGCGCGGGCGGGGGTCCGCCCGTCGCTCGCCGACCCGGTCGGCTATGCCGAGATGAACGTCGCGGGCACCGCCGCGGTGCTCGAGGCGGCCAGGCGGGCCGGCGTGTCACGCATCGTGCTCGGGTCGTCATCGTCGGTGTACGGCGACAGCACGCCGGTACCGTTCCGGGAAGATGCGGTGGCCATCGAGCCGGTGTCCCCCTACGCGGCGACCAAGCGGGCGGCCGAGCTGCTGCTGCGGGCAGTGGCCCCGGTCTACGGGTTCCGGAGCGCCGCGCTCCGGTTCTTCACCGTCTACGGTCCGCGGCAGCGGCCGGACCTGGCCATCCATGCGTTCGCGCGGCGCCTGGTGGCTGGGGAGGTGATCACGCTGTTCGGCGACGGCACCCAGGCGCGCGACTACACCTACTGTGACGATATCGTCGCCGGCGTGATCGCGGCCATCGACTGGACCGCCGCGGCGCCGGTCGGGATGGAGCCGTTCAACCTGGGCGGCAACCGCGCCGTCGCCACCGGCGCCATGCTCGACGAAATCGCCGCGGCGCTCGGGATCGTGCCGCGGGTGGAGTGGGCGCCGATGCAGCCGGGCGACGTGCAGCGCACCGCGGCTGACCTGACCAAGTCGGGAGCGGTGCTCGGGTACGCGCCCCGGACGCCGTTCCCCGAAGGGATCCGGCGGTTCGTCGCCTGGTTCCGGGAGGCCCATGGCCGGACAGACTGAGCGGCTCCTGGCCCGCGCGCGCGACCGGTTCACGGTGCAGGACTACTACGGGGCGATCTACCTCCTGGAGGAGATCGTCGCCACCGGACGCGCGTTCGCGGACGTGCACCATCTGATCGGCGTGTCGCTCTCGCTGCTCGGCCGCCCCGAGGAGGCGCTGGTCCAGTTCGCCCGCGCGCTCGAGCTCAACTCGCGCTACCTCGAGGCGCTGATCCACCAGGGGCTGGTGTTGAGCGAGCTGGGCCGCTCGCACGAGGCCGAGGAGGCCTTCCGCCGGGCCGCTGAGAGCGTCGCGCCGCCCAGTGAGGGGCTGCCCGCGCCGGTGGTCGGCCGGCTGGCCAACCAGCACGCCGAGCTGGCGGACGCCTATGCCGAAGCGGGCGCGCTGGGCCGGGCCATCGAGCAGTACGAACGCGCCCTCGAGCTCGGCCCCGGCTTCCACGACCTGCGCTACCGGATGGCGCGAGTGATGCTCGAGGCCGGCCGCCCGCTCGAGGCACGGGAGGCGCTGGAAGACGGTGCTGCTCGCCCGGCCAAACTTCGTGGACGCCGAAGCGGCACTGGGCCTCGCACACTTCCTCTCCGGCGACGGCGTCGGTGCCCGCGACGTCTGGCGCGCCTGCCTCGCGCGCCGGCCCGAGAACGCGCGGGTCGAGGCCTACCTGGCGATGCTGGGACGTACCGGCGGGTGAACCGGAGCGGGGGCGCGCGGGGCGGGCTTGCGCTATTGCTGCTGGTGGTCGCCGCCTGCGGTAGCGCGAGCGACCACGAGCGGCTGGGCGATCAGGCCTACGGTCGGGAGGACTGGTCCGCGGCCCTGAGCGAGTACCGGCGGGTGTCCGGGGACCACGCCGGGGTCTCGGCCAAGACCGGCGCCGCGGCGCTCCATGCCGGCGAGCTGCGCCAGGCGGCTGAGGCGTATTCGCGGCTCGCCGGACAGGACCCCACCCGCGCCGGTGAGGCCGCGGAGGGACTGGAGAACGTGGCCCGGGCGGCGGAGCGGGCGGGGAACGCGGACGTGCTCCGGGACGTCCTTGCCGGCCTCGCGGCGGTCGCGCCCGAGCGCCCGACCGGCCGGTACGCGCTCCTGTTGCTTGCGCAGCCCGGGATGGACTCGGCCGAGGCGGCGGCCGTGTTGCCGCAGGCACTCGCGGCCGCTCCCACGTCGGCGTCGGTCGACTCGCTGCTCACCGTGTACGGGCGCGCCCTCGAGGCGACGGCCGGGTGCGGTCAAGCGCTCCTCCAGTACCGGGCGGTGCTCCGCCGCAGCCGCGACAGCAGCGTGCGCGCGCCGGCCGGCCGCGGCGTGGCCGACTGCGCCTACGCGCTGGGCGTCCGGGCCGACTCCGCCGGGCAGCCGGAACGGGCGGCGCTCTGGTTCGCCGAATCCGCCCGGGTGGATTCGGCCACCGCGACGGGCCGCCGCGCGCTCCTCCGGTATGGGGCGGAACGGCTCAGGCAGGGGGACACGCTGGCCGCGGCCCTCGCGTTTCAGACGGTCGTCTCGGGTGGGACCGCCGATTCGATGGGGCAAGCGGCGGCGGCCCGCCTCGGGACACTGGGAACGTCATTATCCGCGGGCGATTCCGTCCGCACGGGAGTGCAATGATCCATCGAAGTGCCTGGGTGCTCCTGCTGGCGGGAGCGGGCGCATGCGGCGGCGCGCGCGCGCCGGCACGGGCCGCCCCGACCCCCGTCTCCGCCGTGTCGGAAACGGCGAGCCGCGGCGCCATCGACTCGCTCTGGACGCAGTCGATGCACGCCGTCCGCCGGGGCAAGTGGGGTGACGCCGCCAAGAACCTCCAGCGCGTGCTGCTCGAGCTTCCTCCCGGCGATACCCGCACCGCCCAGGCGCACCTCTTCCTGGGAGAGGCGCAGTTGGCCTTGGGGAGCAACCTGGAAGCCGCGCGCGAGTTTCGCAAAGTATCCGATGATACGCCGAACGACCCGCTCGCGCCCGAAGCACTCCTTCGGGCCGGCGACGCCTACGCCGATCTGTGGCGGAAGCCCGAACTCGACCCGTCGTACGGCCAGACCGCGCTCGCGACGTACCAGGAGCTGCTCAACCGGTATCCCGGAGGTACACCCGCCAAGCGGGCACAGGAGCGGATCGAAGCGCTGGAGGAGCGGTTCGCCTATAAGGAGTACCGGTCCGCGCTCTATTACATGCGGCTCAAGGCCTACGACTCGGCGATCCTGTACCTCAAGGACCTGGTTGCGACCTATCCCCGAAGCAAGGTGGCGCCGGACGCACTGATCCGGCTGGTGCAGGCCTACCGCACCCTCGGCTACAAGGAGGATGTGGCGGAGACCTGTGGGTACATCCGGCGATTTCATTCGGGTGCTCCGGGAGTGGGGAAGGCCTGCCCGGCCGAGCCGGCGGCCTCGTGAGGCGCCGGGATGACAGATCCCGCTCCGGGTAGCGCCCGATGCCCGCCACCTCCGCATCCACTC
>CAWHQC010000016.1:0-156906 GCA_963831425.1 uncultured Gemmatimonadales bacterium | reverse complement strand
CGATCGCTAACTGATTGAGAAGCACCTTAGCTACAAATCTGGTAATGTCGCACTCCTGGGTCCTGAGCGACTTCAGAAACTGAACGACGGCGCCAGTGTTGATCGCCGCGACGTGCAGCTCAGGTGTCCAGCTAGAGTCATCTCGAAAGGATTCAAAGAAGCGGTCCAGCCGCTCAGAAGCGTCCTCCGTTCGATGGTCGCTCTGGGAGGCGTCGACTAACCATTGTACAAGCGTCTCATCAACTCCCATCTCTCGCAGCTTAACACGAAGTTGTGACAAAAGAGCCGACTTACCATCACCGGCGTTGCCGGCCAAGATTAGCAATGAGAGGTTCCTCTGACCTCGAGGGGCGGTCACAGCATCTACATTATGAGCAGGGACTCGAGCCAGAGTTCGATAGGATGTTCAAGGAATGGGCGCTCGGACTTTTTCTCTCGGCGGTCCCCGTGTCTACCGAGCTACGACTGGACTGCCTCAGCTTCACGGAGCAGGCGGATTGTGTCTGTCATCGCTGCTAGGCCTTCCTGTATACCACGACATGTTCGCGAAGCTCACCTTTGGCATAGTGACCAGCACGCGTGTTCACGAGACCGATGTGGCTACGAACCGGCACGCTCCTAAGAGCTCTTCGCGCTCGAGGCGCCCAATCTGACAGCCATCTCGCTGTAAATCGTTGAAAGCGGAATGTGGATGTTCTTGTACCAACTGTCCTGAACCACCAAGATGGCAACACCCCCGCGTTTCAGTGCGCGCAGGATCTCCGAGACAATGAGCTCCGCATCTCGAAAGTACTGGATGTGCATTTTCATAGTACCTGAAGAACCTCGACTTGTGTCCGCACAGACTCAAGTACGGAAATACAGGTAGGACCCATTGTTCGCGCACTACGTACTCCCCCCGGTTACGCAGGTAGACCCATTATAGATGCACGGATAGCGCGAAGCCCTTGCACATGCCGAAGACCAACGAATGCCAACTCCGGTGCCGTGCCAATTGCATAGTCGATTCGCGTAGGATAGGGCGGTGAAGTGATGATCGCGTCGACCGCCGCGCGACGCACCTGGCTCAGCTGAGCATCACCATTCATGACGAGAACCCGAGCGGTGCCCGAGTGACTCGGAAGCTCCCGCCTGAGGTCCGCGACCATGGACTTCGCAGTCTCAATGAACGGAGTGACAACGTCGAGGTCGACCGAACTCTCCTGGTCCATACGCTTCAGCCATGTCGGGTTCTTCGACGAAGTTGCTCTGCTGAAGCGGCGCACGGTGCGAAGCAACGCGGCGAATCCACAGTCGCGTAGAAGCGCGCCTCATTCCTCGCTGCAGCACGCATGGGATCTGTTCATGAAGCTGGAGTTCGTTGCGCGGTGCCAGCATATCGATCGCAGTCGAGAGCCTTCGCAGTTGCATCAGGGCAGGTGGAGAGATCCACAAGACATCCTCCTGAAGGTCTTGAGGTTCGATACCCTGAGCGCACTCTCGAAGTGCGTCGGAGTGCATTCCAATCACAACTGGATGGCAGCGCGGCATCCTTAGCCTTTGCGAGTGCGGCAACGGCTGGATTCAGCTCGATTCCTATGCTGAGCAGGCCCCGCTTCTGAGCAGCCACTGTCGTGGTGCCACTGCCATTCATCGGATCTAGAAATCCATGCCTACGAAATCGGAGAACTCCGTGAGCACGTCATGGACGAAAGCCTCGGAATACCCGGCGTAGTACGGCAGCCAGGCATGAAGGCCCTGACGCTCGGCACTCCCACGCTTCAGGAGTCGAAAAAGGCTGTGTAATAGGCTCGTCAGTGGTCTCGATGGCATGATCCGCCGATTGGCATAGTCAGTCCATACAGCGACAAAATGGAAATCACCGACCGGCGGCTACATGGGGCGCTTTGTGGCATTGCCCCCGCGAATCTGCGGGTGCGTGGTACCGGAGTCAAACAAATAATCGGAGAAGGTGTTCCGGCGGCACTCTGAAGGGCAGCAGTGACAGGGGTAGCAGGCCAGTGGATATCTGGGCCTGCATGCCCTCATAGGTGTCGCATACAAGTGTATGCTCTCACCACGAGCACACACTTTGGCACACTCTTGGAAAAGAAGCAACCCGCCGCTTGCGGGCTGCCGATGCCATATCTCACGGACTGACAAGCTCTGAGGGAAGCTCCCGAGGAGGGACTCGAACCCCCGACCCGGTGATTAACAGGGACGCTGGTAAGTCCGCCGACTACGCCTCCAGTAACCCTACGGGTGACTTCGACCAAGATTCTCTAGGTCAGGCGAAGCTCTGTGTCGAGTGAGGGGCTCGACGAGCCGCGAGGGATGCGTTTGAGACGCAGCGGAGATTGCAAAGTCGGCCACGCATGCTCGTTCTGTAGCTTTCGCACACCAACTCGCACACTGGCGAGTGGGATGGCAACAGAGAACCTATAAGTCGTTGATGTACTTAGTGCGCCGCGTAGGAATCGAACCTACAACCTAGTGATTAAGAGTCACTTGCTCTGCCAATTGAGCTAGCGGCGCGCGTGCCCGCTCCACCCATAGCCCCAAGGGGAATCGAACCCCTCTCTCGACCTTGAAAGGGTCGCGTCCTAACCGATAGACGATGGGGCCGATCGCCTCAGCCTTCCATCATAGCGCTAACGGGATTCGAACCCGTGTTTGGGCCTTGAGAGGGCCCCGTCCTAGTCCCCTAGACGATAGCGCCGTAGCATCAGTCGCGGGTCGCGAGTCCGCTGGAGCCGAGCTCGCGACCCGTGACTCGCGACCCGCGACTCCCCGCCACAGGCCCGGCAGGAATCGAACCTGCAACCCCCGGTTTTGGAGACCGGTGCTCTACCACTTGAGCTACGGACCTCTGCACCTCCACGGCTCAGGTCTACCAGGGTGGCTGACGGGACTCGAACCCGCAACCTCCGGAGCCACAGTCCGGCGCTCTAACCGATTGAGCTACAACCACCACGGGGAGCCTGGGCCCCGGTCCAGAGCCGGCAAAACTAGCCCCGCACAGGGGTTGGGTCAAGGCCAGAAGCGCGCTCGCGAGCGCCTCTGTGGCGGCGTTCCTGCGGCACTTCACGCCATCCAGCGAGGCCACCGGCACCACCCCGCGGACCGAGTTGGCCACGAACAGTGGACTTGCCCCGGATGTCCTCCAGCGTGGCCTTCCGCTCCGCGATCTCGCCCACCAGCTCGACGATCCGGCCCGCCCCACGCCCGGCAGGATGCCGAGCTCGAGCGGCGGCGCCGCCACCCGGCCGTCCTCCCACCAGAACACGCTCCAGATCGCAGTCTCCGCCACCTACCCGCCCACAGTCAGCAGCAGCCCGTCGTCCGCCCCGCACGGCCTTCGCCTCCGCCAGCGCGCGGTCGAACCGCTCGCGGTCCACCAACTTGTGAGGATACGGCCGGTGGACCACCCGCGACGTGATCAGCCGCACCGGAGCGGTGCACCCGACCGGCCGCTCGCCCACCACGGCCCGCGCTTGCCCACCTGCAGCCGGTGCACCCGGTCGGGGCCGCCTTCGGGGTGAGCAGCTCGCCCGGCAGCGGCACGCCGAGCGCCTTGCAGCTCCCCGCCAGGCGGCGGAGGTGGAGGTACCAGAGCGGCGCGGCGCCGTTCCGGATCCGGACCGTCTCGATCAGCGTTCCATCAGGGTCCGGTTCCCTCTCTCGCGCCGCGTCAGGCGGCGGGCTCCCGGCCGGGCTCGACCGCCAGCTCCACCGGCGGCACCACCTCGCGCTGCGAGCGCGCATCCAGCCATCCCTTGAGCGTCGTGGCGCCCAGAATGATCGCGCCGCCCAGCAGCGCCCAGGCGCCGGGCGCTCGCCCTGGAACAGCCAGGCCCACACCGGATTCAGCACCGGCTCGATCAGCAGGATGAGCGACGCCTCCAGCGCCGGGATGTGCCGCAGCCCCGAGTGACCAACACGTACGCCAGCGCGATCTGGAAGACGCCGAGGTAGACGATCGACCGCCCAATCCACCGCGCGCATGCGGCCCCAGCGGCAGCGCCATCGGCAGCGCGACGAGGAATGCCATCAGGTTGCCGCCACCACCGCCGCCACCGCCGAGCCGTGCCCGCCCTCCGCCGCGCCCATCCAGCGCAGCCCGCAGACGGTCAGCGCCCAGAAGAAACCGCTCCACCAGGCCAGCAGGTTCCCCCGCACCGGATCCGGCGCCGTGGCCAGCGGCGCCTCGGCGCCCACGAAGAACAGCGCGAGGCCGACGGCCGACCGCGGCCATCAACGCCGAGATCCTGCCGCCGCACCGGCTCCTTCAGCAGCCAGGGACCGAGCACCAGCAGATAGAGCGGCGCGGTGGACTGGAGGAAGATCGTGTTGGCCGCCGTGGTCAGCCGGTTGGCCAGCACGAACAGCGTGAGGCAGGCCGGCGTACGCGAACCCCGACCAGCACCGCCCGCACGCTCCAGCCGCGCCGTGCCGCCGGCGTGAGCAGCAGGATGGCGAGCGCCGCCATCCCGCTCCGGAAGCTCGCGATCTGCCAGCCGGTGAACTCGGCGGCCTTGATCGCGGCGCCGCCGGTCGAGAACAGCATGGCGGCGGCCGCCAGCTGGAGCCGCGCGCGGGGACGGCCGGGCATCGCGCGAAGATAACCGGCAGGTGACGGGGCGCACACACGCTGGCCGGACTTCACGCGATCTTGATGGCTCCCTAGTCCTCCATTCCATGAGGCCCCTAATGTCCATGCTCGACATGCTCCAGCAGCGTCTGGGCGGTGAAGCGGTGCAGCAGATCGGGAAGCGGCTGGGCACCGACCCGAGCACCACCCAGACGGCCATCGCGGCCGCGCTGCCTATGCTGGTCGGCGCCCTGGCGCACAACGCCCAGGATCCGAACAAGGCCGGTGCCCTCGCCTCCGCGCTCCAGAAGGACCACGATGGCAGCATCCTCGACAACGTCACCGGGTATCTCGGAGGACAGCAGACCGGCGGTGCCACGGCCGACGGTGCCGGGATCCTGGGCCATGTCCTGGGCGGGCGGCAGGAGGTGGTGCAGAACGGGCTGGGTCAGGTGGCCGGGATCGACTCCGGCAAGGCCGGGATGCTGCTCTCCATGCTGGCGCCGCTCGTCATGGGCGCGCTCGGCAAGAGCGCACGCGAGCGCGGACTCGATCCGGGCGGCCTGGCCGGCATGCTCGGCGGCGAGCAGCAGGCCGCGGCCAAGGCCGCGCCCGGCGGTCTGATGGGAATGCTCGGGAAGTTCCTGGACAAGGATGGGGACGGGTCGGTGATGGACGACATCGGCGGGATGCTCGGAGGAAAGCTCGGCAGGTAGGCTGGGGACGCGAGTCATCCTCTGCTCGGCTCAGGATGACTCGCCCGGCCCGCCCTCCCCCTGCCGGTGCCTGGCCCGCCGGCGGCGCTTCCGCGCCGATGGGGGCTCGTCTTCCCGCTCCGTCACCACCTGCCCGTAGTTGAGCAGCGCCACCAGCAGCACGCCGCCGATCGCGTTCCCGATCACCGCGGGCAGCACGAAGCCGAGGAGCATCTCTCCCCACCCGGCGCCACCGGACGCAGCGCGGTAGAACGCCTCGACCGAGCCCGCGATCGAGTGCCGGAAGCCGAGTGCCGCGATCGGCGCCGTGCAGATCCAGATGAGCACGATCTGCGCGCCCGTTGCGTGCGTCGAGGCCAGCAGCCAGGAGAGCAGCGCGATCAGCCATCCCGCGAACACCCCCGCGTAGACGATCCGCCCGAAGCTCCCGCTCGTCGCCTCCGCGGCGAGCCGCCGAGCTCCGCGTGGAGTGACGGCTCGACCATGGGCGTGCGCGCGAGGGCCCAGCCGAAGATCGCGGCGCCGATCAGGTTCCCGATGAGCAGCAGCGCCCACACCCGGAGCAGCAGCCGGAACGTCGCCGCATCGCGGCGCTCGAGAAACGGGATCGACCGGGACGAGCGTGTTCTCGGTGAACAGCTCGCTCCGGGCCATGATGACGAGGATGAAGCCCAGCGGATAGACGGCGGCAAAGGCCGCATGCCCGCGCTCCGGCGGCACCAGACTCGCCGCGTAGGCGCTGCCGATGAAGCTGAAGCCGATCACGAGCCCCGACGCGAGCGCCGACCAGAGCAGCGATGCCGCCGGGCGCGTCAGCTCCTTCTTGCCCGGGCCGACGATGTTCTCGTGGATCTCGACCGCCGTGAGGCGGGTGCCGCCGTCCTTGTCGTCCGCCATCAGCCTGAGTCCTCGCCGGGCAAGGGTACGTCGTCGCCTACCACGTCCTGCACGTAGAGCAGCTTGATCGGCACCATCACCGCCCCGAGCAGCGGGACCGCGAACAGGAGGCCCACGAAGCCGAACACCAGCGACAGCGCCGCCTGGAACAGATGGTGAGCACCGGCGGCAGGTCGAGCCCCTCCTTCATGAGGAGCGGCATCATGATGTTGCCCTCGATCTGCTGGATGGCGAGGTAGGCCAGCGCCACCCACAACGCCTTCTCGGGACCGTCGAGGAAGGCCATGGCCATCGCCGGAACCGCGGAGATGATCGGGCCGAAGTACGGCACGAACTCGAGGATGCCGGCGATGATGCCGAGCGCCACGGCGGCCCGCACGTCGAGCAGCAGCAGCGCCACGGTGCTGATGGCGCCGATCACCAGCATGCCGATGAGCTGCGCCACCAGCCAGCGGCGGAGCGACACGCCCATGGCGTCCAGCACCTCGCCGGCCTTGGCGCGGGAGTCGTGGGGCACCAGGTGCATGATGCCCCGCCGGTATGTTCGCGGGTCCACGGCGATGTAGACGGCGACGAAGGTGATGATGACCAGCCCGCCGAGGACCGTCAGCGTGCTGGAGAAGATGTTGAAGAAGTTGGCGCCCAGCTTGCCGACCTGCGCCGCCAGGGTCTGCCGGATACCGGGCTCCTGCGTCTGTCGGGCCGCGGGATCGCTCGGCGCCTGCAGCAGGCGACTCACTCCGCCCTCGCGCTCCCGCAGCCAGTCCTCCGCCTGCGTGAGCGCCTGCGGGAGCTGGCGCTGGAGATCCTGCCACTGCTCCGTCATCCGGGGCGCCACCACCGCGCCCAGTCCCACCAGCAGGGCGAGCACCGCGCCTACGAGGATCAGTGCGCCAACGGCGCGGGGCAGTCCTCGGCGCTGCAGCCACGTGACACCCGCCGACAGCGTGATGCCGAACAGGATGCCGAGGAACCCGAGCACGAAGACGGAGCGCGCCACCCACAGGAGCTGGAGCGCGAGGTAGACACCAGCGACGAGCAGGGTAACGCGAAGCACGTCGCGGCTGCGCCAAGCGGTCATTGACCGACCGGGGCTGGGCGGAGCCGGGGGTGCCATGGGTCGGACAGGTCGAGCCACGCCCACGGCACCCGGCGCACCCGCGGCTTCCGGCCGAGGCCGATGGCCCGAAGCGTCGGGAGCTGATGCGTGAAGGCCAGGAGTCGCGCGAGCCGTCCCTCCGGCCCGACGAGCGCGTGAGTCACCACGTAGGCGTCGCCGTCCGGTTCGGCCTCCACGTCTTCGATCCGGCCCACGGCGACGCCGAACTCATCCACCAGCAGCCGCCCGAGCAGCCGCTCCAGGCGCACCTCACGCGGCTGCGTCATGCGCCCGGGATCCGGCCGATGACGTGGTCCCGCACCCAGCGCTCCCAGCGGAACGCCGGCGTCCGATCGGCCTCCACGTCCAGCTTGACGTCGATCCCGATCTTGACCACCTGCCGCCACGGGATCCGGGTGGGCGCGCCCTCGCCACCGAGGCGCCGCTCGGCCCAGGCCGCGAGCCCCGCGTGCATTCGCCAGAGCAGGGTGGTGCCGCCGACCACCACGGCCGCGACCCGCGCCTGGTCTCCCCGGAGCTCCAGCACGATTCCATCGACCTTGCCCATCTGCCGGCCGTTGGCATCGATCGCCTGCTGGTCGAGCACCTCGCGGCCGAGCTGCATGTCAGCTCCCCAGGATCTGGAGCGGGATCGCGACCAGCGCGACGATGCAGGCGATGACGCTCACCGCGAGCACGGCCGCGTTGCTGATCCAGCCGTTGCGTGTGCTCGCCGAGGTAGAGCGGATCGTTCATGAGGACCAGCAGCGGCACCACCGTGACGGGCAGCGAGAGGGCGGTGAGCGCCATGGAGATGACGGTGAGCTTGAGCGGATCGATCCCGGCGACGATCACCAGCGCGGCCAGCGGCAACGCCAGCGTGTAGACCAGGGTGAACCGCGCCGCCTCCCGCGGCCGGAGATTCTCGCCCCAGCGCCAGCCGAAGCCCTGGGCCACGAGGTAGGCGAGCTGCAGCGCGATTTCCAGCCCCGCCCCGAAGCAGGCGACCCCGAGCGACGCGACGAACAGCCAGAAGCCCGCCCGGCCGAGTGGCGTCGAGAGCAGCAGGGGGATCTGCTCGTAACGGTCCACCTGGATCCCGCGCGCGTGCAGCACCATCGCGGCGCACGCCAGCACCGCCACGGCGATCGCGCCGCCGAAGGTCATGCCCAGCCCCGCAGTGGCGCGGTTCACGCCGAGATACCCCTCGTCCCATCCATCCTCCACGGCACCGGCCGAATAGAAGTAGAAGAGGTACGGGCTCACCGAGGCTCCGATGATGCTCACGGCGATGAACCAGTACTTCGCGGGGTCGTGGCTCGGCGCCGTCGGCAAAAGGCCGGCGACCACGTCCGCGAGCGGCGCGATGCAGCCGCACCGCGCCCACCACGAAGGCGATCGTGACGAGCCCCAGCAGCGACGCGCCCTTCTCGACCACGCCGAAGGTGCCTTTCCAGAGCAGCAGCCAGGCGGCCGCGGCCACCGGCAATGCCCACACGCGGAACGACACGCCGCTTGCGAACTGGAGCGCCAGCGCCACGCCGCCGATCTCGGCGGCGAGTACCAGGAACGAGACCAGCCCCACCGCCACGAGCGGCGCGAGGAAGAAGCGGATCCCGAACCGCTCCCGCATGGCGTCGGGCAGCGTGTGGTGGCTGATCGCCGCGAGCCGGCCCGCCATCTCCACCAGGAAGGCGATGCAGATGACGCCGAGCGCGATGGCCCAGATGAGCTGGAAGCCGAAGGCCGCGCCGGCCTGGGCCGATGTCGCGAGCGACCCGGTCTCCAGGAATCCTCCGATTCCGGTGATGATGCCGAGCGCGATCTCGAGGAGCTTGCTCACGGCGAGCTCGCCTGGCGGAGCTGCTGCTCGGCCTTGGCTCGGCCCTGCTCCGCCGCGCGTGCCGCCTGGGACGCGAACGCGCCGGGCAGCGCGCCGCGCGCGCGCTCCTCCTCCACCAAGCGGGCGGTGGCCTGCCACGAGCGGAGCGTCGTCGCTAGCCTGCCTGGCCCTGGCCTCCGGCGACTTGCCGCAGGCGGACATCGCGGCGAGCGCGCCCAGGAGCGCCAGCCGGTGTGCGAGCACGCGTTCCCGTCGCATCGGCGGGCGGCGCTAGCGGCGGGTGTACAGGTAACTGGCGATGTCGCGCGCTTCGCGCTCACCCACGCCCGTGGCGGGCATGGCGGTGAGCGAATCGACGCCGTGCGGATCGACGATCCAGCGAATCATGTGCTGCGGTGTGTTCGTCAGCACGCCCGCGATGTAGGAGCGGCCGCCGATCCCGTCGAGCGGCGGTCCGACCAGCCCATCGGCGCCCCGCACGCCGGAGACGGTGTGGCACGCGCCGCAGCCGTACTGCCGGATCGCGAGGCGGCCGCGCGCCGGGTTGCCTCCGCCGGTGAGCCGGGCCGCTTCCTCGAACGAGAGCGCGCCGCTCCGGCCGCACCCGGCGAGCGCGAGCGTGCCGACCAGCACGAGCGAGACGGCGCCGAGCGGCAGGCGCCTGGGTGCGCGCTCGGGCTCCGCGAGCCAGCTCGCCATCAGCGCGAGGGCCGCCACGAGATATGCCAGCCCGCCCGGCACCCACATGATGAGGCCGGCGAGCTGCTGGTCCTCGAGCGGGGTGAGCCCCCAGGCGGCCGCGGCCGCGCCGTAGATCGGATACCAGAGCCGAGTGGAGAAGGTGAGAAGCGCGCCGAGAATGCTGGTGTGCACCGCCGTGGTGAACAGCGCGATGACCGCGCCGGGCCAGCCGAGTCTGCCGTGGCGCCGGCCCTCGAGCACCGACCACCAGAAGAGGAGTGCGGTGCCGAGGAAGCTGGCGTGCTGCAGCGCATGCACGGCTTCGCTCCGGAGGGTGGCCTCGTAGAGCGACGGGAGATGCCAGATCCAGATCGCGGCCGCGTGCAGCGACCAGGCCGCCATCGGGTGGGTGAGCGTCGTCCAGACGCCGCGGAAGCGGTGGCCGCCGGTCCAGCGTCCGAGCGTCCGGCGCCACCCGGGCGGGAGGCCCCAGACGAACGGCACCAGCGGGCGCCCGAGCACGAGGAGCGGCGCGGCCAGTGCCATGAGCAGCTCGTGCTGCACCATGTGGGCGGAGAAGAGCACCTCACCCAGCCGGTGCAGCGGCGAGAGGAGCGCCAGCGCGAGCGTGGCCCACCCGAGCGCGAACGCAGCCGCATCGCGTGTCCGGATGCCGCGGCCCGGTCCGGCGGCCCGCCAGAGCGCGCGGAGCCCGACGGCGTAGAGCGCCGCGGCGAGCGCCAGCGGGAGCACGATCCCCGGCTCCCAGCTCCACGCGCCCCAGAGCTGGTGCGGCCCGAGCGGCTCGCCGGCATGAGCGATCATTGGCACGCGCTCAGCGCGAAGCCGGGGATCCACTGCGCGACGATCACCAGGGTGAACAGCGCGCTCACCAGCATGCCGAGTCCCGCCATGAACCGGGTGCGTCCCACCGGCCCGCCCTCGCCGCCGGGCCACTCGCTCCCCGCGGCGCGCCACACCCGCCAGGCCGTGAAGCCGCCGATCAGGCCCAGGAGCAGGCAGACCAGGTTGACGGTGTGAATGGGGAGCTGGTCGTCCCGCAGGCAGGACGGATGCACCAGCGCATACCCCAGCACGAGATTGATGAGGAACGCCGCGGGAGCCAGCAGCAGGCCGGTCCAGAGCGCCGCGATCCGCCTCGCGTCCGGGATGCTCGTCGTGGGGTCGGTGGTCATGCGCTCCTCCGCTCCGGCTACATCACGTAGGGCGACAGGAAGACGATTGCGTACAGCGGAATCCACACCGCGGTCAGGAAATACCAGTAGAGGGCGTTGTCGCTGGCGCCGGCGAGGTCCCGCTGCTCGAGGTTCGGGCTGAAGAGCAGCGCGGTAAAGACCAGCGACTCGAGCGTCTCGAGCAGCAGCAGCGTGGCGTGCGCGGTGAGCACGGCCCACGCCACGGTGCCGTAGGCGTTGCTGTCCCATCGCACGTTGAGCGCCCCGAACTCGAGCGCCCGGAGCACGCACATGACCAGCGCCAGCAGGGTACAGATCACCATCCCGGTGCGCACCGTGCGGAGATCGAGCCGGCGGGCCGCCCGGTCCACCATGGCCATGGGGATGTTGCTGAGCACCATCAGCGCCGCCTGCACCGTCGCCACCGTGAGCGCCGGCCGGAACACGCCCTCGGGCGGCCAGTCTGAGAAGTTCCGCCGGAGATAGAAGTAGGTGATGGCGCAGATGAACAGCGTCGAGCCCTCGATCACGATGAACCCGATGGTGCCCCACCACATCGGGCTCCGGTGGCCGAACGTGGTGGTCGGCAGCTCGGTCACGTTCGCGACGATGCGATACCCGGTCACGACTCCGCCTCGATCATCCGCTGCTCCTGGTGATCCTGGCCGCGCGGCCACGCCCAGCCGATGAAGGCCAGGAAGAGGAGCACCGTCCCGATCACCAGCGCCCCACGGCGTGAAGATGAGGGTGATGAAGAGGACCGCCGTCGCCGACGGCCGCGAGCAACGGCCAGATCGTCGGCCCCGGATGGCGGTGGCGGCTGTCCGGCTCCGCGTCGAGCAGCGTGGTGACCAGCACCTCGCGCACGTCGGTCCGGAGCCCTTCCACCGCCGGCAGCTCGGCCGGGTGCTGCCACAGCGGCTCGCGGCCCTCGACCACCGGGATGAACGCGAAGTTGTACGGCCGGGGCGGCGAGGCGGCCGCCCACTCGAGCGTGTCCGCGCCCCACGGGTTTGCGCCGGCGGCCTCCCCGACGCGGAGGCTCCGGGCCACGTTCACCAGGAACACCAGGACGCTGACGGCGATGGTCACGGCCCCGATGCTGGCGCAGCAGGTTGAGGTCGCCCCACCCGGTCTCCGGCAGGTAGGTGTACACCCGCCGCGGCATGCCCAGGAAGCCGAGCTGGTGCATGGGGAAGAACGTGAGGTTCATCCCGATGAAGAAGAGCCAGAAGTTCCAGCGGCCGAGCCGCTCGTCGAGCATCCGCCCGGTAACCTTGGGGAACCAGTAGTAGAACGCCCCGAACAGCGGGAACACCGCGCCGCCGATCAGCACGTAGTGGAAGTGGGCGACGATGAAGAAGGTGTCGTGCACCTGCGTATCGAACGGCACCGACGCGATCATCACGCCGGTGAAGCCCGCCGATCAGGAACAGCGCGACGAAGCCCAGCACGAACAGGAACGGCACCGTGAACCGCGGCCGCCCCGACCAGATGGTGGCGATCCAGCAGAAGATCTGGACCCCGCTCGGGATCGCGATCATCATGCTCGCGGCGGTGAAGAAGCTGGCGCCGAGCTGCGGGATCCCGGTCGACGAACATGTGGTGGACCCACAGCCCGAACCCGAGGAAGCCGGTGGCCACCATGCTGAGCACCATGGCCGGATAGCCGAAGACCGGCCGGCGGGTGAACGTGGCCACGATGCTCGACACGAAGCCGAGCGCGGGGACGAAGATGATGTACACCTCGGGGTGCCCGAAGAACCAGAACAGGTGCTGCCAGAGGAGCGCGTCGCCGCCTTCGGCCGGATTGAAGAAGTGGGTGCCGACCAGGCGGTCCATCGCCAGGAACTGCTGGCGCGTGGCCACCCACGGCATCGCGAACAGCACCATGAAGGACTGGACCAGCATCGCCCAGACGAAGAGCGGCATCCGGTTGAGCGTCATGCCCGGCGCCCGGGTCTTGAAGATCGTCACGATCAGCTCGACCGCCGCGACCAGCGCCGAGATCTCGGTGAAGGTGATCGTCTGCGCCCACACGTCCACCCGCTTGCCCGGCGAGAACTCCGGACCGGCCAGCGGGACGTAGCTGAACCAGCCGGTGTCCGGCCCCGTGTTGAGGAAGAACATCACGTACAGAAAGGCGCCGCCGAAGAGGTACACCCAGTAGCCGTACGCGTTGAGCCGGGGGAACGCCACGTTGCGCGCCCCGATCATGAGCGGCACCAGGTAGAGCCCGACCGCGTCCATCACGGGCACGGCGAACAGGAACATCATCGTCGTGCCGTGCATGGTGAAGATCTGATTGTACGCGTCGGGCCCGATCAGCCCGTTCTCGGGCCGCGCGAGCTGTGCCCGCATGACGGCCGCCTCGATCCCGCCGAGCAGGAAGAAGACGAACGCCGTGATGATGTACCGCTTGCCGATGGACTTGTGGTCCACGCTGCTGAGCCAGCCCCGCAGCCCCGGCCGGGCCCGCCAGGTGCCCTCCAGCCGGCCCACAACCTCCGCCGCCGACTCCGGCGCGCGCCCGGGTTCGTGCGGCACGGCCGGGACGGTCACGCTCATCGGAGGGTCTCCAGGTAGGCGAGCAGCGCTCGCAGGTCCGCGGGATCGAGCTGGTTGGGCGGCATCTTGGCGCCGGGCTTGATGCGCTGCGGGTCCACGATCCACCCGGCCAGGTTGCCGCGGGTGTTGGGCAGCGTGCCCGCGGCGATCGTCGCCCGGCTGGCGAGATGCGTCAGGTCGGGACCGACCCGGCTCCCCGCCGGCGTTCCCGCGATGGAGTGGCACATCACGCACGCGGAGGACGAGGAAGACCTCCTGGCCTCTCGACGTGAGACTGTCGGCGGGCGTATGCGCGGTGTCGCGCTGCTGCACCAGCCACCGCGCGAAGCTGTCCGGCGACTGGGCCACCACCAGCAGCGCCATCTTCGCGTGCTCGTGGCCGCAGTACTCGGCGCATTCGGCGCGGTAGACGCCGGCGCTGTCCGCCTCGAAACCAGAGGCTGTTCTCGTTGCCGGGGATCAGGTCGCGCTTGCCCGTCAGGTTGGGCGGCCAGAAGCTGTGGATGACGTCGGTGGACCGGAGCTCCACGGCCACCGGGCGGCCGACGGGGACGTGGATCTCGTTCGCGGTCGTCACCCAGCGCTGGGGCACGGAGTCGCGGTACTGCACCTCCCACCACCACTGGTGCCCGGTGACGATGATCTGGATCGCGTCCTTCCCCGGCGTGGCGGTGACGGCACGGCCCGCGGAGATGTCGGAGACGAGAAAGGTGAAGAGGACGACGATGGTGACGCCGGCGGCCGCGGCCACCACGCGCCGCATCCGCCGCTCCCGTGCCGGGTCCTGGGCGGGCTCCTCGGCGCGGCGGCGGCGGAACGCCGCCCAGAGCAGCGCGGCCATCACCAGGATGAACACCACGATGGCCGTAGCGTACATGGAGTTCCACAGGCCCTCGGCGATCCGCGCCTGAGGCCCGGCGGGATTCAGGGCCGAGTGGGCACCGGGGAACTGCAGGACCGCCTGGAGCACCGCGCTCATGGCCGCTGCGAGGCCGGCGGCACGGTGGACTGGACCGGCTGCGCCTTCTGGGTGGACTGCTCCTGGCTCCGCACCTGCATGTCGTCGTTCCGCCCGGAGGCCACGTCCTTGGCCAGCAGTCCGCTCATCGAGCGGACGTAGGCCACCAGCTTCCACACCTGATCGTTGCCCAGCTTGCCCCGGAACGACGGCATGCCGTTGGGCCGGCCTTCGACGATCGTGGCGAAGATGTTTTCGGGCTGGCTCCCGTAGATCCACTGCGAGTCCATGAGCGGCGGCCCGATGCCGCCGCCGCCCTGGAAGTGGCACCCCGAGCAGTTGAACTGGTTGTACAGCCGCTTGCCCTCGGAGACGGCCCAGGCGTTCTCCCCGTATTCGTTGCGCACGGCGAGGTCGCGCGTGGTGCGGGCCCGGCTGAAGCGGGCTCTGGCGAACCGCGGCAATGGCCGACGCGGCAGGCGGCCAGGTGCGGAACCGGCGGTCCTCGCGCTGGCAGGCGGGGAGGGCAAGGAGGCTGAGGACGATACAAACCGTCATCCCGAGCGAAGCGGCGGATCGCGCCCTGGAATGGCTCGAACCACGCGCCGGCGAGATCCCTCGGTCGCTCCGCTCCCTCGGCATGACAGCTCCGGCGGACCCGTCAGGGCAGCGCGAAGACATACAGCATGCCTCCCTTGGTCGTCGCGGCCGGCAGGTCCTTCATCGCATTGACGAAGCCGAGCGCGGCGCTCGAGTCCCGGATGTCGAGCCCGCCGGCCACCACCGCGCCGGCCCAGCCACCCACGCCCGCGAGCACCGCGACGTACTGCTTCCCGTCCGGCCCCAGGTAGGTGACCGGCTGCCCGATGATGCCCGAGCCGGTCTTGAACCGCCACAGCTCCTTGCCGCTCCGCGCGTCGAGCGCCTTGAACCAGCCATCCATCGTGCCGTAGAACACCACGTCGCCTTCGGTGACGACGGTGCCGCTCCACACCGGGAACTTCTCGTGCACGTTCCACGCGATCTTCCGGGCCACCGGATCCCACGCCGTCATCTCGCCGCGGTACCCGCCGGGGCCGGCGTACATCTTCACGATCGCGGCGACGTACGGCGTGCCGGCGATGTAGTTCGCCTCCGTCCCCTCCTCGTCCTGGCACAGGTTCTGGTGCGGGATGTAGAGCAGGCCGGTGCGTGGCGACCACGAGCTCGGCTGCCAATCCTTGGCGCCCGGGGCGGCGGGGCAGATCTCCCGGACCACCTGGCCGGTTCGCGGTCGCCTTCTCCGGGCACCATGGTCAGCCGCCCGCTCTTCAGGTCCACGCCCCGGCTGGTCGTGATGTAGCCGAACGGATCGGCGGAGAGCACCTCGCCGGTGGCGCGGTCGAGCACGTAGATGTAGCCGTTCCGCTCCGGCGCCGACGAGGACCTTGCGCGTGGCGCCGTTGATCGGCAGGTCGAGCAGGAGCAGCTCGTTGATGCCGTCGTGGTCGTACACGTCGTGCGGGTTCCACTGGTAGGCCCACACCGCCTCGCCCGTGTCCGGGTCCCGGGCGAAGATACCGGCCGTCCACTTGTTGTCGCCGGGGCGGACCTCGGGATTCCAGGGGCCCGGGTTCGCGGTGCCGTAATAGATGAGATTCGAGCTCCGGGTCGTAGCTGATCCACCCCCAGACCCCGCCGCCGCCGTACTGCCATGCGTCGCCCGGCCAGCTCGAGACGCCGAGGTCCTTCCCCCGGTCGAGCGGGTAGAACGGCTTGAACCGCGATCCGATCAGCACGTCCGCATCGGGACCGGTGGTGTACGCGCGCCAGGCGAGCTTGCCGGTGCCCGCGTCGAGCGCGGTGAGCCACCCGCGGATGCCGAACTCGCCGCCGCTGTTGCCCACGAGCACCTTGCCCTTGACCACCAGCGGCGCCATCGTGACGCTCTCGCCCCGGTTGATGTCGCCCAACTCTGGTCTGCCAGACCTGCTTCCCCGTCTGGGCGTCCACCGCCACCGTGTTCGCGTCGAGCGTGTTGTAGATGATCTTGCCGTCGTAGTAGACGGCGCCCCGGTTGACCACGTCGCAGCACGCCACGCCCTGCGACGCGGTGGACGGGTTCGGGCTGGTATTCCCACTTGAGCGGGGCGCCGGGCTTCGAAAGGTCGAGCGCGTAGAGGATGTTCGGGAACGGCGTCACCACGTACATGGTGCTGCCGACCACGAGCGGTGCCGCCTCGTGCCCCCGGCTCACGCCGGTCGAGAACGTCCAGGCCAGCCCGAGCCGGGACACGTTCGCCGCGGTGATCTGGCCGAGGCCGCTGTAGCGGGTCGAGGCGTAGTTCTTGGCGGGGATGACCCACTGGGCGCTGCCGCTATCGGGCGCCAGGCTGGCGGCGTGCGCGGCCGTGCCTCGGGGGCCGCCGGGAGCGGCGGCGCTGGTGGTGACCCGAGCCGCGGGGGGAGTGGCGCGCGACTCGTGCCCGCCCGAGCAGGCGACCGTGAGCGCGACGAAACCGACGACAAGCGACGTCTTGGCCATGACAGTATCCGTCAGGGCGGCCGCCACGATCGGCCGGAATTGATGTCCCGAGAGCCAGAGTTGAAGGTGCGGACCGCGCCGCTTGCGGGCGGCGACGCAGATCACACCCCGGGGGTGTCCGGGCGCCGCATGGGCGCGGCCGAGGGGTGTTAGCCTAGGGAGTACCCACTCGGAGCGCGCGTGACCGCCGGCCAAGTCCTCCGTTACCTGCCGCTCGCGCTGATTCCCCTGCCTCTCGTCCTGCGCCAGACCGGCGCCGGGCCGACGCTCGTCTTCGCGGCCGCGGCCGCGGCCATCGTGCCGCTGGCCGACTGGATCCGCCGGGCCACCGAGCAGGTGACCGCCCGCGCCGGGGGCGCCGTCGGCGGGCTGCTCAACGTGACGTTCGGCAATGCGGCCGAGCTGATCCTGGCGCTGTTCGTACTCGCCGCGGGCAAGGCGTCCGTCGTGAAGGCGACGATCACCGGCTCCATCGTGGGCAACAGCCTGCTCGGCCTAGGCGTCGCCATCCTGGTCGGAGGCTGGGGGCGGGAGAAGCAGAGCTTCCGCCGCGAGCGGGCGGGACTCCTGGCCAGCCTCCTGATTCTTTCGGTGGTGGCTCTGCTGGTGCCGGCCCTGTTCGACTACACCGAGCGCAGTGTCCGCGGCGTGCCCTACCCGGAAAATCTGGACGAGCACCTGAGCCTTTCCGTGGCGGCCGTCCTGATCCTGGCCTACGCCGCCAACCTGATCTACACCCTGGTCACCCACCGCGACGTGTTCGCGCCGCCCGGGGAAGCCACGGGGGACCAAGCCCACGCGCGCGACCATGCGCCCTGGCCGCTCTGGCGTTCGATCGTGGTGCTCCTGGTCGCGACTGCCGCCGTGGCACTCGAGGCGGAGCTGGTCTCCGGCGCGCTCGAGGCGACGTCGCAGGCCTCCGGGCTGACGCCATTCTTCCTCGGCGTCATCATCCTGCCGCTCGTGGGGAACGCGGCCGAGTACTTCGCGGCCATCTACTTCGCCCGGCAGGACCGGATGGATCTGGTGATGACGATCGCCGTGGGATCGAGCATCCAGATCGCGCTGTTCACGGCGCCGGTGCTGGTGCTGGTCTCCTATCTGCTGGGCACCCCGATGGACCTGGTGTTCTCCAACCCGCTCGAGCTGATCGCGGTGGCGGCGGTGGCGTTCGGGGTGAACGCCATTGCCCAGGATGGCGAGACCAACTGGTTCGAGGGCGTGCTCCTCCTCGCACTGTACGCGGTGCTGGGTCTCGCGTTCTTCTTCGTGCGCTGAGCCGCGGCTCAGCGCAGCGTGTAGAGGTACGCGGCGATGTTCCGGGCCTGCCCCTCGGTCACGCCGAGGTTCGGCATGGCGGTGCCGGGCTCGATCGCCTGGGGCACCTCGATCCAGCGCACCAGGAAGTCGGCGTTGTTGGGGACTTCGCCCGCGATGTAGCTGCGGCGCGCGAATTTCTCCAGCGGCGGCCCGACGAGTCCATCGGCGCCGCTCACCCCCGGAATCATGTGGCAGGCGCCGCAGCCGTAGGAGACGATGAGCTGCTTGCCCTGAGCGGGATCGCCGCCGGGCACCGGCCGGATCGGATCGTCGTCACCGCCGTTCGCGCACCCTGCCAGCAGCAGCACCCCGGCCAGGCCGAGCCATCCCGCATGGCGCATCCTCGTTCTCCCCTCTAGTGCTTTCGAGGCCTGCCCGGGAGCTTGACGCGCGGCGCCTGGCGCTGGCCGCCGTCGAGGGCACCGGCGCTTCCCCACTCGGGACGTCCGACGCTCGCCCGGTCTCCCGCGTCTCCGAACGGGACCGCGCCCAGTCCCCGCAGCCCGGACGAATGGGCCGACCTTTCGTCGCCCTCCGTCTCCCGGTCCTCCGGCGCGCTCCGGGATCCGGGCCCTTCACCTTCGTTCAGGATGCCGGTGGCGTGATGGTCGCCTCCGGTCTCGAAGCTGTGCGGCGTGTGCTTGTCGGCGCTGCCGGACGTGCTCCCGGCGGCGGCACCGCCGCCGAGCGCGCTCGAACGGCAGGCGGTGCTGCCCCCCGCCAGCACCGCGGCCAGAAGGGACGCCGCGATCATCGCCGGGGCGCGTCTCGAGACCCGCACCTCCTCCGCCCGGAGCCACAGCACGAACAGGACTCCCGCCACTCCCATGTACACGAGACCAGCCGGCAGCCACATCATGAGCCCGGCGAGCTGCTGGTCGGCGAGCGGCGTGAGCCCCCACGCTGCGGCGCCGGCCGACTGGGCCGGATAGAACGGCATGCCGGCGAAGGTGAGGAGCGCGCCGAGGAGGCCGCCCTGCATGCCGGCGGTGACCACGTAGAGCAGGCTCATGCCGTGGCTCATGCGGCGCCGGCCGGCAGGCTGCAGCACCACCCACCAGAACAGCAGCGCCGTGCCCAGAAAGCTCAGGTGCTCCAGCGCGTGGACTCGCTCGTCGGCCAGCGCGGCCTCATAGACGGCCGGGAGGTGCCAGGCCCAGATGGCCACGATGTGCAGTCCCCACGCCAGGAGCGGCGTGGTGAACAGCGCCGCAAGCGCCGCCACGCCTCTGCGCCGGTGCCACCACGCGCCGAGCCGCTGGCGCGACGGGGCATCCAGAACCCAGAGCAGCGGAATCAACGGCGCGCCGAGCACCAGGAGCGGCGCGGCGACCAGGATGAGCAGGAGGTGCTGCACCATGTGCCCCCAGAAGACCGCCTCGGCCAGGGCATCGAGCGGCGAGACCAGCGCGAGCGCCAGCACGACGAGTCCGCCCGCATAGCAGGCCGCCCGCCAGCGCGGCACCGCGCGTCCCACGCCGGCGGCGCGCCACAGCCGGGCGAGCCCCGCGGCATACAGGCCGCCGGCCGCGGCCAGCGCGGCGATTACGCCGGGTGCGAGGTTCCATGTACGCCAGAGGTCGTGCGGCGCGAGCGCGCCCGCAGGGAGGAGGATCACCGGTTCACCCACACGGCTGAATGATGAAGAGCGGAATGGAGTTCATGATGACCCCCAGGACGAAGAGTCCGCTCACGAGCAAGCCCGCCAGCGCCATGAAGCGGGTGCGATGGTGCTCCTGCCGGGTGGCGCGCCAGCTCCGCCACGCCGTGGCCCCGGCGGCCAGCGCGATCGCGAGCGCCACCGCGCTCGCCGCGATGACCGTGGTCCGGAGCCCACCGAAGACAGGCGCGCTCAGCGGCTCCGACGCGGGATAGCACGCGTGCGCCACCAGCGCGTAGTTGAGCATCAACTGGATGCTCCAGATGGTCGGGGCGCCGAAGAGGCCGAACCAGAGCGCGGCGAGCGCCACGCGGTGCTCGGCGGGCGCGGGATGGGCGGCGGCGGGCGCGGCCATCGCTAGAGAAACCGGGGCGAGAGGTACAGCGAGGTGAACACGGCGAGCCACACGACGTCCACGAAGTGCCAGTACCACGAGACGTTGGTGACCGCGAGGTGGCGCCGCTCGGAGAAGTGCCCCAACCACGCGCGCAGCGCGACGACCGCGATCATGAGCAGCCCTACCGCCACGTGCGCCCCGTGAAATCCGGTGATGGTGAAGAACAGCGAGCCGTACGCGTCGGTGGCGGGCGTGAACCGCTTGTGAGAGTACTCCACCGCCTGGATGACGAGGAAGACGATCCCGAGCACGAGCGTGAGCAGCAGGCCCACGCGGAGCCGGCCTTGCCGGCCCTGGCGCACGCCAGACTCGGCCCACCACATGGCCGCGCTGCTGAGCAGGAGGATGACGGTGTTGGGCAGGGCCAGCCGGAGCTCGGGCGGGCCGGACGGCGGCCACGCGCCCCGCACCATGGAGCCCAGGTAGAAATAGCTGAAGAGGAGATAGGCAAAGAGCGACGCCTCGGTGACGATGAGGAGGATCATCCCCCACCAGCCGGTGGCACCCTTCCCCGCCCGGCCCACCGGCAGCCGGTGCGCGACGGCCGTCGCCATGATTACGCCTCCTCCGGCACGTCGCCGGGCCAGAGCCAGCCGATCGTCATCGCGATCACCAGCACGGCGCCGGCGACCGCCAGCGCCCAGATGCTCGTGAGCAGCCCGTAGAACGTTGCCAGCAGCGAGAGCGCCAGCAGGAACGGGTACAGCGAATCCTCCGGCATCGTCAGGATTTCCGAGGGCTCGGCGTCGAGCGGCGTGACGCCGAGCGTCTCCCGGCCGTCGCCGAGCTCCGGGCCGTGGTCCAGCACGCTCCGGGCGCTGCCTTCAGCGGGCAGCCGGTCCTCCCACAGCGGGTGCCTGCTCCCGACGGACGGCAGCACCTCGAAATTGTAGGGCGGCGGCGGCGAGGAGGTGGCCCACTCCAGCGTCGGCGCGTCCCACGGGTTGGGACCGGCGGCCGGACCGCGCAGGAGACTCCAGAGCACGTTCACCAGGAAGAGCAGCACGCCTACCGCGAAGACGTAGCTGCCGATGGTGGTCACCAGGTTGACCGTGCCCCACCCGAGCCCCGCGGGGTAGGTGTAGATCCGCCGCGGCATCCCGAGCAGCCCGGCGATGTGCATCGGGAAGAAGCCCAGGTTGAAGCCGAGGAACATCGTCCAGAAGTTCCAGCGGCCGAGCCGCTCGTCGAGCATCCGGCCGGTCATCTTCGGCAGCCAGTAGTAGAACCCCGCGAGCACCGGGAACAGGTTGATGCCGACGAGCACGTAATGCAGGTGCGCCACGACGAAGTAGCTGTCGGTGAGCTGCCGGTCGAACGGCACCGCCGCGGTGGCCACTCCCGACACGCCGCCGATCACGAACAGCACGATGAAACCCGCGGCGAACAGGAACGGCGTGCGGAGGACCGGACGGCCGTGCCAGATCGTGGCCAGCCAGGCGAACACCGCCACCGCGCTCGGGATCGTGATCACCATGCTGGCGGCGCTGAAGAAGTCGGTGGAGAGGTCCGGGAGGCCCGTGGCGAACATGTGATGCACCCACACGCCGAAACCGAGGATTCCGGTCGAGACCGTCGCCAGGGCGACGAAGGTGTACCCCACGAGCGGACGCCGGCAGAACGTCGGGATCATGTCCGACATGATCCCCATGGCCGGCAGCACGACGATGTAGACCCACGGGTGCCCGAAGATCCAGAAGAGGTGCTGCCAGAGCAGCGGATGGCCCCCCGCCGCGGCATCGAAGAAGTGCATCCCGAAGCGGCGGTCGAAGTAGAGCATGACGCACGCGGCGGTGAGCGACGGCATGGCGAAGAGCACGGAGAAGGAGGTGGTCAGCGTCCCCCAAATGAAGATCGGCAGCCGGTTGATCGACATCCCGGGCGCCCGGAGCTTGAACAGCGTGACGATGAAGTTGATCGCGCCCACGGTGGTGGACACGGTGAGGAACAACAGCCCGAGCGCATAGAAGTCCATGTGCAGCCCGGGGGAGAACGGCCCCTCGGTGAGCGGCGCGTAGGCGAACCAGCCGCGGTCCGGCGCCTGGCCCACCAGGAAGCTCGAATAGATGAACAGCCCCGAGAACAGGAACAGCCAGTAGCTCAGCGCGTTGAGCCGCGGAAACGCCATGTCGCGCGAGCCGAGCATCAGGGGCCAGATGTAGTTGCTGAAGCCGGACAGGACCGGCGAGGCATACAGGAAGATCATGGTGATCCCGTGCATGCTGAACAACTGGTTGTACGCCTCCGGCGTCAGCAGGCGTTCGTTCGGCCCGGCAAGTTGCGCCCGCATGATCGCGGCCTCGAGGCCGCCCGCCAGCATGAAGGTGAACGCGGTCACCAGGTACCGCTTGCCGATCGTCTTGTGGTCCACCGTGCCCAGGACGCCGAAGAGCCCGGGCGGGGTCTCCCAGATGTGCTGCAGCCGCTCGTGGAGTGACGGGGAGGGCACGGCGGGGGCGATGGTGGCCACGGTCGCTTCCTAGTCGAGACTCTGCAGGTACGTGATCAGCACCTGCAGCTCGGTGGGTTTGAGGGGCACCGCCGGCATCACGTTTCCCGGCTTCAGCGCCTGCGGGTTGGCGATCCAGCCGGCCAGATAGCCGCGCGTATTGGGGAGCGTGCCCGCCGCGATCGTCCGGCGGCCGGCCAGATGGGTGAGATCCGGTCCCACCCGGCCGCCGGCCGGCGTACCCCGGATCGTGTGGCACAGCGCGCACGCCGAGTTGGTGAAGACCTGCTCGCCCGCGACCAGGTCGGGTTCGGACGGAGGCTCGGCCGGAAGGCGCTGGCGCGCGAGCCATGCGCTGAAGGCGGCGGGCGGGTCCGCCACCACCGACATCGCCATCTTCGAGTGCTGCATCCCGCAGTACTCGGCGCACTGGCCCCGGTACACGCCGGCGTGGTCCGCCTCGAGCCACATGACGTTCCGCTGCCCGGGGATCAGGTCGGTCTTTCCGGCGAGCTCGGGAATCCAGAAGCTGTGGATCACGTCGCCCGCCACGACCTCGAACCGCACCGGCCGGCCCACCGGGATGTGGATCTCGTTCGCGGTGGTCGCGATCCGGTCGGGCGAGGGGTCGAGGTACTGCACCTCCCACCACCACTGATGCCCGATGACGCGCACCGTCAGCCCCGGCGGGGTGGCGGGCGCGGCGATGGCCGCCTGCGTCGTCACCGTCAGGATGAAGGCCGCCACCAGGATCACCGCCGGCACCACGATGCCGCCGATCACGATCCACCGGAGACCGCTGGCCCCGCGCTCGACCGGCGCGAACGAGCGCGTGCCCCGGCGCAGCACGCCGACCAGTACGAGCACGCTCACGACGAGGATGACGAGCGACGACACGACCAGCAGGACCCAGCCAAGCGTCGCCAACCGGTCGGCGACGACGCCGAAGGTGCGAAGATAGGTGGGGCTCAGCAGCATCGAGCTCACTCCGAGGCGCCGGCCGGCGGCACCAGCGGCACCCCGTACCGCTCCAGCACCGCCCGGATCCGCGGCCGCGCCGAAGTCGAGCGCCTGGTCCACCCGCGCCTGGAGCGCGGTGTCACCCCGGCGAACCCCGGCCGCGATGGCGAACGTGAACGGGAGCGCCGGCCCATCGAGCGCCGGGCTGACCGGCGTCGAGACCAGCGGCACGCCGGTGCGCGGTCCGAAGTAGCCGGCGAACGGTCCCCACACGATGGCCACGTCCACCTCCCCGCGAGCCACGGCATCGATCAGCCGCGCCGGCGGGTTGGGTGTGGAGTAGTCGCCATAGATGCTGTAGCCCACCAGGTTGCGCACGATGCCACGGCGCGCCAGCGCCGCCGCGGCCGGCGTGTTGTGGTAGTCGTCGCCAATAAAGTGCAGTCCGATGCGGAGCCGGCGGAGCCGCGGGTCGTCCAGCGAGCGGATCCGGAGCCCGGACGACCGGCGCGAGAGGAACACGTAGGTCGAAGTGTAGTACGGGCGGGTCGTGAGCACCTGGCCGTCGCTCGCCGGAATGCCCACGACCAGGTCGCACCGGCCGGCGCCGAGCGTGTTGCGAACGAAGCCGCGCCGCTGCGGCCACCAGTGGTACCGGACCGTCGCGTGCAGCTCGCCCGCGATCAGCTCGGCGATCCGGTTCTCGAACCCCTCGCCTCTGCGGTTGGAGAACGGCAGGTTGTTCGGGTCGGAGCAGACTCTGAGGGCGGTCAGGCGGTCAGGCGTTAGGGAGGTCAGGGGAGCGTGAGCGAGCGCACCGGGTGCGAATCCCACGGCCAGCGACCGACCGCCCGCGGTCCCTGCCGTCGAACCCGGCGGCACCATCGACGCATGTGTCGCGTGACCGCCAGGCCACGGCTCGCCGCGCGTCTGGCTGATCGCCCAGACGTATGCGGCGATCGCACGCGTCTCATCCGGGCTCAAGTCGGACTTCCCTCCCCTCGGCGGCATGCGGATCGCCGAGCGCGTGATGGCGTCCGGGATGCCCGCGGTGATCAGCGAGTCGATGGGCTGCCACTCCAGCGGGACGAAGTTGAGCCCGATCGTGAGCGAGGAGCCCGCGTCCGGCAGCCCGGTCGCATCCGCCCCGTGGCATGCGAAGCAGTGACCCTTGCCGTGGAACAGGCTGTCGCCCGCGCGGACGAGGTCGAGCGTCATTCCGTCGGGCATTGTCGGCAGCCGGGGTGGCTGCCCCTCTTCGTTCGTCGCGAGGCCGCGCCCGGCGTTGCTCGAGGAAGGCATATTGCCTCGTCCGGTGGCGCCCGCCTGCTGCGCGGCGAGCGGCTCCGCCGACGCGAGGAGGGCGCCCAGGATCAGCATCGCCGTCCCCGGACTCATCGGTGCGCGTCCGCGGCGGCGGTGTCGAGCGCGAATGCCAGCACTTCGTCTCCGCGGGGCGCGTTGATCTGGTAGTTCCCGCCGGCGGCCACCGCGATGTACTGCCGCCCACCCACGGCGTAGCTGATCGGCGGCGCGTTGACGCCGGCCCGAGCGTCGTAGCGCCAGAGCTGCCGTCCGGAGCGCGCATCGAACGCGAGGAACTGCTTGTCCTTGGTACCGGTGAAGACGAGGCCGCCGGCCGTCGCCATCGCGCCGCCGATCATCGGCTCGGCCAGCCGGTCCTGCCAGGCGATTTTCCCGGTCGCGAGATCCACCGCGCTGAACAGACCGTACTGCGGCTCGCCGTTGGAGAAGAACGCCCCGCCCAGCCAGAAGGCCGGCGGCCTGAGCGGCTCGGGCTTGCTCTTGTAGAGCATCGGCTGGTGCAGGCCGAGCACGTAGAGGTACCCGGTCTCGGGGCTGTAGGCCGGGGCGGACCACTCCGAGCCGCCGTTCGCGCCCGGCAGCATCCTGACACCCTCGGGCGTAGGCCGGGCGAACAGGTTCTCCTGGGGCACGAACGCGTCCGACCGCCGGATCGGCTTCCCGGTGGCCCGGTCGAGCACGTACACCCACCCGGTCTTCCCCGCCTGCGCCACGGCGTGGACGGGCGCGCCACTCCGGCCCGGCAGGTCGAACAGCACCACCGGGCTCACCGCGTCGAGATCCCAGGTGTCGTGCGGCAGCTCCTGGAAGTACCACTTGAGCCTGCCGGTCTCGAGCTCCACCGCGACCACCGACCCGGTGTAGAGATTGTCGCCCGGGCGAACCGAGCCGTCGAGGTCCGGCGATGCGTTGCCCACGCCGAAAATGACGAGACCCAGCGCGCGGTCGACGGCGGGCGCCTGCCACACCGACCCTCCGCCCGTCCGCCACGCGTCGGGGTAGCGGGCGCTGTCCGCGTGCTCGCGCGCGAGGTCGCGGTGGAGATCGGTGCCGAACGGATCCGTCGCGCTCCAGGTGCCCCACCAGCCGCCCTCGGCGGGGCTGGGAATCGTATGGAAGCGCCAGACCAGCCGGCCGGTCACGGCGTCGTACGCGGTCACGAACCCGCGGATGCCGTACTCCGCGCCGCTGATGCCGACGATCACCTTGCCGTCCGCCGCCACCGGCGCGCCGTCCACGGCGTAGCCCCGCTCGTTGTCGGCAACGCGTACCTGCCAGGCCCGTTGGCCGGTGCGCGCGTCGAGCGCGACGAGCCGCCCGTCCAGCGTCCCGGTGTACACCCGGCCGCCATAGACCGCGACGCCGCGGTTGACCGGGCCGCAGCAGTGCACGGTGGTGGAGAGCGTCTCGGCATGCTCCCACAGCTTCCGCCCGGTGCCGGCGTCGAGCGCGATGACGTGGTTGAGCGGCGTGGAGATGTACATGGTGCCCTCGAGCACCACCGGACTGGCCTCGAATGCGTGGGGGATGCCGGTGCTGTAGCGCCAGGCGAGCGTCAGGGCGCCCACGTTGGCTGGGGTCACCTGCTGGAGCGGTGAGTAGCGCTGGTTGGTCTGGTCGCGCCCGTAGGAAGCCCAGCTCGCACTGTCCGCCATGGCCCGCTGCAGCGCGGTCTCCGCGGTTGCGTGCCCGGATGCGCCGAGCCGGTCGCGGCGCACGTCGTCCTTCCGGCAGCCGAGCGCAAGCCCGAAGAGGCCGACCAGCAGGAGCCGGTGGAACGAAAGGGCGGTGTGGCGCGTGCGCATCGCGCGAGGCGGCGTGATTTATGGGTGTCCATGGAATTCGGTTCGCCGATGCTACATCATGGTTTCCGGGCAGAGGCGCCGTGAGTTGCATCACTTGGCCGGACGCCCACGGCGGCTGTATGGTTAGCTCCCATGCCGCGCCGCACTCCGCCCGACTCTCATGACGCCTCCGTGGCTTCGGCCGTCGATGCCATCCGGCGCATCCTCCATGCACTCCGCACCTCCGCGCGGAAGGCCGAGGCCCGGGCCGGCGTCACCGGCGCTCAGCTCTTCGTGCTGCAGTCGCTGGCGGAGGCTCCGGCGGCGTCGCTCAACGAGCTGGCCGCGCGGACGCTCACCCATCAGAGTACCGTCTCGGTCGTGGTGGATCGGCTCGTCCGGCGGGAACTGGTCATCAAGCAGCGGGCGCAGGAGGACGCCCGGCGCGTCGAGCTGAGGCTCTCGCCTCGCGGGCGCGCCCTCGTCCGGCGCGCGCCCCAGGTGGCGCAGGCCCGGCTGATCGACGGTCTCCGCGCGCTGCCCCGGAGCGAAGCTCGTGATCTGGCCCGGCTGCTGCGGCGGCTTCTGCGGACAATGCACGCGACCCGGGAACCGGCAGAGATGTTCTTCGAGGAACGCGACCGAAGCGGTTAGCTTGGTACATGCGCACCATCATCGAGCCGTTCAAGATCAAGTCGGTCGAGCCCATCCGGATGACCACGCCTGCCGAGCGCGAGGCCCGGCTGCGGGAGGCCGGCTACAACGTCTTCCTGCTTCGCGCGGAGGACGTGCTGATCGACCTGCTCACCGACAGCGGCACGGCGGCGATGAGCGCCGAGCAGTGGGCCGCGGTGATGCGCGGCGACGAGAGCTACGCCGGGAGCCGATCGTGGTACCGCTTCGAGACCGCGGTGCGCGAGGTCTTCGGCTTCCGGCACGTGCTCCCCACCCACCAGGGCCGCGCCGCCGAGCGCATCCTGTTCTCCACCCTCTGCCGTCCCGGCCACGTCGTCCCCAACAACACCCATTTCGACACCACGCGCGCCAACGTCGAAGCCGCCGGCGCGGAGGCGCGCGATCTGGTCATCGCCGAGGGCCGGGTGCCTTCCGCGCGCCATCCGTTCAAGGGGAACATGGACGTCGAACGGCTCCGCGCCCTCATCGCCGAGGTGGGGCGCGAGCGCGTCCCGCTCTGCATGCTGACGGTGACGAACAACTCGGGGGGCGGCCAGCCGGTCTCGATGGCCAACGTGCGGGAGGTGTCCGCCGTCTGCCGGGCGCACGGCATTCCGCTCTACATCGACGCGTGCCGGTTCGCGGAGAATGCCTATTTCATCAAGCTGCGGGAGGAGGGCTACGGCGAGCGAACGCCGCTGGAGATCGCCCGCGAGCTGTTCTCGCTTGCGGACGGCTGCACCATGTCGGCCAAGAAGGACGGGATGGCCAACATCGGCGGTTTCCTCGCCACCAACGACGATGCGCTGGCGCGCCAGGAGCAGAATCTCCTCATCCTGACCGAGGGATTCCCTACCTATGGCGGCATGGCCGGCCGCGACCTCGAGGCCATCGCCGTGGGACTGGGCGAGGTGCTCGATGAGGACTACCTGCTTTATCGCATCACGTCCACCACCTATCTCGGCGAGCACGTGAGCCGGGCGGGCGTGCCGATCGTCCAGCCGCCCGGCGGCCACGCCATCTACATCGACGCGTCGGCCTTCTTTCCCCAGCTCCGCGCGGCCGAGCTCCCGGGCCAGGCGCTCGTGATCGAGCTCTACCGGGAAGCCGGCATCCGCTCGGTCGAGATCGGCACCGTGATGTTCGGCCGGCGCGATCCCGCGACCGGCGCCGAAACCACCGCGCCCATGGAGCTCGTCCGCCTGGCGATTCCTCGGCGGGTCTACACCCAGAGCCACGTGGATTACGTGGTCGAGGCGATCCTCAACGTGTGGGAGCGCCGGGCCGCGGTCGGCGGGTACCGATTCGTGGAGCAGGCGCCGGTGCTCCGGCATTTCACCGCGCGGTTCGAGCCGGTCTGCTGATCGGTGGTGGCGTCCTCACCCGGCGGACGCGATGTCAGCCGTGTAGATCTCCTGCCGCACCGCCTGGAAGCCCCGCCGCAGGTAGTTTGGGAGCGCGGCCGGATGATCGAGGCTGCAGGTGTGCAGCCACACGCGCGCGGGTGACTCATCCCACGCGGCGCGCACGGCGACCGTCAGCAGGTGCTTCCCCCAGCCCCGCCCGATATAGTCGGGCAGCAGGCCGAAGTAGGCGATCTCGATCGAGCCGTCGCCATGCGGCACGAGCTCGAAATAGCCGGCCGGCGCGCCTTCCCAGGTGAGCAGCCAGAGCGAGAGTCCCGCCGTGGCCAGATGCCGGCGGATCTGCTCGTCGCTCCACCCCAGCCGGTCGATCCAGTGGAAGGCGCGTCCCACCTCGGTGTAGAGGTAGCGGTAGAACGAGGGGGGACATTGGCCCAGGCGCTCGATTCGCGGGGCGGGATCGGGCACCGGCGCCGGCTCGAGCTCTGCGGCCGAGCGCAACTCGAGGTACGTGCGGGTCACCTGGATGGGCATGGCGGGATTGTAATACGAAAGCGGCCCCGGCGATCTGCCGGGGCCGTTCTCGCAATCAACTTCGCAGGAACCTAGCGCTGGCTGCTGGAGCTGTCGGCCCCCATGCTGCCCGGGCTCATCGTGGTGTCGGTCCCGACACCGGACGACGGGTTCGTGCTGGACGACGGGTTCGTGCTGGTGGTATCATAGCCGCCGCCGCTCGGCTGGGTCGGCTGCGTGGTGCTGGTGGTGTCGTACCCACCGCTGCTCGGCTGAGTCGGCTGCGTGGTGCTGGTGGTATCGTAGCCCGCGCTCGGCTGGGTGGGCTGCGTCGTGCTGGTGGTGTCGTACCCACCGCTGCTCGGCTGAGTCGGCTGCGTCGTGCTGGTGGTGTCGTACGACGGCGTGGTGGTGCTGGCCGTGTCGTGCGACGGCATCGTGCTGGTGGTGTCGTACGACGGGGTGGCCGCCGACGACGTGTCATGCGACGGGGTAGCGGTCATCGTGGTGTCCCCACGATCAGGGGCCGCACCCGTCTCGTCGTTCGGCCGATTGTGGCAGGCGGCGAAGGTGGCAGCCGCCGCCAGGATCCAGAGGGTTTTCATGCGTCGCTCCTAGTGTGCCGAGGTTCGTCGGCTGCGGGCCTGCGTCCGACAGCGATCTAGTGAGGCCCTAAGGTACCACCGGCTTCTGAAGTCCGATAGGTCATGGATCACACATTCCAGGAGACTTCGCTCAGCCCCTCAGATCCTCCAGATTCCGGTACAGATCCAGTGCGGCGGGGTTGGCCAGCGCGTCCACGTTTCGGACGGGGCGGCCATGGAGAATGTCGCGCACCGCGAGCTCCGTGATCTTGCCACTGATCGTCCGTGGTATGTCAGCTACCTCTAATATCTTACGGGGCACATGGTGGGGGCTGGCGTGCTCCCGGATCCGGCGCCTGATCCGCTCCTCGAGGGCCTGGTCGAGCGCCGCCCCGGCACGCAGCCGCACGAACAGCACTATCCTGACATCATCGTCCCATTCTTGGCCGACCACGAGGCTCTCGACCACCTCCGGGAGCTGCTCCACCTGCCGGTAGATCTCCGCCGTCCCGATCCGGACTCCGCCCGGGTTGAGGGTGGCGTCGCTCCGGCCGAGGATGACCAGACCGTCGTGCTCGGTGAGCCGTGCCCAGTCGCCATGGCGCCACACGCCCGGGAAGACGTCGAAGTACGCGGCACGGTATCGGGCACCGTCGGGGTCATCCCAGAACGCCACCGGCATGCTGGGAAAAGGCCGGGTGCACACCAGCTCGCCGTCCTCGCCGCGGCAGGGGCGGCCGCGCTCGTCGAATACATCGACCGCCATGCCCAGGCCCCGGGTCTGGATCTCGCCGCGCCAGACCGGGGCGATCGGATTGCCGAGGCCGAAGCAGGAGATGATATCCGTCCCGCCGCTGATGCTGGCGAGATGAAGATCGCGTTTGATCCTGTCGTACACGTAATCGTAGCCGTGGGCCGGCAGCGGGCTCCCGGTGGAGAGCACGGCCCGGAGGCTCGAGAGATCGTGGGTGCGCCCGGGAGCGAGCCCCTCCTTCTCCGCCAGCGCCAGGTACTTCGCGCTCGTGCCGAAGATGGTGACCCGCTCTTCCGCCGCCATCGTCCACAGGATGTCGGGCGGTGCGAGCGGCGCGCCGTCGAACAGCACCACGGTGGCGCCGGCCGCCAGCCCAGAGACGAGCCAGTTCCACATCATCCAGCCGCAGGTGGTGAAATAGAAGAACCGGTCCTCCGGGCCGACATCAGTGTGCAGCACCAACTCCTTCAGATGCTGCAGCAGCGTGCCGCCGGCCGAGTGCACCATGCACTTGGGAAGTCCGGTCGTGCCGGAGGAGAACATGATGTAGAGCGGATGATCGAACGGCAGGCGGAGGTAGGGAGGGTGCTCGGCGGCGCGGTGGGGCGCCAGCAGTTCGTCCCAGGTCACGGTCCGGTCGACGCCCGTCAGATCGGGCCGCGGCTCGAGATAGGGTACGACCACGATCCGCTCGATGGAAGGAATGCGCGCGGCCACCTCGCGGACGCGGGCGAGCGAATCGATCGCCTTCCCCGCGTAGCGATAGCCGTCCGCGCAGACCAGCACGCGCGGCCGGATCTGGCCGAACCGGTCGTACACGCCGTTCGCCCCGAAGTCGGGAGAGCAGGACGACCAGACCGCGCCGAGGCTCGCCGCCGCGAGCATGGCGACCACGGTTTCCGGAAGATTGGGGAGGAAGCCGGCCACCCGGTCGCCCGGGCCGATCCCGAGCGCGGCGAAGGCGGCAGCGGCGGCGGCCACTTCGCGCCGCAGCGCGCGCCGACTCAGCCGTCGCTCTCGGCCACGCTCGTTCCAGAAGACGAGCGCGTCCTCCTCGCCATCATGCCGCAGGAGGTTTTCCGCGAAGTTGAGACGAGCGCCGGTGAACCAGCGCGGTCCCAGTACCGGATCGGGCGGCGCCATCCGCTCGAGCCCGACCACTACCTCGTTCCACGGCTGCCGCCCCGGCCGCTCATCCGCCACCACCCCGCAGAACCGCCACACCTCGGGCCAGAATGTGTCCGGCCGGGCAACGGACCATGCATACAATGAGGGGAAGTCGCTGACGGCGTCAGCGCCGTCGGGGCGGCCGGCGCGCACGTGGGCAAGGAACCGGGTCATGTTCGCCCGCGCGACGCGGCCGGGATCGGGGGACCAGATCGGGGCCGTCACGCGTGCCTCGTCGTGCCTGGGCACCTATCGGCGGTGGTATTCACCGTTGGTATTCACCACAGAGGCACAGAGGGCACGGAGGGTTCCCACACCAGGAGGGCGCCCTGGACCCGGACAACACCAACAAATTGGTGGTGGCTCCGCTCCCAGATGCGCTCGGTGCCCCAGCCGCCTCTGTGCCCTCTGTGCCTCTGTGGTGCATGGCTCAGCCGAACTCGGGCACGAGGCCCCGTCCACCAGCCACTTCAACTGGTCGGCGGATTGAACTGCGCGTGCTGCGCGTCGAGCCACGACTTGTGGTACTCCGGATCCTCGATGCTCATGGCCGCCCTGGCCACCTTGAGCGGCCGGAAGCTGTCCATCATCACGGCCAGCTCTTCCGTGTACTTGGCGCCGATGCTCGCCTCGGCCCGGCCCGGGTGCGGCCCGTGCGGAATGCCGTCGGGGTGGTGGGTGATACTCCCGAACTCGATTCCCTTCCGGCTCATGAACTCGCTCGACGCGTAGTAGAGCACCTCGTCCGAGTCCACGTTGCTGTGGTTGTAGGGCGCGGGCACCGCCTCGGGATGGAAGTCGTACGGCCGGGGGCAGAAGCTGCAGACCACGAAGCCGTCGCCCTGGAAGGTCTGGTGCACGGGCGGCGGCTGGTGGACCCGCCCGACGATCGGCTCGAAGTCGTAGATGTTGAACGCCCAGGGATAGAAGTAGCCGTCCCAGCCCACCACGTCGAATGGATGGTGGTCCAGGATGACCTCGTTGAGCCCGTCGTACTGCTTCACCAGGATGGGGAAGTCTCCGCGCTCATCGTGGGCCCGGAGCGCGGCCGGCCGCCGGATATCGCGCTCGCTATATGGCGCCCCCTCAATGAGCTGCCCGAACTCGTTCCGATACCGCTTGGGCCAGCGGACGTGGCCGCGGCTCTCCATGATCAGCAGCTTGGTCGGCTCGGCGCCGAGATCGAGCCGCCAGCGGTGCATGATCCCGCGGTGGATCACGAGGTAGTCGCCTTCGTGGTACGGCAGGTCGCCAAAGACGGACTCGAGCGTGCCCGTACCCTTGGCCACGTAGACCAGCTCGTCGGCCTGGGCGTTGCGGTAGAAGTGGGCGTCGTTCTCGTCGGGCTCCACGTACAGCATCGCCACGTCCTGGTTGAACAGGAGCGGGATCCGGTCGAGCGTCGGGCTTCCGCCGCGTTTGACCTGCGAGGTGCGGAAGTGGCGGTGCCGGAGCGTCTGGTCAGGATCCGCCTCGAACGTCATCTCTCGGAGCCGGCGCACGCTCTTCACGGTCGTGGGCGGGTGAGTGTGGTAAAGCAGCGAGGAGGTGCCCGTGAACCCCTCGTGCCCCATCAGCTCTTCCGCATACAATCCCCCGTCGGGCCGCCGGAACGCGATGTGGCGCTTCCGGGGGACCTGGCCGAGGGTGTGGTAGATGGGCATGTGACCTCCAAGTGGTCGCTGGTCACGGGTCGCGAGTCTCGAGGGCTATTCGGGTTCGTGACTCGTGACCCGCGACTCGCGACTCGCGACTAAAGATTGCCCCGTGCCGCCTGCTCCCGCTCGATGGCTTCGAACAGCGCCCGGAAGTTGCCCTTCCCGAAGCTGCGCGCGCCCTTGCGCTGAATGACCTCGTAGAACACCGTGGGCCGGTCTTCCACGGGTCGGGTGAAGATCTGGAGCAGGTAGCCGTCCGGGTCGCGGTCCACCAGGATGCCGAGCGAGGCGAGCACGTCCACCGGCTCGTCGATGGTCCCGACCCGGTCCTGCAGCTCCTTGTAGTAGGACGTGGGCACCGAGAGGAACTCGACGCCGCGGTCGCGGAGCGCGGTCACGGTGCCGATGATGTCATCGGTGGCCAGGGCCATGTGCTGCACGCCAGGCCCCTGATAGAACTCGAGATATTCGTCGATCTGCGACTTCTTCTTTCCGGCCGCCGGCTCGTTGATCGGGAACTTGATCCGGTCGTTCCCGTTGGCCATCACCTTGGACATCAGCGAGCTGTACTCGGTCGAGATGTCCTTGTCGTCGAACGTGAGCAGATTGCGGAACCCCATGACGTCGGCGTAGAACTGGACCCAGACGTTCATCCGGCCAAGCTCGACGTTGCCCACGCAGTGGTCCACGTACTTGAGGCCCACCGGCCCTGGCTGGTAGTGCGGCCGCACGGCCCGAAAGCCCGGCATGAAGAGGCCGCGGTACCCGCGCCGCTCCACCAGCGAATGGATGGTCTCGCCGTAGGTCCGGATGGCCGCGGTGACGATCTCGCCGTCGTCGTCCCGGAGCACCGTGGGCTCCTGGACCGACACGGCCCCGCGCTCGATGGCCTTCTCGTAGGCGTCACGCGCATCGTCCACCCAGAGGGCCAGGTCGCGTACCCCGTCGCCGTGGCGATAGATGTGATCGGCGATGGCCCGCGCCTCATCCGACAGATCGGGGCGGATCGGCGTCGTCAGCATGAAGCGGATCTTGTCCTGCTGGAGCAGGTAGCTGGCCCGGTCCCGCACTCCGGTTTCCGGCCCGCGGTAGCCGACCAGCTGAAAGCCGAAGGCGGCGCGATAGTAGTGGCTGGCCTGCTTGGCGTTGCCGACCCAGAATTCGATGTAGTCGGTGCCGTTGATGGGGAAGGTGTCGCCCGTCGTGGCAGGGGCGGCCAGGGTCTCGGTGTGCATGCGGGCCTCCGTGAGCAGCGTATGTGACTCAACGGGAAGATACCCAAGGGCTTAGGCTCCCGCCACGTGGGCCACGTCACCGCTTTTCCGGGCGGGCGCCGCGATGCTACGTCGTGATATTTTAAAGGTCGAGCAGAGCGCGAGGCGGCGGCTAAGACGGGCACGCCGCCCAATCCCGGTGCGGGTCGCCTGGACATTCTCCTGATGGAAGAGACGGACGCGTGCCTGAGGCCGCTGTCTCGATGAGGCCGAAGTGAGAGCAGAGGAGTTCGCGCGCCGCCTGGCGGACATGCGCCGGCGCGTAGAGCAGTTGCTGAACGGGGCCGGGGGCGGGCGAGAGCCGCTCGAGGAGCTGCTGGCATCACTCGAGGAGCTGCGAGTCGCAGAGGAGGACCTCCGCGGCCAGAACGAGGAGCTCGCGGCCGCCCACCTGCAGATCCAGGAGGAGCGGCGCCGGTACCAGCAGCTCTTCCACTACGCTCCGGACGCCTACCTGCTGACGGACCTGGCCGGGATCGTGCGCGAGGCCAACTGGTCCGCGGCGCGGCTACTCAACGTCCAGCCGCGCTTCATGCCCGGAAAAGCGATCGTCTCGCTGGTGGCGCCCGAGGACCGCGCGCGGATCCGCGCGGAGCTCGGCCGCTGGCAGTCCGAGCCCACGCCCAAGAGCCTCGAAGTCCGGCTGCAGCCGCGCCGCGGAGAGCCGTTCGACGCCGCCATCACGCTGTCCGTGGCGCGTGGCGGCTCGCGCGACACCGCCATCGGGTTCCGCTGGCTGGTGCGCGACATCTCGGCCCAGCGCCAGCTCACCGAGGACCTCCGCCTGCGGGAGGAAGCCGCGCGCCGGGAGGCGGCGGCCAGCGAGGCCGGCGCCCGGCACGTCCAGAAGCTCGAGAGCATCGGCGTGCTGGCCGGCGGCATCGCGCATGACTTCAACAACCTGCTCCACGTCGTCCTGGGCAACGCCGACCTGGCCCGCCTGCAGCTCGACGCGGCCGCGCCGGCTCGGGAGTATCTGGACGAGGTCATCCGGGCCACCCAGCGCGCGGGCGAGCTCACCCAGCAGCTTCTGGCCTATTCCGGCCGTGGCGCCATCGAGATCCGGCACCTCAACCTCTCCGACGAGGTGCGCGAGATGGCGACCCTGCTCCGCACGGCCATCTCCAAGCAGGCCACCCTCATCTGGGAGCTGACGCCCGGGCTGCCAGCCGTCACTGCCGACCCGACTCAGGTGCGGCAGGTCGTCATGAACCTGATCACCAACGCCTCCGACGCCCTGGGGGACTCCGCCGGCACCATCACGCTGCGAACGGGGCTCGACGGCGAGCTCGTGTTCCTGGAGGTAAGCGACACCGGGGTCGGCATGGACACCGGCACGCTGCAACGCATCTTCGACCCGTTCTTCTCCACCAAATTCACCGGGCGCGGTCTGGGGCTGGCCGCGGTCATGGGCATCGTGGAGAGCCACCACGGCCACATCCGGATCCGCAGCGCTCCGGGCGAGGGCACCACGTTCCGCGTTCTCTTCCCGGCCGTGCCGGACTCCGCCGATGTGGGCCCTCCGCGCGTCTCGGCCACCCAGTGGCGAGGCCAGGGAACCGTCCTGGTGGTGGAGGATGAAGAGGGGGTCCGCGAGGTCGTGCGCCGCATGCTCGAGCGGCTGGGCTTCCTGGTCATTACCGCGGAAGATGGCATCGCCGCACTCGAGCGGCTCGAGGCGCACCAGGGCGCCATCGCCGCCGTGCTGCTCGACCTCTCGATGCCCCGGATGACCGGCCAGGAAGCGCTGCACGAGATCCGCCGCCTGCGCCCGGATGTCCCCATCATCCTGATGAGCGGATACACCGAACAGGGGGTCGCCTCGAAGCTGCTCGACAGCGTGGGCGGAGCCACCGGCTTTCTCCAGAAGCCGTTCCTTCCCGAGGACCTGACCAGTGTGCTGCGTGAGGTATCTCAGGCGGTCGGCACCTGACCTCCGGGCATGGGACGTGCAAGTGCCGGCGGCCAGCGCATCTCCACCGGTTCGAACATCCCGTCAGGCGGCGCCTACCAGATGGCTAAATCGCTGAAGTCAAGGGGTTTGCGCCCTGCTACGGCCGCGGGTCTGGACTCTCGTTAACCGCCCCGGTAGGATGCGCATCACGGTCCGGATGTCCCGCCGGCGCCAGAATTGGCGGCCGCGGGCCGTTCGTCCATCACGCAGGGGTCCATGACGGCCGACCTCGCCCAGCTCTTCGAGCAGTACTACGCGTCGCTCGTCCGCATGCTCTACCGCCGGACGGGCGACCGCGATCGAGCGGAGGATCTGGCGCAGGAGACCTTTGCCCGGGCGGTCGCCGCGCCACCGGACAACCCGCGGCCGTGGCTCTTTGCCGTCGCGCTCAATCTGGTGCGCGAGGACGGTCGCCGGGCCACGACTCGGGGCCGCCGACTGGAGTTGCTGCGGGCGGAGCACGACCAGTCGGCCGCCGCTCCCGACGCCGAATTCGAGCGGCGCGAGGCGGGAGCGCGGGTGCACGCCGCGCTGGCCATGTTGAACGAGCGGGATCGCGAGGCGCTGTTGCTGAAGGCCGAGGGCTTCGACTACGAGGAGATCGCCGCCACGCTGGGCCTGGCGAAGGGGGCGGTCGGCACCACACTGGCGCGGGCGCGCCGGCGGCTGGTCGAGGCATACCGGACGCAGGAACGAGGGAAGAATGTCGCATCTTGACGAAGGCACGCTGCACGCGTTGCTCGACGGTGAGCTCGAGACTAACGAGGTGGCGGAGATCCAGGCACACCTGGGGGGCTGCTCCGCCTGCGGGCTCCGCCTGCGCGAGGTGAAGGAGTTCCTCGCCGAGGCAGACCGGCTGATCGCCTCGGTGGAAACGGGCGAGGTCTCGTCCGCACAGCCGCGCCCCGCGGCCGCTACCGTGCCGCCGCCGGCCGCCGCCCCGGAGCCGCGTCCGCGCTCGCGACCGGCGCCCCTCGCGCCGGCCACCGAGCCGTGGAACGAGCCCCCTCCGCTGCTGCTCCCGGACAACGAGACTGCCGCTGATCGCCGCATCAACCGTCTCCGCCGGCTGAATCAGGCCGCCATGGTGGCCGTGGTGGTGGGGCTCGGGCTGGTGTGGAACAATCTCTATCGGGGGAAGTCGGCGCCGGCGGCCTCGGGAGCGGACTCCACTCCGCCTCAGCCCACGGCGGTGGTGAGCGCGGCGGAGACGGCGCGCCCCGACTCCCTCCCCAGCCGGACGCTCCGGACCGCTGCAGCGGCCGACTCGGCGCCGGTCAGGGTGGCCCGGGCGTCGGCGCCGCCACCCTCCCCGGCGCCCGCGGCGGCGGCTCCGGAGAAGCAGCGCGCCCCGCGCGACGATCTCCAGAGCGTGGACTCGGTCGCGGAGAGCACGGACAGCGGCAACGGCGGCGATTCCGCGGCCGTGGAAGACATCGCGACCGTGCGGGCGCGCGCCGGGGAGGCGCTTGCGGAACTCGACCGCGAGCGGCGCCGGAATCAGGCGGCCGCCGCCACGGCCGCCCTCGATAACGAGAGGCGCCGGCGGGCCGCGGCGGCGCCGGCGCGTACCGCGCCTGCCGCGGTAGCGCCGGCCCCCCTCCCCGCCCCGCCCCCGGCACCCACGGTGGAGCAGCGGGCCGGGATCTATCTCCGCATCGGGCTGGACGAGGCCTCACGCCAACTCGGCGCACCGACCCATGTAATCGAGGGCATGGTTCCGATATTCATGGGGTTGGCACAGGGGAGATCGGTCGCGGGCGGGGACACGACGCGGCCGCTGGTGCGGGTGGTCTATCAGGACCCGCAGGGCCGGCTCATCCTTCTCGACCAGCAGCGGATCCGGCCGGGCCAGACCGGCCTGCAGAACTCGGCCCTGGCCTGGACCCAGGGAGAGCACGCGCTCTGGCTGCACGGTGAGGCCAGTGCCCAGGTGCTGCGCGGCTACCGCGACCGGGTCCGCTGACCCCGTGGCTCAGGCCGGAGCGCCGTCGAGCAGGGACCGCACCCGCTTGGCCAGGTCTTCGGCGGCAAACGGCTTCCGCATGAACGCCACCTCCGGGCCGATGACCCCGCGCTGCAACACCTCGTCGTCGGTGTATCCCGAGACGTAGAGCACCTTGAGGTCCGGGCGGCGGCAGCGGAGCGTCTGGACCAGCTCGCGGCCGCTCATCTGGGGCATGACCACGTCGGTGACCAGCAGGTCGATGTCGGGCGCCCCTTCCCCAGCGAGCATCAGCGCGTCCTGCCCGTGCCTGGCGGTCAGGACCGTGTAGCCGAACTCGGTCAGGATCTTCCGCAGCAGCTCGCGCACGCCGTCCTCGTCTTCCGCCACGAGCACCGTTTCGCTTCCCCGCGGCGCCTCCACGGCGGGCGCGGCTTCCTCGCCGGCGCCGACTTCGAGTCGCGGGAGGTAGATCTTCACGGTGGTGCCCTCTCCGGGCTCGCTCGCCACCCGCACCACCCCGCCGTATTGCCGCACGATGCCGAACACGATCGACCGCCCCAGCGCACCCCGCGGCAGGGAGGGAGTGTCGCCGTTTTCGCCGGTCTCGTCAGCGAGACCCGATCCCGAGTCGCCCACCGCCAGCACGACATAGCGCCCCGGTCGTACGGGGCGCCCCCGGCTCAGCTCGCTGATCCGCCGCTCGGCGGTCTCGATCGTGAGCCGGCCGGCCGCCGGCATCGAGTCGCGGGCGTTGAGGATCAGGTTCACGATGACGTGCTCGAGCTGCGCCGGGTCGATGCGGACCTGACCCAGCCCGGCGGCGAGCCGCACATCGAGCGCCACATCGGCGCCGAGCAGACGCTGGATCAGCGGCTCCATCCCGCGGACGACTTCATTGAGGTTGACCGGCCGTGGCGCTTGCGACTGATTGCGCCCGAACGACAGCAGTTGCCGGGTGAGGAGGGCCCCGCGATCGGCGGCCTGGCAGATCCGCTCCACGTCCTGGCGGCGCCGGTCATCGGGCACCATGTCGAGGAGCAGCATCTCGCCGAAGCCCCGGATGGTGGTCAGGAGATTGTTGAAGTCGTGGGCCACGCCGCCGGCGATGCGGCCAAGCGCCTGGGTCCGCTGGGCATGCCGGAGCTGCTCCTCGCTCTGGTGCAGCGCCGCGCGGGTGCGGGCCCGGTCGGTGATGTCGGTCGCCAGGACCAGCCGGGCCCGCCGGCCGTCGAGCTCCAGCTCGTGCGAGATGATCTCCATGTCGACCAGCGTCCCGTCCCGGCGCTGCTGGTGCGCGAGCGCCACCTCGCCCCGCAGCGTACCGGGCTCGCCCAGGGCAGGAGGTGGCGCGTCGTCGGGGGGCAGCAGGTCCATGATGGTCATCCCCAGGAATTCCTCCCGGGTGTAGCCGTAGTGGTGGACGGCCGCGTCGTTCACCGCGAGGAACGCCAGCGTCTCCGTGTCGAAGATCCACATCGGCTGCGGGTGGGCCTCGAACACCAGCCGCGACCGGCGATCCGCCTCGTGCGCTTCGCGGCGCAGGCGCACGTTCTCCACGGCCAGGGCCGCGCCCTGGGCGAGCTCTTCCGTGAGCGCCACGTCGCCCGGCGGAAACCGGCGTCCGGTGGGCCCGGCCATCACCAGCGTGAGCATCCCGGCCACCTGGTCGCGCGAGAGCACCGGCAGCCGCAGCACCGATGCGGGAGCGAGCGCGTGATAGAGCTTGAGCTCCTCCTCGTCCACGGCCGTGGCGCGGAGCAGGTCATCGTTCACCTCGACCACGCGGTGCGGCGCCACGGCCTCCCCGAACGGCAGCGGGCGCTCGCCATAGCCCGCGAGCGCGCGCACCACGAAGTCGCGCGACGGGTCGCGGTGGGCACCCGCCACGAACTGAAGCTGGCCATCCTCCCGGGCCAGGTGGATGGTGCACCAGTCGGCCAGCGTGGGCACGATCAGTCGCGCCAGATCGCGGAAGGTGGCCTCGAACTCACGCGCCGAGCTGAGAATGAGCGCGGCCTGCTCGAGAAAGGCAAAGCGTCGGGCGAGCGCCTCCGCTTCGGCCGCGGAAAGCTCCAGCGCCTCGGCCTTCCGGACGCGCTCGTGCAGGCGGGCCACCACGAGCCCCGCGAGGAGGGCCGAGAGCGCGACGGCGAGGAGACTCGCGGCGTTCGACGGCGTGTAGTGGAGCGGGACACCCGGCCGGGCAAAGAAATGGAGGGCGTTGAGTACGGTGAACGCCACGCTCACCAGGGCGGGCAGGATCCCGCCCACATAGGCCGAATAGACGACGGTCAAGATGAGGATGGGAAACGGCGAAATCGGCGCCAGGCCGTGTCGCCGGAGGACATCCAGCAGCACCGCCACCCCGAGCGTCAGGAGGGGGCCGCGAACGCACTCGCCGATCCGCCCCCAGTCGGGTGTGGCACCCGCGTGGAGCCACCCAAGCGTACGGGGGCCGCGGATGCTGGGAGTGACGCTGCTCTGGGTCATGGCTCCTTGCGCGGCGGCGTCCCACCACTGGAGAAGGGTGTAGAGAGGGCTTCACCAAGGTCCCACTCGGTGGGACGCAATGCTGTGACACGCCACACACCGTGGCTTGCCGGGCCTGACCCGACGCGGTATGCTATCCCCACCCACTCCTACAAGTCTACCTCAGAGGGAGCTCCGCCCATGCCGGTGCCTCGTCCGACACGCTCGGCCATACCTCTGCTGCTCGGCGTTCTCCTGACCGCGATGCCCGCCCGGCTCCTTGGTCAGGCGCAGGCGACCACCGGCGTCATTCGCGGCGTCGTGACCGATTCCGCCGGGGGCGCGCTGGCCGGGGCGTCCGTGACGCTGCGGAACGCGGAAACCAACGCCGAACGGGTGCTCACCACGAATGAACGCGGCGTGTACGTAGCCACCCTGCTCCGGGTCGGGACCTACGACGTGGCGGCGCGTGCCCTGGGATTCCGCGAGTCGAGTCGGAGCGGGGTGGCGCTCCGGCTGGGCGAGACGCTGGATGTACCCTTCGCGCTGGCGCCCCAGGCCGTGCAACTGCAGGAGATCACGGTCGCGGGGGCCGAGCCCGTGGTGGACGCCACCAAGTCGGAGAGCTCGACCCGGCTCGGGGTGGAGGCGGTGGAAGGGCTGCCGAACAACGGCCGCAACATCTTCAACTTTACCACACTCACGCCCAACGTCGCCATCGTCCAGGGCCCCGACGGCGACGAGATCAGCATCGGCGGCCAGCGCGGCATCCACAATAACGTGTCGGTGGACGGCGCCGATTTCAACAACCCGTTCTTCGGCGAGCAGCGCGGCGGCCAACGGCCGGCGTTCACGTTCAATCTGGACGCGGTGCAGGACTTCGTCGTCGTGGCCGACGGCGCGAACGCGGAGTTCGGGCGGTCGAGCGGCGGGTTCGTCAACGTGATCACCAAGTCGGGCACCAACGAGTTCCACGGCTCCGCGCATTATTTCGGAAAGTACGACCAGCTCTCCAGCGACTTCAGCCACTCCTTCCCGGGCGGAGGCACTACCGGATTCACGCCGGACTTCGCGCAGCACCAGTTCGGGGCCACGCTTGGTGGCCCATTGGTTCGCGACAAGGCCTTCTTCTTCCTGGCCTACGACCAGCAGGAGTACAACGAGACCAAGCAGACCGACCGGCTCGCCTCGATCGACCCGGCGATGGTGGCGTTCACGGACACGGCATTTGGCGGCGTGCTCCGGAACGAGTTCGGCCCCATTCGGCGGACCAACGACGCGAACGCCTTCCTCGGCAAACTGGATTTCCGGCTGAGCCCGAAGCACAGCGCCACCCTCAAGTACAACTATACCCGGTCGAGTCAGCAAAACGGCACCTTCGACGTGGATTCCTGGGGCCGGAGCGCGAACGCCCTGGAGAACGACCACTCGCACGCGGTGAACGGCAGCCTGACATCGCTGTTCAGTTCCTCGCTCTCGAACGAGCTCCGCTTCCAGTGGGCGCGGGAGGACCGGCCCCGTCCGTACGACGGCGCCACCAACCCCGCCACCGGCCGGCCCTTCCCCGACACGGACATCGGGTTCGTGGGCCCGGGTGGGTTCGCGTCGTACCGGATCGGGATGCCGTTCTTCATCCCGCTGGAGACGGCCTACGACTATCGCTTCCAGGTGCTGGACAACGTGTCGCTGCTCCGGGGCAACCACCTCTTCAAGCTGGGCGGCGAGTGGAACCGCACCGGGGTCAACCAGACGTTCCTTGGGTTCGGGAACGGGCGGATGGCATTCACGTCCGTGAACGGGTTCCTCAACTACGTGGCGAACGGGAACCAGTACGTCGAGTGCTCCGACGGGTCGAGCAGCACCACGGGCGCCTGCCCGGCCGGGACGACGATCACCGGCCCCGTCGCGCTCTACCTCCAGCAAGCCGGCATCGGCGGCCTCTCGGTGGCCGACGCGGGCACACAGACGATCATCCAGCACGAGCTCGCGCTCTTCCTGCAGGACAGTTGGAAGCCGCGCGGCAACCTGACGGTCAACTACGGTCTCCGGTGGGAGGCCCAGATCGAGCCCAGCCTCATCACGCCGACCGAGGACCTGTTCTACGCCCCGTTCATCGGGCAGACGGTCACCAAGGCGGCGGGGACCTTCGAGTTCCCCGGCGACGGCACCATCCCCAGCGACTACTCGATGTTCCAGCCCCGCCTGGGGGTGGCCTACGACGTGAAGGGCGATGGGAAGCAGGTCGTCCGGGCCAACGCGGGTATCTACTACGCCCGCATTCCCGGCCTCAACCTGGCCAGCAGCCGGAGCACGGACGGCTCCCGCGGGCAGAGCATCTTCCGGAACAGCGAACTGACGCCGATTCTGGGCGCGCCGCCCAACTACGGCGAGCTGCTCCCCGCGCCCGCCGGCGCGCCGTTCCGGCCGGGCGTCACCCTGTTCGACAAGGACTTCCAGAACCCGCGCACCTTCACCGCAACGCTGGGCTATGAACGCGAGGTGGGGCGCGGGATCGCCGCGTCGCTCAGCTACACGCACGCGAGCACCGATCACCTGACGCGGTTCTTCAATGCGAACGACGCGGTGTTCGGCAGTCCCTGGGCCACCGGGCTCGCCGGCGGCAACGGGATCGGCGCACTCACGGTGGTGCAGAGCAGCGCCCGGTCGCGTTACAACGGCATCACGGCCGAGCTCAGGCGGACCGCGGGCACCCACCTCCAGTTCCAGCTCAACTATACGCTCGGCTTCGACAAGTCGGACGACGACAACGAGCGCGACCCGTTCACCTTCCGCTATGCCCAGGCCGACTCGCTCGGGCGCGAATACAACTGGAGCGACCGCGACCAGCGCCACCGCTTCAACGCCTGGGTGCTGGCGATCCTGCCGGGCGATTTCTACCTCAACAATCGACTGAGCGCCTATTCGCCCCAGCCGGCCTCCGAGGCCTGCGGGGCCGACAATCAGGGCACCGGCCAGCGCGCGGTGCAGCCCACGGACCGCATCTGCCCCGACGGCCACATCCTGCAGCGGAACACGATCCGCCGAGACAATGGCTACTTCTCCTGGGACATCCGGCTGAGCCGCCCATTCAATTTCGGCCGGCAGGGCACGTTCGAGGCGATCTTCGAAGTCTTCAACGTGACCAACGCCGACAACTTCAAGGACCCCGCCTCGGGCGGCACGTTCCTCAACTTCGACGGCACCATCCGGAGCGGCCTCGGCGAGCCGCGGCAGTTCCAGGTGGGGGGGCGGTACTTGTTCTGAAGACGGAAGGGCGGCGGAAGGACGGAAAGACGGCGGAAGGACGGAAAGACGGAAGGTGGGAAGGACGGAAGCTGCCTTCGGGCGGCGCTGTCATCCCGAGCGCAGCGAGGGATCTTGCCGGGCCGAGGTCGAACCGCGGGCGAGTAGATCCCTCGCCTTCGCTGCACTCAGGCTCGGGATGACAGTGCCCGTGCCCGCGCCCCTTCCGTCCTTCCCACCTTCCGTCCTTCCGTCCTTCCGTCCTCCTACCTTTCCGCCTTTCCGTCTTCCCTCCGCCCTTCCCTCAAAACGTTAACGCCAGCACCACCCCATACCCCCGATTCCGCACGTCGAACTGATCGAGCACCGAGCGCAGTCCACCGGTGTAGCGGCCTTCGAGCGACAGGGAGGACTGCGGCCACCGCACCTCGACGCCGCCGCCGACCACGAAGGCGAAATCAAGCTGGCGGAACACCGCGAACTCGGCGGCGTCACAGGTGGAGCGGACAGGCTGGTCGGAGCCGATGAGCTGCAGGTCGCACCCGATCTGGAGCGCGCCGGCGGGGCCGCCGAACAGCATCGGCCGGACGCGGCCCCGCGGCAGGCCGACCCGGAGCAGCAGCGGGACCTCGATGTAGGCGAGCTCGATGTCGAGCTGGGCCGTGCCGCCGCCTTCGACGTTGGCCTCTGCCCGCCCGCCCTTGAGGGCGAAGAGGAGCTCGGGCCGGAGGCTCAGCGGGCCGCCGAGCGGAGCCTGTACGAAGAGGCCGGTGATCGCGCCCTGCCGGCTCCGAAGCCCCTGGGCGTCGGGCCCGCTCAGCGTGGTCCGTGAGTAGCCGACCTCGGCACCGACGGAGGCGCGCCGGCGCGGTGCCGACGTGGGCGGGGCCGACGCGGACGGTGCCTGGGCGGGCAGCACGGCTGGCAGCGCGAGCAGCAGGAGAGCGGATTGAAGCGAACGAAGCAGCATCGCCCCGAATCTACGGGGCGCCCCCCGGAACGCGAAGGGACGCGGGCTCAGTCGCCTTCCGCCCGGGCCGCCAGGCCTTTCACGCAGTTGTCGCAGGTCCCGCAGAGCCTGACCGGCGACTCCTCGCCGAAATAGTCGTGGAGATACCGCCACCGGCACCGCGCTGTGCGGGCATAGCCTTCCATGCGCTCGAGCTTCTCCCGGTCGGCTTGGGCCCGGGCGGGCCAGGCCTGCGCGAGCTTCACCAGTTCTCCGTCCTCGACCTCACGCACCAGCGCGAACCGGGCGCCGCGCCGTTCGCGCACCAGCTTTCCCTCCTTGAGGAGCGCGAGGATGACCCGGATGCGGTCCCGGCCGACGCCGCCGCTCTCGTCCCTGAGGCGCGCCAGCGGGAGCGACTCGCCATCCGCGGCCCGCAGCGCCGCCACCACGGACCGGGCGTCATCCAGCGAGGGATACCGGCCGCCCATGAAGAAGAGCTGGGTGCGGCGATCCGTCCGATCGTAGAGCAGCGCGCACCGGGCGGGTTCCCCGTCCCGCCCCGCTCGGCCGGCTTCCTGGTAGTAGGCCTCCACCGAGCCGGGCACGTCGTAGTGGACGACCATGCGAATGTCCGGCTTGTCGATGCCGAGCCCGAATGCGTTCGTCGCGACGATGACGGGAAGTTGACCGGCCATGAACCGGTCCTGCGCCTCGGTCCGCTTGGCTTTGGCCATTCGCCCGTGGTAGGCGAGCGCCTCGATGCCCTCGCTCTGCAACACAGGCGCGAGCATGCCGGCGTGCCGCACGGTGGCGGTATACACGATCGAGGGGCCGCGCTCGTCGCGCAGCAATCCGAACAACTCGGCCTGCTTCTCGGCGTCGCCAGAGAGGTGGCGCACCTCGAACGCGAGGTTCGGGCGATAGATGCCGGCATTGATCACCCGCATGTCCGGCCGGCCGAGCTGGTGGCGGATGTCCTCCACCACTTCCTCGGTGGCGGTGGCCGTGAGTGCGAGGATCGGCGGATCGCCCATGGCCCGGAACGATTCGCGCAGCGCCAGGTAGGACGGCCGAAAATCGTGTCCCCACTGGGAAATGCAGTGCGCCTCGTCCACCACGATGAAATCGATGGTCGTCTGGCGCAGGGTCTCGACGAATTCCGGCTCGGCCAGTCGCTCGGGCGTCGTGAAGACGAACTCGCTTCGCGCCCGTTCGATTTCCTCGATGGCCGCCGCCTCGGCCCGTTCGGTCAGGGTGCTGTTCACTCCGACCGCCTTGAGGCCGAGCTCGTGCAGCTTTTCCACCCGGTCTTTCATGAGCGCGATCAGTGGACTGACGATGACCGTGGTTCCCGCGAGCTGGAGCGCCGGGAGCTGATAGCAGAGTGACTTCCCCGCGCCCGTCGGCATCAGGGCGAGCACGTCCTGGCCGTCCAGGACGGCGCGGATCACCTCCGCCTGCCCGGGACGGAGCCGGTCGAGTCCGAACGTGCTCCGGAGCGCGCGCTGCACCTTCCGCAATCGTGCCATGGTTATTCCGCCTCAAGCGCATGCTGCGCCGAACGCGGCGGCGCGGCGGTGCGGCGGGTCACAGCCCTTCGCGCGCCGCTCGACCAGAGTGAATCGGAGGGCGTTCCATGATCCAGACAGGCGGCCGGGGCCCGCCGCCCATCAGCGCGGCGTGGGCCCTGGAGATTCCGGACCCTCAGTGGCGCGTCTACCGCCGCGTGCTGGAGGAGTTGCGCGCGGCAGGCATTCCCGCGGCGTTCGGCGGCGCGTTCGCCCTGGCCACCTACACCGCGGAGCTGCGGAACACGAAGGACTTCGACCTCTACATTCTGCCAGAGGATCGGGATCGAACCATCGCCGCGATGACCCGCGCTGGCCTGGTGGACATCCACGCCCATGCGCCCTACGATCGGGCCTGGATCTACCGCGCGTCCGAGGATGACAGCCTGGTCGACGCCATCTGGGCAATGGCCAACCTGCGAACCTACGTGGACCTGGACTGGCTCACGCTCGGACCGGAGGTGGAGCTCCGCGACCAGCGGGTACGGTCGATCCCCGCAGAGGAACTGATCTGGAGCAAGCTCTACGTGTTGCAGCGCGAACGCTCGGACTGGATGGATGTCCTGAACCTGATCGATGCGCTGGCCCCTGGGCTGGATTGGGAGCGGCTGGTGGCCAAGCTGGCGGCCGACGTGGCGCTCCTCGGGGCTGCGCTGTCGGTGTTCGGCTGGCTCGCGCCCGCCCGTGCGGCGGACGTGCCAGCGTTCGTCTGGGCCGCTGCCGGCGTGCGCGCTCCGGACCCGAACCCCGACCCCGGCATTACCCGGGTCCGCGCGGACCTGCTCGACAGCCGCCCCTGGTTCCGCGGCGTGGCACCCGGAGACTGACGGCCGGGTGCTGATCGGCGCGATGAACCACCCCGCCCGCGATCCGCTCCAGCAGATCGAATGGATCGCGTCGCTGGGCTTCGGGTTCGTCGACCTGACGCTCGAGCCCCCGAGTGCCGCATCCTGGCTGGTGGACCCGGTTCGGCTACGGCGCGCGCTCGAGCAGCACGGGCTCGCGGTCGTGGGCCACACTGCCTACTATCTACCGCTCGCGAGCGGGATCGAGGAGATCCGCCGCGCCGCCGTGCTCGAGCTGCGCCGCTGCATCGACGTGTTCGCCACCGTTGGCGCGCGCTACATGAATCTCCACCCCGACCGCCACGCGCCGATGCATGACCGGCGGTTCTTCATCAACCGCAATCTGGAGACGCTGCGCGAGCTCATGCCCTACGCGGAGAGCCATGGCGTGGGCCTCATGCTCGAGAACCTGCCGGGTGACTTCAATACCGCGGCGCAGCTCGGGGAGCTGCTCGATCCACTCCCCGAGCTGGGGCTCCACCTCGATATCGGCCATGCGAACCTCATGGCGGCGGCGAGCACGATGGACGAGCTGATCGCGGCCTACGGCACCCGCCTCCGCCACGTGCACCTGCATGACAACAAGGGAGGGGGCGCCGATCTCCACCTCCCGCTCGGAACGGGCACGGTGGACCTGCGTCGGTCGGTGCGCCTCCTGCAGGCGAGCGGCTACGACGGAACCATCACGCTCGAGGTGTTCACGCCGGACAGCCACCACCTGGCCTACAGCCGGGACCTGCTCCAGCGGGTGTGGGCGGAAGCGCGTGGGGCGGGAGGGGAATGACCCCCTCGCCGCGCGCCGCGGCGGCCGCCGTCCTCGCGCTGTTCCTCGCCTGCGCACCGGCCCGCACGCCCCCCGTCGTCAAGCCGATCTCGTTCGCGGTGCTCGAGGACTACGACAAGGGCACCGACCTGCGGCTGGTGGCGCGCGACTTCACGTTGCTCCGCGAGCTCGGCGTGACGGTCTGGCGGGGCAGCTTCGGCTGGGACGACTACGAGCCCGAGCCCGGCCGGTACGATCTCGCGTGGCTCCGGGCCTTTGCCGCGCTGGCCGACAGCATGGGGATCGCGCTCCGCCCCTACCTTGGCTACACCCCGGCGTGGGCTGCCCGCGGCGGCCGCGACGACCAGGCATGGAACGATCCGCCGAAGCGGGTGGGGGAGTGGTCGCGCTTCGTCGAAACCGTGGCGCGGGCGCTCGCCCCGTACTCGGTGCGCTCGTACGAGATCTACAATGAAGAGAATGTGCCGCTCTGGTGGGACGGCAGCGCGGATGAGTACGCGGCCGTGCTTCGCGCGGGCGCGGCCGCCGTCCGCCGCGGCGACCCCGCCGCCGCGGTTCTGCTCGGCGGCATGGTCTGGCCCGACGCCGAGTGGCTGGAGCACGCCTGCGCCAGGGGGACGGGCGGCGCCGTGTTCGACGTCCTGCCGTTCCACGCCTACCCCGAAACGTGGACCCCGGACTCCGTGAGCGTGGAGCGCTACCTCGGCCCGGGCTTCGCGGCGGCGTTCCTGCCCGCCGCCGACTCGCTCTGCGGGCGCCGGCCGGTATGGATCAACGAGACCGGGTTCGCGACCACGCCCTCGAGATCCGAGGGTGAGCAGGCCCAATGGTGGGCGCGCGCCTTCGCCACCTTCCTGGCCGCGCCACGGGTCGAGCATCTCGGCATCTACGAGATCCGCGACCAGCGGCTCGACACGCCGGTAATCGGCGACGCGCCAAACTATTATCTCGGATTGGTGCGGCGGGACGGGACACCCAAGCCGGCGTTCGCGACCGTGCGGCTGCTGGTCCGGCTGTTCGGCGGCGACTCGATCACGGTGGCGGACGGAGATCTCGACGTGCGCGTGACGCGTGGCGCGCCGGGCGAACTGTACCACCACCTCTTCGTCCGCCCCGACGGACGCCGGCTTGCGTTCGTCTGGGACAGAACCGGCAGCCCCACCGTCGAGCTCCGTCTACGTCACGACGTTGGCGAGGTCACGCTGTACGAGATCGACGGCTCCAGTCGGCAGTGGCCTGCCGCGGACGGGCGAAGGATCCGGGATGTCGGGCTCTCGCCGGGGGCCGTTCGGATATTTGAAATCGGGCGGGAGGGCGGGCGGTCAGGGCAGGCGGGCAGGCGGGGTAGTGATTGAGCACAGCACTGTCATCCCGAGCGCAGCGAGGGATCTTGCGGGGCCGAGTTCGGACCCGGGTGAGTAGATCCCTCGCTGCGCTCGGGATGACAAGCTGGCACGATTCGACTTCCCGCGCGCGCCCGCCAGCCCGGTCGCCGAATCGCCCGCCCGACCGCCCGCCCGCCCGCCCGCCCCGCCCGCCCGCCCGCCCCGCCCGCCCTCCCGTCCTACTCCCAGCTCCCCCCCAGCGCCCGGAAGAGCTGCACCACCGAGCCGAGCTCGAGTAATTGCGCCTGGCTCAACGCCAGCTCCGCGCCGAACAGCCCGCGCTGGGCATCGAGCACCTCGAGATAACTCGCTACGCCGCCGCGATAGCGGAGCTCGGCCAGCTCGGTGGCCTGGCGCAGCGCTGCCACCTGGCTGGCCTGGGCCACCCGCTGGTCCCGGCTGGTCCGCACCGCGACCAGGGCGTCATTCGCCTCGCGGAACGCCTGCAGGACCGTGCCCTCGAACTGGAGCCGGGCCTGCTCGGAGCGCGCCTGGGCCACCCGGACCTGATTGGTCAGCCGCCCGCCGGTGAAGAGCGGGACCGAGATGCCTCCCTGAAGCTGGTAGACCTCGGTGTTGTTGGTGAAGAGGTCGCCGGCCGTGGTGGCCTGGCTGCCGTAGTTGCCGGTAATGCTGATGCGCGGGAGCCGTGCCGCCTGCGCCACCCCGATTCGGGCCACCGACCCGGCGTACACCCGCTCGGCCGCCTGGACGTCCGGCCGGCGGCCCAGCAGCGTGGCCGGAATGGAGTCGGGCACCCGGACGCGCTGCACGGCGCTCGCCAGGTCGGCGCCGGCCGGGACGTCGAACGGCAGCCGTCCCACCAGTTGCGCCAACTGGTGCTCGCGCTCGGCGCGGAAGCGGCGTGCCTGGGCCAGGGCCGCCGCGGGCACCGCCACCTCGGCCTCGAACTGGTGCACGTCGAGCGCGGAGATGACGCCCCGAGCGAACCGGTCGCGCGCCAGCGCCAGCGTGCTCCGGCGCGAGGTCAGGGTGCGCTCGGCGATGGCCTCTTCCTGGGTGAGCTCGACCAGACCGAGATACGCGGTGGCGACGTCGCTCACCAGCGACAGCAGTGTCGCGCGGTAGGTCGCCTCCTCCGCCTGCACGTCGGCTCGCGAGGCCTGTACCCCGCGGCGGATCCGTCCCCAGAAATCGAGCTCCCAGGCAAGATCGGCCGTAACCCGGAAGGCGTCGAATTGCACCGGGGGGAACGCGCCGATGGCGATCTGGTTGGTGCTCACCGCGCCGTTGGCCGAGAGCTGCGGCAGCAGGTCCGCGCGGGTGACGCCAAGTTGTGCGCGGAACTCCCGGATGCGGGCCTGCGCCGTCTGCACGTCGCGGTTGTCTCGCACCGCGGCGCGGACCAGCCCGATGAGCGTAGTGTCCCGCAGCACCTCGAGCCAGCGGAGGTCGGTCGAATCGGCCACGAGCGGGGCCGGCCCGCCCGCCGAGGGCCGCGCCTGCTCGGTGACCGAATCCGCCGTGGTGGCCAGGGAATCGTAGAAGCTCCGGAGTGCCGCGGAGTCCGGCTTCACCCGAAGGGCCGTTCCCGCCGGCGCCACCGCGGGCTCGTGGTAGCCGGGGCCCACCGCGCACGCGGTGAGGAGCACCCCCGCGGCCAGCCCCCACGCGCCCCGCCTCATGCGCCCTCCTCGACGGGAGCCGGCGCCGCGGCAGCGTGGGTCCGCCGACCGAACCGCTCGGCGAGCCCGCGAATCACGGCGAAGAAGAGCGGGATGAAGAAGATCGCCACCAGCGTGGCCCCGAGCATACCGAAGAACACCGCGGTGCCGAGGGAATGCCGGCTGGCCGCGCCCGCGCCGCTCGCGATGGTGAGCGGCGCCACGCCCAGGATGAACGCGAAGGACGTCATGAGGATGGGCCGGAACCGTTCGCGCGCGGCTTCGGTGGCCGCCTCCAGCACTCCGGCGCCCTGGGCGCGAAGCGCGTTGGCGAACTCCACGATCAGGATCGCGTTCTTGGCCGCGAGCCCCACCACCGTGATGAGACCGACCTGGAAATAAATGTCGCTCGGGATGTCGCGGAGCCACACGCCGAGGAACGACCCCAGGACGCCGAAGGGGACGCCGAGGATGACCGCGAACGGGATGGACCAGCTCTCGTACTGCGCGGCGAGCACCAGGAACACGAGGATCAGTCCGAGGCCGAAGACGAGGCCCGCCTGCCCGCCGGACGCCCGCTCCTGGTACGATTGCCCGCTGTAGGCGAAGCCGAGGCCCTGCGGCTCGTACTTGGTGCGAAGCAACTGCTCCACGGCGTCGAGCTGCTCGCCCGAGCTCACCCCTGGCGGCGCCGACGCCGTCACCAGCGCCGAGGTGAACCCGTTGAACCGGCTCAACACGCTTGGCGCGCCGCGGAACTCCGTCCGGATCAGCGCCGAGAGCGGGATCATCTCCTTGTCCTTGGCATCCTCCGCCCGGACATACAGCCGCCCCAGATCCTCCGGCGTCTGCCGGAAGCGGGGCTGGGCCTCGGCCTGCACCCGGTAGGTGCGGCCGTACAGGTTGAAGTCGTTGATGTAGAGCGACGAGAGCATCGCCTGGAGGGAGGCGAAGAGATCGCCCAGCTTGACGCCGCGGGCCTTGGCCGTCTCCCGGTCAACCTGGACGAAGACCTGGGGCACCTCCGCCCGGAACGTCGTGGCCGCGGCCGGGGTCTCGGGCAGCTTGCCGATGTCGGCCACGGCCGCCTGCACCTGGCGCGAGAACGTCTGCACGTCCTGCCCGCTCCGCGCCTGCAGGTTGAGCTCCAGCCCCGCCGTCGAGCCCAGGCCCGGGATCTCGGGAAAGTTGAAGCCGAACGCGAGCGCGTCCTTGAGACCGAAGAGCTGTCCGTTCACCCGGGCGAGCACCTTATCGAGCGCGTCCTTCTTGCCCCGCTCGCTCCAGTCCTTGAGGTTGATGAAGATCGTGGCTCCGTTCGGCTGGTTGGCCTGCGCCAGCAGGTTGAAGCCCACGAGATCCACGAAGTGCTCGATCGCCGGGTCCTTGCGCAGGATGCCCTCGACGCGCTCCACCACCTTGTCGGTCCGCTGGCGCGAGGCGCCGTCGGGGAGCTGGATCGCGATCACGAAGAAGCCCTTGTCCTCCGTCGGAATGAACGCCCTCGGCACGCTCCGGAAGAGGACGAACGTCAGCGCCAGCAGCACCGCGAACGCCGCGAACCCCGCCTTCGGCCGCCGGAGCACCCGGCCGACGTTGCGCGAGTAGCCGCCCGTGGTCCGGTCGAACAGGTCGTTGAACCTCCGGAAGAACCGGTTGTGGGTCTCGTGCGGCGTTTCCTTGAGGAGGAGCGCGCAGAGCGCGGGCGTGAGCGTCAGGGCGACGAGCCCGGAGAGCAGCACGGCCACCACGAGCGTCACCGCGAACTGGCGGAGCATCGTCCCCGTGATGCCGCCGAGGAACGCCACCGGCACGAACACGGAGCAGAGGACGAGCACGATGGCCACCAGCGCCGACGCCACCTGCTGCATGGCGCGGTCGGCGGCCACCGGGGCCGGTAATTTTTCCTCGTCCATGATGCGTTCGACGTTCTCGATCACGACGATGGCGTCGTCCACCACGATGCCGATCGCGAGCACCAGGGCGAACAGGGTGAGCACGTTGATCGAGTACCCCAGCGCGAAGAGCCCGAGGAACGTGCCGATCACGCTCACCGGGACCGCCAGAATCGGGATCAGCGTGGCCCGCCAGCTCTGGAGGAAGAGGAACACCACCAGCGTCACCAGCAGCATCGCCTCGCCCAGCGTCTTCGCGACCTCCTCGATCGAGGCCGTGACGAACGGCGTCGCGTCGAAGGGCACCTGCCACTTCACGCCCGCCGGGAAGCCGAGCGCCAGCTCCTCCATCCGTTTCTGAAACGCTTTGCGCACCTCGAGCTGGTTGGCGCCCGGGCGGAGATAGATGAGGATGTTCGCGGTGGGCTTGCCGTCGAACCGCCCGATCAGGTCGAGGTTCTGCGAGGTGAGCTCCACCGTACCGATGTCGCGCACCCGCACGAACGAGCCGTCTTCGCGCGCCCGGACGATGATGTCGGCGAACTGGTCGGGCGTCTGCAGGCGGCCGAGCGCCGTCACGGGCAGAGTGAACTCGGTGCCCGCCGGCGCCGGCTCCCGGCCGAGCGTCCCGGCGGGGTTGGTGGCGTTCTGCTCCTGGACCGCGTCGCGCACGTCACCCACCGTCAGGCCGAGCTGCGCCATGCGGTCGGGGTCGAGCCGGATCGTCATCGCGAAGTCGAGGCCGCCGAACGCCGTGGCGTCGCCCACGCCGTTGAGCCGCTTGAGCTCGTCCACCACATACAGCTTGGCGTAGTTCGTGAGATACGTGGCGTCGAACCGCGGGTCGTCCGAGTAGAGAGAGGCGACGAGCAGGATGTCGGTCTGCGACTTCCGGATGGTCACGCCCTGGCGCCGCACCTCCTCGGGGAGCTGCGGCTCGGCCACCTTGATGGCGTTCTGCACGTCGACGGCCGCGAGATCGGGATCGCGGCTGATGTCGAAGTACACCTGCAGATTCATGATGCCGCTGCTGGAGTTGGATGACCGGTAGTACAGCAGGCCGTCCAGTCCCGAGAGCTGCTGCTCGATCGGCGCCGCCACCGCCTGGGCCACGTCTTCCGCCGTGGCGCCGGGGTACACCGCCGAGACCTGCACGGCCGGCGGCGTGATCTGGGGATAGCGCGCGATCGGAAGCTGCATCAGGCAGAAGCCGCCCAGCAGCACGATCACGATCGAGATCACCGCGGCCAGGACCGGCCGGCGGATAAAGAAATAACGGATGACCGGGGGCTCGCCCCCGGTCCTCGGTGCGTGGGTCACTGCGGGCCTCCGGTCTGCGCCACCGAGCGGGTGCTGTCACGCAGGGGCACCGGGTGCACCGGCTGGCCCGGGGCCGCCTTCTGCACCCCATCCACGACGACGCGATCGCCAACGGCGAGCCCGCGCTCGATGATCCAGGCGTCGCCGCTCCAGGCGCCGGTCTCCACGTCCCGCGTCACGACGGTGTCGCCCTTGCCGACGACGAGTACGAACTGGCGCCCCAGCGACTGCTGCACCGCGCGCCGCGGCACGGCGAGCGTGCTGTCGCGCTCGAAGCCTTCCAGCCGGACGCGGACGAACTGGCCGCTCACGAGCGCCAGGTCCTTGTTGGCGAAGAGCGCCCGGAACTCCTGCGTCCCGGTGGCCGGATCGAGCGAGGGGCTCACGTAATCGAGCTTCCCCGTCCGCGGCAGCTCGGTGCCGTCCGGCAGCACCACCTTCACGACCAGCGGGCTGCCGGGGCGGATCAGCGCGCGCGCCTGCGGGTCCTGACGCCAGCGGAGCAGGTCCTGCGACGACGGGCGGAACACGACGTACACCGGGTCGAGCTGCTCTATCGTGGTCAGGAGGTCACCGGGACCGGTGACGCGGGCGCCGACCTCCAGCAGCGTGCGGCCCACCCGGCCCGCGATCTCGGCGCGCACCACCGCGTCCTCGCGATTCTTCTGCGCGTCGTCGAACGCCGCCTGCGCCGACTCGACCTCCGTCCGGGCGTTGTCCACGTCCTGCTGCGCCACCGCATTGCGCTGGAGCAGCGGCTCCAGCCGCGCCAGCGCCCGCTTGGCGTTGGCCAGCCGCGCGGCCGCGCTCCGGTAGGCGGCATCGTAGCGGACCCGCTCCAGCCGGTAGAGCACGTCGCCCGGCTTGACGAACGAGCCCTCGGTGAACGGGCGCGACTCGATGATCCCGTCCACCCGCGCGCGCACTTCGACCCGGCGGGTCGGCTGCACCTCGCCGACGAACTCGTAGCTGAGCGGCAGCGTCCGAGGGGTCACGGAGACGACGCTCACCTCGGCGGGCGGCGGGGCCGGAGGCGCCTTGGCCTCCTTGTGGCAGGCACCGACGCCCGCGAGGAGAACGACGGCCAGCGCGCTTCTCATTGGGTTACTCCTTGATGGCTCCGGTTCACACACGCCACGTCGGCGAGCACGCCGTGCTCGAGCAGACTCAGCAGCGCGTGCCACAGCTCGTCGGGCGACGAGGGGCGCCGGTCGAAGGCGCGAAAACACCGGGACGACTCGAACACGCCCACGATGGCCGGTCCGATCACCCGTGCGGCATGGGGACCGTGCCAGCGGAACTCGCCCCGCTGGGCGCCGGCCGCGAGCACCGCCTCGAACAGCCGGCGCCACCGCTCGGCCAGCTCCCGGAACAGGGTCCGGGTGGCCTCGGGGAAGTCGGCGCGCTCGGCCTTCACCAGGATCCCGAGCTCGATGATGCCGGGCTCACCCAGGTGGTCCCACAGCCGCCGGACCACCTGCTCGAGCAGCTCGCGGTACGACCCCTGGTGGCCGGCGAGCAGCGCCTCCTCGCCCGCGACGAACCCGACGAACCGATCCTCGATCACCGCCGCGAACAGCTCCGCCTTGGTCCGGAAGTAGTGCACCACCAGCCCCGGGCTCACGCCGCGCCCGCCGGGCTACGTCGGCGATGGTGGCACCCTCGTACCCGGCTTCCGCGAAGGCGGCGAGCGCGGCGTCGAGGATCTCCCGGGGACGGGACGCGGGACGTCGCTGCCACTTGGGGCAGTTGGCGGGTTCGGAGGAGGGAGAATCGGACGTCAATGCGGCGCAGCCTCAGGCAAATCATTGAACGGCTGTTCAACAGCAGCGGCAATACTAGGCAAGCCCGTCACGGCGCGCAACCCGGTGATTGAGGTCACGGTGGGAGCCGGGCGCGCCGGCGCATATGCGAGCATATGCGAGTCGCGTATGATTGCATGGGCGGCAGGGGTTGCCGCTCGACCTCTCCTTTCCGTCGACGAGGACCCGATGACTCCAGCGACTTCTCCGAACCCGGAACCGGCCGGCCCGCTCGCCCGCGGTCTTGGCTGGTTCAGCATCGGCCTGGGCTCGCCGAGCTCGTGGCGACCGACGCCACGCTCGCCTCGTCGGGCTGCCCGAGCGGGGAAGCCATCGGCCCGTGCTCCGCGCCTTCGGCGCGCGCGAGCTCGCGAGCGGCATCGGCATCCTGGCGAACCCCGGGTCGTCGAGCTGGATCTGGTCCCGGGTGGCGGGCGACGCGATGGACCTGCTGTTCCTGGGGACGCGCGCTCGATGAGAAGGGGGCGGATCGGACCCGATTGCTCGCCGCCATGGGCGCGGTGGCGGGTGTCGCCGCGCTGGACGCATACTGCGCCTCCCGGCTGCTGCCCACGACGAGGGAACGGGCCAGGCGCCCACCCGAGGCATCGAGGTCCGCGAGACCACGACCATCGCCGCCCCGGCCGAAGCGCTCTACGTGTTCTGGCGTGACCTGCGGAATCTGCCCCGGTTCATGGAGCACCTGCTGGCAGTGGAGGTGGTGGACGAACGGCGGTCCCGCTGGACGGCGGCGGGCCCGGCAGGAGTGGGCGCGGAGTGGGATGCGGAAATCGTGGAGGACCGGCCGCACCAGCTCATCGCCTGGCGCTCGATCGGCGAGGCGGCCGTGGACAACCGCGGATCCGTCATGTTCGCACCGGCAGCCGGCGGGATGGCGACCGAGGTGGTGGTGGAGCTGCGCTACGCCCCGCCGGGCGGCCGCCTGGGGCGCGTCGTGTCGAAGCTGATGGGCGATGACCCCGCCCGGCAGGTGCGGAGCGACCTGCGCACTCTCAAACGACTGCTCGAGACGGGCGAGCTCGCGGGCTCGGAAGCGCCGGGGTAGCGGAGGCTATGGCGCATGGCAGCGGAACACCCAGGCCGGCAGCACGTTGAGCGGCTCGAACTCCCGCCGGACCCGTCCGAAGATGCGCCGCAGATCGGGCAGTGCCGAGCGGGTGAATTGATAGACCAGCAGCTCGCCGCCGGGCCGGAGCAGCCGGCGCCAGCCCTCGAGCAGCTCCAGCCGGGCCCCGCGCGAGAGTCCGCTCAGCGGGATGCCGGACACCAGCAGGTCGACCGATCCCATACCCCGCTCCGCCAGCGCGGTCTCCGCTTCCGCGGCCGTCCGATGCAGGACGACCAGGCGGCGGTCGGGAATCTGGCGGCGGAGGTGGGAGACGAACGTGGGGTTCATCTCGAACGCCACCAGCGCCCCGTCACCGCCGAGCCGGTCAAGGATCGCCGTGGTGAGCGTCCCGACCCCGGGCCCGGCTTCCACCACCACCCGGGTGCGCGGCCAGTCCACGGGGCGAAGAACCCGGGAGATGAGGAACCTGCTGCTCGGCACCACCGATCCCAGCATGCGGGGGTGCCGGAGGAAGGTCCGGCCGAAGAGAATGCCTGCCGGGATCGGGCGGCGTTGCGGGTGCATGTCGTGAGTCTCGCCGTGTGTGACCCCCCGGCGGGTTGCCGGGGGGCGGTTCTGCCTATTGCCCAATGATGCTCGCGGCCGGGACATTGATCAACGGTGCCTTCCCTTCCCCTCTTCTCCCCGTATTCTGCTGGTTGAGCCCGAGCCGATGCTGCGCCGGACGATCAGCAAGGTACTCCAGGACGCCGGCTACCGCGTGACCGCGCTGGCGCAGGTGCCCGCGGCCATGCCGGCACCCTCGGAGGGCGAGACCCTGCAGCTCATCGTCCTGGGTGCGCGCCTGCTCGATGCGGATACCGCCGCCGCCGCGCACCGGCTCCGCGCGCTTGCGCCCTCCGCCCCCATTCTCGCCGTGGCGGACGAGCGCGACCACCGCCTCGCCGGCACCGCGCCGCTGCCGCCGGGCTCACGCTGCCTTGCCCCGCCGTTCGACCTCCCCGATCTCCTGCGCGCGGTGCAATCCCAGCTCGACACCTGGTGACAGCGGTCACCGACGCCGCGGTCACCGCCGGTTAACTGTCCCGAACCTATGCCGCGTCCAGTTCGCGGTCCCGCCTCTGCACTTCACTCGACAGCGATGACGTGGCGGCGGGTATCCGCCGAGACAGCACGCTGCCCGGCACCATAGCACCGCAGGAGGAACGATGACCACGGCAACACACCGCACCGACCAGGGCGGGACATCACAGGGGCTGTTCGAGGACCCCGAGCGCGTCGCCCGCGGACTCGGCTGGTTCAGTATCGGCCTGGGCCTCGCCGAGCTCGGCGCGCCGCGCAGCCTGGCGCGCATGATCGGCGTGAACGACGACGACGATAACCGCAACACCCTGTTCGCGCTGGGGCTGCGCGAGATCGCGAGCGGCGTGGCCGTCCTCGCGCGGCCCCGGTCGGCGCTCCCGATGTGGAATCGGGTGGGCGGCGACATGATGGATCTCGCACCTGCTGGGCCGCGCGCTGCGCTCCGACTCGAGCGAGCGCAACCGGGTGGCGGCGGCGACGGCCGCCGTCATCGGCGTGACCGTCCTCGACGCGCTCACCGCCCAGAAATTGCACGCCGGCACCGGCAACGGCGCCGACGGGAAGCCCCGCGGCGGCATCCACGTGACCCGGGCGATCACGCTCACCCGCCCGCGCGAGGAAGTCTACTGCTTCTGGCACGACTTCGAGAACCTGCCCCGCTTCATGGAGCACCTCGAGTCGGTCCGGGTGCTGGAGCCGGCGCTCCACTGGAAGGCCCGCGCCCCGGCCGGGACGACGGTGGAGTGGGATGCCGAGATCACCGACGACCGGCCGAACGAGCTCATCGCCTGGCGCTCGCTGCCGGCGCCGATGTGTCCAACATCGGCAGCGTCCGGTTCCTCGACGCACCGGGCGGCCGGCACCGAGGTGCGGGTCGAGCTCCGCTACGACCCACCCGGCGGCAGATGGCCGCGCATCGCCAAGCTCTTCGGCGAGGAGCCTTGCCAGCAGCTCTCGAGCGACCTCCGCCGGTTCAAGCAGGTCATGGAGCTCGGCGAAGTCGTCCGGTCCGACGCCACCCTCACCCCGGCCCGCACCCGGCGCGCCCGCCGGAGCTGGACGAGATCCGGACGCTCCGCGCGTCATCGAGCAGGAAGCCTGGAAGGAGCCATCGCGATGAAAGCCGTCTGCTGGATGGGCAAGAAGAACGTCCGGGTCGAGGAAGTCCCCGATCCCAAGATCCTCAACACGCAGGACGCGATCCTGCGGGTCACGTCGACGGCCATCTGCGGCTCCGACCTGCACCTGTACAACGGTTTCGTGCCCGGCATGGAGCGGGGCGACGTCCTGGGCCACGAGTTCATGGGCGAGGTCGTGGAAGTCGGGCCGGGGTGCGGAACCTCAAGACCGGCGACCGCGTGGTCGTGCCGTTTCCCATCGCCTGCGGCGACGCTGCGCCATGTGCCGGCAGGACCTCTTCTCGGTCTGCGAGAACTCCAACCCGAACGGCTGGATGGCGGAGAAGCTCTGGGGCACTCGCCCGCCGGGCATCTTCGGCTACTCGCATCTGCTCGGCGGGTTCGCGGGCGGACAGGCGGAGTACGTCCGCGTGCCCTTCGCCGACGTGGGACCGCATCAAGGTTCCCGACGGGATGCCGGACGAGCAGGCGCTGTTCCTGTCGGACATCTTCCCGACCGGCTACATGGGCGCCGAGATGTGCAACATCAAGCCGGGCGACGTGATCGCCGTGTGGGGCGCGGGCCCGGTCGGCCACTTCGCGATGGCCAGCGCCTACCTGCTCGGCGCGGAGCGCGTCATCGCGATCGACCGCTTCCCCTACCGGCTGCAGATGGCCGCGGGAGCGAGGCCGGCGCGCGGAGACGATCAACTACGAGGAGGACCAGCGTCCTCGAGCGCCTCAACGAGCTGACCGGCGGCCGCGGTCCGGACGCGTGCATCGACGCCGTGGGCATGGAGGCCCACGGACCCACGGCGATCGTACGCCTACGACCGCGCCAAGCAGGCGCTGATGCTGGAGACCGACCGGCCCATCGCGCTGCGCGAGGCCATCCAGGCGTGCCGCAACGGGGGCACGGTCTCGGTGATCGGCGTCTACGGCGGGTTCATCGACAAGTTCCCGATGGGGTCGCTGATGAACCGGTCACTCACCATCCGGACGGGCCAGTGCCACGTGCACCGCTACATGCGGCCGCTGCTCGAGCGGATCGAGCGGGGCGAGATCGACCCCAGCTTCGTCATCACCCACCGCATGCGGCTGGAGGACGCGCCGACGGGCTACGACATGTTCCTGCACAAGCGCGACAACTGCGAGAAGGTCGTGCTCTCGACCTGATATCTTCGCGAGTCGACGGCTTCAGGCCATCGGGAGCGCGGCGCTCGCGCGGCGCGCCCCGTTACGGACCCGGTACCAGGTGGTGCCGGGTCCGTAGGCGTCGCACGTCCGCTTGGCCACGATTCCCGCCAGGTCCATCTTCCGCGCGGTCGCGAACAGCGCGCGGCCGTGCTCCTCCAGGGTAAAGATCTTGTAGAGCGGCCCGGTGTCGGACGGCAGCAGCGTCGTGCCAGCCGCGCCTTCCGCTCGGCCAGGGGCAGCGGGCGGAGGTCGCGACCGTCGAGCCAGAGCAGGTCCGACGCGGCGAACGCGAGGAAGCCCCGGCCCTGAAGCAGGTCGCGCAGATTCGGCTTGCCCTTGCGGTCGAGCGAGACGATGACGCCGTCGAGAATGGCCTCCCGGCCGCCGATCACCCGCGCCACCCGCTGGCGAAGCTCCGCCTCGCCGTCGAAGCGGACCTCGCGCAGCATCCGGAGCTCGCAGTCCATCCCCGACGCGTAGAGTCGGGCCGGAAGGCCGTCGTATTCCGGCTCGAACATCCACTCGGGGCTGTCGAACGCGTCGGCCCGGGGAAGCACGCTCACCGATTCGACGTCGGGGAGTCCGGGGGGGAGTGTGTGAGGGGTACGGGAAAGGTCAAGCGTCGTGGGCATGACGGGCTCCGGGGGCCTGGGTGCACGGCCAAGAGCCCTCCCCACGAGGAGGGAACGGACGGGAGATGTTACGTCCGGGGCGGACGCTCCGCCAGTGGCCGCTGCCCGGCCCGTGCGCGTCCCCCTTCGCTGCTGGTTATAGTTGTCCCCGGTGACGGTTCTCCTGTTCTCCCTCCTCGTCGCGCTCGGCTCGTTCACCGCCGGGCTGCTCGGCGCCTTGACCGGCCTGGGCGGCGGCGTGGTGATCGTGCCCCTCCTCACGCTCGGCTTCGGCATCGACTTCCGGTACGCGGTGGGCGCGTCCCTCGTGGCCGTGATCGCGACCTCCTCAGGCGCGGCCGCCGCCTACGTGCGGGAAGGCTACACCAACGTGCGGGTCGGGATGCTGCTCGAGATGGCGACGACCGTTGGCGCGCTCCTCGGCGCCTACCTTGCCGGCGTCGTCTCCACCTCGGCGCTGGCGATCGTCTTCGGCGTGGTGCTGATCTATTCCGCGTACGCCTCGAGCCGGCCGGGACCGGAGCGCCTGGTGACCACACCCGACCCCCTCGCGCGCCGACTGCGGCTCGACGATTCCTACCCTACCGCCGACGGTGAGCGCGCCTATCACGTCCAGCGCGTGCCGCTCGGATTCGCGCTCATGACGGCCGCCGGGACGCTGTCCGGATTGCTCGGGATCGGGTCCGGAGCGGTCAAGGTGCTCGCGATGGACCAGGCGATGTGCCTCCCATTCAAGGTCTCGACCACGACCAGCAATTTCATGATCGGCGTGACCGCGGCGGCAAGCGCCGGCGTCTACCTGAGCCGGGGCTACATCGACCCGGGACTCGCCATGCCGGTGGTGCTCGGCGTCCTCGGCGGGGCGATGCTCGGCGCCCGGATCCTTACCCGGACAGCCTCCGCCCGGCTGCGTACGCTGTTCGTCCTCGTGATTCTCGCCCTGGGCGCGGAGATGATCTACAATGGCGCGACCGGCCGCATCTGACTCCCCGGCTCCGCCCCTGGCGCCGCACCGCGGGTGGACGGAGCACGAGGTGGAGCTGTTGCTGGGGCGGCTGCTGCAGGTGGGCGTGGCGCTTTCCGCGGCCGTGGTGCTCGCGGGTGGCGCGGTGTACCTCACGCGGCACGGCGGCGCGCGGCCGCACTACGGCAGGTTCGTCGGCGAGCCGGCGGAGCTCCGAAGCGTCACCGGCATCCTGCACGCGGCCGCCGCCGCGCGCGGCCGGGCCATCATCCAGCTTGGCCTGCTGCTGCTCATCGCCACCCCCGTGGCGCGGGTGGCGTTCTCGCTGGTCGCGTTCCTCCGAGAGCGGGACCGCGCCTACGTCCTGATCACGTCGTTCGTGCTGGCCCTGCTGCTGGTGAGCCTGGCCGGGCTCGGTGGCTGACCCGGCCGAGCGCGCCGCCCGCCGCGTCGCCGTGATCGGCGCCGGAGCCGCCGGAACGATGGCGGCCATCTTCGCGGCCTCCGCTGGCGCCGAGACGCTGCTGCTCGAGCGTACCCGTGACGGCGGACGCAAGATCCTCATCAGCGGCGGCGGCCGCTGCAACATCCTCCCGGCCAGGGTGGACGAGCGGCGGTTCGTCACCGACTCATCCCCGCATACGCTGCGAAAGATGCTCCGGTCGTGGCCGCTGGCGGACCAGGTGGCCTTCTTCGAACGGGAGCTGGCGCTGCCGCTGGTCGAGGAAGCCGAATCGGCCAAGCTCTTTCCGGCGTCCCAGCGGGCGCGCGACGTACGGGACGGTCTGCTGGCGCACGCGGCAAGGCGGGGTGCCCGGTTCCTGCCCGGGACGCTGGTCCGCGGCCTGGCTCCGGCGCAGGGCGGGTGGACGGTGGAACTAGCGAACGGGCCGCCGCTCACCGTAGGCGCGGTGATCATCGCCACCGGCGGCCTTTCGGTGCCCGCCACCGGCAGCGATGGCGGCGGGCTCGCGATGCTGGCGGCACTGGGCCACACGATTCATCCCACCTACGCGGCGCTCACGCCGGTGGTATCGGACCCGGCGCCGTTCAGGGACCTGGCCGGCGTCTCGCTGCCGGTCACGATCACCGCCAGCGATGCCACCCGACGCGCCAGCGCCACCGGCGGGTTCCTCTTCACCCATCGCGGATACAGCGGGCCGTCGGTGCTGGACGTATCGCATGTCGTGGTGCGCTCCCGGACGGCGGGTACGGCCGACGCACGGCTTGTCGTGCGGTGGGCGCGACTCGACGCCGCCGGATGGGAAGCCGCGCTGCGGCCGCGGGGCACGCGCACGGTCGCGGGCGTGCTGAGGCGCGAGCTGCCGGAGCGGCTTGCGGAGGCGCTCGCCGTCGCGGCCGGCGTCCCGCCATCCCGGCCGCTCGCCCAGCTCCGGCGCGAGGAGCGCGTCCGGCTGATCGAGGCGCTGGTGCAGGGCGAGCTGCCCTGGACCGCTGACGAGGGCTACCGGAAGGCGGAAGTGACCGGGGGCGGCGTGAGCCTGGCGGAGATCGACCCCCGCACCATGGAGAGCCGGCTGCACCCCGGGCTGTATCTCTGTGGGGAGCTGCTGGACGCGTTCGGGCCGATCGGCGGGTACAACTTTCTCTGGGCATGGGCGACGGGCCGGGCCGCGGGCCGGGCCGCGGCGGGCTCACGCGACTAGCGGCGCGCCCGGCCGCGAGCTTCCGGCTCGGCGATCCTACTGGCGGGGTCCGGAATCCAGTGCGACCTTGTTCGCGTCCCTTTCATACGAGGCACCGTGGATCCGGTCTCGTCCCGCCGAGACTTCCTGGCCCAGGTCGGTGGCGCCTGGCTGGCCCTCAATCTGCCGCTGGTGCTCACGCTCAGCGCGCATGCGCGCGAGGCCGCCGCGCAGGGTCGTCCGTTCAGCACCTTGGCCGAAGCGGAGGCGCGCGCCTTCGAGGCCGTGGCCGCCCAGATCCTCCCGTCCGGCGGCCTCCCCGGCGCGCGGGAGGCCGGCGCCGTGCATTTCGCCGACGGCGCGCTCGGGTCGTTCTTCGCGGATCAGTTGCCCGACATGCGCCTCGGCCTCGCCGACCTCGACCAGCGCGCGCGCGGGATGGGCGGCGCTCCCTTCGCCGAGCTCGATGACGAGCATCAGAAGACGCTGCTGCACGATCTCGAGCCGACCCCGCTGTTCCAGGGAATCTGGATGCTCACGATCATCGGCACCTTTGCCGAGCCGGCCTACGGTGGCAACCGTGAGGACGCGGCGCAGCAGCTCCTCGGCATCGTGCGGGCGCCGTCCTATCAGCCGCCCTTCGGCTACTACGACGCGCGGAAGGGAGATGACGATTGAGCCAGCCCACGTTCTCGCGGGCACAGCCCGTGGATTTCGTGATCGTCGGCTCCGGGGCTGCCGGGGGCGTCCTGGCCAAGGAGCTCGCCGCGAACGGCTTCAGCGTGGTGGTGCTGGAGCAGGGCCCGTGGCGGCAGCCTGCGGACTTCCATCACGACGAGCTGGGCGTCTGGCTGCTGGGCGGGCTGACCGGCTCCCCGCGCGACTTTCCGCAGACCTTTCGCCAGGCTCCCGAGGAGACCGCCACTGCCCAGTCGCTCCCGGGGCCGCTCCTGTACGCGCGGGGCGTGGGCGGCAGCAGCGTGCACTTCACGGCCAACTTCTGGCGCTTCCATCCGGTGGATTTCAGGGAGCGGACCAGGTGGGGCTCGATCGAGGGAACGCGGTTCGATGACTGGCCGATCAGCTACGAGGAGCTGGAGCCGTATTACACCAAGGTGGACTGGGAAGTCGGCGTGTCGGGCGTGCCCGGACCGTTCGATCCGCCGAGATCGCGTCCCTACCCCGTGCCGCCGCTGCCGGTCAAGTCATCCGGTGTGCTGCTGAGCCGAGGCGCGCGCAAGCTCGGGCTTCACCCGCAGCCCGCGCCCATGGCCATCCTGTCCGAGGCGCACGACGGCAGGCTGCCCTGCCATCACTGCGGCTTCTGCATGGGCTATGGCTGCGAGTTCGGCGCCAAATCGTCCACGCTCGTGAGCATGATCCCCAAGGCGGTGGCCACCGGCCGCTGCGAAGTGCGCCCCGGCTCGACGGTGCATCGGGTGGAGACGGACGCCAAGGGCCGGGCCACGGGGGTGCTCTACTGGGACGCCAAGGGGCGGGAGCAGAAACAGGCCGCGCGCGCGGTGGTGCTGTCGGCCAACGGCGCGGAAACCGCCCGGCTCCTGCTCATGTCCGCGTCGAGCCGCTTTCCCGACGGTCTGGCCAATTCCAGCGGCATGGTGGGCAAGTGCCTCATGTGGAACGGCAACACGTCCGCATGGGGCACGTTTTCCGAGCCACTCAACGAGTACAAGAGCGTCGAGGTCACCCGTATCGTACACGACTTCTACGATGCGGACCCTCGACGCGGCTTCTATGGCGGCGGCGGGTTCGACGGGCGGTTCAGCTTCGGCCCGATCTTCTACGCCATGCTGGCGCTGCCGCCGGACGTGCCGCGGTGGGGCGCCGATTTCAAGCAGTACCTGCACGACTCCTATACCCGCACCATGGAGGTCGCCTGCCATTCCACGTCGCTCCCCGTGGAATCGAACTCCATCACGCTCGATCCGTCACTCAAGGACAAGTGGGGCCGCCCCGCGCTCCGCGTCACCTACCGCGACCACGCCGACGACCTGAAGACGATGCAGTTCCTGCAGGACCGCGCGCTCGAGGTGTTGCACGCGGCCGGAGCGACGCGGGCCTGGGGCACGCCCGTCGTGCCGCAGAATATCGGGGCCCACCTGCTCGGCACCTGCCGGATGGGGACCGACGCGTCGTCGTCGGTGGTCAATGCGGACCACCGCACGCACGACGTGCCCAATCTCTTCATCTGCGACGGCAGCAGCTTCGTGACGTCCGGCCGGGGCCAGCCCACCATGACCATCCAGGCGCTCGCGTTCCGGGCGGCGGATCGGATCACGGCGCTGGCGCGGGCGCATGGGATCTGAGGTGCCGCACCGGGCCGAGCGCTCACCACTGCGTCCACGTGTCGCCCTTGATTGATCGGTGCCGCGAGCTTTGACTCCGGCATGGCTCTCAAACAACTCCTCGGCCTCGCCCGGACCCGGCAGGCGTTCCTGCGACCGACGTACGCCTGGCTCTACCCCGAGCTGCCGCCCGGCGTGTGGATCGTCGCGCGCGACGTGGCGCATGTGATCCATGACGGCGTGCAGAGCCAGCAGCGTCCCTGGCCCAGTCCGGGACCTCGCGTGCTGGCTGACGAGCATTTTCTCTTCCGTGACGGTGACACGGCGGTGGGACGCGCGCTCCGATCGTGGCGGGCCGCGCGCCGGCCAAGGCGCCAGTCGGGGACGCCCGGGAACAGGCGGGCAGACGAGAAGGAGTCCCGCGGTCACTGACGTGGCCGCGCGTCTCGATCAGTCGCGGTGCCTCTTGACGCATCAACCGTTGTTGATATATTAGGCCCATGCCTACACGCACCCAGACCGACACCGAGCGGGCCGCGCGCCTGTTTCACGCCCTCTCCGACCAGACCCGGCTCTCGATCCTGCAGCGGCTCCGGTTCGGGGAGCGATGCGTCTGTGACCTGACCGATGCCCTCGAGGCGGCTCAGTCCCGGCTCTCGTTTCATCTGAAGGTGCTGAAGGATGCGGGACTGGTGACCGACCGGCGGGAGGGACGCTGGATGTATTACACGCTCAACATCGATGCGCTGGCCGAGATCGCCGAGCTGGCCGAGACTCTGGGGTCGGCACCTTCGACCGCGGAGCGGCGGGCTGGCTGCTGCTGAACGTTCTCTGGTGCATAACACATCAACCATTTTTGATGAGGATACGATGAGCACCGAAGACCTCAAAGCCACTGTGCGGGAGCGGTACGGGGAGGCGGCGCTTCCGGGCGACCACGGGCGCCAGGTCCGGATGCTGTGGCGGCTCGTGCGGCGGCGCGGCGGACGACCCCATCACCTCCAACCTCTACACCGAAGCCGAGACCGCCGTGCTGCCAAGGGAGGCCGTTCTCGCATCCCTCGGATGCGGGAATCCCACCGCGCTGGCCGAGCTGCACGAGGGCGAGGTCGTCCTCGACCTGGGCTCAGGCGGCGGCATCGACGTGCTGCTCTCGGCCGGTCGGGTGGGTCCCACCGGCAAGGCGTACGGGCTCGACATGACGGACGAGATGCTGGCGCTCGCCCGGGAGAACCAACGGAAGGCGGGCAGTGGATAACGCCGAGTTCCTGCGCGGCGATATCGAAGCGATCCCGCTGCCCGACAACTCGGTGGACGTGATCATCTCCAACTGCGTCGTGAATCTCTCGGGTGACAAGCGCAGGGTGATCGCCGAGGCGTTCCGCGTGCTCAGGCCCGGGGGCCGGTTCGCGGTCTCCGACGTCGTGGTCCGGGGCGACGTGCCGAGCGAGGTACGGTCGAGCATGGAGCTGTGGGTCGGATGCGTGGCCGGCGCGCTCACGGAGCAGGAGTTCCACTCGCTCTTGGCGGAGGCGGGGTTCGAGCGGATCGGACTCGAGCCGACCAGGATCTATGAGATCGAGGACGCCAGGACGTTCCTCGCGGGTGCGGGGCTCGATACCGAAGTGCTCGCCCGCGAGGTGGGCGGCCGGGTGATGGGCGCGTTCATCCGGGCGACCAAGCCGGCCGCCGCTCCCGTCATCCAGGAGCACGCCCCATCGGCGCGAGCCTGCTGCGGCCCCGAGTGCTGCGCCTGAGAGCACGGAAACGACAGGGTATGCAAACGCCCCGCGATCACTTGGGTGATCGCGGGGCGGAGGCTGTGGACGAATGGGCTGGGTAGAGTTGAACTACCGACCTCACGCTTATCAGCCGCCCTACGCCAGCGGCGGCCAGCGCCCGCCGGCTTAAGTTCCTGAAAAATCAATGTTCGCTCGCCAGCCGGAGCCAACCAGCGTCGGTTCCTTTGTTACTGGGAGCGTTACTGGCGCGCCCCTCACCAGGCACGGGATTGCCAGGTCGAGCGCGGCCTCCCGCCATCCTGATCCTTGCCGATCATCATGCACCCGCCCTGACACGATTCACTTCCCCTCGGTGGATGGCGGTTCTCCGTCCGCGGAGGACACATTCATAGCATCTCCATAAGAGGTTGGCCGTGACCGACGTGACGGCTTCCGCATTGGCCGACGTCCTCCGTGATCGCTACACGCTCGAGCGCGAGCTCGGGCGCGGCGGCATGGCCACCGTCTACCTCGCCCGGGACGTGAAGCACGGCCGGCAGGTCGCGCTCAAGGTCCTGCGTCCGGAGCTCACCGCGGTGCTCGGTCGCGAGCGCTTCCTCGCGGAGATCGGGCTCACCGCCCGGCTCGACCATCCCAACATCCTCACCCTGCTGGACTCCGGCTCCGCGGGGGAAGCCCTCTTCTACGCCATGCCGCTCGTCCTGGGCGGCTCCTTGCGGGATCGGCTCCGGCAGGAGCGCCACCTGCCGATCGAGGAGGCGGTGCGGATCGGCAGTCAGGTCGCCGCCGCGCTCGAGCATGCCCACCGGCTCGGCATCATCCATCGCGACATCAAGCCCGAGAACATTCTGCTGCACGAGGGCGTGCCGATGCTCACGGACTTCGGCATCGCGCTCGCCGTCCGGGAGGCCGGCGGCGAGCGGCTGACGGAGACCGGGCTGGTCCTGGGCACCCCTCATTACATGAGCCCGGAGCAGGCCACCGGCGACCCGCTGCTGGACGCCGCGGAGCGACATCTACGCGTTGGGTGCCGTGATGTACGAGATGCTCGCGGGCGAGCCCCGTTCCGGGGCAACAGCGCGCAGGCCATCGTCGCTCGACTGATCACCGCGCACCCGACGCCGCTTCGCGTCATGCGCGATACCATCCCCGAGTGGCTCGCGGCGGCCGTCGACCAGTCGCTGGCCAAGATTCCCGCCGACCGGTACGCCTCGGCCGCCGAGTTCGCCGGCACCCTGATGGCCGGGCCACCCGCGGCGGCAGCGCCGGTCCCGCCGCTGGCGGCGTTCCGGCGCTGGCCGGCGTCGTGGCGGTGGGTGTCGCGCTGGCCTTGTCGGCCGGAGGGTCGTTCGCCCGCCGGCTGCCCGCGAGGCCCCCGCCGTCCGAATCGATGGTCGCGGTGCTGCCTCCCGCCATCAGCACCCCCGACTCGGCCCTCTCCCAGCTGGCGCGCGACCTGGCGTTCACCCTGGCGCCCAACCTGAGCGGTGCCGGGGACATCCGGGCGGTGGACCCCGACGCGGTCGTGGCCCGACTGGGCGGCGCCGGTTCGCGCTCCCGCCCGGCTGACCTCCAGCTCGGCCGCAGCCTGGGTGCCGGCCGAGTGGTGCGAGGCAGCCTGGTCCGGGTCGGCCGGGAGGTCCGCTGGGACGTCGACCTGCTCTCGACCGTGAGCGGCGACCTCCTTGCGCAGGCCACGACCACCGCGCTCCCGGAATCGCTGCGGGCGTTCACCGACACCGCCGCGCGGGCCCTGCTCCGGCAGATCTGGCTTCGCGGTCAGCCCCCCTCGCCGAGTCTCGACGCCGCGGTGAAGACCCGCTCGATACCGGCGCTCAAGGCGTTCCTGACGGGCGAAGGCCGCATCGAAAAGGGAGACTGGGGCGGGGCCGCACACGCGTACAACGATGCAATCGCGGCGGACTCCACCTTCTGGCTGGCGTACTGGCGGCTCTGGTACACCGGTGCTGGGTGGGGCCCGGAGGTGGACAGCTCGCTGGACGCCGCGGTCAAGGCCCACCGCGCGGAGCTCCCTGACCGCGAGCGACTGCTGATGGAGGCCTGCGCCTGTTTGTCGGGTAGCCTGCAGACGTCGATCCGGCTGGCGCAGCAGGTGACCACGCGTTTCCCCGACGACTGGTTCGCCTGGCTGTTCCTCGGCGACTATCTGGTGCACGACGGGCCGTTGCTGGGCTACACTGCGGCCGACGCGCGCGGAGCGCTGGAGCACGCACTGGCGCTCAAACCGGGGCTGGTCGATGGCTGGGACCATCTGTTGAAGATGAGCCTGGGCAAGGACACCAGCGCCACCCGTCGGGCTCTCCACGCCCTCGACTCACTCGGCTATGGGCACAATCTGTCGCTCGCAGCCGGCCGCGACCTGGCACCCCAGGCCCGGCTCTTCGTCGAGCTGGGGCGATCCCCGGGCCAGGTGCCGGCGGCCCTGGTGGACACCCTTGTCCGGACGATCGTCCAGGGAGATTCCGCCTATGGGCACGGGATGGCGTCCGAGGTATTTCTTCGTTTCGGGTGGCCGGTGGCGCAAGGCGAGATCGATCGGCGGGTGCTGGCCGGCGGCGTCGCGGCGCGCTTCGCGCCCATGTACCAGCGTAGTCTGGCATTGAGCTGGGCCGCGCGCGGCGCGTGGGACTCCGCCGACGTGGCAGCTCGTGACATGCTCGCCGGGGGAGGAGAGCCTGAAATCATGAACCGCTACGCCCTCGCGGTGTTCGCGCTCTGGCTCGGTGCGGGAGATACCGCCACCGTGGCGACAGCGGGCCGCGCCACGGCACAGGCTGTGGCGGGTCTGCCCGCGGACGCCGATGCCGATGAGCAGCGCGCCACGCTGGCCTGGCTCGACGGACTCGCCGCGGTAACCGAGGGTGACCGGCGCGGGCTGACCGCCGCGCTGGCCGCTGCCCAACGCAGTCACGCTCCGGCCATTGTACGGACCCTCCGGGCACTCGCGTTCCGTTTCGGCGGCTCGCCTTCGCAACTCGGTGACGCCCTCGCGGCCGCCGACGCCGGCGTGGTCGGTTCGGGACTGGCCGTGCGGACGCAGGTCCTCAGCATCAACCGCCTGGCGGAGGCGGACGCGTTCCTCGCTGCGGGAGACACCGCGCGGGCGCAGCGATCCCTCGTGTGGCACGAGGCCGAGCTAAACGGGGACAATTTGCAACCGCAGTTGTTCGCGCCGCTCGCCTACTACCGACTGGCGAAAATTGAGCAGGCACAGGGCCGGATCGCCCTGGCGCGAGAGCACTATCATCAGTTCCTGCGAAGGTACGACCGGCCCGTGCCCAGCCTGCGGCCGCTGGTGGCACAGGCCCGGACCGCACTGGCAACGATCGAAACAACGGATAGACGGCCATGAGGATCACCACGCTGAATGCCTACAACCCGGTGGCCTTGCTCATGGAGAAGCCGGGGCGCTCGGAACACGAGGCCCGCTGGCTCGAGGCGCCAGACGCGGCGCTGCTGCTGGCTGCGGCGGCGAGGCTGCCGGCTGTGGAGACATCGGCGGGGCTCTCAAGTGGCGCCGAGCTCGCCTACCCGCTCGTCGCGACCTTCCTGCTCACGGGCGGCCGCTCGGCGGAAGTGCTCGGGCTCGAGCTGGACGATGTGTCGTTCGATCGCAGCGTCATCACCATCCGGCCCAACGCGTGGCGCCGGCTCAAGACTCGCACCTCGCACCACGTGGTGCCGCTCTGGCCCCAGCTCAGCCCGAAATCCTACGGCCTTACGTGTTCGGGCCACGCCTCCAGCGCGGGGGCCAGCTGCTGTTCCCCGCCTTCCTGGACGGCCGCGAGCAACTGCTGACCGACATGCGGAAGCTGCTGGATCGGGTGGCGGGGCGCGCAGGTTGGGCGCGGAGTGAGATTCGCACTCGTCTGTTTCGTCACGCCTACTGCGCCGCGCGCCTGCAGACGCTCGACGCCGGCGCCCCGGTGTCGATCTACACCGTGGCCCGCGAGCTCGACCACCAGTCGGACGAGATGGTGTGACGGGTGTACGCCTACCTAGGCCGAGAACCGGATCAGCGGCTTTCCGGAGATATATGTCATGAACTCCGACGGGAGCGGCCTAACACCCCTAACTACCCACGGGCCCGCTAATCCGGACGGCGACAGTAACCCAGCCTGGTCCCGCGACTAATGAGCTTTGCGAAATTCGGTTAACATGGTTGCTGGACTCTCGCAGGAGCAGGAAGGATGTCGTGGCATCCGAATCCACTCACGCCGGCCCAGCTCGAGCAGCGGCGTGTGGCCGCGGGCCGATTGCTGCGGGCCGGTCGGCTGACGCAGGCCGAGAGGGCCCGCGCCTTCGACGTGAGCCCGGCGACCGCCAGCCACGGGCGCACCAGTTGCGGGCGGCGGACGCGGATCTGCGGCCCGCCGACGGTCCGGTCAGCGGATGCGCACACGCGGCGCACCGACGTCCCAAGAGACCCCACGCGGTAGCGACGGCGTCAGGGCGACTCGCCCAGCGCCTCCCGCACTCGACTGAGGAGCGTCGCTTCGACGAACGGCTTCGTGAGGAGCAGGCCGTGGGAGAGGCGAAGCCCGCGTCCCAGCAATTCGTCCTCGCGGTAGCTCGACATGAGCACCACGGGCAGCTCGGGACGGCGGAACCGCACGAGTGCCGCCAGTTCGGTGCCGGTGAGCCCCGGCATCACGACATCGGCGAGCACGGCGTCCACCACCCAGGCGCGTCGCTGAAGACAGATCCACGCCTCCCGGCCGTCCTGGGCTTCGATCACCTCGTAGCCGGCGCGTCGCAGCAACCGAGCGGCGGGCGCGCGGACCAGAGGCTCATCATCCACGACCAACAGTGTGGGCATGGCGGTTGGGGGATTATGTGATGGCGGGGGGCGCTCCCAAATTAGTATGCAGGTCCAACCCTGCACAGACCCGGGTGGCATGGCGTTCGTGTCCGCCCTCACCGATTCCTGTCCTGGAGTGCGGTAGGCTGAATGCCAGCGGTACGAAGGGAGGCCCTAGTGGGGGCGAGACGTCAGGCGAGGTTGCGCCGAGAATACGCGGCGTGGTATCCGACGATTTCCTTGTCGACCTGGCTGCCCGCCACCACGGTCGCGCGGGCCGTCGCCCGCCAACTCCTCGAGGGCGAGCCTGAGTGGGCGAGGGCGCCGCGCTGGGCAGTGGGGCTGCGGCTCCTCGATGATCGGCATTTTGAGTTCCGAGGCGGCATCGAACACCGCGCGCCATCAGCCCAGACCAGACGGGAAGATCCTTCCACCGGCGGTCCGCATCGGCAAGCGTCGAAATCCACTGAACACGACAACCCCATCGCGCCACCGGATTAATGACCGCTGCAGCGCTAGGCAAGTCCCGAGGCGTCGGTAGGGCGTGACCGCAGCAAGTACCAGATTTACGCTGGGTCGGACGTCTCGGTGGTGAACTCGAGTTCACCGGCCTGGACGTGGCGGGGCTCGTCCGTCATCGCTAACCAGAGGTAGCCAGAGAGAGCCGCGAGTCCCTCGGGGTGCGCCTCGAGTACGCGCACCTAATCTTTCGGCAATCCCGGCCGCTTCCAGGTGAGCGCCAGCTTGCCACGTGCCCATCGCTGCGATGATGTCACGTTCGTACGATGCCCTCGGCGCGCGCTAGGATCGCTCAGGAGCCACGAAGTTCTTCGGGCTGATTTCCCGTGCCATCCTCGTCGACGACCACCTCGAAATCAGGCTCAGCTGGCGGCCGCGGCAAATCCGCCGGCTGCGTCGTGGCCTCGACCCGGCGCACGCGGAGCGCGTCGAGATGTAGCTGGCCCATGGTCACCTGCAGCCGCCGAGGCCGGCGCCAAGCAGGATGCCCGCTTCGACGCGGGGAGTCCAGAGGAATCCATGTGTACCTAGAATGGCCGAGTCGAAGGAGCATCAGCCGGAAGCGCTGCGGGCTTCCCCTTCTTCGCCTTCACAACTCGTTCCATCAAGAGGAGAAAGACGCTCACTAATCAGGGCACGCACACCGTGCACAAGATCAATTGGGGAGAAAGGCTTTTGCATAAACGGGTGATCCTGACCCAGCGAGCCTAGATGCGCGATTTCGTGGTCCGTCGAGCCCGACGTGAATAGAACGGGTACTCCGGGGAATTCGTCCGCGATGCGTCGGGCCAACTCCTTGCCGTCCATTCTCTCCATGACCACGTCCGTGATCACTGCATCGGGCGCTTCGGCCCGACCCCGCAGCACATCGATCGCTTCCTCCCCGTCCGCAGCTTCGAGGACTACAAACCCCGCCTCCGTGAGGGCGCGGCTCATCATCGCGCGGACCCCGGCTTCATCATCCACGATCAACACAGTACCGTGCTGGCATGCCGTCGCGGGGGGCTCCCCAGGCGTGTCGAGGGGCTGACGCCCTCCCGGGCTAGGAAGGTACACCTGAAACGTGGCGCCTTTCCCCACTTCGCTGGCAACCCACACGTACCCGTTGCTCTGCTTTACAATGCCGTACACCGTCGAGAGTCCCAACCCAGTGCCCTCGCCGATACGCTTTGTGGTGAAGAATGGCTCGAAAATGTGCGCGAGTATGTCAGGCGACATACCACAACCGGTGTCGCGCACTGTCAGCACGATGTATGCGCCGGCACGCACCGCGACGTCTTGAGGTCGGAACGCATCGCTGGCGAGCAGCGTCTCGCCGATTTCCACGGTGATTCTCCCACCGTCGGGGGTCGCGTCCCGCGCGTTGCACACCAAATTCAGCAGCAGCTGCTCCAGTTGCCCGCGGTCGGCAAGCACTATGGCGGGATGAGTTGAGAGTCCAAGCTGCAGGTGGATCTTCTTTGGCCCGAGCATCTGCACCAGTACGCGCTCGAAGTCTCGCACGACCACATTCAAATCCAGGACCTGCGGGCGAAGCACCTGTTTGCGGCTGAAGGCGAGGAGTTGTGCCGTGATGCCTGCGGATCGCAGCGCCGCCTGATGAATCTGCTGTACATCCTCCCGGACCCCCGGCGGCAGTCGCGGGTTCATGAAGAGCATGTCGGCAAACCCGAGCACGACCGTCATCTGGTTGTTCACTTCGTGCGCGACGCCGCCCGCCAAACGGCCCACTGTTTCCAGGCGCTGTAGCTGCCGGAGCCGTTCCTCGACCACCTTTCGCTCCGTGATGTTCACCATGGTGACCACGACGCCGACCACGGCGCTGGCGGCGTCGTAGAGCGGCCCGGACGAAACCAGCAGCGCCTGGAACTTCCCGCCATCTGTCGAAAGGACGGCCTCGACCATGGTCAACCGGCGGCCGGCGAGCGCAGCGATGAGCAGTTCCTGGGTGCCCTGCAGCACTCCCGGAAACTGGAGCGGAAACGCTTCCGGCAGCGGGGCGCCGACCACAGGAATCCCTGCCAGACGGTTTGCTTCCTGATTGGCCCGAAGGATGCGCCCGTCGGGACCACACACCACAACCGCCTCCGCAACGTGCTCCAGAATGGATCGCGCAAGTCGCTCGTCCGCGACGAGGGTTTCCCAGCGCCCTTGCTCGCTCAGGTCGGTGGCAACGATGCAAAGGGCACGGGCGCCCTCGGAGTCATAGGGAGCGACCGAGAGCTGCACCGGCCACGGGGTGCCCCCGTCACCCAGCAGGGAAACCTCGGCGCGCTGTACGGTATGGCGACCGTTCGTGAGAAGGCCCGCGGCGAGTCCCTGGTCTTGCGGCGCGACGTAGTGGAGTAAGGACGATCCGATCAGGCGATGCAGAGGCAGGCCCAGCAGCGCTCCGAACTGCTGATTGCAGTACAGGATGTCGCCGTGTGCACCGGCGATGATGGCGCCCTCCTGCAAATGCTCTACCAACACGCGATAGGGCTCATCGCCACTGCGCAGGACAAACACCTGCTCGCCCCCCGCGGTGGGGAAGACGAGCGCGTCGACCTCGCCGGCCCGGATGGCCCGGAGGGAGTCCTTCGCCTCCCAGAGTCGCTCGCGGAGGCTGGCTACCTCCGCCAGCAGCTGGACGACCTGGGCGTCGCTCATTCGTCCGTCACCACACCGCCCAGCACAGAGAGCATGCGTGAGTCGTAGAAGAGGCCGCCGACCAGGCGCCACACCGGGGAAGTTGGATCATCGATCCTCATTCCCGGCCTCCGGCTTCCTGCGAGGTCGGAGATCCAGCCCGACCAGCGCGCGCTCGGTATTGGACAGGTCGCCGAGGATCTGTTTGATGGGCACGGGAAGCTGTCGCACCAAGGTTGGAATAGCAAAAATCTGGTCGCCGCGCGCGAGGTGCGGCTGCTGTAGGAGGTCCACGACCTCGATATGATAGCGACCCTCCAGATGCTCTTCGCAAATCCGCTTCAGATTCTCGAGTGCGCGGAGCGATTTGGGGCTCTGTCCAGCGGTGTAGAGGCGGAGGTTCCATTCAGTAGAGCTCCGGGCCGGACCTGTTGGCGACGCTTTGGCAGGGCCTTTACTCATCGACCAGCCTTTCGCTCTCCGCTGTGGGGCCGCCGCCCATCGGACAGCGGATCCGCACGTCGACTGCGCGCCATGTCTCCGCGATCCTCCAAGACTTGCGACTCGTAACCCTGCGCCTCGCGGATGTCGCTCAACATCTCTGCCGCCTCGGTTTCAAACTCCGCTCTCAGGGCCGCGATTTGGGCGTCCAGCACCGCGCTACGACGTTGCAGAGCGCGCTCTTTGCGCTCAATTTCCTGCCGGCGAGCCCCTTGAGCCGCCTGCTCCAGCGCTTCCTGCGCCAGCCGGGCAGACCCGGTAAGCACGCCAGCAGGACCCAGGTAGGTCTCCGCGAGCTCAATCCCTCGATCGGTGAATCGAAATTCACGAATTTGATTCGAGTGCGCCATGCCGCGAGACTTGAGCACGAACATCCCGCGATTGCGCTCGCCGGACAGCTCGATGTCACGCAGGAGGAGCCAGGTGTCCACGATGCTCGAGACGCCAAGGTCCGTCGCCTCGGCCGCAGAGCCACCACTCGTCAGCGCCGTCAGGAACGCGGTGAGCCCACGCTGCTTGAGGAAATCGATCAAGCGGAACAGCATCGGGTGCACATCGGCCGCCGCCCCAGCGGACAACAAGCTGGTCATAGGGTCGACCACGACGGCAGCCGGCCGAACCTGGTCGATCCGCCGGTGCATACGGCCGAGATGCATCTCGAGCCCAAACAAGGTCGGCCGGACCAGCTCGAAGTGCAGCAGTTTTCGTCGCACGAAGGGCACGAGATCGAGCCCGATGGACTGCATGTCACGGAGGATCTGGTCCTGCGACTCCTCGAACGCGAAGTAGAGACAACGCTCGCCACGTCGGCAGATGGCGGCGGCGAACGTCGCCGCAAGGCTGGTCTTGCCGATGCCGGCTGGTCCGGTCACCAGAACGCTGCTGCCACGGTATACCCCCTGGCCCCCGAGCATTTCGTCCAGGCCGGGAACGCCGGTCGATACCCGCTGGCTGGAGACCTTATAGTCGAGTCCCAGGGCGGTGATGGGCAGGACGCGAGATGCCATCCTCGTCGATCAGGAACGGATATTCGTTGGTGCCATGACTCGACCCACGGTACTTGACGATGCGGAGACGGCGCGTGGTGATCTGACCCACCACCCGGTGATCGAGCAGAATGACGCAGTCGGAAACGTATTCCTCGAGCCCTTGCCGGGTCAGGGTCGCTTCGCCGCGCTCACCGGTGATGACGGCTGTCACGCCGCGATCCTTCAACCAGCCGAAGAGCCGTCGCAGCTCGGCTCGAAGGATGCCCTGGTTCTCCAGACCACCGAACAGTGATTCGATCGTATCCAGCACCACTCGCTTGGCCCCGACCGAGTCGATCGCGTAGCCGAGCCGGATGAACAGCGCCTCGAGATCGTAGTCCCCGGTCTCCTCCACCTCCGATCGCTCGACCCGGACGAAGTCGACCGCCAGCTTTTTCTGGTCCTGCAATTTTTGGAGGTCGAAGCCCAGGGAGGCGACGTTGCTCACCAGGTCTTCCGCCCGTTCCTCGAAACTCACGAGGACGCCGGGCTCGTCGTACGCCGTCGCGCCGTGCACCAGGAACTCGATCCCTAGTAGGGTCTTGCCGCACCCGGCCGTACCACACACCAGTGTCGGCCGGCCGCGCGGGAGGCCGCCGCCGGTGATTGTATCGAGGCCTTCAATGCCGGTCGGGCACTTGTCCAGGGATTTGGTCTGGAGTAGAGCCGATGGCGCCGCTTTTCTTCGATTGGCCATAGCTGTCGGGAGGTGCGGTTAAAACCTTATGGGGACGGCCCCTGAGGCGACCCGGCCCCGCCGAATCCACAGGGACTTTCAGGAATCTTCGGTGTCCACGCGGATTTGTCTAGCCTATCTTGCTCGCAACTGGACCCGCCAGTACGCCCATGATGGCCCGGATTGCCGCGGGACTGTGTCCCGGTGTGGTGTTCGAGAAGGACTGGAGCGGATCGCTCAGTAGCCTCCTAAATTGCTTCCATTACACAAGCCCATCGGCTCGCAGGCAGTGTATCAATATACTACCGGCTTGCATCCCGGTCGGCGATGGCCGGCTAGGAGACCTCGCAATACGGTCGACTGTTCCAGTGCGGCCTTAGCTTGGGCTGTGAGGGAAACGATCCGGTCCGCGGGGGGCACAGCAGACTTCCTTTCATGGAGTGGTCAGGGGGCAACAGCCCACCGTACCCCATCCAGGGAGTCTTCCCCAAATCCGTCTGCTCCTGCGCTGAAGGCGCGGTCACAAACGAGCGAGGAACTGAACGTGACCAGTGCCACACAAAAAGCTCGGCCACGTCCAAGTGCTGACGTAGCCGAGAGATGTCATGGGCCTGGGTAGAGTTGAACTACCGACCTCACGCTTATCAGGCGTGCGCTCTAACCACCTGAGCTACAGGCCCGTCCAACGGGGACGGGAGGATAGCCGCCCGCTGGCCCGGACGCAAGCTCAGCGCAGCTCCTGCTCCTCGTCGAAATCCTCCAGCTCCTCCAGCTCCTCCTCGTCGAGGTCCTCCTCGTCGTCGAGGTCCTCCTCATCGTCGAGATCCTCGTCCTCATCCTCGTCGTCGTCGAAGGTGAAGCCGTCGTCCTCGAATTCGTCTTCGTCGTCGTCGAACTTGCGACGCAGCTCCGCAGCTTCCACCGACGTCTCCCAGGCCGACATGATGATCTCCTCCGCCATCAGAGAGAGTGTAGCGCGCCCGTGCTAGGACGCATCCGCCACCCGCGCGGCCCGCGCGGCCTTCTTGCGGTCGTTCGCCGTCAGTACCCGCTTCCGGAGGCGGATGTTCTTGGGCGTGACCTCGATCAGCTCGTCCTCCTCGATGTACTCCAGGGCGTACTCGAGAGTGATCTGGCGGGGCGGCTCCAAGATGACGTTGTCGTCCGAGGCCGTGGTCCGCATGTTGGACAGCTTCTTCTCCTTCGTCACGTTCACGTCCATGTCGCCCGGCCGCGAGCTCTCCCCGGCGATCATCCCCTCGTACACGTGATCACCCGGGCTCACGAACATCTGCGCCCGCTCCTGCAGGTTCCCCAGCGCGAACGCCACCACGCTCCCCTCCCGGTCGGCCACCATCACGCCGCGCTTCCGGCCGGCCAGCGGGCCCGCCCAGGGGCCGTAGTCGAGGAAGCGGTGGTGCATGATCCCGGTGCCCCGGGTGTCGGTCAGGAACTCCGAGCGGTAGCCGAACAGGCCGCGCGCGGGGATGCGGAAGGTGAGCCGCACCATCCCCTGCCCCGGGTTCCGCATCTCCGTCATCTCGCTCCGGCGCGGTCCCAGCTTTTCCATGACCACGCCCATGTACTCCTCGGGGACGTCCACCGTCAGCTCCTCGTATGGCTCCAGCCGCTCGCCGTCCGGGCCCAGGCGGGTGATGACCCTCGGCCGGGAGACCTGGAACTCGTAGCCCTCCCGCCGCATGGTCTCCATGAGGATGCCGAGGTGAAGCTCGCCCCGGCCGGACACGGTGTGGGTGTCCGGGCTCTCGGTCTCCTCCACCCGGAGCGCCACGTTCCGCTCCAGCTCGCGGTAGAGGCGATCCTTGAGCTGGCGGCTGGTGACGTACTTCCCCTCGCGCCCGGCGAACGGCCCGTTGTTGACGATGAAGTCCACGGAGATGGTGGGCTCCTCGACCGCGATGCCCGCCAGCCGCTCGGGTGCGTCCACCGAGGTGAAGGTCTTTCCGATCTCGATGGTTTCGAACCCGGAGAGCGCCACGATGTCACCCGCGCCGGCCACGTCCACCTCGACCCGGCTCAGGCCATCGAAGGTGTAGAGCCGCGTCACCCGGTTCCGCTCGAACGGCTCGTCGACCACCAGCCCGGGCTCGCCGAGCGGCAGGAGTGCCACCTGGTCGCCCACGCGCACGCCGCCGCGCTCGATCCGGCCGATGGCGATGCGGCCGAGAAAGCTGGAAAAGTCGAGCGTCGAGACCAGCATCTGGAACGGACCCTCGGGATCGCCCGTGGGGGGCGGGACGTAGTCGAGGATGGCCTGGAAGAGCGGCTGCAGGTCGGTGCCGGGCTGCCCCAGGTCGGTGGTGGCCGTGCCCGCGCGGCTCGACGTATAAAGGAAGGGCGCGTCGAGCTGCTCCGGGGTGGCCTCGAGGTCGATGAACAGGCCGAGGACTTCGTCGTGCACCCGGAGCGGCTCCGCGTCGGCGCGGTCGATCTTGTTGATGGCCACGATGGGCCGGAGGCCCAGCGCCAGCGCCTTCCGGGTCACGAACCGGGTCTGCGGCATCGGTCCCTCCGCCGCGTCCACCAGGATCAGCACGCCGTCCACCATGCGCAGGATGCGCTCGACCTCGCCCCCGAAGTCGGCGTGGCCCGGGGTGTCCACGATGTTGATCTTGACGCCCTGCCAGCGCACCGCGGTGTTCTTGGCCAGGATGGTGATGCCGCGCTCGCGCTCGAGCGGGTTCGAGTCCATGACCCGCTCTTCCACCTGCTGGTTGGCGCGGAACGCCCCGGCCTGGCGCAGCATCTGGTCTACCAGAGTGGTCTTGCCGTGGTCGACGTGGGCGATGATGGCCAGATTACGGATCAAGCAGGACTTCCCTCGCGCGGAACGGATGAGGCCCGGACGCCCGGGCCTCCGCGGCGCATATATAGACTAGGCCGTCGGATGCCGCAAGAGACGTGGGGGGCCTGGGGGCGGGCTAGTGCCGATGCGAATGGCCGAGGTGGGAATGGCTCGTCTGTGGCCGGCCGACGGCGGTCCGTACCTCCTCGCACTCGTCGGCCACCTCGAGCTGCATCGTCACATGGCCGATCCCGAGCGAGGCCATCTCGTCCCGGATCCCTTCCAGCACGCCGGGGTGGGCGTCCAGGTCGGGCACCACGGCGTGGCCGCTCATCGCCACCATGCCGCTGACCACCGTCCAGACGTGCAGGTCGTGCACGGCCGCCACGCCCGGCACGCCGAGGATCCGGCCCTGCACCTCGGAGAGGGCGACGCTCCGCGGTACCGACTCGAGCAGGATCTCGGTGCTCTCGCGCAGCAGCCGCCAGGCGCCGATCAGGATGAGCAGCGAGAGGGCGACGGAGACGATCGGATCGGCCGCGGTCCAGCCGGTGAACCAGATGATCGCCGCCGCGCCCAGCGCCCCGACCGAGCCCAGCGCGTCGCCCATGACGTGGAGGTAGGCGCCGCGGGCGTTGAGGCTCCCTTCCCGCGAGCGGTGGAGCAGCGCCAGGCTCACCAGGTTGACCGCGAGGCCCGCGGCGGCGACCGCCAGGAAGAGCCCGGTCCGGATCGGTGCGGGATGGTTGAGCCGCTGAACCGCCTCGTACACCACCCAGCCGGCGATCCCGAACAGCGCCGCGCCATTCACCAGCGCGGCCAGGATCTCCCAGCGGAGATAGCCGTAGGTCTTGGACTCGTCGGCCGGCCGCCGGGCCACCCAGGCCGTCAGCAGGCTCAGCGCGAGCGCGCCGACGTCGGTGAGCATGTGCCCCGCATCCGCGAGCAGCGCCAGCGAGCCGCTCAGCCAGCCGCCCACCGCCTCCAGCACCATGAACGTCGCGGTCAGCCCGAGCACCACCCACAGCCGCCGCACCGGGGTCGCCGGCCCGCGGGTGAGCTGGGCGCAGTCGGTGCGGGTGGCGAAGGTGGGCATGGGGGAAAGCTAACCAAGAAAAGATGGGTGAGAGGTGAGAGGTGAGAGGTAAGAGGTAGAGGTACGAGCAGCGGTCACCTCTTACCTCTCACCTCTCACGGCTTCTCTCTCGCCGCCCGCAGTTTCACCGCCTCCGCATGCCCGTACAGCCCTTCCGCCTCCGCCAGCGCGATGATCGCGTCGGCGTCGTCCGCCAGCCGGGTTCGGGTGTAGCGGATCACGCTCGTGCGCTTGACGAAATCGTAGACGCCGAGGGGGGAGGCGTAGCGCGCGGTGCCACCGGTCGGGAGCACGTGGCTCGGGCCGGCCAGGTAGTCGCCGACCGGTTCGGGCGTGTCGTCGCCCAGGAAGATGGCGCCCGCGTGCCGGATCGAGGCCGCCACCCGCTCCGCGCCGTCGGCCACGATGGCCAGGTGCTCGGGGGCGCGGCGGTTGGCCACCTCGATCGCTTCGCGCATCGAGGGCACCAGCACCACCAGGCCGTTCCGCTCGAGCGCGGCGCGCGCGATCGCCGCGCGCGGGGCCCGGCCGAGCGCCGCCTCGACCGCGGCCGGGAGCGCGTCCGCCAGCGCCGGGTCGGTGGTGACGCACCAGCTCACCGCGTCCTCGTCGTGCTCCGCCTGGGCGATGAGGTCGGCCGCCACGCGTTCGGGGCGCGCGGTGCCGTCGGCGATGATGAGGATCTCGGTCGGCCCGGCGATCATGTCGATCCCCACCTGCCCCACGACCTGCCGCTTGGCCTCCGCCACCCACCGGCTCCCCGGCCCCACGATCTTGTCCACCCGCGGCACCGTGGCGGTGCCCCAGGCCAGCGCGCCGATGGCCTGGGCGCCGCCGACGCGGAAGATCCGGGTGACGCCGGAGAGCGCGCACGCGGCGAGCACCAGGTCCGTCACGCCGGCCGGCGGGACCACCGCCACGATCTCCTGCACGCCGGCTACGAGCGCGGGCACCGCGTTCATCACCACGGAGGAGGGGTACGACGCCTTCCCGCCGGGAACGTAGAGCCCGACCCTGTCGAGCGGGCTCACTTTCATGCCGATCACGCTGCCATCCGGCTCGGTCACGTGGAACCCGGGTTCGCGCTGGTGCTCGTGGTAGGCTCGCACCCGGTCCACCGCCAGGACCAGTGCGGCCCGGAGCGCGGGCGCGGTCCGCTCGAGCGCCCCCTGCCAGCTTCCCGGATCCAGCTCCCACTCGGCGGGCGCGAGATCGACCCCATCGAACCGGCGGCCGTACTCCCGGACCGCCTCGTCGCCCCGCTCGGCCACGTCCTCGAGGATGCGGCGAACCGTGGTCCGCGTCTCCGGGTCGGCGCCGGTGCCGCGGGGCAGCAGCGCCTCGAGCGCGTCGAACGGGGGAACGGCCAGCCGGCGGAGCATCCGGGGACCTCGCGGTTAGAGCTTTGACGTACTACGCTTTAGGCGTATGGAACCAACCAACTCGACCTCGATCGGCCTGGGACTCGTCTCGGTCGTGGTTCTGGTGCTCCTCAACGCCTTCTTCGTGGCGTCCGAGTTCGCCCTGGTGGGCGCCCGGCGCACCCGGCTGGACGAGCTGGCCCGCTCGGGGGACCGCAAAGCTAGGCTGGCACGCCGGGCGGTACAATCGCTCGACCGCTACATCTCCTCGACCCAGCTCGGAATCACCCTCGCCTCCCTGGGCCTCGGCTGGATCGGCGAGCCGGCGCTGGCCGGGCCTCATCGGCGGCGCCTTCGCGTGGCTGCCGAGCTCGCTGGCGGCCATCGCCACGCACGGCGTGGCGTCGGTCATCGCCTTCGTCATCATCACCATCCTGCACATCATCCTGGGTGAGCTGGTTCCCAAGGCGGTCGCCCTGCTGTACCCGGAGGCGGTGAGCAGTTGGATCGCCGGGCCGCTCATCGGCTTCTCCTGGGTCATGCAGTGGCCCATCACGCTCCTCAACGGCACGGCCAACCGGCTCCTCCGGCTGATCGGCATCTCGCCGCCCGGCGAGCACGAGCGGCTCCACTCGCCCGAGGAGATCCGGATGCTGGTCGAGCAGAGCACCGAGGGCGGGAGCCTGCTCCAGGAGGATGCCCGGCTGCTGGAGGGCGTGTTCGAGTTCAGCGAGAAGACCGCGCTCGAGGTGATGACCCCGCGCACCCAGATGATCGCGCTCGAGTCCGCCCTCTCGGTGGAGGACGCGGCGGACGAAGTGGCGGTCGCGCGGCGCTCCCGGTATCCAGTTTACACCGAGTCGCTCGACGAGATCGTCGGCGTGGTGCACGCGAAGGACATTCTCACCGCACTCCGCGCGCACCCCCACGACACGGTACGCAACATCATGCGTCCGCCGCTCTTCGTGCCGGGGACCCGCGAGGTGGAAGACGTGCTGGCCGACATGAAGCGTCTCAAGACCCACCTCGCCGTGGTGCTCGACGAGTACGGCGGCACCGCCGGGCTGGTCACGATGGAGGACCTGCTCGAGGAGATCGTCGGTCCGATCTACGACGAGCACGATCCCCAGGACCGGGTCCTCACGGGAGACGCGGCCGCGCGGCTCGACGGCGCCATGCCGATCACCGAGTTCAACACGCAGTACGACGCCGCGCTGGACGACACCGACTACACCACCCTCGGCGGCTACGTCTTCGGGCAGCTCGGCCGGCTGCCTCGTCCAGGGGACCGGGTCACCGTCGGCCCCCTGACCTTCGAGGTCGTCGAGATGGACGGCCGGCGGGTGCGGAGCCTCCGGCTCCATGCCACTCCGCAGGTCGAGGTCGAACAGGGCGACGCATGACTATGCGCCGAGCGGACCCAGGCCGCCTTCTCTCGAAGTGAGCCGCCGGCTGAGCGCCGCGCGCACGACCGACCGAAGCGGCCCGTGTCATCGTCGGCGTCGCCCAGGAGCTGCTCGGCTGGGACTGCTGCAGCTTCGACCTGTACTTTCCCGAGACCGATCGCGTTCAGGCCGTGCTCTCGATGGATTCGGTGGACGGGCCGCCGGCCGACGTGCCCCACGCCTACACCGCCACCTCGCCGGGCCCGGTGACCGCGCGCGTGGTCCGCGAGGGCGGCAGCTCGTGCCTGCGACCGGGACCTCGCGGCGCGGGCGAGGGGCTGATCCCGTTCGGCGAGCGGTCGGCCGTCGCGCTCCCTGCATGTTCGTGCCGGTCCGCCACGGCGAGCGGGTGACCGGCGTGCCTGTCGATCCAGAGCTACACGCCGGACGCGTACGACGAGCAGGACCTCGCCGTGCTCCAGGAGCTGGCCGATCACTGCGGCGGCGCCATCGAGCGGCTGCGCATCGAGCACGCGCTGCGCGAGAGCGAGGCGCAGCTCGCGCGGACCGAGGCGTTCGCGCTGGTCATGACCGCGCACCTGAGCCTCGACGGCCGCTGGCTCAAGGTGCCGCCGACGCTCTGCCGGCTGCTCGGCGCTGGAGGAGCGCCGGCTGCTCGGCACCCCGATCGACGGCTGCTGCACCCCGAGGACTCCGTGAGCGGGCGGCGGGAGCACCTGGTGCGCGGCGAGACCCGCACGATGGACCTCGAGACCCGCTGGCGCCGGCTCGACGGGAAGCCGCTCTGGATGTACCTCAATGCCTCGCGTGGTGCAGGACACGGCCGGGCGGCCGCTCTACCTGCTGCTCTACCTCCGCGACATCACCGAGCGGAAGAGCCTCGAGGACGCAGCTCCGGCAGGCGCAGAAGATGGAGGCGGTGGGTCAGCTCGCCGGCGGCATCGCGCACGACTTCAACAATCTGCTGACGGCCATCCTGGGCAGCACCGAGCTGCTCCTGGCCGAGCACTGCCGCCGAGCGATCCCGCGGCGCGAGCGACGTGCAGGAGATCAGCCGCGCGGCCCACCGGGCCGCCGCGCTCGTCCGGCAGCTCCTGGCCTTCAGCCGGAAGCAGGTGCTGCAGCCCCGGCTGCGTGGACCTCAACGCGATCGTCCGGGACATGGGCGCGATGCTGCGCCGCGTGGTCGGCGAGCCGATCGAGCTCCGGCTCGATCTCGACCCGACGCTGGCCCACGTCATCGCCGACCCGGGGCAGCTCGAGCAGGTGATCGCGAACCTCGGCGTCAACGCGCGCGACGCGATGCCGCGCGGCGGCACCCTGACGATCACCACCGCCAACGTCACGGGCCGGGGCGTGACGGCGGCCGCGGACGAGGGGCTGCCGGCGGCGGCCCGCTCGTGTCGCTCGCGGTGAGCGACACCGGCATCGGCATGGACGACGAGGTGCGTGGCCCGCCTGTTCGAGCCGTTCTTCACCACCAAGGAGCTGGGCCGGGGCACCGGTCTCGGGCTGGCCACGGTCTACGGCATCGTGCGACAGAGCGGCGGACATATCCAGGTCGGCTCGCGGCCGGGCGAGGGCAGCACGCTTCACGGTCTATCTGCCGCGCGCCGAAGCGCCGCGCCGCCAGCCCGCGGCGCGCTGGCCGCGGCCGCGCCGGTCTCCGGCGGCTCCGAGACCGTGCTGGTGGCCGAAGACGAGGAGGCGGTGCGCCACCTCGTCTGCCGCGTGCTCCGCGCCAAGGGCTACCGGGTGCTCGAGGCGCGGCACGCGGAAGCCGCGCTCGCGCTGGCTGCCACAGCCGCCGAGCCGATCGACCTGCTGGTGAGCGACCTGGTCATGCCGGGACTCGGCGGACGGGCACTGGCGGACCGGCTCCTCACCGCGCGGCCCGGGCTCCGCGTGCTCTTCATCACCGGGTACGCCGCCGAGGCGGTCGAGCGCCAGGGCAGGCTCCCTGCCGGGCATGGCCTGCTCGAGAAACCGTTCACCGCCGACCAGCTCGCGCACAAGGTGCGGGAGACGCTCACCGCGCGCTGAGGCTCGCGCCGTCCCGCCGGGCGGCGTTACCTTCCCGCCCCATGCTTCCCTCCCAGCTCGCCGTTACGCCGCCCGGTGCGCTCGACTTCACCGGCGAAGCGGCGCGCCGCCGCCGCGAGCTGCAGCGCGCCGCGCTGCAGGTGCTCGAGCGTGGGGGCTACGAGGAGCTGATCCCGCCCACGCTCGAGTACCAGGAGACGTTTCTCCGCGCCGGCGGCCCCGGGGTGGCCGAGCGGCTGATCCGCTTCCCCGATCGGGACGGCCGGATCCTGGCGCTCCGCTACGACTTCACCGCCAGCCTCGCTCGCGTGGCCGCGACCACCTTTGCCGGCGCGGCGCGCCCCCTCCGCCTGTCGTATTCTGGACCGGTCTACCGCCAGGACCCCGAGCGCGGCGGGCGGCCCCGCGAGATGCTGCAGGTGGGCGCCGAGCTGCTGGGCCAGGGCGACCTGGCGGCGGACGTGGAGATCGTGCGCCTCACGATCGCGCTCCTCCGCTCCGCCGGGCTGCGCGATTTCCAGGTGAACCTCGGCCATGCGGGCGTGCTCGCTCCCGGCATCGCGGCGCTCGACGCCGAGCTCCGGGCGGACGTGCGCCGCTGGATCGACCGGAAGGACCGCGGGAATCTCTGCCGGGCGCTCGCGGGCGCCGGTGGCGACGCGGCTACGCTCACCGTGCTGCCCTTCGTGATCGGCCGGCGCGAGGCCCTGGCGAGCGCCCTGGGCCTGGCACCCCGCGCGGCCGCGCCTGCGCTCGAGCACCTCCGCGCGCTCGATGCGGCGCTCGGCCCCGATGAGCGAGACACACGTGGTGTACGACCTCGGCGAAGTGCGCGGCCTCGACTACTACACGGGGGTCCACTTCGAGGTCTACGTCGCCGGCGCGGGACAGGCCGCCGGCGCCGGCGGCCGGTACGACGAGCTGATGGCCCGTTTCGGCCGGCCGATGCCGGCGGTGGGCCTCTCGCTCGACCTCGATACCATCGCGGAGGTCCCGCTCTGAGCCGGCTGCGGATCGCCCTCGCCAAGGGGCGGCTCTACGAGCCGTCGGTGGAGCGCTTCCGCCGGGCGGGCGCCGCCCCGGCGGCCGGCGCGGGCCGCCGCCTGCTCGTGCCGTCGAGCGATCCCGGGATCGAGTTTCTCGTCGTCAAGCCGGGGGACGTGCCGGTGTACGTGGAGTCCGGCGCCGCCGATCTCGGCATCACCGGCACCGACGTGCTGCGGGAGACCGGCGCGGACGTGCTGGAGCCGCTCGAGCTCGGGTTCGGGTTCTGCCGGCTGTCGGTCGCGACACCGGTGGACGCGCCGTATCCCGCGCTGCCCGGCGGCATCACGGCCCGCGTGGCCACCAAGTATCCGCGGCTCGCCCAGGCCCACTTCGCGGCCGCGGGACGGCCGGTGGACATCATCCGGGTGAACGGTTCGGTCGAAGTGGCGCCGCTGCTCGATCTGGCGCACTGGATCGTGGACCTGGTGGACAGCGGGAGCACGCTCAGGGCGAACGGGCTGGTGGAGCGGGAAACCGTGCTGGAGTGCGGCGCGGTACTGGTGGCGAACCGGGCGTCGCAGAAGCTCAAGCTGGATGCGTATCTGGGATTGATGGCGCGGCTGGAAGGCCGCTAGCCCTTGCGGGCGGGGTCCCGTGCGGGGGCCGGCGGGGGTCGCGCCGGTCGCTGCAGTGCGCGTGCGCGGTGGGGATCGCGCAGGGACCTGGAGTGCGCACTGACGCTCCCTCTGCGATCCCCACCGGCCCTGGGCCCTCCGCGCCCCCCAAAAAGGGGGCGCGGCCGAGCGGCACCGCCAAAGGCGGTGCCGCTCGGAGATACAGAAGTAGCGCATGGCGGGGAGAGCGGATGGACACTGCTCGGCCGCGCTCCGATGCTCTGGCGCAGGCGCGCGGCGGGGCACGCGGCGGAAGCGTCAGTGCGCACTTGAAGTCTCTGCGCGATCTCCAACGCCCACGCGCACTGCAGCGACCAGAGCGCGCCTCGCCGCGCGCCGAAGCCGTGCACCCCGATGCCTGCGGTTCAGCGCCGCGATGCCAGCTCGACAGCGAGCTCGATCGCGGCCCGCATGCTCGAAGGATCGGCCCGCCCGGTACCCGCGATGTCCAGCGCCGTGCCGTGATCGGGAGAGGTGCGGGGAAACGGGAGACCGAGCGTGACGTTCACCGCCCGGCCAAACGCGGCCACCTTGATGGCGGTCATGCCGACGTCGTGGTAGGGCGCGAGCACGGCATCGAACTCTCCCCGGAGCGCGCGCACGAAGACCGTGTCCGCCGGAAGCGGGCCGGCCGCGCCCAGGGCCTCGGCGGCGGGCCGGAGCACGCGCGCCTCCTCGTCGCCGAAGAGCCCGCTCTCGCCCGCGTGGGGGTTCACCGCGCAGACGGCGAGTCGCGGCGTGGCGATCCCGAACCACTCACGCAGCGCCTTCTCGGTGATGCGCCCCGTGCGCGTCACCCGGTCTACCGTCAGCAGCGCCGGCACGTCCCGGAACGCCACGTGGGTGGTGACCAGCACCACCCGCAGCTCGGGCGAGGCGAGCATCATCGCCACGTCCACGCCGCCCGCGAGCTTTGCCAGCCACTCCGTGTGGCCGGGGTACGGAAAGCCCGCGAGGTTGAGCGCGTGCTTGTGGAGCGGCGCGGTAACGATCGCGTCCACCTCGCCCTCGAGCGCCAGCTTGACCGCCGCCTCCACCGCGTGCCCTGCCAGCCGTCCGGCCCGGATCACCCGCGCCCGATCGTCCGCCCGCTCACCACTCCCCTGGCCCCACGTCCCGACGCTCACCCGCCGCGCCGCGTCGATCACCCCGATCTGGTCGTCCGCTCCGACCAGCGTGATCTCCGCCGCCACCGGTGGCTCGAGGGCTCGCGCGGTGATCTCGGCGCCGATCCCGCGCGGGTCGCCGAGAGTGATCGCTACTCGCGGGACCGCCCGTCCCCCGCTCTCCCGCGCCACCTACGAGCGGATGTCGACGTACGTGGTGCGCCTCAGCTCGTCGATGTAGCGCCGGATCGCGAGCTGCTGCCCCAACTGGTCGCGGATGCGGTCGCGCACGTCCTCGTAGCGGATGTCGCCCGGGGGGCGCCGGCCGGTCACCTGGAGCACGACGAACTGGTCGCGGGTCCCGGCGCCGGGCACCTTGAACACCGGCACCACCGTTCCCGAGTCGGCCTGGCCGACGGCCTTGGCGTAGGCTTCCGGCATCTTGTCCACCGGTACGTCTTCCGCGTGCCGCTCGGCGGAGGGATCGTGCAGCGCGCGTTGCAGCGAGTCGAACGAGGCGCCCCGCAGGAGCATGCGGCGCACCGAGTCGGCCAGCGCCCGCGCGCTGTCCACGTGGACCGAATCGATCTGGGGAATGAGCAGGATGTGCCGGGCCTGGACCTCGCCGGGCTGGACCCGCTCCACCTGGATGATGTGGTAGCCGAACGGCGACTCCACCGGATCGGACACGACGCCGGGCTTGAGCATGAACGCGACGCGCTCGAACTCCGGCACCATCACGCCGCGGCGGAACCAGTTGAGCGAGCCGCCCTGGTCCTTGGAGCCCGGGTCCTGGGAAAAGCGCTTCGCGGCGGTGGCGAAATCGGCGCCCCGGCGGAGCTCGAGCACGATCGAGTCGGCCTGTGCCCGGGTTCGCGCCTTGGCCGCGGGCGAGGGGCGCGGCGCGATGACGATCTGCCGGAAGGAGATCGTGGCCGGCCGGTTACCCAGGTTGGCCTTCTGCTCGTCGAAGTACGCCCGCATTTCCTGCTCGGTGGGCGCCACCGGCTTGAGCTTCCCGTCCTGGCGAAGCTTCTCGATGAGTCGGTTCTGGAACGCGGCGCGCCGCTGCTGGTCGGTCAGCCAGCGCCGGTATTCCTCGGGCGTCTGGAACCCCGCCTTCCGGAGCTCCTCCCGGTAGTCCACCTCGGACGTGAAGTTGGTGCGGATCTTCGCGATCTGCTGCTGCACGCCGTCGGCGATTTCCTGGTCGGTCACCTTGATGCTCGTATCCCGCTGGGCCTGCTGCACGAGCAGCTCCTCGTCCACGATGGACGTCACGACCTGCTTCCGGATCGCGGTAAGCGAGTCCGGATCGGTGGGGAGCTGCTGTCCCTGCGACTGGCGGGAGAACACCTCCTCGTCCACCTGCGAGGCGAGCACGGGCTGGTTGCCGACGACCGCCACCACCCGGTCCACGACCACCGCGCTGTCCGGCATCGGTGGGGGAGCCGGGGCTGCCGGCGCCGCGGCGGCGGTCGAGTCCTGCGCCGCGAGACCGCCGCCCGCCACCGGCCCTGTCAGGGCCAGTGCCGAGAGCACGGCGGCGCCGCGGATCCTGCGTGCGATCATCGTGGCTTCTCCGGTTGCGCCGGCCGGGGGGCCGGCTGTGGGGCCGGGCGCGGCGACGGCTTGGCGCCCGGCACCGGCGGCGGGCCGGGCGCGCGCTGCATGGCTCCCGGCGCAGCCGCGGAATCGGTCTTGCTTCGCTCCTCGCTGGCGAGCTCGAAGGCCCGGCTCACGCCGGCCTCGTGAATGCTGTAGTCGAGGTGCTCGCGCAGCAGCGAGGCGAGCGCGGACGGCAGCGGCCGAAGCCGGGACTTACCGGCCACGAGCTGGTCGAAGTACCGCTCCACCTTGAGTGCCGCCACCTTCTCGCGCTCGGGGAGCGCCACCGACGAATCGGTCACGTCGCCGGTGAGACCCATCTCCGCCTTCAGGCTGTCCACCTGGCTCTCGTACCGCGCGCGAAGCCCGCGCCACTCCTCGGGCGTCGCCGTCACGCCGGCGGAGTCCGCCTGGCGAAGCAGCAGGACGTTCTGGCTGACCAGCCGGGCGAACCGGCTCAGCATGGCATCGTCCGCCTGCCGGAGCTGGCTGGTATACTGGGGCGGCAGCGCGCTGATCCAGCGCATCAGGTCCTTGACCGTGAGCGACCCGCCGGTAAACCGCACGAGCGTCTTGTTCGACCGCCGCGCGTCGTCCGGCGACTCGAGCGCCGCGCGGATGGACGCGGGCGCGTCCTTCACCACCTCGAGCTTCTTGCTCTGGGCGAGGCTGTCCATGTACATCGAGTCCAGCCGCACGCCGGCGCTCGCCACCAGGTACTGGCGCATGCGGGGCCGCGCGTCCGCCAGGGCGGGCCGCTTGAGGATGTGATAGCCGAACGCCGTCTCCACCAGGCCGCTGACCTGGCCCGGCTGCAGCGTCCAGCCCGCGCTGTCGAACGCCGGGACGAAGCGTCCCTTGGGGCCCGGCGGCAGGTACCCGCTGTCGGCTTTGCTGCCCGGGTCCTCCGAGAGCTGGGCCGCCAGACCGCTGAAGTCGGCTCCGTGCTGGATCTGCGCGAGCGTGCCCTCCGCCTTCTTGCGGGTCGCGGCGCGTTGCGCGGGTTCGGTGTTCGGCCGCACGCCGAACAGGATGTGCTGCAGCAGGCGGATGTCGGTCTTCCCGTAGAGGCTGTCCACCGCGGCGTCGGAGATCGACGTGCGCCGGGCCATCAGCGAGTCGTGCCAGTGCGTCCCCTTCAGCTCGGACAGCTCCGGCCACACCGCCTCGGCGATGCTCGCCGAGTCGTGCGGCAGCTTGCCCTGGGCCACGGCCTGCCCCAGCAGCGTGTAGTCCACCCACGCGTTGGCGATGAAGTCCGCCGTCTCGCGGCTCATCCGCACGCTCTTGCCGCCGCCCACCATGATCTGGGCCAGCCGCTCGGCCGGGAGCTCCTGGCCGCCCGCCTCCGCGGCGACATTGGCGTGCGCGGAGAAGAGGTCGCGGAAGCTCCCGCAGCCGGCCAGGCCGATCGCGAGGACCGTCCCGAGGATCACGTTTCGTCGCATGACATCTCCAGAAAGGGGTACCACACCGCAAGGGATCAGTTGACCGCCGCCTTGAGCGCGCGGACGAGCGCGGGCACGAGCGGCTCGCCGCCCAGGCGCATCAGCCGGAGCGAGAGCGGCAGCGTGCGCCGCACTTCCGCGGCGAGCTGCACGTCGTCCAGGGCCGACGTGAGACCCGCGAGCCGGGGCGCGGTGCCGGCGCGATAGGTCACCCGGGCCTCGTCGCCCCGCACCAGCACGTGCTGGAGGCCGAGCACCGCTCCCAGGACGCGAAGCCGCGCCATGTCGAGCAGCGTCTCGGCCTCGGCCGGCAGCGGCCCGAAGCGCTCGCGCAGTTCGTCTCGGAGCCCGTCAATTTCGCCTGGCGACCCGGCCCGCGCCAGTCGCCGGTACAGGTCCAGCTTCACGTCGTCGTCGGGCACGTAGCCGTCGGGCAGGTGCGCCGGCCGGTCCAGCACCACGTCGGGCGGCGCCGGCTGCTCGGTCGTGCCCTGGCCCCGCAACGCCTTCACCGTCTCCTCGAGCCAGCGCATGTAGAGATCGAAGCCCACCGCCTGCGCGTGGCCGGACTGCTCGGAGCCCAGCAGATTGCCCGCCCCGCGGAGCTCGAGGTCCTTGAGCGCGATCCGGTAGCCCGCGCCCAGCTCGGTATGATGCTCGAGGACCTTGAGCCGTTCCTCAGCGTCGGGGTCGATCGTGTCGGGCACCAGCAGATAGCAGTAGGCCCGCCGATGGCTCCGGCCCACCCGGCCGCGGAGCTGGTAGAGCTGGGCCAGCCCGAACCGGTGGGCATCGTGCACCACCATCGTGTTCGCATTGGGAACGTCGAGCCCCGACTCCACGATCATGGTGGAGACCAGGATGTCCACGTTGCCCGCCACGAACTCCCGCATGACCGCCTCGAGCTCCTCGGCCGCCATCTGCCCGTGTGCCACGCCCACGCGGGCACGGGGCGCCAGCGAGCGCACCTTGGCCGCGATCGTGTCGATCGTCTCGATCCGGTTATGCACCATGAACACCTGGCCGCCGCGGTCGATCTCCCGCGCGAACGCCTCCTCGAGCAGCGCGTCGTCCCACGGCTCGACGAACGTGAGAATGGGCGAGCGGTCGCGCGGCGGCGTCTCGATCAAGGTGAGGTCGCGGAGCCCGGCGAGTGAGAGGTGCAGGGTCCGGGGAATCGGCGTGGCCGTGAGCGTCAGCACGTCTACCGAGAGCCGCAGAGCCTTGAGCCGCTCCTTGTGCTTCACCCCGAAGCGATGCTCCTCGTCCACCACGAGCAGGCCAAGCTCCATGAAGCCCACGTCCCTCGAGAGGAGCCGGTGGGTGCCGATCACGACGTCGATCTTCCCCGCCGCCAGCCGCTCCAGCGCCAGCTTCTGCTCCCTGGTCGTCCGGAAGCGCGAGAGGACCTCGACCGTCACCGGGAAGTCGGCCAGCCGCTCCAGGAACGTCCGGCCGTGCTGCTCCGCCAGGATCGTCGTCGGCACCAGCACGGCCACCTGCTTCCCGCCTTGCACTGCCTTGAACGCGGCGCGGACGGCGACCTCGGTCTTGCCGTATCCCACATCGCCCACCAGCAGTCGGTCCATGGGCCGGGGGCGTTCCATGTCGGACTTGACCTCCTCGGTCGCCTTCCGCTGGTCGGGGGTGTCCTCGTAGAGGAAGCTCGACTCGAGCTCGCGCTGCCACCGGGTGTCGGGCGGAAAGGCGTAGCCGCCGGTCACGGTCCGGCGGGCGTAGAGGTCGAGCAGTTCCGCCGCCATCTGCTTGATCGCCTGGCGGGTCTTCTCCCGCACCCGCTGCCAGGACGACCCGCCGAGCCGGTGGATCCGCGGCGGCGGGCGGTCGCCGTCCTCCCCCGCGGCGCGATAGCGCTCGAGCTGGTCCAGCCGGTACAGCGGGACGTTGAGCCGGTCGCCCCCCTCGTACTCCACGATGGCGACCTCGAGCGTGGACTCGCCCGCGGTGATCGTCTGGATGCCGCGGTAGATGCCGATCCCGTGGTCGAGATGGACCACGTAGTCGCCCTCGGTGAGCGCGCCGGTAGCGGCCGACGGCGCCGCCTGCCGGTAGCGCCGGGCGCGCCGGAGCCGCCGGGCCCGGCGAAAGATCTCGTGGTCCGTGAGCACGCGGAGCGACGGCATGACGAACCCGCCGTCGAGCGCGCCGATGGCCAGGGTCGCGTGTCCCCCGCCGCGCGGCCCCTCCTCCAGCAGCTCCTCGAGCCGCTCGAGCTGACCCTCGTTGTCGCACAAAATGAGTGTCGGCGGATTGCCGGCGAGCAGCGCGCGCAGGCGGTTCAGGTCGCGATCCACCCGTTCAGGCGGGAAGAAGCCGAACTGGAGATCCACCTGCTCGTCCCCGAGCAGGAGCCGCGGGAAGCCGCCGAGCCGGGCGGCCCAGCTCTCGGGCGACTCGAGGATGTCCTCGCGCCTGGGCACGTCTTCGCCCAGCCGCCGCGCTACGCTCAGGTGGTGCTCCGCTTCCTTCCAGGCCCGCTGCACCTCGTCACGGTCGGGACCCGCGGCTTCTTCCACGATGAGCGTGTCCGACGGGAGCAGCTCGAGCAGGGTCCGGCGCTCTGGAGCCGTGGTGGCGCCCGCGCCCTCCTCCCGCTCCAGCACCCCCTCGGTCGTGATCGGCAGAACGGTGACCTCGCTCAACTCCTGCAGCGAGCGCTGGGTGGTGAGATCGAACCCGCGGATCGAGGAGACGTCGTCGCCCCACCACTCGAGCCTGGCGGGCGTGGCCATGCCGAAGCCGTACACGTCCAGGATGCCGCCCCGCACGCTGAACTCGGCGACTTCGGTGACCGTCGGGACCCGCCGGTAGCCCATCCGCTCGAGCGTGCGCGCCACCTCCGCGGGCGGCCGGCGCACACCCGTGGCCAGCCGGAGGCGGAGCCGTTCGAGCGCTGCCGGCATCAGCGTTCGCTCGGCCGTAGCGCGCGCCGTGGTGACCAGGACGCGGAGCCGGCCCTGAAGCAGCCCCTCGATGGATTCGGCGCGCTCGCCGGCGATCTCGTAGTGCCGCTCGTCCTCGCCCAGCGCCTCGCGCTGCGGGTACAGGGCGATGCCCTCGTCGCTCAGGTGCGCCAGATCGGTGAGCCAGCGCTCCGCCTCGCCCGGGGTGGGCGCCACGACGGTCAGCAGCCGCTGCGGAAAGCGCGCGGCCAGCCAGGCGACCAGCACCGCGCCGCTCGAGCCGTGCAGGCCGCCGAGCCGGAGCGCGCCGCCCCGCGCCGGGAGCCGCTCGGCGAGGTCCACCGCCGCCGGCGTCCGGCCGAACGCCTCCAGGAGCGGCCGGAGCTTCATCGCGAGGGCCGTCGCCACAGGCTCGCCAGCGCCGTCTCGCCGAGCGCGAGCAGCAGCGCCGCCCAGAGGAGCGAGCCGCGCAGATCGCCCCGCGCGGCGGCGCCGAAGGCCGCGTCGCCCGCATCGCCGAGCGAGACCAGGCGCGCATTCTTCCACAGTCGGCGCACCTGCGCGTCCGCGGCCGGGGCCAGGAGCGACTCGCGGGGATCGATGTTGGCGCTGATGGCTCCGATGGTATCCTCACCCGCGAGCAGGTAGTACGCGCCCGGTTCGGTGGGCCGGAACGCGCCGCCGCCCTCCACCCGCCAGTCGCGCTCGCCCTGGCGGACGCCGGACACCAGATCCGGGAGCATCACCGCGTCGCCCGGCGCGCCGTCGGCGAGCGAGACCTCGCCCCGGGCCAGCCGGTTCACCAGCGCGTCCATGAACGGCATGAAGCCGGCGGAGACCGGAAGATCGGTCCAGGCCGGATCGAGGCGGCTGCCGAGCAGGACGACGCCGGCGCTCCGCACGAGCCATGGCGCCCCGCCCGCCACCGTCGCGAGCACGCCGGTGCGCCCGCTCCCGGCGGGCTGCAATTGATACCGCCGGAGCACCCGCACACGGCCCACGAGCGACCCGCTATCCGTAGTGGCCGCGCCTTCGACCGGCGACCCGAACCGCCAGGCTGCCCCGCGCGCAGCGAGCGCGCGGTTGAGCGCGCCGAGTGCCGCCGGATCCTCCGGCGGCTGAACCACCGAGCTCCCGCGCGCCAGGCGGCCGAGGGTGACTTCGCCGCCGCGGACGATCCGCCGGTTCGACTCGAGCACCTCGCAGGCGGCCGCCGCGAACCGGCCGGCCGAGTCCCAGTTGACCCGCGCCACGGGCGCCACCCGCACCACGCCCACGCGGCGGTCGTCGAGCCTGAGCTCGTCGGGGTCGAGCGACGCTTCCGCGTCCCACCAGCCGCTCGGCACGCCGGGAATCGCGAGCACCGCCGCGCCGCCCACCTGCGCCAGGGCCTGCCGCGGCGGCCGGGTCCCGAGTCGCGCGCTCACCGGTGTGCCGCCGCCGGAGTCGCCCGCCAGCGACACGGTGAGCCGCCCGCCGTCCGGGCCCCACGGCTGTGGGCCGGTCTCGAGCCGCGCGATGCCGACGTTGGAGGGCGGCGGCGTCTCCGGCCGCGCCACCAGCAGCGGCACCGTGACCTCGGCGGGCGACACGGCGCTGGCCTGGAGATCGGTGAGCAGCGCGATCTCGCCCGGCCGCGACTCGGCCGCCAGCACCTCGCCTGCCACGCCGAGCGCCGAGCCGAGATCCATTCGCCGGGGCGAGACCGGGAGCGCCGCCACCTGGTCGAGCAGCGCCTGCCGGTCGCCGCGCCGAGGCACGCCGTCGGCGGTGAGCAGCCAGAGCGCGTCGTCGGGCGTGGCGCGCGCGAGCACCGCGCGCGCGGCCGCGCGCAACTCCCCGAGCCGGGCGGTGCCCGCCACGACCACGCCGCTGCTCGGTGAGTTGTCCATGACCAGCACCAGCGCGCTCGGCGCGTGACCCGCCACACCGCTCCGCGGCAGCGTGGGCCCGGCGGCGGCGAGCACGAGCGCCACGATCAGCAGCGTCCGGAGCAGGAGCAGCAGCAGGTGCTGCAGCTTGAGCCGGCGCTGATGCTCACGCGTGGTGGCGACGAGATAGCGGACCGCCGGGAAGACCACCGTCGGCGGCTCGCGGCGGGCGAGCAGGTGCAGCAGCACCGGGATGGCCGCGGCGGCAAGCCCGGCCAGCGCCCACGGGTGCAGAAACCCGATCATGCCGCGCGCGACGAGGGAGCGAGAGCTTCCCGGAGCACCGTACCGTACGGTGTATCGGTCGTCACCCGGTGATACGCGATCCCGTGGCGGCGGCACGCCAGGCGCCACTCGTGCACCACGCTCCGGACAGTCTCACTGTAGGCGCCCGCCCAGTCCCGCGGCCGAAGCACGACGGCGGCCCGGGTCTCGGGATCCTCGAATCGGGCCTCCGCGGGCCCGGCCAGCGCCACTTCACCCGGGTCCATGAGATGGAGCACCAGCACCTGGTGGCCGCGATGCCGGAGGAAGCGGAGCGCCTTCAGCGCGAGGTCCCGGTCCAGCAGCAGGTCGGAGACGAACACGACGAGCCCGCGCCGGCGGAGGTGGTGCACCACCCGCCGGAGCGCGGGCTCGGCGGCCGTCCCCTGCCCCGCCTGCAGCGCGGCGAGCGTCGCGACCAGTTGGCGCCAGTGGCTCAACCGTGCCCGGGGCGGCAGCACCGTGCGGACATCGTCGTCGAACGTGATGAGACCGGTGGCGTCGCGCTGGCGGAGGAGCACCAGCGACAGCGCGGCGATGAGGCGCTGGGCATAGGCCAGCTTGGGCAGGACGGACTCCGGGCTCCCGCTCCAGGCCATGGAGCGGCTGGCGTCGCACACCACCATGGCGCGGAGGTTGGTCTCCTCCTCGAACTGCTTCACGTAGAGCCGGTCGTGGCGGCCGAGGATCTTCCAGTCCACGTAGCGCAGTTCGTCGCCCGGCTGGTACATCCGGTGCTCGGCGAACTCCACCGAGAACCCACGGCGGGGCGAGCGGTGGATGCCGGCCAGAAAGCCTTCGACGACGCCCTCGGTGATGACTTCGAGCCCGCCGAGTCTGGCTACCTCGAATGGGTCGAGCAGGTCGAGACGGGGACGGACTGGTGCGATCGCGGGACGATGCATGCAGCCTTGAATCGTACCGGAGCGGAGGGATGGAGGCAATCTCGGCACGACCATTCGTCCGCGACAGGGGACGATCGGGCTTTCGCCGCGCCGCCGGCTTCCCCGCCAATGCCTTGCGCCCGCCGGTGTTAGGGAGATTGCCTCGCGTGGCACACCCTCTGCTCCGTGGCCGTCACTTCGCCCGGAATCCCGGAGGCTCATGATGCTCGTCCCGCTGCTGGCCCGCCTGCTGCTCGCCGGCCCGCCGCTCGTGGTTCCAGTCCAGGCCCCTGCCGTTCGATCCTCTCCGCCGCCCGCTGCGGCAGGGATCGCCGTCCGGACCGATCGGGACGCGCCGTACCGCCGCGGCCAGTCCGCGCGGATCTCCCTCCGCACCCCTGCCCCTTCCTATGTGGCGCTGTTCCGCGTGGATACCGACGGGCAGATCCGGGTGCTCGTCCCGCGCGAGCCGTCGGGCGGCCGCGAGCGCTCCGGACGTCACGAGGCGGAGGTGTTCCGGGTGGACGACGATCCGGGCATCGGCTACGTGCTCGCCATCTCCGCGGGGCAGCCGCTCGACTTTCGTCCCATCACCCGCGGCAGGGCGTGGGACTACCGCCCGATCGGCGGGGGCCACATCCGGGGCGACCCGTATGTCGCCCTCGCCGATCTCGCGGCGCGGCTTGCTCCGGCGGGCGAATACGCGTACGACATCGCGCCCTACTACGTGGAGCACCGCTACGATTATCCCCGATTCGTGTGCTACCAGTGCCACGCCCAGGCCGGCTATGACGAATGGAACCCGTATGCGGCCGCCTGTTCCCGCTACCAGGTGATCGTGCGCGACGGCCCGGGTGACTACCCGTACCGCTATGGCGGACGCGACGTCGTGGCCGACCGTCCGGCGCATCCCGGCCCGCGGTTCGTCTTCCGCGATGCGGCGCCGCCTTCCGCCGCGGCGAAAGGCATCGAGCCGCGTGGCGGCGCGCCCCGCAGCACCGGCGAGCCCGAGCTCCGCCGCCGCCGCCGTCCGTGACCGCGCTGATCCCGCTATAATCCGCCCGACATGCGTCACATCCTGCTTGGCTTTGCCTTCGTGGCGGGTCCGCTCGCGGCCCAGACTGGATCATCGGCGCAGCAGGCCGCCGCGTCGATCACGCCCGCCGACGTGGCCCATCACATCGGCGTCATTGCGGACGACTCGATGCTGGGCCGCGACACGCCAAGCCGCGGGCTCGAGCTCACGGCGGCGTACGTGGCGGACCAGTTCCGCCGGTCCGGCCTGCGTCCGGGCGGCGATTCCGGCGGCTGGCTCCAGCGGTACAGGATCGTGCAGCGGAAGCTCGACGCCGCCGGCTCGCGCGTGACGCTCCGGGCCGGCGGCACGGCGGCCGTGGCGCGGTTCGACCGCACCGCGCGCTACCTGCAGGGAACGGTGTCCGGGGCGCCGCTCACCGGCGCCGCGGTGCTCCTGGGCGGGCGGCTCACGGCGGATGAGGTGAGTCGCCTGCCGCTCCGCGGCCGGATCGTGGTGTATGCGGCCGATGCCGACGCCCTGCCCTCGCGCCAGTCGCTCCAGGTGGGCCGCGCGATCCGGCTGGCGGCCCCCAGTGCCGTGGTGCTCGTATCGAACCTGGAGCCGGAGCGCTTTGCCGCCCGCATCCCAGCGCTCGGCGCCGGCACGCACCGCGCCGGATTTCCGGTTGGAGAGTCCGCCGTTCGTGGAGGTCAGCCAGGCGGCGGTGGCGCCCGTCCTGCGCGCGGCCGCGCTCGACCTGGAGGCCGTTCGAGCCGACACCACGCCGGTGTTCCGCGAGCTGCCCGGCCTCCGCGTGACGGTCGAGCTCCGGGACTCGGTACTCCATTCGAGCAGCGCGCCCAATACCATCGGCATCCTGGACGGCAGCGACCCCGTGCTCCGGCGGCAGTACCTGGTGTACTCGGCACACATGGATCACATCGGCATCTCGCCCGGCCTCGCCGACAGCGTGAACAACGGAGCCGATGATGACGCGTCCGGCACGACCGGCGTGATCGAGCTGGCGCGGGCGTTCAGCCGGCCCGGGGCTCGACCGAAGCGGTCCATCATCTTCCTGACCGTGAGCGGCGAGGAAAAGGGACTCTGGGGAAGCCGCTACTTCACCGAGCACCCGCCGGTGCCGATCGACCGGATCGTGGCCGATCTCAACATGGACATGATCGGCCGGAACTGGCGCGATACCATCGTGGCGATCGGCCGGGAGCAGTCGGACCTGGGGGAGACGCTCGAGCGGGTGAATCGGGCCCATCCGGAGCTGCGGATGACGGCGGTGGACGACCGCTGGCCGGAGGAGCGCTTCTACTTCCGCTCCGATCACTACAACTTTGCCCGGAAGGGCGTGCCGATCCTCTTCTTCTTCAACGGCGTGCACCCGGACTACCACCAGCCGACCGACTCGCCCGACAAGATCGACAGCGAGAAGGAGGCGCGCATCCTCCGGCTGCTCTACCATCTCGGCCGCGAGGTGGGCGACGCGCCGGCGCGGCCGCGGTGGAAGCCGGAGAGCTATCGGGACATCGTGGACAATCCGGAGGAGCGGTGAATGGGCGACAGCATCGCGGACTTCGACGCCTTCCGCTCGCGGATGAACGAGCTGATCCTCGGCGCGGGGAACCTCACGCTCAACCGTTTCTTCGCGCTGGACAGCCGGGCGTACGACGCCGGCGCGCTGGGCGCGAAGACGAAGGAGATGCTGGGGCTGGTCTCCTCGCTCGTCCTCCGCTGCGACGACTGCGTCACCTATCACGTGATCCGCTGCCGCGAGGAGGGCGTGTCGCGTCAGGAGTTCCTCGAGATCTTCTCGGTCGGGCTGGTGGTGGGCGGGAGCATCGTCATCCCGCATCTCCGCCGGGCGATGGCGCGGCTGGAGGAGCTGGAGACGGGGGGCGAGTCCACGGGCGAGGTCTCAACTCCGCCGGGTCAGCAGCACTCCCCGCGATGATTAGCGCCGCGCCGATCGCCTGCGTCGGCCGGGCGTGCTCGCCGAGGATGACCCAGGCGGCCGCCACCGCCACCAGCGGCGTCACGCACATGTAGATGGCGGTGCGCGTCCCCCCCACCACCTGGACGCTCCGGTTCCACAGCACGTACGCCACCACCAGCGACAGCAGCGTCGCGTACGCCAGCGCCCACCAGGCCGACGCCGGGATCGCGCCCCACCGCATGACGAGCAGTCCGGGCAGGCCCACCAGCAGCAGCCCGGGCGTCCCGGCGATCGCGGTTACCGAGGTCACCCGGAGCGGGCTCACCCCTTCCGGCAGCGTGCGGAGTCCGATGGTGTAGCCCGCCCAGCAGAGCATCGCCAGCACCGTGAGCAGGTCGCCCGTGATGGTGCGCGCCGAGAAGTCGACTCCGCTCGTCGCGATGACCAGCACCACGCCGAGCGTCCCCAGCGCGATACCGGCCCACGTGCGCGCCGTGACGCGCTCGAGCCGCAGCAGCCACGCGAGCACCGCCACCGCCGTCGGCACCGTCGCCAGAATGAGCGAGCTGTTGGTGGCCGTCGTATGCGCCAGCCCGAGGATGAAGGCGATCTGGTACAGCGTGTTCCCCACGATACCGAGCACCACGAGCCGCCGGAGCTCTCCCGGCGGATAGTTCGCCGGCCCCTCGGTGACGCGGACGATGAGCCAGAGCAGCACGCTCGCCCCCGCGAATCGGAGCGCCGTGAACGGCAGCGCCGGCATCAGCTCGATGGCCACCTTGGTCACGCTGAAGTTGATGCCCCAGATGAGGCACACCAGGAGCATGCCCGCATCCTGGGCGGTCAGGCGGTCACGCGGGCGGGTGGTCGAATGGGTAGTCACGGCCAGAATGTAATCCTACCCGACCGCCTGACCGCGCGACCGCCCGCCCGTCCGCCTTATATTCCCGCCATGTCCCAGGCCCGCATCCGCAATTTCTGCATCGTCGCGCACATCGATCACGGCAAATCGACCCTGGCGGACCGGCTCATCGAGGTCACCGGCGCGGTCGAGAAGCGGCAGATGCGCGAGCAGTTGCTCGATACGATGGACCTCGAGCGCGAGCGCGGCATCACCATCAAGCTGAACGCCGTCCGGATGAGCTATACCGCCCGGACCGGCGAGGCCTACGAGCTCAACCTGATCGACACCCCGGGCCACGTGGACTTCACCTACGAGGTCTCCCGCTCGCTCGCGGCGTGTGAAGGCGCGGTGCTGGTGGTGGACGCGTCGCAGGGCGTGCAGGCGCAGACGCTGAGCAATCTCTTTCTCGCCATGGACGCGGGGCTCGAGATCATTCCGGTCCTCAACAAGATCGACCTCCCCGGCGCCGAGCCCGAGCGCCGGGCGCAGGAGATCATGGACCTGATCGGCGCCCGGCGCGAGGAGATCCTGGCCGTCTCGGCCAAGGAAGGGACCGGCGTACCCGAGCTGCTCGAGGCGATCGTGGCGCGCGTCCCGTCCCCGCGCGGGCGGGAGGATGCCCCGCTCCGCGCCCTCATCTTCGATTCGTACTACGACCGGTACCGCGGTGCCATTCCCAGCATCCGCGTGGTGGACGGCACGGTGCGCGAAGGGATGGAGATCACCTTCGGCTCCCATCCCGACGACGTATACCACGTGGAGGAGGTGGGCTACCTCCAGCTCGGCCAGCATCCCGCGGCCGAGCTCGAGGCGGGCGAGGTGGGCTACGTTGTGGCCAGTCTCCGCGGTGTCCGCGACGCGCGCGTGGGCGACACGATCCTCGACGCCCACGACCGCGCGGCCGAGCTGCTCCCGGGCTACCGCGACATCACGTCGATGGTGTTCGCCGGGATCTATCCGACGGACTCCGACCAGTACGAGGGGCTCCGCGACGCTCTCGAGCGCCTGGTGCTCAACGACGCGAGCCTCCACTACGAGCCCGAATCGTCCACCGCGCTCGGCTTCGGGTTCCGCTGCGGCTTCCTGGGCCTGCTGCACATGGACATCGTGCAGGAGCGGCTCGAGCGCGAGTTCAACCTGAGCCTCATCACCACCGTCCCCACGGTGGAGTATCACGTCTACCGCACCGACGGCGAGATGCTCCTGCTGGAGAACCCGAGCAAGCTGCCCGATCCCGCGGAGATCGCCCGGATCGACGAGCCGTACGTCAAGGCGCGCATCATGGCGCCGGCCGACTACATCGGCGGGATCATGAAGCTGGGCCAGGAGCGCCGGGGCGTCTACAACGGCATGCACTACGTGGACCCGACCCGCGTCGAGTTCGAGTTCGAGTTCCCCCTGGGCGAGATCGTGCTCGACTTCTACGACAAGCTCAAGTCGCTCTCCCGCGGGTACGCGTCGCTCGACTACGAGATGTCCGGGTATCGCGAATCCGACCTCGTCCGGCTCGACATGCTCCTCAACGGCGACCCGATCGACGCCTTCAGCGTCATCATCCACCGCGACAAGGCGCAGGAGTACGGCCGCAAGGTGGCGGAGAAGCTGAAGGAGCTGATCCCGCGCCAGCTCTACCAGGTGGCCATCCAGGCCGCCATCGGCAACAAGGTCATCGCCCGCGAGACGATCTCCGCCTTCCGCAAGGACGTGCTCGCCAAGTGCTACGGCGGCGACATCACCCGGAAGCGCAAGCTCCTCGAGAAGCAGAAGGAGGGGAAGAAGCGCATGAAGCAGATCGGCGCCGTGGAGATTCCGCAGGAGGCGTTTCTGGCGGTGTTGCAGGTGGATTAGTGGCAGCCGCGAGTCGCGGGTCGCGAGTCGCGGGTCTCGAGAAGGCGAGGTTCGTCGATGCCGGGCAATGATCCCGCGACCCGCGACCCGCGACTCGCGACTACTCTCGTCATCCAGACCGCCTTCCTGGGCGACGTCGTCCTCACCACCCCGCTGCTCGCGGCGCTGGCCGAGCGGCACGGGGCGGTGGACGTCGTCACGACGCCGGCGGCGGCGGCGCTGGTGGAGACGCATCCGGCGGTGGGAACCGTGCTCCGCTACGACAAGCGCGGCGCGGACCGTGGGCTCGCCGGTCTCTGTCGGCTCGGGACCCGGCTCCGGGCGCGGCGGTACGCGCGCGTCTACCTTCCGCACCGCTCCTGGCGCTCGGCGGCGCTGGCGCTGCTGGCGCGGGCGGGCGAGCGCGTCGGGTTCGCGGACGCTCCGGCCGCGCCGACGTATACCCAGCGGGTGCCGCGCCCGCGAACGGGCCACGAAGTCGAGCGGCTGCTGGCGCTGGCCGGCGCCGAGCCCGGCAGCGCGGCCCCGGCGCCGCCGGTACACGTCGCCCTCACCGCCGACGACCGCGCGGCGGCCGACGCGTGGCTCCGTGGCCGAGGCGTGGGCGACGGCTTCATCGCGCTGGCCCCGGGCTCCATCTGGGGAACCAAGCGCTGGCCCGGGTACGCCGAGCTCGCGGCCGCGCTCGACGTGCCGGTCGTGGTGGTCGGCGGGCGCGAGGACGCGGCGCTGGCCGAGACGGTGGCGGCCGCGGCGCCGGGCCGCGTGCACAACGCGGCGGGCGCGCTCGGGCTCCGCGGGTCGGCGGCGCTGATCGCGCGGGCGGCGGTGCTCGTCACCAACGACTCGGCTCCGCTCCATCTGGCGACGGCGGTCGGCACGCCGGTGGTGGCCGTGTTCGGGCCCACCGTGCCCGCGTTCGGCTTCGGACCCCGGGGCGCACGGGACGTGATCGTCGAGCACCCGTCGCTGTCCTGCCGGCCGTGCTCGGCGCACGGCCCGCAGGTCTGTCCCCTGGGCCATCACCGCTGCATGCGGGAGCTTCCGGTCGAGGTCGTGACCGCGGCCGTGGCGGCCGTGTCAGCCGTGGAGGCGCATCGTGCGATACGTACTGGGCATTGACATCGGCGGCACCAATCTCGTCGTCGGCAGCGTCGCCGAGGACGGCTCGGCCGTGGTCGCGACGGCGAGCGAGGCGACCCAGTCCGAGGCCGGCGCCGGCGACGTGCTCGATCGGCTGGTCGGCCTGGCGGAACGCGCCATGCTCGCCACCCAGCGCGAGGTGCCGGGTGCCGACATCGTCGGCGTCGGCGTGGGAGCGCCCGGGCCGCTCGACACCAGGCGGGGCATCGTGCTGCTCACGCCGAACCTCGGATGGGTGGACCTGCCGCTCCGCCGCATCATCCGCGACCGGCTGGGCCTGCCCGCCGCGCTCGACAACGACGCCAACTGTGCCGTGCTCGGCGAGTGGTGGGTCGGCGCTGCGCGGGGGACCCGGAACGCGATCGGGATCACCATCGGGACCGGGATCGGCGGCGGGCTCATCCTCGACGGGAAGCTGTATCATGGGGCGTCGGACGTGGCGGGCGAGATCGGCCACACCACCATCGACACCGAGGGCCGCCGCTGCAAGTGCGGCAACTACGGCTGCCTCGAGGCCTACGCCTCCGGCCCCAACATCGCGCTCCGCGCGGTCGAGGAGATCCAGGCCGGCGCCGTGAGCCGCCTGCCCTCGCTGGTGAGCGGCGACCTGCGGAAGGTCACCGCCCAGACCGTGTACCAGGCCGCCAAGGACGGCGACGAGCTCGCGCTCGAGGTGGTGAACGACACCGCCCGCTTCCTCGGCGTCGGCATCGGCAACCTGCTCAACGTCTTCAACCCGGAGGTCGTCGTGGTCTGCGGCGGCGTGACCCTCGCGGGCGACCATCTCTTCGTGCCGCTCCGCCGCGAGGCGGCCCGCCGCGCGTTCAAGCCCGCCGTGGCCGCCTGCCGCATCGTCCCCGGCGAGCTTGGCGGGACGGCCGGCGTCTACGGCGCAGCCAAGGTGTTCCTGGACCAGACGGCGGCGGGGGCGGCGGGACAGTATTCGCGGCGCGATGACGGTAGTTCGCGGCGCGATGACAAGGGGGGGGAGTAGGCACAGCCCGCCGCCCCGGCCGCTGCCCCGGCAGTGAGCACCCATAAAGTCGGCGTGATCGGCTCGCTGGTCTGGGACCTCATCTACGGCCGCGACCCGCTCGCGCCCCCGACGGAAGAGTGGGGCGGGATCGCCTACGCCCTGGGCGGGCTCGACGCGAGCCTCCCGCCCGACTGGGAGATCGTCCCGCTCATCAAGGTGGGCCGCGACCTCGCGGCCGAGGCGGCGGAGCTGCTGCGCGGTCTCTGCGCGGCTCACGCCCGGCGGACGCTGCGTCGAGGTGCCGGCACCGAACAACCGGGTGGTGCTGCAGTACCAGTCGAGCGAGCGCCGCTGCGAGCGGATGTCGGGCGGCGTGCCGGCCTGGACCTGGCTCGAGCTGGGCCCGATGGTGCGGGACCTGGACGCGATCTACCTCAACTTCATCTCCGGGTTCGAGCTCACGCTCGGCACCGCGCAGGCGCTGCGCCAGGGCTTCGACGGCCCCATCTACGCCGACCTCCACAGCCTGTTCCTGGGAATGCAGCACGACGGCATCCGCGTGCTCCAGCCGCTGCCGTCCGCCGCCGAGTGGCTCGGCTGCTTCGACGTGGTCCAGCTCAACGAGGACGAGATGCACCAGCTCTCGCCCGACCCGCTCTCCCTCTCCGCCGATGCCCTCGCCGCCGGCGTGTCGCTGCTGGTGGTGACGCTGGGGCCGCGAGGGGCGGCGTATGTGGCGGCGCCGGGGTTCGACGGGCTGGGGCGCGGGCGGACGGGCAGGCGGGCAGCCGGGCAGGCGGCCATCCAGCATCCTCCAGACCGCCCGACCGCCCGACCGCCCGACCGCCTGACCGCTCTCTCGCCCTCATTCCGGCCCCGCCGGTCGACGCCGTCGATCCCACCGGTTGCGGCGACGTCTTCGGCGCCGCGGCGTGCGCGCGGCTGCTCGCGGGCGATTCGATCGAGGACGCGCTCAGCCACGCCGCGGTGCTGGCGGCGCGGAACGCGGGCCTTCGCGGCGCCGGCGGATTGAGCCGCCACCTCCGCGGGGAGCTGCTCGTGCCGTGACGCGCGTCATCGAGGTGCCCGCGACGTTCGACGATCGTTCGTTCGAGCAGTTCGCCGCCGGCTTCGGCGCACTGGCCGCCCGAGGAGAAAGTGCTGCTCGACGCGCGCGGCGCGCAGTGGGCCTCGCCCTACGGCCTCCTCGCGCATGCTCACCGCGGGCCAGGCGCTGGCGGAGGCCAAGCAGGAGCGGCCGCTCTTCACGGTGCCGACCAGCGATGACGTCAAGCGCTACTGGGCCCGCGCCGGCTTCTTCAAGTACGCGGCCGAGCTGTTCGAGCTGCACGGCAAGGTGCCCCGGCCGGCGGCCTCGGGCCCCTCGGACGTGCTGCTCGACGTGACGCCCGTTCGGGCCACGGAGGACGTGCACGAGGTGGTGGAGAAGATCTCGCAGGGCGCGTCGCGCATCCTGCACGGCGAGCTCGGACTCGAGATGAAAGCGACGCTCCGGTTCAGTATGGCGCTTTCGGAGGCGTGCCAGAATATTGTGGAGCACGCGGGCACCAGCGGCTGGGTGGCGGTGCAGGCGTACACCTTCCGCCGGCGGCTCGGCCGGCGCGTGGTGGTCATCGCGGTGAGCGACGCCGGCATCGGATTTCGGCGCTCGCTCGAGAGCACCCACGCCAAGCGCTTCGGCGAGCGCTGGGGCGACGGCGCCGCGCTCGAAGCGGCGCTCATCCAGGGCGTCAGCCGGTTCCGCGATCCCGGCCGCGGCCAGGGCCTCGCCTTCATCAAGCGGTTCCTCGACCAATGGAAGGGCAAGATCTCCATCCGCAGCGGCACGGCCAGGCTGGCCCTCGTGCCGCCGTGGGACGAAGACGTGCCGCTGAGCGAGCATCTCCCGTTCTTCCCCGGAGCCCAGGTGCAGATCATCATCCCCGCGCAGGACCCCGAGGCCGGATGATCCAGACGATCCACATCGGCCGCCTGCTGCGCGAGACGGTGGCTTCGCCCTACCGCAATCTCGTCACCCGGCCCACCGGTGCCGCCATCCGGGGCCGCATCCAGGAAGCGCTGGCCCGGTCGGACTGCGCCTTCGCCCTGCTCGACTTCTCCGGGATCGAGCTGCTGGACCTGAGCTGCGCCGATGAGGTCGTGGCCAAGCTGCTGCTGGCCGACGCGGAGTGCGGGCGCTGCCTGGTGCTGCAGGGCCTGCGCGAGGACCAGCACGAGGCCATCGAGCACGTCCTCACCCACCATCGCCTGGCTATCGCGGTCGTCGCGCCGGGCGCCGACGACGAAGGGCCGTGGCTCCTCGGCTGGGTCACCGCCGACGCGCGGGCGGCGTTCGCCTGCATCTGCCGCCGCGGCGCACTCACCGCCGACGCGCTGGCCGCGGCGCTCGAGTGGTCCCGGACGCGGGTGGAGGAGGCCCTGGACGCGCTCGCATTCCACCGGCTGGTGCGCACCGAGGGCGACCTCTACCTCCCGCTGTCGCTCGCATGAGCGCCCGCCGCGCGGGCCCCTCCACCACCGCCGTCCACGGCATTCCTCACCGGCGCCCCGACTGGGCGCCCGTGGCCCCGGCCCTGCTGCAGAGCAGCACCTTCGTGAGCCCGGTCGGCTCGGACGACGACATCATCTACAGCCGCTACGGGAACAACCCGAACCAGGTCGAGCTGGCCCGGAAGTACGCGCTGCTCGAGGGGTCCGAGGACGCGATCTTCCTCGCCAGCGGGATGGGCGCCACTGCCCTCGCCCATCTGGCCGTGCTCCGTCCGGGCGATCACCTGGTGAGCAGCAGTTGGATCTACGGCGGCACCCGGCAGCTCTTCGACGAGGAGCTGGGCCGGTTCGGCATCGACATCACGTACGTCACGCCGGACCACCCACGGCTCTGGCGCAAGTCGGTGCGAAAGCGCACCCGCGCCATCTTCGTCGAGACCCCCACCAATCCGCTCATGCGGGTGGTGGACCTCACGCCCGTGGCCCACGTCGCACGCGAGTTCGGCCTGGCGCTGCTGGTGGATGCCACCTTCGCCAGCCCCATCAACTTCCGGCCACTGGAGCACGGCGCCGACGTGGCCATCACCAGCGCCACCAAGTACCTGAACGGCCACAGCGACGTCATCGCGGGCGCCGTGGCAGGCTCCGCCTCGCTGATCGAGGAGATCAACCGGCTCATGCGCCGCTGGGGCCAGTCCATCGACCCGCACGCGGCCTGGCTGGTGGACCGCGGCATGCGGACGCTCGCGCTCCGGATGGAGCGGCACAACGCGAACGGGCGGGCCGTGGCCGAGTGGGCGGAGTCGCAGGCGGCCTTTTCACGGGTCCACTATCCCGGCCTGCCCTCGCACCCGGACCACGATCTCGCCAAAGCCGTGCTCGACGGCTTCGGCGGAATGGTGGGCCTCGAGCTGGCCGGCGGCCCGATAGCGGCCGAGCGCATGCTCCAGCGCCTCGAGCTCGTCACCCACGCACCGAGCCTCGCGGGCGTCGAGACGCTGGTCTCGGAGCCGCGGCTCACGTCGCACCGCGGCATCTCCGCCGAAGAGCGCGCCGCGCTCGGCATCCCCGACGGGTTTCTCCGCTTGAGCTGCGGGATCGAGGACGCGGACGACATCATCGGAGATTTGGAGCAGGCGGTGAGCGGTGCGGTGAGAAGTGAGACGTAACGAAGTAAGCGGGGGGTCTCGCCGGGGCACTGTCATCCCGAGCGGAGCGAGCGGGGGGTCTCGCCGGGGCACTGTCATCCCGAGCGGAGCGAGGGATCTACTGCTCCGCAGTTCGAACTCGGCCGGGCAAGATCGCTCGCTCCGCTCGGGATGACAGTAACAGGACAATTCACCCGCGACCGCCCACCGCCCACCGCCCACCACTTCCCGCTTCCCGCTTCCCGCTCACCGCCAACCGCTCACTTCTCCCCGTCCCCCGCCCGTTGTAGCTTCCGACCGTGATCCGTCTTACCCACGTCGACAAATCCTATCCGAACGGCGCGCTGGCCCTGAGGGACGTCACCTTCCGGATCAGCCGGGGCGAATTCGTCTTTCTCACCGGGCATTCCGGCGCCGGCAAGTCCACCATCATGAAGCTGCTCTTCGCGGAGCAGCGGCCCACGTCGGGCGAGGTGCGCGTCTCCGGCTACGACGTGACGTCGCTCCGGCGCGACGAGATTCCCAAGCTCCGCCGCCGACTCGGCATCGTGTTCCAGGATTTCCGGCTGCTGGATGACCGCACGGCCGCGGAGAACATCGCCTTCGCGCTCGAGGTGACCGGCGCGCGGCGCGACACCATCAACGCCCGCGTGGCGCGGGTGCTGGCGCAGGTGGGCCTCTCCGCCAAGAGCCGGGCTCATCCGCGCGAGCTCTCCGGCGGCGAGCAGCAGCGGGTGGCCATCGCCCGCGCGCTGGTCAACGATCCTGCCATACTCGTGGCCGACGAGCCCACCGGCAACCTGGACGAGCGCGCCACGCGCGGGGTGTTCCAGCTCCTCCGCGACATCAACGCCGCCGGCACCGTGGTCGTGATGGCGACGCACGACCTCGACCTCGTGCGGCAGGCGCGCTATCGCACCATCGAGCTGCGCGACGGCAGCGTGGTCTACGACAGCGCCGAGGACGAGCCGGACGCGGTGGAGGCGGGGCGATGAGGCTGCTCACCCGCGAGGCGCTGCTCTCGTTCCGCCGCGCTCCGCTGCTCTCGACGCTGTCCGTCACCACGATCGGCTTCTCGCTCTTCACGCTCGGCCTCTTCGGCCTGGTGGCCATCAACCTGCGCGAGGCGCTGCGCGGGCTGGAGGAGCGGGTGGAGGTCGTGGCGTTCGTGCTGCGCGGCACCCCGGCAGAGACGATCACGCTCGCTACCCAGGACATCGCCGCGTTCCCCGAGGTGGAGGACGTGGTGTACGTGACGGAGGAGCAGGCGCTGGCGCGGGCCCGGCGCGAGCTGGTCGAGTTCCGCGACGCCTACCGCGACCTGCAGGTGAACCCGCTCCCCGCCTCGATCGAGGTGCGGCTCAAGGCGGGCTACCGCGATGCCGCCACCGCCGGACGGGTGGCCGAGCGGCTCCGCGGCTTCGAGTTCGTGGAGGACGTACGGTTCGGGCGTGACTGGGTGCAGAAGCTGGATCACCTGCGGAACATCACCGGGATCGTGGGGCTGGTGATCGGCCTCGCGTTCGCGGCAGTGGCAGTGGTCATCATCGGCGTCACCATCCGGCTCACCCTGCTGCAGCGCGCCCGCGAGATCTCGATCATGCGGCTGGTCGGCGCCACCAACTGGTTCATCCGCGGCCCGTTCCTGCTCGAGGGGGCGCTCAAGGGCCTGCTGGGCGGCTTCCTGTCGCTCCTGCTCTGCTACGGGGGCTACCTGCTCTTCCGCGATCGGAGCGGCGGGACGTTCGGGGGGCTGATCTTCTTTCATCCGGTGCAGATGGCCGCGATCGTCCTGTTCGGCGTCCTGCTCGGCCTATTCGGCAGCATGGTGAGCGTGGGGCGGCATCTGCGGCATGTTTAGCCGGGCGGAAGGACGGAAGGACGGAAGGACGGAAGGGGGTGGGCTGGCACGGGCGCTGGCCTTTTTCGTTCTTTTTTTTTTTTCTCTTCTTTCCGCCTTTCCGTCTTTCCGTCTTCTCCCCTTCCTCTCCTCGGCCTGCTCGCCCTGCTCGCCGCGCCGCTCCACGCCCAGGACTCCAGTCTCGAAGCCAGCCGCCGCCGGCTGGTCGAGATCCGCCGCGAGCGCGACCGGCTGGAGGAGCAGCAGCAGCGGCTGCAAGGCCAGGTGCACGACGTCAACGACGAGCTGAGCAACCTGGAGCGGCAGCGGGAGTCCACCCAGCGGATCGTGGGCGAGATCGAGCGGCAGATCGGCGGGCTCGCGAGCCAGCTCGACCGCTCGAGCGCGGAGCTGATCCTGGCCGAGGACAACCTCGCCGAGCGGCGGGCGGTGCTGGAGCGGCGGCTGGTGGACATCTACAAGCGCGGGCGGCTGTACACCTTCCAGGCGCTGCTCGCGGCGGAGTCGTTCGGCGACCTGCTCAGCCGCTACAAGTACCTCTACCTTACCAGCCGGCAGGACCGGGCGTTGGTGACCGACGTCGAGCAGCTCCGGAACCGGGTCGTGAGCGAGCGCAACAAGATCCTCGACGTCCGGGGCCAGCTCGACCGCTCCCGCATGGAGCGCGAGGCCGAGTTTGCCAAGTACTCCGATCTGGCCCGTGCCCGCGAGAAACGGCTGGCCTCACTCCAGAGCTCCGCCCGGCGCACCGAGCGGCGGCTCACCACCCTGCAGAAGGACGAGGCGCGGCTCAACGGTCTGCTGGCGGCGCTCGAGCGCGCCCGGCGCGACGAGGCCGCGCGCGGGGCTCTCCGCGGGGGCACGAGCGCGCCGGGTTCGATCACCACGGCGAGCCTGGGCAAGCTCGACTGGCCGGTGGAAGGAACGATCGTGTACCGGTTCGGCCGGGATACGCTGCCAAGCGGCGGGATCATCCGCTGGAACGGCGTGGGCATCGCGGCCGCGGTCGGGACGCCGGTGCGCGCGGTCGAGGCCGGCAAGGTGCGGCTGGTGGGACAGTTCGGGACCTACGGGCTCACCATCGTGCTGGAGCACGGGAACGGGTACTACTCGGTGTACTCCCACCTCGAGTCCGCGAGCGTCAAACTGGGGGCGACGATCACCAAGGACCAGACGATCGGGACGGTGGGCGGCGAGAACTCGGACTACGGGCCGCACCTGCATTTCGAGATCCGGGGGGAGAATCAGGTGGCGCTGGATCCGACGGCGTGGCTGAGGAAACGGTAGGCGCTATCGGGCGTCGACATCGCTAGCTCGAGCGCGCCGTCCTCTCGGCGGGGCGCGCCGCTTTCGTGCGCGGCAGTCGGCATGTGCCGGGCAGCATCGCGCCCTTCACGGGAGCGTGCGGGGCCCGAACCTATCCGCCACCCCCACCCGCTCCCCCCTGCGCCTGCCCCCGCCGGAGCGCCGCCTCCACCAGCGCGAACATGTCGTCCGGCACCGTGACTGCCGGATGGGGAAAAGCCACGATCCCGGCGCTCACCCCGGCCAGCCGCTCGCCGATCCGCGCCACCGATCGACGGGCGCCGTCGGCGCCGGTCTCCGGCAGCACGATGGCGAACTCGCCCGTGCCATAGCTGGAGACGAAGTCCGGCAGCCGGAGCTCGCGCCGGAGCCGGGTCCCGATCTCGAGCCGCTGCCGCTCGCCGGCCGCCGCATCGGCGGCCTCGACCGGCACCGCCACGTCCACCAGGACCAGGCTGAAGCTGAGCGAGTAGCGCCGCGCCCGCTCGAGCTCCTCCTGCAGCCGGCGGTCGAGCGTCGGCGGGCTGAGCGGGCGGGTGGCGGCCGCGCCGCCCCGCCCCGCCTCGAGCGCCCGCGCCGCCGCCTCGGCCAGGTTCCCGGCCACGCTGAGCTGCGCCGCGCTGAGCGGAGGCGCGGCCTCGCCCGCACGGAGCAGCAGCACGCCCGGCACGTCCGCCTCGACCAGAATGGGCAGCACCACCAGGCCCGCGGGCGCGGCCGGCGTGCCCGCGTCCGGCACGGCCACGGGCTGGCGGCTCCGCACCGCCTCGCCGATCTCGGGATGCCGGCTCAGGTCGAGTCGCGTTCGTTCCGGCTGCTCCGCCGTGAAGTCGGCCACGACCAGCCCCTCATCTTCGCCCGGCCGGGTCACCACGAACGAGCAGTGGGCCAGGCCGAGCGCGCGGCCCAGCCGGCGCACCAGCGCGAGCGCCACCTCGTGCGGGCGGAGCTGGGAGCGCGCCTCGTCTACCAGGTCACGGAGGCTGTCGCGCACGCGGGCCTCGTACGGCGTCCGGAACGGCGCCTGCCGTTCGCGGACCCGGGCCAGCAGCCGGGCCGCGAGCTCCGGAAAGTGCACCGGCGCGGCCAGCGCGTCGGCCGCACCCAGGGCCAGCGCGGCGGCCGGCGCGTCCCGGTCCTCGGTGGCGAAGAGGATCACGCGCGGCGGCTCCGCGGCTACATTTGCGAGCTGCTGGGCGAGCTGGGCGGGATCGGCGGTGGAGAGCGTGGTGAGCACGGCGTCGGGCTGGGGCTCGTGCGGGCCCGGGGGCGTCTCGCCCAGATGGAAGCCGGCCCGCGTGAGCGCGCGCTCGAGCCCTTCGGGCCGAGCGGCGGCGGCGCCGGTCAGCAGCAGCCGCGGGCGCGCGAGCGAGTCGCCGGCGCTCATCTGAACGGGAGGGGTGAATGGCTCAACGCACCACGCCCATGCTGCTCGGGGCCCACGTGTCGGCGCAGGGCGGCGTCGCCACGGCGCCGGCGCGCGGCACGGCCATCGGTGCTTCCGCGATCCAGGTGTTCACGAAGACCCCGAGTCAATGGCGCGAGCCTGTCCTGGGGGAGGACACCGCGGCGGCGTTCCGCCGGGAGCTCGCGCGCAGCGGGATAGCACATATAGTGGCGCATGACTCCTACCTAATCAACCTCGCCTCGCCCGACCCGGTGCTCCGGGCGCGCTCCGAGGCGGCCTTCCAGGGCGAGCTGGAGCGCTGCCGCGCGCTCGGCATCCGGGCCATCGTCTCCCACCCCGGCAACTTCATGGACGATCGGGCCTCGGGGATCGCGCGCAACGCCGAATCCATCACCCGCTGCCTCGAGGCGGTCCCCGGGAAGGTCCGCGTGCTGCTCGAGACCACCGCCGGCGGCGGGACCTGTCTCGGCAGCAGCTTCGAGGAGCTGGCCGAGCTCCGCGCGGCCGTGGGCGGCCGCGTCCGCCGCCGCGTGGGAATCTGCGCCGATACCTGCCACCTCTACTCGGCGGGGTACGATCTGGTGCGCGACTACGAGGGCGTCTGGCACCGGCTGGAGGACTCGCTGGGGCTCGAGCACCTCGACTGCCTCCACCTCAACGATTCCAAGACCCCGTTCGCCTCCCGCCGTGACCGTCACGAGCTGATCGGTGAGGGCTCGCTCGGGCCGGAACCGTTCCGGCGGATCATGCGGGATCCGCGGTTCGCGCGGGTCATGAAGATCCTCGAGACGCCCAAGGGCAGCGACGAATTCACCCAGGACCGCCGGATGCTGCGGCGGCTCCGGGCCTACGCGCGCGTGCGCCCCACGGCATGAACCGGCGGCAGCAAGTTTTGACGGTTTGGAAGACCGGCAGTAGCTTAAGCGAGGTCGGTCAAGCCTTCCCACCCAGCAACCGTCGCTCACCCAATCAACAACCATTCCGAATTCGCCGTGTCGACCGGGGTGCCTGAATGAACGAGCCTTCCGCTCCGGCGCTCCACGCGGCGCGCCGGCTGTGGGCGCCTGACGGGAGCGCTCCCCGCACCGCCACGGAGCTGGCCGAGGACGCCCACCGCGTCACCGGCGAGGTGCGCCGGCGCCTGGTGCGCTGGATCGGCTCCGAGGGCTATCAACTGCTGCTGCAGCGCGCCCTCGTGCAGGCTCGAATTGGATACCCCGTCCTCGCCGGCGTGACCTGCGATGGCGGCGAGCTGCGTGGCCTCCCGGAAACCCTGCAGGCGCACGATGCACGCGAGGTCGCGACCGGCCTCGAGGCGCTGCTCGCCACGTTGATCGACCGGCTCGGCCGGGTCGTCGGCCCGGAGCTGGCGGAGCGGCTGGTGGCACCGGCCCCGGCAACGGAAGGAGTGCGCGATGACTGAGCGAAAGGTGAGTACGCTTGTGAGCGGGGTGCCGGGCCTCGATCAGGTGCTCGGGGGCGGGCTCCCGGAGCTGTCTTTCAACCTCATCGCGGGTGGGCCGGGCACCGGGAAGACCACGCTGACGATGCAGATCATCTTCGCCAACGCCACCCGGGAGCGGCCGGGGCTGTTCATCACCCTGCTCGGCGAAACCACGCTCAAGCTGCTGCGCTACCAGCAGGGGTTCGAGTTCTTCGACACCGCCCGCATCGGCTCCGACGTGCACGTGCTGAACCTGGCCGAGCAGGTGCTGACAGGCGATCTCGACCGGGTGCTTGAACAGATCGTCGCCGAGGTCGACCGGCTCCACCCCGCCGTGGTGGCTATCGACTCCTTCCGCACGCTGGTGCGCCCCGGCGCGGGGGCCGAGCGCTCCGATCTGGCGCTCGAGCACTTCGTGCAGCGCCTCGCGCTTCACCTGACCACCTGGGACGTGACCTCGTTCCTGATCGGCGAGTACGCCGACCAGGAGCTCCGGAACCCGGTCTTCACCGTGGCCGACGGCATCATCTGGCTGTCGCAGGCCGTCGACCGGAACTCGGTGGTCCGGAAGCTTCAGGTCCTGAAGGTGCGCGGCCTGGCGCCGATGCCGGGGCTCCATACCTCCCGAATCACTCATCGCGGCGTGCAGGTCTTCCCCCGGATTCCCGAGCTGGCGGAGAACCCCCGCCGCGAAGGCGGCGGCCGGCTCTCCACCGGCATCCTGGGGCTCGACGAGTTGCTGGGCGGCGGCGTGCAGCGGGGCGATTCGGTGGTACTGGCCGGGCCGACCGGGAGCGGCAAGACCACCTTCGCGGCGCAGTTCATCGCGGCGGGGCTCCGCGCGGGGGAGGCGGCGGTCATTGCCGTGTTCGAGGAGCACCCCCAGCAGTACCTGGGCCGGACCAAGGTCTTCGGCGTAGACTTCCGCGACGCGGTAGAGCGGGGCCAGCTCCGCATGATCTACCTGCGGCCGCTCGATCTGTCGGTGGACGAGACGCTGCAGGAGATCCAGGAGGCGGTGGAGCAGACCGGCGCCAGCCGGGTGGTGATCGATTCGATCTCCGGGTTCGAGATGGCGCTGGCGCCGACCTTCCGCGAAGATTTCCGCGAGTCGCTCTACCGCCTGGTCGGGACGCTCACCGGCCTCGGGGTGACGATGTTCTCGACCGTCGAGGTGACCGAGTCGCACAAAGGATTCGTGTTCACCGGCTACCGGGTCTCGTTCCTGACCGACGTCATCCTGAGCCAGCGCTACGTCGAGATCCGGGGCGAGCTGCAGAAGGCGCTGGTGGTGGTGAAGATGCGCGGGAGCGCCCACAGTGCCGCGTTCTGGACCTACGAGATCACCCCGAACGGGGTCCTGCTGCGCGAGCAGATGACCGACTACGACGCCATCACGACGGGGGTGCCGGTGCGCCGGTTCCGCTCGTCGCAACCGCAACACCCCGGTTTGACGGCGCAGGAAATCCGGGTGCTCGAGCTGCTGGTCCGGCTCGACTCGGCGACGGCCGCCAGGATCGCGGAGCAGACGGGCGTGCCCGCCGCCGAGCTCGCCGGCATCCTGGAGCGGCTGATCCGGCTGGAGTACGTGACCCGGCAGCAGATCGGGGAGGAAGATCACTACCGTGCCCGACCACATCCGGACGGCACCTGACCGGCGGACGAGCGGGAACGCGGACCGCCGGAGCGCGCAGCGCGTGAGCGGCGCGAGGCCGTCCGGAGGCGCGCCCGAGAACGGAACCGCGCTCAGCGAGCGGTACCACCGGCTGGTGGAGCTCGCCCCGGACGGCATCCTGATCCACGACGGCGAGCGGATCATCATGGCGAACGCTGCCGCCGTCCGCCTGGCCGGTGCCGCGGGCCGCGAGCAGCTCGTCGGCCAGCCCATCGACGCATTCCTCAGCCCGCCGCACCTGAAGGGCTTGCAGGAACGGCTGATCGAGGCCGGCGAGCCGATGGAGACGGTGGTGGCGGTCCGGGATTCCTTTCGCCGCCTGGACGGCTCGCTGGTCGAGGTCGAGGTGACAGCCATCCCGTTTCTCGACCGGGGGCGGCCGGCGGCGCACCTGGTCATCCGCGACATCACCGACCGGCTGGCCGCCCAGGCGGCGGCGCTGCAAGCCGAGGCGGATAAGATGGCGACCGTCCGGACCCTCGCGGGCGGCGTGGCCCACGAGGTGAACAACATGATGCTGGTGGTGCTGGGCTACGCCGAGTTCCTCACCCGTGAGCAGTCCCTGCCCGAGGGGATGCGGCAGAATGCCGTGGAGATCCGGCGGGCAGCCGGGCGGGCGGCGGCGGTCGCCCAGCAGCTCCTGGCCTTCAGCCGCCGGGCGGTACGGCATCCGCGCGCCGTCAGCCTGGATGAGCTGGTGCGCGAAACGGTGCCCGCATTGCGATCTCTGCTCCGGGCCGGGCAGGAGCTGCGAACGGTGCTGGGCTGCTCCGGCCGGATCTGGGTGGATGAGGGCCAGCTCGCGCAGGTCATCACCAATCTCGCCCTGAACGCCCGCGACGCCATGCCGTCCGGCGGCGAGCTGACGCTGGCGACGGACGAGTTCGTCCTCAAGGGCGAGCTCACCGACCACGCCAATGTGCTCCTCCCGCCCGGCCGGTACGGCCGCCTCTGTCTGCACGACACGGGCATGGGGATGGACAGCGCCACGCTCGCGCGCCTGTTCGAGCCGTTCTTCACCACGAAGGGGGTGGGCCAGGGCACCGGGCTGGGGCTGTCGGTGCTGGACGGCATCATGGAGCAGAACGGCGGGTACGTTCGCGTGGAAAGCGCACCCGGCAAGGGGGCCACGTTCGCACTGTACTTTCCTCTCCTGAGCGGCGCGGAGGTCACGGGCGAGAGCGCAGCCCCGGCGTCGATCGCCCACAATGGAGTCCGCGGCGGCACCATCCTGATCGTGGACGACGAGCCGGCCGTTCGGCAGCTCACGGCCGAGATGCTCGAGCCGCACGGGTTTCACGTGGTGATGGCGGCCGATGCGGCGACCGCGCTGGAGCTGGTGGAACGTGGACACCCGCCGGACGTGGTCCTGACCGACCTCACGCTGCCGGGCATGGACGGGGCCGAGCTGGCTCGGCGGCTGCGCGCGGCGCGGCCCCGTCTGCCAGTGCTGCTCATGTCGGGCTATTCCGAGGAATACCTCCGGCGCGAGGACCTGCTCGACTTCGAGGGCGTCGTGCTCCAGAAGCCGTTCCACCCCGAGCAGCTCGTCGCGGCCATCGAGGGCGCCCGAACCGCGCGTTGACCGGGCCCCGGCCGAGGCCCATCTTCCCCGCATGCGAGCCTCATCCCTGCTGCTGCCGCTGCTCCTGACAACAGGGGCCCCGCGCCTTCACGCCCAGACGGAGTACTACGCCCGCGTGGGCGCGGTCGGCGCGAACGACCTGCTCCGCGACGTGATCGTGAACCGGATCACCGTGCGCCAATCGGTCGCGCCGATGGTCGCCGTCGGTGGGTCGGTACCGCTCGGGGCCCGCGGCTTCCGGGCCGGCGCGGAGGCCAGCTTCGCGAGCGGCGGGTTCCACAGTAACGAAGCGGGCGCCCGCACCGATCTGGGCACCGTCCGCACCGGCGCGCTCCTGCTGGACCTCGAGGGGCCGATCCTCCGGACCCTGCGCTGGCGGGTCGGGCTCGGCGGGATCAAGTACTTCCCGAAGGATGACACGGGGATCTTCCTCCAGGGCGGTTCGCTCCGGCTGCTGGCCGGGGCCGGCCTCGACTTCTACCATCCGGTGCTCCCCCGGTGGGACCTCATGACCTCGCTGCGCTACGACTTCCACCGCTTCACCACCGATGAGCTCGACCGGCGCGGCTTTTCGCAGACCCAGGGGGTGAGCCGGGTCTCGCTGTCGGTGGGCCTGAGCCGGGCGGCGCGATGAGCGGGCGGAGGCGCTGGACGGCGCTGGCGCTCGTTACGGCGGCGGCGGCCTGCAGCGACATCGCCCACCCGACCCGGGACGAGGTGTACGAGTGGCGGTACATCACGCTGAATGCCACCGGGACCGGGCTCGACAGCCTCAGCTTTCACTGGCCGGCCGCCCGGCTCCCGGTGAAGGTCTGGGCGGAAGGGGCCGCCGGGTTGCCCGACAACCTGCCGAAGGCGATCGCCGCGTGGCGCGTTGCCTTCCTGTATGGGGAGTTTGACGCGACGGTGGTGAGCGACTCGTCGCGGGCGGACGTGATCTTCCGGGCGGGGCCGCCGCCCGGGCCGCCGTCCCTCGGGCGCGTACGCCTGCACGCGGCGCTCGCGCCCCAGTGCTCGGGCGCCACCGACATCGCGCTGAGCGATGACCACACCCAACTGGTGCTGCCGATCCGGAGCTACATCGACCCGAGCTCGGCGCCAGACGACCCCGGCCTGCCGGCGTGTCTGGCGCTCACCACCACGCACGAGCTGGGGCACGCGCTCGGAATCTTCCAGCACTCGGACGAGCCGAGCGACCTGATGTACGCCAGTCCTACCGTGCCGGGGCCGAGCGAGCGGGATCTGGAGACGGCGGAGCATATCTATCACGTGCCAGCGAACTTGGAGGTGGTGAGCGGGGAGCCGTGAGCCGGCCGCCGCTTACCGCTCCCCACTCCACCGCTTTATACTTCCGATCCCTGGCCGGCGCCGACTCCGGCCGCCTCTTTCGCCGCGCCCCGTGCGCCAGGAGCGTATGAGTACCGAGACGAGCGCAGTCCCGCGGGAGAGCCTTACCCTCGTCGAGCATGGCCTCTTTCCGATCCGCATTCATGCCAATCTGACGCCGCCCGCTCTCATCGAACACGCGCTCCGCCGCAGCGAAGGACAGCTCAGCGATCAGGGCGCGTTCGTCGCCGTCACCTCGCCCCACACCGGCCGCTCGGCCAAGGACAAGTTCGTCATCGAGGAGCCCGGCGCCGCCGACCGCATCTGGCGAGCGAAGAACCCGCGGCTCGACCCCGAGGCATTCGACCGCCTGCACGAAGACGTGCGCGCCTACCTCGATGCCCGCGAGCTCTACGTGCAGGACCTCTTCGGCGGGGCCGATCCCGCCTACCGGGTGCCGGTCCGCTTCATCACCCCGAACGCCTGGCACGCCCTGTTCGTGCGCAACATGTTCATCCGGGCAATGCCGGCCGAGCTGGCGCAGTTCCGTCCCGGCTTCACGGTGCTCCACGCGCCCGACTTCCAGGCGGACCCCGACCGCCACGGCACCCGGAGCGGCACCTTCGTCGTGATCCATCTCGGCCGCAAGCTGGTGCTGATCGGCGGGACCCGCTACGCGGGCGAGATGAAGAAGTCCATCTTCAGCGCGCTGAACTACGTCCTGCCGTCCCAGGGCATCATGACGATGCACTGTTCCGCCAACATCGGCCCCGACGGCGATACGGCGGTCTTCTTCGGCCTCTCCGGCACTGGGAAGACCACCCTCTCCGCCGACGCGTCCCGCCGCCTGATCGGCGATGACGAGCACGGCTGGAGTGATCGCGGCGTGTTCAATTTCGAGGGCGGCTGCTACGCGAAAGTAATCCGGCTCCGGGCCGAGACCGAGCCCGAGATCTACGCCGCCACACAGCGGTTCGGCACGGTGCTCGAGAATGTCGTGCTCGACCCGGCCACGCGGGCGGTGGACTTCGACGCCGACCGGATCACCGAGAACACCCGCGCCTGCTATCCCATCGACTACATCCCCAACTTCCAGCCGAGCGGCGCGGGCGGGCACCCCAGGAACATCGTCTTCCTCACGGCCGACGCCTTCGGCGTCATGCCGCCCATCGCCCGGCTTACGGCCGATCAGGCGATGTACCACTTCCTCTCGGGCTACACGGCCAAGGTGGCCGGCACCGAGCGCGGCGTGACCGAGCCCTCGGCCACCTTCTCCGCGTGCTTCGCCGCGCCCTTCCTCCCGCTCCATCCCGAGGTCTACGCCCGGATGCTGGGCGAGCGAATCGAGCGGCACGGCACCAGAGTCTGGCTGGTCAACACCGGCTGGACCGGCGGTCCCTATGGCGCGGGCACCCGGATGAAGCTCGCCTACACCCGGGCCATGGTGCGGGCTGCGCTGGCCGGCGCACTGGACGGCGCCGCGTACGTCACCGACCCCGTCTTCGGCTTCGAGGTCCCCACGTCCGTGCCCGACGTTCCCCCCGGCGTGCTCATCCCGCGCAATACCTGGGCGGATCCCTCGGCCTACGATGCGCAGGCCCGGAAGCTCGCCCGGATGTTCCAGGAGAACTTCGCGCAGTACCGGGAGCAGGTGCCGGCGGCGGTGGCGGGAGCGGGACCTTCATGAGTCGCGGGTCGCGGGTCGCGAGTCACGAATAACAGTCCTCGCGACTCGCGACCCGCGACTCGAGACTTCCGAGCCATGCCCGCCGACAAAGATCTCGAAGTCATCCGCGACCCCCTCTGGGACAACATTCGCCTGGACCGTCCGGCGCTGCTCGCGCTGGACACCGCTGCGATGCAGCGGCTCCGCTACGTGCGTCAGGTGGGGCACGCCTTCCTCGTCTACCCCGGCGCCACGCATACCCGGTTCGAGCACGGCCTCGGCGCCTATCACCTCACCCGCCGCGCGCTCGCGAGTCTGGAAGAACGTGGCGAGCTGGAGCGGGTGCCCGCGGACGATTGTCTGGCCGTGCGGCTGGCGGCGCTGCTCCACGACATCGGTCACTACCCGTTCTCGCACGCGCTCGAGGAGGCCGGCTTTCCGTCGCACGAGACGCTCGGCGTCGCCAAGCTGTGCCAGGGGGAGTTGGGTGCGCGGCTGGAGGAGATCGGCGGCGTGGGGCTGGCCGGCACGATCGGCTCGCTCGTCCGGGGCGAGAGTCCGAGCGCGCTGCAGGGGCTCATCTCCGGATCGCTCGACCTCGACAAGATCGACTACCTGAGCCGGGACGCCCACATGTGCGGCGTGCCGTACGGCAGGGTGGACGTGGATCGCCTCCTCGCCACGCTGACGCTGGTGGAGACACCGGCCGGCCGGGATGAGGTGGGAGTGCTGGAGAAGGGAGTGAGCGCGCTCGAGTCGCTCCTCTTCGCCAAGTATCAGATGTACCGGAACGTCTACTGGCATCACGCCGTGCGGTCGGCCACCTGCATGTTCAAGCGGGCGGTGCGAGGTGCCGTGACGCGCGGCAGCATCACCGTGGCGGAGATCGCCGAGGCTACGGACGATGGGCTGATGGAGCGGTTGATCACGGGCGACGGCAACGCGCTCGCCGCGGCCATCCGCGCCCGGAAGCTCTACAAGCGCGCGCTCGATCTCCCCGCGAGCGATGTGCCCGCCGACGCGCAGCCGTGGGTCGCCGAGGACCCGGACCTGCTGGAGCGGGTGGAAGATGCGTTGGCCGTGGAGGTCGGGCTTGCGCCCGGCGACCTGCTGCTGGATTTTCCGGCGCGATCGTCGATGCTGGGAGTGGATCTGCCGCTCAGGACGCGCGAAGGCGCGGTCGAGCGCCTGACCGACGCGGGCCGCGCCGGCCAGCTCGGCCTCCCTCGCGTGGCCGACGAGCTCTACCTGAGCGCGCGGCGGCTCCGCGTGTTCGTGGCCGAGGCGCCGCGCGGATCACTGGATGGACTGCCGGAGCTGCTCACCTGGCCGGCCGCCGAGCTCCGCCGGCGGCTCGACGACGAGAACTCTTTGTTGCAGAGGAGAAACGCCCGATGACCACCCGCCGCACCTTCATGGCCCAGGCCGCGGGGCTCGCCCTCGCGACCATCGGTGGCCGCCGGCTCTGGGCATTCCCGGCGCTCGCCCCGGGGACCGTCATCACCGTCTACAAGAGCGCCAGTTGCGGCTGCTGCGCCAAGTGGGTGGATCATCTGAAGGCCAACGGCTTCACGCCGTCCGTGCACGACGACGAAAACATGGACGCCATCAAGGACGAGATGGGCGTGCCGAAGGACGTCCGCTCCTGCCACACCGCGCTGCTCGGCCGCTATGTGGTCGAGGGCCACGTCCCCGCGTCCGACCTCCACCGGCTGCTGGCCGAGAAGCCCGCCGTGGCGGGGCTCGCGGCGCCGGGGATGCCGGGCGGCAGCCCCGGCATGGCGGTCCCGGGCGAGCCGCACGAGCCGTTTGAGGTGCTCGCGTTCACGCGCGACGGGAAGACGACGGTGTTCGCGCGGCACTGAGCTCCGCTGCGCAAGCGGACCGGCACGGGCCGTCAACGACCTCAGCGTCGTGCCGCTCGGCGGAGCGCCGCTCCGGCCAGCACTGCCGCTCCAGCTCCGACCAGCAATTTCGTAAGCGGACCGACCCGCGGCGGCCGCCCCACATAGCGCCCGTGCTCCGGCACGGCGCGCTGCCCGAACTCCGCCGAGAGCGCGTGCAGGTCTCGCCGCATCGCCTCGCCGCGGAGCGGCCGACCATGGCCGGTGGCCGCCAGCTCGGGCTCGAGCTGGGCCAGCCGCTCGACCGAGACCCGCGCGTCGGGCCAGTCAGGCGTGAAATAGGCGGGCGGTCCGTGGATCTCGGGCCGTTGGGTGAGCACCGCCAGCGCGGATTCCTGCTTCGTGGTCGTGAACGCGTCCCCCGCAATCAGCGTGCGGTCCTCATCGCGGAACAGCGACACGTGCCCGGCCGTGTGGCCCGGCGTGGGGAGCCATCGCCACCCCGGCATCTCGGGCACAGAGCCGTCCTCGGGCAGCGCGGCGACGCGCTCACCGAGGTCGATGGGCCCGCGTGGATAGAGGACGGAAAGCGCCGCGAGGGCCCCGCCGCCGACTGAAGGATCCGGTGGCGGGTACGAGACACGCCCGGTGAGGTACGGCAGCTCGTGCTCATGGGCATAGACCGGGGCGTCCCATCGGGAGGCCAATGCCTCCACGGCGCCCACATGGTCGAAGTGTCCATGGGTGAGCACGATGGCGGCCGGGCGCGCGCCCTCCCCGAACTGCTCCTCCGCGGCCGCGACGATCCAGGGCGCCGATCCGGGCAGCCCGGCGTCGATCAGGACCCACCCGCGATCGCCCGCCCCGGTGCGCCCGAAGAAGTAGACGTTCACCATCCCGATCCGCAGGTATGAGAGGTCCGGGGTCAACCTGCGCGCGTGCATGATGGCGCTCCTCGCTGGAAGAGTGCTCATACTAGGCGCGCGGGGGAGGGTCACACTGTGGGGCCGCTCACAGGAGGGTCGGACGTAGTGGACGTGCTCACCTGCGAGCCGCGGCGGAAGCCGGTCAGCTGGTCCCGCCGGCTGCCGCGGCGGGCGTGGGATGCTCGCCGGTGCTGCTTTCCACGGAGTCGATCCGGACCACGATGGCCGTGATGTTGTCGAGCCCGCCACGGCGGTTGGCTTCGGTGACCATGCGGTCCACCCAGTGCTGCGGGCCGCCGTCGGCGCTGAGAATGCGGGTCAGTTGCTCGTCCTCCAGCATCCCCGTGAGCCCGTCCGACGCGAGCAGCAGCACGTCGCCCGACTCGAGCGCGCCGAAGTAGAGATCCGGCACCACGTCCATGCTGGCGCCGACACAGCGGGTGATGACGTTGCTGTAGGGATGCACCCGCGCCTGCTCCGGGGTCAGCAGTCCCGCGTCCACCTGCTCCTGCACGTAGGAGTGATCCTTGGTGACCTGCTGGAACCGGCCCTGCCGGAGCAGGTAGGCCCGGCTGTCGCCCACCTGCCCGATCAGGTAGCGCCCCGGCATCAGCACGAGCACGGTGGCCGTGGTTCCCATCCCGCGCTTGTCATGCTCCGCCAGGGTGCGCTCGAAGATCGCGTCGTTGGCGGAGCGGATGGCGGTGCTCACCCGCTCGCTCGCCTGCTCGTCGGTCAACCCGCGCAGCGAGCCGATCTGGCTTGAAGTGATCCGGACGGCCATCTCGCTCGCCACCTCGCCCGCCGCGTGACCGCCCATCCCGTCCGCCACGATGAATACCCCGCGATCCGCGAGCATGAGGTAGTTGTCCTCGTTGCCGGAGCGGACGATTCCGATATCGGTGCGAGCAGCGCAGGTGAAGTGCACAGGCCCCCGTACGGTCAGCGCAGGAATAGGAAGGCAGCGACGGCGGCGGCGATGACCAGCAGCGCGATCAGCCAGGCGGGCGGCCCGCTCGGCCGGGGCGGCGTCACGCGAATGGGACGGCGGGGACGCGCGGCCGAGCCGTCGGCCGCGGCCGGCTCGGCGGCCGGGAGCCTCCCGGAGGCGGCCTCGGTGTCGGAAGGCCGGCGGGACGGTGCGACGTCGTCGAACGGCTCGAACAGCACGGACACCTCGCCGAACCGGACGGTCATCCCCGGCGCCAGGGCCATGTCGCCCGTGAGCGGCTCCCCCTCCACGAAGGTGCCGTTGGTGGAGCTCAGATCGCTCAGGATCCAGACGTCGTCCCGGCGCTGGAGCCGCGCGTGGCTGGTGCTCACGCTGGGGTCGGCGATCACCACGTCGTTGAAGTCGGCGCGGCCGATGTTGGTCACGGCCGCCTTGACCGGGAGGCGGCGGCCCTTGAGCGCGCCGCTCCGGACCAGCAGCGAGGCCAGCGGCGCCGCGGTGGGCGTCGTCGGCGTGACCGCCCCCGCGAGGGACGACTGCGGCACCCCGTGCAGCGTGTCCGAGAGCCGGGCACCGGCGCCGGTCGGGGGCTGCGCCGCGGTGACCGGCGGCACGCTTCGGCGCCCGCGCGGCTGCGGCGGGGGCGCGGCATCGGCATAGAAGCGGAACTCGTCGTGCCCGATCCGGATCACGTCCGCGCGCGCCAGCGGGTGCACGCGGCCCATGCGCTCGCCGTTGACGTAGGTGCCGTTGACGCTGAGGTCTGCCAGGACGTAGCCGCCGGGCGTCACCTGGATTTCCGCGTGGTGGCGCGACACCTCGGTGCCGCCCACCACCACGTCGGAGGCGGCCTCCCGTCCGAACACCAGCGTCTGCCCGGTGATCAGGTACTCCCGGCCGTCGGTCAGGCAGACCACCCGCCCGCCCGTCGGACCGGCGGGCGCCGCCGGGCCCGACGGGCGGGGCGCCGGCACCAGGTCGGTAAAGGCGCCCGAGTCGAACAATTGCGTGTTCCCCACCCGCCGGCTGTCCACGGCCAGGATCTCATGCGGCCCGATCTGGATCTTGTCGCCATGGAGCACGGGGGTGGGATCGGCGCCGAGCCGGATGCCGTTGACGATCAGCTCGGCGCCGGGATCACCGGCGCGGATGGCGGCGGCGCCCTGTGGAGTGCCCTGCAGCACCGCATGCCTGGGCTGCACGCCTTCGCCCTCCAGGACGATGGCGCAGCCCGGCGCCGACCCTATGATCGTTTCTCCGGCGGGCACCGGAATGCGCGCGCCGCCGAATTCGAGCTGCATCATCTATCGTATCCTGAGGTGATTACCGGCCGAGCACAAACGTATCCCCCGGCCACGGTGCCCGCAACTTGGACGCGATCACGCAATCTTGCGCTCCTCCTGGCCGCGGAGCTGGAGCTGGTACAGCCGGTCGTAGAGCCCGTGCTGCGCCAGCAGCTCCCGATGGCTTCCGCGCTCCCGGATCTCGCCGTGATGGAGCACCAGGATCTCGTCGGCATGGAGGATGGTGCTGAGCCGGTGGGCCACCACCAGGCTGGTCCGCCCCGCCATCAGCTCCGCGATGGCCCGCTGGATGAGGGCCTCCGCCTCCGCGTCCACCGAGCTGGTGGCCTCGTCGAGCACCAGGATCCGAGGGTCGAGCGCGAGCGCCCGCGCGAAGCTCAGGAGCTGCCGCTCGCCCACGCTGAGACTCCGGCCCCGCTCGCCCAGCTCGTGGTGCCAGGCCGAGGGCAGCCGCTCGATGAACCGGTCGGCGCCCACGCGCCGGGCCGCCTGCCGGGCCGCCTCGGGCGTGATCGGGGCGTCGAGGGTGAGGTTGTGCAGGATGTCCCCGGTGAAGAGGAAGAGATCCTGCTGCACGAAGCCGATGATCGAGCGCAGGTCCGCCGTGGAGAGCTCGCGGATGTCGATCCCGTCCACCGTGATCCGACCCCGCTCCGGATCGTAGTAGCGGAGCAGCAGGTTGACGATCGTGGTCTTCCCCGCCCCGGTGTGCCCCACCAGCGCGATCGTCTGCCCGGGCGAGGCGGTGAAGGAGACGTCGCGCAGCACCCAGGCCCCGTCGGGCCGGTAGCGGAACCAGACGCCGTCGAACCGGACCTCACCGCGTACGGGCCGCGGCAGCGCGCGGGGGTGGTCCGGCTCGCGCACCGTCACCGGCTCATCGAGCAACGCGAACACGCGTTCGGACGACGCCATCGCGCTCTGCAGCAGATTGAACTTCTCCGACAGGTCCTGCAGCGGCTGGAAGAAGCGCCGGGTGTACTGGATGAAGGCGGCGAGCACTCCCACCGTGAGCGTGCTGTCGAGCACGCGGAGGCCGCCGTACCAGAGGAGCAGCGCCATCGCGACGGCGGTGAGCACCTCGACCGCGGGGAAGAACACGGCGTAGATCGTGATCGAGCGCAGGTGCGCGTCGAGGTGCTCCCGGTTGAGCACCCCGAACCGCCGGGCCGTATCCTCCTCGCGTCCGAAGAGCTGCACCACCCGCATCCCGCTCAGCCGCTCCTGCAGGAAGGCATTGAGCCGGGCGAGCCGCACGCGGATGTCGCCGAACGCCTGGCGCACCTGCCGGCGGAACACCCGGGCGGTGAGCCAGACCAGCGGGATCACCGCGAAGGTCACCAGCGCGAGCCGGACGTCGATCGCGAGCATCATCACCATGATCGCGATCAGGGTGAACGCGTCGCCGAAGATCGTCACCACCCCGGAGGAGAAAAGCTCGTTCAGCGTCTCCACGTCCGAGGTGACCCGGGTCATGAGCCGACCCACCGGGTGGCGGTCGAAGTAGCCGATGCTGAGCCGCTGCAGATGCCGGAAGAGCTGCATGCGGAGATCGTACATCACCCGCTGGCCGATATACGCCGTGAGGAGCGTGCCCCCGTACTCCACCACGAAGTCGCCCGCCAGCGTGGCCAGGTAGAGGCCGGCCAGGAGACCGAGCAGGCCCAGGTCGTGCTTCGGCACGGCCACATCGAGCGCGTGCTCGGTGAGCCGCGGCCCCACCAGCGCCAGCAGCGACTGGGTCATGAGCGTCAGCACGGCGCCCGCCGTGAGCCAGCCGTAGGGCCGGAGATAGCCGAGCAGTCGGCGGAGGAGTGCCGCGTCGTAGGGGCGGCCGCTGAGCTCCAGCTCGTCGTGAGGTGCGGTCATCGGGTCAGCCGGCCGGCTCCGCCAGCACGGCGTGGTCCACGCCCTTGAGTCCCCGGCGCACCCAGCTCGAGAAGACCAGGAAGCCGAAGCCCAGGGTGAAGTAGGTGAGGATCAGCCGCCAGATGAGGATGTAGATCGGCGTCAGCTCGCGCGGAACGTAGGAGGTCATGACCGCTGCCGCGAGCACCTCGCCGATCCCCGACGCGCCCGGCGTCGGGGCGAAGTAGAGCAGGAACATCACCAGTGTCTGGATCAGCAGGATGTCCACGAAATTGGCATGGAGACCGACGGCGCGGAGGGAGACGTAGCCGGCCAGCAGCTTGTTGGCGTGCGACGGCGCGGAGAGGATCGTCGCCCAGAGGAGTGCCAGCCAGCCGCGCGGATTGTTGAACGCGATCACGCTCGCGTGAATGTCGTCGATCACGTGATGCAGCCGCTCCAGCCGCTCCGCCATCCGCCGGCTCCGCCGCCCGATCGCGCCTGCGATCCGCTGAAGCACGTCGCGCACGAGCCTGGGGAAGAAGATCACGAGCGCCATCAACACGCCGATGCCCGCGATGATCGTGAGGCTCCCGCGGAACAGGTCGTACAGCGAGAGCCCGAGGACGTTCCCCCGCTGCCCGAGCGAGCGCCCCGCCCCGAAGAGGAGCGCCAGCGGCCCCGCGATGGCGAAGAAGAGGATGGTCGCGACGAACGTCATGAAGGTGGACGTGACCGCCGCGGGCAGCGGCACGCCGTAGCGCCGCATGGTGTACATCGTCATCGGGCCGGCGCCCGAATTGAGCGGCGTGATGTAGCCGGCCCAGGCACCCATCCCGCCGGCCAGGATCATTCCCTTGAGCGGCACCCTGGGTACGAGGTGCCGCACGACCACGAAGTTCCGGAGCCCGCCGCCGAACCAGTCCATCGACGCGAGCCCCACGCCGGCCAGCAGCCAGACCCAGTGGATCCGGCCGACCCCGGCCAGAAACGCCCGGAAGTCGTTGCCGTAGAGCAGCGTGATCCCGAACCCCACCAGGGAGGCCAGGACGGAAATCTCGAAACCGCGGAGGAGGAGCCTGGGGGTGAGCAACCGGGACATGAGGGGGGAAAGGTAAGGAGGAGGAAGGACGGAAGGACGGAAGGTTGGAAGGACGGAAAGCTGGAAGGACGGAAAGACGGAAGGACGGAAAAAAAGAGAAAGACGGAAGGACGGGAGGAAGGGGACGGGAGGACGGGAGGGCTGTGCGGGCACCGGCGCACTGTCATCCCGACCCTGAGCGCAGCGAAGGGGAGGGATCTACCAATCCGGAGCTCGAATTCGGCCCGGCCAGATCCCTCGCTGCGCTCGGGATGACAGTGCCGCCCGGGTGCCACCTCCCGTCCGTCCGTCCTTCCGTCCTTCGCCTTTCCGTCCTTCCGTCCTCCCGACTTTCCGTCTTCCCGAACATCTCCCGAACCCGCTATTCTTCCCCCATGATCCGCATCGTCAACGCCCGGCAGAACAACCTGCAGGGAATCACCGTCGAGCTGCCGCACCGGGAGTTGATCGTCATCACCGGCCCCTCGGGCTCGGGGAAGAGCTCGCTCGCATTCGACACGTTGTACGCGGAGGGGCAGCGGCGCTACATCGAATCGCTCTCGACGTACGCCAAGCAGTTCCTCGAGCGGATGCCCAAGCCGCTGGTGGATCACCTGGAGGGTATCGCGCCGTCGGTCGCGATCGAGCAGCGGAATCCCACGGTCAGCAGCCGGTCCACCGTCGGCACCGCTACGGAGGTGTACGACTACCTCCGGCTCCTCTGGGCCCGCGTGGGACGGTGCTACTGCCGGGCGTGCGGCGCACCGGTCCGGCGGGACACGCCCCAGAGCGCGGCCGATGACGTGCTCGCCGCCGTCCCAGGCGACCGGATCCAGGTGGCCTTCCCGCTCCCGCCCGTCGCCCGTCTGACCCACGAGGCGGTAGTGGAAAATCTCCGCGCGCTCGGCTTCGTCCGCGTGCTGGCCGACGGCGCGGCGCATCATCTGGACGAGCTCCCCGCCGGTGTGGACCTGACCCGCGCCCACGAGCTGCTCGTGGTCGTGGATCGGCTCGTGGCCGATGCGGCATCCGCCGGCCGCCTGGCCGAGTCGGTGGCCACCGCGTTTCAGGAGGGGGAGGGCATCGCGGTGGTACTCCATACGCCGCTTGCGGCGGGACAGGCACGGCTCCGCTTTACCCGCTTTCCCGCCTGCAGCGCGTGCGACACGCCCGCGGCGACGGTCACCCCCGCCCTCTTCTCCTTCAACAACCCGCGCGGCGCGTGCGGCCGGTGCAACGGCTTCGGCGCCGTGCTGGAGTACGACGAGTCGCTCGTCGTGCCGGACCCCACGCGGAGCATCGCGCAGGGGGCGATCGACCCGTGGACCAAGCCGCGCTACGAGTCGCGCCGGCGGACGCTGCTCGACTTTGCCCGAACGCTCGGTGCCGACGCGGACAAGCCGTGGCAGAAGCTCAAGGCGGCGCACCGCCGAGAGCTGCTCTATGGCCGGAAGGGCCGCTACGTGGGGATCTTCCCCTTCCTCCGGGACCTCGAAGAGAAGCGCTACAAGCAGTACATCCGCGTGTTTCTCCGGCAATATCAGCTCGCCCAGACCTGCGACGCGTGCGGCGGCAGCCGACTGAATGACGACGCCCGATCGGTGCGGATCGGCCCCGACACCATCGCCGACGTGGCTCAGCGCTCGATCGACGGCATCCACGAGTGGCTCGCGGCAATCGAGCTGACGCCGTTCGAGCGCGAGATCGCCCAACTCATCGTCGAGCAGCTCGACGCGCGGCTCGGCTTCCTTCGCGACGTCGGGCTGGGCTACCTCACCCTCGACCGGCAGACCCGCACGCTGTCCGGCGGGGAGGCCCAGCGCATCTCGCTCGCCAACGCGCTCGGCGCCCGGCTGGTGGACACGCTCTACGTGCTGGATGAGCCGTCGGTCGGCCTCCACCCGCGTGACACCGACCGGCTGCTCGCCCTACTCCGCCGCCTGCGCGACGCGGGCAACACCGTCGTAGTCGTCGAGCACGATCTCGCCGCCATCCGCCAGGCCGACTTCATGCTCGAGCTCGGCCCCGGCTCCGGCGATCAGGGCGGCCACGTGGTGCACGCGGGGTCGGTGGAAAGCGCCACGTCATCGCTCACCGGCCAGTATCTCACCGGCCAGAAGCGGATCGCGGTTCCGAGCCTGCGCCGTCCCGCGGGGCCGCGCCGGCTCCGCATCCGCGGCGCCACGCTGCACAACCTGCACGGCGTCGACTGCGACATCCCGCTGGGCGCGCTCACCGCGATCACCGGCGTGAGCGGCTCGGGCAAGAGCTCGCTCCTGTACGACGTGGTCTACCGGAACCTCGAGGCCCGACTCCACGGCGAGCACTCCGCCAAGAGCCATCTGGGCGAGCCGGTGGGCCGGGTGGACTCACTCACGGGGTGGGAGCTGCTGGAGGACGTGCTGCTGGTGGACCAGTCGCCGATCGGGCGCTCGCCGCGCTCCAACCCGATCACCTACATCAAGGCGTTCGACGAGATTCGCGAGCTGTTCGCCGCGCAGCCGCTTGCGCGCCAGCGGAAGTACTCCGCCGCCACCTTCTCCTTCAACCTGCCGGGCGGCCGCTGCGAGGGCTGCGAAGGCGCCGGCCACGTGCAGGTGGAAATGGTTTTCCTGGCCGACGTCTTCGTCCCCTGCGAGGTGTGCGGGGGCACGCGCTACAAGCCCGAGGTGCTCGACGTCCGGATCCAGGGTCACTCGATCCACGACGTGCTCCAGTGGACCGTGGACGAGGCGGTCGCCCGCTTCCGCCACCAGCCGAAGCTCGGCGCCGCGCTGTGGCAGTTGCAGCAGGTGGGCCTGGGCTACCTGCGACTGGGCCAGCCCGCCACGACGCTCTCCGGCGGCGAGGCGCAGCGGCTCAAGATCGCGCGCGAGCTGGCGCACGCCGGCCGGCGCGACGGCCGGAAGCTCTACATCCTGGACGAGCCCACCACGGGTCTCCACCTCGACGACGTGCGTGTCCTGATCCAGGTGCTCGACCGGCTGGTGGACGCGGGGCACACGGTGGTCGTCATCGAGCACCACATGGACGTGGTCAAGCGCGCCGACTGGGTGATAGACCTGGGGCCCGGAAGCGGGCCCGGCCGGCGGCCGAGTGGTGGCGCAGGGCACGCCCGAGCAGGTGGCGGAGATCGAGGCGTCGCACACCGGGCGCTACCTGCGGCCGCTGCTCGTGCAGCCGGCGGAGGCGGCGGCATTGGCGGGGTGAGGGCGGCGCGGTGAGCGGTAGGCGGTGAGCGGTGAGCGGTGAGCGGTGAGCGGGCGGCCACGAACGGAACTGTCATCCCGAGCAGAGCGAGGGATCTTGCCGGGCCACGTTCGAACCGCGGGAGAGTAGATCCCTCCCCTTCCCCCTCGCTTCGCTCGGGGTCAGGCTCGGGATGACAGTCCCGCTCACCGCTTACCGCTCACCCATTACCTCTCGCGTGCCGCCCCCCTCACCGCCTCCCACGCCGCCACCACATCCTCCCGCTCCGTCGTTCGCTGCCCAACCACCAGCCGGATGACGTACCGGCCGCCGAGCCTGGTGTGGGTGAGATGCCGCCGCCGGTCCGCATTCACCGCCGCCAGCAGCCGGGCGTTGAGGGCGTCGAGCTCGGCCTCCGTCCGGCCGGGCGGCCGCCAGCGAAAGCACACCAGGCCGAACGGGACGTGCGCCATGAGCTCGAACTCGGGATCGGCCTCGACCCAGCAGGCCAGCTCCCGCGCCAGCGCCACGTGCCGCCGGATCAGCGCCCGGAGCCCCTCCACGCCGTAGCTCCGGATCACGAACCACAGCTTGAGGGCCCGGAACCGCCGGCCGAGCTGGATGCCCCAGTCGCGGAAGTTGACGACGTTGTCGTCGTACGCCGTGCGCAGATACTCGGGGGCCGTCTGGAAGGTGGCGAGCAGCGCCGCCGGGTCGCGCACGAAATACGCGCTGCAGTCGAAGTTGGTCAGCAGCCACTTATGCGGGTTGAAGACGATGCTGTCGGCCTGCTCCATGCCATCGAACAGCGGGCGCAGCTCCGGCACGATCGCCGCGGCCCCGGCGTACGCCGCGTCCACGTGCAGCCACGCGCCGTGGCGGCGGCAGAGCTCCGCGATCGGCCGGAGCGGATCGATCGCCGTGGACGACGTCGTCCCCACCGTCGCGACCACGCAGGCCGGCCGGAAGCCGGCGGCTCGATCGGCCTCCATCGCCGCGGCCAGCGCGTCGGGCCGGAGCGCGAGCGCGTCATCGGTCTCGATGTGCCGCAGCCGCTCCAGACCGTACCCCGCCAGCTTCACGCCCTTGTCGACCGACGAGTGCGCCTCCCGCGAGGCGTACACCGTGAGCGGCGGGTCATCGGCGGTGAGGCCGGCCGCGCCGGATCGCCCGCCCGTCGCCCGCTCGCGCGCGGTGAGCAGCGCGACGAGCGTCGCGGTGGATGCGGTATCCTGGATCACGCCGCTGAAGCCCTCCGGCAGGCCGATCATCTGCCGCAGCCAGCCCATCACCACCTGCTCCAGCTCGGTAGCCGCGGGGGACGTTGCCCATGACATTCCCTGCGCGCCGATCGTCGCCGTGAGCATCTCGCCCAGAATGGACGGCGGACTGTTGTTGCAGGGGAAGTAGGCGAACCAGCCGGGGTGGTTCCAGTGCGTCATGCCGGGGACGACGATGCTCCGGAAATCGTCGAACAGCGCCTCGAACGGCTCGGCGTCGAGTGGTGGGACGGCGGGAAGCCGCGCGCGGATGTCGCCCGGCGCCACGTCGGGGGTGATCGGGAGCGTGTCCACGTCGCGCAGGTAGTCGGCCATCCAGTCCACCAGCGCGTGGGCATGGCGGCGGAACTCGTCGGGGCGCATGCGCCAAAGCGAACGTCCGCCGCCACCCAGGTCAAGGCGCCGGGCCGGCACGCACGTCTGCCCGGGCTTCTCCTCCCTCTTATCTTGCAGCCATGGGCATCACCATCCGCGCCGGCCTGGCCTACGACCCCGAGGTCGCCTGCCGCCATCTGTCCGAGGCGGACCCGAAGCTCGGCGAGCTGATCGCGCGGGCCGGCCCCTTCAGCTTGCGCCCCGAGCCGACGCAGAGCCTCTTCGCGGCGCTGCTCCGCTCGATCGTATACCAGCAGCTCTCGGGCAGGGCGGCGGCCACTATCCTCGGCCGCGTCCTCGCGCTCTACACGCCTCGCCGCTTTCCCCGGCCGCGGGACATTCTCGAGACCCCGCCCGAGCGCCTGCGGGCCGCCGGGCTTTCCGCCGCCAAAGTGGCCGCCGTCCGGGATCTGGCGGCGCGCACGATCGACGGCACCGTTCCATCGATGGCACGCGTGCGCCGCATGGCCGACGAGGAGATCGTCGAGCGGCTGACGGCGGTGCGCGGGGTGGGTCGCTGGACGGTGGAGATGCTGCTGATGTTCAGGCTCGGGCGCCCCGACGTGCTGCCGCTGGGCGACCTGGGCGTCCGGAATGGCTTCGCGCGGACGTTCGGCCGGCGGGTGCTGTCCGATCCCAAGGTGCTGAGCCGGCGGGGCGAGCGCTGGCGGCCCTATCGGTCGGTGGCAAGCTGGTATCTCTGGCGCGCGCTCGACTAGGCGTCCTTCAGAGCGTACCCGATGCAAGGGGAGGCGGACCGATGAGCCAGGCCCAGGGAGGAACACCGGTGCACGAGCCGGGGCTCGGTGCGGTCGAGCTCCTGTGCGAGCGACTCGGCGAGCTGGGCCTGCCGATCGGTCCTGACACCGCGCGCGAGATCCTGCGTGCCGTCCTCGCGATCGAGGCCCCGCGGATGGATGCCCATCTGCGCGAGGCGCTGCAGATCTCGCTCGACACCATCCGGGTCGCGGCCCAATCCGCCAGCGGCATCGTGGGCAGCACCGCGCCGGTGGACACCCGCGCCGCCAACCCAAGCGCACCCGAGCCGGTGCTGGACCCCGCCCCGGGACGGAACCGGGCCAGGCCCACGCCCACCCCGACGCCCAGGCCCGGCGTGAACCGCCGCCCCACCCCGCGGCGCCCGCCCGACACGGATGACGACCCGAGCGGCGAAAAGCGACCGGTCTTCAGACGACCGCGCCGCTAAACCCCGCTCAGAACTCGCGCTTCTTCATTTCCTTGAACAGGCGCCGCGTCTCGGGATCTTCCTCGTCGGGGCGCTGCCGCAGGGTGGAATCGAACTGGGTCGCTCGATCGCCCTTGGGCCTGACCACCTTCGCGGCGTTCTTCCGGGCGAGGGCGGCGAGTCGTTCGTCTTCGCGCTTGGACATCCAGCCTCCGGTCGGGTCTCGGGTGAGCCCGGAAACTAATCGGGTGCCGCCGAAAGGATGACGTGCCGCACGCTTCGTCTTCCGTGAGCGCCGCCGGCACGTAGATTATCCGCCCCACATCCCAGCTTCCCGCTCCGGGGGCAACATGTCGAGTGTTGGGCTCCGATGGCCGGCCGGCCGCTTCCCCTGTCGGGGGTGGGTCTTCGCGGCGCTTGCGGCGGTCTGCCTGGTACTCCGCGCTCCGCACCTGGGTGGTCCTCTCGATCTCCGCTTCGACGCCGGCGTCTACTACACGCTCGGAATGTCCCTCGCGGAAGGGAAGGGCTACCGCATGCTGAGCGAGCCCGGCGAGATCCACGGGGTTCTATTTCCACCCCTGTTGCCGGCGCTCGCCGCGGCTCATCACCTCGCGATGGGCACGTCCGATCCCGACATCGTGGGCCACGCACTCCGCTGGACGTACTTCGTCATCTTCACGGCCTACATCCTGGCGGTGTTCTGGATGGCGTCGGCGTACCTGACGGACGGGTACGCGTTGGTCGCCGCCTTGGTCGTAGCCCTCCACTTCAGCACGAACTGGCATGCCGAATACTTCATCGCCGAGCTGCCGTTCGGACTCGCTACCACGTTGTTCTTCGGGCTCGTCGGGCCGAGCGACACCAGACGGGCGCCGACCGGAGAGCAATCCTCCCCCTCGACGTTTCTGACCGGGCTGCTTGCCCTCGCAGCGTTCCTGCTCCGGTCGGTGGGAATCACGCTGCTGGCGGTCTGGGCCGCGGCGCCGCTTCGGCGGCGTCGATTTGGGCAAGCCGTGCTCCGGATCGGGCTCGCCGCCACCGTGGTCCTCGCGTGGCAAGGCTACATCGCCTGGGTGAAGGCGGGACCGGAGTATGCTACGCCCGCCTATGCCTATCAGCACGCCGTCTACCAGTACTACAACATTCCGTACGCCGACGGCTTCATGCTCATCAACCGGCAGAAGCCCGAGGAAGGGCTTGCCACGCTAACGGACCTGGGGGTGCGCGTGGGCGTCGCTCTGCAGGACCTGGCCATCGGGTGGGGCGAGTCGGTAAGCATCGGTCACGAATGGTACGCCGGCGAGATCGCGAAGCTGAACCGGACGCTGGGCCGACAGCTCGTGCCCCCATGGCTGAGCCAAGTGGCCACGGGCTCATTGACCCTGTTCATCGTCGCTGGGTTCGTACTTCTGGCGGCGCGCGGCGCCTGGCTCATCTCGAGCTATACGGCGATGACGGTCTTCATCTTCGCCGTGTTTCCCGCGCCAGGGAGTCTGGACCGCTATCTCTCTTCGCTCGCCCCGCTTTCAGCCGTGGCGCTCCTCTCGTTTCTGTCGTGGGTGCCGCGCCGGCTCGGTGATTCGACCCGAAGCGCGCGGGTCGCGCGGCTCGCCACCGCGGCGGTTCTGGCCGTGGTGCTTGTCCAGGAGGCCTACACGCTTCGGAAGATCTCCCGAATGCTGTATCACCCTGCGGCCTGGGTGGACGGCCGTGGGCGGCAACGGACCTATCCGTTGTATGCCTTCGACCGTCCCTGGCGCCTGCACGCCGAAGCGCTCACGTGGTTGCGCCGTCGAGCGGCGCCGGGCGAAGTCATCGCCACCAGCACGCCGGAGTGGGCTTATCTGATCACTGGCGGAAAGGCCGTCATGCCGCCGTGGGAGCCCGATCCGGCCACTGCGAACTACCTGCTGGAATCGGTCCCGGTGACGTATCTGGTCATCGACCAGTTGGAGGCTTACGAGCCCGCCGCGGCCGACCGGCGCTATTCGCTCGGCGCCCTGCGGGCCTTCCCTTCGCACTGGCAATTGATCTACGCGGGTCCGGACAGCGGGTCCCGTATCTATCGGCGGGTGAAAGAGTCGGCCGCGCTGAGTCGCCACGCTCGGGGCGTCAACGCCCTGAGAGCAACGGCCGGTGGAGCAGGCGATCCACTCATGCGCGGAAAATCATCGCGTCACATCGCGTCGGCGACCGCGACGGGCGCCGGCCGGCGGCGAGTGCCGGGGGTGGTACCGTCCCCGAGCTGCCCCTGCCCGCCGTAGCTCCAGGAGTAGGCGCGGTGGGGGCGTGGCGGAAGTGGTGACCGCCGGCGATGGGGACAGGCCTGGTGCTGCAGGGCCAGACGCCACATCGCTCGGGGCCACCGGACGTGCCGTCGCCCAACCGCCCCCAGAAGCTGTAGCCCCAGCAGTAGGCCAGCCCGTCACGCCGTAGGCATGGTTGCTCCCGGCGCTCACCTGCCCGAGCGATAGCGCTCCACTCGCGGCCCGGCTGGCGAGCGCCGGCGAAGACGGCCTCTCCGGGCTTGTGGGAGAGTCGTCCGCGCAGCCAAAGCCCCCTGGCGACCCTCATTTCACGTGAGGTCGGTGATGCATTTATCGTCGTAGAACCTCATGTGCCGCGCCCCGTGCGCTGCGAGGATCCGCCGGGCCTCCGTGACGAGTCGTGGCTCAGGCGCGAGCACCGCGACGAGCGAAGCCCCCGCGTCAGCCTCCTCGAAGTACTCCTGGCTCATCAGTCCTTCGTCGGTCAGAGCGCGGCTGAGTGAGACCGCGGCGCGCTGCACCGGCGTACGCTGCTCGTAGATTGCCGCTCGGATCTGGCCGATACGGGCGCCATCATCCAGATGGACCGAGTCGCCTTCAAAGCCTGCCGAGAGCAGTGCCTGCACCGCCGCCGCCCCGTGCGTGGGATCAATGGCTGCCACTATGTAGTTCCTCGGGTACCACACGCCCAGCATCATGGCGTAGAGTCCCTTGAGTTCGATTCTCTCTGGTGCAGCAGTGGAGCTCTCAGCTGCGCTCCCGTGTTCCTTCATCATCTGGCCTCCTCGGCGAAGCGGGGGAAAGCCCCGCCTCCCCTACGGTGCGGGACACCAACTCTCAAGAGTTCGCTCAAACTCACCCGTGCTCAATCTGCCCGACCTATACGGGCAAGCGCATCTGCTTCCGCAGGCTCCGGTCGAACGCCGACTCCGGCACGAAGCGCCGAAGCAGGCTCACCTGCCGAGCCGCTCGGCCTGCGGTGTAGCGGCGCCGCGGTGTCTCGGCGGTCGAGGCCTTCACCACCGCGTTCGCGACCAGCTCCGGCGAGTCGGCCACCTTCATTGCGTCCCGCATGACTCCCTCCGCGTTCGTACGCGCTGACTGATAGAGGCCGAGTTGCTGGTCTGCCGGATAGACATTGCCCTCGAACGAAGTCCGGGTGTAGGCGGGCTCGACGAGCACCACTCTGATACCCGAGCTCCTCATCTCATGGTCCAGCGACTCGGAATAGCCTTCCACCGCGTGCTTGCTCGCGGCGTACAGCGCCATAAACGGGGCCGGGATCAGGCCCATGACCGAGCTGATGTTGACGATGCGTCCCGACCCCTGCCGGCGCATGGTTGGAAGCACGGCCTTGGTCACGCGAATCACGCCGAACAGGTTGACGTCGAAGAGGGACTTCGCCTGCTCCAGCGATGACTCCTCGGCTCCCGCGATCAATCCCACCCCTGCGTTGTTGACCAGGAGATCGATCCGGGCGGTCTTTTGCAGCACTTCACCCACCGCGGCCGCTACCGACTCGTCACTGGTCACATCGCACGCCAGGTACTCGATACCCGGTACCCTCGTCGCCGGCGGCCGGCGAAAGGTGCCGAACACCCGATAGCTGGCCGCGTGAAGTGCCCGCGCGGTCGCCTCCCCGATCCCTGCCGACGCGCCTGTCACGATCGCCACCGGCCGACTCTGCTGCTCCTGATTGCCTGACATGCCGTGCTCGCTTTCCGTTGAGGTCAGTTTCCGGTTCCAGATATGATGCCCATCATATAACTGAGCGCACGCGTGCCTCGGCACGGGTCACGAGTATCAACCGGTGGGAGTGAGGTGGCTCAGCACTGCTTCGCGCACCGCGTCGGAGAGCTTGGGGTCGTCCACTGCGCGGGACAGGACCAGCGCGCCGAGCGCCGAGGCCACGGTGACGAGCGCCCGCTCATGCGCGCCCGGCTGCCCCCAGTCGGGCGATTGGCGGGCGACCAGATCGATCATCTCCTTGATCCGGCGGGTGGCAGCCCGTCGTACCGCGGGCGACTGGCGCGGCATTTCGGAGCCCAGGGCGGCGACCGCACACCCGGTCTCGACACTTTCAACATGCTTCTTCGAGAGATATGCGCGGAGCATGGCTTCGAGCGCCTTCTCGGGCGGTGCGGTAGCGGCCATCCGTGCCAGCACGGCCATCCCGTCGACGCCCGCCCGGTCGGCCGCCTCCGCCAGCATCCCCTCGCGCGAGTCGAAGTGGGCGTAGAAGCCGCCATGTGTGAGACCGGCTTCCTTCATGATCTCCGCCACACCGGTGCCATCGTAGCCACTGCGCCGGATGGCGCGGGCGGCGGTCTCCACGATGCGGTCGTGGGTGGCTGCCTTGCGGCTGGGGGCGGGTCGTCTCGCGGGGCGTCTCATATGACCGTCATCATACGTACGTGGTGGTCCGAGCGCAAGGGGAGCAGTTTCGCTGCACGGTGGGAATGGACACCGGGATAGCGACCGGCATCCTGACGCGCCGATGAGGGGTGGTCACCGTGGACAATCGCACCGCGCCGCGGGCCTATGAATCGGTCGGGTGAACTTCCCTGTGGGTTCGAAGGGATCACCGATCATCGGTCCTCAGAACTGGCGTGCTAACCGCAGTGGGGCGGGGGCGACACGAAAAAGCGCGCCGAGCCGCGGAGGGCGCAACGCGCTGCGATGCCAATGCCTGGAACTCACTCCCGAGGAGGGACTCGAACCCCCGACCCGGTGATTAACAGTCACCTGCTCTACCAACTGAGCTACTCGGGATCGGCTGCGCCGGGGAGATTAACCGCCGGACCAGGCAAACGCAAGCGGCCGTTCGCCGGTCCTGGACTGGCCTAAGCGTATGCCAGGGCTGGAGCTGCAGCTCATCGCGGCGCGGTGGGCTCGACCTTGATCGGCGGCAGCCCCACCACCTCGAAGGTAGCCGACGCCACCTGGATCCCCGCACCATCGAAGCCGGCCAGGATCTCCCGGCTCATCGCGTCCTTCACCGCTCGAACGCCGCGTTCCCGCGTGACGAAGCGAACCGCGAGCTCCAGCCAGTTGTCCGTCAGTCGCCAGTAGACGCGGGGCTCGAGATCGGCGGAATCCACGAAGTAGCGGCGCTTCAGCTCACGCAGCGCTTCGGCGCCCATTTCACTCTCGCGCGTGGTGTGCTTCCTGGCGGCTTCGAGGAGAATCCGTTCGGCGGCGGCCCGGTCCGCGGTGTACTGGACGGGAACTCGCAGCTCCTCCCAGAGAAAGGGGAAATCCCTGGTGTAGTTGTAGACCGGCTCGCTTGAAGATCCGGTCGTTCGTGACGGTGACGATGCGCCCCGTGTACTGCCGGGCCTCGACCCATACCGCGGGCTCGGCGCTCTGCACCGGCGGCGGCTCTCCCATTTCCATGATGGTCGTGCGAATGAAGCCCAGGGCGATGACGTCCCCGCGCACGCCGGCCATCACCAGCCGGTCGCCGACGCGGAACAGCCGGCCGCGCAGGATGACGAAGTACGCGGCGAATGCGGTCACCACCCGCTGCAGGGCGATCGCCAGCCCGGCAGTTACGAGACCCGCCGCGGTGGTCAGCCGCCGCGGATCGTCGAACCAGATGGAGAGCAGCAGCAGGAGCGCGATGCCGGCCGTGGCCAGACGGATGGCCTGCCTCCACCAGAAACGGGCATGCAGGTGTTTTTCGCCTCGCAAGGCAGGACGGATGAGCGCCTCGAGTCCGCGCCCAAGCAGTGCGATCGCGAGCACCGCCAGCACACTGAGCAGGATCTTGCGGCCGGTCTCCGCCGTGATGCCGACCAGCTTGACGCCGAAGATCTGCAGGGCCCGCTCCGGCCCCACCAGCTCGACCAGCGCCTGAACCAGCATTATTCGCCCGCTTCAGCTCCCATGCATCAACATCGGGAGTCTCACAGCGCGGACCTGTGGCCCAAGACACAGGCGACTGCAAATACTTGCGGCCGCCGAGTGGTGCCATCGCCTGCATCCATGCACCACGTGGTGAGCGTCCACTTGACGGACGACCTGCGGAACCAGGGAGACTTTGTGCCACAGAGTGGCCACAAACATCGTACCTAACTGGTTGTGGAAAGAGATGTTACACGTTAGCTACTAGCCTTTTTGGCCGCCCCCCGTAAGCTTCACTCCCATGCCGCTTCCCCCGATGACCGGGCACGCCGAGACTCGCCGGCGCCTCGCCGAGGCGGCCCGATCGGGTCGGTTGCCACAGGTGCTCGTGGTCTCGGGGCCGGCCGGCGTCGGCAAGCAGCGCCTGGCGCTCTGGCTCGCCCAACTGCTGTTCTGTGAGCGCCAGGAACTGGATCCGTGCGGCACGTGCCGCGGCTGTCGCCTGGTGGACGGGTTGGCTCACGCCGACCTGCACTGGTTCGTCCCGGTGCCGCGGCCCAAGGCATCGGACCCGGACAAGGCCGTGGACGAGGCCGCGCAGGCGATCGCGGAAGTCATGGAGGAGCGGCGGTCCAGCCCGCTTTACGGACCGCCCGACGGCATGGCCAGCCACTCGATGGCGTCGGTCCGGCTCCTCCAGCGGCGGGCGTCGCTCACCTCCGTCGAGGGCGGGCGCCGGATCTTCATCCTGGGAAACGCGGAGCGGCTGGTGCCCCAGGAGTCGAGCCAGGAGGCGGCGAATGCGCTGCTCAAGCTGCTCGAGGAGCCGCCCGCCGGAAGCCTGTTCATCCTGACGACGGTGGACCCGCGCCGGCTGCTGCCGACGATCCGGTCGCGAGCGGTTCCGGTCCGGCTCGGGCGGCTGAGCGATGAGCTGGTGCGCGGGTTTCTCGCGGCACACGCGACACCCGCGCTCGCGCCCGACGCGCTGGAGCAGCGCGTGGCCCTCGCCGCCGGGTCGATCGGCCAGGCGCTCGCCGCGGGCGAGGAGTCGGCCAAAGCATACCGGGCGGCCGACCAGGTGCTCGAGGCCGTGCTCGCCGGATCCGCCGCGGGTTACGAACGGGCGCTCAGGCAGCCGCCATTTTCCGCGCGCGGCGAGTTCACCGCCATGCTCGACGCGCTGGCCGACACGTTGGGCGAGGCCGCGCGTGGTGCGCTGGGCCAGGCAACCCGCCGCCCGGTGCCGGCCGCGCTGGTCGGGCGCCGCGACCCGGCGCTCCTGCTCCGAGCCCTGGAGCGCGTCACTGAAGCGCGCGAGGCGGCCTACGGCAACGTCAACCCGCAGATCCTTCTCGCCGTGCTCGGCGAGGAACTGGCGGAGGTGCTGTGACGCTGAGCCACCTGGACGAGAGCGGCCGGGCGCGCATGGTGGACGTGGGCGACAAGCCCGAAACCCGGCGCACGGCCGTGGCCGAGGGTCAGGTGCGCATGTCCCGCGAGGCGTACGACCTCGTGGCCGCGCACGCGGTGGCCAAGGGAGACGTGCTCGCGGTGGCGGAGGTGGCCGGCGTGATGGCGGCCAAACGGACCGGGGAGCTGATCCCCCTCTGCCACCCGCTGGGGCTCGACCTGGTGCGCGTGGAGGCACGCCTGGCGCCCGACCTGCCCGGCGTGCGGCTCTCGGCCACGGCCAGCGTGACGGGGCGCACCGGCGTGGAGATGGAGGCGCTCACCGCGGTAGGCGTGGGGTGTCTCACAGTTTACGATATGGTCAAGGCAGTCGACCGGGAGATGGTGATCGAAGGGATACGGCTCATCAGCAAGACCGGGGGGACCCGGGGAGACTGGCGCCGCTCCGATCCGTAGGACTGGAGGACGCGGCCTTCTCATAGGCAAGGAGGTTGGCCAGATGACACGACCGACCGACAAGTACAACGATCCCGGCCCGCGCACGTTCCGCAACCTGCTCATCCGCGGCGGCCTGCTGCTGGTCACCGCGGCCACCGTCGGCACGCTGGCCGGCTGGACCAAGCGCGTCCGCGCCACCGAGGAGGTCGCCGTGCCCGATGTGGCGGTCGTCTCGCGCCGGATGGGCAGCCTGGGCGAGCAGCTCGCGTCCGCCCGGGGCGAGATGGACCTGATGCGGGTCCAGCTCGACCGCGCCAACGCCATCCTGGACAATTCGGCGAAGTACCAGATCCCGTCGGACCTGGCCGCCGCGATTTACGATATCGCGTTGAGTGAGGGGATCGATCCGGCGCTGGGGTTCCAACTGGTGAAGATCGAGAGCAGCTTCAAGGCGGACGCCCGGAGCCCGGCGGACGCCATCGGCTACACCCAGTTGCAGGTGGCCACGGCGCGCTTCTACCAGCGCGGCGTGACCGAAAAGGCGCTGTACGACCGCGACCTCAACCTCCGGGTCGGGTTCCGCTTCCTCAAGGACCTGCTCGACAAGTTCGACCAGGACAAGCATCTCGCCCTGCTCGCCTACAATCGCGGCCCTGCCAAGGTGGCCGACATCCTCGCGCGCGGCGGCGATCCGACCAACGGGTACTCCGACGCCGTGCTCCGGGGCTATCGCGCGCCGAGCTCAGCGGCGCCCGGCTGGCACTAGCAGCTCACCCCGGGATCTTCAGTTTTGCGCCCGCGCGAAGGGTGGCACGCGACGACAGTCCGTTCGCGGCCCTGAGGGCCCGGACCGATACGCCGTAACGCTGGGCCAGGCCCGACAGCGTTTCGCCCCGACCGCACCCGATGAATCCGCACGGCCGCCTCCGCCGGCTCGGCCATGCGCCGGGCCACCGAGCTCGAGATGGCGCCGCCGGTCGGCACGATGACACGCTGCCCCGGCTTGAGCCGCCGCGCGCGGAGCCGCGGATTGGCCTGGGCCAGGAGACTCGAGCTCACATGGTAGCGCTTGGCGATGCCGCTCAGCGTCTCGCCCCGGGCCACCGTGTGCTCGACGAAGGTGACCCGCCGTGACGCCGGCAGCTCCGCGTATGCCGCGGTCGTGGCGGCGCCGCGGCCGGCGGGCACCCGCACGACGGACGACACGCCCGGCGGCGTGGCCAGGCGGAGATACTGCGGGTTGAGCTCCCGGATCGCGGCGACGGTGGTATCGGCGAGGCGCGCGATGACGTCGAGCCCGGTCATCGTGGGGACGACGATGGAGTCGTAGATGGCGGGCTCGCCCGGACCGACCTCGAAGCCGTAGCGCGCCGGCTCTTTCGCGATCAGCGCGGCCGCGATGAGCTTCGGCACGTAGTCCTTCGTCTCACGCCGCAGAAACTTGGTGTCGTACAGCCGGAAGAACATCGCGTCGGAGTTGGCGGAGTCGGCGTCCTCGTCGTCGGGCAGGCGGCCCAGGCCGCGCGACACCTTGCCGGCACCCGCGTTGTACGCGGCCGCAGCCAGGTAGAGCGAGCCGAAGCGGGTGTCGAGGTCCTTGAGGTGCCGGGCCGCCGCGTCGGTGGCGCGGTACGGATCGCGGCGCTCGTCCACCCATGAATCCACCCGCAGCCCGTAACCCTTCGCGGTGCCTTTCATGAACTGCCACATCCCCACCGCCCGCGCCCGGCTCGTGGCCGAGTTGGAGAAGCCGCTCTCGATCAGCGCCAGATAGACCAGGTCGCCCGGCAGGCCCTGCTCCTGCAGCCGCTCGCGGATCATCGCCTCGTACCGCGGCAGCCGCGTGAGCCAGATACCCATCCGCTCGCGGCCCCGACCCTGAAAGAAGTCGAGGTAGTACTGTACTCGGCTGTGGCTGTTGTAGGTCTCGACATCGATGTCCCAGCTCACTGCACTGCCGGTGAGCGCCTTCGCGCCGCCGGCCCCGCTCCCCGCAGCCTCGAGCGCGACGTCATCGGTGTCGTCCGCGGGGCGTGCATCGGCCAGCGCTTCGAGGACGGCTTCATCCGCGGCGCTGTCGGCGGCGAGCCTCGACTCCGCCGCGAGCTCGGCGGGCGGAACCAGGGTGTCGAGCTCGGGCGCGGGCGGCAGCACCAGTGCGTCGATCTCGGCATCAGGCGCTGGAATGACGGGCGCCGCCGGCGGGCGCCCGGCGCAGGCGATGAAGAGCAGCACGATCGAGAGTGGCAGCAGGCGCATGGTGTCACTCCGAGGGTGGAAATGAGAGGCGCGGGAACGGTTCGGCGGGCCTTCGGGGAAGCAAACCGCAGGAGCCGATGCGAACTGAGGCAACCTCGCGGCGGGCCGGCAGGCCCTCAGCGCATGAAGAGGCGGTTGCCGAGGATGCGATTGGTAGCGTTCAGCACGGCCAGTGCCGCGCCGCGGGGGGCATCGCTCTCGGTCAGGTAGGAGCCGACCACCCGGTGCCCGCTGCCCTCGCCGTGCACCGCCAGCGAGACGATGACAACGGTTGCATCGAAGGCCCGGACCGCCTTCACCCCCAGCAACTCGAAGCTCATGCCGCCGCTTACCGCGCCCGCCAGCGCATCCACGCAAGCCTGTGCAGCGCAGCGCAGCTCGCCGGCCTGGGACCCGAGTCCCTCGTTTTCGCCGGTGAACTGCTCGGACTCCTTCCACGTGAGTCCGACCCGCGCCCGGCACCGGCCGTTGGGCAGGCGGTCGAGCACGAACTCGGCGAAGCGCAACCGTTCGCTGAGCGGGTTGGGCGGCGACATGGAAGTCCTTGTGGAGGGCGAACCTGACCGCGACAGCGCGGCTCTGGAGGGGCAAAGGCCATGCCAGTCAACGCGATGGCCCAGTCACTCCAGATGCTGCGCGAGAAACGCGGCCAGCGCGGCGTCGGGGATCTGATCGGCCTGCGCGAAGAGCGCGGCCCGGGACACGGACGACAGCGGGTAGGGAGCCCAGAAGCTTCGCTGCCCGTCGCCGCACGGGCGGAACCAGCAGATCAGCGACCAGTGCGGCGAGTTGGCGCGGCGCTCGGCGGCAATCGAGACGTTCCACCGGCGGTCGTCACGCTCGACGACTCTCCAGACCATCCATGCACTCCAGGGTGGGTTGCGGCGGACCGCTCAACTGCGGACGAGCGCCTGGAAGCGCGCCCGCAGGTCGCGCGTGATCGGACCGGACTTGCCGGCGCCGATCACGCGGCCGTCCACCTCGCGAATCGCCACGACTTCGGACGCCGTGCCGGTGAGGAACGCCTCGTCCGCGGTGTAGACGTCGTAGCGGTTGAGCATCGTCTCCTCCACCTCGTAGCCCGCGCCGCGTGCGAGCGCCATCACCACGTCCCGCGTCACGCCCTTGAGGATTCCGGCGTAGGGCGGCGGCGTCGCGATCCGGCCGTGCCGCACGACGAAGATGTTCTGGCCCGAACCTTCGGCCACGCTGCCGCTGCTGTCGAGCATGAGCACCTCGTCGGCGCCCGCCTGAATGCCCTCGATCTTGGCCAGGATGTGCGCCAGGTAGTTGAGCGACTTGACCCGGGGCGAGAGCGATTCGCGCTGCGGGATGGGCGTGCCGGCGGTCACGACCTTGAGCCCGGCCTCGTACACTTCCTCGGGCCAGAGCTTGATCGTGTCCACGATGATGATGACGGACGGGCGCGCGCACTTGCGCGGATCGAGGCCGAGGTCGCCCACGCCGCGGGTGACGACGTGGCGCATGTAGCCCTCGGTGATCCCGGAGCGGCGCACGGCCTCCTCGGTGACCGCGGCCAGCTCCTCGCGGGTCATCGGGACGGTGAGCCAGATGGCCTTGGCGGAGTCGTACAGCCGCTCGAGGTGGTCGGTGAGGCGGAAGATCTTGCCGCCGTAGATCCGGATACCCTCGAAGACACCATCTCCGTAGAGCAGGCCGTGATCGTAGACGGAAACGCTGGCGGTCTCGCGGGTGTGCCACTGGCCGTCGAGCCAGATCGTCGGCACGCCCGCTCCGGTGGCTGTGGCCTGCCTGGCAGGCTGGACGGTGGCGCTCATGGGGGCAATGTAATCGGGGGATGGAACTGAAGTGAGGGCGGTGGGACTCGAACCCACGACCTAGGGATTAAAAGTCCCTTGCTCTACCAACTGAGCTACGCCCCCTCTAGTGCTGGAAACATCTTTCGAACGAACTGCTTACACAAGGCGGAGCGATGTCGCGCTCCTGAACATACTTCTCGACTCACCACGAACAAGCACCGTGCGAACCTCGAGATGCCGCGGAAGGCATGATGCTGCGGTGCTACGGCGTCCGGCGGCCATCAGGAGCCGATCCCGTCGCCGTCGGAGCAGCGGCCCAAGAACCTGCCCGCCGACCCCCGTCGCCAACATCCGGCCCGACGCACGCATTTCGCATGGCCGAGCCCCGCTCGACTAGCCGCCGCGGGGCGGCATTTCTGCCCCATGCCGCCGCGGGCGGAGGTCACTCGACAGGGTCGGTACCAGCTTGTATAGTAGGCCACCTCCAGTGTGCGGTCAGCCGTTACATCTCATGGAGGACTCCACCAACATCCCGCAGGTTGGCATCATCCCTTGTCTGCACGGCACCATGAAAGGCAGGGTCTGGACATGCGCACGCCTCAGTACATCGTGCTGGCGGCACTGCTCGCCGCCTGTAGCCCCGACCGACCCCTTGCGACCGAAGCCGCCGTCTCGAACACCTCGCCTCCTGCCTTCGCCTCCGGCAACGCTACCGTGACCGCGAGCGAACCGCTGAGCTTCACGCTCACGCCCGCGGACTGCTCCCAGCTCACCACGACCGTGACGGGTACCGGGATTTCGCATCTCGTCGTGCACCAGAGTTCGGATGCGAATGGAAACATTCACTTCTCGTTCTCGAACACGGTGAACGGTACCGCGACCGGGGCCGATGGGTCCTTCTACCGGTTCAGCTACCAGCTCAACCAGCGCGCCACCGTTCCACCCGTGCCGCCCATCAGGGTCTTCACCGGGGACAAGTTCGTCCTTATCGGACAGGGAAAGACCCAAAATATCGCGGTCAGGTTTCACGAAGAGTTCGTCCTGAATCCGGACGGCAGCATCACCGATACCTTCCGTGTTCGCGGGGATCTCGCCTGCGATGCGATCTGACGGCGGGGGCGTCGCCCTCGCGGTACTGCTCGGGCTGGTGACCGGGTGTGGGTCCGATGACCCGGCCACCGGCCCGTCCGACCCGGCCCCGATCACTGCGGCCGAGGTCATGGCGGCCAAGTCCGACGCGCTCGACCTGACGCTCCGGCGCTATTTGCAGGAGCAGGGCTTCACGGGCCGAGTCGCCGAGACGCTCGAGGCCCGCCTCGGCCGTCCTATAGATCGGCGCCTTGCCGATCTCGGCCGTCTGCTCTGGTTTGATCCGATCACCGCGTTGCACGACGACAACGCCTGCGCCGGCTGTCACTCCCCCACCAACGGCTTCGGCGACACCCAGTCCATCGCCATCGGCATCGACAACAATGGGGTGGTCGGTCCCGACCGGCGGGGACCACGAAATCAGCGCCGCGCGCCGATGGCCGCGAATACTGCGTTCTATCCCACGCTGATGTGGAACTCCCGGTTCCGCTCGCTGTCGGGCGATCCGTTCGACAACACCGCCGGCTTCCTTTTTCCGCCGCCGGAGGGCCGCTCGCTTTCAGGGTTGCCGCACCTGCTCGTGGCGCAGGCGTTCATTCCCCCCACGGAGCGCACCGAGGCGGCGGGGTTCGCGGTGCCCGGCGACAACGATGCCCTCCGCCGCGCCGTGCTCGCCCGCCTCAATGCTGCACCGGCCTACCGCCGGTTGTTTGCCCGGAGCTTCCCCGAGGCCGCCGCCGGCGGCCCGATCACCTTCGAGCAGTTCGGCCGGGCGATCGCCGAGTTCGAGTTCACCGTGACATTCGCCGACGCGCCCATCGATCGCTATGCCCGCGGAGATGCGCAGGCGATGACCGAGCCTGAGAAACGCGGCGCCATCCTCTTCTTCGGCCCGGCTCGCTGCGTCACATGCCACGCGGTCGCGGGCCGGTCGAACGAGATGTTCAGCGATTTCAATCAGCACGTGATCGGCGTGCCCCAGGTGCACCCGGCGGTGACCAATGTCGCTTTCGACGGCGCCGGCGCGGACGAGGATTTCGGCCTGGAGCAGATCACCGGCAACCCGGCTGACCGGTACGCGTTCCGTACGTCGCCGCTCCGAAACGTCGCCCTGCAGCCGGCCTTCATGCACGACGGCGCGTTCGTGCGGCTCGACGCGGCGGTGCGGCACCACCTCGACGCCGTGGCGTCCGCGCGCGGGTACACCACGCGTGAGCTCGCTCCCGATCTGCGCGGGCCCACCGGGCCGATCGATCCAGTCCTGGCGCGGCTCGATCGTCGTCTGGCGACGCCGATGCGCTTGTCCGATGAGGAAGTAGTCGACCTGGTGCGCTTCGTGGCGGAGGGGCTGCTTGATCCGGCGGCGCGCCCGGAGCGCCTGCGTTATCTCGTCCCCCACAACCTGCCCAGCGGGCGCGCGGGATTCACGTTCGAGTTCCACACGCCGTAATCGGAAGGGGTCTTTGGGGCAGTCCTCTTACTCTAATCACACTAACAACCACTCCCAACTATTATCACCACACATCCACCTATCCAAATCCACATCATTCTCCATCCACTCCCCTCCAACAGTCGACCGCGCGAAACAGGCACGCGAACGCCCGATCGATGTCGCCGCCGAGTTCAGCTCGAAGAACGTGAAGGGCTTGGCGAGGAACGGGAGATTCCGGTAGCCCTCGAGCAGCTCGGCCGGCGCACCCGTGAGCGGCGCCGACATGCGGGCGAGGCACCTTGGGATCCAAGTCGCGGAGGCGCTCGGCCAGTTCGGCTCCGTCCATTGATCGGCATCAGGAAGTCGGTGAGGACTAGGGTCAATCTTCCCGGGGTGCTGTCGGTCACTCCGCCGAGAGCCGCCGCCGCCGCTCGTCCGCCTTGGCCACCCGGGCCGCGTCCGACGAGCCGGCCGACGCGACGCCCCGGAACTCGAAGTGCTCGTCGTCCAGGACCCGGTCGCGGGTGACCGGCACCTGGCGGAGCGATCGCAGCTTGAGGGCGAGCACCTGATCCATCAGCACCGCCGCGGGTTGCCACTCGTTGGCGGGAATGCCGGGGTAGAGGTGCGCGAAGGCCGGCTTGAGCATGGCTTGCCTGATGCCGGGACGGTTCACGTGCGGGCCGGGGTGGTCACACCGCGCTCAGCGCTTGCGCCGGGCGAGGAGGAACGCCAGCGCCACCGCCGCGACGCCGATCAGCGCCGCGGACCCGATCGCCCGCGCGACGCCCTTCGAGAGACCCGACTGCCGGGCCGCGAGGTCGTTGGAGGTGTCCGCGAGCGCGGCGTTTACCTGCTCCTGGCGCGCCAGCCACTCGTGCACCAGCCCCGGCTCCTCGACGTCGGTCGGCCGGGCGGCAAGGCGGCGGCGCACCTCGTTCTCGCCGATGGTATCCAGCTCCCGCCACACCTGCTCCCGCGTCTTGCGAACCATTCGGACCCTCCGACGTCAGGCATACCTGGGTAGGTGGACGCTGGAATCTAGTGCCGTGGCCGCCCCGGTGAGAGCGACCGCGGTCACATCGACCCCGGCGGATCGGTGCCATACTGTGCCTCGCTCGCCATCCCCGGGAGGACGGCGGCCGACTCGCTACGTTCGATCGAACCACTCAAGTGCCCCGACCAGGAGCTCGCCATGTCACTCGAATCCATGCAGGAACTCTTTCTCAATGAACTGAAGGACAGCTATAACTCGGAGAAGCAGATCGTCCGCGCGCTGCCGCGGTTGGCCAAGGCCGCCGCCTCACAGGAGCTGGCCCAGGCCCTCAGGAAGCACTTGAAGGAGACCGAGAACCAGGTGCGGCGGCTCGAGCGGATCTTCAAGTCGCTGGGGCAGACGCCTCGAGGCAAGAAGTGCAAGGGCATGGAGGGGATCCTCAAGGAGGGCAAGGAGGTGTTGGAGGAGGAGGGCGCCCCCGAGGTGATCGATGCCGCGCTCATCGCCGCCGCGCAGCGGGTCGAGCACTACGAGATGGCGGCCTACGGCTGCCTTCGCACCTACGCCCAGCTCCTGGGTTACGATGAGGCGGATCGCCTCCTGGGCGAGACCCTCGCGGAGGAGGAGGCCGCCGACCGGACGCTCACGGCGCTGGGCGAAGGCGGGATCAACCAGGCGGCGGTGGCGGTCGGTGGCGAAGCCGAGGAGGAGTAGAGCCGGTCGGCGTCGGATGGGGGTGGCTCCGGCCACCCCTTGCGGCGGTGGGCCACCCTCTCGGGAGATCTACCCGCCGGGTATATTCCGGCCGCGGCCGGGGAACCGCCCCGAATGGGACGGAACCCCTCCCAGGAGGAGGCCACCCCCAATGCTCCGATTGACCGGCAGTATCCTGGTGCGCTCATCCTCGCCTTCGCTGCTCCGCTGGCCGCCCAGGATGACCGGTGGCAGCTGACCCTGGAGGGCGACCACTACGTCTGGGATATCAGGCTCGTCCGGCTCGACGGCGATTCGCTCGTCGTCCGGCAGTCGGACAGTCTCGTCCGTGTCCCGGTGGCGCTCATCAATGAGATCCGGTTGATCCGGAAGTCCGAGGCGCAGATGACGGGCGGCGGCGCCACCTCGCTGGTGCCATGAACGCGCTCGTCGGCGGCGACGACGAGATCTACGATCTGACGCCGCTCGAGTTCGCCGACCGGCTCCGCACCATCCAGAAGATCCTCCTGCTGCACCCGAGCGCGCCGTAGGCCAGGCCCGCGGCAGCTCGGTGCGTCGGGCCGTGGTCGCGGCCGCGCTCACGCTCGGCGCGACGGTTACCGCGTGGGCCCAGGACACCCCCACCGCCGCCGACACGGTGGCGCTCGACTCGGTCTTTCGCCGGGCCGGGACGGTGCTCCGCTGGAACGTCGTAGCCCGCGAGCTGGTGGGCCGCCAGCTCGCGCGGCAGGCACGCGACGCCCGGCCGGATCGCCCCGCCGGCGCCACCTTCTACGACGGCAACAACAACACGCGGCTGTACGCGCTGGTGAGCGGCGCCCAGTACGACGCCCTCCGGGCCATGCCCGATCCGCGGGACGCCGCGTCGGCGGCCGCGACCGCCGCGGCCGCCGTGCTCCGGACCGTGTTCGCGGATGACCGGACGTACGTCGACCGGGAGCTGGCCGCCGAGCGGAGCCGGCCTGGCGCGGACGCACTCGGGGCCGCCCGTGCGCGCTCGGTCGAGGCGGCCGGACGCCGCGCCGCGCGCCGGTGGTCCGGCGATGCGGCGGCGGAGCTCCGCGCGCCGCCGTGGCGCGGCCGGATCCCCTCCGGGACCGGGGCGCTGGCACTCGGACGGGGGCCCTCCCAGCCTCGCCATCTCGTTCGATCACCGGATTATCGATGGCGCGGTTGCCGATCAGTTCCTGGCTTTCGTGAAGAAAACAATCGAAGAATTCCCCGAGAGCGCGGTCTGACATGCCACGTGCACTCACGATTCAGCGAACCACAGTTCCGGCGTCTGAACGAGGGAGATATTTCGAGAAAGTGAAAGCCTGCCAAAGTCACTACGTGGCCGCCAATTGCCGGTTCTATGTTTTTGAAGAAGTCTCGCTACCCGGCGCATTCATTGAATTCACTGAAGCTGACGACCAGACGACACTGACGGTCGCTCACGCGAATTCGCCGTATCGAATTCTCGATCCGGCGCGGATCTATAACGAAACGGAGATCGCCTGATATGCCGGCGAGAAAAATCAACGTCGGTGGAGAGGACTGGACCGTCACTCCTTCCGGCTACATCACGCAGTACGATCAGGATGAGTTCGGTCTGTTCTTCACACGGGGGACAGGTGACTCGCGCGAAGTGCGCGTGACACGCTACTCGCCGCAGGGATCGCGCTCCCGATCGCAGTCCTTCGCCGAGCTCAGCGACGAGCGTCTTGTGTCTCTGTTCGGGGAATCACAGCCAAGCTTCACATCGCCCGAGGCCGGCTACACGCAGTGACATCGCCGCGCGCGGTCGTCGCGCAGCCCGGGGAAGTCGACCTGCACATGCATTCGACCGCGTCCGATGGGTCACTTCCGCCCGAAGAGGTCGTAGCAGCGGCAAAATCTGTGGGCGTAGCCGCAATCGCTCTTACTGATCACGATACGCTCGACGGAATTCCGGAAGCGACTCGCGCCGCGACAGCCGTCGGCATAAGAGTCGTACCGGGAGTTGAGCTCAGTGCTCACGATGGAGCCCGGGAAATTCATCTCCTCGCTCTTCACGTTTCGAATCCCGGACCGCTCGAGCTTCGTCTCTCGATGTTCCGTGATTCGCGAGAGACTCGTGCGCAGCGCATTGTCGACAAGCTCAACGGGATCAACGTGCCGGTGACGTTCGAAAGTGTCATGACCGAAGCTGCCGGCGGTGCGGTGGGACGGCCTCACATCGCGCGCGCCATGATCAAGGCCGGACACGTCAAGGATTCGCGCGAGGCCTTCGACCGATTCCTCGGCGCTGGAAAACCGGCGTTCGTCGAAAAGGAGCGTCTCGAGATTCGGGAAGCGATCGAGATCACGCACGCAGCCGGGGCAATTGCGATCTGGGCTCATCCCGGGCAGGATGGACGGCGCGACAGGCTCGAACCGCTGGTGGCCCTGGGCTTGGACGGCGTCGAGGTGCGACATCCCAGCCACAACTCTGACGACATCGAACGCCTTGGCGCGCTCGCCGATTTCTTCAGCCTTCTATATAGTGGTGGTTCAGACTGGCATGGGACACCCGGCGGGTACCGGTCAATCGGGGGAATGCATGTGCCGGGCTCCTGGCTCGACAAGCAGGATGAGGTCGTGAACGGCCGCCGCGCGGCCGAAGTCGCGTGAACAACGGCAAAGTTGCCCTCGTGACGGGGGCCGGCCACCGCGTCGGGCGTGCCTTTGCCATCGCCCTTGGAAAGCGCGGCTATGACGTCGCCGTTCACTTCAACGCAGCTGCGAAGCCAGCAGACGAAACAGTAAGCCTCATCCGGCAGGACGGCGGCAATGCAAGGAAGTTCGCATGTGACCTGACTTCTGCCGACGGGCCCTCAACGCTCGTAACGAAAGTGTTCGATCAGATGGGGCGACTCGACGTTGTCGTCAACTCTGCAGCTGTAATGTTGAGAACGCCCGTTGACGAAATAACCGTCGATGTGTGGGACAGGATTTTCGCGCTCAACCTCCGCGCTCCTTTTTTCATTGCGCAAGCCGCCTCCAGGGTGATGTCTGATGGCGGAGTCATCATCAACATCGCAGATCTCGCCGCGTTCGAGACGTGGCCGGCGTATGTTCCGCACGCGATTTCAAAGAGTGGCGTCGTCAAAATGACGGAGTCACTTGCGCGAGTCTTCGGACCCAGGCTTCGGGTCAACGCAATCGCACCCGGCGCGATACTCCTCCCCGAAGAATGGGACGAGGAGACGGCAAAAAAATTTGCCGCGACCACGCCGCTCAGGAGACTTGGAAGTCCCGACGACGCCGTTGCCGCCATGCTCTATCTTATCGACGCCGAGTACGTGACCGGCGAAACCATCGTTGTTGACGGCGGGCGCAGAATCCGCAAGTAACAGCCATGGCGCAATTGACGCACTGACAGTCACCTGGCTGGCCGAAGGGCTCGAAAAACAACGCCGATACCCCTTGTCAGGTGGGTTAGGATTCAACAACAGAAGATCACCCGAATCCGAGCACGAAAAACTTGTCTGAAAGTCGCGACTATGATGTGATAATTGTTGGTGCGGGCCCCGCCGGCATGACTGCCGCCATGTACGCGGGCCGGTCGATGCTCAAGACAGTCGTCCTCGAGCGCGGCGCGTCCGGCGGAGAATTGCTCAACACTGAGATAATCGAGGATTATCCCGGCTTCGAGCACATCGAGGGCTGGGAGCAGCAATACGGAACCGTCAGATGAGCACC
>CAWHQC010000015.1:0-170803 GCA_963831425.1 uncultured Gemmatimonadales bacterium | reverse complement strand
GACCTCGACGCGGGGCCGCTCGGCACGCACCAGCGCGAATTGCTCGAGCTCAGGGACGCCGCGCGGGAAATGGCGGATCGCCTGACGGCGGCCATCCGGGGCGCGGGCTAGCTCACACCGGCGCGGATTCGTCCTCCTCGAGGAACTCCTCGCCGTACATCCGGATCAGCTCGAAGAAGTAGGAGATGGCCAAGGGCCCGATCAAGAGCCCCAGCAGCCCGAACCAGTTGATCCCGGCGAACGCACCGATCACCGTCACGAACGGATGGATCCGCGCCCACCGCCGGAACACGTACGGCCGGATGACGTTGTCCACGTTGCCCACCACCAGCAGCCCCCAGAGCGCCATCGCGATGGCCCAGCCGTAGCGGCCCTCGATCGCGAGCGCCGCCACGCCCGGAGCCCACACCAGGCCGCTTCCCACGACCGGCAGGATGGCCACGATGATGGTCACCACGCCCCAGAAGAGCGCGTTGGACAGACCGGCGGCGGCGAAGGCCAGACCCACGAGCAGCCCCTGCACCGCGGCCGTCAGCCCGGTCCCCACCAGCGTGGAGAAGGTCACGTCGCGGAAGCGCGACCGCAGCGCCTCCGCATGGCGCGCCGAGAAGGGGATGAGCGGGCGGACCGAGGGCCAGGCACCTTCCGGGGCCACCAGGAGATAAAACAGGCCGAAGAAGGCGATGGTGAGTTGGATGCCAAGCCGCGTGGCCGTCCCCACCACGGTGAGCGCGCTGCTGCCGAGCCAGGTGACGACCTGCGAGCCGAGCGCCTCGATGTGAGCGCCGATGTCGTACGGACCGACCCGCAGCTCCCGGAGGCGCGCGAGCAGCGGGCTCTGGATCACGCCGGACGCCATCGCCTGCGCTTCGTTCGCCACGAGGCCGATGAACGAGATGCCCGGCCCCACCACCAGCACCAGGGCGAGCAACACCACGATCCCCGCGGAGATGCCGGGCTTGATCCCGCGCGCAGCGAGGCCTCGATAGACCGGCCCGAAGACGACGTACAGCACGACGGCCCCCAGCAGACCGGTGCTGAATGGCCACAGCGCGTACGCCAAGCCGATGCCGAGCACGAGTATGAGCGCGGACGCCCGCTGGCGTTCGGTATCGAGAAAGGGCATGCACAAGAGTAGAGGCCGCCCTACCCGCTCGCCAGCGGCACCGCTCTTGCCGCATCCTGATGCACGCGCCAGATTACGCGACCGATCCCCCCACCCAGCAGCCCGTCGGAGTCCCGTCCTTGAGTATCGAGAACGACTTCACTACCTCGCTTCGCGAGCCGCACATCGCTGCGCGGCCCGGCTGCGATGCGCTGCCCCTGATCGTCTGGACGGTGACACCGGACGGCGCGTGCGACTACGTCAACGCCCGGGGGCTCGAGTTCACCGGCCGGACCCTGGCCGGCGAGCTCGGCTTCGGCTGGCTGGAGCGGCTTCATCCGGAGGACCGTGCGGCGTGCGAGGAGCAGTTCCGTGTAGCGCTGGCGCAGCAGGTTCCGCTGAACGTCGAGTACCGGGCCGAGCGGCACGACGGCGAATATCGCTGGCTGCACGACACCGCCGTCCCGCGTTACGCGGCTGATGGCGCATACCTCGGCCTCGTGGGCTGCTCCATCGACGTCACCGACCGCCGGCAGCTCGAGCAGCGCCTGCTCCGGGCCGAGCGCGCCCAGGCGATCGGCCAGCTGGCCGGCGGCGTCGCCCACGACTTCAACAACCTGCTCACGGGGATCATCGGCCACGTGGCGCTGCTGCAGGAGGAGCCGGGTCTGTCCCAGCTCGGGCGGGAGGACCTGGCACAGATCCAGCGCTCGGCCGACCGCGCGGCCAGCCTGACCCGACAGCTTCTGGCGTTCAGCCGGCGTCAGGTGCTCGCGCCCCGCGTGCTCGACCTGAACCGCCTGGTGGCTGGCCGCCTGTCGGCGATGCGCCGGCTGGCGGGCCCTGGCGTGCGGGTCGTCTCGACGCCCACTCCCGGGCTCGACTCGATCGTCGCCGATCCCAACCAGCTCGAGCAGATCCTGACCCAGCTCTGCGCGCACGCGAAGGAATCGATGCCGGAGGGTGGCACGCTCGAGCTGCTCACCCGCCAGGAACGGCTCGATGCGGCCGCGGGCGCGCGCCTGAACGGCCTTCGGCCCGGGACGTACGCCGTCCTCGAGCTGCGAGATACCGGCCCGGGGATGGACCCGTTGGCGCTGGCGAGAATCTTCGAGCCGTTCTACGGAACCGGTCCCTCCGGCGCCGGCGGGCTCGGGCTCGCTGCGGTCTACGGCATCGTCAAGCAGAGCGGCGGCCACATCGAGGCGGCGAGCGAGCCGGGCCGGGGGACGTCGTTCACGATCTATCTCCCGCGCCATGAGGGAAGCGGGCCGGTGAACCCGTCTCCCGAGGTGCCGAGCGGCGGGACCGAGACGATCCTCCTGGTCGAAGATGAGCAACAGGTGCGGGAGCTTGCCCGGCGGGTGCTCGAACGGGTGGGCTACACCGTGCTCGCGGCGGGTGACGCCCGGACGGCCACCGCCATCGCCGACCGCCACCCCGGCCACATCCACCTGCTCCTGACCGACATGCTGCTGCCGGAGCTCAACGGCCGGGAGTTGGCCGCCCGGCTCGGCATTCACCGCCCCGCCATCAAGCTGCTATACATCTCCGGCACCAGCGACGGCTCCATCGACCGCCACCGGCTGCTCGAGCCGGGCACCCAGTTCCTGGAGAAGCCGTTCTCCCTCGACCGGCTGCTGCGGACGGTGCGGCAGGTGCTGGGGGAAAACGGGGCCTAGGGGCCCCCGGCGGCCCCAGGCCTCTCTCGACCGCCCCGCCAAACCGCTGTATCTTCGAACCACACCTCCACTGGCGCCCACCAGCGCCCTATCTACGCTGCCCCCAGGGGTTGCACCCGTGGTTCCTGCCCTATCCGACCTGGAGCACCTGTCCCCCGCCACCTGGGCCCTCGTCGCCGCGGCGCTGGCTCTGGTGCTGCTCGTCGCCTGGCTGGTGGAGTGGCGGCGGCGGAAGGGGGAGGAACACCGGGCCGCCACCACGCGGGGCCAGCTCCGGACGATCACCGCCAGCATGCGCGAGGGGGTGATCGCCTACGATATGGATCTCCGGCTCACCTTCGTCAATCCCGCGTTCGAGCGGCTCACCGGCTATCTCGAGGAGGACCTGCGCGACCAGGAGTTCCTCCAGTATGTCCACGCTGACGACCGGCCGGCGCTGCTCGCCGAGTGGGACCGGCTGGCGTCGGGCGGCTCGCTCAGGGACCAGGAGTACCGCCTGGTGAATCGCGCGGGGCAGGTCCGCTGGTGCGCCAGCGCCTGGGAACCGCTGCGCGATGAGCAGGAACGGCAGATCGGCTATCTCGGCACCGAGTTCGACATCACCGAGCGCAAGCTGGCCGAAGAGGAGATGCGGCTCGACACCGAGCTGTTCCAGGCGGTGATCGAGGTGCAGCAGGCGGTGGCTGCCGCGGGACTCGATTCGGCCACCGTCATGCGGGTCATCGCGGAACGGAGCCGAGGTCTCACCGGGGCGAGCGGCGCGGCCATCGAGATGCTGCAGGATGACGAGCTGGTCCCCATGGTACGAATCGGGACGGAGAGTCCCCGGCTGCCCCTGGCCGGCAGCCTCTCCGGCGCCTGCGTGAGCACGGGCGAGCTCCAGCGCTGCGACGACGTGGTCACCGACCCGCGCATCACTCACACGGTCTATCAGGAGCAGGGGATCCGCTCGCTGCTTGCCGTGCCGCTCAAGGACGAGCAGCGGATTCTCGGGGTACTCAAGGTGCTGTCGCCGGAGCCGGGCGCCTTCAGTGATCGCGACGCCAAGGCGCTCCGCCTCCTGGGCAGCCTGGTAGGCGCCTCGCTCGAGCACGCCGCCGCTTTCGAGGCGCGGCAGGCGCGCCTGGAGGAGCGGACCCGCTCGCTGCAGCAGAGCGAGCAGCGGTTCAAGCAACTGGTGGACGCGGCGCAGGAGGGGATCTGGGTGGCCGATGATCGCGGCGAGATCACCTACGCCAACCAGCGCATGGCCGAGCTGCTCGGCTACCACAACGGCGCGCTGATCGGGCATCGGGTCCATGACTTTATCGATGCCACGGCGCGGGCCGGCGCGCAGCGGCTCCTCGCCCACCCGCCCGCGACGGGCGAGAGCCACGACCTCCGCTTCCGGCGCCAGGACGGGGCCGAGCTGTGGGGGCTCGTCTCGGCGAGCGCGATCCCCGGCCGCGACGGCGCGGCGGTCGGCACGGTCGGCATGGTCACCGACATCACGGAGCGGAAGCGCGCCGAGGATCGCCTCCGCCGCTCCGCCGACCGGCTGGGCGTGCTCCATGACATGGACCAGGCGATCCTCGCCGCCCGCTCACCCGCCGAGATCGGCCGCGCGGCGCTGGCCCGGATGCGCCGGCTGGTGCCGTGCCACCGCTGCACCGTGGTGCTGTTCGACTTCCCGCGGGAGCAGGCGCAGATCGTGGCCGGCTACGCGGCGGGCTCGCCGCTCACCCCGGCCACGGTGCCGATGGACATGCTCTCGCCGGCCGAGGTGCTCCGCCGGGGCGTGATCCGGTCGATCGACGATCTGGCCGAGGTGGAATCGCCGGCCGGATTGCTGCGGCAGCTTCGCGACGAGGGGATGCGGAGCGTGCTCACCGTTCCGCTGCTGACGGAATCGGAGACCATCGGCGAGATCAACCTTGCCTCCACCGCGCCGCGCGGCTTCAGCGCCGAGCACCGCGAGATCGCGGCGGAAATCGCCGCGCCCGTCGCGATCGCGTTCCTGCAGTCGCGGCTTCGCGAAGAGCTGGGCCGCCAGGCCGGCGAGCTCGAGCGCCGTCTGGCCGACCGCAGCGCGGCCCTCCGCGCGGCCACCGCCGAGATGGAGACGATGCTCTACGCCGTTTCCCACGACCTGCGCGATCCGCTGCGCCACATCTGCGGCTTCAGCCAGCTCCTGCTCGACGATGCCGGGGCAACGCTCGATCCCGCCGTCCAGCACTACGCCGGCCGGATCCGCGACGGCGCCGACCGCATGTCCGGCCTGATCGACGACCTGGTGCGCCTGGCCCGGCTCTCCCGGCAGGACGTCCTGCGCCGTCCGGTGGACCTTACCGCGCTGGCCGAGGACGTGGTGAACCGGCTGCAGCCCGACGCCGACGGACGCGAGGTGGATTGGCGCGTCCAGCAGCTCCCGACGGTGGAGACGGACCCCGCGCTCGTCCAGACGGCCCTCGAGAGCCTGCTCGGCAACGCGCTCAAGTTCACTCGGCCGCGGGACCACGCCGTCATCACCGTCCGCCCCATCGAGCACGAAGGCCAGGCAGGCCTGGCCGTGCAGGACAACGGCGTGGGGTTCAAGATGGCCTACGCGGGCAAGCTCTTCGGCATGTTCCAGCGGCTGCACCGGCCGGACGAATTCCAGGGGAACGGAGCCGGGCTCGCGCTGGTCCAGCGGGTGGCCCAGAAACTCGGCGGCCGGGTCTGGGCGGAGTCGGGACCGGACGGCGGCGCCACGTTCTACATCACGCTCGGCGCGGCGGCCGACACCGGCCGTTTCGAGCGGACCGAGGGATGACCGCGGGCGGTGTGCCGGCTCAGGCCCCTGCCCTTCCGGACGAGCTGGACCTCCTGCTGGTCGAAGACGACCCACACGAGGTCGAACTGCTCCTCCGCCCGCTCGCCGAGCTGCTGCCGCTCGAGCGCGTCGGCATCGCCCGGGACGGCGAGGAGGCGCTGGACTACCTCCTCGCGCGCGGCGCCTACCGGCACCGGCTCGGCTCCGCGCCGCCCCGGCTGATTCTGCTGGCGCTACGACTGCCGCGGCTGGACGGCGTGGACGTGCTTCGCGCGCTGCGAGCGAGCCCGCGCACGGCTACCGTCCCCGCGGTGATCCTCACGTCGTCCGACGAGACCCGCGAGGTGGCTCAGTGCTATCAGGCGGGGGCCAATAGCTGCATCCGGAAGCCCGTCGGGTTCCGGGAGTTGGAGGAGACGATCGGAACACTGGGGCGCTACTGGCTCAGGCTCAACAGCGCGCCGCCGGGGCGGGCCGGCGTGGGCTAGGCGGCGACACCTTTCCCGCGGGATTTCCGTCCGGCCAACCACCGACATCACGACCCCTGCGGAGAGGTGCCCGTGCGTACCCGTCTCACCCAGATCCTGCTCCTTGCTGCCACGCTGCTCACGGCGCCACCCGCGGCCGCCCAGTCCGCCGTCACCATCCCCTACCAGCGCGTCACGCTACCGAATGGCCTGACGCTGATCGTCCACGAAGACCACAAGGCGCCGATCGTCGCGGTGAACGTCTGGTACCACGTCGGCTCCAAGAACGAGCGCCCGGGCCGCACCGGCTTCGCGCACCTGTTCGAGCACCTGATGTTCAACGGCAGCGAGCACTGGGACAAGGAGTTCCAGGGCCCGCTCGAGCGCGTGGGCGCCACGGATCTGAACGGCACCACCAACGAGGACCGCACCAACTACTTCGAGAACGTACCGACCTCCGCGCTCGACCTGGCGCTCTGGCTCGAGTCCGACCGCATGGGGCATCTCACGGGCGCCATCAGCCAGGCCAAGCTCGACGAGCAGCGCGGCGTGGTGCAGAACGAGAAGCGCGAGGGCGAGAACGAGCCCTATGGCAAGGTGTGGGACTTCCTCACGCCCAAGCTGTACCCCGCCAACCATCCCTACTCCTGGACCACGATCGGCTCCATGGAGGACCTCGACGCCGCCAAGCTGGACGACGTGAAGGAGTGGTTCCAGACCTACTACGGCGCCGCGAACGCCGTCGTCGTGCTCGCCGGTGACATCGATGCCAGGACCGCCAGGGAGAAGGTGGAGCGCTATTTCGGCGACGTCCCCTCGGGGCCGCCGGTGGCGCGCCAGGACGTCTGGGTCGCCAAACGCAGCGGCAGCCAGCGCGGCCTGATGCAGGACCGGGTGCCTCAGACCCGGTTGTACAAGGTGTGGAATGTTCCGCAATGGGGCGCGGCCGATGGCGACTATCTCACGCTCGCGGCCTCGGTGCTGAGCACGGGCAAGTCGTCGCGGCTGTACAAGCGCCTGGTGTACGACGAGCAGAGCGCCACGGACGTCGACGTCTCCCTCGACCTGCGGGAGATCGGCGGGCTCCTGAGCATCGAGGCAGGCGTGCGTCCCGGGGTGGACCCCGCGAAGGTGGAGCGGGCGCTCGACCAGGAACTGGCCCGCTTTCTGGCCGGCGGACCGACGGCAGCCGAGTTGGCGCGCGCCAAGTCGCTGGCGCGCGCGGGGTTCATCCGGGGCGTCGAGCGGATCGGCGGGTTCGGCGGCAAGTCGGACGTGCTGGCAATGGGCGAGGTGTTCGCCGGCCGGCCGGACTTCTACCAGGTGCAGCAGCGGCGGATCGAGCAGGCCACGGCCGCGCAGATCAGGAGCGCGGCGGTGCGGTGGCTCTCCGACGGCGTCTACACGCTCGAGGTGCAGCCGTTCCCCGACTACAGCGTCGCTCCGAAGGGCGTGGACCGCTCGAAGCTCCCCACGCCCGGCGCGCCGCCGGCGGCCGAGTTTCCGGCGCTCGAGCGCGACACGCTCTCGAACGGTCTCAAGCTGGTGCTGGCCGAACGGCGGTCGATTCCGCAGGTGATGTTCGATCTGGTGCTCGACGCCGGGTACGCCTCCGACCAGTTCGCCCAGCCGGGCACGGCGAGCCTCGCGATGAGCATGCTCGACGAAGGCACCGCCACCCGCTCGGCGCTGCAGATCAGCGACCGGCTGGCCGAGCTGGGCGCCAATCTCGGCGCCTCCTCTCGGCTCGACGTGTCGAGCGTGTCACTCTCGGCGCTGACCGAGCGGCTCGATCCGTCGCTCGAGCTGTACGCCGACGTCATCCTCCACCCGGCGTTCCGTCAGAGCGATTTCGAGCGGCTGAAAAAGCAGCGGCTGGTCCAGATCCAGCGCGAGAAGGCCGACCCGGTGGGAATGGCGCTGCGCGTCTTTCCGCGCCTCATCTACGGCGAAGGTCACGCCTATGCCAACCCGTGGACCGGATCGGGCACCGAGGCCTCGGTGCAGCGGATCACCCGGCAGGACCTGGTGAAATTCCACCAGACCTGGTTCAAGCCCAACCACGCGACCATGGTGGTGGTGGGGGCCACGACGATGGCGCAGATCAAGCCGAAGCTCGAGCGGCTGTTCGCGGCCTGGCGGCCGGGGACGGTGCCCGAGAAGAACATCGCCGCCGTGGCCCCGCAGCCGAAGCCGGAAGTCTACCTGCTCGACCGGCCGGGGGCGCTTCAGACGGTGCTCATCGCCGGCAACGTGGCGCCCCCCAAGGCCAACCCGGAGGAGCCGGCCATCGAGACGATGAACGCCGTCCTCGGCAGCGACTTCGGCTCCCGGCTCACCATGAACCTGCGGGAGGACAAGCACTGGTCCTACGGTGCGTTCAGCTTCATCCGCGACGCCCGCGGGCCGCGGCCGTTCATCGCCTACGCACCGGTGCAGACCGACAAGACGCGGGACGCGATCGTCGAGCTGCAGCAGGAGCTGCGCGGGATCGTGGGCGCGCGGCCGATCGAGCCGGACGAACTGGCGCGGGCCAAGGCATCGCTCACGCTGACGCTGCCGGGCTCGTGGGAAACCATGTCGGCCGTGGCGGGCTCGATCGAAGAGCTCGTGGCGTTCGGCCTGAGCGACCGCTACTTCGACACCTACGCCGAGAAGGTGCGCGCACAGACGCCGGCGAGCGTCACGGCCGCGGCGCGGGAGACGGTTCAGCCGGGTCATCTGGTGTGGGTGATCGTGGGCGACCGGACGAAGATCGAGTCGGGGGTGCGGGAGCTGAACCTGGGAGAAATCCATCTGGTGGATGCGGACGGCAACGCGCTCGCCAGCACCGGGGCGTCGGGCGGACCGTGACGACGGGGGCGTGTCCGGGTACTCTTCCTGAGATACCTCCCCCCGGTCTCCCGTCCGTAAGGAATCTCGATGCCTCCCTGGCGCAGCGCCGCGCTCGCCCTGCTGCTGATCCTCACGTTCGCCCCTGCCCCGGCATCCGCCCAGTCCCGCCGGCCAGGGAGCGGCATCTTCCAGGGCCCCATCTCGCTCGGCCCTCGCGCCGGCCGTGATTTCGAGAACCACGCCTGGAGCCTCGGCGGCCAGGTAAGTGTCCCCGTCAGCCACAATCTCGAGCTCCGGCCAAGCGGCGACTTCTTCTTTCCGAAGCATGGCGACACCGGCTGGCAGGCCAACGGCGACGCCGCGATTCACATCGGGCAGGGTGGCGGATTGTACGCTGGTGGGGGCGTCGCCTTTGCGCACCCGGGCGGGGGCGAGACCAAGACGGGCTACAATCTCTTCTTCGGCCTCAGCACGGCGGCCCCGAGCGAGCGGCTCAAGCCGTTCGCCGAATTCCGCTGGACCTTCGTGAACGACACCAGCCCATTCCGGCTGGCGCTCGGATTCAACTACCGGTTGTCGGACTGAGGGCGGTTCAGCCCGCCAGCTTCCGCGCCATCTCCAGATACCGCTGAACCATCGCCCGCAGCCGGTCCTGCCGCTCCTGCTCGAGGAGCCGGCCGTCGGGACCGAACGCCTTGCTCGCCCACGGCAGCGCGTACATGTCGGGATGGAGCGTGACGCCCAGTCCCTCGAGCGGAATCCGGAGCTGCCAGAGCCCGCGTATGCCGCCGACCTGGCCGTTCGAGGCGGCCAGCAGGAACCCGGTCTTTCCCCTGAACGGCATCGGCTTCACCCGCGAGACCCAGTCGATCGCGTTCTTGAGCGTGCCGGGCAGCGAGAAGTTGTACTCGGGCGACGCGATCATGATCCCGTCTGCCGCGGCGACCCGGCGCGCCATTTCCTCGGCGCCTGGCGGGATGCCCGGCTCGGCCTGGACGTCGCCGTCGTAGAGCGGCATGTGGAACTCGCGAAAGTCCGCGAGGTCCACGTGCGCGCCGCCCTCTCTGGCGAGGTCGGCCGCGAGGGTGATGAGCTTCCGGTTCCACGAATCGCGGCGGAACGATGCGGCGAAGGCGAGCAGCCTGGGCCCGCTCACTGCGACGTGACTGTGTATCGGATAAGCACCCCCTCCACGAACTCGGCGACCACGCGCCCCGCATTCGACGCGTAGGAGCGCGTCGTTACCCGGAGCTTTCCCTCCATCCGCTCGGAAGTCTTCTCGGGCGTGCCGAGAAGTCGGTCGGCGTCGGCGAGCAGCATTCCCTTGGCCGGGAGCCCGCGCGGGCCGAGCCGCGCGGGCTCAACCGCGGCGGTCGTGTCGGGGAACTCGACGTACGCGGCGAGCGCCGCCCGGACGGCCTCGGGCCTCAGCGCGGCGGCCGGCACGCCGTCGTTGAACCGGATGTTGAAGCGCGAGCCGCCCTCGAGCCGCCGCTGCCGGATGTTGGCCTTCTTCGATTCCTGGGCCTCCGCCAGCGCGGCCCGGTTGCGGGCGTCCTCCCGCTCCCGGTCCTTCTCTAGCTCGTCGAGCTCCTCCTTCAGCTCGCGCCGCCGGACCGGATCGGTCTCCCGCTTGAGCTCGCCCTCCAGATTCTGCTCGCGCCTGGTCTTGGGCGTGTTGCCCACGCTAACGCCGCTCGAGGTCTCGTCACCCATGGTGCCGTAGCCGCCGCCGTCGAGCTGGAACTCGATCAGCTTCGATTTCACCTTGATCTTGGTAACCAGCGCCTCGTCGCCCGACTTGAGCGCAGTCCCGTTGTCCTTGAGCCGGCTGGCGTGGCGAGGAAAGTCGAGCGGTTTCGCCGTACCGGGATACACATCCACGCCGCTCTCGGTCCCGGGCATCGCGATCTTCAGTTTGACGGTGCGCCCCTCGAAGTACGCCTTGAGGTCGGCCTCGGACTGGCCATGAGCGGCAACGGGAACCAGGAGGAGGGCGAGCAGGAGCAGCGGTCGCTTGGGCATATGGTCCTCATTGTGGTTCACCTTGCCAAAGGTCGCCCTTCTACATACCGTATACAGAATCTCGCATACGATTTCGGCGCCCCGTCTACCCCGCGATCACGGTTCACCATGATAGCACGAGTCCCGTTGCGCGACGAAGTTTACCGCCAGGTGCTCGACCGCATCCACCGCGGCAGTCTGCCCGCGGGTGTCCGCCTCCGCGACTCCGAGCTCGCGGCCCAGCTTGGCGTGAGCCGAACGCCGGTCCGCGAGGCCCTGCTCCGCCTGGCGCGCGATGGGGTCCTCGAGAACAGCATGGGCCGAGGCTTCCGGGTACGGTCGCTTGATGCCTCCGAGCTCCAAGAGGTCGGCGCCATCCTCGGCACCCTCGAGTCCCTGGCGCTCCGGCTCTCCTCCGAGCTGCCCCGGACCGGCTCGACTACCTGGCCGAGCTGGACCGGCGCCTCGAGCAGACCAGGGGTGACGTTACCGCGTGCCTCGACATCGAGGACGAGTGGCACCGGGTGCTCCTCCAGACCTGTCCCAACCGGCGGCTGCTGGAGCTGATCGCCTCACTGCGTCAGGTGCCGCGACGCTATCTCGCCGCCTACATGCGCGATGCCGGCCGCCTGAGCCTCTCGACGCTACCCCATGCGAAGATCCTCCGCGCCTTGCGCGCGGGTGGTCGTGACAGCGCCGCTGCAGTGTTCGAGGACCAGTGGCGGCGCGGCCTCGCCGAGCTGGAGGCGTGGACGGCCGGCCGGCTGGGGACGCCCCCCTCATGAAGCCGCCGGCCGATTCGCCGGATGTGGCTCGCTGGCGGGCCGATACCCCCGGTTGCGAGCGGCGCATCCATCTCAATAACGCCGGCGCATCCCTGGTCCCGCGTCCTGTTCGCGAGGCGGTGGACGCTCATCTCGACCTGGAGGACGATCTGGGCGGGTACGAGGCCATGGAGCATCGCGCTGGAGCGCTCCGGGAGGCAGCGGAGGGCGTGGCCCGGCTGCTGGGAGCGGCGCGGCGCAACATCGCCTTCACCCAGAACTCGACCGCCGCCTTTGCCCAGGCGCTCGGCGGCTTCGACTTTGCCCCGGGCGACGTCATCCTCACCAGCCGGGCCGACTACGCCTCCAACCAGATCATGTACCTGTCACTGGCCCGCCGCCGGGGCGTCCGGGTCGTGCGCGCGCCGGACCTCGCCGAAGGTGGCATGGATCCGGACGCGGTGCGCGGACTGATCCGGCAGCAGCGGCCAAAGCTGGTGGCCGTCACGTGGGTGCCGACCAACTCGGGCCTGGTGCAGGACGTTGCTGCGGTGGGCGAGGCATGCCGCTCGGCCGCGGTCCCTACCTGGTGGACGCCTGTCAGGCGGTGGGGCAGATCCCGATCGACGTCGGGACGATCGGGTGCGACTACCTGGCCGCCACCTCACGCAAGTTCCTCCGTGGGCCGCGGGGCGTCGGCTTCCTCTACGCCTCCGACCGGGTGCTCGCGGCCGGCGCGCACCCACTCCTGGTGGACATGCACGGCGCCGATTGGGTAGATCCGGACCGGTTCGAGCTGACGCCTGACGCGCGCCGGTTCGAGCTGTGGGAAATCTCGTCCGCGCTGGTGCTCGGCGTGGGTGCCGCGGCCCGCTACGCGCTCGGCGTCGGCATCGAGACCGCGCGAGACCGCGCTCGAGCCCTGGCCGCCTACGCCCGGGTCCGGCTGGCGGAGCTGCCGGGCGTTCGGGTACTCGATCGGGGCGCCGACCTCTGCGCCATCGTCACCGTCGAGCCCGCCGGCCGCCCCGCCACCGAGCTCAAGCTGGCCCTGCGGGCGCGCGGGATCAACACGAGCTCGCCCGGCCGAGAGGACGCGGTCATCGACATGGACGAAAAGCAGGCCGCGTCCGCGCTCCGGATCTCACCCCATTACTACAACACGGCCGCCGAGATCGATGCGGCGGTGGGGACTTGGGGGAGGTGCTGCGGGGGTAAGCGGCCGGCGATCGGCGGTCGGACGGTCGGACCCAAGTTCAGGAAGGCCCTGACCGCCTGCCCGCCTGACCTTCCGCCCGCCCGACCGCGCGACCGCCTGCCCGCTTCACCTCCGGCCACACCGTCTCCGCCAGCTTTCGCTGTCCTGCTGCCGTCGGGTGAATGGCGTCGGCCTGGTTGAGCGAGTCGACCCCCGCCACCCCCTCGAGCAGGAACGGCACCAGCGCTACCCGGTTCCGTCGGGCCAGAGTGGCGTAGGCCGCGTCGAACCGTCGAACGTAGGCAGCGCCGAGATTCGGCGGCGCGCGCATCCCGATCAGCACGATTTCCGGTGGCGGCACCTGTTGCCGCGCGCGGTCGATGATCGCCTGGATGTTGGCTACCATCGAGTCCACGTCGAGCCCGCGAAGCGCGTCGTTCGCGCCGGTCTCGATCACCAGCACGGCCGCCGGCTCCCGCATGAGCCAATCGATGCGCCGCCGCGCACCCGCCGAGGTCTCGCCGCTCACGCCGGCATTGACCACGGTGAGGGGCAGCCCGGCGGAGTCGATCTTCCGCTGCAGCAGCGCGGGATATGCCTTGGCCGGATCGAGGCCCAGCCCCGCCGTGAGGCTCGTGCCGAGAAAGACCACGCGGCCGCGCGAGTCGGCCGCGGCTGCCGCCGATCCCGCGGGCGGCGGCGCCGCGGCCGGAGGCGCCGGTGTCCGGTCGCACGCCGCGGCCGCGATCACCAGCAGACCGAGCCCTCCCCACCGGGATATCATTGAGACCATGCTGCGCTGCGCCTCGCTCACGAAAACCTATCTTTCCGGTGGCCGCCAGCTGACCGTGCTGAAGGATATCACGTTCCGTATCGAGTCCGGCTCGTTCGTCGCCATCGTGGGACCGTCGGGCAGCGGCAAGACCACGCTGCTCGGTCTGCTGGCGGGCCTCGATCGGCCGAGTGCCGGCACGGTGCACCTCGACGGCGAGGAGCTTGGCGCGCTCGACGAGGAGCGCCTGGCGCGCCTGCGCGGCGAAAAGATCGGCTTCGTCTTCCAGGCCTTCCAGCTTATCCCGACCCTCACCGCCCTCGAGAACGTGCAGGTCCCGCTCGAGCTCCGCGGCGAGCCGGCCGTCGCTCGCGCCGCCGAGTTGCTCGAGCGGGTCGGCCTCGGCGGCCGCGGCCACCACTACCCGGCCCAGCTCTCCGGCGGCGAACAGCAGCGTGTCGCCCTCGCACGCGCGTTCAGCACGCGTCCGCGGGTGCTGCTCGCGGACGAGCCGACCGGCAATCTGGACGCCGGGACGGGCGCGACCATCATCGAGCTCATGACGGAGCTCAACCGGGATCTGGGCACGACGCTCGTCCTGGTGACCCACGATCACGATCTCGCCGCGCTCGCCCGGCGCACCATCCGTCTGGCCGACGGGGCCATCGTGGCCGACAGCGCGGCGTGACCGGTATTCCCTTCGTGCTGCGTATGGCGGCCCGGGAAATCCGCGCCGCCCCCCGCCGGCTGCTGCTGCTCACCGCCTCGGTGGCCATCGGCGTCGCCGCGCTCGTGGCCATCGGTTCGTTCGCCGACAACCTGCGCGACTCCGTCCGCGGCCAGGCGCGGGCGCTGCTCGGCGCCGACTTCGCCCTCTCCGCCCGCCAGCCGCTCCCGGGGGCCGCCGAGGCGGTGCTCGACACGCTGGCTCGGCGGGGCGGCCGCGTCGCGAGGCTCACGAGCTTCTCCGCGATGGCCTACGTGCCGCGCACCAGCGGCACCCGGCTCGTGCAGGTGGCCGCGGTCGAGCCGGGCTACCCATTCTACGGCGAGATCCGAACCGATCCCGCGGAGGCATGGTCCGGGCTGCAGCAGGGCGGCCGCGTGGTGGTGGATCCCTCGCTCCTGACGGCGCTGAACGCACGCGTGGGTGACACGCTCGCGCTCGGCGACGCACGCTTCGTCATCGCCGGCAGCGTGGCGAGCGCCCCCGGCAACGTCGGTGTCCGCGCGGCGTTCGGCCCCCGCATCTACATTCCCGCGCAGAACCTCGCCGCCACCCATCTCCTCGGCTTCGGCGCGCGCGCCGAGTACGAAGCGTTCGTGCGGCTTCCCTCCGGAGTGTCGCCCCAGGCGCTGGCCCGGCGGTATCGGCCCGTGCTCCAGCCGGAGCGCGTACGGGTTCGCACGGTCGCCGAGGACCAGGCCAACCTGAACGATGCGCTTGGACGCCTCACCGGCTATCTCGGGCTCGTGGGGCTCATCGCGCTGCTGCTCGGAGGGATGGGCGTCGCGAGCGCGATCGTCGTCTTCATCCGCCAGCGGCTCGATACCGTAGCGGTTCTCCGCTGCCTCGGCGCGAGCGCCGGCCGGGTGCTCGCCATCTACGGACTCGAGGCCGCCGCCATGGGGCTTGTCGGCAGCGCCGCGGGTGCGGCACTCGGCGCCCTCGCCCAGCGGGCGCTTCCGGGGCTATTGGCGGGACTCCTGCCGGTGGACGTGCACACGGCGGTGTCGCCGCGCGCCGTGGCGCTCGGGATCGGGATGGGGCTCTGGGTGGCGCTCATCTTCGCGCTGCCGCCGTTGCTCGCGGTGCGCCGGGTGCCGCCGCTCGCCGCGCTACGCCGGGAGGTGGTGCCGACGCACGCCCGACTCGATCCATGGCGGCTCGCGACGCTCGCGGCGCTCGCCGCCAGCACCGTCGCGCTGGCGGCATTGCAGGTCGGGAGCTGGCGCCAGGGAGCGATGTTCTCCGGCGGCATCGGGATCGCGTTGCTGCTGCTGTGGGGCGCGGCGTGGGCCCTGACCCGCGCCGCGCGCCGTTGGCTTCCGGGCACGTGGCCCTACGCCTGGCGTCAGGGAGTGGCCAACCTGCACCGGCCATCCAACCAGACCACCACCATCGTGCTGGCGATCGGCTTTGGCGCCTTCCTGCTCGCGACAGTGTTTCTCGTGCAGGACAATCTGCTCCGCACCCTTCGACTCACCGGCGGCCCTGCGCGTCCCGATCTGGTCCTGTTCGACATCCAGCCCGACCAGCTCGCCGGCACCGAGCAGGAGCTCCGGGCCGGGGGCTATCGGGCCGTGGGGCCGGTGCCCATCGTGCCGATGCGGATCCAGTCGATCAAGGGCCGGCCGGTCACGCTCGCGCTGGCGGACACCGCGGGTGGACGGGACGGCACCGGTCCCGCGAGCGCCTGGGCTCTCCGCCGCGAGTACCGGTCCACCTACCGCGACACGCTCGTCGCATCCGAGCGGATCGTGGCCGGGCGGTGGTGGACTCCCGGGGCCGCGGAGCCCGAAGTCTCCGTCGAGCGCGACCTGGCCGGGGAGCTCGGGGTGGGCGTGGGCGACCGGATCGTGTGGGACATCCAGGGCGTGCCGCTCGCGACCCGGGTCGCGAGCCTTCGCGAGGTGGACTGGGCCCGGTTCGAGCCCAACTTCTTCGCGGTGTTCGCGCCGGGCGCGCTCGAGCAGGCGCCCCAGACCTTCGCGCTGCTCACCCGCGTCGAGAGTGCGGCCGCCCGGGGCGCCCTCCAGCGCCGCATCGCCGAGCGGTGGCCCAACGTGACCACGGTGGACCTGTCCGCCGTGCAGGAAACGCTCGAGCGGCTCATCGATCGCGTGGTGCTGGCGATCCGGTTCATGGCCCTGTTCACGCTGGGGACCGGTGCGGTGGTGCTGATCGGCGCGCTGGCGACGAGCCGGTTCCAGCGGGTACGGGAGGGCGCGCTGCTGCGGACGCTCGGTGCGACCCGCGGCCAGCTCTTCCGTGTCGTGCTCTCGGAATATCTTTCGCTCGGCGCGCTGGCCGCCGTGGTGGCGCTGCTGCTGTCCGGCGTGGCGGGCTGGGCGCTCGCGCGGTTCGTGTTCGACGGAAAGTTCAGCTTGCCGCTGCTGCCGCTCGCCGGGCTCGGCGCGGCCGTCGTCGGCCTTACGGTGGCGGTGGGCCTGGCCAACAGCCGCGAGGTGATCCGCCGCCCGCCGCTCGAGGTGCTGCGGGGGGAATGAAGGGATATACTTGCTCGGACCCACGACTCACGACCCACGACTCACGAAAGCCCCCATGCTCCCCATCGACCTGACCGGCAAGCGCGCCCTGGTGGCCGGCGTCTCCGACGACGGCGGCTTCGGGTTCGCGATCGCCAAGGCACTCGCGGAGGCGGGGGCCTCGTCTGCGTCGGCAGCTGGCCGCCGGCGCTCGGGATCTTCACCAAGCTGCTCGAGCGCGGCAAGATGAACGACTCGATGCGGCTCAGCGACGGACGGCACCTCGAGTTCGAGCGGATCTATCCGCTCGACGCGGCGTTCGACACCCTCGCCGAGGCTCCGGACGAGATCCGCGAGAACAAGCGCTACAAGGAGCACGGCGACTTCACCATCCACGGGCTGACCGAGCGGCATGCGGCAGGACTTCGGCGAGGCCGGCGCTCGACATCGTCGTGCACAGCCTGGCCAACGGCCCCGAGGTCAAGTCGCCCCTGGTGGACACCAGCCGCAAGGGTTACCTCGCCGCCATCGGCGTGAGCGCGTACAGCTACGTCTCGTGGTCCGGCATCTGGCCCCCCTGATGCGGCCCGGCGGCGCGTTCCTCTCGCTTACCTACCTGGCGGGCGAACGGGTCATCCCCGGCTACGGCGGCGGCATGTCGTCGGCCAAGGCGGCGCTCGAGGCCGACACGCGCACGCTGGCGTTCGAGGCGGGCCGCCGCTGGGGGGTCCGCGTCAACGCGATCTCCGCCGGACCCTGGGCGTCGCGCGCCGCCACGGCGATCGGCTTCATCGACACGATGATCCAGTATACCGCGGCCAACTCGCCGCTGCCCCGCCCGATCGACGCCGCGGACGTGGGTCACGCCGCCGCGTTCCTGTCGAGCCCCTCGCCTCGGCGATCACCGGCACCATCGTTTACGTGGACAACGGCTTTCACGCGATGGGGATGGCGGTGCCGGCCGACGCCGGCTGACGTATACTTCGGACCGATGCCCCAGGAGCTGCTGTCCCGCGCCGACGGTGAGGTCCACCGGCTCACCATCAACCGGCCGGCCCGTCGCAACGCGCTCGTTCCCGAGCTGGCCCGAGCCATCGCGGACGCGCTCGACGAGGTCGAGGAGATGGGCGTCGCGGAGCTGGTGATCCTCCGTGGCGCCGGCGGGCACTTCTCCGCCGGGCTCGACCTCCACTGGCTCCGCAGTCTGGGTGACGCTCCCCCCGTGGCCGAGCTTCAGCGCGGCCTGGCCGATTTCCAGGCCGCCATCCTCGCGGTCGTGCGCTGCCCGGTGCCGGTCCTCGCGGTGGTCGAGGGAACCGCCGCGGGCTTCGGTCTCGACCTCGCGCTCGCCTGCGACCTCCGCCTTGCCAGTGCGAGCGCGACCTTCACGTCCGCATTCGCCCGCATGGGGCTCGTGCCCGACGGCGGCTCGACGTTCACCCTGCCGCGGCTGGTCGGGATCGGGCCGGCGCTCCGGATCCTGCTGGCGGGCGAGACGATCGGCGCCATCCGCGCCCACGCAATGGGCCTGGTGGATGAAGTCGTGGACGACCCTGTCATCGAGGCCGAGCTCACGGCGCTGGCCGGCCGCCTCACCGCGGGCGCCACGGCGAGCGTCCGCGCCATCAAGCGGCTCGTCCGGGCCCAGGAGATGGGCACGCTCGAGCAGGTGCTCGCCACCGAGGGCGCCGCGCAGTTGCAGGCGCTGCAGGCGGACGAGTTCCGCCGCCGGCTCGAGGGGTTCGCCGCGCGCATTGCCGCCCGCGCCGACCGTCAGTGACCGCGGCCGGCGGCGTCTTCCGGCCGGGAATGCTCGCTGGCCGGGTGGCGCTGGTGACGGGCGGCGGTACCGGCATCGGCCTCGGCATCGCCTCGTGTCTCGCCGAAGCGGGCGCCGCGGTGGCCATCGCCAGCCGGAAGCCGGAACACCTGGAGCCGGCGGCCGCCGAACTCAGGGCCGGGGGCGCGCGGGTCAGCACGGTGCAGACCAATGTGCGTGAGCCCGAGGCGGCGGCCCGGATGGTCGAGCAGGTCGCGGGCGAGCACGGGCGGCTCGACATCCTGGTCAATAACGCCGCGGGCAACTTCTACGCTCCCTCAGCGACGCTCAGCCCGAATGCGTGGCGCGCCGTGGTGGAGACCGATCTCTACGGCAGCTTCTACTGCGCGCAGGCCGCCTATCCGCTGATGAAGGCGCAGGGCGGCGGCCGTATCGTGATGATCTCCATGACGCTCCACTACCGGGGATGGCCGCTGATGGCGCACGCTACCGCGGCCAAGGCCGGCGTGGACGCGCTCACCCGGACCCTGGCCCTGGAATGGGCGGCCGACCGGATCACGGTCAACGCCGTCGCCCCGGGCCCGATCCCGACCGAGGGGGTGCGGAAGGCCTTCACCCCGCCGGACGGCGGCGCGCCCGACATCTTCATGGACGAGTACGCGGCGCGCGCCATCCCGCTCGGGCGCTGGGGCACGCCGGCCGACGTGGGGCAGATGGTCGCGTTTCTCGCCGGCCCCGCCGGCGAATGGATCACCGGCGCGATCGTCGTGGTGGACGGCGGATCCTGGCTCGCGGGTGGGAGGCCCTGACATGTTCCTGGGACACTACGGCGCGGCGCTCGCCCTCAAGCGGGCGGAGCCCAAGATCTCGCTCGGCACGCTCTTCATCGCGACCCAACTGCTCGACCTGCTCTGGGGCGCGTTTCTGCTGCTGGGCTGGGAGCACGTGCGCTTTCTTCCGGACAGCAACCCGCTCCTGACGCTTCAATTCTACGATTATCCGATCTCCCACAGTCTGGTCGGCGCGGTCGCCTGGGGACTGGCGGCGGCGGCGCTCTACTACTCCTGGCCCACGCGCGACGTGACGCGCCACTGGCAAGCCGCCGCGTTGGTCGGCGCTACCGTGCTCTCCCACTGGCTGCTCGACCTGCTGGTCCATGTCCCCGACCTTCCACTGGCGGGCAACGACTCCGGCAAGCTCGGGCTCGGTCTCTGGCGCCATCTGGGCCTCAGCGTCGCCGCGGAGCTGATCATGCTCGCACTGGGCATCGTGGTGTACGTGGCGTGGCGCTCGCGCCGGCATCCGGTCCGGCCGGCGCGGCTGGCCGTCGTGGTGCTGATCCTCGTGGCCACCTACGCCGCATCCATGCTGGGGCCGCCCCCGCCGAGCGTCGCGACCGTGGCCGTGGCCGACATCATCTTCATCCTGGCCCTCGGCCTGCTCGCCGGCTGGGCCGACCGCGCCGCCACGCCGGCCGAGCTCGCCGCCGGCTCCCGGGCGACACGGGGGAGCTAGACGCGATGGACCGACTCTTCTTCGGCCTGGGAGCCGCGTCCGCCTTCATCGCCGTCGCGGCCGGCGCCTTTGGCGCCCACGCTCTCCGGACCCGGCTCTCGCCCGAGCTCCTCGCCGTCTTCGAGACGGCCGCACGCTATCAGATGTATCACGCGCTGGCCCTGCTCGCGGCCGCGTGGGCCGGCACCCGCTGGCCGGGCGGGCTCATCGGCTGGGCCGGCTGGCTCTTCGTCCTGGGCACCCTGCTCTTTTGCGGAAGCCTCTACGCGCTCGCACTGTCCGGGGTCCGCTGGCTCGGGGCGATCACGCCGATCGGCGGCGTGGCGTTTCTGGCGGGGTGGCTCTGTTTGGTGATGGCGGTGAGCGGTGAGGGATGAGAGGTAAGAGGTAAGAGGTGAGAGGTAAGAGGTGAGAGGTGAGAGGTGAGCGGTGGGGGGATCAGCGGGGCGTGGCCGGACGGTAGCGCCGGACGAGACCGAGTAAGAGGGACTGCGTTCGGCGACATCTCGCGAGTATGGCCTGACCTTCCGGATCCGGGAGCACTCCTTCCTCGATGGCCAACTCCAGGAGCTCCGCCGTCTCGACAGCCGATCCATATGCCACTTGGAGATGGTAATAAAATCGTCGAGGCGATCGCAGCGCATAACCCTCAGCGATGTTGAGCTGTACCGAGAGTGAGGAACGCTGGAGCTGCCCGAAGAGCGCCGCGGCGTACGGCTTCCACTGCGTGCGGCAGGTCCGCAGTGCGGCTCGGGCCACCTCATGGGCTTCCTGCCAGGCGACGATCGACTTGTGATCCTGCATGTGATCGCATGCTACACGCCGTGGCCAGTCCCCTCAAATCTCCCCGCCGCACACATGGCTCACAAAGCGCAGCCCACCTGCTCTCACCTCTCACCTCTCACCTCTCACCTCTCACCTCTCACCTTTCACCTCTCACCCTCACACCCCCTGCCGCTCACCGCCGTCCTCCCGCTCGCTCTCCCTCGCCCACGCGAAGAACAGCACGCCGATGGCCAGGAACATGTAGAGATTCGCGGGCACCCACATGATCAGGCCGCCGAGCTGCTGGTCGTCCAGCGGCGAGAGGCCCCACGTGCGCGGGGCCGCGCTGTACCAGGGGTAGAGTACCCCGCCGGCCAGCGAGATCATCGCCGCGACGATCTGCATCGGGATCCCCACCAGAAAGAGATACAGCATCCCGAGGCCGTAGCCGAGCCGTGGCAGCTCGGGCACCGGGCTCATGACCGGCCACCAGAGCAGGGTGGCGGTGACCATGAACATCAGGTGCGTCAGGATGTGGACGTCGTGGTCGCGCATCATCAGCTCGTAGAACGGTGGCAGATGCCACACGATGATGGCGGCGCTGAACAGCACGGCAGCCAGCAACGGCTGGGTGAGCACCCGGGCAAGCCGCCGCACGGCGGGCGGGCGGAGCAGCGGCTGAAGCAGCCATCCGGGCGTTCCGGCGAGCAGCAGCGGGGGGAAGACCAGGGTGAGCAGCAGGTGCTGCACCATATGGGCGGTGAAGAGATAGTAGTCGCTGAGATCGTGCACCGGCCCGTTGAGCGAGCCCAGCAGCACGAGCAGCGCCCCGCAGAACGACGCCACCTTCCAGGCGGGAACCCGGGGAGTCCACGCCGCCGGCGCCACGGCCCGATCCCGTAAAAATAGAGGGCACCGAGGATTCCGGTGCCCAGGAGGACGCTGGGGTGCAGGGACCAGGCCCACTCGAACGGCACCGTAGGTCGCGATCGCTCGTCCAGCAGCGGCGCGAACGGCAGCAGCAGCATCATCCGGCTCGCGCGAAGGCGAAGTGGTACGCCTCGAGTATCACCAGGCCCAGGATGAGCACCGTCGCGATGATGAGCGGGAAGACGAACACCCCGGTGAAGAGACGATGGTCCTGCTTCAGGTGCATGTAGAACATGGCCACCAGCGCGAACTTGCCCGCGGAGAGCAGCAGCAGGAGCGGGACGAAGAACGGCTGGATCGCCGCGCCCGCGGGCCCGGCGTGCCCACCGTAGGTGAATTCGTAGAGGCCCACCTCGAGCGCGGTGAGCACGAAGAGCACGAGGCCGATCCGGACGTACACCCCCACGGAGGGATGGGAGTGCTCGGGCTCGGCGGGAGTCGCGTGGGCGTCCATGCGTTCGGCCCCCTACTTGATCAGGTAAACGACGGGGAAGATCACCACCCAGACCACGTCCACGAAGTGCCAGTAGAGGGCCGCGATCTCGAGGTTGAGCGACTTGGCCGGCGGGATCTTGCCGCGGAACGCCTCGATCCAGAGCGTGAACAGCCAGATCACGCCGATCGTCACGTGGGTGCCGTGGAACCCGGTCAGCACGAAGAAGCTCCCGCCGAAGAGGTTGGTCTTGAGCGTCAGCCCCTTGTGCACGAAGTGGGTGAACTCGTAGACCTGCATCCCGACGAAGAACACACCGCAGAGCAGCGTGAGCCCGAGCCAGAGGAGGAGCCCCTTCCGGTTCCCTCGCTGCGCGTTGGCCAGCGCGAGCACGACGAACAGCGAGCTGAACAGGAGCAGCGCCGTGCCCAGCGTGACCAGCGGGATCTCGATGATGGGCTCGAACACCTTGCCGGCGGGCGAGGTCCACGCATCATGCGGGAACGGGCCCGGCCCCGTGAGCCAGGTCTCCTTGTGGACCAGGTAGTTCGAGATCAGGGTGGCGAAGAAGAGGCACTCCGACCCGATGAAGGTCCAGATGGCCAGCTTCCGGTTGTCCAGCCCCGTCGCGGTCTCGAGATGCCCGGCGTGCGCCGTGTCGGTCAAGTTCGCTCTCCTCAGCCCGCGGGCTCGAACGCCCAGTTGAACACCCCGAACAGCAGGATCGCGCCGCCGGCGATGATGCCCCACGGCCCGAGGTGGTGGATCAGCATCAGTCCGCTCATCATCGCGGAGAGGCCGATGGCGGTCACCAGCGGCCAATACGACGGGTTGGGCATGTGGATGCCCGCCCCGCTCACCCTCGGCGGCTCCGGCAGCGGCCCCCCGCGCTCACGCTTGGCTTCCCACAGCGGGTCGCGGCCGTGCACCACGGGGATTTCCGCGAAGTTCCACTCCTGCGGCGGCGACGGGATCGCCCACTCGAGGGTGGCGGCGTTCCACGGGTCGGCCGGCGCGTTGCGCGGCCCGCGCCAGGTCTTGATGATGTTGTACAGGAACACCGCGAACGAGGCGGCGAGCACGAACGCGGCCACCGTCTCCAGCAGGTTCAGCTCCTCGAACCCGAGGCCCTCCGGATAGGTGTAGACCCGGCGCGGCATCCCGTTGAGCCCCAGGATGTGCATCGGGAAGAACGTCAGGTTGAACCCGATCAGCATGAGCCAGAAGTGCAGCTTGCCCAGCCCCTCGTCGAGAACGCGGCCGAACATCTTGGGCCACCAGTAGTACGCGCCGGCGGTGAGGCCGAAGATGCTGCCGCCGAACATCACGTAGTGGAAGTGCGCCACGACGAAGTAGGTGTCGGTCTGCTGCAGGTCGGCGGGCGGGGAGCCGTGCATGACCCCCGACAGGCCGCCGATGATGAACATCGCGACGAAGCCCAGCGCGAAGTAGACCGGCGTCTTGTACTGGATCGAGCCGCCCCAGACCGTCCCCAGCCAGTTGAAGATCTTCACCCCCGTGGGGATCGCGATCAGCATGGTGGCGAGAGAGAAATAGGTGTCGGCGATCGGGCCCATGCCGGTGGCGAACATGTGGTGTGCCCACACGCCGAACCCGAGGAAGGCGATGAAAATGCCCGGAGAACACCATGGCCGCGTAGCCGAACAGCGGCTTCCGGGCGAAGACCGGCAGGATTTCGGACACGATGCCGAACGCCGGCAGGATCAGGATGTAGACCTCGGGATGCCCGAAGATCCAGAACAGGTGCTGCCACAGCAGCGGATCGCCCCCGGCCGACGGCACGTAGAAGTTGGTGCCGAAGAAGCGGTCGAACATGAGCAGAATCAGGGCCACCGTGATCACCGGGAAGGCCAGCAGCAGCAGCACCTGGGTGATGAAGCTCATCCAGGTGAAGATCGGCATGCGCATGAGCTTCATGCCGGGCGCGCGCATGTTCAGCGACGGTCATGAAGAAGTTGACCGCCGCCGCCAGGGACGCCACGCCAAGGGTCTGGAGGCCCAGCATCCAGAAGTCCACGTGCAGCCCGGGCGAGTACTGCTTCGACGTGAGGTTGGCGTAGCCGAACCAGCCGGTGTCCGGCGCCGCCCCGAAGAGCCAGCTCGCGTTCAGGAACAGACCGCCCAGCAGGAAGACCCAGTAGCTGAACGCGTTCAGCCGCGGGAACGCCACGTCCCGCGCGCCGATCTGAAGCGGAATGATGAAATTGAAGAACGCGGCGCTGAGCGGCATGATCGCGAGAAAGATCATGGTGGTGCCGTGCATCGTGAACAGCTCGTTGTACGTCTCCGGCGACAGAAACGTGTTGTTCGGCGTGCCGAGCTGGATACGCAGCAGCAGGGCCTCGATGCCGCCCATGAGGAAGAAGTGAAGGCGGTGGCGCCGTAGAGGATGCCGATCCGCTTGTGATCGACCGTGGTGATCCAGCTCCAGAGACCGGTCGGTTCGTGACCCGCGGCCGCGTGGGCCCGTTGCTGGTCGAGTGCGGTGGTTGCCATACGAGCCCTTATTGATGTGCGCGGAGGAAGGCGACGAGCGACCGGGCCTCGTCGGCGGTGACGCCGAGGTTCGGCATCAGCACGCCCTTCTTGATGCCCTGCGGGTCGCGGATCCAGTGGGCCAGGTTCTCGTCCGTGTTCTTGAGCGTGCCCGCGGCGATGTACGTGCGCGCCCCGACGTTGGCCAGATTCGGCCCGACCATTCCCTTGGGAGCATTCACCGCGGTGAGCGAGTGGCAGCCCACGCAGCCCTTGGCCGCGAACAGCTTCTCGCCCGCCGCGTAGGCCGGATCCGTGGGCGCGGCCGGCGCCGCGCTCGGCGCCGAGGTCTGCGGCGCGCTCTGCACTCTGGCTCCCGCGCTTGCCGTGTGGACCGAGTCCTTGGCCGGGGCCGCCGCCGCCGGCGTCGGCTTCACGCCCAGCGTCTGCATGTGCGCCACCCAGGTCTGGAACTCCGCGGGTGACTGCGCCCGCATCCGGAAGGCCATCCGCCCATGCTGGATCCCGCAGAACTCGGCGCACTGGCCCGGGTACTCGCCTGCCTGCTCCGCCTTGAACCAGAGCCGCGTCTCCCGGTTGGGGAAGACGTCCCGCTTGCCGGCGAACCGGGGCGGCCAGAAGCTGTGGACCACGTCCGCCGAGCCCAGGTGGAGCGACACCGTCTGCCCGACCGGAATGTGCAACTCGTTGGCCGTCGTCAGGTTGAGCGTCGGATAGCGAAACTCCCACCACCACTGGTGCCCGATCACGTCGACCCGGAGGACATCGCCGGTGGGGATGGCGTTCGTCTGGAAGATTCCCCGCACCGTCGGCACCGCGATGGCGGCCAGGATCAGCGCCGGAATGACGGTCCAGATGATCTCGATGACCGTGTTGCCGTGTACCTGGCGCGGCTCGGGATCGTCCGGCCGGCCGCGGAAGCGGAAGATGGCGTAGAGCAGCGCCCCCTCGACCAGCACGAAGACACCGGTTGCCCAGTAGAGCGTGTTGTTCTGGATGTCGTCGCCGATCCTCGCGAAGTCCGACAGCGGCCGAAGAGACGTCTGCGGATAATGTCCCGGGCTGCAGGCGCCCGCGACGAGGACGAGCAGGGGCAGAACGCACGCCCACCGGCGAAGGTGCCGGGAGGCAGGAGTAAGGGGCATTACACGGCCATCCTGTTGGTGAGAATCGACGCTCACACCCACGCGGGCAGCGGGCCGCCGCAGTTTACGGGATTCAAGCCACAAGGTCAAGGAAAGTCCTTGCTGCCCGCATTCTTAAAGCTCCCTTCCGGGGCGCATTCCCCAGGTGCGGCGGGGGTGGTATCTTCTGAAAGCTTTCACCACGATCGCCCTGAGCGGCCTCGCTCGGGGCCGACTTTTCTCTGTTGCCTGGTCCCACCATGATCCGTGAGATGCGGGAAAAGCTGAGCCGCGAGATCGACCAGCTCAGCCACGAGCTGAACGTACTCCTGCCCCAGTCCATCGCCCAGGCCGTCGAGTTGGGCGACCTGAGAGAGAACTCCGAGTACAAGGCCGCGCTCGAGCGGCAGCAGTTCGTCCAGGCCCGCCTGGGCCAGCTCCACCAGCGGCTCAACCAGTTGGGCCAGCTCGCCACGACCGAAGCGCCCACCGACCGGGTCGGGCTGGGCTCCAGGGTGACGGTGCTCGACCTGGAGACCAACGAGACCGACACCTACGTGGTGGTGCTGGCCGAGATGATGGATATCGACGCCGGCCACATCTCGCTCGCCTCCCCGCTTGGCCGCGCCTTGACCAATGGCCGCGTGGGCGACGAGATCAGCCTTCGCCTGCCCGCCACCACCAGGCGGCTGCGCATCGTGGAGCTGGTCACGGTGCATCAGACGGCGGAGGAAGTCAGAGGGGAGCGGTGACGGACATGCCCGGGAAGCAGCTCCTCGTCGTCGGCGACCGGGTCCTCATCATCCCCGAGGACGGGGAGGACCGGACCCGGGTGGGCCTGTACCTGCCGGCCACAGCCCTGGACGCGCAACAGGTCCAGACCGGTCTCATCGCCGCCACAGGGCCCGGCACCCCGGTCGCCGACCTCGGCTCGCTCGACGAGGAGCCATGGAAGGTGGATGCGCGGGAGGGCCGTAGCCGCGGCATGCAGGCGCGGGTCGGCGACCACGCCATCTTCTTCCGCAAGGCCGCCGTCGAGATCTCGTTCGAGGAGAAGAAGTACCTCGTGGTGCCCCAGGCCGCGATCCTCGTGCTGATCCGCGACGACCTCCCGATCTGACCTCTGTGCTACGTCCTCTTCGCCGCGAGCCCCCTCACGCTGAGTGAGGTGCGGTCGATGCTGCCCGCGGGCCTGGCCGCCCAGCCGGCCGACCGCGCCGACCGCTGGCGCTCCGCGGCGCTGCACCCCGCCGCCCAGACCGTAGTCCGCCTGCTCGTGGGCGCCTGCTCGTGCGACCTCATCCGTCCCCGCCGCCCCGACCCGCGCGAAGACGAGCGGCACCTCCGGCGAGCGCTACCGGCGCGCGGGACGCACCCGCGGCTCGCTGATCGCGGCCATCGAGCGCCATCGGCGGGGCGCCGGGATCCCCGCGCCGGCCGGCGGCTGGCCCCGGGCGCTCGCTGCGTTCGTCGCGGAGCACGCGCGGAACGCAGGGGAGACGCTCTTCCTGCTCCGCCACAGTGCCGCGGAGACGGGGGCATCCAGCGCGCCGCCGGCCCCGCGCCGGCTCCGAGTGGCGGAGGTGCTGGCGCGGCCCGGGGAGTGGCTCGAGGAGAACGTGCCCGTGGTGGTGGGCGTCTGAGTCGTTCCGGCATTTCGATTCACTACAGAGGCACAGAGGGCACGGAGGGGCCGGGACACGGAGAGCATCCGGGAGCGGAGCCACCATCAAGTCGTTGGTGTTGTCCGGGTCCCAGGTGCCCTCCCGGTATGGGAACCCTCCGTGCCCTCTGTGCCTCTGTGGTGAATCGGATATCCGGGGCAATTCAGAAGCCGGGCCCTTCACCCGTCCTCCCCCTTCCGCGCCGCTGCCTCCGATGCTTCGAGGCTATCGAGCACCCGCTCCGGTTCGACGTCCCGCGAGAGCTCGGCCAGCTCCGGATCCCGCGCCGATTCGATCCCCATCCGCTCGGCCATCTCGCTCACCAGCGCGACGACCCGCGTGATCTCATGCTCCGCCAGCAGGCTGATCTGCAGGTCGAGGTCCGCCCGCTTGTCCGCGATGGCCGCCATGCGATTCTGGGTGATCAGCACGAAGGTGGAGAGAAAGATCGCCTCGACCGACGCGACCATGGCCAGGACCACGAAGGTGGGATCGAACCGCGGCAGGGGCGTGAGGCCCAGATTGATGGCGACCCACAGACCCACCAGCACCAGGTGCACGTAGACGAAGCGCATGCTTCCCGCGAAGCGGGAGATTGCCTCCGCGGCCCGCTCGTCCAGGGTGCGCTCGCGCTCCTCCTGCCGGCGCCGCTCCACCAGCGCCGCGATGTTGCGTTCCAGCACCCCGGACACTCCGGCGGGGGTGGACCTCGGAAAACGGGGGACCGGGCGGTCGGCAGGCATGGCGATGAGACTCCGGACGATGTCCGCCCAGGGTAGCAGGATCCCGGACGCCGGGGTGTGGCCGAGGTCACCGGCTCAGTGCCCGCTCGTCAGTGCCCGCTCGTACGCCGCGAGGATGTGGCTCCTCGTGAGCATTCCGATCAGCCGGTCTCCCCCGGGCTGATCCACCACCGGGAGGGCGGAGGCGCCCCGGGTGCCGAGCCGCCGGGTAGCCTCGAGCAGCGAGTCGGCCGGCGTCACCGTCTCCGTCGGCCCCGCCACGTCGGCGGCGATCAGCAGCCCCGAGAGCTGCGGCTGATCGCGCGCCAACTGGCCCAGCTCCGCCATCGTCACCACGCCAAGGAGGGTGTGGTCGGCATCGATCACCGGGAACGTGGTCTGCTCCCCCGGCTGGAGGTGCTGAAGCAGGGTCGGGAGCGGCGCCTCGGCGCGGAACGACTGGGGCGAGCGCTCGTAGGCATCCCGTACCCTCAGGCCGGTCAGCAGCGCCCGGTCGGCCCCCTGCTCGATCCGCTCGCCGCGCCGGCGCAGCCACCCGCTGTAGAGGGAATCGGGCTCCAGCCGCCGGGCGACGAGATGGCAGATGACCGTCGTGAGCATGAGCGGGAGGACGATCGCGTAGTCGTTGGTCATCTCGAACACGATGAGGATCCCGGTGATCGGCGCGTTGGTCGCCCCCGCCACCAGCGCGCCCATGCCGACCAGCGCGTACGCCTCGGGGCTGATGCGCGAGCGCCGGGGAACAGCCCATGGAGCGCCACGCCGAACGCCCCCCCAGTCGCGGCGCCGATATAGAGGGAGGGCGTGAAGAGGCCGCCCGAGCCGCCGGTGGTGAGTGTCACGGAGGTCGCCACGATCTTCCCCAGCGCGAGCAGCAGGAGGGAGCACCACGCCATGCGTCCGAACACGTCGACGCGCACGGCCAGGTGGCCGTACCCCACCAGGACGTCCGCGGGAGAGGTAGACCATCGTGCCCACCAGTACCCGCCGATCCAGGGCAGCGCCGCCGCGGGGACCGGGAGCCGCTTCCACCACCGTCCATGCCGAAGTAGCAGCGGATGAACAGCGCGGAGACGAACCCCGTGACGCGCGCCAAGCAGCGGATAGAAGAGCACGACCTCGCGCGTGAGCGTGTAGCCGTACTCGACGGGGATGGGAAACGCGGGATGGTTCCCGAACACCGCCCGGGATACGACCGCGGCCACGACGCTGCTCACCACCACGGCGGAAAAGGCACCCGCCGCGAACGAGCCCTGGATTTCCTCGAGCGCGAAGAAGGCGCCGGCGAGCGGCGCATTGAATGCCGCGGAAATCCCGGCCGCCGCGCCCGCGCCGACGAGCGTCACGATCGGCTGGATTCGAATCGGAATATCCCGCCGAGCCAGGAGCCCAGCGCGGCGCCGAGGACGGCCACCGGCCCCTCGCTCCCGGCCGAGCCGCCGGCACCGATAGTGACGGCGCTCGCCGCCGTCCGCGCGAGCGCCGGCCGCGACGGGATCCGGCCGCCCCGGCGGGCCACCGAGAGCTGCACGTCCGGGACGTTGAGCCCCTCGTGGCCGCGCCCGAGCCGGCGCATGATGGCCAGGCGGATGCGAATCCGGCGGCGGTGAGCAGCGGGCGGTAGGCCAGGAAGCCGTTGCGCGGGAGGAAGCCGGCGGGCATTGATAGAAGAGAGCGTAGGCCGCGTCGATCAGCTTGTAGAAGACCACCACGCCGAGCGCGCCGCCGACGCCCACCGCCACGGCGAACGCCAGCAGGATGGCGTTCTCGCTGAGGCCCAGCCCGTTGAACCAGTCGACGAAGCCGTCCCACACCCCGCGCGCCGCGACGACCGGCCGCCCGACGACGGCGCTATCCCGAAGACGGACCAGCCGGCGGCGGACCCGGAAAGAGAACGGCATGCGACAATGTAGTGTCGGCCGTCAGCTCGCGTCGCGGGGGGAGCTTCGGGGCAGGCGGCGGGCCGGCTCGCGCGGCGCCGCGAAATCCGCCGCTTCGGGCGGGCGCACCAGCAGGTCGAACGCCAGGAACAGCGTCTTGGAGAAGGGGAAGAAGACGAACGGGACGATGACCATCAGCAGGATGGTGATGGCCTGGAACAGTCCCCAGGGCGGGTCGGGCCAGGTGGCGAGCAGGAACCCCACGAACCAGACGACGAACGCCACCTCCATGGCCATCAGGTTGAAGAAGTACGCCCCGACCCAGTAGCCCTGGTCGCGCTCGAGCCCGAGCCCGCAGACCGGGCATGCGGGGAGCAGGCGCGACCAGCTCGTGAAGATCGGTCCGCCCCCGCAGTGCGGGCAATGCAGGCGCAGCGCGCGCGCGAAATGCGACAGCATCCGTCTCACTCTAGCGACGCGGGCGCCGTGGCGCGAGAGGCCGCGTCACATCCGCCCGCGCGCACCTACTCGCGCCGTCGCCTCATGACTTGACCAGCTCGACCCGACGGTTGTTCTGTCGTCCCTCGGGCGTGTCGTTCGAGCCGGCCGGCCTGGATTGGCCGAGTCCCTTGGCCTGGAGCCGCGCGGCGTCCACCTGGTAGCTGTCGATCAGGAACTGGCGTACCGCCGCCGCGCGCTTCTCGCTCAACGCCTGGTTCGATGCCGCCGAACCCACGTTGTCGGTGTGCCCCTCGATCGTGAGCTTGAGCTCGGGGTGATCCTTGAGCATCGCCCCGATTTCCTTGAGCGTGGGCGTGGACTCGGGCCGGATCCGGTCGCTCCCGGTATCGAAGTAGATCCCCTGCGTGGCCACTCGGCCCTTGGCCGCGATCGCGTCGTACAGCTTCTTCCCGCCGGCCGCGACGCGGAAGTTGCCGAAGAGCGATGGCGTCTTCACGTCGGCGTCGGTGTAGAACAGGATCTTGTCGGCCCGGCCCAGATCGGCGTTGGGCACGTTGAGCACGCGGGTGTCGTCCACGTACACCTTGACGTACTTCCCGTCCGCCAGGACCCGGCCCTTCCGCAGCTTGCCGCGCTCGTTGTCGGCCACCTGGCCGTTGGCCGTGATCTTGGTGTCCTGGTTGTACACGGTCGTGGTGCCGTCCCCGCCGAACTCGATCCGCTTGTTCTCGTTGCCGAAGGAGATCCACACCTCGCCGGCCGGGATCGTGTAGTCGAACTCCATCGTGAACCGCTCCGGCAGCACCTCCGGAAGGGTGAGGTAGAACTTCGAGTCGCTGGTGGCGCGGAGATACCGGGCCCCCTGCCACTCGACGATCTCGAGCGCGCCCTCCTTGAACTCCATCCGCTTGGGGAAGTCGCCCACCTCGTCGGCGGTGAAGTCGTCGGCATAGAGCACCCGCTCGCCGGGCTTGAAGTCGTAGTTGGCCCAGGCGCCTTCACCGGGCTTGAGTGACTCGGGCGTGTCGGCGCCGGGCGCGGAAGCCGGGGCGGCACCCGCCGCCGCCGGCGGTGCCGCGGGGTCGGCTTTGGCGGAGTCGGCCTTGGCGGAGTCGGCCTTGGCGGAGTCGGCCTTGGCCGAATCGGTGCCGCCGGTCGTGGCGGCGTCGATCGCCTTGTCCTCCTTCTCGACCGCCTTCTGCACGGCCTTGTTCTCCGCATTCTGCTTGAGCGCGTCCTTCAACTTCCGGCCGAACTGCGCCTCCGCGGGCGTGGCCGCGCCGGAGATGACCAGGAGCGCGGCGGCGGAAGCGAGGAGCGGCAGGATGCGCAAACGGATCGTCGGCATGGAGACCTCATGAGACGGCCCCCCTGAGGGGAGGCGAATTGGAGCGTGAGCTGCTGTGCGGATGATGGGTGCGTGCTGGTGCAGCGCGGAGAAAATGGAGTTGCGGCCGCCCGGGCGCAAGCGCGAATCAGAGATGCGCGGCGATCCACGCACCGAGATCCGCGAGCACTCGCTCCCGGTCCAGATCGGCGAGCAGCGCATGGTAGGCGCCGTCGTATTCGATCAGCCGTTTGTCGGCGTGCCCCACGCTCGCGATGAACCGCCGACTCCCCTCCGGCCGCACCATCCGGTCGGCCGAGCCATGCATGACCAGCACCGGGACAGGGAACCGGGCCGCCTGTTCCTGCACCCGGGCGATCGCCCCGGTCACCTCCGTCGAGAGCCGCGCGGTGCCGCGCCGGTGAAAGAGGGGGTCGGCCAGCACCTCGCGGACCACGGCGGGGTCGCGGGAGAGCCCGGTCAGGTCCATTCCGGTCTCGAGCGAGAAGCGGGGCCAGACCCGCGACGCCACCCGGCCCAGGGCGAGGAGCGCCGGCGGCACCCCGAGCTCGCCGAGCGGCGGAGAGAGCGCCACGACCCCGCGTGCAGCAGCCGGGTAGCGCAGTGCGTAGTCGAGCACGATGAGCCCGCCGAGGCTGTTGCCCAGGAGGAAAAGCGGCCGGCCCGGCTCCGCCGACCCGACCCGGGCAACCAGGCGGTGAAGGTCCTCCCGGAAGTCCGCCCACGCCTCCACATGGCCTCGCTGCCCCGGCGAGCGTCCGTTCCCGCGCAGGTCCGGCGCGTAGACCGCGAGACCGCGCGGCACCAGCGCGTCCGGCGATCATCGGGTAGAGGCCGGAGTGGTCGCCGAGGCCGTGGAGGAAGATGACGGCGGCGCGGCGTTGGGAGTCTGGCGACCAGGTGCGCAGGAAGAGCCGCGCGCCGTCGAATCCTTCGTACCAGCCCTCCTGTGGTTCCATCGGCAAGCTCCGGCACTCAGGCCCGGGAAAGCAACCTCACCGCGGCGGAAGAAGCTATGGAGCCGCAGCCGCCCTTGACATGCCGGACCACGGGTCGCATTTATGAGGAGGAGTACCGAACAAATACCGAAACTCCGGAGCCGCCATGCCACCCTTCCACCCTCGCCCGCCCCTCGCCCCCACGCGCTACCAACCGCCCCGGCGCGACCCCTCCACCGAGACCGTCCTCCGCGTCTGTCCCGAGTGCGCCGGCCCGCTCATCCGCGCCTCGGGCTGCGTGAGCTGCCGGCACTGCGGCTGGGGCCGCTGCGGGTGACTCCGCGGCAGCTCGACCTGCTGCCCTCGGCCGGGGCATCGGAACGCCGGTGGGCGCTGCTGGACGAGCGGCAGCGCGGCACCCGCTTCCTCGAGCTCCCGGTACGCTCGGTTCTCAACACCGCGGCCTCCACCGGCATGGGCTTCTGGTCGATCAACCCGTATGTCGGCTGCGAGTTCGGCTGCACCTACTGCTACGCGCGCGACACCCACCGCTACGCGGTCGAGCGAAGCGGCGCGCGCGCCGGAGCCGCTGCCCGCGTGGGAGGCGTTCGAGCGGCGCATCCTGGTCAAGACCGGCGTGGCCGAGGTGCTTGCCCGCACGCTCGATCCCGCACGCCTGGGCGGACACACGCTGGTCATCGGCACGGCCACCGATCCATATCAACCGGCCGAGCGCCGGTTCCGGCTCACCCGCCGGATTCTCGAGGTGCTGCTGGGGCACCGCGGGCTCGCCATCGGCATCATCACCAAGTCGCCGCTGGTGACGCGCGACCTCGACCTGCTCGGCCGGCTCGGCCGAGCGGCACGAGGTCACGGTGAACATCTCGCTGGCCACGCTCGACCGCCGGCTGGCGCGCCGGCTCGAGCTTCGCTCGCCGGTACCCGCGTCGCGGATCCGTGCCCTGGGCCGGCTCACCGCCGGCGGTATCCACGCGGGGCTCCTCCTGGCGCCGATCCTTCCGGGCATCACCGACGATCGCGCGGGGCTCGATCGGCTCATGGGCGCGGCGAAGGCGGCGGGCGCCCGCTACGTGGTCGGGTCGGCGCTCCGGCTCGGCCCCGCGGCGCGGCACCGCTTCCTTCCCGTGCTCGCCCGCGAGTTCCCGGAGCTGGCCGAGCGGTACGCGCGGCACTACGCGCGGCGCGAGGGAGTGAGCCCGGCGTACCAGCGCGCGCTGTCGGAGCGGCTGCATGAGCTGCAGCGGCGGCATGGGTTTCCGGTGGACGAGGGGATGCGGAGGAGCCGGCAGCTCGAGGGGCGCGAGGACCGGGCGGCGGCAGAGCAGCCGCGGCTGCTGTAGCGCCCCGCTGTCTCATGCGCTCCGTCCTCTTCGTCGACCCTCCCGCCTTCTGCACCACCGTCGAAGGCCTCGTCGCGCCCGGCGCTCCGCACGCGGCCGGTCGCGGTGGCGCCGCCCGGCGCCGACCGCGCCACCATCCTCGCGCTCTCGGCCGAGGCGCGGCTGGCGGGCATCGAGCGGGGGATGCCGGTGCGGCAGGCGCTCAAGCGCTGCCCCGACCTCGTGCTGCTCCCGCCCAACCCGCGGCTCTACGCGCGGGCCTCGCAGGCGCTGCACGAGGTGCTCCGGGTCTACGCGCCGGTCATCGAGCCCGCACGGCTACGGCCACGCCTTCCTCGACCTCACCGGCACCGGCCGGCTCTTCGGGCCCGGCGGTGGACGTCGCCGCGCGGGTGCAGCGCGAGGTGCGCGCAGCGGCTCCGGCTCCCGGTCTCGGTCGGCGTCGCCGCCAACAAGCTGGTGAGCCAGGCCGCCACCACCGTCGTCAAGCCCGAGCCGCTGCTCGAGGTGCCGGGCGGCGACGAGGCCGGCTTCCTCGCGCCCCATCCGCTCGACGTGCTGCCCGAGCTGCATCCCGGGATGCGCCGGCGGCTCGACGACTACCAGCTCGATCTCATCGGCGAGGTCGCGGCCATCTCCGAGAGCGCGCTCTGCGCGGTCTTCGGCGGCGCCGGCCGCACGCTCCGGGCGCAGGCGCGCGGCATCGACCCGCGGCCCGTGCTCCCGCCCGAGCGGCAGGCCGAGTTCCACGTGGCCCACGCGCTGGCCACCGACACCAACGACCTCGGCGTGCTGCACCCGCTGCTCCGCCTCCTGGGCGAGCGGCTCGGCCGCCGGCTCCGCCGGCGCGGGCTGGTGGCGCGGCGGCTCCGGGTCGCGCTCACCTACGCCGACCACACCGACGCCGCCCGCGCCGTGGCGCTCCACGCCGCGGCGCTCGACGCCGAGCTGTGGGACGCCGCGCGCCGCGCGTTCACCCGGGCCAACGCGCGGCGGCTCGCGGTGCGGGCGGTGGCGCTCACGCTCGACCGGCTGGAGGAGGCGGAGGGGCAGCTGGAGCTGTGGGAGGGGCAGGATGCCGGCGAAGCGAGTCAGTCCCGAGCGGGGCGAAGGGACCACGGACCTCGGCACTCGGGCCCCTCAGCTCCCGCTCGGAGCGACTCACCCCGCCCGTGCCCGCGCCCTGCAGCACGCGATCGATCGGATCCGCGGCCGCTGGGGCGGGCGGGGCTGGTGCGGGGGACGGGCGTCTCCGGCGTCAGCGATCGCGTCTTCGAGGCCGCGGCATGCGCCTGCGGCGTGGTGCGGCTCTCCTTGATGTTCTGGTGAGCGTCAATCGCGGCTTCCGACTCCTTCCGGACTCGACTGTCGAGCGAGTCCACCCGCGCCTTCACCCGGCGGTCCCGGTCCAGGTCCCGGTCGAGCTTCTGCCGCAGGCCCGTCAGCGCGGCCAGGTTGCGGTTGATCGCCACGGTATCGCGCGGGGTGGCTTTCCGCTCGCGATCCAACACGGCCTTGAGCGAGTCGATCTGCTTTCCGGTCGCGTGCGTTTGTGCCTGGTCCTGATCCAGCAGCGTTCGGGCGGAGTCCCGGATCGCCATCTCCCGATGCAGCCGGACCGTATCGGTGGTGATGGTCCGCTCATCCCGTGCGCGCACGCGCATGACGTGAGTACTGTCTCTACCAGCCGTGTCGCTGGCGGCCTGCTGAGCTTGCGCGAGCGAGGCGGCACCCAGCATCAGTAGCGCCGTCGCCATCGCGGAATATCCGAACATGCGTTGCCTCCATCGAAGCCTTGTCGCGCCGCCCGAGGATCGGACAGCTCGGAATGCCGCGAAGGGGCAACATCCGGACCACGCGCCGCGCGGCGTGCCGGCCGGTGTTCGGCACGTCAGGCGACTCGGGAGGGACAACATCGGCCCGGTGCGCGGCCCGCCTCGGGGCGAGACTGTCACCCGCCCATGGGTGCGGGGGCCCGCGCTCACCACGTCGCCACCACTTTCCCGAACGTCTCGTTGCGTTCGAGCGCCCGGTGCGCCTCGGCGAGCTCCGTCATGGGGTAGGTGCGCTCCAGCACCGGGCGGAGCGGTGTCGCGTGCTCGATCCGCTGGTCGAAGAGCGGCAGCATCCGTTCCGCGAAGGCGCGCACCAGCGGCGCCCGCTCCGCCGGGCCGCGGGTCCGCATCACCGTGCCGATCACCTCGAGGCGCTTCCGCAGAATGGGGCCGAGGTCCGCCGTGGTCCGGCTCCCGGCCAGAAAGCCGAGCAGCACGAGCCGGCCGCGCGGCGCCAGCACCGCGAGATTGTCGGCGAAGGCGGGTCCACCGAGCACGTCGAGCACGACGTCCACCGGCTCGCCCACCGCCTCGCGGAACGACGCGCGCGGTGTCGATCCCGTGGTCGAGCCCGTAGACCAGCGCGCGCGCCAGCTTCTCGGCGCTCCGCGAGGTGCCGAGCACGGTGGCGCCGAGGTGCCTGGCCACCTGCGCGGCCGCGGTGCCGACGCCGCTCCCGATGGCGTGGATCAGCACCCGCTCGCCGGCGGCGAGCCGGCCGCGAGTCACCAGGGCGTCGAACGCCGTGAGGAACACCTCGGGAATGGCCGCTGCCTCCGCGTACGAGAGGCCCTCCGGAATCGCCAGCGCCTCGTCCTGCTGCACCGTCACCAGCTCGGCCTGCGCACCGCCGCCGACGAGGCCCATCACCCGGTCGCCCACCTTCCACGGTGACGTACCACGCACCGCCTCGACCTCGCCCGCGTACTCGAGCCCGGGGATGTCGGCCGGCCAGCCGGGGGCGCCGCGTACTGGCCCCGGCGCTGGATCAGGTCGGCACGATTGACGCCCGCGGCGTGGACGCGCACGCGGATGTGCCCGGGCCGGACTTCCGGCCTGGGACTTCGCCGATGCTGATGACTTCGGGGCCGCCGGCACCTGTGTAGATCACCGCGCGCATGAGGATCGCTGGCCTTTCACCGGGAAGCGAGGGTCACCAAGGACGTGAAGAGTCCCGCGCTAAACAATAACGAACGGCGTCCGTCGTGCCCGCTTGGTCCCTTGTGCCTTCGCGGTGAATACGGCGCTTGAATTCAGGCGATGAGTGTGCGCGTAGCGATTCATCCCATCCCATCCCGAGCAGTGAGTTTCACCGGTGGGCTTCGGTTGAGCACTCGTCCTCTCCAGCCATCACGCTCTCACCGACCGGCGGCGCCGCCGCACCGGCAGCGCTGGTCGCCGCCACCACCTCGTCGATGCTCGAGCTCCACCACCCGCTCGGCCCCCGGAAAGTCACCCAGCGTGGCTGGAGCCCAGTGGATCGCCGCGCGGCCGGTGAGCTGCAGCGTGGCGCCAACGTCGAAGTCCACCAGCAGCAGCCCAGCGCGCGGATCGGCCGCCAGGTTGCCCAGGGTGTTGAACATCATGTTGCCGGGGTAGTCCGGTATCACCAGCCGCCGCGGCGACGAAACCCGCACGAACCCCGGCGGCCCGCCGCGATGCGAGACGTCCGCTCCCGCATCCGGGTGCCGGCTGGCGATGAAGAGCGTGTCGCTGGCGGAGAGCCACGCCGCCTGCGCCGACGTCAACGCGCCGCCGTGCTCGAGCGTGGGCGGCCGCCCGGTTGCATGCGGGAGCCTCACCTCCCGCGGGCGGATGTGCTTCTGGCAGTTGGAGTAGACCTCGCGCGTGGCGATCTCCAGGCCATATGGCTCGCGGGGATGCGCCCGGCCGTTCACCCGCATGCGCCGGCGGGTCGCCGGATGAATGACCAGCAGGCCGACGTCCGTTTCGCGGGCCAGGGCTTCGGCCAGCGGATCGCCCGGGGGCGCGCGGGCCTCGATCCGCAGGAGTTCCTCCGTCGGCGCCGAGAGAAAGCCGGGCTCACCCTGCAGCAGCGTGGCCCACACGCGGCCCGCGGCGTCTGCCGCGCCCAGGACGACGAACCGTTGCGCGGCCGCGAAGGCGCGCGCGGCCTCGGGGATCTCCCGCCGGATGATCCGCCCGATGCGCTCGGCGTTCACCGCGACGCCGGCGCGCCGCTGGACCGTCGAGTTCGCCTTCGTGGAACGGCCCCATCAGAAGAATCCGCAGGACGGCGCGCCGGCCACCGGGGCCGCGCGCCCCGCGGCGCCGGTCGGGCTGTAGACCTCGAGCCGGATGCCGTCTGGATCGGTGAAGAAGAGCGCGGCCGACTCGGCGCCCTCCTGGTGCGGCACGACGCCATCGTAGCGCGGCGTCAAGCCGCGCGCCCGGAGCTTCGACTCGACCGCTTCGACGGCCTCGAGCGTCGGCACCTGGAATGCCAGGTGGTGGAGGCCGGCCTCCCGCGGATCGAAGGCGTCCGTGCTCTGCTGCCAGAGCGTCAGGAAAGCCGGCCGCCGGCGCCCAGAAAGGCGAACCGCTGGCCGTCGTGCGCCGCCGCCTGGATGAGCTCGAGCCCGAGGAGGTCCTGATAGAACGCGAGCGACCGGTCGAGGTCGGTGACGGACAGGCCGACATGGCCGGGAGCGATGTCGGGGGTGGCGGTTGCAGCGGTCATGACGACCTCCAGGGCAGGTGGGACCGGGCTCTCGGCCGGTGACTGGAGCCGGCCGGCCGTAACAGCAGCAAAACTGCTGTTTGCTAGTGATACCTCCTCGTCTCTCATTTGTCAACCGAGCTTTTGCCGCTTATACTCCCGGCCATGAGCACCGCCGGCACCTCTCCATTCATCTTCGTCGGCAACCACCGCGCGCTCGATTTTGTCAACACTGAAATCGTGAGCGAAGGAATGCCGCGCGACCTGCTGGCCGGCCTGGACGACCTGGTCCGCTGGCTCGTGCGAGCCGGCGCGCTCGACCCGGCCGCCGCCCGCGCCTCGCTCCTCCGGTGGGAGGGCCGGCGCCGGGCCGAGTCGGCGGTCGAGGCGGCTCGGGCGCTCCGGGCGCACGCTCCGCCGGCTGGCGAGTGCGTGGTCCGAGGGGAAGCCGGCCCGCGCGCGACCGTCGCACGGGTGAACGAGCTGCTGGCGCGGGGAGCCGGTACGTCGCGGATCGTACCGGCCATGAAGGCGAGGGATACACGCTGGAGCGCGGGGTGCGGGTGGAGGAGCCCGAGGACCTGCTGGTGCCGATCGCCGAGGCGGCGGCCGATCTCCTGTGCCACGCCGACCCCGGCCGGGTGCGGCAGTGCGCGCACCCCGGCTGCGTGCTCTACTTTCTCGACGTGACCAAGAACGGGACTCGCCGGTGGTGCGACATGCGGAGCTGCGGCAACCGCACCAACGCGGCGGCCTACTACCGCCGGCGGCGGGCCGAGCCTTCGCGGCCTCCTAGCCAACCGGCCGCAGCGGGCTCATCTTGAAGCATCCCATTTCCATGCGGCCAGCGTGCAAGATGTCCTGATCCGGTTACAGGCCGCGCTCGCCGATCGCTACCGGCTCGAGCGCGAGCTCGGCGCCGGCGGCATGGCCACGGTCTACCTGGCCCACGATGTCCGGCACGGCCGCCCAGTCGCCCTCAAGCTGCTGCGCCCCGAGCTGGCGGCCGTGATCGGCGCCGAGCGATTCCTGGCCGAGATCCGGACCACGGCGAACCTGCAGCACTCCCACATCCTTCCGCTCTTCGATTCGGGCGAGGCCGACGGCTTCCTCTTCTACGTCATGCCGTTCGTCGAAGGCGAATCGCTGCGCGACCGGCTCACCCGCGAGAAGCAGTTGCCCGTCGGCGAGGCCCTCTCCATCGCCGGCGAGGTGGCCAGCGCGCTCGACTACGCCCATCGCCACGGCGTCATCCACCGCGACATCAAGCCCGAGAACATCCTGCTCCACGACGGGCAGGCGCTGGTGGCGGACTTCGGCATCGCCCTCGCCGCCAGCGAGGCCGGCGGCACCCGGATGACCGAGACCGGCATGTCGCTCGGCACGCCGCACTACATGAGCCCCGAGCAGGCGATGGGCGAGCGCGAGATCGGCCCCCGCAGCGACGTGTACGCGCTCGGGGCGGTCACCTACGAGATGCTGGCGGGCGACCCGCCGTTCCTCGGCTCGACCGCGCAGGCGATCGTCGCCGAAGGTGATCACGCGAGAAGCCCGCCGCCGCTCACCGCCGCGCGCGACACCGTGCCGCCCGCGGCGGCCGCCGCGATTCACCAGGCGCTCGCCAAGCTGCCCGCCGATCGCTTCGCCTCCGCCGCGGAATTCGCCGCGGCGCTGGCGGGCCGGACGCCGGCGGCCACGGGTTCCGGGGCGCTCTCGGCGACCTGTCGTCACGCCGCTCCGGCGTCCTCGGGCCCGGCTCACCCGGCCCGCGCTCCCCTGGGCCCTCCTCGCTCTCGCTCTCCTCGCCATCGCCGGGCTGCTCGTGCGCGCTCGGCCGAACGTGTCCGCACCGGGAGGGCCGGTTCGATTCTCCGTCCAGCTTCCCGCGGCGGACCGACTTCAGGCCGGCAACCCGCTTCCGGCGTTCTCATCCGACGGCCGGCGGCTCGCGATTCCTGTGACGGTGGCGGGGCAGTCCACGATCGTGCTTCGCGAGCTCGGCCGAACCGATGTGGAACCGGTCCGCGGGACCGAGGACGGAACGTTGCCGTTCTTCTCGCCCGACGGCGCGTGGATCGGGTTCACCGCAGGGGGCAAGCTGAAGAAAGTGCGGGTGGAGGGCGGCGACCCGATCGTCCTCGCCGAGGCGAGCTGGGGAGGCGGGAGCTGGGGGCCGGACGGTACCATCGTCTATACCCAATCGTACAAGAGCGGGCTGTGGCGGGTGAGCGCGGGCGGCGCCGCGGCCGAGCGCCTCACCACCCCCGATTCCACCGCGGGGGAACTGGCCCACTGGTGGCCGCAGATTCTTCCCGACGGGCGTCATGTGGTGTTCACCAACTTCTCTACGCCCATCGACCGCGCCAGGATCGAGCTGCTGGACCTCCGGACGGGCGAGCGCAGGGTGCTGGTGCGGGGCGGCGTCATGGGCCGCTACCTGACCACCGGGCAGTTGGTCTACGCCAGCGGCGAGTCGCTGCTCGAAGTACCGTTCGATCTCCGCCACCTCGCCGTGGCCGGCCCGGCGATCCCGGTGCTAGGCGACGTCGCCGGGCTGCCGTCCAACGGGATGGCAGCGTTCAGCGTCTCCGACCGTGGCGACCTGGCCTACATTCCCGCCTCCACAATGAATGGGGAGACCCAGCCGGTGTGGGTCTCGCGAAACGGCACCGAGCAACCGCTCCTGACACGGCCCGGGCGCTACTCCGAGCCGGCGCTCTCGCCCGATGGGCGCCGGGTCGCGCTCACGATCACCGGGACCGGCGGCAATCGGGACATCTGGGTCTACGAGCAGGCCCGGGATCTTCTTACCCGGATCACGTCCGGGGACGCCGCCGAATTCGGGGCCTTCTGGACCGCCGACGGCCGGCGCCTGATCTACTCGTCCGAACAGCCGGTTTTTGACCTGTACTCGCGCGCGGCCGATGCCGGCTCGCCGGAAACGCCGGTCCTGGTGGGCGGCTCCGACAAGTACGCAGGCTCGGTCTCATCGGACGGCAAGCTCCTGCTGTTCTCGCAGAGCGCGCCCGCGGCGAGCGAGATCTGGGTGCTGCCGCTGGACGGAAACGGCAAGGCCCGACCACTGCTGCAGAGCCGCTTCTCCGCTCGCCGGCCGGCCTTGTCGCCGGATGGCCGGTGGCTCGCCTATGACTCCGACGAGTCGGGGCGCCGCGAAGTGTACGTCCAGTCCTACCCTGACCTTGGGCGGCTGCGGCGTCAGATCTCCACCTCCGGTGGGGCGGAGCCCCGCTGGACGCGAGCCGGCCGCGAGCTGGTCTACCGCAGCGGCGACAGCGTATTCGCTGTGGGGGTTGTACCCGCCACGGGCGAGACCGGCCGGCCAGGATTTCTGTTCGCGGGCTCCTATCCCACCGAGCTCTTCACGGGGAGCTACGACGTCGAGCCGAACGGCCGGAGATTCCTGATGATCAAGGTCCCGCCCGAGTCGGCGCCGCGCCGCGTCGATCTGGTCTTGAATTGGTTCGAAGAGCTGCAGCGGACGGGACGGTAGCCGGCCTCCGATCCGCACCGGAGCCGTCCACCGCCCCGCCCGCCGCTCTACAGCCTGGCCACGGCCACGGCATCGGCGATGTCGGCCTGCGAGAGGACACCGACGAGGTCGCCACCGTCCACCACGAACACCCGCTTGAGGTCGAGGTACAGCATCGTGCGCGCGGCCTCGGCTACCGGCGTGTCGGCGGCGACCGCCGGCGGCCACGGGGACATGATCGCGATCACTGGGGTGCGCTCCGCAAACCAGCGCGGGCGACCCTCGCCATCGCTCTCCATCGCGGCCCGGAGGATGTCCTGCTGCGAGACGACCCCGATCGGCCGCTGCCCGTCCATGACGGGCAGCGAGGAGATCCGGCCCTCCACCAGGGCCGCGACGGCGTCGGGGACCATCGCGCTCGAAGAGATCGTCCTGAGATCCGTGCGCATGGCGTGGGCGACTCTCATGCCGTCCTCCTCATCAGATGTGGGGCGGCGGATACCCGCCCGACCGAGCGGGCCGCGCGGTTGGCGGCGAGATCCACCGCCTGATAGAAGTTGGGTGCGCGGCCCTCGCTGACGACGACGTTGCCGCTCGAGACACTCAGTACCAGACGGCACCGCTTGTCCACGCCGCCGCGCGGACCATTGACGTCGCTGAGTCGCACCTGCACGTCATCCACGTGGCCGCGGAACCGGTCAAGGGCCGACCGCAGCCGCCGCCCGATGTGTCCGCGCAGCCCGTCCGTCAGGGACGAGGCACTTCGGATCCTGATCTTCATCTTCGATCCTCCTGGCTGGGTTCTCACTTGTCCGGCTCGCATGCCGCTCACGCCCGGAACAGCAGCTCGCGGGCGCCGCTGCACTCCACGCAGACGGTCGTCTCGGGAATGGCCGAGAGCCGCACATAGGGGATCCGGGTCTCGCAGCCGGTGCAGATGCCGTAGGTGCCCGCGTCGAACCGGCGGAGAGCGTCGAGCAGCTCCAGCCCGCGCCGGCGGGCGCGAGGCTCGAGTTGCTGGACCGCCTCCATCGTGACCTCTCCCGCACCGCGCGAGGACCGGCCGAATGCGAGTCGCCGGAGATCCTCCTCCATCCCGGCTCTCAGCTCCGCGTGCCGTGCGGCAATGGAGGTCTTCTTCTTCTTCTCGAGTGTGCTCATCGTTCGCCTCCTTCGATGTCGTCAGGGCTCGGGAGTTGCGTTGCCCTGCCCAGGCCGCGTTCGGTAGCCGGGATCACCGAGGTCGCGCTCGCCATCCCGGAAACACTTCGCCCCACCCGGGCGTGAAGCGCAGGTGGGGCGAGGCTGCTGCCCGGGAGGACGGTGGCGGACTACCCGGTGGACCTGGGCAGCCTCACGGCCTCAGTGCGCTTCAGGCTCGGGTACGGGGAGCGTGGCGCGGTTCGCACCCGCCGAACCGCCGCACTCCCCGGTAGCGTGCGAGTCTCGGACATGCGCGTCCGATGCACGCCCCGCGGGAGCATGAGCTGCGCATGGCGCAGGCGCGACGCGTCGGCCGTGGGCCGCGCACGCTCGATCGCGTGACGGCCACGCCGATGGGTTTCGGTGCTCCGCGCCTTCACCGACAGTGACATGCCGCTCCTCTGAGAGCTCGTGATTCGTCGAAACGCAAAATCGCGCCACCAATGATCGTGACCAGCCTGGTCACACCCGCCGACGATCGAAACTTTGCCGCCGCTACGAGTCATCATCGGGACGCGACTCCCGCGGGAAGATTAACCGCGAGCCCAAGGGATATCAAGCATCATCGGAGGAAAAATCGGCCGCCGTGATGCGGTGCCGTGCTCCGGCCGGCTGGCGTTAATCGCTCGCGATGCCTCGCCCAGATAGGCGCAGAGCGCCGCCGCCAGCAGCGGCAGCCAGAAGTGCATCGCCTTCTACACCGAACCGCTGACCACGTGCGTTCCTCCGCGGCCGATGTCGACCGAGCGAAGCACCGAACGCACGGGAGAATCGGTGAACGTGTTCGCGATCCACCAGCGGCCACCATGCCGGCAAGTGCCGGGGCCTTCGGCAGGAGGTGAGCGCGGAGCTGGGTCAGGATGGCGCGTCCGAAGCCCACGGCTTCCGCGCCTCCTTGACGCGCGCCGCCGCCGACAGCACCTTACCGAAGAAAACCCGAACCACCCCCGTCTCGTACCCCGGTGGGCGCACACGCAAATGTTTACCCACCTGCACCTCCACACCCACTTCTCCTTCGGCACCGGTGTTTCGAGTCCCGAGGTCCTTGCCGGCGCGGCGGCCGAGCGAGGGTTCGGCACGCTTGCCTGCACCGACACCAATGGCGTCTACGGAGCCGTCGAGTTCCAGCGCGTCTGCGAGGCTGCCGGCGTGCGACCCATCCTCGGCGCGCACCTCGTCACCGAGGATGAGGAGACCGTCGCCCTCGCGATGGACGAGCGCGGGTGGGCGGCGCTCTGCCGGACGATCACGGAGATTCACTGGACGGAAGGAGGGAAGGACGGAAAGATGGAGGGACGGAAGGACAATCAGCCGCGATCGGGGTTACCTGCCCCGCCTTTCCATCCTTCCGTCGTTCCGTCTTTCCGTCTTTCCGCCTCCCTCGCCGCCGATCGCGCCGGCCTCGTCCTCCTCTCACAGGATCCCGCCTTCCTGGAGCGCGTTCTCCGCCTGAGTGGGCCGCGGGACCTCTACGCCGAGCTCCGTCCCGGCAAGAAGCGCCACGCCGTGCTCGCCGCCGCGCGCCGCATGGGCCTTCCGCCCGTCGTCACCAACGCCGTCGTCATGGCGCACCCCGAAGACTGGAGCCGCCACCGGCTCCTCCGGGCGATCCACCTCAACGGCACGCTCTCGGGCGGGCGGGTGGACAGGCGGTCGGACGGTCGGGAGGAGAGTGAGACCCCCCAACCACCCGACCGCCTGCCCGCCCGACCGTCTGCCCGCGACGCCTGGCTCCGCCCCACCGCCGACCTCACGCGCCAGTTCCCGGACTGCCCCGAGGCGCTGCGGGCCGCGGCCGAGATCGCCGAGCGCTGCGCGTACCGGATTCCGGTGGGCCGCGTGGTGTCGCCGCGCTTCGCCGACGCGAACGACGCCACCCAGGAGCTCCGCGCGCTCGCCTATGCCGGCGCCGAGCGGCGCTACGGCACCATCGCGCCGGTGACGCGCGACCGGCTCGAGCACGAGCTCCGGATCATCGGGATGAAGGGGTTCGCCGACTACTTCCTGGTGGTGCGCGACATCGTCGAGCACGGCCCCACCCACTGCGGCCGCGGCTCCGTCGCCAACTCGATCGTGAGCTACTGTCTCGGCATCACCCACGTCGAGCCGCTCGGCGCGGGGCTCCTGTTCGAGCGGTTCCTCAATCCGGCGCGCACGGACCCGCCCGACATCGACCTCGACTTTCCGTGGGACGAGCGCGACAACGTTCTGGCCTACGTGTTCCGGCACTACCCCCATCCGCAGGCCGCGATGGTGGCCAACCACAACTGCTTCCGCCTCCGCGGCGCGCTCCGGGAGGTGGCCAAGGTGCACGGGCGGCCCAACGGCGAGATCCGCGAGGTGACGCGCCGGATCCCGTGGTACGAGGAGCAGCCGCTCGAGGAGATGCTCGCCACCCATCCCAACTTCAAGGCGCTCGACCTGCCGCCGAGCTGGCAGGAGCTGGCCCGGATGGCGGCGCCGCTGGTGGGCGTGCCGCGGCACCTCTCGCTTCACCCGGGCGGCGTCGTGATCGTGCCCACCGCGCTCACCGACTACGTGCCGACCGAGCGCGCGGTCAAGACGCTCGACGGGCACCCGGATCTGACCGTGCCCGTCATCCAGTTCGAGAAGGACGGCGCCGAAGACACGGGGCTGATCAAGATCGACCTGCTCGGCAACCGCTCGCTGGCCGTCATCCGCGACGCCATCACGGCGGTGCACGCGCACACCGGCCGGCACATCGACTACACCTCCTCCGATCCCGGCGACGACGAGCCCACGAAGGAGCTCTTCCGGACCGGCCGGACGATGGGCGTGTTCTACACCGAGTCGCCCGCCTCGCGGGCGCTCTGCGCCAAGAGTCGGGCCGACACCTTCGAGCTGCTGGTACTCAACACCAGCATCATCCGCCCCGCTTCCAACCGTTTCATCCGGCTCTATCTCGAGCGGCTGCACGGCGCGCCCTATGAGCCGCTCGACCCCGTGCTGCGCGACACGCTGGCCGAGACGTTCGGCGTCATGGTCTACCAGGAGGACGTGGTCAACGTGTGCGCCGCCTTTGCCGGGATGCCGCTCGCCACCGCCGACGGACTCCGGAAGTCGCTCTCCAAGAAGAGACCCGCCAGGGCGCTCGCCGGCTACGCCGAGGAGTTCTTCACCGGCGCGCTCGCGCTCGGCCGCGACGCCGAGACGGCCAAGCGGGTCTGGGCGATGATCCTGTCGTTCGCCGGCTACAGCTTCTGCAAGGGACACTCGGCGTCGTACATCCAGGTGGCGCAGCACGCGTGCTACCTGCGCGCGCACCATCCGGCCGAGTTCATGGCCGCGGTGCTGGCCAACGGGGGCGGGTTCTATCACCCGTTCGTCTACGTCGCCGAGGCCATGCGCATGGGGCTCACCGTGCTGCCGCCCGACGTGAACGCGAGCGAACTCCGCACGACCGGCCGCGGGCGGGAGCTCCGGATCGGGCTGCAGTTCGTGAAGGAGCTGTCGGCGGAGGGGGCCGAGCGGGTGCTGGAAGCGCGGGATGGAGGGAGGGAGAAGCGGGCGGAGGAAGACGACGAGCGGGACTGTCATCCCGAGGGAGCGCCAGCGACGGAGGGATCTTGCTGGGAATGGTTCGAGCTCGGCCCGGCCAGATCCCTCGCTCCGCTCGGGATGACAGTTCCGCCCGGGATGACAGTTCCGCTCGGGATGACAGTGCCGGTGCCTGGCCGCGGGTCCTTTCTCCCTTTCCGCCTTCCGTCCTTCCATCCTTCCGCCCGTTCACCAGCCTGGCCGACCTCCGCGCCCGCACCGGCATCTCCCCCGCCGACCTGCGCGCGCTCATCAAGGTCGGCGCGCTGGACTCGATCGCGGGCGACTGGACCCGGCCCATGATGCTCTGGCTGGTGGATTCGACCGCCGAGTGCGTCCGCTCACCCGACGATCGCCCGGGCGACTGGTTCGACCACCTTCCGCCCGCCGTGCCCGTGCTCAAGGAGTACGGCCCCGAGCGCCGCCGCCGGGAGGAGCACGCCGCCCTCGGCTTCACCACCGACGCGCACCCGATGCGGCTCTACGCGGACGACCTCCGGCGGTTCCGGCTCTGTCCCAGCACGGAACTGCACCGGCACGTAGGCGAGCACGTGCTGGCGGCCGGGATGCTCACCAGCGCCAAGCCGGTCCACACGCTGAAGGACGAGCCGATGGAGTTCGCCACCTTCGACGATGGCGACGGGCTCATCGAGGTCGTGCTCTTCCCGGACATCTATCGTGAGCGCGGTCACGTGCTGTTCGATCAGGGACCGTTCATCTTTCGGGGGAAGGTCGAGGAGGAGTTCGGGGTGGTGACGCTCACGGTGACGCATCTGGACCGGCTGGAGCGGATGCTGGCAAAGCTGGCGGCCCGAACGCCAACTGGCCCTCCTGGGCGAACCGGACCTTCCGGCTCCCGATCGGGGTAGCGAACGTGGCCCGCCCCTCGACCATGAAGCGATGGACACCCGACCCGAATGCCCGGAGCTGGGCGGCGCTCGTGCCGCGGTCGGGAACGAGCGGAAGCGCTACGGTGGAGGTCGCCACCTGGGGCAGTGCCACATGGCTGGTGCGATCGAGGCGGCCGATGGGCCGATCGTCCAGTCTCAACCAGAGCTCGACCCGGGTGGTCGAGACTCCATAGTCATTGGGATTGCTGACGTCGAGCGCCACCACGACGGGCGCGGAGTCCGTCGGCTCGGTGCCCAGCCGCACCCGAGACACCGTCACCCCCGGGTCCTGGTACATCCAGAGACCCAGCGGGGTGCAGGCCATCGCCGGGAGCAGCACCCACATCTTCTCCACCAGGCGGCACCGCCTCATCGTGCCTCGACCTCGAAAGGATTCCGCATGGCCCGCATCCGACTGCTTGAGTCCCGCGCTCTGGCTGCTGGCCGCGGCCGCCGCTCCGGGCTGCGGATCGGGCGATGCCGCGGGGCTCGGCCCGCCCGACGGTGCCGTGCCGGTCGGCCTGGAGGAGGTGGCCTCGGGCCTGAACTTCCCGCTCGCCCTCACCGCCCCGCCCGGCGACCCCCGCCTGTTCATCGTCGAGAAGGGCGGCGCCATTCGCGTCGTGAAGGAAGGGGCGCTGCTCCCGACTCCGTTCCTCGACCTCGCTGGACGGGTTTCCACCGGGGGCGAGCAGGGACTGCTCGATCTGGCGTTCGACCCCGCCTACGCCACCAACGGGCGTTTCCTCGTCCACTATACCGATCCGGACGGGAACACCACAGTCTCGTCCTTTCGTGTATCCGGGACCGACCCCGACCGTGCGGACCCGGCCAGCGAGACGGTGATCCTCACGGCCGAACAGCCGTTCGCCAACCACAACGGCGGCCGTCTCCTGTTCGGTCCGGACGGGATGCTCTACCTCGGCCTGGGCGACGGCGGCAGCGGCGGCGATCCCGGCGGGAGAGGCCAATCCCTGGCGGACCTCCTGGGCGGATATCTGCGAATAGACGTCTCGGCGCGCCACGCCTTACGTCATCCCTCCCGACAATCCGTTCGCGGGTCGGACCGACGCTCGGCCGCGAGATCTGGAGCTTGGGCCTCCGCAATCCCTGGCGGTTCAACTTCGATCCGGCCACCGGCGACCTCTACATCGCCGATGTCGGCCAGAACGCGTGGGAGGAGGTGGACGTGGCCACGCGCCGCCGCCGGAGCGGGCCGGGGCGCCAACTTCGGCTGGAACGTCATGGAAGGACGCCACTGCTATGCCGACCCCGCGTGCGACCCGGCCCCGTTCACGCCTGCCCGTGCTCGAGTACTCGCACGCCGAGGGCTGCTCGATCAGCGGCGGCTACGTCTACCGGGGCGCTGCCATTCCCGCGCTGCAGGGGCATTATTTCTACGCCGACTACTGCCAGGGCTGGGTGCGGAGCTTCCGGCTTCCAGGACGGCGAGGCGACCGAGCCCCAGCAGTGGCCCACGCTGGCCCCGGGCGGCGGAGTACCGAGCTTCGGCCAGGACGCCGCCGGCGAGCTGTACGTCCTGAGCGCGGAGGGTCGGGTGTTCCGGATCGTGCGCCGATGACGGAGGAGCTCCGGGCCCTCGCGGCCCGGCTGCCGGCGGACGTCCGTTTCGGCGCCTCCTCGTGGAACTATCCGGGCTGGCGGGGGCTGGTCTACCATCGGGAATACGAGGGACGGGGCGCCTCGGCCAGGATGCTGGAGGAGTACGCGGCGTTCCCCCTCTTCCGTACCGTCGGCATCGACTCCAGCTTCTACGCGCCGCCAACGGACGCGGTGCTCGCGTCCTACGCGGAACACCTGCCGGCCGGCTTCCCCTGCGTGAGCAAGGTCTGGAACCAGCTCACGGTGCACACGTTCAGCAAGGCGCAGGACAAGGCGCGGGCCGGCCAGGTCAACCCGGACTTTCTGAGTCCGGACCTGTTCCTGGAAGCGGTGTACGAGCCGTACCAGCGGCATTTCGCCGACCACGCGGGGCCGTTCGTCTTCGAGTTCCAGACCATCGGCCGGGGCAGCGGCGATGACCGCCGAGCGGTTCGCGGAGCCGGCTCGACGAGTTCTTCGGCGCGCTGCCGCGCGAGGGCGATGTACGCGGTCGAGATCCGGAACGAGGAGTTCCTCACCCCCATGTACTTCGCCGTGCTGCGGGAGCACGGCGTGGCCCACGTCTTCAATTCCTGGACCCGCATGCCGCCCATCGGCGACCAGCTCGACCTGCCGGGTGCGGTCTCGGGCCCCTTCATCGTCGCGCGGGCGCTGCTCCGGCCGGGCCGCACCTACGACGAGGCGGTGGACGCGTTCGCGCCCTACGACCGGATCCAGGACCCGTCGCCCCCGCTTCGCCATGACCTGCTGCGGCTGATCGAGACCGCGGTGCGCACCCGGATCCCGGCCTACCTGCTGGTCAACAACCGGGCCGAGGGCAGCGCGCCGCTGACCATCGCCGAGGTGCTGCGGATGCTGCCGCCGGCGGCTGCCTGACGTGACGGAACAGCGCCGCTCGCTCCGCCGCTACGCCGTCATCTCGATCCTGGCGGCGCTCGCCACGATCGGGCTCAAGGGCGGCGCCTACGCCGTCACCGGGTCGGTCGGCCTGCTGTCCGACGCGCTCGAGTCGCTGGTCAACCTGGCCGCGGCCGTCGTGGCGCTCATCGCGCTCACCGCGGCGGCGCGGCCGGAGGACGAGGACCACCGCTACGGCCACAGCAAGGCGGAGTACTTCTCCAGCGGCTTCGAGGGCGCGCTCATCATGCTCGCCGCCGCGAGCATCCTCTACGCCTCGGTCCGCCGGCTGCTCGCCCCCCAGCCGATCGAGCAGCTCGCGCTTGGCGTCGGGATCTCGATCGCGGCCTCGGTCATCAACCTGCTCGTCGCCCGGATGCTCTTCCGCGCCGGCGCGCCGGCACCAGTCCATCACCCTCGAGGCCGACGCGCACCACCTGATGAGCGACGTCTGGACCTCGCTCGGCGTCATCGTCGGCGTCTGGGCGGCGTCGCGCTCACCGGCTGGCAGCGGCTCGATCCGATCATCGCGATCCTGGTCGCGCTCAACATCGTGCGCACCGGCGTGAAGCATCCTCCGCCGCTCGCTGATGGGCCTGCTGGACACGGCGATCCCCGAGGAGCTGCAGCGCAGCGATCACCGACATCCTCGCTCGCCACGCTCGCGGCGGCGTGCGCTTCCACGCGCTGCGGACCCGCCAGGCGGGCGCCTGGCGGTTCATCGACTTCCACGTGCTGGTGCCGGGGAACTGGTCGGTGCAGCGGGGGCACGACCTGCTGGAGCAGATCGAGGAGGAGGTGCGCGCGGCGGTGCCCAACAGCACGGTGTTCACCCATCTGGAGCCGATCGAGGACCCGGTCTCGTGGGAGGACACGCGACTCGAGCGGAAACCCGGCGACAGCGCGGAGATCAAGGCGCCGGAAGCCTCACCTCCACCGCCCAGCGGCGCTCTTCGCCGGGCGCCAGCGTCTGCGCCGTGCCCCATCGAGCTACCGCGTCCGCCAGCCGGTCAGGTGCGCCGATGCACGGCTCGAGCGCCAGGTTGTAATACGGACGGCGGCCCGCGGGCGCCCACCCTTCGCAGTTGATCCACAGCCCGACCTGCGGCACCTCTTGCGGATCCACCCGGATCTCCAATCGCTCGCCTTCGCGCGGGTCCGTGAGCGCCATCGACCCCTCCGCCCCGAGGTCGCCGAACAGCTTGACCGCCCAACCCCCATCCGGCGGCAAGGTGAACCGGCCGGCGTCGCCGCCGATCGCGCCGGGCCAGCTCACCACGTCGTCCCGGCTGAGGTCGGCCCGGCCGTGCACCGCGTCGAGCTTGACCTGGCGCACGCCGGCCAGGTCGAGGGTGGTCCCGGGCTGCACGTTCAAGAGCGGGTGGGCGGACCAGATCCAGGGGAACGGCGTCCCTCCGGTGTGCCGCAGCCGATAGCGCAACCGCACCACCGGCGTGCCCTGCTCGAGCGTCACTGTCCGGTGGAACTCGTAGGGGAGCCGCGTCCCCTGCGCCGTGCCCGTCGAGCGTCGTGCCCTCCGCGTGCTCGTAGACCGAGCTGGTCCACTCCGCGCTCCACAGCTCGCCATGGTCCGGCAACGGCGGCGCGTCTCCCGGCGCGCCCGGAATCGGCGACGGTCCCACCGTCGGGAAGCACTCGTCCCACCCGCCGCTGTCGGCCGTCTCGACGTACGAGGCGCCGGGCCGCGGGAGCGCGAGCGGGATCTGGTCGCTGCGCCAGAGCCACTCCCGCCCGCGGAGCCGGCGGAGATGGGTGAGCTTCATGCCGATCGCCGGCACGGCGACGACTTCGAGCTCCTCGGAGCGGAGCGCGACGGCGGGGAAGCCGGAGACGGTGGTCTGGCGGAAGGGCACGAATGCGTCGCCCGATTCAGAGCTCCGCGAACGCTCGCACCGGCCAGCTCCCCATCCCCGCGACCTTGGCCGGCACCGCCGAGAAGCGGAACCCCTCGTCCGGCAGTGAACCCATGTTGCAGAGGTGTTCTACGATCGGGATCTCCGCGCCGAGCAGCCGTGGAGTGGACCGGACGCGCAACGTCGTCCGATGTCGTCGATGTTGAGCGAATCGATCCCGACGAGCGCCGCGCCCCCGTTCACGAGATCCCGGCGGCGGCAGCGGTGAGGAACGGATGGCCGGAGAGGTATGCCGGGGTGCCCCAATGCATGTCCCAGCCGGTGCGCACCAGCACTGCCTTGCCCGCCACGTCGCGCCCGGCGAAGGCTTCGGGGCCGATGGCTCTGCCCGCCTCGCTCGCCCGCACCACGATCGCCTCGAGGCGGGCAAGCGACGCCAGCGGCAGCCGTGCGATATCACTTCCGCCGGCGATAGCGGTGGAACGGCGCGTCCACGTAGGTCCCGGTGTTGGCCACCATCTCGATCTTGCCGATCTGGAACTCGACGCCGGGCGCGTAGCGCGCCCGCGAGGCCTCGCGGCTCAGGAAGTCGCAGATGAGGGGCCCCGGCAGGCCGGGGTAGGTCGTCATGCCGTGCTCGATGGTGTGGCTCAGGTCCAGCGAAGCCCATGCGGCCCACGCTCACCCGGTCAGCGCGCGGAGCTCCTCCGCCACGCCGGCCAGCGCGCAGATGCGCGCGATCGTCTCGCCGACCTTGTTGTTCGGCGTCGACGCGCCGGCGGTGATCCCGATGATCCGGCGCGTCGCCGAGCCAGCCGGCGGCCGTCTCCTCGTGCCGGGTGCCGATCGGCTGGTGCCGGATGGTGCCGGTGGCCGGGTCCACGCCCTCGGCGTCCTCGATATGAAAGGTGCGGACGCCCTTCGACTGCACCAGCGCCGCCAGATGGCAGGTGTTGCTCGAGTTGTAACCGCCCACCACCACCATCACGTCGAGCGGCTCCTCCATCAGCGCCACCACCGCATCCTGCCGCTCCTGCGTGGCGGAGCAGATCGTGTCGAACGAGCGGAAGTGGTCCGCCACCGCTGCCGTGCCGTAGCGGCGCTCCATGCTGCGGCGGATCTCCTCGGCGATCGCGAGCGACTCGCCCGAGAGCATCGTCGTCTGGTTGGCGATCCCGACCCGCACCAGGTCCCGCTCGAAATCGAACCCGGGCGAGACCGCCGCGCGCGAAACGCTCCGCCAGCGCCGCCGCGTCCCCGCCCCGCTCGATGAAGTCGCACACGATCCGCGCCTCGGCCATGTCGAGCACCACGAGATAGCGGCCGCCGGGGTACTTCATCACCTGGCTCGCGGTGGCCTTGGTCTCCTCGTGGTAATGCTTGCCGTGGATGATCGCGGTGTAGCCGTCCCGGGCGTAGCCCTCCACCCGCTTCCAGACGTTGAGCACCGAGCCGCAGGTGGTGTCCACCAGCACGCAGCCGATGCCCCGCAGGCGCTCGAAGTCGCCCATGGTCACCCCGAACGCCGGCAGGATGACCACGTCACCGGGGATGATGTCGGAAAAGTCGAACTCGCCGCCCTCGCCGCGTGCGAGGAAGCGCACGCCCATGTCGCGCAGCTTCTGGTTCACGTGCGGGTTGTGGATGATCTCACCCACCAGATAGAGCCGGCGGTCGGGAAACTTGAGCCGGGTCTCGTAGGCGTAGTCCACCGCGCGGTCGACGCCGTAGCAGAAGCCGAACTCGCGCGCCAGGCGGAACGCTCAGCGGCCCGACGTCGAGCCGGTACTGACCGCGCGCGCAGCGCCTCGACCACCGAGCTGTGGTAGTCGGCGGTGAGCTGGCCTTCGATCTCCGCCTTGAGGCCGAAACCGCGCCGGAAGTAGGTGCTCTCCATGGCCCCCTAATGTACACCTGCCGCGGAGTCCCGCGGCGCGGGCCGCGCCGTGCATCCACGCCGCGCGGGGCGGGCGCGAAGGCCGGCGAACGAGCCCGTCACGGTGAGCCGGCCCGCATCCGAGACCCCGCGGGCCTGGGCGCGAAAGCTCCCCGACAGTACGCCGTCCGCGGCACGGCGCAGGGTAAGCGTTCCGCTGTCGCTCCGGACCCCCCGAACCGACATGCGCGAGAACCAGCGGAGGGCCAGGGCGGCCGATGGCGGGCGTGGTATCGGCCACATCGGGAGGGCGGATCGGGTACTCGCCCGGCTGGATGCTGTCCCTGCGGTACACCGCGAGCGCGAGCCCGGTATCGCCGGCGACAGCCCGGAGCTCCAGCAGATCGAGCGAGTCGCACCACTCGGCGACCGCCGGGGCCGCGAAGCCGGCCGTATCCGTGCCCGACCAGCGGGCCTCGAGCCGCGGGCCCGTCGGCTCGCGCGGCGCCTCCTTTCGGCACGCCGGCGCGACCGCAAGCCACGCGCTCACCACGCACCACCGCGACTCCGCGCCTCACCGCATGGCCTGCACGACGATGTCGAACCGCACCTTGCCTCCGGTATCGGGAGTGAGCGGATGGCTCAGGTCGAGGCGGAGTACCCCACCGAAGAGCGAGAGGCCCACGCCCGCGCCGACGAGCGCTGTGCTCGAGAACAGGTCGGCCACGCGCGCGGCCTGGCCCGCATCCACGAACGCCACCGGACGGAGCCGCCCGCCGAACGGGGCGATGTCGAGCTGCGCCGCCCAGAACGCCTGTCCCCGCCGCTGAGCGTAGTCGAACCCGCGCACCGTCGCGAGCCCGCCGAGGCGGAACTGCGACTGCGGCAGCGTCGGATTCGTGGCGACGCCTGCCTCGAGCCGGAGACGTCGCACCGGCCTGGTCGCCCACGTCCCGGCGCAGATCGCCGTACAGCCGGCCCGTCGACCCGGTCCGCACTGCCCAGTACGTCGGCCGTGAGGTTCCAGCGGAGCGCCGCCCGAGTGGCTCAGCCGCGCCGAGGCAGCCGGCGAACGTTCCCCCGTCCACCGGCGGATTCGGCGGGAAGCGTCCGTCGCCGCCGAGGAAATCGTTGACCGCCGACTTCGCCCGGCGCCCGGCGCTCTGCTCTCGCTCGACCCGCGCGCTCCGAGGACGAGGTCGAGGCCGGTGCGGAGCGAGGTCTCGAACCTGGCCGAGCCGCCCTCGGCCAGGCATGTAGTCGGCGTCATCGTGCGCGGCGAAGAGCGCGTTCAGGGTATTCCCCACCGTGTGGCCCGGCGGAGAACGGATCCGACATCGGCGACGTCGCGGTACCCGCCCAGCGTGCAGCCGCCCGCCAGGCGCGTCGCGCACGAAGCGTGAGGCGGCCGGTCACGCGATCGTCGCTCAGACCGTAGCGTACGGTGCCGTACAGGTTGGTGAACCGGACGCCGGGCACCCGCACCCGGTAGCCCAGGCCGAACGAGAGCCCCTGCACCCGGTCGTAGCGCAGCGCGTCGGACAGCCGCTCGTAGGCCAACGCCGTGCGCCCGCCTGCCCGGTCACCGAGTCGGGCAAGCGCCTCGGCCAGGCGGGCGAGCTCCGCCTCCGCCTCGCGCATCCGGCGCGCCTCGGCCGGATCGGCCTCCAGCGAGAGCGAGTCGGGCCACTCGCGGTAGCGGTCCGAGCGTCGACGTTGGACGGCCGGTGCAGCTCGTACCGGCCGCCCGCGCCAGCGGCCGGCGTAGTCCCACGAGCGGAGGCTGTCGGGCGTCTCCGGCGCGCTCGCCCCGGCGCGCGGCCGGAGCGAGTCCCGCCGCGCCCGGCGGAGCGCGCGCAGCGAGTCGCGGCTCAGCCGCCGATGTCGCCGGCAGCGGCATGGTCGAAGACGATCGGCCGGCCGCCGTTGATCGCGTAGTCGTCGAACGTGGTGGTGGCCTGAAACGGGATCACGACGTCGCTCACCAGCGGGAGCCGCACCCGCCCGGCGATCACCTGCCGGTAGCGGCATCCAGTACCGCCCCTCCTGCAGCCCGTATTCGAGGTCGGCGTCGATGCTCACGACCCGGTTGGCGAGCGAGTTGAGCCGCGCGGCCTTCGCCGAGTCGGGCCCGCGCGGGCCCTCCTCGGGCCGCACCCACAGCGCGGTGCCGAGATAGCGGAAGGTCAGCCGGACCACCTCCGCGCTCGCCGAGTCGATCCATAGCTGCCCCGCGATGAGCGCGGGGCCGGTGCGTCGCGGCGTCACCTGCACCCGGATCAGCCGAAGCGCGCCGCCGCGCGCCGGGGTGACGGTCAGGCCGCCGGTCAGGGCGTAGCGATACCAATCCGGGCCCGTGCGGGCGAGCGGATGCAGCGCGCCGGTGGCGGGAAAATCGTTGCTGAAGATGCGGACCGAGTCGTCCACGCCGCGCGGCACGAACCAGGGCCGGTCCCACACGCTCGAGAGCTCGCAGCGTCGCGCCTCGCGGGAGCGGAACCGCCGGCCCACGACGTCCACCCGGAGGTCGTTGGGCTGCTGCCACTGCACCCGCGCCACCTGCTCCTCCACCGCGGTGGCCGGCACCTTCGACCAGACCCGCCGGCCCACGCCGACCGAGAGCCGGTAGCGGATGGTCGCCTGGTAGTCGGCGACGGCGGAGTCGCTCGTCCGGCGGCGGGCCATGGCGCGCTCGACGAGCTGGTGGACGGCGGGGCTGGAGTAGGGTGAGGTGGTGTCGGGCGGAGGGGACTGGAGGACGGCGGCGGACAGACAACAGGGCTACGAAGATTGCGCCCATTTGCTCCGGCCGTCTCGGTGTAGCCCGTACGCCTTGAGACGGCGCCAGAGGGTGGTCCGGCTGATGCCCAGGTGCTTGGCCGTCTCCGCGAGCTTCCAGTTGTTCGCGTCGAGCGTCTTGACGATAGCCTCCTTTTCCCGGGCCGCCAACGTGGTGGGCCCTTCGACGCCGGGGATGAACATCGCCTCGCCCAGCTCGAGCGCGCCAACCCGGAGCGGCCGGAGCCGGCCGCCGAGCGCGGCCAGCCGGGGCATCAGGTCCGGCGCGTGCTCGGCAGGTCCATGCCCGACGAGCGCCTCGCGGGCCTGCTGGTTGGCGTACAGCAGACGGCCCTCGACGTCGAACACGATGACGCCCTCGCTGAAGCCGTCGAGCAGGGCCTTGGCGAGCGGGGAAAAGACCGATGGCAGCGAATTCGAGTGGAAGCGCGTCTGGCATGTTAATAGGATACGGGACCCGGAGCCGGGAGTTTCAAAGGTGGACGTGACGCTAGCTTGCCACTGCGGACATTCGACCTGGGATCATGCAGCCGCGTGGGCGTTCAGGGCGTGCGACTCGGCCGCCGGGTGCACTTTAGGAGCGTCACGGCCGCCGAGCCGGTCCGCACGGCCGGCGGCGCCGCCCGAGCGCCCTCAGCGGCCGGCGGCCAGGCTGCATGCCGGGGGGCCCCGCGGCGCGGGCCGCCGCGCGGTGCTCGCCGTCGTCGTCGTCGTGCACGCGGTCCCTGCGGGGCGCGCCGCAGCTCGGCCTGCAGCTCGGCGACGGTATCGGCCAGGACCGGCGGCTGCCGGCCGCGCACGACGGCAAAGCGGAGCGGCCGGTCGAGCGGCGGCAGATCGCCCGCCCGGAGCCGCTTGGCCTGGCCCTCGCGCAGCCGGACGCGGGCCACGCCCTGCGCCGTCGGCCAGCTCGTAGTCCAGCGGCACGGCGTCGCCGCGGACGCGGACCATCGCCGGGCAGCGCGTCGAGCCGCTCGCGGGTCGCCTCGTCCACCAGCGCCGCGGGGTCCAGCGCGATCCGCGTGTGCAGGAAGTCGTCCCAGCTCGTCGACCCGTCTCGAGCTGCGCGCGGACGAGGCGCCCGCACGGCCGCCGGCGCGGCCGCCGGCGAGCGCGCCGCCCGAGCGGCGCCACAGCTCGTCGAGCGCCTCGACCGCGCGCCTGATGCCGCCCCTGGTCCGGATGCGGCGTCTCGCCCGCCATCAGCGGCGTCCGCCAGGACGTCGCGCGCAGCGGCGCGCAGCGGCTCCGGGATCGTCGCCCCGGAGCGGCTCGACCTCGGTGTCGAGGTCGAACCCGAAGTAGCGAGCGCCGCCGCTCGACGGCGAGGCCCTGCTGCTTGCGCGGGCCCGTGAGCACGACCCGCGGCGGGCCCAGCCTGGCGTGCTCGCCGCACCAGGTCGTAGGACAGGGTGGTGCCCTCGATGCGACGGCGCGCGGAACGCCGAACCGGTCGGCGAAGAAGCGGAGATTCCCGGCCACCGCGCCCCAGCTTCCCGCCACCGATGTCTTCGAGACCCGCGCCTCCTGGCCATCGGCGGTATGCTCGTCGATGACGAGGTCGAACGGCATGAACCGCGCGAGCAGATCGGCCCAGGCCTTCCGGATCTCCTTCGAGGCGTAGGGAAGCTGCTTCGGCAGCGGCAGCTCGAGCGAGCGGTACACCGAGGCCGTGCCCAGCGCCGTGTCCTCGATGGCCTTCACCAGCACACCACGCCGCTCGGCCCACTCGGCCAGGCCGTCCTCGAACAGATGCCGGGGCAGGCCGTACACCTCGCCCACGTAGCCGTGCTGGTTCACCGCCTCGGCGTAGAGATTGTAGGCGGTCAGGTGGTCGCTCCCGTTCACCACGACGCCGTGCAGGTCGCGCTCCTCCCGGGTCATCCGGTGGAGCGAGTCGATGTTGGAGCACACCGCCACGATCGGGAGCAGCTCGGCATCGGCGTGGACCAGCAGCTCGCCCCAGGCGCGTTCGACCGGCATCGCCTCGACCTCGCGCCCGTAGGCTGGTGAGCCGCCCCTCCTCCACCAGCCCGCGGCTGGTGAGCAGCGCGAGCGCGCGGCGGTAGGCGGTGCGGTCGAGCGGCACCGGCAGATCGAGATCGCGCGCGTCGACCCCCAGCGCGGCGCAGGTGATGCGCCACCCGCTCGGCGTCTCCCGCGAGCTGGAACTCGGGCGGCGTCGGGCCGGAGCTGCTCGAAGACGAGGTCGCGGTCGCTCAGGATCACGACCTCGCCGTTCGGCACCCGCCCGTGCACCCGGCCGGCCATCTGGAGGATCTCGTTGGCGCCGAGATAGAGCCGGTGCAGCACGTTCCGGCCCCGCTCCACGACATTGCCGTAGCGCGCGTCGTAGATCACCACGGTGTCGAGCCCGCGCACGTTGAGCGCCGACTGGCCCGCGGCGGTCATGGCCAGGAGGAACGGCCGCTCCACTTCGCCCTCGAGAAACGGACGGATGACCCGGATCGGCTCGCCGCCGTGATAGAAGGCGGTGGTCAGCCGCTTCCACTGCTCGCCCAGCTCCGCGCCCAGCCGCTCCACCTCGGCACGGGTCGGCAGGAACACCGCGACGCCGCGCTTCTCCTTGATGATGTGCCGGATGTAGCGCTCGTTCAGGAACTCGTCCGGCTTCTGCGGCAGGACCTGCACCTTGGCCTTGAGCTCGGGATCGAAGGCCTGGGTGGCCAGCACGTCCGCGCTCTCGAGGTAGCGCGCGTAGAAGGCAGGATCCACGGTGGCGCTGAGCCAGATGAAGCGACAGCCGGCCCGCTTGCCGAGCGCCAGGCACAGCTCCAGCTCGGCCGAGGTCTGGTGGATCTCGTCGACGATGACGGTGTCGCGGCCGGTGATGAGATCGTCCTGAAACCACCGCCGGGCGATCCCGGTCGTGACGATGACGACGTTCCAGTTGGGCGTGTCGGGCGTCGCCTCGCGCTCCCGGTTCACCACGCCGACGTCGAGCGGCTCCTGCAGGATGGCTTCGGCGATCGGCCGGATGGCGAGCGTCTTGCCGGTGCCGGTGCCGGCCACGATCCCGAACCCCTTGCCGGACGCCGGCCAGCGCACGGATCTCCTCGCCGTGCTCGCGCTCGAGCAGCGTGTCGAGGTGCAGGCCGAGCGCCAGCTCGATCGTCTCGCACGCCGCGCGCGTCGGGGCGATGACGATGACGCGACCCGTTGGCGTGGGGCGCGCGGCGGTAGGCGTCGGGATCAGGGGGAAGATGGTGGTCGCGCGGCGGGTGCATGAGGGAATGAACGCCCGCCGGCGACCGAATGCAAACGCCTAGAACCCGGGCTGCAGGTTCAGCTCCCAGACCCAGTTCTTGTCGGGCCGCTGGAATGGATGGACCAGGTCCGCTTCGAGCACCGCAAAGCCGAACAGGTTGAATCGGAGCCCGGCCCCCGCGCTATAGACCGCTTGGCGGTCGCCACCGGTGAGCTTGGGCTCGTGGCTGGTGTCCCACGCGAGCCCGGCATCACCGAAGAACAGGAAGTCGAGCGGCAGCGCCCCGTAGTAGCCCGAGCCGAGACCGAGCACGCCGAGGAGCGGGAAGCGGAGCTCGATGTTGCCCACCGCCATCCGGCTGCCGAGCAACTGGTCGAACACCGGGCAGGCGGTCGGGTCCGACGCCGGCGCGTGGCACTCCGAGGCGGCAAACGAGCCGACGTGATACCCCCGCACCAGCCCTGGGTACCCCAGGAAGAGCGGCTGGAGCCGGGGGTCCTCACCGTCGGTGCCGTAGCGGCCGTAGTGCAGCAGCCGGGTCGCCAGGGTGAACGGGCGGGCCGGCAGGAAGAAGTAGCGGCGGTAATCGGCGAGCGCGCTGACGAAGCCGAGCGATCCCACGGTGGGACTGACCTCGAGCCGGTAGCGCTGACCGAGAATCGGGCCGGTAGCCCCGAAGATCGAGTTGTCATAGACCAGCGCGGCGCTCGCCAGGCCCAGGTTGAGCGCGTCGCCGGCGGGCAGGTCCTGCTTCTCGTCCAGCACCTGCGCCCCGGTGACGTCGAACGCGTTCGTGTGGAGCTCGGTATCGAAGGAGATGTTGGTGTATCCCGCGGCGAATTCGATCCGCTGGGCGGTGTTGAATGGGTACGCGAGCTGGAACTGCAGGTCGCGATTGGTCTGCCGCTGCAGCAGCTCCTGCTCGACGTAGACCGGCTGGCCATTGAGCGTGGTCGTCCCCGCGGCGAAGCCGCCGGTCACATACGGCACCTGCTGGGCCACCGCCCCCCAGTTGAGCCGGTGGGAGACATTCTGGTAGGCGAGCAGCGCAGTGATGTCCTTCAACCCCCCGTTCACCTGCAGGCCGGTTATCAGATTGCGATTGCCGAGCTCGTCGCTGAAGTAGAGCGACGCACCGCCGCCCACGTAGGTCCCGAACTGGCTGGATCCCGCGATCAGCGACGGTTGCCCGACATAGGTCAGCGAGAGCCCCGGGCGATACGGCTGCACTCCGAAGGTGGTGTCCCTCGGGGGCAGACCGGTGAGGGGGTCGTGCAGCAACTGCACGAGCTGCGCGCTCGCGCGCTCGCGCGGACGGCAGCAGTTGGGCACCGCCGGCGGACGGGGCGGGGGCGTCCCGCCGGCCAGGGTCTCGGCGCTGTCGATGGCGTACAGCTCATAGCCGTTGGTGCGGAAGACGCTGTAGACCAGCCGGCCCGACTGTGCGGCCACGCTGATCGCGGGGCTCGTCTCGGTGATCCCGCTGGCGCCGGTGAACAGGTTGGTAACCTGGCGCAGCTCGCCGTCGGCCAGCCGCACGCGATACACATTCGTGATCCCGTCCGGGTCGGACAGGAAGAACAGACTCGCGCCGTCGGGTGACCATTGGGGGTTGAGGTGCTTGGCCCCGGCGAATCCGGGGACGCGGGCGATGCGCCCACTTGCGCGGTCCAGCACCGCGAGCGTGTAGGGTCCGACGGCCAGGTCCTCCAGCCGGGTGGTGAACCGGTCGGTCGCGAACGCGATGCTCCGGCCGTCCGGTGACCAGGCGGGCTGCAGGTCGGCGAACGGGTCGCTGGTGAGCCGCTCCAGCGAGTCGGCCTTGAGATCGTACACGTAGAGATCGGTCAGCCCCCCCACGTTGGCCGAAAAGGCGATGGCGCTCCCATCCGGCGCCCAGCTCGGGTTGATGATCTCGCCGAGCTGCGGAAACCTGATTTCGCGGGCGACCTTGTGCTGCGCCACATCGTAGAGGTCGAGCACCGGGCGCCCGGACGAGATCCCGGCGAAGGCGAACTGCCGGCCGTCACCCGACCAGGTGCCGGCGGACTCGATGAACTGCAGGCTCTGCAGGTGCGGGTCCAGGGCGGTCCGGGTGATCTGCCGCTTCACCTTCCCCGTCCTGGCATCGGCCAGGTACAGGTCGATCGAGAAGAGGCCGCGGTCCGAGAAGAAGAGCATCCGGCTGCCGTCGGGACTGAGCGAGGGCGCGAGGTTGTACTGGCCCAGATCGCTCTCCTTGACGCCCACGAGCTTTGGCCCGTAGCGGTCCGGCGTCTCGGTGCGTGCGCGCAGCGGGTCGTAGGCTGCGTGCGTGGCCGCGTGCCAGCGGGCCACCAGTTGATCGGGCGTGAGGCTCAGCACGCCGCGGATGGCCTGGTCCGTGGTCCGGAACCGGGCGGACGATCGCAGGAGCTCGCCGATGCGGTCGTCCCCATAGGTGCCGCCTACATAGGCCAGGAGCGCCTGTCCGTAGCGGTACGGGAAGAACCTGGGATCGGTGAGCTGCTGGTAGGTCGGCAGGGAGTCACGCGTGGAGTCCTGCATCCCCCCGCGCATCCACATTGCCGTGAGCGGCGCTTCGGGGCCGAGCGAGAGGTACTCCGCCATGCCCTCGATGAACCAGAGCGGCAGGTTGGTGGCGCCCGGCATCCCGCCGTAGGATCCGCCGCCGGTCATGTCGTACTGGAAGGCGTGCACCAGCTCGTGGCCGATCACGTGGTTCAGGTCGCCGAGCGTGCCCCCGGTGGGCAGCACGATCCGCCGGCGCAGCGCTTCGGTGACGCCGCCCGTGCCTTCCGCGATCCCGCTGACCACGTTGGTCTGCTCGAATTGCGGCTGCGTCGCGTAGAGGATGAGCGGCTGACGCCCCCGGAGCTCGTGATGGAAGACGGTCGCGAGCCGCGTGTACCATCGCTCCGCCATGCGTGCCGCGATCCCCGCGGCCTCCGCTCTTCGGGATAGAAGTAGAGGTCGAAGTGCTCGGTCCGGAGCGTTTTGAAATTGAAGTTGTCGTACTGGACCTTGTTCTGGCCGAAATACTGGGCGTGCGCGGGGCGGCCGGCGAGAAAGCCCAAGCCGACGAGCAGCCCCGCCATCAGCCTGGCTGAGGCGGAGCTGTATGCGGGACGTGCCACGGCGAGCCTGCCTCTCTGTCTCGGACTCCCATTATGTCTTCGATTGACGCCATTGCCGTGATTCAGCGCACACCCCAAACGCAGATATCCCCGCCATGGCGGGGATATCCATCGTGGAACCGAGCTGGATGGGAAAAGGTGGTCAGTCGTCCCCGCGACCGCCGTCATCGCCCTCCGCGTCGCGGTAGAAGTGTCCGTCCCGTTCGTACACCACCACTTCGCGCAGCCCCGGGTAGTCGCGGACGTATCGGTCGTAGTACCGGCCGCCGTCATACCAGAGCGTCACCGCCCGGTACCCGCCCTTCCACGCGCCACGGACGTGGCCGCGCGCGTGGCCAGGCGCGTGGCCAGGCGCGTGGCCACGCTGCCGGCGGGCGATGCGTTCGACCACGATGACCCGTGCGGGAGCCCGGCGGTAGACCACGACCGGCCGCCGGTAGGTGGAATATTCATTGACCGCGACATGACCCGCGACGGGACCGGTCCGGATCACGACGTCGGCGGCAACCTGTTGTCCATGGAGCGGTGGGGCGAGCGACAGGGCGGCAATCAGCGAACCCGCGATGATGCTGGTGTTCATGGTGGCCTCGCTTGTGAACGGGAAGCCAGCGTCCCGCCCGATGCGCGAGGGCCGTGCCAGCGCGTAACGCGTTGCAATTCCTGGGTGAGCCGTGGATCCGACGGGCGAGCGTCTCGTGGGAGGGACGCGATCGCGCCGCCGGCTCAGCGCCGGGAGGACGAGTGTCGGGTTGCTTCCGCCTCCTCCGCCTGCTGATCCACCCACTCGCACACGATCCGAAAGGCCGATTCACGGTCGAGCTCGAACGCCTGCATCAGGTAGGGAATGGCGCCGTACATGTTGCTGCGGCCGCCGGCGCGGAGCCGCCGGAGGAAGGTATGGAAGCGATTGGCCCGGCTCGGCGCGGGCGCTTCGTGTGCGACTAAGCGCTTGGTCATGAACCACTTGCGTTCGGGATTGCCGATCACCGAATATACACCGAAGCCAGAGCGACTGCAATCGCGCACCGCGCGGCGTACCGGGGTGGCGGACTCCTTGACAGGTCTCTGGGGGGCGGCCATACTAGTGGCCTCTGCGCACGAGCTGCGTCGCCCAGTTCGAGCTACCCGCCTTGCGGGACCGCGTGGCCTCGCTCCCGTCCACGTCGCTCCAGTTGCCGGCTCACTCTTCGCCTCGTCGAGCTGCGGATGTTTCGGCAAATCCTTTCGCTCTTCACCAAATCGCACATGGAGGCAGGTATGGCCGCGGACTTCTCAATCGGTGAATCGCTTGTCGGCGATGGCAACGAGATCGCGCACATCGACCTGATCATCGGGTCGAAGACCGGCCCGGCCGGAGCGGCGTTCACCCAGGCGCTCTCCAGCAACACCGACGGCTTCACCACGCTGCTCGCCGTGGTCACCCCGAACCTGCCCTGCAAGCCCGACACGGTGCTGTTCAACAAGGTCACGATCAAGGGCGCCAAGCAGGCCGTTCAGATGTTCGGCCCGGCCCAGGCGGCCGTGGCCCGCGCGGTCATGGATTCGGTGAGCGAAGGGCGTCATCTCCAAGACGCAGGCCAACGACCTCGTCATCCTCGTGGGCGTGTTCATCCACTGGCAGGCCGAGGACGACAAGAAGATCTACCAGTACAACTACCAGGCGACCAAGGAGTCCATCGCCCGCGCGCTGCAAGGGCAAGCCGACGGTCGACGAGGTGCTCTCCAAGTACAAGGCCGCGCGGCATCCGTTCGCCAGCGGCGCCGAGGGCTGATCGTACAGTCCCGCTGCACCGGAGTGTCCACGAGGGGCGGCCCGCCGTCGGGCGCGCCCCTCGTATCTTTCCACGAGTCGTACGAGCCCCTCGAGGGAGATCGGTCCGGCAATGCGCAAGCTCCTGCTCCAGCTCGACAGCTCCCGGCTGCCCAGCGTGTTCGACCAGGTCGTCGCGTACGACGCGGGCGCCGACGCCATCATGAGCTACGGCGGCGTCACCGAAGGCGACGTCCGCGATCTCATCCACGGCTGCATCTTCACCCGCGGCCCCAAGGACCTGCACAACACCGCCGTCTGGATCGGCGGCAACAACATGTCGGCCGGCGAGCAGCTCCTGGCGATGGCGCAGGACGCGCTGTTCGCGCCGTTCTCGCGTCTCCATCATGCTCGACTCCAACGGCTCGAACACCACCGCGGTGGCCGCGGTGGTGAAGATCGAGGAGACGCTCGGCGACCTGCAGCGGCAAGAAGGTCGCTGATCCTCGCCGGCACCGGCCCGGTGGGCCAGCGCGCGGCCGGCCTGCTGGCCAAGGACGGCGCGCAGCGTCACCATCACCTCGCGCAAGCCGGAGCAGGGCGACAAGGCGCGCCAGTTCATCGGTGCGCGGTTCGACGTCCAGGTCGATGCCGTCGCGATGAACGATCCCTCCAAGCTCCCCGAGCTGCTGGACGGCGCGGAGATCCTGCTCAACTCCGGCCCGGCCGGGCGTGCAGATGGTGCCGCAGGTCGGCCTGGACCGCGCGTGAAGACGCTCAAGGTGGCCGTGGACCTCAACGCCGTGCCGCCGCTCGGCATCGAGGGCGTCGAAGTCGACGATGCGGGCGAGCGAGCGGGACGGCGTCGCGGTCTTCGGCGCGTTCGGCGTCGGCAACTTCAAGACGAAGCTCCACAAGGCGTGCGTCGCGCGGCTGTTCACCCGGAACGACCTGGTGCTCGACGCCGAGGCCATCGCCGACGTGGCCCGGGAGATGGTGCCGCAGAAGCGGTAGCGCGGTGCCGCGCGTCGCGGGATCGATCCCGGGCACGCTGAGCCTGGACGTCTGCGGCCTGGACGATGGCCGGCTCTACCTCGACGCGACCTGGCCCACGGCCGAGGTGCTGGCGGACCCGCGGCCGCTGCTCGACGCGCTTCTGGCCGCGCGGGCCCGCTCGATCTGGTCGTCGGCCCCTCCGGCTACGGCCTGCCGCTCCGTCCGGCGCAGCGACGTCAGCGACGAGGAGCTTCGGCTCGCCTTTCTCGCCGCCGCCCGGTGAGGCGGGCGGGATCGGCGGCCTGCGGACGCTGGCGCGGCAGCTCGACGCGGCCGGGCTGCCGCTCGTGTTCACCCCCGGCGTGATCCACCTCGATACGGTGCCGCGCGCACCGGAAGCTCAACCGGGTCGACCTGGGCACGGCCGACAAGGTCTGCGCGGCGGCGCTGGCGATCGCGGACCAGAGCGAGCCGCCGCGGGCGCGGCCGCGGGACACGTCTCGCTGGTGCTGCTCGAGCTGGGCGGCGCGTTCACCGCGGGGCTCGCGGTCGAGCGCGGCCGGATCGTGGACGGGCTCGGCGGGAGCAGCGGGCCGATCGGCTGGCGCGCGGCCGGCGCGCTCGACGGCGAAGTCGCCTTCCTCGCGGGCGAGGTGACCAAGGCGACTGCTCTTTCAGCGGCGGCGTCGCCTCGCGTCATCGAGCGACGACTCCGGCGCTCGCGGCCGTGGCGCTCGAGGCCTACCTCGAAGGCGCCGCCCGGGCGGCGCGCCAGCTCCGGAGCGCGGCGCCCGACGGCGGACGAGATCCTGCTCTCCGGCCGGATGGCCGCCGAGCCGGCGATGCGGGACGCGCTGCTGGCGGCGCTGGCGGAGCATCGGCGAGGTCCGATCGTCGACCGGCTTCGCCTCGCGGGCCAAGCAGGGCGCGCAGGGGGCGGCGCTGATCGCCGACGGACTGGCTGGTGGCGCGCGCCGCGCGCTGGTGGAACGGCTCGGGATCGGGAGGCGAGAGGAACGGTGCTGGACCATCTGCACGTCATCTCTCCCGCCGCGGCGCGGCGGCGGCTCGGGCTGCGCGATGGCTGAGCGGCGGCCGCACGTGCTCATCGCCGGCGTGTCGACGCGGGCGCTGGCCGGCCTCCGCCGCCCGCGCCGGGCTACCGCGTCACCGCGGTCGACGCGTTCGGCGATCTCGACCTGCGCGCCGTGGCCGAGGTGGTGCCGCTTCGGCGGGACGACGGTGCCGGCGTTCAGCCCCAGACGGCCGCCACGGCGGCGGCGCGGCTCGTCGCGCCGACCTCGTGGCGTACACCTCCAACTTCGAGAACTATCCGCGACGCCGTGGCCGCGCTGGCCCGCGGGCGCCGGCTGCTCGGCAACCCGCCCGCCGTGCTCGAGCAGGTCCGGAATCCCATCATCCTCATGCGCGCGCTCCGGCCGCGCGGCTTCGCGACGCCCGCCACCCGCGCGAGCGCGCCCCCGGCGCCGACGGACGGCGCTGGCTGCTCAAGCCCCGGCGCTCCGGCGGCGGCCACGGGACCTCGCCCTGGCGGCGCGGGCGGCGCGGTCCCGCGCGGGGCGTACCTGCAGGAGCGGATCGACGGCGTCCCGGGCTCGATCGTCTTCGCGGCCGACGGGCGGCGGACGTTCCGCTCGGGCTCTCGCGTGCAGCTGGTCGGCGAGCGCGCTTCGGCGCGCATGGCTTCCGCTACTGCGGCAGCCTGCTCGCGCTCGCGCGGCGACGCCGCTCTTCGCGCGCCAGGCGGAGCTGCTGGAGCGCGCCGACGGCGCTGGCGGAGGCGGTGACCGAGGCGTTCGGGCTCCGCGGACTCAACGGACTCGATTTCGTCGCGCGGGACGGCGTGCCGCTACCGATCGAGGTGAACCCGCGCTACTCCGCCTCGATGGAGCTGGTGGAGCGGGCCACCGGGTCGTCGCTGTTCGGGATGCACGCGCGCGCGTGCGCCGGCCGGCCTGCCGGCGACGCCCGCGCACGGCCGCGCGCGGGTGCACGGCAAGGCGATCGTCTACGCGCGGCAGGACGTCGTGTGACGATCCCGGCGGCCTGGAGCCGGGCGCCGCATCGCCGATGTCCCGCACCCTGGCGAGCGCATCGGGCGCGGACATCCGATCTGCACGCGTGCTCGCCGACGGCCCGCGACGCCGACGGCTGCCTGCGGGCGCTCGACGACGGCGGCGGCGGCGATCTACCGCGCGCTCGAGACGCCGCGCGCCGAGGGGCGGCGTGAGCCCCGACTCGCGCGTCGCTCCGGTCACCTGCCTCGGCTGCGGCTGCGCCTGCGACGACCTCACCGTCAGCGTGACCGACGGCCGCATCGTCGGACCTCGCCCCGCCCTGCCCGCTCGGCCGCGCCTGGTTCGGCGACGGCACGGTGCCGGCCGCGATCCTCCGCGCGGGCCGGAGGCGACGCTCGATGCCGCGCTCGCCGATGCGGCCGACGTCGCTCGCCGCGCGCGCGAGGCCGCGTGCTGGTGGTGCTGGCTCCCGACATGAGCACGCAGGCGCAGCACGCCGCGCTGGCCCTCGCCGACGTGCTCCGCGCGGCGGTGGACACCGCGACCTCCGAGCCCGCGGCGGCCGGCCTGCTGGCGGCGCAGCGGCGCGGCCGGGCGGCGGCCACGCTGGGCGAGATCCGCAATCGTGCCGACGTGCTGCTGTTCTGGGCGGTGGACCCGGCGCCGCGCTACCCCCGCTATCTCTCCCGCTACGCGCTCGAGCCGGCGGGCACGCACGTGCCCGCAGGGCCGGGCGGGGCGCACGGTCATCTCCGTCACCATCGGCGCCGACCGCGGACCTGCGGACGCGGACGTCGACGCTCGCGCTCGCGCCCGACGACGAGATCGCCGCGCTGTCGGTCATGCGGGCCGTCGCGCTCGGCAACACCCTGGGCGAGCTGCCCCGCGCCTCTAGTCCGCCGGCTGCCGAGGCGGCCGCGCGCCTGGTGACCGCGCGCTACGCCGTCATCGTGCACGACGCCGAGCCCGGCGCAGAGCGCGGCGCGACCCCTACCGCGCCGAGGGGCTCATCGCGCTGGCGCAGGCGCTCAACGGGCCCACCCGCGCGGCGCTCAGCTCGCTTCGGGCCGGCGGCAACCGCTCCGGCGCCGAGGCGGTGCTGACCTGGCAGACGGGATACCCCATGGCGGTGACGTACCGGTACGGGCTTCCCGCGCTACGCTCCCGGCGAGCCGCGGCCTCGCGCTGGGCCGCGGCGGGCGGTGCGGGCGCCATTCTCGTGGTCGGCGCGGCGGCCGCGCTTGGGCGACGCGCTGACGGCGCGGCCGGCCGGATGCCGGTGGTCGTCGTGGGCCCGCGCGCGAGCGAGGCGCCGTTCCCGGCCCGCGTCGCGATCGACACCGGCGTGGCCGGCATTCACGAGGGCGGCACGGCCTACCGCATGGACGACGTGCCGCTGCCGCTGCGCCCGCCGCTCGCCGGCGCCGCGCTCGGCGGCGGAGACGCTGGCCGCGCTGCTCGCAGCCGTGCGGCGCGGCGGCGGGAGGACGGCGATGAGCGCACCGGACCGGCTCCGGATCACGGGCGGCACCGTGCACGACCCGGCCAACGGCGTGGACGGCGAGATCCGCGACGTCTGCATCGAGGGCGGCCGGATCGTCGAGCGCCTGCCGGCGGGCGCGCCGACGCTCGACGCGCGGGGCATGGTCGTCATGCCCGGCGGCGTGGACATCCACGCGCATTTCGCCAGCTCGAGCTGCAACCACGCGCGCCGGCTGATCCCCGGACGAGCACGCGGCCGACCCGGCGCCCGGCGCCGCCGCTCTCGGACGGCGAGGCGTCCGGCGCGCTCGGGCACCGGCGGGACGGTGCCCAGCACGTTCACCACCGGCTACCGCTACGCGGGGCTCGGCTACACGACGGCCTTCGACGCCGCGGTCGCGCCGCTCACGGCCCGCCACAGCCACAGCGAGCTCGACGACACCCCGTGCGTCGACGGCGGGATCTTCGTCCTGATGGGGAACGACGAGTATCTGCTCCGCCAGATCGAGGCGGGCGAGCGCGACCGGGCGCGCGACTACGCCGCCTGGCTGCTCCAGGCCGACCGGCGCGTACGCCGATCAAGATCGTGAATCCCGGGCGGCGTCGAGGCCTGGAAGACCGGGCAGCGGAACGTCACCGGACTCGACGACGCCATCGGCGGCCGCGCGGTGACCCCGCGCGCCATCCTCGAGACCCTGGCCGACGCGGCGAACGCGCTCCGGCTGCCGCACCCGGTCCACATCCACTGCAACAACCTCGGGCGTGCCGGGCAACTGCGCCACGACGCTCGCGAGCATGGAGGCGCTGGCGGGCCGCCGGGCCCACTTCACCCACCTCCAGTTCCACTGCTACGGCGGCGGCGGCGGCCAGCCGCTGGAGCTCGGCGCGCGTCCAGGTCATCGAGTACGTCAACGCCCACCCCGAGGTGAGCACCGACGTCGGCCAGGTGATGTTCGGCCCGGCGATGACGATCACCGCCGACGCGCCGGTCGAGTACCTGCTGCACAAGAGCAGCGGGCGCCGGTGGACCAACATCGACATCGAGCTGGAGACCGGCTGCGGCATCGTGCCGCTCACCTACAAGGACAAGGCGGCCGTCAGCGCGCTGCAGTGGGCGATCGGCCTGGAGCTGTTCCTGCTGAGCGCCGACCCGTGGCGCGTCGTGCTCTCGACCGACCACCCCAACGGCGGCTCGTTCCTGGCGTATCCCGCGCTGATCCAGCTGCTGATGGACCGCAGCGTCCGGGACGAGCGGCTCAAGCAGGTGAACCCCAAGCTCCTCGCCGGCAGCGCGCTGGCCGACGGCCTCGCGCGCGAGTACACGCTGAACGAGATCGCGATCATCACCCGCGCGGGCCCGGCCCGGCTGCTGGGGCTCACGCACAAGGGCCACCTCGGCGCCGGGCGCCGATGCCGACGTCACGATCTACAGCCGCGATCCCGACATCGCCGCGGATGTTCTCGACCCCGCGCTACGTCATCAAGGGCGGCGCGGTGATCGTCGAGGAAGGACAGCTGCGGCGGGCGCCCGCCGGCAGGCGGCTGCACGTGGCGCCCGGGGTACGACGAGACGGTGCTGCCGCGACCTGCGGCCGCTACTTCGACGCGATACTCGACCGTGGCGTTCGACAACTACCCGGTGCGGGACGTGCCGGGCGAGCCGCTGGCGGTCGGATGAGGAGGCAGCGATGAACATCCGCGGCGCTCTCATCGAGGACACGTTCGCCGAAGCGTTCACCATGCGCGTGGCGCGCATCGTCATCACTGCCCGGAGCCCGCGCTGGGCGCGGGAGGCGGCGCTCAAGCTCACCGGCTTCGCCACCTCGGTCATCGGCTGCAAGGTCGAGGCGGGCATCGAGCGCGTGCTCGCCCGAGTCCGAGACGCCGGACGGCACGCCCGGGCATCAGCATCCTGCTGCTGACCATGAGCAAGGACGACATGGCCAAGCGGCTGATCGAGCGGATCGGGCAGACGGTGCTGACCTGCCCGACCACCGCCTGCTACGACGGGCTGCCCGCGGCGCCCGACCGGGTGGGCGTCGGCTCCGCGCTCCGCTTTTTCGGCGATGGTTTCCAGGCCAGCAAGGTGATCGGCGGCGAGCGCTTCTGGCGAATTCCGGTCATGGAGGGGGAGTTCCTGGTGCAGGAGAAGTTCGGGATGGTGAAGGGCGTGGGCGGCGGCAACTTCCTCATCCTCGCGCGGAGTGCCGACGCCGCTCTCGCCTCGGCGGAGGCCGCGGCCGATGCCATGGCCGGCCAGCCCGGCATCATCCTGCCGTTCCCGGGCGGCGTGGTGCGGAGCGGCAGCAAGGTCGGCTCACGCCGGATCAAGAGCATGATCGCCTCGACCAACGACGCCTTCTGCCCCACGCTCCGCGCGGTCACCGGCTCGGCGCTTCCCGACTCCGTCAACTCGGTGCTCGAGATCGTCATCAACGGGATCGACGCGGACGCGATCACCCGGGCGATGCGACTCGGCATCGACGCGGCGTGCCGGGAGGGTGTGGTGTCGATCTCCGCGGGCAATTACGGCGGCAAGCTGGGCCCCCACCATTTCCATCTGCGCCGGATCATGGCGGAGAGCGCGGCGTGAGCGGCCTGCTCGCGCGGCTCACCAGCCCGCCGGCCGCGCCCGCCGACTTCTCCGCCGTGCTCGCCGGCGGCTGGACGAACGCCACGGCCGCGGAGCTCGCCACGCGACCGGTGGAGGTCGCCGGCGCCGGGACCGTTCCCCTGGGCGACCTGTGCTCGGTTTCGGGCGAGCCGGACGGCACCATCCGATTCGAGGGTGACTTCCGCCGGGCAGTCCGGCTGGGCGCCGGGCTCGCGGAGGGGACGGTCGTCATCGACGGGACAGCCGGTGACGAGGTCGGGCTCGGGATGGCGGGCGGCGCCATCGAGGTGCGGGGTGATGCCGGGGCGCGCGCCGGCGCGGCCGCGCTCGAGGCCCGCCGCGGCATGACCGGCGGCGAGCTGGTGGTGCACGGGTCCGTCGGCGAAGGCGCGGGAGCGCGCATGCGCCGAGGACTCCTTGCGGCGGGCGGCGCCGTCGGCCACCATGCCGGGGCCGGGATGCTGGCGGGCACCATCGTCGCCTTCGGAGCGCTGGGTGCCGCGGCGGGCCTCTGGTCCAAGCGCGGCTCGCTCGTGGCGCTCGGGGCCGTCACCATCCCGTCCACCTACCGCTACGCCTGCACCTATCAGCCGATCCACCTCCGCCTGCTCTTCACCCGACTTCGGGAGCGCTATCGGCTCCCGGTCGAGGACCGGCACGTTTCCGGGCGCTATCGCCGCTACAGCGGCGACCTGGCCGACCTGGGCAAGGGAGAGATTCTCGAATGGACAGCGGAATGAGCGCACTGGGCCTGAACGAGCTCGCGACGGAGATCGTGGACGACCTGGAGGAGCACGCCCCGCTGCTCCGGGTCCGCGCACTGCGGCTCCCCGGCGGCGCGCGCGTGATCGACGCCGGCGTGGAAGTGGACGGCGGCTACGACGCGGGGCTCGCGCTGGCGGAGATCTGCATGGGCGGGCTCGGCAGCATCGCGTACACGCCGCTCCAGATCGGGAATGCGTCATGGCCGGGGCTCACCGTCTGGACCGACCATCCGGCGGTCGCGTGCATGGCATCGCAGTACGCGGGCTGGGCCATCTCAGTCGAGAAGTTCTTCGCGATGGGCTCCGGGCCGCTCCGGGCGCATGCCCGGGTGGAGCGTGAGCTGTTCGAGAAGCTCGGCTACGCCGAGCAGGCGGCGCACGGCGTGCTGGTGCTGGAAGGACGCACGCTGCCGACGGATGCCGTGGCCACCTGGGTGGCGGAGAAGGCGCGGCTCGAGCCGTCGCAGCTCACGTTCGTCGTCGCGCCCACGGCCAGCCTCGCGGGCGGGGTACAGATTTCCGCCCGCATCCTCGAGACCGGGCTCCACAAGATGGAGACGCTCGGGTTCGACGTGCGCCGGATCGTGAGCGGGATCGGCACCGCGCCGGTGCCGCCGGTGGCCAAGAACGACCTCCGGGCCATCGGGCGCACCAATGACTGCATCCTGTACGGCGGCCAGGCGCGGTACACGGTCCGCGCGAGCGATGCCGAGCTGGCCGAGCTGGTGGGACGGGTTCCGGCGTCGGCATCGCGCGATTACGGGACGCCGTTCTACGACATTTTCCAGCGGTACGAGGGCGACTTCTACAAGATCGATCCCCTGCTGTTCAGCCCGGCGGAGGTGTGGCTCACGAGCACCGAGAGCGGGCGGACGTTCCACGCGGGGCACCTCGATGCCGAGGTGCTCACCGCGTCGTGCTACCCGAGCTGACCGTTTCCCCCACCCCATCCCAGGAGCAATCGATGCGACGGTTCTCGAGCTGGCTGGTCCCTACCCTGGCTCTCGCGGCGGCGTGCAGCAAGCCGGCGGACAAGCAGGCGGAAGCGCCTGCCGCCGACACGGCGGCCGCGGCGGCGCCGGCCCCGGCGGTACCGCAAGCCGTGGTGACGGTCATCTACCGCACCCCGAAGAGCCCCGCCGCCTTCGAGAAGTACTACAGCGCGAAGCACCTGCCGCTGGTGAGCTCCAAGCAGCAGGAGATCGGCTTCACCAAGGCCGAGCTCACCAAGTTCACCACGACGCTCGATGGCAAGAAGCCGACGTACTACCGTCAGGCGGAGCTCTACTTCGACTCGATGGAGGCCGCCAGGAAGGGCATGGCCACGCCCGGCTTCAAAGCCGTGGGGGCGGACCTTGGCAATTTCGCGACGGGCGGCCTGATCGGCCTGGTGGCGGTGGAAACCGGCGACAAGGGGACGGCCGCGTGTCCCGCGCTCGTCACGGTCATCTACAACACGCCCAAGGACAGCGCCGCGTTCGAGCGGTACTACAGCGCGAACCATCTGCCCCTGGTGAACAGGGTCCAGCCGGAGATCGGCTTCACCCGCGCGGACCTGGTCCGGTTCGAATCCGCTCTCGACGGCTCCGCCCCGGCCGAGTATCGGCAGGCGACGCTCTGCTTCAACTCGATGGACGAGCTCAAGAAGGGAACGGCCACACCGGGGTTCAAGCAGGTGGGCGACGACCTCAAGAACTTCGCCACCGGCGGCCTCACCGCCCTCATCGGCGAGCAGCAGTAGCCTGCACCTCGCCATCCTCGCCGCCCGCGAGGGCTGGCACACCCGGGAGCTGACCCGCGCGCTCGAGGCGCGCGGGCACACCGGGACGGTCGTCCCCTACGAAGGGCTGGTGGCCTCGATCGGCCGGCGGTCCGGGCTCCGGAGCCGCGCGGCCGATCTCGACCGCGCGGACGCGGTGCTCGCCCGCATCATCCCCTCCGGTTCCCTAGAACAGATCATCTTTCGAGTGGACGCGCTCCACCGGCTCGAGGAGCGCGGCGCCCGCGTGATGAACTCACCCCGCGCCATCGAGCGGACCGTGGACAAGTTCTGGACCTCGGCGCTGCTCGAGCAGTGCGGCATCCTCACCCCGGACACCCTCGTCTGCGAGACCAGCGAGGAGGCCTTCGCCGCGTTCCGCGAGCTCGGCGACGTCATCGTGAAGCCGCTGTTCGGCTCGATGGGACTCGGCATGATCCGCGTGAGCGACGAGGACATGGCGTTCCGGGTCTTCAAGACGATCGAGCAGATCCGCGGCGTCTACTATCTCCAGCGCGCCATCGAGCACGAGGGCCGCGACCTCCGCGCCTTCGTCATCGGCGGCCGGGTGCTCGCCGCGATCGAGCGCCGGTCCGACGGCTGGCGCACCAACATCTCGCGGGGCGGCACGGCGTGCGCGGTGCGGCTCCCCGAGGCCCTGGCCGCGCTGGCCGTCCGCGCCGCCGCCGCGGTCGGTGCGGAATACGCCGGGGTGGACCTCCTCCCGGCGCGGGACGGCACCGTCTACGTGCTCGAGGTGAACGGGATTCCGGGATGGCGCGGACTGCAGGAGGCCAGCGGGGTGGACGTGGCCGACGCGATCATCCAGCAGCTCACCGTGCAGACCCCGTGAGCGCACCCGACGAGGTGGCGGTCGCGGCACAGCTCGCGTGCCTGCTGGAAGTCAGCGCCCCGAAGCCCGGAAACGTCTCACCGGGCCGCCACTTCCACGACGCCCGCTACGAGGACTTCCTGGCCAGCGCCGCCGCGATCGGGCCCGCGTTCGCCAGCGCCGGCACGCGGCCGCTCGGGTCCACCATCCGCGCCGCGGTAGACGCCACCGCTTCCTGGACTCGATCGAACACCAATCTCGGCATGGTGCTGCTGCTGGCCCCGCTCGCACGCGCCGCCCTCGTCCGGGAGGGTCCGTTTCGCGAGTCCGTGCGCGACGTGCTTGCCGCCACCACCCTGGCCGACGCGGCAGAGGTGTACGCCGCCATCCGGCGCGCGCGTCCCGGCGGCCTCGGGACCGTGCCGATCGAAGACGTCGCCGCGCCACCCGGCGTGACGCTCCGCGCGGCGATGGTCCTCGCCGCCGAACGGGACGGCGTAGCGCGCGAGTACGCCACGGATTTCGCGATCACCTTCGACGTCGGCGCCCCGGCGCTCCGGGCCGCGCGCGGCGCCGGGCTCGACTGGAGCGATGCCACGGTGGAGGCCTACCTCCGGCTGCTCGCGGCTGTTCCGGATACGCACATCGCGCGAAAGCTCGGGCGCGCCGCGGCGGAGGAGGTCTCCCGCCGTGCCGCCGAGGTCGAGCGAGCCGGCGGGGTCAGGACGGAGGGCGGCCGGCGGGCGCTCGCGGCGTTGGACGGCGAGTTGAGGGAGCCGCAGAACAGCCGCAATCCGGGCACCACCGCGGATCTCACATGCGCCGCGTTGTTCGTCGTTATACTAGAGGGACGCTGGCACCACTGAGGAGAGGTCGTGCAGAGCCATTTCCGCGTACAGGTCAGCAAGGACTACCTGGTATTCGCCTCGGCGCATTTCATTACGTTCCGCGGCCACCAGTGCGAGACGCTGCACGGACACAACTATCGGGTGGGTGTGGCGGTCGAGGGCGCGCTCGATGACGAGGCGTTCTTTGTGCTCGACTTCAGCGTGCTCAAGCAGATCGCGCGCCGGTTCGTGGACGAGATCGATCACAAGGTGCTGCTGCCGACGGAGAACCCGAAGCTCGCCTACCACGACGACGGCGATCGGGTGCGAGTGGACTACTTCGGCGAGCCGGCGTACGCCTTTCCCCGGCGCGACTGCGCGCTGCTTCCCATCCAGAACAGCACGGCCGAACTGCTGGCGCAATATCTGGGGACGCGGGTGCGCGCCGAGCTGATCCGGAGCGGCTACGCCCATCTCACGCTGCTCGAGCTCGAAGTCGAGGAGAACTACGGGCAGTCGGCCACCTACCGGGAGAGGCTCGACGCAGACTAGGCGCTCGCCGGCACCGTGGTGAGCGCGGCCAGGTCCGCTGCCGTGATGGTGCCGGCGTGGATCGCGCTGGCGACCAGCGCGCCGTCGCAGCCGGCGTCCCGCATCCGGTCGAGGTCCCGGCGGGCCAGCACGCCGCCGCCGGCCAACAGCCGCGCCGTGGGGAAGCGCCGCCGCAACGCTCCGATCAATCCGAGATCCGCTCCACATCCGGTTCCGATTCGCCCGAGATCCAGCACGAGCAGGCTGGAGACGCCCGCCTCGACCGCCTGCGCCGTGAGGCTGACGGCGTCGGGTATGGCGCCGGCGACGTCATGCATCGCGGGGTGGAGGATCGGCGTCCCCAGCCGCAGATCGACGCTGAACACCACCCGGTCCACGCCCACGGCGCGGACGATGGCGGCCAGATCGGTGAATGCCCGGAGGGTCTCGAGCCCGACCACCACCTGGCTGGCGCCGCAGGCGAGCACCTCGAACGTGCTGGGCGGGGTGTGCGCCCCCGCGTCGACCAGGAGAGCGCCCGCGAAGCCGGTCTCGAGCTCGGCGAGCTCCCGCAGCATGGCACGCTGAACGGCGCCGCCCTGAATGGCGTCGAGATCGGCGACGTAACAGGAGGTGGCGCCCAGCTTCGCGCGATACGCGCGGAGCAGGGCGACCGGATCGCCCGCGCCCTCGGGGACGAGCGCGGAGACGGCGGGCTCATAACGCGTGCGGTTTCCGGCTTGCGCCCACACCGCGACGCCGCGCGCCAGGTCGAGCACCGGGATGATGTCCATTTCTCCCCAAGTTACCCGTGACGGGACCGCGATGACCAGAGTCGGGCCGGACGCCGTCCTGGGGTGGGACATCGGCGGCGTGAACACGAAGGCGGCCCGCACGGACGGCCGCAGCGCGTCGGTACCGCTCGAGTTGCAGCGTGACACCGCCGGCCTCGTGCCCGCGCTGCGGTCGCTCGCCGCCAGCCTCGGCCATGGGGCCGGCGCGGCGCACGCCGTCACCATGACCGCCGAGCTGTCGCAGGCATTCCGCACCAAGCGCGAAGGCATCGGCTTCGTGCTCGACGCGATGGCCGCCGCCTTCCCGGACGATGCGGTTCACGTGTTCGGCGTGAATGGCCGCTTCATGCAGCCCGCGGACGCGCGCGCGCGCCCGCTCGACGCCGGCGCATCCAACTGGATGGCGACCGCCGCCTTCGTCGCCGGCTTCGTGCCCGACGGCATTCTCATCGACATCGGCACCACGTCCACCGACATCATTCCGCTGGCCGGTGGACGGGTCGCCGCCCTGGGCCGCACCGATCCTGCTCGCCTGATGAGCGGCGAGCTGGTGTACACCGGTGCGGTGCGGACGCCCGTGGAGGCGTTGCTGCGGGCGGTGCCGCTCCTGCATGGCTGGTGCGCGGTTGCGGCCGACGGCTTCGCGACGATCGGTGACGCCCATCTCTGGCTTGGCGCGCTCGAGCCGGCCGACTACACCGTGTCCACCACCGACGGCCGCCCGGCCACGCGGGTGTTCGCGGGCGAGCGCCTGGCCCGCGCGGTATGCGGCGACCGCGAGATGCTGGACGAAGCGGCCATTGACGGGATCGCCCGGGCACTCGTCGAGGCCCAGCTCGAGCGCGTCACCGACGGCGTGCGGCGGGTGCGCGCCCGCTGCCCGGATGCCCGGACGGCGGTGGTCGCGGGGCTCGGCGAGTTCATCGCGAGCGCGGCGGCGCGACGCGCCGGTCTCGAGGTCACGCGGCTGGCCGACCGGCTCGGCGCCGCCGCGCGCACGGCGCCGGCGGTGGCGGTCGCGTGGCTCCTGGCCGAGGCGGTCGAGGCGCGCCGCCCATGAGCCCGGCCGGGCCGCTGACGGTGATCAAGGTAGGCGGTGGCATGAGCGCAGAGCCCGGCGCGCTCGAAGCGGTCGGGGCGACGCTGGCGCGGCTCGGGCGCCGCCACCGGCTGCTCGTGGTGCCCGGGGGCGGACCGTTCGCTGACGCGGTGCGTGCGTTCGACGCCCGAGCCCGGCTGCCGGCGGAGACGGCGCACTGGATGGCGATCCTCGCGATGGACCAGTACGCGCACGTGCTGGCCCATCGTATGGCGGGTGCCGTGCTGGTGGAGGAGGCCGCGGGCGTGGCCGCGGCGCTCGGGCCGGCTGGCGTCGCGGTGCTCGCGCCGTACCGCTGGCTCCGCGCGGCGGACCCGCTGCCTCATACCTGGAACATCACCAGCGACAGCGTGGCAGCCTTCGTGGCCGGGGCGCTCGACGCGACCCGGCTGATCCTGATCAAGCCGGCAACGGGTGGCGCGGAGCTGACGGATCCGTGCTTCGGCTCGGTGCTGCCGGCAGGGCTGCCGTGGTGCGCACTCGGATGGGAGGAGACCGGGAAGATGGAGGAGGCGCTCGGTTGACCGTGCCCGGCCGGCGCGGCTACGCGGTGCGCAGCCGGCGACCGGGTCGGGCGGCGGCCCGTTTCACCGCCAGGAGCGGCGCCAGCGCGGACGCGGGAACCGGCCGGCTGAACAGGTAGCCCTGCATCGAATCGCACCCCTGGCGCAGCAGCACCTCGCGCTGGGCGTCAGTCTCGACCCCCTCGCCCACGACCCGGAGCCCGAGCGCGTGCGCCATGGCGATGATCGCGGTGGTGATCGCGGCATCATCGGGCGAGGTCGCGATCTCGCGCACGAAAGAGCGGTCGATCTTCAGCGTGTCGAGCGGGAGGTGCTTGAGGTAGCTGAACGACGAGTACCCGGTCCCGAAGTCATCCACGGCCAGGTGCAGCCCCATCGCCCGGAGCGCGTGCAATGTGTCGGTATCCTCCCGGTCGTGGTTCACCAGCAGGCTCTCCGTGAGCTCGAGTCCGAGGAAGCGCGCCTCGAGGCCGGTGCGCTGGAGGATGCGGGCGATCGTATCGGGCAGACTCCGCTTGAGCTGCCGGCTCGACAGGTTGACCACGACGCGGATCGGCGGGAGCCCCGCCTCCTGCCAGGCACGGTTCTGGGCACAGGCGGCCTGCAGCACCCATTCACCCAGCGGGACGATCAGCCCGTTCTCCTCGGCCAGCGGAATGAACTCCGACGGCAGCAGCAGCCCGAGCTCCGGATGCCGCCAGCGCACGAGCGCCTCGGCGCCCGACCGGCGCACCGGTCCGCGCGTCCACGACCGGCTGATAATGCAGCTCGAACTCCTCGCGCTCGAGCGCCCGCCGGAGCGCATTCTCCAGGGTGAGCCGCTGCAGCGCGCTGGTGTTCATCGAGCGGGAGTAGGTCTGGTAGCTGCTCCCGCCCTGCTCCTTGGCCTTGTACATCGCCATGTCGGCGTGCATCAGCAGCGTATCGATATCCTCTCCGTCCTCGGGGAAGATCGCGATCCCGATGCTGGCGTTGACGAAGATCTCCTGGCCGGCCACCCGGATCGGGTGAGCCAGGCTCGAGAGGATCCGGCGAGCAAGCTTGGTGGCGTCCTCCGGCCTGCGCGAGGCCGGGAATGATCACCGTGAACTCATCGCCGCCGAGCCGGGCGACATCGGCGGTGATCGCTTCCTGCGCGGGCCCGACCTCGTCCTCCCGGTCCCGGCAGGACGCGCGGAGCCGCAGCGCCACCTGCTGCAGGAGGTGATCGCCCGCCTCGTGACCGAGCGTATCGTTGACGCGGCTGAAATGATCGAGATCGATGAAGAAGGCGCCCACCAGCTTGCCCGTTCGCCGGGCGTGGTCCAGGGCCTGCGCCAGCCGCTCCTTGTACGAGAGCCGGTTCGGCAGGCCCGTGAGGCTGTCGTAGTAGGCCAGCGAGCGCACCTGCTCCAGCATCTGCGCGTTCACCAGGGCCACGGCCACCTGGTCGGCCAGCCGCCGCACCTGCACCCGCTCTTCCTCACCAGCGACGCTGGTGCTGCGGTCGCCGACCGAGAGAATGCCGACCAGTTGCTCGCGAAACCGGAGCGGCAGCACCAGCACGGAGCGCGGCGCCAGTCGGAGCAGCGGGTCGAGGTACGCCGGCATCTCCCGGGTCGCGTCCAGCAGGATGAGGTCCGGCCCGTCGAGCAGATCCTGCACGTCCTCCGATCGGAGCTCCACGCGGGCGGTGTGCCGCACGTCGTCGCAGTAGTCGTAGACCACGCCCATCAGCGACTTGCCCCCGTCGGGTGACCCCAGGGTGACACCGACCATGTGACAGGGGAAGACATCCCGGGTCCGGGCCAGCAGGGTGTCTACGATGGATGAGACGTCCGTCGCGGACAGCACCGCGCGATCGAGCTCCGCCGCGGTCGAGAGCGCCTGAAACTGCCGCCCTAGCTGGACCGCCATGGTGTTGAACGAGGCGGCCACCTCCTCGAACTCGTCCCGGCTGCTCACCGACACCCGGCTCGCAAAGTCTCGCTGAGCGATGCGCCGGGTCCCCTGCTGCAGCTCGGCCAGCGGGATCAGGCTCCGGCGGATCTGGCTACCGCTCAACAGCAGAACGCCGACGCCGGCAAGCGCCACGACCCAGAAGAAGACCCGGGAGAACTGCACCACCGGCCCCAGCACCTCCTGCTCGCCCTCGCTCAACACCAGCGTCCAGCTCGGCGCCGCGAAGACTTCGTCGAGCAGGATCGGCCAGGAGGAGGTGACGAACGGCGCGCCGGCCGAGTCGGGCGGAGCTGGATCGTCGGGCAGCGGCGCCGCCTCCCTGATCGGGTCCGTCAGCGCGACCAGCGCGGCCTGGGTGGACCGGAACAGCACCTGCCCCGATTCGTCCACCAGCGACACCGTGGTCGTAGGCGACGGCATGCCGGTGGCGAGCGTGGCCCAGAGAAACTCGGGGCTCACCTCGCCGACGAGCGTGCCCCCGATTACTCCCCGCCGCTCGACCCGGCGCAGCATGAAGATGCGGCGCCCCTGCCCGGGGCCGGGCTCATTCAGGATGAGCGGCAGGCCGAGCCGCAGGTTCTCACGGTCGGCTAAGGAAAGTGGCGGCGGCGCGTCGAGCCGGCCGGAGACGGGCAGGCGCCGCCCGCCGTCATCCAGGAACTCGAGTGCCGTGAAGCGCTGGCTCGCGAGGAGGTCGAGGCCGGTATTGAGCAGGCGGCCCGATGACGCCGCCGAGGAGCTCGCAGGGCTGCCGCGCCCGAGCTGGACCAGGGCGCGTGGGGGGATGCTCCTCAGGGTAGCGTCGAGCAGGAGCAGTCGTTCGTAGATGGCGAGCCCCAGGGCCTTGTTGGCCTGGTGCAGGCGGCGCTCGCTCTGGGCGCGGAGCTCGCGGGTGACGTGCCCATAGGAGACGGCAGCGACGGCGGCGATGGGGACAAGCGCGCAGCCGATGAACAGCAGGAAAAGTCGGCGCCCGAACCTGCTCTGCAGCGGCGCCGGAGCAAGGGTCACAGGGTCGACTCGCCATGAGAGAGATCAGAGGCACATCGGCCGCGCGCGCAACGAGTTGCACGTCGGCAACGGGCCCTCGCATCGAGCAAGGGCTGTGCCCCGTGGCCGGTGCGCGAAAGCAGTTGTGCTCAAGAGAGTTGGGAATGAGAGAAATGCCGGGCCTGCAAACTAGCCCGGCATTTCGCCCCGGTGGAACCGTCACGCCGCGAGTGGACGGGCCCGGAGATCGGCGATCAGCTCCCGCAACGCCACCAGTACCCGCTCGTCACCCTCGCGCAGGAGCGCGGCGAGGATGTGCTTGCAGACCCGGTCGCGCCAGAGATGGTCGCCACAGTCGCAACGCGGGTGGCTGGTAGTGTAGAGGTCGACCCAATGATGGTGCGCACCGCCCGCGACGCGGTACCGGCCCGGGGCGATCCGCGCGGCGTGCAATTGGAGGCTCCGCTCGAGCCGGTCGGCGCTCACGCCGCCGGCAGCCTCGAAATCAATGGCAGGTTCAGGCATCTGATCCTCAGTGGGGAGGCTGTTCAGGATGCCCAAATATAAGCCGAAAGAGCGCTGGGACGCAACCCGCGCTCTAGGGCTATGCTATTGAGCGCCAACATCTTGAGCCGCTAACCCCGGACGCCGGCTGGAGCCGGATCACCGCGCGCAGAAGCCCCGGACGCCAACGCTCGCCTGAGCGCGCGGACGCGCTCCTCCAGCAGCACTCCCTCCCTGCCCCCCTCGCAGGCGGCACCGCGCACGCCGACCACGTCGGCCGGCAGGCGCGCGACCGTCCGGACGCCGTCGGCGTCCAGCGAACCCGCGAGTGCCACGAGCAGGCCGGCTTCCTTGGCAACTTCGATCCACGCGCGGAGCGCGTCCGGGGTGATGTGGTGGAAGAGACCGCTCCCGTCCTTGCGCCAGGTATCAAGCAGGACGCCGCGCGCGCCGGCGTCCGCCGCCACGCGAGACACGATGCCGGGCGCCGGAGCGTCCGCGGCCTCGTGGTCCGCGTACGCCACGACGATCAGCGGCACTCGGCTGCGCGATGCGGCTCCCAGCGCGCCGTCCACCATACGGCGCGCCGCCGACGGGCCCGAGGCTGACGCCAGACCCAGCTTGAGATAGATGCTTCCCGCCCGCGGGCCACCCGCCTCGAGCGCTTCGAGCGCGGCCGACACGGAGCGGGCCGCCGCCCGATCGTTCGCGGCATCGCCGAGCGCCACGCTGAGCGGGATGCGCCGCGGCAGCGCGAACGCGATTGCCGTGAGCACGGCCGAAGTCACCGCCCCGAGCGATCCCGCGGCCGGCTCCTTCGCGTCCACGATCTCCGCGCCTCCGGATACCGCGGGTCCCACCTCCGCCGCCGATCTCACGCTCACCAGCAACCGCATCCGCGCTCCCTTGTGAGATGCTAAGGCCCTGATATGTTGAGGTTTGACAAGGTACTGCGGGGCGGCCGAGAAGGGGAGGCAGCGTGGAACTCGACGGCAAGATCGTGCTCGTGACCGGATCGTCCAGCGGAATCGGCCAGGCGATCGGGCTCGCCTGCGCGCGGGCGGGGGCCGACGTCGCGGTCACCTACCGCGCCAACGGCGACGGGGCGGAGGGAACGGCGCGCGAGATCCGCGCGCTGGGACGCCGCGCCGAGGTGTTCCAACTGGACGTGAGCCGGGAAGCGGAGATCGGCGCGCTCGCCACGGCGCTGCGCGAACGGTTCGGCCGGGTGGACGCGTGGATCAACAACGCCGGCGCCGACATCCTGACGGGCGCGGGTGGGCGGCTCTCCCGGCTCGAGAAGCTCGACCGCGTCCTGGCGGTGGATCTGCGCGGGACCATCCTGGCGTCGTGGGCGGCAGTGGAGATGATGCGCGAGCGGGGCGGCACCATCATCAACATGTCGTGGGACCATATTTCCCACGGCATGGAGGGAGAGAACCCGATCCTCTACTCCGCCGCCAAGGGCGGGATCGCGAGTTTCAGCAAATCGCTCGCGCGCGAGGTGGCGCCCGGCATCCGGGTGAACATCCTGGCGCCCGGCTTCATCGAGACCGCGTTCGGCGAGCAGGCCGACTCGGCGTGGCACCGCGGCGTGGCCGAGCGCACGCCGCTGCGGCGCTGGGGCCGCCCCGACGATCTGGCCGGGGCGGCGGTTTTCCTCGCCTCCGACGCCTCGAGCTTCATCACCGGGCAGATGATCATGGTGAACGGCGGAATGGTCATGTAGCAGTCAGTTCAGTCAGCCATGGAAGGAGCATGCAATGCCGGCAACGAAAGAGAAGACCTATAACGACGCGGAGATCGCCCAGCGGTTGAAGGAGCTGCCCGGCTGGTATTTCGAGGATGGCTGGATCCGGCGGGTTTACAAGACCGACGGCTGGCCTACGACCACCATGCTGGTGAACGCCGTGGCGTACCTCGCGGAGGCGGCGTACCACCACCCGGATCTGTCGGTCACCTGGGGGCGGCTCACGGTGAAGCTCCAGAACCACGCGGCTGGCGGAATCACGGACAAGGACTTCGAGCTCGCCCGCAAGATCGAGGACGTGGTTCTGTGGCGCCCCACCGGCGGGGCGCTCGAGGGCACGCCAAACAAGTGGGTACGGCCGGGCGAGCCGAAGTAGGGCGGTCGGGCGGTCGGTCCGCGGAGGACGAATGGTAGATCAGGTGCCGGGGCGCGTCCTCTTCGTCACCGGCCGGCTCGCCGAGCCGGCGCTCAGGCGCGTGCTCGGCGGGATGGAGCCGCCGTTCGAGTCGGAGGTTGCAGTCCTCGGGATCACCGTGGCGGCGCTGATGACGACGCCGTGGATCGCGCGGTTCCTGGAGGTACCCCCCGGCACCGACCTGGTGCTCCTCCCCGGCCTGGTGGAAGGGGAGACAACACTCCTGAGCGAGCGGTTCGGCGTGCGGGTGGAGAAGGGACCCAAGGACCTTCGCGAGATCCCCCGCTACTTCGGCCAGGCGGCGGCCGCCGCCGATTACGGCGACTACGACATCGAGATCCTCGCCGAGATCAACAACGCGCCGAAGCTGTCGCGCGACGCAATCCGAGCGGCGGCCGACTACTTCCGGGCGAGCGGCGCCGACGTGATCGACATCGGCTGCACGCCCGGCCTCGCCTTTCCCGCGCTGGGCGACGTGGTGCGCGAGCTTCGCGATGCGGGGATGCGGGTGAGCATCGACAGCTTCGACCCCGGCGAGATCAGGACGGCGGTCGCAGCCGGGGCGGAGCTGGTCCTGAGCGTCAACGGCTCCAATCTGGAGGTGGCGGGCGATCTGGCCGGCGGCGGCGTCCGCGTCGTTGCCATCCCCGAATTCGGCCAGGGCATCGACAGCCTCGCGCCCACGCTGGAGGCGCTCGAGCGGCATGGTGTAGGCTGCCTCATCGACCCCGTGATCGAGCCGATCGGCTTCGGCTTCATGGCGTCGCTCGAGCGGTACGCCGAGGTCCACCGCCGCTACCCGGACGCGGGGCAGATGATGGGCGTGGGGAACCTCACCGAGCTCACCAGCGCCGACACGACGGGGGTCAACGCGATCCTGCTCGCCATCGCCGAGGAGACCGGGGTCCGTGCGGTGCTCACCACCGAAGTGATCCCGTGGGCGCGGGGCGCCGTCCGCGAGATCGACATCGCCCGGCGCCTCATGTACCACGCCGTGCATCGCCGGACCATCCCCAAGAACGTGGACGACCGTCTGGTGACGGTGAAGGACCCGGTGATCCTCGAGTACGACGAGGCAGAGCTCCGGCAGCTCCAGGCCGCGGTGAAGGACCCGAACTTCCGGATCTTCACCGACCGGACCACCATCACCGTGTTCAACCGCGAGCTGTTCGTGCGCGGCACCGACATCCAGGAAATCTTCGCGCAGCTCGGCGTGGACGAGGCCACCCACGCGTTCTATCTGGGGCGGGAGCTGGCCCGGGCGAAGCTCGCGATCACCCTGGGCAAGACCTACCGCCAGGAGGGGGCGCTCTCCTGGGGTTATCTCACCCCGCCGGACGACGTGCGCTCCGAGCGGGTGAAGCTGACCCAGCGCAGCCGGCGGGCCGCTGGGCGGGCGGCCGGGCACGAGGCGCAGTGAGCCGCGTCCCGTGAGCGAGAGGTTCGTGCCTCTAGTGGACAACCTCGGGGCCGCCGGCGATCCGCTCGAGGTCGCCGCTCGCTTTCTCGACCTCCCCTTTCTCCTCTTTCTCGACAGCGCGACGGGCGCCGCGCCCGGGGGCGAGGCGCACCAGCTCGGCCGGCACTCGTTCCTGGCCGCCGACCCGGCGCGGGTCATCCGGAGCAAGGGCCGCCGCACGGAGCTCGGGGGCCCGGGGGGACCGTGGACCACGGTTCAAGCCGACCCGCTGGTGGCCGTCCGCGAGCTGCTGGCCGAGTTCCCGGCCGATCCGGTGCCCGGCCTCCCGCCGTTCCAGGGCGGTGTCGCGGGATACATCGGCTACGACTACGGCGCGGTGCTCGAGCGGCTCCCGGCAGCGCGCTACGACGATCTCGCGATTCCCGATGTGATCCTCGGCCTGTACGACTGGGTCATCGCCTGGGACCATCGCGTTCAGACCGCCTGGATCGTGTCCACCGGCCTGCCCGAAACCGGCGAGCGGCGGCGTGCGCGCGCCGAGCAGCGCCTGGAAATGGTCCGGGAGCGGCTCCGCGGGCCCGTCCGCCGCGCGCCACGCCAGCAGCCAGCGGCGGGACCCGCGACCGCGCCCGAAGCACCCTCCTATCCGGTGCTCGGCGTTACCGGTACCGAGTCGCTGGGACTGCGCTCGACGTTCACCCACCGCGGCTATCTCGACGCCGTGGCGCGGGTGCGCGACTACATCGTGGCGGGCGACATCTTCCAGGCCAACCTCTCGCAGCGGTTCCACGCGCCGCTCGCGGAGCCGCCGTTCGAGCTCTACGCGCGGCTCCGCCACGGCAACCCCGCGGCCTTCGCCGCCTACCTGGATGTCGGCGGTCTCGCCGTGCTCAGCGCGTCGCCCGAGCGGTTCCTCCGGCTCGAGGCGAACGGCGGGCAGGTCGAGACGCGACCGATCAAGGGCACCCGCCCTCGCGGCCTCGGTCCGATGCACGACGCGGCGCTCGGCCGCGCCCTGTCGGAGAGCGGGAAGGATCGCGCGGAGAACGTGATGATCGTGGACCTGCTGCGGAACGACCTGTCGCGGGTCTGCCGGCCGGGGACGGTGCGGGTGCCCGAGCTGTTCGCGCTGGAGCGGCACCCGACGGTGCACCATCTGGTCTCGACCGTCGTGGGGGAGCTCGAGCCGGGGTTCGACGCGCTCGATCTCCTGCGGGCGACGTTTCCGGGGGGCTCGATCACCGGCGCGCCCAAGGTCCGGGCGATGGAGATCATCGCCGAGCTCGAGCCGTCGCGACGGGGGGTCTACTGTGGATCGGTCGGCTATATCTCGGTGACCGGGGCGATGGACACCAGCATCGTGATCCGCACGTATCTGGCGCTCCGGGGGCGGGTATACTTTCAGGCGGGCGGCGGGATCGTGGCGGACTCCGATCCGGAGCTCGAGTACCGGGAGACGCTGGACAAGGCGCGCGCCCTCATCGGCGCGCTGAGTCGCGAGTCGTGAGTTGCGGGTCGCGAGTCACCGGGCCTCCCGCCCGTCGCGCCGCCGGGTCAGTGCCGATCGAGGCCCGATGGTCCACGACTCACGACTCGTGACTCAGGACTTGCGACTCGCCCCATGATCCTCCTGCTCGACAACTACGACTCCTTCGTCTACAACCTGGCCCGCTATGTCCGGGAGCTGGGCGAGACGCCGGTGGTGCGGCGGCACGACGCTGTCACCGTGGACGAGGTCGCCGCTATGGCGCCGTCGCATATCATCATCTCGCCGGGGCCGCGCGCGCCGGCGGATGCCGGGATCTCGACCGAGCTGGTGCGCCGGCTGGGGCCGGCGGTCCCGATCCTGGGCGTGTGCCTGGGGCACCAGTGCATCGGCGCCGCGTACGGCGGGGAGATCGTCCGGGCCGGCCGGCCGATGCACGGGAAGACGTCGTGGATCCATCATCGAGGCATCGGCATTTTCCAGGGCCTGCCCGACCCGTTCCGCGCCACCCGCTACCACTCGCTCGTGATCGCGCCCGCGTCGGTGCCCACCGAGCTCGAGATCATCGCCACCGCGGAGGACGGAGAGATCATGGCGGTGCGGCACACCAGCCACCCCGTGTACGGCGTGCAATTCCATCCGGAATCCGTCCTGACCGAGCACGGCTACCGCCTGCTCGATCATTTCCTGCACGGCGTTCCCTCGACGCCGCGGGCACTCCCGCCGGCGGCCGACGGGGCGCTGGTACCCGCGGGTCCCGGGCCGAGCACGCTGGCGACGCACCCGCCGTCGGTGGACCTGGTCCGATGATCATCGAATCGATCGTCACCTCCATGGCGGCGGACGGCACCATCAACTTCGCCCCCATGGGCGTCGAGTGGGGCGAGCCGACGATCGTGCTCAAGCCGTTCCTGGAGACGACCACGTTCCGGAACGTGCGCGAGACGCGAGTGGCGGTGGTGAACATCACGGATGACGTGATGCTGTTCGCGCGGGCCGCCATCTCGAGCCCGCAGTACCCCTGGACCCCGGCGACGGTGGTCAGGGGGGCGGTGCTGGAAGCCGCCTGCTCCTGGCGGGAGCTGGAGGTGCTCACGCTCGACGACACCCCGCCCCGTTCGCGCATCGAGGCGCGGGTGCTCCACCAGGGATTCCGGCGCGAGTTCATCGGCTTCAACCGCGCCCGCTTCGCGGTGCTGGAGGCGGCCATCCTGGCCACCCGGACCCATCTGCTGCCGGCGGAGGAGATCGGCGCGGAATACGCCCGGCTGCAGGTGATCGTGGACAAGACCGCCGGCCCCCGCGAGCGCGAGGCGATGGCGCTCCTGACCGAGCATGTCCGGGCAGGGTAGCGTTTTCGTCGAGACGGCCGCCCGGCTCCACTTCGGGGTGCTGGATCTCCGGGGCGAGCTCGGACGCCGCTTCGGCGGGATGGGGGCCGCGGTGCCCGAGCCGTCGCTGGTGCTCGAGGTCGCGCCCGACGACGCGCTGTCGGCGCACGGCCCGGAGGCCGACCGGGCGATCGCCTTCGCCCAGCGGTTCCTGGCCCATCATCGACTGACCGGTGGGGCGCGGCTCACCGTCCACCGAAGCATCCCGGCGCACAGCGGCCTGGGCTCGGGCACCCAGCTTGGCCTGGCGGTAGGGAGGGCGCTGGCTGAGCTGCACGGGCTCCCCACCACCCCGGCGACGCTGGCGCGGGCCGTGGGCCGCGGCCGGCGTTCGGCGATCGGCACCTGGACATTCGCCCTCGGCGGGTTCATCGTGGAGGGTGGCCGGCGGCCGGGCACCCACGATATTGCCCCGCTGCTGGCGCGCTATGCGGTGCCCGAAGAATGGCGATGCGTCGTCGCGGTGCCGGACGGGGCGCCTGGCCTGAGCGGCGAGGCGGAAGCCACCGCCTTCGCGCAGCTCCCGCCTCCCCCCGAGCGGGAGGTCGAGCGCGTCGCCCACCTCGTGCTGATGCAGCTCCTGCCGGCGCTGGTGGAAGGCGAGCTGGAGAGCTTCGGCGCCGCGCTCACCGAGGTGCAGCGGGTAACCGGGGCCTGGTTCGCGCCGCAGCAGGGCGGCACCTTCGCGCCGGGCCTGTCGGCCACGCTGGTGCGCCGCCTGGCCGAGTGGGGCGCGGCGGGCGTGGGCCAGAGCTCCTGGGGACCCGCCGTCTACGGCCTGGTGGGGAGTGCGGCGGAGTCGCGTGAACTCGCCGCGCGCGCGGCCGGATTCATCGGAGCGGGCGGACAGGTTTTCGAGGGAGGCTTCGCCGGCACGGGGGCCCGGGTCTGGCGCTCGGAATTGGCCCGCGTCCCTGATTGACAGTTCATTTTGCGCGGTGTATACTGGCCCCTCTAAGCCTCCCGCAGTCGGCGACTTGACTGACGTCCAGACTCGAGCTGAACGCAGCCGGCCGTCTCAGGGCCGCCCCCGCGGGCCCGAAGCGGGCACAGAATTCTTCAGGCGGCACGCGCAGCAGCGCCGCCTCCCCAACTGCCGTTCCTTACTTACTGAGACACAACGCGGGTTCAGCGGCGACGCTGAGGGGTGAGATGGGATCGTTCCCGTTCGCTTCCACCGTTGGCATGACACCGACTTCGTGGTCCGTCCCCCGGACGCCGTGCGCCTGGCGCGGCCGGTGGTGCAGCGCCATCACGCCGTCTCCCCTGTCGCCGTCCCCCGTCTTGCCTGCCCGTTTCGTCCGTCCCCGATCCATCTCCAGTGTTGCCTCGTGCTTCCGCACGGCCCGGTGCCCTGACACCGGTGCGCGCCTCGCGACAATCCGCGGTGGCGTCTCGAGGCGTACATCAGGGCAAACCCTCTCCCGCAGCGAGCGCGGGGAGCGAGCGACCGCCGAGCGCGGCCCGCCGCCCCAGCGGCCCGCTAGCGTGTAGGTCGCGCCGGCCGGCCCTCGAACCGCGGCCACTCGAGCCCAGTGGCCGCCCCGCCGTTCCGGCACTCGCAGGCGTCACACGGCACGTGGCAACCGAATGCAGTAGAGCAGTAGAACCACCCTTCATCCTGAGGTCAGTTATGAACCGCTTTACCCAGAAAGTGCTGTCCGGCGGGATCGCGGCAGGGCTGAGTGTAGCCGTTGCAGCGTCCGCCCACGCCCAAGCGGCGCGATCGGGGGCCTGGACCCTGAACGCGCCCGAAGGCGAATGGACCATGACCGGTCGTGATTACAGCTTGCAGCGTTTCAGCCCGCTCAAGCAGATCACGACCTCCAATGTCGCGGAGCTGCGGCCGATCTGGTCGTTCTCGCTCGGCACCCTGCGCGGCCAGGAGGGCAACCCCCTCGTCGTGGGCAGCACGATGTACGTGCAGACCAGCTTCCCGAACATCGTGTACGCGCTCGACCTGTCGAAGGCCGGCGCGCCGCAGATCTGGAAGTATGTGCCGAACCAGTCGCCCGACGCGATTCCAATCGCGTGCTGCGACCTGGTCAACCGCGGGCTGGCCTACAGCCCGAGCGGGAAGATCTACATCCAGCTCCTCCAGGGCGAACTGCTGGCGCTCGACGCCAAGTCGGGCAAGGAGCTCTGGAAGGTGCATCACCCCGAGAAGTCCAACGCCGGCCCGGAGGCGACGAACTACAAGCAGGGCGCCACGATGACCAACGCCCCGATCTACATCAAGACCAAGTCGGGCAAGGAAGTCGTGATCATGGGCATCTCCGGTGGTGAGTTCGGCGTGCGCGGCCGCGTCACGGCCGTCGATGCCAACACCGGCGACCACCTGTGGACGGCGTACTCGACCGGTCCGGACAGCGAGACCCTCATCGACGGCGACCTGAACGCGAACTATGCGTCGCACAAGGGCAAGGATCTCGGCGTCTCGACCTGGCAGGGCGATGAGTGGAAGCGCGGCGGCGGCACCACCTGGGGCTGGTACTCCTACGACCCCGATGCCGGCGTCTTCTACTACAGCACCGGCAACCCGGGCACCTGGAACCCCGATCAGCGGCCGGGCGACAACAAGTGGTCCATGACCATCTTCGCCCGCGACCCGGAAACCGGTCACGCGAAGTGGGGCTACCAGATGACCCCCCACGACGAGTGGGACTACGACGGCGTGAACGAGAACGTCCTGTTCGAGAACGGCGGCAAGAAGCTGCTCGCCCACTTCGACCGGAACGGCATCGGCTACACCGTCGACCGCACCAACGGCAAGGTCGTCGTCGCCAACGCCTTCGGCCCGATCAACTGGGCCAAGAGCGGCGGCACGGGCACCCCGGTCGAGGGCGTGGTCACGACCGGCGTCCCGGTCAAGGACCCGAAGTACGGTACCTCCTCGAAGAAGAACGGCGAGGGCATCTGCCCGGCCGCCATCGGCTTCAAGGACCAGCAGCCCTCGGCGTACTCGCCGCAGACCGGGATGTTCTACGTCCCGACGAACCACATCTGCATGGACTACGAGGGCGTTGAGGTCAAGTACACCGCGGGTCAGCCGTACGTCGGCGCGATCGTGCGGATGTTCCCCGGCCCCGGCGGCAATCGTGGCCGGTTCATCTCCTGGGATCCGATGAAGGGCAAGGTCAACTGGGAGATCAAGGAGAACCTGGCCGCCTACGGCGGGGCGCTCGCCACCGCCGGCGGGCTCGTCTTCTACGGCACCATGGAGGGCTGGCTCAAGGGTGTCGATGCCAAGAGCGGCAAAGTGCTCTGGCAGTACAAGACGCCCTCGGGCATCATCGGTAACCCGATGAGCTACACCGCTCCGGACGGGTCGCAGAACATCGCGGTCTACTCGGGCATCGGTGGCTGGGCCGGTATCGGCGTGGCCGCCGGCATCGGGGCGGAAGATCCGACCGCCGGTCTCGGCGCGCTCGGTGCCTTCGGCGATGCCGGGCAGTTCAGCAACCAGGGCGGCGTCATGACCGTCTTCGGGCTGAAGAACGTGACGATGAAGTAAGCAGCGGCCCGACCACGGAGGGGATACCCTCCGGTCCGGTCGGGGGTACATTACAGAATGAGCACGGCGCCGGGGCGCGGTCAGCTCCGGCGCCGTGCCGTTCCGGGGCACGACCGGTCCAACAACGGTTGCCGGCCGGGAGGCCCCCAAGCATTGGCAGGGGTATCTCATGTCGTGGTCCGCATCCCACCTGGTCCGTTCTCTCGCATTGCTGGCGCTCGCCGCTCCGGTCGCCGCCGTCCCGGCACACGCCCAGCGTCCCGCACCGCGCCAACCGGGCCTCATTCGGGTGTGCGCCGACCCGGACAACATGCCCTCCTCGAACGACAAGGGTGAGGGGTACGAAAACAAGATCGCCACGCTGATTGCCCAGGACTGCACTCGAAGCTGGATTACCTCTGGTTTCCCACGCGTCGGGGGTACTTCCGGGTGCTCAATGGCCAGTACTGCGACATGGCCATCGAGGCACCGGTCGGCCTCGACATGGCGGGCGCCACCAAGCCGTACTTCCGCTCCGGCTACTTCTTCGTGGCCCGTCAGGGCAGCGGCCTCGAGGACCTGAGCTCGCTCTCCGACCCACGGCTCAAGAAGCTCAAGATCGGGGTGAACATCTACACCTCCGACGCCGAAAACTCGCCCCCGGCCATGGCCCTGAGCCGTCACGGCGTGGTCGGCAACCTCACCGGCTTCAGCACCTTCTTCGATGATCAGAACCGGCCCGACGACGTCATCAAGGCGGTGGCGGACAAGACGGTCGATATCGCACTCGCCTGGGGGCCGCTGGCGGGCTACTTCGCCAGCAAGTCGCCCGTGCCGCTGGTGTTGACGCCGCTTCCCGCCACCGACTCCCTGAGCGAGATCCCGTTCCAGTACAACATCGGGATGGCGGTACGGCGGTCCGACAAGGAGTTCCGGGACAGCCTGAATGCCGTGCTCGAGCGCAAGGGCCCCGAGATCCAGGCTATCCTCAAGGAATACCACGTCCCGGTGCTCCCGATGGAGGGGCCAGGCCAGGAGAAGGCTGCCCGCTCCACGGCGGCGCCGGCCCCCGCCGACTCGGCCAAGAAGGCCGGGCCGGGCTGAGCCCAGCCGAGACCGACGAAAGGAACACCGCACGCATGCGCACGCCCGTCATCGCCGCTCTCCGTGCCGCCGCGCTGGGTAGCGCGGTTCTCCTGGCCGCTTCGACCGTGACCACCCGGGCAGCGGCCCAGGACCTCCGCGACGCGTACCACCAGGCCCCGCGCGACACCGTGAGCCAGGATGTATACGAGGGCTGGAAGCAGTACAACCTGAACTGCGCCCGCTGCCACGGCGAGGACGTGCTGGGCACCACCATCGCCCCGCACCTCATCCTGTCGCTCAAGCCCAACGGGCCGATCAATACCAAGGAGCTGTTCGTGCAGACGGTGTGTGCCGGGCGCGTGCCCAAGGGGATGCCGGCCTGGTGCGCGCTCGGCATGGACATCCCGACCATCGATAAGATCTACAGCTACGTGAAGTCGCGGAGCGACGCCAAGATGGGACCGGGCCGACCGGCGGTGAAACGCGAGGGGTGACTTCACCCCCGAGCTCAGGCCCAGCGGTTGATGACTCCTGCCCAGCTCAACCGAGCCGGGCAGGAGTTCTCGTTTGTATCACGTACGTCGCAACATCCGGAGAGGAGGATCCGATGTCCAGGGAGAGCCGGCCGATATTCCCGGCCGCAACCAATCACACCGAAACAGCCAGGCGGCCAGCCCGCTGGCGGCACCCGATCCACTTCCGGCCCGAATCCGTCCACTCGCCATCGCACGCGTCCGACGCGATCCTCACGCGGTGCCGAGAGGCCGCGGCGTTGCTGTTCGGGCAGGTTGAGGAGCGCGAGTTCGCCGTCCGTTACTGGGATCAGCATCTGGAAGACCGCGCTGGCGGCATGCCCGCGCGATACACCCTGACGCTCTCCGGTCCATCCGCGCTCCGTCGCATGTTTCTCCCGCCGTCCGAGCTGCGCCTGGCCGCGGCCTTCGTCCGGGGCGACTTCGACGTGGAGGGCGACCTCGAGGCGGCCACGGCGCTGCGCGACCAGCTTCGCGAGCGGCTCACCACGCCCGGGGTCTGGCCTCGGCTGCTCGCCTGTCTCGCGGGGCTTCCCCGGGCACCGGCGCGACTGCCGGCTGCCTCCGGTCCCGCGGCGGCCTCGCTTCACGGGCGCCGCCACTCCATGCGGCGGGACGCGGCGGCGGTCCGGTCGCACTACGATGTGGGGAACGACTTCTACCGGCTGTGGCTCGACCGAGAGCTGATCTACTCCTGCGCCTACTTCCGGACCGGTCAGGAGGACATCGACACGGCGCAGCGCGATAAAATGGAGCACATCTGCCGGAAGCTGCGTCTGCGGCCGGGCGAGCGGCTGCTCGACATCGGCTGCGGCTGGGGTGGCCTGCTGCGCCACGCGGTGCGGCAGTTCGGCGTCCAAGGGCTGGGGATCACGCTGAGCGAGGAGCAGGCGCGCTGGGCGCGGCAGCGGATCGCCGAAGAAGGCCTGGCGGCGCGCTGCCGCGTCGAGGTGCGGGACTACCGGGAGCTCCCTGACGACGCGCAATTCGACAAGGTGGTGAGCGTCGGCATGGTTGAGCACGTGGGCGTGGAGCAACTGCCCGCGTACTTCGCGCGAGCGTTCCGCCTCACCCGGCCGGGCGGCGTCTTCCTCAACCACGGGATCACGGGTAGCCTCGAGGCCGCCACGCCCGGCGTGGTGCCACGGATCGTGAGCCGGGTCTGGGACACGGGATCGTTCATGCAGCGCTACGTCTTCCCCGACGGCGAGCTGCCGCCGCTCGACCGGATCGTGGGCGCGGCGCGGAGCGCGGGATTCGAGGTCCGCGACGTCGAGACCTTGCGCGAGCATTACGCCCGGACCCTCCGTCGCTGGCGGCAGCGGCTCGAGCGCGCGCGCGCGGCGGTGACGGCGCTCGTGGGCGAGGAGACCTTCCGCACCTGGCGGCTGTACATGGCCGGGTGCGCCCGCTCCTTCGCCAGCGGCTACATCGACGTGGCGCAGACGGTGCTGGGGCGGCCGGATGCGAACGGCCACGTTTCGCTCCCACTGACCCGCGCGGACCTGTACGCCGGTTTAGCCGAGGGCGCCGGTCAGGGGTAAGTTGAGGGTGGCCCAACCGCCAGGGAGCGCCATGAGCAACGACCGCCGCACCCCCCACCGGCTCGCCACGAGCCGCCCCGCCCTTGCCGTCCGGTGCGCGGCCCTGACACTGCTGCTCGCGGGCGGCATGGCTTCGGCGACGGCGGCGCAGGCCTCGCCGGCGCAGGGCACGCCCCGTGTCCGGCTCGACCTTCCCCAACTCAAAGCGCGCCTGGCTGCGGGCACGGCGTCCAGGGCGCCCGATCTCTCGCATGCGGACTTGCGGGGGCTGGATCTCGAAGGGCTCGATTTCCGCCACGCCGATCTGACCGGCGCTTCGCTCGACAGCGCCCGCCTGGCCGGCGCCGACCTGTTCAGTTGCAACCTCACCGACGCCACCGCGGTGGGCGCCGATCTGCGCAAGGCCAACCTGGACGGGACCGTGCTGCGCCGGGCCGACTTTCGCCGGGCCAACCTGGCGGGCGCGAGCCTCTTCGCGACCATTATCGAAGCCGCCGACCTGAGTGGGGCCAACCTCTCCGGGACTCGGATCATCGGCTATCTGCACAAAGCGAGGCTCGTGGGCGCCACGCTGGCCAATGCCAACGTCGGGGCCGACCCCGGGAACCAGTCCATGGGAGTCATGCGCGCCACCTTCGTCAGCGCCGACCTCTCCGGGGCCGACCTCTCCGGCGCCAACCTCTACAAGGCTGACTTCTCGTATGCCACGCTGGCCGGCGCGAAGCTCGACCACGCGGACCTCCGGAACGCGGATCTCATCCAGACCGACCTCACCCGCGCCGACCTGACGGGAGCCAAGCTCGCCAAGGCCGACATCGACGGCGCGGACTTCACCGGCGCCATCGGCGTGGACCGCATCGAGGGCCTCGCCGAGGCTCGCCACCGGGAGAAAGCGACGTTCGATGCCCACTGACACCTTGCTCCGTACCCTTTCCCTCGGCGCGCTCGTCCTCGCCGCAGCCTGCCAGGGCCGCGAGCCCGCCGCCCGCCCCGGCGGCGACAGCTCGGCGAGTGCCACGCAGGCGCCGGCCGGGCCCGGCCTGCTCGCCTACGTCACCAACGAAGACTCGCAGGAGCTCAGTGTCATCGACACGCGCAGCGACAGCGTGGTGGCGACGATTCCGGTCGGCACCCGCCCGCGCGGCGTCCGGGTGAGCCAGGACGGGAAGAAGGTGTACGTGGCACTGAGCGGCTCGCCCAAGTGCCCGCCGACGATGCCAGACGCCGAATGCGACAAGCTCAAGGCCGACAAGTCCAAGGACGGGATCGCGGAGGTGGATGCGGCGAGCCGGAAAGTGACGCGCGTGCTTCCGGGCGGGTCCGATCCGGAGACCTTCGACATCAGCCGCGATGGCGCCACGCTCTTCGTCTCCAACGAGGACGCGGGCGAAGCATCGATCGTGGATATCGCGAGCGGCAAGATCCGCTCGACCGTGGACGTGGGCACGGAACCGGAGGGTGTCACCGTCGCGCCCGACGGCAACACGGTGTGGGTCACCGGCGAAACCGCCCACAACCTGACGATCATCGATACGAAGAGCGGCAAGGTCCTCGGCCACATCGAGGTCGGAAAGCGGCCGCGCTCCCTCGCGTTCACGCCGGACGGCTCGCGCGCCTTCGTCACCTCGGAGGTGGACGGCACCGTGTGGGTGATCGACGTTCCCGCCCGGAAGTCCCTCAAGGTGCTCGAAATGCCGAAGGGTTCGCGGCCCATGGGGACCGCCATGTCGCCCGACGGAAAGCGGGTGTACGTCTCCAACGGCCGAGGCGGCACGGTCTCGGTGATCGATGTGGCCGCCGACTCGGTGATCACGTCGATTCCGGTGGGGACGCGGCCGTGGGGAATCGCGCTCACCCCCGATGGCCGGCGGCTCTACACGGCCAACGGACCATCCAACGACGTCACCGTGGTGGACACCGACAAGCTCACGGTGATCCACAAGATCCCGGTCGGGAAGCTCCCCTGGGGAGTCGCGATCGGCCGGACGCCGTGAGAGCCCGGCTGGTGGCGGCGCTGGCCGCCGCGCCGCTGCTGGCCGGCCTCCAGGGGCCGCCCAGCGCGTTCCGCGTGGACGCCGCGGCGCGCGGCCCGCTGCAACAGCTCTGGGCCGCCAGCGTGGCGGCCGGGGCCGAGCGGGTCGCCTGTCTCGCGAGCACCGTGGACGGCGACACCCTCCGCATCACCCGGATCATGCCCCTCTCCGCCGGCGCCGATTCCATGGCCGTCTCCGCCATGAGCTCGCTCGAGACCTGCGGGCCGCCGGCATGGCAGGGGACGGTGCACACGCACATCGCGCTCGACGGCAACGGCCGCCCGTTCAGCATGTTTTCCGGCTCCGACCGCGGAGTGATGCTGATGTGGTGGCAGCGCTGGAAGGCGGACGGTACGTTCTGTCTGCTCTACGGCGAGAACCAGGCGCACTGCGAGATCGACGGATCGCGCGTGCTCATCCTGCCGAGCGCGAAGTTCTGACCGCCGTGCGCGCCGTGTGGCTGGTGCTCGCACTTGCACTCGCGCTCGTGAGCGGCCGTGCGGACGCGCAGGAAGACAGCCTCCGCCGCCCGGAACCCGCGTTCCGGTTCAGCCGGGAGGCGGGGCTCGCGATCCGGGCACTCTGGACCGAGAGCGTGGCCGCGAAGCAGGAGCGGGTGGCCTGCCTGGGTGCGTCGGTCCGGAACGACACCGTCTTCGTGAGCCGGATCCTGGCGCTGGCGCCCGAGGGCGCCGACTCGATGAGCATCGCGTCGGAGTCGTCGGTGGCGCGGTGCGGCCCGCCGGAGTGGAGCGGCACGCTGCACACGCACGTGGCGCTCTACACGGCCGAGCTTCCCTCGACCCGCTTCTCCGCCCAGGACCGGGGCGTCATGCGCCGCTGGTACGAGCGATGGCACTCGGACGGCGTGTTCTGCGTGGTCTATAGCGCGCGGGACGCCCACTGCGAGGCTGACGGCGTCGTGGGCGGAATGCGGCGAGCGCCGCCGGGGATGGGGCGGTAAGAGGGGGCGGAGCCGAGCCTAGGAAAACGGCCGTCGGGCGAAGAGCGACTTCGGCCGTGCGCTCCAGAGCAGCGCATCGAGCCCCCACGTCCGCCCAGCCCGGGCAAAGAAGAACGCGATCATCATCGCCACGAGCATGATGTGGAGGCCCTGCTGCCCCGACGACATCCACTGGGTGGCGAGGCCGTAATTGACCGCCAGGATGAGGCCCACCAGCGACGCAACCCCGGTCAGCAGGCCGAGGGTAAGGCCGATGCCCGTGATCGTCTCGCCCCAGGCGGTCAGGTGGGCGAAGGTCTCAGGGTGAGTCAGCACGGTGTTGTCGAGGAAGTGCTTGTAGAACAGGATCGGGTTATCCGACGCCTGTTTGGCGATGATCTTGGGCATCACGCCGATCCACCGGTCCGACACCCCGGGCAGCGGCAGTATCCCACCCACCATGAAGATGCCGAGCTTGGTCACCACGGCCTTCGCGAAGTAGAGTCCGACCACCACGCGCAGGAAGGCCAGCCACCGGTCGGGGTGGGACATGCTGGCTGCGGGGCGGGACTCATAGGCCATGACGGTGCTCCCAGGTGGCGTCAGGCCTAAACCTCGACCCCAAGCTCCGAAAACACAAATGTCCAGGTGTCGGTGAGCTCGTCGAGCTGCTTGGAGAAGGGCTTCCCGGCGCCGTGCCCGGCTTGCGACTCCAGCCGGAGCAGCACCGGGCGGGGCGATGCCGGTGGCGGCCTGCAGCCGCGCCGTCATCTTCCGCGCGTGCATCGGGTCCACCCGCGTGTCGCTCTCCGCGGTCGCGATCAGCACCGCTGGATAGGCGGTGCCGGGCCGCACATGGTGGTAGGGCGAATACGCCCGAAGCCACGCGAACTCCTCCGCCTTCTCCGGCGAGCCGTACTCCGGGATCCACAGCCGGGCGATCTGGAACAGGTGGTAGCGCAGCATGTCGAGCAGTGGCACCTGGACAACCATCGCCCGGAAGAGGTCGGGCCGCTGGGTCAGCACCGCGCCCATCAGCAGCCCGCCATTGGATCCGCCCGCGGCCGCGAGCCGCTCCGGCCGGGTGTATCCCTCGCGAATGAGCCACTCCGCCGCGGCGATGAAGTCATCGAAGCTGTTCTGCTTGCGGCCGAGCATGCCCGCCTGATGCCAGCTCTCGCCGTACTCGCCGCCCCCCCGGATGTTCGGCACCGCCACCAGGCCACCGTGCTCCAGCCAGAGCAGCAGCGAGCGGGAGAACGCCGGGGTCATGCTGATGTTGAAGCCGCCGTAGGCGGTGAGATAGGTCGGGGTGTCGCCCGTACGGCCCAGACCGCGGGCGTGCACCAGGAACATGGAAACGGGCGTCCCGTCGCGCGACGGCACGATCACCTGGCGCACCTCGAATCGGGTCGGGTCCACATCCGCCTCGACCCGGCGCCACAGCGTCTGCTCGTCCCGGCCGAGGTCGATCCGGTACACGCTCGGGGGCACGGTGTAGGAGGAGAAGCCGAAGAACAGCTCGTGCCCGTCCCATTCGGCGCCGAGCCCGAACAGGCTGCCAAGCGTCGGAAGCTCGATCTCCCGCCTGAGGCCGCCGTCGAGGTCGGCCAGCCGGAGGCGGGATGAGGCGCGCTCGAGATAGCTCAGGGCCAGCTGGTCGCCCGCGATGGCGAAGCCGTCGAGCACGGCGTCGGGCCGGGCCGGCACCAACTCACGCCAGTGGCCCCGCGCCGGTCGCGTGGGGTCAACCTCGTAGAGTCGGTAGGTGGGCGCGTCGAGATCGGTGCGCAGGAAGAGCCGGCCGTGCGCGATCTCTCCGCCGAACGACGCGGGCAGGCCTTCGGCGACGGGGACGAGCGGCGGGATGGTGACGACCTCGATGCCCGGGCGTCGGTCGCCCAGGTACAGATCGGTCTGGTCGAACGTGCGGGCCACGGTGATCAGCAGCCAGCGCCCGTCAGGCGACAGGCCCACCCCGGGCCAGTATTCCTTCTGCGCCGGGCGGTAGACCAGCGGATCGGCCGCGGGGTCGGCGCCGAGCCGGTGGAAATGGACGGCGCGGTGGTAATGCTCCTCGCCCTCGGCCACCTCGCCCGGCGAGGGGTAGCGGGTGTAGTAGAAGCCGGAGCCATCCGGCAGCCAAGCGAGGTCCGCGGCGCGGGTGTGGGGAATCAGGTCGGGGAGATCGGCGCCCCGATCCACGTCGCGCACGCGGAGCACGCTCTGCTCGCTCCCGTTCTCCGACAGTCCGTAAGCCAGGAGCCGCCCGTCCTGGCTCGGAAAGAACCAGTCGAGCGCCGTGGTGCCGGCGGGACCGAGCGCGTTGGGATCCACCACCGCCCGATCGTCGCCCTCGAGGCCGATGCGGACATACAGCACCAGTTGGTTCTGTCGGCCCTCGCGCCGCGGGTAGAAGTAGCGGCCGCGCGCCGGCGTGGGCACCCCCAGCACGTCGATGGCCAGCAACTGCTCCAGTCGCCGGCGGATCCGCTCGCGCGCCGGCTGCCGAGCCAGCCATTCCTCGGTCAGCGCGTTCTGCCGCTCGGTCCAGGCCACCGTCTCGGCATCCTCGCCGCGCTCCAGCCAGCGATACGGGTCCGCGATCGGCTCGCCGTGCAGCACGTCCACCACGTTCTCCGTATGCGCGGCGGGATAGCGGGGTTCAGTCACCGAGGGAGATCCCCAGGTCGCGCGCCGTGCGGATGGTATCGGAATCGAGCGGAACGTTCTTGGCGCGGCCGACCACCTGCTCCAGCGGCACTCGCGTGATGTCCGGCCCGTTGAGGCCCACCATCGTCCCGAAGGCGCCATCCGCGATGGCGCGCACCGCGGCGGCCCCGAAGCGGAGCGCGAGCAGCCGGTCGTAGGTGGTGGGCGAGCCACCGCGCTGGAGATGGCCCAGCACGAGGGTCCGCGTCTCCTTGCCGGTGTGATGCTCGATCGTGCGGGCCACCTTGCTCGCGATCCCGCCCAGCCGGTCCACCGTGCCGACGCCGCGCCGTTCCACCAGCTCGACCGTCCCGTCCCGCGGGCGAGCCCCTTCCGCCACGACGACGATGCTGAAGTGCCGGCCGGCCGCCTCGCGGCTCCGGATCTTGTCGCACACCTTCTCGATGTCGAACGGGATCTCGGGAAGAAGAATGACGTCGGCGCTGCCGGAGAGGCCGCTGTACAGGGTGATCCACCCGGCGTAGCGGCCCATCAGCTCGACGACCATGACGCGGTCGTGGCTTTCGGCGGTGGAGTGCAGCTTGTCGATCGCCTCCGTGGCCGTGGCCACCGCGCTGTCGAAGCCGAAGGTGCGCTGGGTGCCGCTCACGTCGTTGTCGATCGTCTTGGGCACGCCGACGATCGGCAGTCCCTTGCGCCACAGATCGTGGGAGATCTGGAGGCTGCCGTCGCCGCCGATCGAGATCATCGCGTCGAATCCGCTGGCCCGGAACGCGGCGACGAGATCGTCCGAGCGGTCGAGCTCGTACTCTTCGCCGCTTTCCCGTCGCATCACGTAGCGGAACGGATTGCCGCGGTTGGTGGTGCCGAGAATCGTGCCGCCGAGGTGGGTGATCCCGCGGACTTCGGGCGGCCCCAGCGGCACGACGCCGTTGAAGGAGAGCAGCCCCTCGTAGCCGCGCTGGATTCCGTAGCACTTCCATCCGCGGTAGTAGGCGGACAGCACGACGGCGCGGATGACCGCATTCAGCCCGGGGGCATCGCCGCCGCCGGTCGAGATGGCCACGCGCATCTCAGCGCGGAGACTTGATCAGGGCAATGATTTCGCCCGGCTGGGCCTGCCGCCGGAGCGCCTTCTTGGAAAACACCAGATTGCCGTCCACGGTGACCTCGAAAACTCCGCCCGACGAAGGTACCAGTCGTATCTCGGCGTCGGGGATCGCATCCTTCAGCTCAGCCGCCAGACCGGTGGCTCGAGGCTCGTAGTTTCAGACGACGCAGTATTCGATGACCACGCGCATAGGCACGCTCCACGGCTCGGGGTGAGAACCGTGCGAATCGTAGCGCGCCCCGTCGGCGAAGCCAAGGGCGCACGTGCGTCCCGGCGTGAGTCCTTGTCAGACACTCCTGGAAGTCGTATCTATTTGATCCATGCGAACCTATCCACGCCCCGCGGGGGGCCGGGCCCGGGGGCTCCGGCTCCTGGCCGGCCTCGCCCTGCTGCTCGCGTGCGCCCATCCCGGCGTCGCCCAGCAGCGCAAGTACCTCGTCGAGCTCGGCGCCGCCGGCGCGTATCAGTCCTTCGACAACGCCACCGACCTCGGGGGTGCCCCCGGCGGCGTGGCACGGGTCGGGGTGTGGCTGCCGCTCAACTTCTCGATCGAGCTCGAGGGCGGGATCGCTTCGCCGAAGACGCAGACGGGCGACGAAGGCGTGAGCGTGAAGACCTTTGCCGGGTCGGCGCTCTACAACATCCTGGTGGGACGGTCGAGTTCGTTCTACCTCAAGGCCGGGGCGGGCACGACCAAGTACGGCAGCAGTTGCCCGACTGCGGCCACCCCCGGCGCCCCGATCTGCGGCAGCAGCGGCGCGCTGCTCGCGGGCCTCGGATTCCGGGCGGCGGTCTCCCCGACGCTGATGATCCGGAGCGAGGGGCTCTACAGCCGGAACAAGAGCACTCCGCCAAGCGGGGAGCCGGTATCGCTCTCCAACTTCGGCCTGAACGTGGGTGTCAGCCTGATGCTGGGCAGCCGGCCGATCCTCGACGAGGACGCCGACGGCGTGCTCGACAACCGCGACCGCTGCCCGGGCACGCCGGCCGGCGCCAGCGTGGACGGGCGCGGCTGTCCGCAGGACAGCGACAACGACGGGGTGCCCGACGGCGTCGACCGCTGCCCCAGCACCATCGCCGGGGCCGCGGTGGACACCCGCGGCTGCTCCCAGGACTCCGATGGTGACAACATCCCCGATGGGCTCGACAAGTGTCCCGATACTCCCGCCGGCGTGCTGGTGGATCCGCGCGGCTGCCCCCGGGACAGCGATGGGGACAAGATCCCCGACGGTCTCGACCGGTGCTCGGATACCCCGGCCGGCGCCACCGTGGATGCCCTCGGCTGCCCGGGTGACGAGGACGGCGACGGGGTGCTCGACGGCCTCGACCGCTGCCCCCGGACGCCGACCGGCGCGACGGTGGACACGCGCGGGTGCAGCAGCACGCAGCAGCCCGCAACGTCTGCCCCGGAGTCCAGCGCCGCGCAGCCGCCCCCCCGGGTCCAGCCCGACACCGTCGGCCGCCCGCTGCGACGCCCCAACGTGCAGGTGCCGACCTCCGGAGGGATCGCCGCGGGAATCCTCCCCGCGGTGAGCTTCGTCCCGGGGACGGCCCGGCTGCAGCCGTCGTCCTACGTGGCGCTCGACTCGCTCGCCGACCTGCTCCACGCCGATCCGAAGGCGCGGGTCGAGATCGGCGCGCACACCGACAATACCGGCGCCGCGTCCGACGACCTGCGAATCTCCTCGCTGCAGGCGGAAGCGGTGCGCGACTACCTGGTGGTGAAGGGCGTGGGCTACCAGCAGGTGGTGCCGAGGGGATACGGCTCGTCGGTGCCGCTCACGCCGGACACCACGCCGCGCGGCCGCGCGGCCAACCGTCGGGTGGAGATCCGGCCGGTGGCACCGGGCCCCTGATTTGCGTGGGAACGGCGGGCGCGGATCGGCTTCGCGTCCGCCGCCGTCTCCCACACTCTCAGGACTTCGATGCGCCGGTTTTTCGCGTGTGGTGTTCTGGCGGTCTCCCTGCACATTGCATCGCTGTCCGCGCAGCAGCCGGCGGGATGGGGTGACGAGCTCCCCCCGGCGCCGGCACTCCCCGATTCCCTTCTGGCGATTCCCCGGATCGAGTTCCCGCTCGTGCCCCCGGCGCCGCCCCTCACCCGGCCGCCGAGCCCGGTGCACGCCATCTACGTCAACGCGTGGTCGTTCGGCGGCCGGCGGTTCTACGACCTGGTTCGCCTGGCCGAGCGAACCGAAATCAACGCGTTCGTCGTCGACGTCAAGGACGACACCGGCTACCTGACCTACCGATCCGAGGTGCCAACCGCGATCGCCATCGGGGCCAACGGACAGCTCCGCGCGCGCGACGTGCGCGAGCGGCTCCGGGTCATGCGGGAGCACGGGATCCACCCGATCGCGCGCATCGTCGTGGCCAAGGACCCGCTGCTCGCCTCGCGAAAGCCGGGCTGGTCGGTCCGCCACGTGGATGGCGGCCTGTGGCACGACCGGCTCGACTTCGCCTGGGTGGACGCGTTCAACGATTCGGTATGGGTCTACGCCGCCCAGCTGGCGGCGGAGGCGGTGCGGGTGGGCTTCGCCGAAGTGCAGTACGACTACGTCCGGTTTCCCGATGAGCCCGAGAGCCGGCTGGCGAGCGCCGTCTTCGCCGGCCGACACCCGGGCGAGACCAAGCGGCAAGGCGTCGCCCGGAACCTCCGGCTGCTTGGCGAGCGGACCCGGGCCCTCGGCGTGCCGTTCACCATCGACGTCTTCGGACTCACCACCAGCGCGCCGACGGACATGGGAATCGGGCAGATGTGGGAGGACCTGGTCACCACCGCGGACGTAGTCCTGCCGATGGTCTACCCCAGCCACTACTTCCGCGGGTACTACAGCCTGAAGCACCCGAACGGCGAGCCTTACAAGGTCATCCGGCGCGCCATGCAGGACGCCATTCGCCGGTCGGAGCCGCTGGGGAAGACGGCCGAGATCCGGCCCTATCTGCAGGCCTTCACCCTGGGGGCGCCGCGCTACACGCCCGGCGCTCGTGCGCGAGCAGATCCGGGCCGCGGAGGAGCTGGGGATCACGTCCTGGGTACTGTGGAACCCGCGAAGCGCCTACGACGCGGAGATCTTCCGCCCGCGCCCCGTGGGGACGAACTGAGCCGGGCCGCCCGCCTTGACCGCCCCTCCCGGGGCTGTATTCTCAAGAGCCCGCAGGCTCAATCCGGCCGTCACCCACAGGAGCCACGATGGACACCAGGATCCGCGCCGTTCTGCTGCTCGCGCTCACCGCGGTGCTCGGGAGCCGCCCCGCCCTGGCGCAGGCGCCCGCGGCCGTGACGCCGGCCCTCATCGCGCAGGGCGACAGCATCTTCCACAGCAAGGGAAACTGCTACGCCTGCCACGGCGCCAACGCGCAGGGTGCGGTCGGCCCGAACCTCACCGATGCGGAATGGATCCACAGCGACGGCTCCTATGACGCGATCGTGAAGCAGGTGACCACCGGCGTCCCGCAAGAACGAGTCGAAGAGCGGCATCATGATGCCTCCCAAGGGGGGCTCCTCCATCACCGACGACGAGGTGAAGGCGGTGGCGGCCTACGTTTATTCGCTGAGCCACAAGACCGGATCCTGACGCCGGCCTGATGGGCCGCGGGTGAACGCGGAGGGCGCACTTTCGTGCGCCCTTTTTGCTACCTTCCAGCCATGAGCTCGAACCGCCTCGCCGCCTCGCCGTCCGCCTACCTGCAATCCGCGGCCCACCAGCCGATCCACTGGTTCCCCTGGAGTGAAGAGGCCTTCGCGGCGGCCCGCGTCCACGACCGGCCGGTGTTGCTCGACATCGGCGCGGTCTGGTGCCACTGGTGCCACGTCATGGATGGCGAGTCGTACGAGAGCCCGGAGCTCGCCCGCTTCCTGAACGAGCACTTCATCTGCATCAAGGTGGACCGGGACGAGCGTCCCGATGTGGACGCGCGGTATCAGCGAGCGGTCCAGGCGCTCACCCGTCAGGGTGGCTGGCCGCTGACCGCGTTCCTCACGCCGGCGGGCGAGGTGTTCTACGGCGGCACCTACTTCCCGCCGGACGGGGCGTACGGCCGGCCGGGTTTCCGGACGGTGCTCGAGAGCGTGCTCGAGGCGTACCGCGCGCGCCGCGGGCAGGTGCAGTCGCAGGCGGAGGCGATCCGACGCGTCGTGGCCGACGATCTCGACGAAGCGGCGCCCGGGGAGGTGACGCCGCGGATGCTCGACGCGGCCGTGGACCAGATGGCGCGGGTGTTCGATCCGGTGAACGGCGGCTTCGGCAGCAGCCCAAGTTCCCTCATCCGGGGGCCATGACGTTCCTGCTCCACCGCTGGTTCGACCAGCCCGGCGACCAGACGCGCCGCATGCTCGACCGGACGCTCGAGGGAATGGCCCGCGGCGGCGTCTATGACCAGCTCGGCGGCGGGTTCCACCGCTACAGCGTGGACGCCGAGTGGATCGTGCCCCACTTCGAGAAGATGTCGTACGACAACTCCGAGCTGCTGAAGGCGTATCTCGACGCGCACGCGCTGTTCGGCACGGTGGAGTACGGGGCGACTGCGCGCGGCATCGTGCGCTGGGTGCGGGAGGTGCTCGCGGACCCCGAGGGCGGCTACGGCGCGAGCCAGGACGCCGACGTGGGACTCGACGACGACGGCGATTACTTCACCTGGACCCGGGACGAGGCCGCGGCGGTGCTGACGCCGCCGGAGCTCGAGGTGGCCGCCGCGTACTACGACATCGGCACCGCCGGGGAGATGCACCACAATCCCGCCAAGAACGTCCTGTTCGTCGCGGCCACGGTACCGGCGCTCGCGCTCCGGCTGGCCCAACCCGAGGACGAGGTGCGCGCCACGCTCGGCCGCGCCCAGGCGAAGCTGCTCGCGGCTCGCGCGGCCCGGCCGGCGCCGTTCGTGGACCGCACCCGCTACACGAGCTGGAACGCCATGCTGGCCTCGGCGATGCTCCGCGCCGGTGCCGTGCTGGGCGATGGGGACGCCCGACTCCACGCGCTCCTGACCCTGGAGCGGCTCCGGTCGGAGCGCGTGGCCGAGGACGCGGTGGCGCACACGCCGGGCGGCGTGAGCGGGCTGCTGGACGACCAGGTGCAGGTGGCGGCCGGGGCACTCGATGCCGCCGAAGCCACGGGCGACGCGGCGTGGATCGCCTGGGCGGAGCGGTTGATGGAACGGGTATGGACGGACTACTGGGACGACGCCGGCGGGGGCGGCCTGTTCGATGCCGCTCGCGGACGGCGGGACGAGCTGGGACTGCTGCCCGCGCGAGCCAAGCCGGTGCAGGACGCGCCAGCGCCCTCGCCCAATGGCGTGGCGGGCATCGTCTGCGCGCGCCTGCACGAGCTCACCGGAGATGGACGCTGGCGGGAGCGCGGCCTGGCGCTGGTGCGGGCGTTTGCCGGCCGTGCCGAGGCGCTCGGGCTGCACGCCGCCGCGTACCTGCTGGCGGTGGACTGGCTGCTCTCGCCCACCACGCACCTGGTGATCGTGGGCGAGCCGGGTGATCCCGTAGCCGAGGCCATGCACGCCGACGCGCTCCGCGCATTCATTCCGCGGCGCGTGGTGCGGCGGATCGCCCCGAGCCGGGCGGCCGCGGACACGCTCCCGGCCGCGATGGCGGGAATGGTGGCGGCCGGGCGGGCTCCGTCCGGGTATGCCTGCACGGGAATGAGCTGCCGCGCGCCGGCCGGAAGCGAAGCGGCATGGCGGGCGGTTCTGGCGGACCTCGGTCCCCAGGTGGGCGCGAATGCTCCCGCCGGTTGAGCGCCGCATCACGCTGTTAGATTGCCTGAGGCACCCCACCCAGGAGAGACCTTCCCGTGGCCAAGACCGCGACCATCGAGACCAGCAAGGGCACCATCGTCGCCGATTTGTTCGACACCGAGGCGCCCAATACCGTAGCCAACTTCGAGAAGCTCGCCAACAGCGAGTTCTATGACGGCACCCGATTCCACCGGGTCATCAACAACTTCATGATCCAGGGCGGGGACCCGCTCTCAAAGGACGCGAACAATCCCCGCGTCGGTACCGGCGGCCCCGGGTACCACATCAAGTGCGAGACCCACCTCAACACCCATAAGCACGAGGCCGGCACGCTCTCGATGGCGCACGCCGGGAAGGACACCGGCGGAAGCCAGTTCTTCATCTGCCACTCGCCCCAGCGGCACCTGGACGGGGTGCACACGGTGTTCGGGCAGGTGCGCCAGGGGATGGACGTGGTGAACGGCATCAAGCAGAACGACGTCGTCACCTCGATCCGGGTGGCCTGACTGCATCTCGACTTCGCGATTGTCGCCGACTACGCCCTGATCGACCAGCAGGGCAAGCTGAGCGTGCTTGGCATGTTCCAGCACGTCTGGCTCACCAGTTTCCCGGCCGTGTGTCCCCGCACCCATCTGGTGCTCCGAGTGCGAGGGCGCCGCACCGAGATCGGCATCCACACCATCCGCATCCGCTTCGTGGACGAGAGCGGCGCGGAGCTGCTCGGCGGCGACGGCACGGTCCAGTTCGGCGAGCCGCCGGCCGGCATCGTGGACGTCGAGGCGGGCGCCGTCCTGGTCTTCGACATCCCGCTCCCCCGGCCCGGCACGTTTGCGTTCGAGATTTCACTCGACGGCGAGCTCGCCACGAGGGTCCCGCTGACCGCGGGATATGCGCAAAACGGTGAGAGGCAGTGACAGGTAAGAGGTAAGCGGTAAGAGGTGAGAGGTAAGAGGCAACGCAGACTCACCTCTCACCTCTCACCGCTCACCTCTCACCTCTCACCGCTCACCGCTCACCTCTCACCTCTCACCTCTCACCTCTTACCGCTCACCGCCCATGACCCGCGACGACGCCCTCGCCCTCATGCTCGAGTACACCGCCTCGGAGCCGCTGCGGAGGCACATGTATGCGGTCGAGGCGGCCATGCGCGCCATGGCGGAGCGGGCGGGGGAGGATGTGGAGGCGTGGGGCCTGGTGGGATTGCTGCACGACTTCGACTACGAGCGCTTCCCCAACCCGGACCACTCGGCCACGGAAGAGCACCCGGCGGAGGGGGTGCGGATCCTGACCAGCCTCGGACTGCCCGAGGCGAGCGGCCGCGCCATTCTCGGACACGCGAGCTACACGGGGGTCCCCCGCGACACCCCGATGGCCCGCGCGCTCTTCGGGGTGGATGAACTCTGCGGCTTCCTCGTGGCCTGTGCGCTGGTGCGGCCGTCCCGGAGCCTCGCCGACCTCGAAGTGTCGAGCGTCCGGAAGAAGCTCAAGGACAAGGCATTTGCCCGCGGCGTCAGCCGGGAGGACGTGATCCAGGGCGCGGCCGAGCTGGGCGTCCCACTGGAGGAGCACATCGCGTTCGTGCTCGGCGCCCTTCGGCCGCACGAGCGACTCCTCGGCCTCGGCGCCCCATGACCGCAGGATCGGCCGGCCCGCTCGTGGTCAGCGCCGAGCAGACAGTCACCAGCGCGATCAACCGCGCGGCCGGCGGCCGGCCGATTCCGGGCAATGCGGTCCGACTGCTCATCGACGGGCCCGACGCCTACCAGGCGATGCTCGACGCCATCGCCGGGGCCGCCCGGTGGATTCACTTCGAGAACTACATCATCCGCTCCGACGCGGCCGGGTGGCGCTTCGCCGATGCGCTGGCGGCGCGCGCGCGCGACGGCGTCCACGTGCGCGTGCTCTACGACGGTTTGGGCTCGCTCGCCACCAAACGGGCATACTGGCGAGCCCTGCGCGAGGCCGGTGTCGAGGTGCGACCCTTCCGGCCGCTCTCGCCCGTGGACTTGGTCTCGAATTTCTCCCGCAACCACCGGAAGCTGGTCGTCGCCGACGGGTCGCGTGCCGTGATGGGCGGTCTCTGCATCGGCTGCGAGTGGACGGGCGAGGACGACGAGGGTGGCCATCCCTGGCGCGATACCGCGGTCGAGATCGCCGGGCCGGCCGCGGCCGTGCTGGACCAGGCGTTCGGCCGGACCTGGGCCATCGCCGGCGGGACGCTGCCGGAGGGTGATGTCGCCGGCCGGGTCACGCCCCAGGGTGACGCGGAGGTCCGGGTCATCGGCGGCGAGCCCGGCCGGGAGCGGGCCTATCGGGTCATCGAGCTGCTCGCGGCCGGGAGCATCAGCCGGCTCTGGGTCACCGACGCGTATCTCGTCGCGCCGCCCAGGCTCCTCCAGGCGTTGCGCGACGCCGCGCGCGACGGAGTGGATGTCCGGCTGCTCGTCCCCGGCTCGAGCGACCTGCCGCTGGTCAGGAACCTCTCGCGCATCGGCTACCGTGACCTGCTCCGGAGCGGCGTGCGGATCTTCGAATGGGAGGGCCCGATGCTGCACGCCAAGTCGCTGGTGGCGGACGGCCGCTGGACCCGTGTCGGATCGAGCAACCTGAATCCGTCCAGCCTGGTCGGCAACTGGGAGCTCGACGTGCTGATCGAGGACACGACACTGGCGGAGGCGATGGAGCGGCAGTTCCGGCTCGACGTGGCCCGGAGCCGCGAGGTGGTTCGCCGTCCGGTGCGCGGGCCGCAGCGGATCAGCGCGGCGCTTCCCACCGTGCTCCAGCGGGAAGACCCCGAGGTCGCCGACATGGCCCACCGCCCCACCCGCCGGGAGCGCCGGCGGCGCGCCGGGCTCGCCGTCCGGGCGCTGATCTCGAGCGCCCGGCGCTCGATCTTCCTGCCGCTGAGCGGGGTGCTGGTCGCGCTCGGCGTGCTCTTCTTTGCCCTGCCGACGGCCACGGCGTACGTCTTCGGTGCGCTGTGCGGCTGGCTGGCGCTGAGTGCGTGGCGCGAGGCGTTCCGGCGGCGGGCGGACCGGTGAGTTCCGGGTGGCCGGCGTGCGACCAAGCCCTCGCGCCGCGAATCTGACGGTGATGCCGCCCGGCGCTATCTTTCGGCGCTCCCCTGTTCAGCATCGGCCCCGTTCCCGGGATCGCATGAACCGCGTGCCTCTGCTCGTGCTGGCGTCGGCCCTGACCTGCTCCCCACTGGTGGCGCAGGCGCGGACCGTCACCCTGGCGGAGGCGATCCGGCTGGCCGAGCGGACCCAGCCGGCGGTGGTCCAGGCGCGCGCCGGCGTCACCACCGCGGCCGCCCAGCGCCGGAACGCCTGGGGCGCCTTCCTTCCCTCGGTCACGGCCGGCTCGTCGGCCAGCGAATTCTTCTCCGAGGGGGCCAACCGGATCGACCCGCTCACCGGCCTGCTCACGTCGGGCAACTCGAGCAATCGGAGTCTCACCACCTCTTTGAGCGCGAGCGTGGACCTCTTCACCGGGTTCCGCCGGGGGGCGGAGCTCCAGGCGGCACGCGCCGGCGAGGACGAGGCCGGCGCTTCCCTGGTGGACGCCCGGTTCCAGCAGGCCCTCACCACCACCAACCAGTTCTTCGATGCGCTCGCCGCCGCGCAGCTCGTGGGCGTGCGCGAGGCCAGTGTCCGGCGGGCGGAGGAACAGCTCAAGGTGTCCATTGCGAAGCTCCAGGCCGGCTCGGCCACGCGGTCGGACTCGCTGCGCTCGCTCGTCACCCTGGGCAACACTCGCCTCGACCTGATCCAGTCGCGTACCGACCTGGCCACGGCCGAGGCGGGTCTCGCGCGACTGGTGGGCGAGGTGGGCCGGGTCCAGGCGGCGGACGACTCGAGCTTTCACCGCATGGTCGCCGCCGTCGATACCCAGGCGCTCCGCAGCGAGGCCGAAGCGCGGTCCCCGCGGATTCAGAGCGCGGTGGCCAGCGCGCGCGCCGCCAGCGCGGACATCCGCGCGGCCCGCTCGGCCTACTGGCCCAGCCTCACGCTCGGCGCCAACACCGGCTGGAACGCGAGCCGCGCCAACGACTATACGTTCTTCAACCAGCGGCAGGTCAGTCTGCAGTTGAGCTGGAATCTGTTCAATCGGTTCGACCGCGAGCTCGCGATCACCCAGCGGGAGGCGAGCTACGAATTCGCCCAGGCCACCGCCGAGGACGAGCGCCGGGCAGTGCAGGCGGAGCTCACCCAGCGGCTGGCCGAGCTCGACGCGGCGCGGTCCAAGATCGACATCACCCAGACCAGCGTCGTGGCCGCCACCGAGGACCTGCGGGTGCAGCAGGAGCGCTACCGGCTGGGCGCCTCGACCATCGTGGACGTGCTGACTTCCCAGGAAGCCCTCGATCAGGCAGAGGTGAACGTGGTGACCGCCCGGTTCGACTATCTGCGGGCCAGGGCGCAGATCGAAGCGCTCATCGGACGCACCCTGTGACCGCGAGCCTGGGCGACACCGCCGAGCGGATGGCCGCGCTGCCGCCGGACATCCCGCTGGATGCCGTCATCGTCACGCGGAACCTCCAGCGGGAGTACGACATGGGGGGCGAGGTGGTGCACGCGCTCGCCGGCGTGGACCTGGTCATCCGGAAGAACGAGTTCGTGGCCATCATGGGACCATCGGGCTCGGGCAAATCCACCCTGATGAACCTGATCGGCTGCCTCGACAGCCCCAGCGGGGGCGAGTACTGGCTGAATGGTCATCGCGTCTCCGAGCTGGGCGACGATGAGCTGGCGCGGATCCGCAACAAGGAGATCGGGTTCGTCTTCCAGACGTTCAACCTGCTGCCGCGGGCCACCGCGCTTCACAACGTGGAGCTGCCGCTGGTCTACGCGGGGCTGGGCTCGAAGGAGCGACGCACGCTCGCCATGGAGGCGCTCACCCGGGTGGGGCTGGGTGACCGGGTGCAGCACCGGCCCAACGAGCTCTCGGGCGGCCAGCGGCAGCGCGTGGCAATCGCCCGCGCGCTGGTGAACCGGCCGAGCATTCTGCTGGCCGACGAGCCGACCGGCAACCTCGACAGCGCCACCAGCGAGGAGATCATGGCCCTGTTCGAGGCACTCTACCAGGAAGGCCAGACCATCGTCCTGGTCACGCACGAGCCCGACATCGCCGCGCACGCACGCCGGCAGATCCACCTCCTGGACGGACGGGTCGAGCGGGACTTCGCGACGGAGGGACGGAAGTGAAGCGGCCCACGCCCGCCGGCATCGAGCTGGGTTTGACTCTGCTGGTACTGCTCGCGCCGGCGTGCAAGAAGGAGGCGCCCCAGATCGTCTACCGGGCCGTGCCCGTGGAGCGGCGGGACATCGTGGTCACCGCCCAGGCCGCCGGCGCCATCGAGCCGGATACCACGGTGGAGGTGAAGTCGAAGGCGTCGGGCGAGATCCTGGAGCTCGATGCCGAGACCGGCCAGCACGTCCAGCGGGGCGCGCGGCTGGTGCGCATCGACCCGCGGAACGCCCGCAACGCGCTGGCGCAGGCCCAGGCCGATCTCGACGTCGCCCAGGCGCAGCTCACCAACGCGACCAGCCAGAAGCGCCGGGCCGACGAGCTGTTCAAGTCGCAGTCGATCACGGAGCAGGAGCATGAGCAGGCGCTGCTCGACTACGCGAACGCGAGCGCGGCCGTGGTCCGGGCAAAGGTGTCGGTGGACAATGCCCGCATCCAGCTCGAGGACACCGACGTCCGCGCGCCGGTGACCGGCACGATTATCGAGAAGGACGTGGAGCGCGGGACGGTGATCGCCTCCGCCACATCCAACGTGAGCGGTGGCACGACACTGCTCAAGATGGCCAACCTCAATCTGGTACAGGTCCGCACGCTGGTGGACGAGACCGACATCGGGAAGGTGCAGCCCGGGCAGGAGGCCACGATCACGGTGGACGCCTACCCCAATCGCACCTTCGAGGGAACGGTGCTCAAGATCGAGCCCCAGGCGCAGACGGAGCAGAACGTGACCGTCTTCCCGGTGCAGGTCCGGATCCAGAACCAGGAAGGCCTCCTCCGGCCCGGGATGAACACCGAGGTCGAGATCCACGTCGGCAGCCGGCTGCAGGTGCCGGCCGTCCCCAACGAGGCGCTTCGGACGCCGCGCGACGTGGCCTCCGCCGCGCAGGTGCTGGGACTCTCGCCCGAGACGGTCCAGCAGGAGCTGGCGGCCACCGCGCAGCCCTCGGCCAGCTCGGCCGGGGCGACGCCGCGCGGCACCGACGGCAAGACCCCCGCGCGCGGCGACAGCGCCCGGTCGCGCCGGGGCGGCACGGGCCGCGCGACGCGGGGCACCGACGCCGGCGGCGGCCGCTACATCGTGTTCGCCAAGCGGAACGGACAACCCACGCCCGTGTGGATCCGCACCGGGCTCACCGACCTCGACTACAGCGAGGTGCTGCAGGGACTCCAGGTCGGCGACTCGGTGTACGTGCTGCCGAGCGCGAGCCTGGTGCAGTCGCAGCAGGACATGCAGCAGCGGATGAACCGGGTCACCGGCGGAGGCGCGGTGCCCGGGATGCGCCAGCAGACGGGCGCGACGACGCCGGGCCGATAGCCATGCTGCTGGGCGAGACCTTCGCGGTCGCCATTTCCTCCATCCGGTCGAACGCCCTTCGCTCGATGCTGACGATGCTCGGCATCATCATCGGCGTGGGCGCGGTGATCACGATGGTGGCGCTGGGCAGCGGCGCGCAGAAGGCCGTGGAAGAGCGGATCGCGGCGCTCGGCGCCAACGTCTTCACCGTGTTCGCCGGGCAGGGACGGAGCGGCGCCATCCGGATCACGGACCAGACCGTGCTCAGCACCGATGACTACGAGGCGCTCCAGCGCGACGCCACGCTGCTCAAGGCCGTCGTGCCCGAGATGCAGCAGGCGCTGCAGGTGGTGTACGGCAACCAGAATCGCAATCTGCAGATCATCGGGACCACCGCCAACTACACCGACGTCCACAACTACACCATGCCCTACGGGCGCATGTTCACCGCCGGCGACGATGCGTCACGTCAGCGCTACGCCGTGCTCGGCTCGGCGGTGCCGGAAATGCTCGGCGGCAATCCCGCGGCGATGATCCACCAGACCATCCTCATTCGCGGGATCCCGTTCGAGATCCTCGGCGTGCTGAGCGCCAAGGGGGCCGCGGGCGGCTTCCAGAATCCGGACGAGCAGATCCTGATTCCGCTCGAGACCGCCCAGTACCGCGTGTTCGGCAGCAAGCGCCTCAGGTCCATGTCCATCCAGGTCAAGGACAGCGTCCCGATCGAACAGGGCATGGTCGACCTGGAGCACGTCCTCCGCCGGGAGCACCACATCCGGCCCGGCGGAGAGAACGACTTCACCGTGCGAAACCAGCAGGACATCCTGCAGACCCAGCAGCAGGCCACCCAGGTCTTCACCACGCTCCTCGCCAGCATCGCCGCCGTGAGCCTGGTGGTGGGCGGCATCGGGATCATGAACATCATGCTGGTCTCGGTCACCGAGCGGACCCGGGAGATCGGCGTCCGGAAGGCGCTCGGCGCCACGCGGTGGAACATCCTGCTCCAGTTCATGATCGAGGCCCTCACGCTGTGCATCCTGGGCGGCGTGGTCGGCATCATTGTCGGAGTGGCCACCACGATGGTGCTCGCGCGGGTGATGCAGTGGAACACGCTCATCTCCCCTGCCGCGGTCTTCGTGGCCTTTGGCTTCAGCGCGATGGTGGGACTCTTCTTCGGCATCTGGCCCGCCCGCCGGGCCGCGCGGCTCGATCCGATCACCGCGCTCCGGTACGAGTAGCCGGCGGGCGCCGGTGCGCACGGCCGACGCCCTGGTGGTCGGCGCGGGGATCGCCGGCCTCGGCGCGGCGGAGCGGCTGGCGGCCGCGGGCCGGCGCGTGGTGATCGTCGAAGCGCGCGACCGGACCGGTGGCCGCATTCACACCGTGGAGCGCCCCGGCCCGGACCCGCCGGTCGAGCTGGGCGCCGAGTTCGTCCATGGGCACTCGGTCGAGCTGCTCGAGCTGATCGGCGCGGCGGGCTTGACCCTCGAGGATGTGCCCGAGCGGCACCAGGCCGGCCCGGGCGAGGCCGGGTGGTCCCCTCCGGACCCGCGGGCGTTGCTCGCCCGATTGCTCCGGCGCCCGGGCGAGGCACTCCGGGATCGTCCCGTGGCAGAGCTGCTTCGCGAATTGCCGGGTGAGCTCGGCCGCTCCGGCGAGCTCGAGGCGGTGGTCCGGCTACCTCCAGGGGTTCCACGCGGCCGACCTCACGCTTCTGGGCACCCGCGCGCTGGCCGAGAACGAGGCTGCCGAAGACGCGGAAGGCGACGAGCCGCACCGGCTGCGCGAGGGCTACGGTGCGCTCGTCCGGTGGCTGGTGGACCGGCTCGATCCGCGTTTCGTCGAGATCCGGCTCCGGACGGTGGTGAGCGCGGTGCGCTGGCGCGAGGGCGAGGTGCGGCTCGAAGTGCGCCCGCCGGACGGTGAGGCGAGCGAGATCGTGGCGCCCCGCGTCATCCTGACGCTCCCGCTGCCGATGCTCCGGGGCCCGTTCGGCGATCCCGGCGCGGTGCCGATCGATCCCACGCCGGCCGGCTGGCCGGCGGCGCTCGCCGCACTCCACATGGGGGCGGCGGAGCGGATCGTCCTCCGCTTCGACGAGCGCTGGTGGGTGTCCGGCCCGGGGCCTGGCCCCAGCTTCGTGCACGGTAACACCGAGCCGTTTCCCGTCTGGTGGACCTCGCTTCCGTCGCTGGCGCCGGTACTCACCGGCTGGACCGGCGGCCCGCGCGCGGCGGCCCTTGCCGGCCAGGGCGAGGCGGCCGTCCTCCAGGCGGCACTCGACTCGCTCGCCTCCGTGTTCGCCCGCCAGGCCGCGGAGCTGCGCTCGCGACTCGTTTCGGCGGACCGGCACGACTGGACGGCCGATCCGTTCTCGGGCGGTGCCTACAGCTACGGCGGCGTGGGCGCGATCGAAGCGCGGGCCGCCCTCGCCCGCCCGATCGCCGGCACCCTGTTCCTGGCGGGTGAGGCCGTGGCCGAGCGGGGCCGGAACGGCACGGTGCACGGCGCGCTCGCGTCTGGACGTCAGGCGGCGGCCCGGCTGCTGGGCCAGGAGTAGCGGAGGCCGGCCCGGCCGCCGGAGAACCGCGGCACGGCCGGCGGCGTTGGAAGGACAGCGTGCAGGATCATCACCGACCCGCGGAGCCCGCATGAACGCACCCGTCATCCACCAGCCCGTCACCCGTCATCGCGGCATCGTCCGGCTGGCGCACTGGCTCAACGCCATCTTCCTCGTCGGCATGATCGCCAGCGGGCTCCAGATCTACGCCGCGTTCGCGCACTTCGGCCCGCGAGGCGCGCCGTATCCCAATCCGCTCGACGGCAAGGTACTCCCCGAGTGGTCGCGGCTCGGCGGCTGGCTCGCGGGGGGGCTCAACTGGCACTTCGCGCTGGCCTGGCCGTTCGTGCTGACCGGGGTGGTCTACCTTGCCTTCCTGGCGCTCTCGGGCGAGTGGCGCTCGCTGCTCTTCCGGCCGCGGGACGTGGGGCCCGCGGTCCAGATGCAGCTCTATTATCTGCGCCTCCGCCCCACGCACCCGCCCCAGGGAAAGCACAACGCGCTGCAGAAGGCCGCGTATACCGCCATCGTGCTGCTCGGGGTGCTCTCGGTGCTCACCGGATTCGCCATCTACAAGCCGGTCCAGTTCGGCTGGCTCACCCGGCTCTTCGGCGGCTACGAACTGGCGCGCTACTGGCACTTCTGGGCGGTCTGGATCTTCGTCGGCTTCACCCTCCTGCACGTGGCGCTGGTATTCCTGGTAGACCCCGCCTCGCTCAGGGCGATGATCACGGGCCGCTACTACGGGAGGTTCCCCAGCCATGACTGACCGCGCCGGGCTCAACCGCCGGGACTTCGTCCGGCTCGGATTGGTGGCGGGCCCTGCGTCACTGGCGGCGGCGTGCGGGTGGGACGGCGGGCCGGCCATCGCGCCGAGGCTCCGCGCCATCAGCCGGCTCAACGACTGGGTGGGCGAGAAGCTGCTGCTCTCGCCTACCCGCCTGGCTCCGGAGTACCCCGTCTCGTCCCGCACCGCCATGGCGCAGTTCCCGATGTATTCCATCACCTACAACCGCACCCGGCACTTTCCCCTGCCTCCGGACGGGTGGGCGCTCGAGGTCGGCGGGCTCGTGCGCGCGCCGGTGCGGCTCACCCGGCCGATGCTCGAGGCACTGCCCCGGGTGACGTACACGGTGAAGCACCATTGCGTGGAAGGCTGGACCGCGGTGGGGACCTGGACGGGCGTGCCGGTCTCGGCGGTGGCCGACATGGTGCGGCCCACCCACGAGGCACGCTACCTGAGGTTCGACTCGTTCGACAGCCGCTACAGCAACGGCTGGGACCTCGCCAGCGCCATGCACCCGCAGACCATCCTGGCGTACGGATTCAACGATCGTCCGCTCATGGCCGAGCACGGGGCGCCGCTCCGGCTGTACTCCCCGATCAAGCTGGGCTACAAGCTCACCAAGTATCTCACCGGCATGACGTTCACCCGGGAGCGGCCCGGCGGCTACTGGGAGGACCAGGGCTATCCCTGGTTCGGTGGGGTCTAGCGAACGTCGTCGGCATCGACCGAGACGTCGGCCGTACCGTCCGGCAGGTAGGTGACGACGAGGCGCCACGGGCGGCAGCAGACCTGACAGTCTTCCACATACTCCTGCTGCCGGCCGCTTCCCGGGTCGAGCGCGATCTCGTTGATCTGGCCGCAGTAGGGGCACAGGACGGTCGCTTCGGTCTCCACCGTCCCGTCGCCCAGCGGGAACTCCTCGTCCAGCTCGTCGTCGTGCTCGCTCATGGCCGCTCCGCCCCCGGGTATATTCTCCAACATTCACTCACGACGAACGAAGTACCAGCGTCCGGGCCACCCGGGTCTCCTCCTGCCACTGGGGCTCACGGCCGGGCTGCTCGCCGGCCGCGCCGCGGCGGCGCCGCCGCTCACCGATCCTCTGGGCGCGGCGCTGCCGGCGTCGCTCCACCTGGCTTATCCGCCGCTCTACGTGCTGCTGGCGCCCCTCTTCACGCTCTGGGATGGCGTCTCCATGCTGTCCATGAGCCGCCTCAGGGGCTTTCTGCTGGGGCTGCTCGTGCTCTATGTGCTGTGGCGGGGCGGGCGGATACTGTGGCGGCGCGTCGCGTGGAGCGACAGGCCTTCACCGCGGGCCCCGATCCGGCGCGAGCTGGGCATTCTGGCCGCGACGCTCCTGGCCCTCGTGCTGTTCGTGGGAGTCGGCATCCTGTGGCACCGGCCGATGGCGGCGCTCGCCGGCACCGGGCCGGACGAGGTGGTGTTCGACGTCCACAGCCATACCAACGCCTCTCACGACGTCCACGGCACCCTCATGGGTGGCTTCGACACGGAGGCGGACCTGCGCTGGCACCGTCGCGCGGGCTTTGACGCCGTCTTCGTGACCGACCATAACACCGTGGCCGGGCTCCGGCCGCACGGCGGGCCCCCGGCTCTCTGCCCCGGCATCGAGGTCAGCGCGTGGAAGGCCCACGTGGTGCTGCTCGGCGACTCGGTCCCGGTGGACCGCACGCGCTACAACGGCTCGCTCGCCGCGCTCCGAACGCTGCTCGCCGAGAGCGATTCGGTGTACGGCGCGCTGAGCGTGCTGTCGCTGCCGGAGTACGAGCGCAATCACTGGGCTCGGCTCGACTCGTTGGTGGCGGCGGGCGCGGACGGGTTCGAGATCGTGAACGCGGCCCCCAAGGCCAACGAGCTCTCCCGCGCACGCCGGGACTCGGTCGTGGCATTGGCGCGGCGGACCAATCGGTTCCTGGTCGGGGCGAGCGACAGCCACGGGTGGGGAGCCACCAGCATGGTGTGGAACGTCATGCGGGTAGCGGGCGGCAAAGCTGCGGGCAGCGCGGTGTGCCCCGCCCTGCTCGACGGACTCCGCCGTGGGTTCGGGTCGTCCCGCATCGTGGAGCGGCACCGGGTGCGGGCGGACAGCGGGTGGCCGATCCTGCTCACCCCAGCCGGCGTGGTCTGGGAGAGCTGGCGCGCGATGGGCTGGACGCTCACCCTCGCCTGGCTGGCCTGGGTGTGGCTCGTGTGGGCGGCCGTGCGCCGACGCCGCTCCTGACGCCGTTTCCCTCCACCTACCGGACCCGCCATGCCCCGCGCCCGCTTCCTCGGCACCGGCTTCGCCGTCCCCGATCGCGTCGTGACCAATGACGACCTCTCCGCTCTCATGGACACGAGCGATGAATGGATCCGGACGCGCACCGGGATCCAGGAGCGCCGCTGGGTAGGCAAAGGCGAGACCGGGGCGGGACTGGCGCACCAGGCGGCGCGGCGCGCGCTCGAATCGGCCGGGCTCGAGCCGGGAGCGCTCGATGCCATCGTCTACGCCACCTCGACGCCGGACCATTTCGCCCCCGGTAACGGGGTCTACCTGCAGCGGCTGCTCGGCGTTGGTGCTATCCCGTCCATCGACATCCGGAACCAGTGCAGCGGATTCATCTACGCGCTCTCGATCGCGGACGCGTTCATCCGCTGCGGCCAGTTTCGCCGGGTGCTCGTGGTGGGCGCGGAGATCCAGTCTACCGGCATGGACGTGAGCACGCGAGGGCGCAACACGGCCGTGATCTTCGCCGACGGCGCGGGCGCGGTGGTGCTGGGCCCGGGAGACGACGAGCGTGGCCTCCTCGCCTTCGACCTCCACGGCGACGGGATGTACGCGGAGAAGCTCTGGGTGGATGCGCCGGGCTCGATGTACCACCCACGGGTATCGCGCGAGCAGATCGAGGCGGGGCGCCACTTCCTGGACATGGACGGGAAGGAGGTGTTCCGGCACGCCGTGGCCCGGATGCCGGAGTCGGTGCGGGCGGTGCTGGCGGCCACCGGCCACACCCCGGCCGATCTCCGGCTGCTGGTGGCGCATCAGGCCAACCTCCGCATCACGGAGATGATTCAGCGGACGCTGCAGCTCCACGACGACCAGGTCTACAACAACATCATGCGGTACGGCAACACGACCGCGGCCTCGATTCCGATCGCGCTGGACGAGTGCGTGCGCGCGGGACGGGTGCGCGCCGGAGACCTGGTGGCGCTGACGGCGTTCGGGTCCGGGTTCCTGTGGGGGAGCGCACTGGTGCGGTGGTGACAGCCGCCTACTGCCGACCGCCTTCCAGCGTCAGCCGCCGGTGGCAGTGGGCGCAGTCCACGGTGCGCGGCAGCCGGTACCGGCCGAACAGCGCGAACTGCTGCTCCGTGCCGCAGAAGGGGCAGCGCCCCTCCGCCCCGCGAAAGATCTCACCGTCCCTGAGCCGCAGCAGCCCGAGCACGACGGCCAGCAGCAGGCCGGTCGGGACCACGACGAAGTGCACGAGCGGGATCGGGAGGGCGATGAGCGCCACCGCGATGAACGCACCGAACACGATCGCCGCCCGCTTGAGCCGTTCGGACGGGGTGAGCACCGCGACCTCCGCCCGCGCCTCCGCGGGCGCGGCGCCGAAGCCTTCGAGATGGAGCTGCTCGGTCCTGGTCGTCACTCTGCGTCGAGCGGATACTTCCGCAGGTAGTACTCCTGGGTGCGGGTGGCCCGCGCCCGGTAGAGCTGCTCGTCGTCGTCGTCGGCATCGCTCACGAACAGGTGCAGCGACCCCGGCCACATCGTCGCCTGGAGCGACCAGTTGGTGCTGGGGGCGTGCAGCACCCACTGCAGCGCGCCGCCTCCGGCGTCCGTCAGATGGATCTCGCTCGCCCGCTCCAGCGGCACGCTCGATGGGATGCCGGCGATCGCCGCCTCGATGGGATCGAGCATCAGCTCCGCGTCGGTCCACGACCGGAACGTCACTTTTCCGTGAACGGGGGATTCGGTCTCCGGCAACTCGAACTCCGTCTGCCACTCGCCCAGCAGGTCCCATGCGTGGTCCATGGGACCGATGTTGGGCACCTGCACCGTCGGATGTCTAGGCATCGGTGCCTCCTTCCAGTATGGTGACTGGGTAAGGACACGATCACATGCACCCGCGATACGTACTCTCACAGTAGCGATCCGAACGCTCGCCGTCACCGCCACTGAATCTTTCCGATATACGTTCCGTACTGTAACGCGGCCTCCATGTCCTCCACCTCGAGGTTCGCCATGCTCCAACTGTTGCTGACCCTGGCCGCCGGTCTCGGCGGCTACCTCATTGCCCGGCGCTTCGTGGCCCGCCGGCTCCGCTTCGTCGATGCGATTCACGCGCCATGGGCGCCGGTGCTGGCGGGGATCGCCGGGTTCGTGCTCGCCTGGCCCGTCGCGCTGCTCCCAGTCGTGAGCGCCGTGCCGGCGGTGGTCTTCGGCCTCGGCATCGGCCTGGGGACAGCCAAGGGCGCAAGGCTCGTCCGTCGCTCGACCGCGACCCACGGCCAACTCATCCCATGATTGCAACCTAACAGCAGGCGCGCCGCGCTCCTGTAGACTGGATCACACTTCGGGAGACGTCTATCTTGCCGGCATGACGACCGTGCATTGCGTCCGTTGCGGCCAAGACCGGGAGCGAATGGCATTCCAGCCATTCCAGAACGAGATCGGCAAGCGGGCCTTCGAAGAGATCTGCGGCGTGTGCTGGGGCGAGTGGCTGCAGATGCAGCAGCAGCTCATCAATCACTACGCGTTGAACCTCCGCGACCCGAAGGCCAAGGAGTTCCTGTTCCGGAACATGGAGCAGTTCCTCTTCTCGGGCGGGCAGGTCGGGGCGTAAGTTCCGGGCGGCTCGTTCCCCTGGCTCACTGCGACACTCCCAGCCGGAAAACCAGGTCCACCGCCGGCCCGCCCGGCTCGGGGTCTTCCGTCAACCCGAACCGCCACTCCCGTCCGCTCCGCGTCGCCAGAATCCACCCGAAGTCGAGCGACAGCTCCCGCCGGTCGAGTGCCGGGACCGTCGTATCGTGATAGTAGGGGCTGTGGTAGAACAGGTTGGCGTAGAGCGACTGGCGTCCCCAGAAGCGCCAGCGCGCGCCCGAGCTCGCCGAGACGAACGCCGTTCGCTGGAACGGCGTCAGCGCACCGTGCGTCGGGGTGTAGCCCAGACCGACGCTGCCCTCGTAGACCAGCGGACGAGCGAGCGGCAGATGCACGGTCGTGACCACTCCCGCGGCAGGGACCCCGCGGCCGTAGCCGGCCGGCGCGGTGGAGGTCGGCAGGGTGAGCGACAGCACGGTCTGCAGGTGTGGGTCGTGGCGCAGGCCCACGGCCGCGCGGAAGTCGCTGAGGAAAAGCGCGCTTGGCCGGCGCCGCAGCACGACCCCGTTCGGCAGCTCGATCCGGTAGAGGAACGCGTCGTCGGGCCGGCGGTCCCGCTCCTCGAGGGTGATCCCCAGCGTGCGGTGATACCAGTTGAGGAAGCCGTCGAGGAAGCCGCCGTACGCCCCACCGACCGAGGCGTCGAGCTCGAGGAACGCACGGGGGCTCAGGTCCCGAGCCGCGCGCAACCTGAGGCGCAGGATCTCGGCGTCCAGGTTGTAGTCGGCCCGCGGCAGCGTCGCGTGCTCGATGGCGCTCGCATAGTCGAGCGCCAGCGCGCCCGACCAGCCGCCGGGACGGGACGGCCGGAGCGGCTCGAAGCCAAGCCCGGTCCTCGAGTCGGCTACCGGGCTGATCGGCGCGTACGCTGGAAGGCCCTGGGCGCTAGCCGGGGATGGGACGAGGCAGCAGGCGAGGAGCGCGGCGAGGGCGAAGGCGCGGTGGGTCACGGGGTGGAGAAGATAACGCTCGCTTGACAAACCTGCGGGCGGTCCCGTACGTTGTTCCCATGACCCCGTCCAACCGTGGGTGGTTCTACTTCTACTTTACCAGCGCCGGCGCGGCTCGATGCCCGTCCGGAGTCGGTAGGGTGCTGTAGCGCTCGCCGACCGGACCCAATCGACGCCCCGCCGGACCGATCCGGCGGGGCGTTTTTCTATTTCACCAGCGGAGCAGATCCATGCGCGTAGCGATTCAGGGCACGTACGGCTCGTTCAGCGAAGCGGCGGCTCGGCGGCGGTGGCCGGACCTGATCACGGTGCCCTGCCGGGAGGCCCGCGACGTGGTCACGGCCGTGCGGACCGGACGGGCGGAGGCGGGCTGTCTGCCGATCGAGAACTCGCTCATCGGATCGGTCACCACCACGTACGATCTGCTCGAGGAGGCCTTCGGCGACGGCACGCTGCGCCTGACGCATGAGATCCTCTACCCCGTGCACCACACCATCATGGGTCTGCCGGGTGCCCGGCTGGACGGGATCAGGCGCGTGCTCTCGCACCCCGTCGCGCTCGGGCAGTGCCAGGTCTGGCTCTCCGAGCACCTGCCGGCCGTCGAGCTGGTGAGCGCGTGGGATACCGCCGGCAGCGCCGAGCTGGTGGCTCGGGAACAGAATCCGGCGCTCGCGGCGATCGCCGCCCGCCACGCGGCCGATGCCCACGGCCTGGTACCCCTGGCGGAGCGGATCGAGGACGACCCCACCAATCAGACACGGTTTCTCACCTTCACTCCGGCGGCGGCGCCCCCCTGCCGGCCGGCAACGCCGGGGCGAGCCGCTACAAGACATCGCTCATCGTCCTCATCGACCACCGGCCCGGCATGCTGGCGCTCACGCTCCAGGCGTTCGGCGTGCGGGGCGTCAACCTGATGGCGCTGCAGTCCCGGCCGGAGCGTTCGGCGCCGTGGACCTACCGGTTCTACGTGGACATCGACGGCGCGGCAAGCGACCCGCGCGTGGCCGAAGCGCTGGAGGAGGTCGAGGCGCTCGCGGCGCGGGTCGTGGTGCTGGGGAGCTACGAGGCATGGATCGAGGGCTCCCGGCTGTCGGCGCCGCCGCCCACCCCGGCGCACCACACCCGGAAACCGGACATCCCGCTGGTGGATCGGCGCCGGGCGCCCGAAGGCACACGCGTGCAGGTCGGGCCGGTGACGTTCGGCGGGAGTGAGCGGGTGCTGATCGCCGGCCCCTGCTCCGTGGAGAGCGAAGCGATGATCCTGGAGACCGCGGAGGCCGTGGCGCACGCGGGAGGCGACATGCTTCGCGGCGGCGCCTACAAGCCGCGTACCTCGCCCTACGACTTCCAGGGACTGGGCGTCAAGGGCCTCCGCTATCTGGCGGAGGCGCGCGAGCGCACCGGCCTGCCGGTGGTCACGGAGGTGCTGAGCTGGGAAGAGGTCGCGGTGGTGGGGCACTTCGCCGACATGCTCCAGATCGGCGCGCGCAACATGCAGAACTTCACCCTCCTCCGCGCCGCCAGCCGGAGCGGCAAGCCGGTTCTGCTCAAGCGCGGAGCGGGCGCCACGATCGAGGAGTGGCTGATGGCGGCGGAGTATATCCTGGCGGAGGGGAATCCCCACGTGGTGCTGTGCGAGCGGGGCATCCGCACCTTCGAGCGCGCCACTCGCCACACGCTCGACCTCAATGCGGTCGCGATGGTGCTCGAGCGGACCCACCTGCCGGTGATCGTGGACCCGAGCCACGGAGCCGGTGTGCGGTCGCTGGTGACGCCGCTCAGCCTGGGCGCGCTCGCGGTGGGAGCGGGCGGCCTGATCGTCGAAGTGCATCCCGACCCGGCCCATGCGATGAGCGACGGCGCGCAGAGCCTCGACATCCCCATGTTCGCCGACCTGGCGCGCCAGGTTCACCCGGACCGGCCGGCACGGGCGCGAGTGGCGCTCGCATGAGGGAACAACGGAAGACAAGGCGGAAGGACGGAAGGGGAATTGCTCCCTGTCCGTCCTTCCGCCTTGTCTTCGTCTTTCCGTCTTCCCGCGTCAGGGAACCGTCGTTCCCCTCCGCCCCACGAACAGCCGGTAGAGCAGGAGCAGAATCATCGCGCCGATGATTGAGGCGATGATTCCCGGTCCCTCACCGGGGTTCTGATACCAGCCCAGCGCCCGGCCCAGGAACCCCGCCAGCAGGGCACCCACCACGCCGATGATCATAGTGACGATGAACCCGCCCGGATCCTTTCCGGGCATCAGCAGCTTGGCAATCGCTCCGACGACCAACCCGATTATCAAGGTCCACAGGAAATTCATAGTGCCCTCCAAGGGTGGGCCGAACATATACAGCCGGTCCGTTTGGACATCTGTGAGGCGGCGCACATCAGCGCTCGCCCTGGCCGAGGTGGGCGGTGATGGTCGCCCGCTTCCGGTTGCGAAGGATGTCCAGCTTGAAGGTTTCGCCCCGATCGTAGCTGCGCAAGATGCGGAGCAGGTGGGCCGGGCTGGCCGGCTTCCGGCCGTCAACGGCCTGCACCACGTCGCCGCCCTTGAGACCGAGGCTGCTGTCCGCCGGGGCGCGGATGACCAGGACGCCGTCGGTCGTGCCGAAGTACCGCCCCAGATCGGGGTTGAGGGGCGCCAACTCCAGGTCGGCCAGGGGCGAGCCGGCCATGAACTCGAACCGTCCGCCGGGCCCGAGATCCAGCATGCCGGCCGCGGGCATCGGCATCCCGTCCCCCATGCCCCGCTGGCGGAAGAAGCGCATGGCGACCGGCTCCTCCTCGCTTACCAGCGACACGGTCCGGCGGTCCTTCCCCCGGAGGAACTCCACCTGGACGGTGTCGGCCGGCTCGAGCCGGGCGGCAAGCTCGATCAGCCGAAGACCGGGGAGCGACTGCCGCTGGTCGCTGTCCCGCTCGGCGCTCCCGCCGGCCAGAACGGACTGACCGTTGAGCCTGGTAATCACATCGCCGGACTCGAGACCCGCCTTGGCGGCGGGACCGCTGGGCGTGACGGACTCGACGTAGGCGCCGAGCGAGTCGGTGTCTCGGGCCTGGAGATTTACCTTGATGCCCAGGCGGGCGCGGCGGTTCATGACGATCTGCATGAGCTGATCCGGCTCATCCATCCGCCCTTCGTCCCGCTGCTGAGCGGTGACCCGCTGGGGGGGAACGAGGCCGATGCCGGCGGCGAGCGCGGCGGCGAGGACGAAGGCGTAATGCATAGCGGGCTCCTCGGGGCTCAGAGCCCCACGTTGCTTGCGCGGGTGACGTGGACGTCGACCAGGGCGTCGAGCAGGCCCACCCGTTCGCGCCAGAGCTTGAGGAGCTGCTGGTCGCGTGTCCGCTGCTCCTGCAGCTCCGCCATCTCCAGCTCCCGATCCACCCGGGCGATCCGGTCCTCCAGCGCCTCGGCGATCCCCGCGGTCCGGCCGTCCAGTACCCGGTCGTCCGGGTGATACTGGTTGAGCGCGCTCTCGAGCGCCTGCGACCGCGCCATCTGGAGCTGGATTTCCTGTTCGCCCGCGGCGCCCGCCGGGCGGGCGGGGCCGCCGAGGGCCAACGCGAGCGCGATCGACGCCGCCGCCGCCAACCCGACCAGGCCACCGGCCCGGAGCCGCCGCTGCCGGCGCTCCGCCCGCACGCGCTCGGCCACGCGCGGCCAGCGGTCGCGGGCCGGGCGAAGCGCCGGCAGCGCCTTGAGCCGGGCCACGCGCTGGTGCAACCGCTCCAGCTCGGCGCGGCAGCCGGCACAACGCTCCAGGTGCTCGCGGGCGGCGGCCTCCCCGGGCTCGACTCCCGATTCGCGGAGGCCGAGGAGCGCCTCCATCGACAGATGCGTCATATCTCCACCTCCTCCCCGAGCCAGCGCCGGAGCCGGTGATGCGCCCTGGCGAGCTGCGACTTGGAAAAGCTCGGGGTCTTGCCCATCATGCCTGCGATCTCTTCGTGGGTATAGCCTTCGACATCGTGCAGCCAGACCACCGCGCGGGAGGTTTCGGACAGCCGCTCCAGCGCCGCCTCGAGGTCCATCCGGAGGGCGGTATCCTCGCGGCGGTGGCCGGTGACCTCGTCCCGGAGCTCGTCGGTCTCGCGGTACTTGTTCCGGCGAAGCCGCATCAGCGCCTTGCTGGCCGCGATGGTGCGCACCCACCCCCAGAGGCTGCCCTCCTCGCGATACCGGCCGATGCTCCGGCAGACCTCGAAAAAGGTCTCCTGGAGCACATCCTCGGCGTCCTCGGTGGTGCGGCAGATTCGGCGGGCCAGATTGTAGACCGGGGCCTCGAAGGCTCGGTAGAGCTCTTCGAGCGCGCCCTCGTCTCCGCTTCTGGCACGCGCCACCACCGATTCGGCGTCGGCGACCGTGTACAAGTCCATGGAGATCAACCGTGTCATGACTACTGCAAGATGCACTGCCCGGGGGAACGGTCGCAGGGGGCAGGAGGGATTACCTTAGGGCATGGTCCAATCATCCGACACGCTCGGGATCTGGCTGCACCACCTCGAGGACGAGGCGGACGCGGCCTTCCTGTATCGCGAGCTGGCCCAGGCCGAGCGGGACGCCCACAAGGCCGACCTCTACCGCCGCCTCGCGGGGGTGGAAGACCGGCACGTGGAGATGTGGCGCAAGCTGCTGGCGGAGCACGGCCACCAGGTCGAGACCCCGCCCCCCTCGCGCGGCGCCCGGCTCCGGGCATGGCTGGCCCGGCGGGCCGGCTCGGGGCTCCTGCTCCCGATGCTGCTGCAGGAGGAGGGCCGGGAGGTCAAGGGCTACCTCAACCTCTACCGCGAGTCGCCGGACGGGGCGGTCGGACCGACGGCGCTCACGCTCGCCAAGGAGTCGAAGGAGCACGCGGAGACGCTGGCGGCGATGAGCGGCTCCGAGGGCGAGCCCTGGCACAAGACCGGCGCGGGCGGGTTCCTCCGGAACGTGGTCTACGGGTTCAACGACGGGCTCACGGCGAACTTCGGGCTGGTGGCGGGGATGATCGGGGCGCAAGGCGGCCTCGAGCTGGCGAGCCACGCCGTCGTGGTCGCCGGGCTGGCCGGGATGGCGGCCGACGCGCTCTCGATGGGCTCCTCCGGCTATCTCGCGGCGAAGAGTGAGCGCGAAGTGTTCGAGCACGAGATCGCGATGGAGAAGGAGGAGATCCGGCTCATGCCGGAGCTGGAGCAGGAGGAGCTGAACCTGCTCTATCAGGCGAAGGGGATCCCCGAGCCCCAGGCCCAGGCGCTCGCCGCGCAGATCATGCAGGACCCCTCCCGCGCGCTGGAGGAACAGGTGCGCGAGGAGCTCAAGATCGGCGAGGCGACGAGCACGCCGATGCGCGAGGCGTGGGTAACCGGCATCGCCACGGCGCTCGGCGCCTTCATTCCGGTGGCGCCGCTGCTGGTGAGCCGCGGGCCGGCGGCGATCTGGACCTCGTTCGCGCTCGCGATGGTGTCCCACTTCGCCGTCGGGGGCGCGCGAAGCTTCTTCACCGGCCGGGGCGTCTTCCGGAGCGGGCTGGACATGTTCCTGGTCGGCCTCGGCGTGGCCGGCATCGGGTATCTCATCGGCGACTGGATCGTGCGGCTGCTGTGAGCGGCGCGACCAAGCCGGCGCACATCCGCGAATTCTCGCTCCGGTCCGTTCTGGTCGGACTCCTCGTCGCGCTGGTGATCGGCGCCTCCTATCCCTACATCGTGCTCAAGTTCGGCTTCGGACCGAACATCTCCGTCGTCTCCGCCTTCTTCGGCTTCCTGGCACTGGGGCTCTTCTCGCGGAGCTACAACCGCTGGGAGAACAACATCGTGCAGACGGCCGGCACGACGGCGGGGCAGATCGCCTTCCTCTGCTGGCTCCTGGCCGCGTTCGATATCCTCGGTGCCGAGCCGGGCAGCGGCTTCGACGTCCACCTCACCCGGGTGCAGACCTGGATCTGGCTCTCGGCCTCGGGACTCCTCGGCGTGTTCCTGGCCGTGCCGCTCCGGCAGCACTTCATCGAGGACGAGCAGCTCCGCTTCGCCGACGGGGTGGCGGCCGGCGAGACGCTCATCATGCTCGACTCCCGCGGACCGGAGGCGCGGCGCTCGGCGTTCGTGATGGTGGGCTCGCTCGTGGTCTCGGGGCTGACCTTCCTGGCGACACAGCTCCGCTGGATCATCGAGGCGGTGCCGGTGGCGCTCAACGCCTTCTCTCCCCGCGCCGGCATCGGCCTGGCGGTCTCATTCCTCAATCTCGGCTCCGGCATCATCATCGGCCCGCGGGTCAGCGCGAGCATGATGCTGGGCGCGGTGATCGGATGGGTGCTGTTTCCGCCCTGGCTGCTGCGGCACGGTCTCATCGGCCCGGACGCGAATCGGGTGGACATCCTGCTCACCGTCATGTGGCCGGCGGTGGGGATGCTGGTGGCCGCCGGCATGGCCGGCCTGCTGTTCCGGTGGCGCGTGCTGCTCAAGAGCTTCCGGGGCCTCGCCGGATCGCACCCCCAGCGGGGCGACCTGCCGCTCCGCTGGGTGTGGATCGGGAGCGGGGCATCGGCGGTGTTCCTGGTGGTGGTGCAGCGGCTCTTCTTCCGGACACCGGTGTGGCAGTCGGTGGTTGCCATCCTGCTCTCCGTCCCGCTCGGCCTGGTGGCGCTCCGCGTCCTGGGCGAGACCAACTGGGGCCCGATCAGCACGATGGTGAATCTGGTGCAGGCGATCTTCGGCGGCCTCGCGCCCGGCGATCTCCGCGCGAGCATGATCTCGAGCGGCATCACCGGAGCCGTGGCGGCGGAGTCGGAGGGGCTGATGCAGGACTACAAGGTGGGCTGGATGATCGGCTCCACGCCGAGGATCCTGACTTACATGCAGCTCCTGGCGGTGCCGGTTGGAGCGCTGGCGCTGGCCGTGATGTACCCGCTCATCCGCGACACGTACGGCATCGTGGGAGAGCACGCGGAGCTCCTGAGCCCGACGTCGCAGCGCTGGGTAGGGTTCGCCAAGGTAGTCACCAACGAGCTCTCCGGCGGCGGCCCGCTCTCGGCCGCCGCCGCTGCGAGGTTCGCGTGGATGAAGGAGTCGTTCGTCTGGGGAGCGGCGGTGGGAGTACTGCTCACCGCGTTCGAGCTGCGGAAGGAATGGCGCGGGCTCATCCCGTCGCCCACCGGCATGGGCATCGCCATGCTGATCCCGTTCAACGCGGTGGCGGGGATCTTCCTCGGGTCGATGGTGGATGTGGCCTGGGCGCGCGTGGCGCCGCGGAGCCACGCGCAGTACTCGATTCCCTCCGCGTCCGGGCTCATCGCCGGCGAAGCGCTGGTGGCGGTGGTGATCCCGCTGCTGGTCACGCTGGGGGTGCTCAAGCTCTGACGTCCGACGGCCACAGCCACGCCGCCCCCCGTACGCCGCTGGAATCCCCGTGAACGTTCGGCACGAGCTTCGTCAGCACGGCATCGGAGAAGACGTACCGGGGCAATGCGCGGAGGCAGCCGACGGGAGGTCCGGCAGGTTGGACATGCCGCCACCCAGGACGATGGCGTCCGGGTCGAGCAGGTTGACGACAGTGGCGAGCGCGCGGGCCAGCCGATCGGCGTACCGCTCCAGCGCCCGAATGGCGTAGGGGTCGCCGGCGGAGGCGGCGGCGCGGACGATCTCTCGGCTCGAGCGCGGCGCACCGGAGAGCAGCGCGTGGTCACGCTCGAAGCCGGGGCCGGAGAGGAACGTCTCGACGCAGCCGCGCTTTCCGCAGTAACACTCGGGCGCGGCCGCGTGCTCCTCGCTCGTCATCCAGGGGAGCGGGTTGTGGCCCCACTCGCCCGCGATCTGATTCGGGCCGTCGTGGATGCGCTGCCGGATCGCGATGCCCCCGCCGACGCCGGTGCCGAGGATCACGCCGAACACCGTCTCGAAGCCCTGCCCCGCCCCATCGATCGCTTCGGAGAGCGTGAAGCAGTTGGCGTCGTTTGCCACCCGCACCGGGCGACCCAGCCGGGCCTCGAGATCGGCCAGCAGCGGCCGGCCGATGAGCCAGGTGGAGTTGGCATTCTTGACCAGGCCGGTGGCATGGCTGACCACGCCGGGAATGCCGATGCCCACGGAGCCGGTGCGGCCGGTCTCGGCCTCGAGGTTGGCGACTAGGCGGACGATGGCGTCCAGCGTGCCGGCGTAGTCGCGCGGGGTCGTGACCCGGCGGCGGAGGTCGGGAGTGCCCGCGTCGAGCGCGATGGCTTCGATCTTGGTGCCGCCGAGGTCGATGCCGAGCCGCATGCTACCGCCCTTCCTCCCGTTGGTGATCTGCGTCGCCGCGTCCGAAGACCGAGTGGTGGAAGGTTTGACCGCTTCCGGCAGACGAACGGCGGCAAGGCGCCGGCGTCCAGGCGCGGGCTTTCACGGGAAGGAGGCTGCCATGCTGCAGCGGCAAGACCCGGAGTGGGTGATCTGGCCGGTCTCGTGGAGCGCGGTCTGGGTGGGCGCGCTGACGGCTCTCGCCGTCGGCCTCCTGATCGGGCTTGTGGGGCTCGCCCTGGGCGCCAACGAGACGGCCCAGTACGTGGACTGGAAGAAGCTGCACCTGATCGGTCTCATCTTCTCGGTCGCGGGCGCCTTCTTCGGCTACGTGGCCGGCGGCTGGGTGGCGGCACGGATCGCCGGGCGCGTCCGCTCCGAGCCCGCGATGCTCCATGGCGCCATCGTCTGGCTGGTGACGATCCCGCTCCTGCTGGTCCTGGGCGCCATGGGCGCGGCGGGTCATATCGGAGGATGGTACGGCGGCCTCTCCAGCATTTCCGCCGGGGCGACGCCCCTCTCCGACGCGGACATGGCGACCGCGGTTCGCAACAACGCGCTCGCGACGGCGCTGGCGCTCCTGATCGGTCTGATCGGCGCGGTGCTGGGCGGCTGGATGGCGTCCGGCGAGCCGATGACGTTCACCCACTACCGCACGCGTGATCGCGTGACGGCAGCCTGACAGACCTCCTCGCGCAGACAGGAGCTACCGATGGCTCTCATTCTCCTCTGGCTGCTCGGAGTGCCGGGCATCATCATCCTGGTGCTGTTCCTGCTCGGGGTGGGGCACTGACGTGCCTGGCGACAATCGCGTAGCCCGGGTGTCAGCTCGACGGCCGTCTTCACTGTCATCCCGAGCGAACGCGACTGTCGTCCCGAGCAGAGCGAGGTATCCTGCCGGGAACGGCCTGAGCGTGGCCGGCAAGATCCCTTGCTCCGCTCGGAATGACAGCAAGGCGCTCGAGATGACATCGGTCGACGTGGGGACCGGGGTGACAACACTCGGTACGCCATCCGGGCCGAGCAACTTCCGCGATGCCCATCAGGCCTCTGTCCGCCGGAGCGCGGTCTCGAGCAGCGCCAGCAGCGTCCGCCAGTGACGCTCCGCGGCGGCCGGATCGTAGGCCGGCGTGTCGCTGAGCACGAACCCATGCCTCGCGGGGTACGTCTCGATCGTGTGCGCCACGCCTGCGTCGCTCAGCGCGCGCTCGAGCCGCTGCTTCATCTCGTCGGTGAACGACGGGTCCTCCACGGCTCCAGCGACATAGACGCGGGCCCGCATCCGTGACGCGAGCCGGTGCGGGCTCTCCGGCGCGTCGGTAGCGAGCCGGCCGCCGTGGTACGAGGCGGCGGCCGCGACGCGCTCGGGGAAGGTGCCGGCCGCGGTGAGAGACATGAAGCCGCCGAGGCAATAGCCCGTGGTGCCGATGGGCCCGGGACGGACGTCGGGCTCCGCGGCCAGCCAGCCGATGAAGGCCGCGGTGTCGGACATGACGTTGGCCGGGGTGGCGAGCGCCATGAACTTCTCCCGCAGGACCTCGCGTTGAGCGGGGTCGCTGAACACCGTGCGGGCGTTCATCGGCGCGTACGGCCCGGAGCGATAGAAGAGATCCGGGAGCAGGACGAAGTAGCCGTGCGTCGCCAGGCGCTCGCCGATGGCCAGCATCGCGGGGCGAATGCCGATCCCGTCCATGTAGACCAGGACCGCCGGCCACGGGCCCGTGCCGACCGGACGATACATGAAACTCCGGCAGCTACCGTCTCGGGTCTCGATCCGAAGCTCGCTCACCAGTCGGTCGGCCGGAAGTCCTTGAGGAACCTGCCCCAGACGTGCACGCCGGTGTTCACCCCGCCGATGATCGGGTCCACGATCCGCGCCGCGCCGTCCACGATATCGAGCGGCGGATGGAACCGGTGCTCCGCCGTCTTCCGCGCGGCGATCTCCGCGGGATCCTCGTCGGTCACCCACCCCGTGTCCACCGCGTTCATGTAGATGCCGTCCTGCTGGTAGTCGGCCGCGGCGGTGCGGGTCATCATGTTGAGCGCCGCCTTGGCCATGTTGGTGTGCGGGTGGCGGGTCGTCTTGAAGTTGCGGTAGAACTGCCCCTCCATGGCAGACACGTTGACGATGTGCTTGGCCGGCGCGGGCGTCCGCAGCATGAGCGGCTTGAGCCGGGCGTTCAGGATGAACGGCGCCACCGCATTCACGAGCTGCACCTCGAGCAGCTCGACCGACGGCACATCGGCCATCAGCATGCGCCAGGAGTTCCGCTCGCGAAGATCCAACTGCTGGCCGTCCGCGTCCAGACGCCCTCGGGAAAGAGGTGAGCCGCGACGTCGTGCTCGTCCGGCAGGAGCGGCACCTGCGAGAGCTCGGCGGCGCTCGCGATGCCGGCAAGGCTCGGCAGCCGGCGGTCGAACGCCGCGGGCCCGACGCTCGTCACGCCCGGAGGCTCGGAGGTGCTCGCCCCGCCAGGCTTCGTAGTGGCCCAGCAGCGCCCGAGCCGGCGGCGGCAGCATCCCCGACGCGGCGCGCTCGGCCGCCATCATGTGGGCATAGAATGCCGGCGGCCGGCGGACGGTCTGGCAGGCGTTGTTCACGATGAAGTCCAGCCGCCCCCGCGTCGACACCAGCTCGTGGCAGAACGCTTCGACGCTCGGCGTGTGGCGGAGGTCGAGCCCGAAGATCTCGAGCCGATCGCCCCAGTCGGCAAAGTCCGGCTCCCGCGCGTAGCGGGCGGCGGAATCGCGGGGGAACCGCGTCGTGACGATCAGGTGCGCGCCCGACCGGAGCAGCTTGAGGCCCGCCTGGTAGCCGATCTTGACCCGGCCGCCCGTCAGCAGCGCCACGGTGCCGCGCAGGTCGGCGAGCTCGGTACGCTTGGCGAAGTTGAATTCGGCGCACGGGGGACAGAGCTGGTCGTAGAAGTGATGCAGCGTGGTGTAATGCGTCTTGCAGACGTAGCAGTGCTGCCGGTCGATCGGCTCGCTGGGCGCGTCGGCTTCGTGCACGTCCCCGGGGGCGAATGCCTCCGGCGCGACCGGCGGGAATACGTTCGGGCTGGTGAACACCGGCTGGCGGCGGAGCGTGCGGATGCCGGTGCTCTCCCGGACGGACTCCTCACGCGCGACCCGCTCCGCCTTCCGGCGGCGGGCGGTGGCGCGGACGAGCTGGCGCCGGCTCGCGGCATCGGGCGCGTAGACCTGGCCGGCGGCCTGGAGCAGGCGGCGCTGGTCGGCGGTGGGGACGTGGGCGAGCAGCGTCCGGTCGGCCACGATGCGCTCGAGAAGGACGACGGCGGAGCGGAGGTCAGCCAAGAACGCGGTAGCTTCCGGAGCGGTCTCAGGCCCTGCGGGATGCGTCGCCAGGTCTGCGGTCGGGGGCGGGGAGTTCACGACGGGTGCTCCTGGCCTGTGGGTCGGGTGGCGGAATATATACGGCGGCCTGACCGGGGGCCCCTACCGGGTTCACGGCAAAGCTAAGATTTTTTGAAGTGTCCGGGAAACGGAGGCCCGGCCGCCACGACGACCGTCACAAGGAGATCTTGATGAGCACGACCTGGGAGCAGGACGTCCACGCGCGCGAGGAGGAGAACCGCCTCGCGTTTCTCGCCGCGGATCTTGCCGCCCTCGACCGGCTGTGGACCGACGACTTCCTGGTCAACTCGCCGATCAACGTGGTGAACGACAAGCGGCGGACACTGTCGCTGCTCGAGTCCGGCCGCGTCCGGCACACGTCCATGGCGCTCGATATCGAGCACATGGCCCGCCACGGCGATGTGGTCGTCGTGATGGGAAGCGACCGGGTGACCGATGCGCCGGACGGCACGGTGTCGCACCGGCGGTTCACCAACCTCTGGCGTCTCGACGGCGGCACGTGGCGATGCTTCGCACGGCACGCGAACGTGATCGCGCGGGAGCCGGCGGCCTGAGCGGAGCGCCGGGCCGGCTACGCGGGCTGCGCGAACAGCACCACGTTCCCGCCGGGCTCCCGGATGCCGATCTCGTCGGCGCCGTAGAATGTCTGCCGCCGCGGCACCACGACTTCCATGCCCTCGATTGCCCGCTCGACCGCCGAGACGTCGCTCACCTCGATGTAGAGCGTGGCACCCGGCGGCGTATCGGCCAGCGCCGGGATGTCGTTCCGGACGCTCTCGCGGCTCTGGTACATCACTTCCACGCCGTCCCTCGTGAGTATGACGAAGCCGAGCCGGTTGCCTTCGGGCACCTCGACCACCGTCGCGAAGCCCAGCCGCTCCGTCCAGAACGGCAGGCATGGCTCGATCGTATCCACAATGAGGACGGGGGAGAGCTTCCGGAACTGGACCGATGACACACGGGCCTCCGTGGTTGGTTCCGCTCTGGTCTAGAGTATCGGGGAGCCGCCCTCATGTCCATCAGCGCACACTATAGTTCTCCGGATGGGCGCCTACGAGCTGGACCTGCTCCGGGAGCCGCCGGCACTGCCGGAGGGCATGGTGTACCGGCCGGGCGCGGTCACGGCCGCGGAAGAGCGGGCCTTGCTCGAGCACATCGGGGAGCTGCCGCTCGAGGCATTCGAGTTCCACGGGTACATGGCCAGGCGGCGGACCTACTCGTTCGGCTGGCACTACGACTTCGGCGGCAGCCGCCTCGAACGGGCGCACCCGCTCCCCGCCTGGCTGCTCCCGCTGCGCGATGTCGCGGCTGACGTGGCCGGCGTCGAAGCAGAGCGGCTGCCGCACGCGCTCATCCTGGAGTACGCCGCGGGTGCCACGATCGGGTGGCACCGCGACAAGGCGGTCTTCGACGATGTAGTCGGGTTCTCACTGCTTGCGCCGTGCCGCTTCCGGCTGCGTCGGAAAATCGGGCCACGCTGGGACCGAGCATCACTCATGCTGGCGCCGCGCTCGGCGTACCTGCTGCATGGGCCCTCGCGCACGGAGTGGGAGCACAGTATTCCCGCGGTCGACGCGCTGCGGTACTCGATCACATTTCGCAGCTTGGTGGCGGAGAAGGATGCCCATCGAGAGTGAGCGCGCCATGCAGATCGTCGAAGGGGGCCTGGACGATCCGAGGGTCACCCGACTGATCGCTGTCCATCTGACCCGGGCACAGGGGGAGACGGCGCGGGGGAGTGCGCACGCGCTCGATCACTCCGGGTTACGGGCCCCCGAGGTGAGCTTCTGGTCCGCGTGGGAGGGCGACACGGTGGTCGCCGTCGGCGCGCTCAGGCGGTTGAGCGCGGATCACGGGGAGCTCAAGTCCATGCACACGGCGGAGGCGGCGCGCGGGCGGGGCGTGGGCTCGGCGATGCTGCGGCACATCATGGCGGCCGCGCGGGCGCGCGGAATGTCGCGGCTGAGCCTCGAGACGGGGTCGTGGGCGTACTTCGCGCCGGCGCGGACGCTGTACGTGCGGCACGGGTTCGTGGAGTGCGGGCCGTTCGGGGAGTATCGCGCGGACCCGAACAGCGTATTCATGACGCTGACGCTGGAGGGGTAAGGCGGAGCCAGGCGAGTGGGGGCGATCGGCAGCGGAACGCATGATCGGCCACGCGCGTTCTGATGGGTCCAAGCTGGCCGCCAAGATCCCTCGCTCCGCTCGGGATGACATCACAGCGGCCGGGCTCAAGTAACTTTCGCCTCACGTGAGACTGCAGGCAGAACCGAAGGGAGAGTCGCCAATGGAGGAGCTGGAGAGAGGAAATCGGTCAGCGGTAGCCGGGCAGCGCACGGAGGTGGCCGTGCTCGCCGGCGGCTGCTTCTGGGGGGTGGAAGAGATCCTGCGCGAGGTGCCCGGCGTGCTCGACACCGACGTGGGCTACACCGGCGGCTGGCTGCCGAATCCGACCTACGACGACACGCACGAGAGCAAGTCGGGCCACGCGGAGGCAATCCGCATCACCTTCGATCCATCAGTGCTCAGCTACGAGGAGCTGCTCGAACGGTGGTTCTTCCGGCTGCACGACCCGACCACGCTCAACCGCCAGGGCAACGACATCGGGACGCAGTATCGCTCGGCCATCTTTCCGCAGACGGAGGAGCAGCGGGAGATCGCGGAACGGGTGAAGGCGCGGGTGGAGGCGTCGGGCAAGTGGCAGCGGCCGATCACGACGACGATCGAGCCGGCGGGCGCGTGGTACAGCGCGGAGGGATATCACCAGGATTATCTGCGCAAGCATCCCGGCGGCTATAGCTGTCACTATCTGCGCGAGTAGCAGGCATCACCGGCAGCCGGAGAACGGGAGCGGCACGATGAGCTGGAACGGACTCCCACTGACCGGCTTGTCGCGCAGGGTGATGTCGATCCGCCAGACGCCGACCAGCAGATTCAGTCGGGCGGAGTAGCTGCCGTCGCCGTTGTCGGCCGGGCGCACGGGAGTGGTCTGGTTGATCCGGATCTGGAACTCGTCCCCTCCGCGAGTCACCCGGTTGCCGAAGGCGTCGAAGGCCGTGATGCCGACCGGAGCCGGGAGTCGGTTGAACTCGACGCAGGCGGGCACGACGGCGCGGCTTGCGCCCGCATCGGCCGCGCCGGGCCGCACCGGGCTGGTGAAGGGAGCGCCCGGCACCGCCGCCCCCGACACCTGGACCTGGACCCGATCGGTGCCGACTTTGGACGGGGTATAACTCGCGGTGTAGCGCCCGCTCCCCTGGTCGCTCGTCACGACGCTGCCTTTCGGATTGGCACCCGCCACGGACACGGCGATCGCCCCCGCCTGCCCCACGACGTCATTGCCCTGTGCGTCTCTGAGCCGGATCTCGACCGTGGTCGGCTGGCCCGCGGTGCCGTCGGGCACGGTGGCGCTGCTCTTCGCGGCGCTCGGCGTACCGGGGGCGACGGTGACTTCGGCTGTCCCGGTCACGGCCGTCCCGGCGATCACGGCGGACGCCACGAGACTGCCCGGGGTCGCGGCGCTCAGGAGACCGGCGGTGGATCCGTCGCTTCCTGTGGGCTGCGATGGCTGGGTCAGCACGATCCCGTCGCCCGTGGCCGACAGCACCACGTCGAGCCCGGGGATCGGGTTATCGAACCCGTCGCGGGCGGTGACGGTGATCGTGCTCCGGTTCGACCCTTCCGACGCCTTGATGGTCGCGGGAGCGGCGGTCACGGTGCTCTTGTCGGGGCTGAGGGGACCGGGGGTGCCGGTGGCGGTGAACACGACGGGACTCCCACCGACCTTGAGGCCGGAAAGGGTGGCCTCGGCGGTGTTGGCGCCGGCCGTTCGACCCAGCGTCCAGTCGCCCGCAGAGGCCACGCCGTCGGTCCCCGTCACGGGCGTGCGGTGATCCAGTGAGCCGCCGCCGCCGGTCACCGTGAAGGCCACGGGGATGCCCGCCAGCGGGTTGCCGCCCCGGTCCCGGACGGTCACCGCCGGCCGGACGGCCACCGCGGTCGCCACGACCGCCGACTGGCCATCGCCGGCCGTGGCCTCGATCGAGCCCGGCGCGCCGACGCCGAGCGCGACCGTTGCGATTGCGGGCGCGAAACCGTCGGCGGCGAAGATGAGGGTCCGGGTGCCGGGCGTGCCCTGGAGCGCCAGGCCGGCGAAGGCGACCTGGCCGGCCGCGTCGCTGGCCGCGGTCGTCGTTCCGGCCATGCTGCCGCCACCCACCAGAATCTGGGCGGTGACCACCACGCCCTCGCGGGCGAGCGCATTGCCGGCAGCGTCGAGGAGCTGGAGCGCGGGCTCTGGGTCGAGCGGCACGCCGCTCGTGGCGGTGGCGGGCGGCGTCACCGTGAATGCCAGGCGGGCGGCAACGCCAACGGTCGTGAATACGGCGGGCGCGGGGGCGTCGCCCATGCCGGCAAGGGCCGCGGTGGTGACGTAGGTGCCGAGTTCGGGGCCGAGCACGCGCTCGGTGGCCGCGTAACCATCGGTTGCGGTCACGGTGGTGGCCGGGTTCACGCTCCCGCCCGTCTCCGCGGTCCAGGCCACCTCGAGTCCGGCCACCGGCGCGCCGAACGCGTCGACTACTCGCACGACGAGCGAGTCTCCCACCGGCTGGCCGATGGTGCCGCTCTGGCGATCACCGCGCACCACCTCGATCTCGGAGGGCTGGCCCTGATTCGGGAGCGCGAGATCACCCGACCCGCAGCCGGCGAGGCCGGCGAGTAGGACGGGCAAGCACCAGCGGACCTGCAAGGGACCGGAAAGCGTCACGGGAAAAGCCAGGACGCCGAGCGTCTCTAGGATGCGAATGGTGGCGGAGTGGTCTGGGTACGGGCTGCCGTCCCCAAGGCTAGCGCGGAGGACGCCGCGGGGCCAGACCCCGAGCTACCGCGTTCCTTCCAGATCGCCCACCGCGCTCAGCTCCGCCCGCACACTGTCGAGCTGCGGGACGCGGGAAGGCTCGGGGTCCGCCCGCATCCGCAGGTAATTCCGGTAGGCGCGGAGGGCGCCGATCTTGTCGTCGGCGAGGGCGGCGAGCCGGCCCTCCAAGCGGTACGACTCGGCCAGGCCCGCCGGCTCCGGCTCGCCCAGGGGGAGCCACCGGCGCCGCACCGCGCGGAGGGCCCGGTCGACCCGGCCCTGCCGCTCGTAGAGGCGCGCCAGCTCGAGCGAGGCCCAGCTCGCACCGCGATCGCGCCCGCGCCAGAGCGAATCGGCGACGTCGATCAGGTGCGCGGCCGCGGGGTCGTGGCGATCGAGGGCCAGCTTTGCCTGGATGACCGCGACACCGCGACCGTAGAAGCCGTCCGTCGAGTCCTTCGCGGCCCGGCCCCGCCAGAGCTCCAGCAGCCGCCCGCCCGCGGCGGCGTCTCCCCGCCAGGTCCGCACGATGTCGAGCTGCTCGGTGTCCATCATCGTCGTATCCGCCGGTCCTCCGCCGAACCAGAAGGCGCCGAGCAGCGAAAGCTGTCCGGCCTCGTGCTGGTCCAGCGCCGCCAGCGTGTCGATCCACTTCGCGGCTTCGGCGGGGCGTCCAACGTTCCAGAGATATCGCGCGCGGTCGGCGGCCATGACGACGCGCTCCGCCTTCGTGGCCGAGCGACGATGGACGGCATCCAGCAGAGCCTCGCCATGGGCGATCGTGACGCTGTCGAGCGGAGTAAAGAACAGGATTCCCTGCGGAACCTGCGCGGACCCGGAGTCGAGCGCCGCGACGAACGCCGTGATTCCTGCCCCGTCCCGGCCGGCCTGGAGCAGGTTCCACCGCACCATCGGGACGCCCTCTCCGACCGAATCGAGCGCGATCAGCCGGCGGCTCCAGAGCCGCTGGGCCGCGGTATCACCAGCCGCGTGGGTCAGAGAAGCCAGATGCTGGATCGGCCCGCCGTAGAGCGAGTCGCGCTGGAACGCCTGCTCGAACGCCTGCCGGGCCCTGAGCTCCGGCTCGGGGATGTCCGCCAGCCGGCCGAAATGAAACAGGTCATCGCCCAGGTAATACCAGGCGTCGGCGCTCTCGGGCATTGCCTGGACGGCGTGCTCGGCGTCCGCGATCCGCACCGTCCAGGGCGTCGTTTTCGGATAGCGGGAGCCGAGCCGGAGGGAAAGGAAGAGCTGGTCCTGCGGATTCAGCCGGTCCCGGTACTGCCACGCGAGGCGCTGGATCCGTTGCATGTCCGTCGTCGCGGGGTGCCAGCCGTCGGACTCGACCAGGGCGGACAGCGCGAGCGCGAAGGTCGAATCCAGCTCCACCGCGCGGGCGAGCAGCGGCGTCGAGTTCTGGAAAGCACCCCGGCGGTAGGCGGCGACGCCATCGAGGTAGGCGCGAAGCGCATCGAGGTTGGTCGTCGTGAGCGCGCTCAATTGCGCGGAGCTCGCGCCGGCGCCGAGGGCCAGCAACTGTGCCGTGAGCCGATCGATCAGGATGAAGAGACTGTCCTTCGGGCCGGCCACGCTGGTCTGCGTCAAGGTCTTGCCGCCCGGGACGGAAACGAGCGACGCGTTCATGACCAGATGATCCGCTGATCCCACGATGCTGCCCTGCAGCACCCGCCCGGCACCCACCTTCCGCGCCACGCCCGTCACGGCGTCCTCCGACAGATCCTGCGCGTCGCCCCCGCCGGCGTCGCGCACGGCGGCGAGCACCGAGCGCGTGTCGGCGGCGCGCGGACCGCCTTCGCCGGTGAGCTTCGCCTGTAGCAGATCGAGCATGCCCTGCCGCAGGTACTGCACGCTCGGGTCGGCGCCGGCAGTGCGGAACGGGAGGACGGCCACCAGGTTGGGGTCGAGCGGGCGGGCAGCGGCCCGCGCCCAAGGCTTCCACAGGACGAGCGCCGCGGCCGCAATCAGCACCGCGGCGCCGGCGGCAGCCCAGGTCCAACGGAGTTTCCCCGGCGCCTTCACCGCGAGGGCCGCCACCGGCCGCGTCTCGGTCGGCGTGATCCCGCCGCTCGGCAGGGCCAGCGGCTCGAGCGCCGCCACCAGCTCGTCCGCCGTCTGGAAGCGGTCGGCGGGGCGCTTGGCGAGGCAGCGCATCACCAGCGCCTCGAGCGCGGGGAGAGGCCATCGCGCTGCTGACCCACCGGCACCGGCGCGCGGGTTACGTGCGCCGCCAGGGTCTGCTGCGGGTTGAGACCGGCGAAGGGCGGCGCGCCGGTGAGCATCTCGTAGCCCATCACGCCCAGGGCATAGATGTCCACCCGTCCGTCCATCTGCGGGTCGGCCGTAGCCTGCTCCGGCGCCATGTAGGCCGGCGTCCCCAGCGCCACGCCGGCCGACGTGAGCTGTGGGCCGCTCGACGCCTCGGTCACCGCCTTGGCGACGCCGAAATCCATGACCATTGCGTGCCGGCCCGAGAGCATCACGTTTTCCGGCTTGATGTCGCGATGAACCACGCCCGCCCGGTGGGCCGTCGAGAGCGCCTCGGCGATCTCGCCGAGCAGCCGCACCGCCTCGGGCACCGGCAGCTCGCCGCCGCGGGTCAGCCGGTCCCGCAGCGTCTCGCCGTCGACGTAGGGCATCACGTAGTAGAAGAAGCCGTCGGAGTCGCCCGAGTCGAGCAGGCCCAGGATGTGGGGATGCTGGAGCCGGGCGGCCACTTCGATCTCGCGCGCGAAGCGGTCGGGGCCGAGCGTGGCGGCCAACTCGGGACGCAGGACCTTCACCGCCACTCGACGGTGGTGCTTCAGGTCCTCGGCGAGGTACACGGTCGCCATGCCGCCCTGGCCGAGCTCTCGCTCGATGCGATAGCGATCGGCGAGGGCCGCCTGCAGACGGGACACCGGCTCGGTCATGTTGGGCTTCGCGTGGGAGTGGGTGGAAGATGGAGGGAAACGCGCCGGCGGGCCAGCGGGCCGGACGAAACCATTCGCGGCAATCATCCGTCTAAGGCCCGAGCACGGATCAACTCGACTGCGGCACAACGCGAAAGGATGAAAGCAATGGTCGTCAAGTTTCTGGCACCCGCGGTAGTTACCGGCCTGTTACTGAGCGTCACGGTGGGTCACGCGCAGACGGCCGCGCCGCCGGCGGGGCTGGCCTCGGACAGCAGTTTCATCCAGACGGCGGCCAGCCTTGGCCTGCTGCAGGTGAAGCTCGGGAAGGTGGCGCAGGAGAAGGGGTCCAGCGCCAGTGTCAAGGATTTCGGCACCCGAATGGTGGCGGACTACTCCAGGGCGAACGAGGAGCTGGCGGCAGGGGCGAAACAGGCGGCCTACCCGGCGCCCGTCATGCTGCGAGAGCACAAGCAGGTATTCGACCGCATCTCCAGGATGGGCCGGTCGTCCTTCGACAAGAACTACATGGCCGAGATGGTGGAGTACGATCGCCAGGCAGTGGAACTGTTCCGGCAGGAGGCCGAGAACGGACGGGTGGCATCGCTGAAAGCGCTGGCGTCGAAGCTGCTGCCGGAGGTACAGCAGCATCTGGCGCTGGCCACGCAGACGGCCGGGTCGGTCGGCGCGGACGTCACCGCATCGGCGTCGCACGAGCGGCAGGGGTCCTGAACGAGCGCTGCGGCAGCCGCGTTGCTAACCTGTCATCCCGAGCGAACGCGAGGGATCTAGCCCGGGAATGGGTCGAACGAGGCCGGCTAGATCCCTCGCTTCGCTCGGGATGACAGCAAGTTGTGCAAGACGCATCAGTACGCCACCCCGAAGCGCTCGACCGATGTGCCGCGGGCGCTCCAGCTCGTCCAGCACCGCGACCGCGTAGTCCTCGAACGAGATGAAGCTCTTCCCCGCCGAGTCGGTGAGCAGCCGGTCACCGGTCGTCCGGTACTTCCCGGTGCGCTCACCCGGGCCGATCTCTTCGGCCGGACTGAGGTAGGTCCAGTCGAGGCCATCCGCCTCGGTGCGCCAGACGGACAGCGCTTCGCGCCCCTCGCGCGCCTCGGCCTTGTAGGCATCGGGGAAGCCCGGCTGATCGGCCAGGACCTTTCCGGGGGCGACCTCGAGACTGCTGGCGCCGCCGACATAGAGGACGCGCTTCACGCCGGCGGCCCGGAGGCCCGCGATGAGGGCGCGCGCGTTCGCGGCGAGCGAGGGCGCGGGGAGCCCGCGCGCGTTGGGCCGGGGCGAGATGGCGCTCACCACCGCGTCGGCGCCCTGGACGACTCGGGCGACGTCCTCCGCCCGCGTGGCATCGCCTTTCACCAGGCGGAGGCGCGGATCGGGGGGTTGGACCGCGGCGGGATCCCGGACGACGCCCACGACCTCGTGGCCGCGGCTCAGGGCTTCCTGCGAGATGCGCCGGCCGATGTTCCCGGTGGCGCCGATGACGACGATTTTCATGGCACTCCTATCCGACCGACGCGGCCTTCCCCTGCCCTGCCGATTCCTCGGTTTCTCCGCCGACCAGCTCCCGCACGCGGGGGATCACCTCGCGCCCGTAGAGCTCGATGCTCCGGAGCATGGTCTCGTGCGGCAGCGTGCCGGCGCTGTACTTGAGGTCGAAGCGGGAGGCGCCGAGGACGCTCACGGTCGCCGCGATCTTCCGGGCGACGGTCTCGGGCGAGCCGACGTAGAGCGAGCCCGCGGCAATCTCGCGGTCGAACTCCGCCCGGCTGGTGGGGCCCCACCCGCGCTCGGCGCCGATGCGGTTGCGCATCACCTGGTAGTGGGGCCAGAGCTGCTCGCGCGCCTCGGCGTCGGTGTCGGCGATGTGGCCCGGCGAATGGACGCCAACGGGCAGCGGGTGGCGCCCGAGCTGGGCGAGCGCCTGGTGGTAGAGCTCGACGTAAGGTGCGAAGCGGCGCGGATCGCCGCCGATGATGGCGAGGGTGAGCGGGAAGTTGTAGCGCGCGGCCCGGACCACCGACTCAGGACTCCCACCGACGCCGACCCAGACGCCGAGCGGGGGCTGCTCCACCCGGGGAGTGACGGAGGCCACGTCGAGCGGCGGGCGCACGGTGCCTGTCCAGCGCACCGGCCGGCCGGTGTGGTCGGCATCGCGAATGGCCGCGAACAGCGCGAGCTTCTCCTCGAAGAGGACCTCGTAGTCATCGAGCGAGTAGCCGAAGAGCGGAAACGACTCGGTGAACGAGCCGCGACCGAGGATCACCTCGGCGCGGCCGCTGGAGAGCGCGTCGAGCGTGGCGAAGCGCTCGTAGACGCGGACCGGATCGTCGGTGCTGAGCACCGTGACGGCGGTGCCGAGGCGGATGCGGGTGGTGCGGACGGCGATGGCGGCGAGGACGACTTCGGGGGCGCTGATAGCGAAGTCGGGGCGGTGGTGCTCGCCGAGGCCAATGGAGTGCACGCCAAGCTGGTCGGCGAGCGCGGCTTCGGCGAGGACGTCCCGGAGGACGCGGGCCTGCGACCGGGGGCGGCCATCCGCGTCCGCGGTAACGTCGCCGAAGGTGTCGAGGCCGAGCTCGATGGCTGACATGGGCACGTAACGGACTGGCCAGCGGAAGGGTTCCCCGGGCGAGGACGTCGCGCTTGACATGGGCTTGATGTCGCCCGCGTAGTCTGGATTGCCAGCGCCTGGGCCGAGGTGCAAGTTGTCTGCACCGGTCCCTACATCATACACGGGCTTGCCGGCCCCCTGACGTGCTCGCTCGATGACGAGACGGGCAGTGGTATTTCCCATGTCCAACTCGACCTTCCCCCGCCTTCTGTCGAGCCTTGCCGGCGTGCTACTGGTGGGCCTGACCGCCACCTGCGTCGAGCAGCCCACTGACCCACCCGAAGCCGCCGGCGCCCCGGCGCGGGGGGCGCCATCGGCCATCGAGGTAGCGGAGGCCGCGGCCACCAGCATCGTCCACACCGGGCTCACGGCGGGGAACAGCCCGGTGAATGCAAAGGTCTGCACCACCGCGAGCATCGCACCGGCAGCCAACGCGCTCGTCACGGTCGCCGTGCTGGGCCATAACGGCACCGCGGCCGCGCCGAGCCCCACGGTCACGGGCGGCGGCATGGCGGCGTGGACTCAGGTCGCGACCGTGACGTTCGACGGCGTGGCCACCCCACATAAGCGGCTGACCGTCTTCCGCGCGCTCAGCTCCTCACCCGGCAGCGGCCCGCTCAGGATCACGTTCACCACGATGCAGGCCAACTGCGAGTGGATCGTCTCGCAATGGAAGGGCGTCGAGACGTCCGGCACGAACGGCGGCAATGCCGTCGCGCAGGCCACCTCCGCCCGCGGCGACAACGTCACCGGACTGGTCGTGACCCTCGGCGCCTTCGCGAGCCCTGGCAACGTTGCGTACGGGGTCATCGGCGTCCGCAGGAGCGCGGCAGGCATCACTCCCGGCGCGGGGTTCACCGAGATTGCCGAGCGCCCGTCGGGCGAGACGCCGCCCTCCGACCTCCAGGCCGAGCGGTCGACCGGCGACAGCACGATCGACGCCCGGTGGTCCAAGGCGAACGGCGGCGCGCTCGGTCTCGAGATCAAGGCCGCCGCCTCGGCGGCGAGCCCGGTGGCGTCGGTCGACGTGTCACGCCGGATTCGGCGCGCGTGGCGGTGGGTGGGACCGTGCAGCTCGCGGCGGCCACGCTGGACGCCGGCGGCGAGCCGCTGATCGGCCGTGCCGTGACCTGGGCGAGCGGGGATGCCCGGTGGCGACCGTGTCGGGCGCCGGCCTCGTCACCGCGGTGGCGGTCGGGACCGCCACGATCACGGCGACGAGCGAAGGGAAGAGCGACACGGCGCGAATCACGGTCACCGCCGCTCCTTCGGGCCGTGGCCTCGGTAGAGGTCACGCCCGGCGGCGCCGACCATCGCTGCCGGCAGCACGGTACAGCTCACCGCCACGCCCAAGGATGCGCAGGGCCAGCCGCTGAGCGGGCGCACCGTGACCTGGGCGACCGACGCCCCTCAGGCGGCCACCGTCTCGAGCACGGGCCGGGTCACCGGCGTGGCCGCCGGCCGGCGATCATCACCGCGACGAGCGAGGGTCATTCAAGGCACGGCCGAGCGTGACCGTCACCGCACTCTCCCCGTCGGCACTGGCCGGAGAGTGGTCATCGGTGAAGCCATCGCCGATCATCCAGCTCCATCTCCATCTGCTGGCGAACGGCCGGGTGCTGAGCTGGGGCCTCGCGGGCGCACCCCAGGTCTGGGATCCGGCGACGGGAATCTTCACGGCCGTGCCCAGCCCTTCGCTCCTGTTCTGCGCCGGCCACGCGTTCCTGCCCGACGGCCGGCTGCTCGTGGCCGGCGGGCACATCAGCAACGGCCACGGCCTGGCCGACCACCAACATCTTCGACCCGGCCACCGGCTCGTGGCAGGCGGCCGCGCCGATGGCGGCAGGCCGCTGGTATCCCACGACCACCACTGCTGCCCAACGGTGAGGTGCTGGTGCTTTCGGGACAGGACGAGTCGGGCGCGGTCAACGCCATCCCGGAGATCTGGAACGGCAGTGCCTGGCGCCAGCTCACGACGGCGAGCCGGACGCTGCCGAACTACCCCGCGCACGTTCGTCGCGCCCGACGGCCGGGTGTTCTACGCCGGGGCGGCGCAGCAGTCCCGCTGGCTCGACGTCACCGGGACCGGGCGAGTGGTCCAACGGTCCTCGGTTGAACTTCGGCGCGCGTCCCTACGGCTCCGCGGTCATGTACCTTCCCGGCAAGATCCTCTACGTGGGCGGTGGCACCCCGCCGACCAGCACCGCCGAGATCATCGACCTGAACACCCCCTCACCCCAGTGGACGTACACCGGCTCCATGGCCTACGCCCGCTGGAACACCAATGCCACGCTGCTGCCGACGGGGGACGTGCTGGTCACCGGCGGTACCAGCCTTGCCGACCGCGCGGACCCGGCCGGCGCCGTCAACGTCGCCGAGCTGTGGAGTCCGGCCACCGGCCAGTGGACCCAGCTCGCCAGCGCGGCCCCGCTGCTCCGGGGCTATCACTCGACCACGGTGCTGCTGCCCGACGGCCGGGTGCTCCACAGCGGCGGCGGCGACGGCGGCGGGGTTCCGAACAACCTCAACTATGAGCTCTACTCGCCGCCCGTATCTGTTCAAGGGCGCGCCCCCGGTCATCAGCGGAGCCACACCGGATGACGTCGGGTACGGGCAGGCTCTCGCGTTGAGCACGCCGGACGGTCCGACCATCGCTAAGGTGACGCTGATCCGGACCGGGTCCGTGACGCACGCGTTCGACGAGGCCCAGCTCCTCGTGCCGCTCGCGTTCTCGCAGACATCGGGCGGGCTGTCCGTGACGCTGCCCGCGAGCCGGACGGTGGCACCGCCGGGGCCGTATCTGCTGTTTCTCGTCAACGCGGACGGAGTGCCGTCGGGCGGGCGGATCATGCGGCTGCAGTAGGACTGGATCGGTGCTCGACTCAGGCGTCGCCTCGGCGGCTCCGAGCTAAGGCTTCGCGCCCGCCTCCGTGATCCGGCGCCGCAGCTCCGTAATCCAGAACGGCGACACGACGAGCTGGTAGTCGTCCCGATCCGGCAGGATTTCAAGGATGCGTTTCCCGTCACGCGACGGCTGATAGCTGCCGGAGAAGTAGTAGCCCACGCTGCTGGTGTTGGCGAGCACCGTGTCCCGTCCCAGAAGCCTGAACGCGGGCGCGAGCGAGACCCGCGCCGACAGCAGCACGGTCCCGGAGCGATAGTACAGCCGACTTCCGTCACTCGACCAGACCGGCTCGGTGCCGCCGCCCACGGACACCTGGATTTTAGACGAGGGATCGGGATACGAGCGGACGTACACCTCATCCGTCCCCGTCTCATCCGATGCCAGGGCGACCCACTTCCCGTCCGGCGCGAACTGCGGGGCGTGGACGTTCGCTCCCTCCGTCAGGTAGCTCCGGGCGACGCGCGGAGAGTCGAGCGGCACCCGCAGCAGGTCCCAGTGAACGCCAGGGATGCTGTTGAGGAGGATTGATCGTCCGTCGGGCGAGATCGCGGCGACGATCGTCGAGAGCGTATGCTGGAAGAGCTTCTCGGGCTGGGTGCCGCCGGACGGCTGCTGCGACCACACGGCCGGCAGCTTCTCGCCCGCCGCCACGTAGATCACGCGGGAGCCGTCGGCGGTCCATTCCACGGAGCTCACGGTACCCCGACGACGTCAGACGCGAGAAGGTTCCCAGAGCCAAATCATCGATCCAGACGTCTCGCTTCGGCCCCTCGGCGAGCACGACCGCGATCCGACGCTCGTCGGGTGAGAGCCTGGCGTAGATGAAGGAACGGGGCTGGGCCGCCACCGGCGCGGGGCGGCCTTCGCGCGTGAGCCAGGCCAGCTTCGCGAGCGAGCCGCCGCGAGAGCTGACCAGGGCACCGCCGCGGGACACGAAGATGCCGCAGTTGCCGTTGAAGCCGGTCACGACCGAGACCGGATCGTGCACGGGTATCGGCGAGCCGACGACCTTCCGGTGTCGCTGGTCCAGCCGGACCGCCATCACCGTACCGTCGGCCTGGACGTAGATCAGCATGCCATCGAGGACCGCCAGCGGACGGATGCCCGGGATGCCGAGGGGAGTGACGGCACCGCCACCGGACGCGGTGATCGCCAGTTGCGACGTCGTGAGCGTGCCCGACCAGATCACGAAGACGATCGCCTTGCCGTCGGGCGTACCGATGGGCCAGAGGTGATCGCGCTCCCCCTTCGTGCTGTCGGGCGAGGTGAGCGGGGCCGTCACGCCCCCGGCCACGCTCACGTGTGACAACCCGTGAAATGTCCCCTGCGCCCCGAGCACGATCTCGTTGTCCGCGGTCCAATCCGCTCCGTTCGCGCCGGACGCGTCGGCGATCGTCACCGGGGCGCTCCCGTCCAGCCTGACCTTGCGCTCCTTTCCGCCGGCCTCGAATGCGAGCCACTTGCCGTCGGGCGAGAAATACGGCTGGTAGGCGTTCGCCGTGCCGGGAATCGCGTGGGGCTCGAGCTGGTCCGTCCGGAGCGCGAAGAGCGAGGGCGTACTCGGCGTCGGGGCCACGGAATACACCACCGTCCCGCCGTCGGGGGAGACCGCGGCGGGCCAGGGGTAGTTGTCGAACGGCTTGGTGCTGTCGGTCGCCGCCACGACGAACTGGATCGGCGGAAGCGCGGGCAGCGCAGTCCGCCGGGTGAGTCCGGCTGCGGCCAGCAGCGACGCCCCGGCGACGCCCACGACCGCGAGCATGAGCGGATCCCGCAGACGCGCGCGCCATCCGACGACCGCGGCGCGGGCCCCCTTCCCCCCGGCAGCGCCACCGTCCCGGCGGTTGTCGGGACGGCGCCCCGTCCCTGAAGCGCCTCCGCGAACTCATGCGCGCTCGCGAAGCGATCCGCGGGCAGCTTCTCGAGCGCCTTGGCGACCGCCGCGCCGACGTACGGCGGCACCGACCTCCGCAGCTCGGTGATCGGCCTCGCCTCGTCGGTGACGATCTTCATGATGATCTGCTGGGCCGACGACCCGACGTGGGGCGGGCTCCCCGCGAGCATCTCGTAGAGGACGCTCGCGAGCGAGTAGATGTCGGAGCGGTTGGTCAGCTCCTTCTCCGCCGTGGCCTGCTCCGGGCTCATGTAGTGCGGTGTGCCCAATGACAGCCCGGTCTCGGTCATGCGCCCGCCCGCGGCCGCGCTCACGGCCAGCGCGATGCCGAAGTCGGCCACGACCGGCCGGCCGTCGTGCAGCAGGATGTTCTCGGGCTTGATGTCCCGGTGGATCACGCCGTGCCGGTGGGCGTAGTCCAGAGCATCGGCGAGGCTGACCGCTATCCCGACCGCCTCGTCGATGCCGAGCTGGGTCTCGCGGTTGAGCTTACCGCGGAGTGTCTCGCCCTCGACGTAGGGCATGACGTAGTAGAGGAAGCCGTCCGCGGTGCCGGAGTCGAACAGCGGCAGGATGTGCGGGTGCTGCAGGCTGGCGGTGGTGGTGATCTCCTGCACGAACCGCTCGGCGCCGAGCACCGCGGCCAAGTCGGGTCGCAGGACCTTGACCGCGACCTTGCGTTTGTGCTTCAGGTCCTCGGCCAGATACACGGTGGCCATGCCGCCGGCCCCGAGCTCGCGCTCGATGTCATACCGGTCCGCCAGCGCGGCGCGCAGGCGTTCGACGAGATCGTTCATGGGCGCTCCCGGCGGAGACTCCGTCGGTTTTGGGCTGGCGGTGCGAGGGAGGGAGCAATATGCGCCCCGGTGCGCGGCGCGGCCAGAGGGGCCAACGCGTACCGGTCCGACACGTCCTGGCCCATGCCGGCGGTCGAGGTCAGAGGTGGTCCGCCTGTGGGTGATCGCGACACTCGGCGGCGGTTCCGCGGGCGCGGCCCGTTACGGGTTGCCGCCACGCGAACCCACGCTATGCTGCAAGTAGGAGTGTGCTCCGCTGGAGCGCCGGGCACGCGCCGACTGCGCGCGTCAGGGCAGAACCCGCAATGACATGGAGTCAAGCGATGGCAAGAGTCCTCATGGTACTCACGTCCCACGATCGGCTGGGCGATACCGGTCAACCCACCGGCTTCTGGCTGGAGGAGTTCGCGGCGCCGTATTACGTCCTCAAGGACGCGGGTGCCGACATCACCCTCGCGTCACCCAAGGGAGGCCAGCCACCTATCGATCCCAAGAGCGATGACCCAAAGGCCCAGACGCCGGCCATGCAGCGATTCAGGAACGATCCGGAGGCGCAGCGCGCGCTGGCGAACACGGCCAGGCTCTCGACGGTCTCAGCGGGCGACTACGACGCGGTCTTCTATCCGGGCGGCCACGGGCCGCTGTGGGATCTGGCGGAGGACCGGGATTCGATTTCGCTGATCGAGCGGCTGTACGCCGCGGGGAAGCCCGTGGCCGCCGTGTGCCATGGTCCGGCGGCGCTGCGTCACGCCAGGGCGGCCGACGGCAGGCCGCTGGTCAAGGGGAAAGCGGTCACCGGATTCGCCAATAGCGAGGAGGCGGCGGTCGGCCTGACGGACGTGGTACCGTTCCTGGTGGAGGACGCGCTCAGTGCCGATGGCGGCAGGTACTCCAAGGGTCCGGACTGGGCGGATCATACCGTGACGGACGGGAACCTGATCACGGGGCAGAATCCGGCGTCCTCGGAATCGACGGCCCGGGCGCTGCTCGAGCTACTCGAAGCCACGCTCGGGACGGCCGCAGCTACGCGTGGGGCTCACCCCAGCGCGTAGCCGCGGCGTGGGGGACGGGCGACGGGTCGAGGACTCAGCTTCTGCCCTTCAGTCCGTCCCGCCAGGCGATGACCTCGAGCTCACCGCGGACAGCTTCCTCGACCGTGATGACCGGTCGCGCCTCGAAGACGAACGCGGGCAGCATCGAGCAGAACTTGTGGATGGCCACCGGATCGTCGCACTCGACCAGCATGTGCCCTCCCCACTCGCCGACGCGGATCACGAAGAATTCGATCTTGAAGTTGGCGGGCGCCTTCCATTGACCGAACACCTCGAGGATGCGCTTCTGGGCATTCTCGTATTCGATGGGCGAGCCCTGCGGGCGTTCGAACCAGCTCAGCACGTATTTCATGGAAATCTCCCGTGGGTGGTGGTCAAGCCGTGACGTGCTGGATTGCTGCTTGACGGGCGCGGTACCGGACTGCACCCTAGAGACTCGCTCATACACCGAGGCCCCATGCAGCGCAACTTCCGGCGCCTTCCCCGCCCCAGCCATGCCGTACCGCTGCTCGCCGCGCTGGGGCTGCTCGCCAGCATTCCGCTCTCGCCGGCGCTGGCCCAGTCGGCCGCCCCGGCCGCCGCGCTCGCCAGCCTGCCGCCCGAGCTCGTGAAGGTACGAGCGAGCCTCGACAAGTACCGCGACCCCATCGTTGCCGTACACGACGGCTACCTGTCCTCGGTGGCGTGCGTGGCGTACGCCAAGGGCAGCGAAGGCACGATGCATTACGCGCCCGGGGGCATGGGCGTGCACTTCCTGAATTTCCAGCTCATCGGGAAGCCGCTGGACCCCGCCAGGCCCCAGGTGCTGATCTACGAGCCGGACGGCGATCGGCTCCGGCTGGCCGCGGCCGAGTGGTTCGTACCGGTCGACGCGGCGGGATCGAGGCGTCCGACGGTCCTGGGCCACGAGTTGCAGGGGCCGATGGAGGGTCACGACCCGCTGCAGCCGAAGGGGCTGCACCATTACGACCTGCACGTCTGGCTGTGGAAGCACAATCCGGCCGGGACGTTCGAGCCGACCAATCCGGACGTCACCTGCCCCGAGCATGCGTATTCGTTCAAGGAGCACGCGCCGAAGCTGGTGGATCCCGCGGGCGCACCCTGACTGCTGGCGGGTGCCTTCAGCTCGGATCCGAACAGGTCACCACGAACGTCACGTGGACGGCATCATCGGCGAGGATGGTGACCGTCTGGGGATTCGCGCCCTGGACCGTGCACATCGACAGCACATGCAGCAGGACCTGGTGCTCACCGGGGGGCACCAGGAGTGCCACTGCTCCGCTCGGCGGAATGACCCGCTGCACCGAGTCGACCTGCACCCGGAAGCCTTCCCAGCTCGAATCGGCCCCGTTGGTGAACGTGCGAACCCCCAGATAGCCGGTCCGGGCCACGCAGAGGACGTCGACGTTGACGTCGATGGATGCATTGGCCTGGACCGTGATCGGGCTCGTTATCGCTTCCAGGTTGCAGTTGGACGCAATGCTCTCCATCGCGATCTCGTGCCTCCCCGCCGGAACGTCCGGAAGAACGAGCGAGTCGTTGATGCCAATCGCGACCGGAGCATTTCCGTCCAGGCGAACGCCATAACCGTCCGGGTCGAGCTCGGCCCCGCTCGTTCGGGTGTGCAGGACGAGTTGCCCCGATCCCTGTGGCCGGGCGAAGGTGACGTCCCCGACGATGCCGCCCAACGGGACGACGAGCACGCCGTTCCGCAGCTCGAGCCGGAGCTCGGCCGCGGCGTCACTGGCCTCTCCAGGTGCGACCGCGCGCAACACGACCAGCTGGTCCTCGACACGGTAGGACCCGAGCCATAACTGGGCCTGAGGTCCCGGCGGCTCGGGACACGCCACCGTCTCGTCGAGGCGCATCTCGAATCGGGAATCGGGTGCGAGTGTGAGGCTGCCGCCCACCACGGTGCTCCGGCAGGCTGGCTCGTCGTGGATGACGACCGGTGGGGACTGGCCCTGAATGTGAGTCAGCGTGTAGATCCCGACCACGTCTTCCGGAGCGAGCGCGTCGGTGGTGCAGCTCGCCAGGAGTAGCAGGCCGCAGTACAGCGACGGACGTCGGCAGAAAGGTCTGGACATCGATGGCTCCCCCGCCAATTCTACGGGCGATCGCCACGCCCACAAGGGGTTCGCGGTCATCGGCATGCAGCCCCACCTGGCGCCGCTTCCTGATAGATCTGGCGGTGCTGGGCCTGCTGCCCAGGATCGCCGAGGAGCGGCCGCTCGTCTGCCTGGTGGATGACGCGCAGTGGCTCGATCGGGCTTCGGCACAGATCCTCGCCTTCGTGGCTCGCCGCCTCCCCGTGGAATCGATGGCATCGGTGTTCGCGGTTCGGAACCCCGGCGAAGAGGTGGAACTGGGGAACCTCCCGGTGATGGTGATCGGAGGCCTCAACGACAGCGATGCGCGCGCGCTGCTCGAGTCGGTGGTCCCCGGCCGACTGGACGAGCGGGTGCGCGACCGGATCGTCGGCCGACGCTGCGGCGCCCGGTGCGCTTCCACCATCTGCTCGCGCGCTCGGCCGTCTACCACGCGGCGGCGTTGTCCGATCGCCAGGAGGTCCACCGCCGCCATCGCCGAGGCCACCGGATCCGGACGCCGACCCCGACCGCCGCGCGTGGCATCGCGCCCAGGCAGCGCTCGGGCCCGACGAGATAGTTGGCCGGCGAGCTGGAACGGTCAGCCGATCGGGCAGGCCCGGAGCCTGGCCGCTTGACATTTGCGGCCCAGTGTTGAAATATCAGCACACGCGCCGGCCCCGCCGGCCATTCACCACCGCGCCCGGAGCCGCCGTCGCCCATGCCCATGCGCCCACCCATCGAAGACCTGAGCCGCCGCGAGCGGCAGGTGATGGAGATCCTCCACCGCCGCGGCGAGTCCACCGTGGCCGAGATCCTCCAGGCCCTTCCCGACCCGCCGACGTACTCGGCCGTCCGCTCCATCCTCCGGATCCTCGGCGAGAAGGGGCTGATCGAGCACAAGGAGGACGGCCCGCGATACGTCTACTTCCCGGCCAAACCGACCGACAAGGCGCGCGAGGACGTGCTCGCCCATGTGGTCCGCACCTACTTCGCCGGGTCCACCGAGCAGGCCGTGACCGCCCTGCTCCGGCTGTCCGACGCCGACGTGGACGACGCCGAGATCGCCCGGCTGCGCGAGAAGATCCGCCGCGCGCGGCTGAGCGGGAGGTAGGAGCCATGCCGCAGCTCGAATTGTACGCGCTTCCGGCGCTCATCCTGCTGGTGAAGGCGACCTTTGTCCTGCTCGTCGCCCTCGGCGCGTCGCTGCTGATGCAGCGGGCATCGGCGGGGGTCGCGGCATCTGGTGTGGCTCGTCGGCGATCGCCGGGGTGCTGGTGCTGCCTGCGGTGGCGGCGTGGGGGCCGGTGCGGGTGCGGGTGCTGCCGAGCGGGCGCTGGCGGAGCCGTGGAGTCATGGCCCTTTCGCTTCGCTCAGGGTGACAGGCGGCAGGATAACTCGAAGGCGGGTGGGTTCGTCGAAGCATCGCCCGCACGCGACGGCCGCACGCGCGCCAGCGCCTGCCTCCGCGCCGGCCGCGCTCGCGCCGTCGCCCGCGCCGGCCGCGGCTTCAGCGATCGGGCTCGGCAGCGTGATCGCCGTGGCGTGGGCCGCCGTGGCGTGTGCGCTCCTGCTCCGGCTCGGCTGCGGCGCGTGGTCGGTGCGCCGCATCGTGCGCCGCGCGCGGCCGCTCGACGATCCCGACTGGCAGACGCCGCTCTACGAGATCGCCGACCGGCTCGAGCTCGACGCCGCGCCGCGGCTGCTCCGCAGCGACGACGTGAAGATGCCGTTCGCGGCGGGGCTTCTCTCGTCCACCATCGTGCTCCCGGCCGAGAGCGACGGGTGGAGCGCCGAGCGGCGCACGGCGGTGCTGATCCACGAGCTGGGCCACGTGCGCCGGCGCGACCTCATCGGCCACACGCTCGGCCGCGTCGCCTGCGCGCTCTGGTGGTTCCATCCGCTGGTGTGGACCGCCGCGCGGCGGCTCCGCGCCGAGAGCGAGCGCGCGTGCGACGACCTGGCGCTGGTGTTCGGCGCCCGGCCCAGCGACTACGCCGAGCACCTGCTCGACATCGTGAGCTGCGTGCGCGACCACAGCACGCCCGCCGTCGCGCTCGCCATGGCGCACCGGCGCGAATTCGAGGGGCGCATGCTGGCCATCCTCGATCCGGAGCTCCGGCGTCGCGGGCCCGGGCGGCTGCACACGGCGGCGCTGGTGGGCGGGCTCGCGACGCTGGCCCTGGCGGTCGGCGCGGCCGCGCCGGCGCCGCGCGAGGACGGCGCGCCCGATGTCGCAACGGCCGATCCGTCGCGCGCGCTGCACGTGCACGTCACCGTGGCCGACCCCGACTCGGCCGTCGAGGTGGACGTGGACACCTCCGAGGCACGGGTGGCGGTGTCCAGCAGGGCCGCGCGCTCCCGGCGCAGCTCCGCAAGCGTCGCCCTCCGGCTGGCCACCTCGGATACCGGGCCGGAGCCCAGCCAGCGCGCCCAGATCCTGGCCAAGCTGCTCCGCACGGATTCGAGCGCGTCGGTGCGCCGGATCGCCGCGTGGGGGCTGAACGACTTCGGCGACGTCCACATGGCCGTCGAGGCGCTGATTCAGGCGGTCGGCGGCGACCGCGACGCGACCGTGTCGCGAGATGGCGGCGTGGTCGCTCGCGGAGGCCGACGACGAGCCCGGAGCCAGCGCCGCGCTGGTGAAGGCGCTCAGGACGGACAAGGACGCGAAGGTGCGCGCCACCGCGACGTGGGCCCTGGGTGAGGTAGGCGACGAGGGCGCGGTGGACGCGCTGGTCGGCGCTGCTGAACAGCCCCGACGCGGCGACCCGCGAGCTCGCGGCCTGGTCCATCGGGAGCTGCGAGCCGTCCAAGGCGCCGCAGCCGCTCGTCGCCCTGCTCCGCGACCGCGAGCGCGACGTACGGCTCTCCGCGGCCTGGGCCATCTTCCAGATCGAGGACGGCTCCGCCGCCGGCGCCGTCGAGGCCGCGTACCAGCGCGAGACCGAGCCCGAGGTGCGGATGGGGCTCATCCGCGCGCTCGGCGCCATGGGCGACTCGGCGGTGGGTGCGCTCGAGCGGCTGGTCAGCTCGCGGGACCCGGCAGTGCGCTCGGTCGCTATCACGGCGCTCGCCGGCGGCGAAGCATCGGGGCCGTGGCCCTGGCCCCGCCCGGAGCCGCGGCCCTCGCCCGGTGATGTAGACGAGGAATGAGGCCTCGCCGTTCGCGGCGGGGCTGGTCGTGTCGGTTGGTGCTGAAAATTCAACAAGGACGTAACGCTCACCACAGAGGCACAGAGGGCACGGAGGCAACACGGAGGTAATCGGGTCTGGGAGGGCACCTCGGACCCGGACAACAACAACTTGTTGGTGTCGGCTCCGCGCACCGAAGTCTCCGGTGTCCGTGCCACCTCCGTGCCCTCCGTGCCCTCTGTGCCTCTGTGGTGAGCCTTTCCAACAGAGCCGATGAGTTCGTGGAGAGACGCTATGCGCATTCCAGCCTACGCCGTGCTTGCCGTCGCCGGCATCCTGTGGCACGAGCCCTGGGGGCCCGGCGTCGTGAGTGCCGCGGCCGACAACATCCGCGAGCTCATCGCAGCCGCGCAGGGGACGCCCCCCGAAGTGTGCGGGCTCGCCGCCAAGGCGGTGGAGAACGGGTGGGACAACGCGAGCGACGCGCCGGTGACGCCGCTCGCCGCCCACCGGCTTCCGCGCCGCTCGCGCGGTCACCGGCGCTACGACATGACGGCCGACGACGTGCGGTTTCTGCTGGAGAGCCTGTCCACCCGCGACGCCTGCGTGCGTGAGCTGGCCATCCGGCTGCTCGGCACGCAGGGCGGCGACGAGGTCGGGCCCGGGCTGCTCCAGCGGCTCGGGTCGCCCGACTCGACCATCGCGGAGCGTCGCCGCGTTCGGGCTGGGCCTCGCCGAGTCGGACCCGGCGGTGGCCGCGCTGGTGCGGGCGCTGGGCGATCCGTCCACCGGCGACACGGCCAACGCCGCCTGGGCGCTCGGCCGGATCGAGGATGGCCGCGCCGTGGGGCCGGTGACGCGCGCGCTGAAGCGACGATTCGCCGCTCGTGCGCGAGGCCGCGGCCACGGCGCTCGGCCACCTCGACTCGGCGAGCGCCGTCCCCGCCCTGCTCAGGCTGCTCAAGAGCGATCCAGTCGCCGACCGTGCGCCGCGCCGCCGCGTGGGCGCTGGGCCAGCTCGAGGCGGCGGAGGCGGCCGACGGGCTCGCCGCGGCCCTCCGGTCGGACAAGGACGCCGAGGTGCGGGAGATGTGCGCCTGGGCGCTGGGGGAGATGGACACGAAGCGCGGGGCCGACGCGCTCCTCGCCGCGGCCAGAAGCGACCGGGACAACAGCGTGCGCGAGACCGCGGCGTGGGCGCTGGGCGAGCACGGCGACGCGTCGGCGGCGGGGGCGCTGGGCGAGCTGCTCGCCGCGGAGAAGAACCCGGGGGTGCGCGGCACGGCGGCGTGGGCGCTGGGGCAGATGGATCTCGAGACCGGCGCCGAAGGGGCTGATCGCCGCGGTCGCCGATCGCCGAGACGGACGTGCGGACCCGCGCCGCGTGGGCGCTGTCGGAGATCGGCGACGGCGCGGCGATCCCGGCGCTCAGGGCCGCGCTCGCGAAGGAGACCGACGCCGAGGCCCGGAAGGCCGAGGTGCGGGCGCTGATCCACTCGGGGGAGCGGAGCGAGCGGCTCACGGAGCTGCTCGAGTCGAAGGACCCCGAGGTGCGCGCCGCGGCGATTCGCGGGGTGGCGGGAGGAGAGGAGGTGGATCCGTGGCCCTGGCCGGAGCCTCGGCCGCGGCCGTTTCCGTGAGCGCGAACACCCACGCCCCGGGCGCATCTTACGGTCTTCGTCACGGCCGACCCGCACCGGCTCTCGGGCGCCAGCAGTGGTCGCGGTGGCGCGGGCGGTGGCGGGCGGGGGCGGGCGATCCCGCAATTCTGCTCGCCGACGAGCCGACCGGCAATCTGGATTCCACCAACGGGGCGGCCGTGATCGAGCTGCTGCGTGAGCTGCATACGGGCGGCGCGACCATCTGCATGGTGATCCACGATCCACGCTACGCGACCCGCGCGGAACGCATCGTGCGGCTGCTGGATGGGCGCATCGTGGAAGGAGCCGTCGAGTCGGCCGATGCGGTAGGACTTGATGTCGGGCGTCGGGACAGCGAGCGGCAGGATCAGCCGGCGTTCGCCGGTCGCGCCCGGTCCGGCTGGTGCGCCGTCCACCACTCCCGCGCCCGCTCGTGGGTCCAGGCGCCCACGTCCTCCAGCGCGGCCAGCCGGCGCGAGAGCTCCCGGGCGGACTGCGGCCGATCGGCGGGGTCCTTGGCCAGACAGGCGAGCACGAGGTCGTCGAGCGCGGCGGGGATCGGCCGGTCCGTCCGGCCCGACGGAGCGACGGGCGCCGTGTGGCCATGGTGCAGCAGAAGGCCCATCTGCGTCTCCGCCGTGAACACCAGCTCCCCGGTCAGGAGCCAGTAGGCCACGCAGCCGGCCGCATAGATGTCGGCCCGGCAGTCCACCGCCTCACCCATCGCCTGCTCGGGCGCCATGAATGCCGGCGTTCCCTGAATCGCGTTCTCCCGCGTGCGCATGTCATCCGCGTCGGCCGGCTTCCGGACGGCGCCCACGATGCCGAAATCCAGCACCTTCGCGAAGTCGTACTCCTCGCCGTAGCGGCAGACGAAGATGTTCGCCGGCTTGATGTCGCGATGGATCAGGCCGCACGACTCGGCCTCGGAGAGCGAGTGGCAGATCTGGCGAAGCAGGTAGACGGCGCGCTCGGGCGGGATCGGCCCGAAGCGCCGGACGAGCGAGTCGGCATCGAGGCCGTCGAGCAGCTCCATGACGTAGTAGAACGCGCCGTCCTCGGCGATCCCGAAATCGAACAGCTCCACGGTGTGCGGTGAGCGGAGGCGGGCGATGACCTGGGCTTCGCGCTCGAACCGGCGGGCCGCTTCGTCCGAGGCTCCGGCCTGCGCCCGAATGAGCTTGATGGCGGCGGGCCTGGCCAGCAGGCGATGCCGGGCCCGCCAGACCTCACCCATCCCTCCCTCGCCGAGCTTCTCCTCCAGGGAATAGCTCCCCAGCTCCCGCGCGCGCTTGACCTCCGTGCCCAGATGGTACACCACGCGGGCACCCACGTAGGCCATGCCCACGACCAGGAGGTAGGGGAAGACGAGGCCGAAGAAGAACTGGGCGAGATCCGGCTTTGCCGGAGATGGGCTGGACGCGACCGCCAACCCGACGATGACCGGAACGGCGCTGACCGATGCCAGCGCGGCGAATACCGCGCGCCGTGGCGCCGTCGGCACCACCACGGTGAACAGCACGACCCACACCGCGACCCACGAGAGACCCATGAACCCGCGGTGCATCTCGAGACCCATCGGATCGGCGAACTCGGCTGCCGCGATGGCGTAGCTGCTGGCGACCTCGAACGCGAGGCCGACGTTCATCGCTGCCTGCGGCGAGAGCCGCGGGCTCCGGAGCACCGCCAGAACGAGCAGCGCGACGGCGATGCCGAGGACGGCGGGCCCCCACTGGACGACACTCGAGAGAAAGAGCGGCCGGTCGGCCGGGAGCAGCAGCGCCGGCAGGATGCCGGCCATGAAGAAGACGAAGGCGTACAGCAGGGCGAGCACGCGCAGGCGTCCGGCGGACTGCCGGAGCAGGTCGGACGGGAATCCCGAGGAGATCCCTCGAGCCGCCCCGTCGCGCGGGTCGCGGCGCATGAAAGTGACGTGCTCGTGCACCGGCGGAATGTGCGTCGAGGGGCAAGGCGGCGCCAGCGAGGCCAGACCTACCGCAGCTCGATCGGGGCCCTCCACCGGAACGTCCCCCACGCCATCACGAGGGTGCCGTGCCTGGCGTCGCGCGGCACGAGCGAGATGGTGAACTTCTCCACCGGCGGGCCCACGCTGTCCGCGGTCATCGGCGCCCTGCCCAGGTCCCGGGCCCGGCTGTACTCCGTTCCCCACTGCCCGGTCTGCCGGTTGACGATGAGGTCGGCGCCGCGGAGGTGCGGTACGGTCCAGAGCGTGTACGTCCCGGCCGGCAGCGACAAGCCGGCGAGCGTGATGGGCGCCGAGGTCGTGAACTGGGTCGCCGCATTCGCGCCGGTGCGCCAGACGCGGTCGTAGCCGATCACGTTGCCCAGCAGCATGCGCCCGCGCGCCAGGGGACGGCCGTAATCCACCGAAAAGCTCGCGGCGCCGATGGTGGCGCGTACGGTGTCACGCACGCTGAGCTGCTGGAGCCCGGTGCGCCGCTCCGCGGCCGCCAGGCGATTCGCAATCGAGTCCACATCGGGCGGGGCCGAGGTCCGCGCGACGGCGACCTTGTAGGTACTCCGCATCCCCGAATAGGTCAGCATCCGCCCGCTGCTGTCGACCGTCACGTCCCCGGTGCCGGCGAGCCAGTCGTGGCGCAGCTCCACCTTGCCGCCGGCCGCGGGTGGACCCAGCCCCGGTGCAGCGTGAAGCTCGGTCCGACGTCCCGATCCGGATAGAACTGGCGAAAGAGCACGCTGTCGCCCGGCTGGAGCCCGGACGCGGCGGCGCGGCGGAGCGCCGCCGCGATTTCCAGCTCGATGACGCTGTACATCATCGACACGTGCGGCACGGTGATCGCCCCGCGGGTGACGAATGAGGTGTCCCGCACTCCATCGCTGTCGCGGACCGAGACGGTCACCGCATTCGCGGAGAAGTCGGCCGTGACACGGCGTCCGCGCTCCCGCGGCGTCCGGCCATTCGGCGTGCGCACGTCCATCACCATGTGCCGGATGGTGCCGTCGGGGGCCAGATCGAACTCGGTGTGACGCCGCCGCACGAAGGGCCAGCGATCCACGCCGTCGGTGACCAGCCGCGTGGGCGAGCGCGTGATGCGTTCGACGGCGACGGTGTCGTTGCCGAGTGTCGTGACGAAGCCGTAGCGCTCGGCGGGCGCGGCGTTGCTGCAGGCGAGCAGGAGGAGCGGAAGGAGGATCGGGCGGGTCATCTGGTGCCGTTGAGGTATGAGGACCTTACGTCGGGGGGCGGGAGGAGTTTCGGGAGCGGGTGCGCGCGGCCCGCCGGCAAACCGGCCGGGGGATCCTTCGGGGCGCTGCGGAACGCTCTGGTACGGAGCCCGCGCTAACTGCGCGCGGTCTCCTCCCCGGCGCGTTCCGACGCACCCCTTCGGAGCCCCCGGCCTGTTTGCCGGCTACCATCGGGGCGTTTGAAGCTCGACCCGCGACGGCGAGCGGGCGGGCAGGCGGGGCCACCCGGTTATCATGCTCAATACCATGACTGGTCGCGTTCTGCTCGAGGGAAGGCATATCGTCCGGTCCGCTCTTGGGCTGACCGGGCTGCTGCTGGCTGCGTGCGGCGGCCGGGAGGCGGGCGGCGACTGGACGATGCGCGTGGACACGGTCCGGGCCGGCGGGGAGCCCGGCACCGGGACGGCGGTGTCGCTTCGGACCGAGGGCAAGGTGGGGTCGGAGGGAGCGGCGCCGACGCACGACGTGGTCCTCAGCCTGGACTGCTTCGGGGACAACGCGACCGTCGCCATCATGACCGACCAGGCGCTGCGGCAGGGGAGCACCGACGTCAGGGTGAGCGTGGACAGCGCCCCTGCCCGGACGGTCAAGGGATTCGCCGGCACCACCAGCACGGGAGGGAAAGTGCTGCTGATGATCGCGCAGGACAGTCTGCTGGGGTGGCTGAATGGGCACCGTCGGGTGATCGTGCGCTACGCGGACGGAGCGGGATCGAACAAGACGACCGCGGAGTTTCCCATCGCGGGGGTCGAACGGCACCGGGCGGCGTTCCTGGCGGCGTGTGGCGAGCGAGGGGGAAAGGGCCAGGCCCGTGGTCGCGGAAAGTAGAATCGGCCGAGCGGGCATGCTCGGGCTCCCGGGCTCCGTCGTGCCGGACAGCGGCGATGCGTATATTGGAGCCAACTCATCCGCACCGGAGCGCACATGCGATCGCTCTCACTCGCCCTCACTCTCGCCTTCGCGCCAGGGGTGCTCCCGGCGCAGCAATCGCCCGCCCGGGCCGCAGCCAGTCCTCCGCTCGAGGTCGGCGCGGTGGCGCCTGACTTCGCCCTGCCCGGCGCCACCCGGTACGGTGTGCTCGCGAAACCGGTCCGTCTCTCCGACTTCAAGGGGAAGACGGTGGTCCTGGCGTTCTTCTTCAAGGCCCGCACCAGCGGCTGAACGGTGCAAATGAACGCGTACCGTGATCAGTACGCGACGCTCTTCAACAACGGCCGGGGGGTGGTGCTCATCGCCATCAGCGCCGACCCGGACACCGCGCTCGCCTCGTGGGCGCGGGATTCGGAGTTCCCGTTTCTGTTCGCAAGCGACAGCGCGACGGCCGTGGGCAGGCGATACGGTGCGCTGGCCAGCCAGCCGGGGCTGACCAACCGCAATCTGTTCGTGGTGGGACCGGACGGGAGGATCACCTACCGGGCGACGCCGTTCCGGGAAATCGATCCGACGGCATACACGGAGCTGGGCGCGGCGATCGCACGCGCGAAATGACGCGCCGCGACGGCGATGGCGTCGAGCTACCGCCGATCGCCCGCCGGCTTTCCTTTGTTCGACTTCTTCGGCAGACCGGCCCGGTGCGCGATGGGCGGCGCGCTCCCCGCGACGGTCTGCCGCGCCACCTCGAGCCGCGCCCGCAGCCCTGGAACCGCGCCCGCCGTGAGAGGGCTCGCGGCCAGCCGGTTCAGCGCGAGCCCCACCGCGTCCAGCCCCAGGTTGGCTCCGAAACGGGTGGGCACCCGGGTGAGCGCGCTCTGGAACGCGGGGTCCGACTGCAGCTCGGTCTCGCCGAGCGCCTGCGCCCGGGACAGGACATCCGAGAGCGCGGCGACTGCCCGGCTGGCATTCTCGGGCGAGCTGAAGCTCCCCGCCGCGGCGATCTGCGCGACCTGGGGCAGGCTCGCGGCGAAGCGCTGCATGGCAGCGGCCTGCGCCGGATTCCGTGGATGCCCCTGATGCATCAGGGCCTGCGCCGCTCCCATGACGGCGAACGGCGCCAGCGCGGTGCGGGTCAGGAGCGGCGCGCCCGAGACTCGTCCGCTCAGCGGCAGTGCCACGAGCCCCAGGGTTCCGAGCGCATGCGCCAGGTGGAGCGCCCTGCCCTCCAGTCGGAACACGATCCTGAGCAAGTCGCGGATGGGCGCGAAGGCGAACAGGGCGGCCGCCACCAGACTGGCCAGCGCCGCATTCGAGCGGCCCTCGACCGCCAGGTGCTGGTACGCCGTGAAGCAGCCGATCGCGATCACCAGAAACGCGCAGTGCAGCAGAAACCGACCGGCGACCGATGTCACGGAGCGCGGCCGTGCGGCGGGCACATGGGGTGCGGCGTGTGCGGCGACGTTCATGGCCGCTCCGGACGGCGGGCCTGGGGTGCGGGAGACCGGTGGATGGCGCATAACCTGTGACCCCGGACCGCCGCAATCAAGAGGAGCGGCGGCCCGGCGGCGGCGTCATCGTCCCCTGGACGGGGTCCGGCTCCCGACCACTACTGCCGACGCCAGAGCACGGCGTGATCGGCGCCGGCTGAGCCTCCGTCCACCTCGGTGCTGGACCCGACGATGGTCCCGAAGTTGTTGATGTCGTTGGCATGCACCTGGTCCACGCCATCGGGCGTGAGCGCCGGCAGCAGGTCCAGATGCCCGGGCGTTGCGACCCAGGCCCGCTGGCGGAAGGTGTCGTCCCGCAGGTCCTCGCCCCATCCCACCACGGTGCCGTCGTTATTGATGGCCAGGAGCTCGATGGTGGGCTCAGCCGCTCCAAGGGAGGTCCAGCCGACCTGATAGAAGATGAAGGCGAAGTTCCCGTCGAGCTCTTCTCCCTGGGCGTCCGGGAAGGGCCCGAGGGTGACCGCGATCTGGCCCCTGGTGTTGATGTCCTGGGCGGCAGCCCCTTCGATGTGGCCGTGCGTGCCCAGGTCCTTCATCACCCCATCCTTCCAGGTGAACGGGTGGTCCACGCCGGACGCGGTCGTGCTGGAGCCCACGATCTTGCCGGCGCGGTTGATCCCGAAAGCCTGCGACCAGTCCCCGCCCAGAGTTCCCAGGTCCTTCATGACCCCATCCCGATAGACGAACGCGTGGGTCTTCCCCGCGGCGGTCTCGCTCCAGCCGGCGATGACGCCGAGGTCGTTGATGGCGGTGGCCACGCTGTTGCGGCCGCCGAGGGTGCCGATGTTGGTGATTTTGCCGTTCTGCCAGCGCACCGCGCGACGGGCACCGCTGGCCACCGTGCTCAAACCGACGATGACGTCGCTGTTGTTGATCGCGAGTGCTTCGCTTCTTCCCCCCGCCAGCGCGCCCAGGTCCTGCATCTTCCCCGCGCGGTAGAGGAAGGCATGCACCCGTCCGTCGGCGCGCTCGCTCCACCCGACGATCCCGCCCTGGTCGTTGATGCTGTTGGCCATGGCCGACCGGCCACCCAGAGTGCCAAGGTCCTTGACGGTGTAGGTGGCGGCGACAGTGGCGGCGGCGGCGGGGCTGCCCGACGCGGGAGGTGTGGGTGCCAGCGGGTCGTCACTGCAGGCCAGCACGCCGGCGGCGATCAGGGCGGCGACGGCGGCGGACGGGGCGAACGGACGAGCGGACATGGATCACTCCCAGGGTGCAGGGGGGCGCGGCGCGAATTCTCACGATGGAGAGTATGGCTCCGGTCGCTCAAGCCGATCTCAAGTGCGGACGTGCCATGGAGTTCGTAGTCAGCCTCCCCATCGGGCTGTCGGGGATCGTTACCGGAACGGTACGATCGTCCAGTAGACTCGGCCGATCACCGCTGGCATCATTGCGCAGCACGTCCATCGGCCTGTCCGTCGGAAGACGCCGCAGTCCACCACGATCGACAACGGAGGCACGAATGCGGAGCACAGGCGCGCGGTCGATTGCCGTCATCGCAACACTCGTGAGCGTCCTGGGCAGCAGCACCGTGTCGGCCCAGGGGAAGTACGCGCTGAAGGTGCCGGGTGGGCTCGCGTTCGCCGAGTTCAGGGGATACGAGGGCTGGCACCTCGTCTCCATCAGCCAGGACGGACCCCTGATGGCCGCGATCCTCGCCAATCCCGTGATGATCCGCGCCTACGAGGCCGGCGTGCCCGGCAACGGCAAGCCGTTCCCGGACGGCTCCAGGATGGCGAAGGTTCACTGGGTCCCGAAGAAGCTGGAGACGTTCAGCGCGGCGACGGTGCCGGGCAAGCAGCACGACGTGGACTTCATGGTGAAGGACAGCAAGCGCTTCGGGGACAGCGGCGGATGGGGCTATGCCGTGTTCGAGTACGACACGACGTCGGGCAAGTTCACCCCCGGCACCACGAGCGACACGCCACCGCAGGCGAACGACGCCAAGTGCGGCTTCGCCTGCCACACGATCGTCAAGTCGAGCGATTACGTCTTCACCAGCTACGGGAGCCGCTGAGCCGGCGTGTGTCCGGGATCCACACCGCCCATCGCCGCGTGGTAAAGGCCCTGCAGCGCGCCATCGATGGGATGGGGCTGCGGTTTCCCTGAGGCGTCCAGCTTGTTCCACCTCATGAGGTTCACCGCGACGGACAACTGTCGCTTGCCGTCGGCTCTGGTCATGGACATCGCTCCGGCACCCCAGACCGTGCCGTCATGGCCCCAGAACGTGCCGCGTCCGGGCACCTCCATTTTGTGCAGACCGAGGCCGTAGTCTATGGTCTTCCCCTCGAAGGAAATGACCGGAACCGTGCGCTGCATCTGGGCCAGCGACGACCGGTTGACGATCTCGCCCGCAAGCAGCAATCCGTAGAAGCGATTGAGATCCGCGACGGTCGATATCAGCGAGGCTGCCGGCCCCACCCAGGACATGTCGTAGATGCTGTAGTCACGCGGAGGCTCGATCATGCCGAACCACGCCTCGTACATCCGCGAGTGCGGCCCGGTGACATGCGGTCCGGCGGGGAGCTCGGTGTCCCGGAGCCCCGCGCGCTCGAGGACGTTCCGGGTGATGCACTTCTCCGCCGGGATGCCGGTAACGCGCTCCAGGAGCTGACAGAGGAGCTGGTAGTTGGTGTTGGAATACACTCCCGGAGTGCCGCCAGGCACACCGACCGCGGGCGCCGTGACTCCCATCTCGATCAGCTCGGTCGGGTGAAACCGCCTGAACCGGTTGTCGTCCAGGCTCCGGGGCGTGGTGTCTGCCAGCGAAGGAAACGCCTCGAGGGAGGGATACGCGTACGGCAGGTAGTCCGCCAGTCCGCTGGTGTGGTTGATCAGCATCCGGACGGTGATCGTGTCGCCGCGTTCGCCGGGCACCGCGCCCGGCAGGTAGTGGCCGATTGGTGTATCGAGCCCGATCTGACCGCTCTCGACCTGCTGCAGGACCGCGGCCGCGGTGAAGGTCTTGGTGATGCTGCCGACGCGGTGCCGCATGTCGAAAGTGACGGGACGGCCGGTGCCGACGTCGGCGACTCCGGCTGCACCGCGCCATACCTGATCGCCGTCGCGCACCTCGGCGAACACTCCCGGCATCCCCGCGCGATGGACCTTGTCCATGGCGGCCTGCAGCTCCGCGGGATCGAGGGGGTTCTTCATACGATCCGTCCTCATGATTCAAGGTACGTCCGCGGTGCGATTCCACCCGTTGATGATATTAACCACCAAGGTGAGCTTCACCTGCTGGTTGGGAATCCTTCAACCGCGGCACGGCCGAAACAGGAGGGACTGCGATGTCAAACGAGAATCGAAGGGAGCACACCCGGGACAGCGTGGTGATCACCGGCACCTCGAGCGGCATCGGCCGCGCCTCGGCGCTGCTGCTCGCGAGGAGCGGGTTTCAGGTGTTCGCGGGGGTCCGGAGGCCGGCGGACGGCGCCGCGCTCCAGGCCGAGGCAAGCGATGCGGTGGTCCCCATCATCCTCGACGTGACCGATGCCGCCTCGATCGCCGCCGCCGCGGCCGAGGTGACCCGGCGGCTCGAGGGCGGCCCGCTGCGCGGGGTGGTCAACGTCGCGGGTGTCGGGATGGCGGGGCCGATCGAGTACGTCACACCGGCCGAGCTGCGCGGGATGTTCGAAGTGGACGTGTTCGGCCAGATCGCGGTGATCCAGGCGTTCCTCCCCCTCATCCGCCAGGCGCGGGGCCGGATCGTGAACATCAGCTCGGTGGGCGCGCACATCGCGATGCCGTTCGGCGGCGTGCTGGGCGCGGCCAAGAGCGCACTGGGCATTCTGAGCGATGCGCTCCGGCTCGAGCTCCGGCCGTTCGGCATCCGGGTGTGCACCATCGAGCCGGGGGCGATCAACACGCCGGCCGTGGAGAAGACGCTGGGCGACGTCGAGGGACGGATCGCGCAGCTCCCGCCAGAGGGGGCGAAGCGCTACGGCGCCATGTGGCGGGCGTTCACCCGCAAGGCGTATGCGATGGAGCGGGACGGCAGCCCGCCGGAGGTCGTGGCGCGAGTGGTGCTCCAGGCCCTCACGGCGGCCAACCCGCGGCCGCGCTACGTGGTGGGCAAGCACGCGCGGCTCCTGACAACCCTGTCGCGGGTGCTGCCGGACCGCGAGCTCGACGCCGTGCGGAACCGGCTGTTCAGCCTGCCCGCGGCGGCGGGGAGTGAGGGGTCATAGCGCGAGCAGGGGCCGTCAGCATCCCCCCACGTTCACGATGCTGCCCCCGGCGGCACGGTACGCCGCGACCCGGCTCCAGGCGGGCGTCGAGCCGCCGCAGACCTGATAGAAGTCGTAGTCCCCGACGGCGCGATCGCCGTTGGCATTGAGGGTGGTGGACCCGGTCGCGCCGGTGTAGGCCGCGGCCTGACTGAGCACGGCCGCCCGGTAGTCCGTCAGGGAGTCGAGGCCCACCTTGGCGTACGCCAGGGCCGCGACGTGCAGCGCGTCGTAGGCGGCGAGGGTGAAGGCGTCGGGTGCCAGACCGCTGCTCGCCTGGATGGCGCCGATCAGGCCGGCGTCCTGCTGGAGCAGTTGATCGTCCAGGCCGTAGGTCGGGGCCCGGAACTCCGTCGTGGCGGCGAAGGTGGCGGCGATCGGATCGGCCACGACCTGGGCGCTCTGCACCGTGCCGTCGCCGCCGTACCAGCGGACCTGGGACAGGACGGGGTCGGCGCTCGCCTGCGCGAAGATGTCGGCGCTTTCCTCGAACGCGGCGAGATAGACCGCCACCCCCGCGGAGCCGTTCTGGGTGAGTGCCGTCTGGACCTCCGACCGAACCGTCTGCAGCGGCGTGGAGAAGTCGGTCGTCCCCGGCGCGTAGGACGCGCCGGCCGTGACCGTGCCGCCCGCTGCCGGGAACAGCCGCTCCACGGCATCGTGGAGTCCCTGGTTGCCGGCGTCCTCGCGCCAGAGCGGGACGACGCTCTGGATTCCGTCCGCCGCGAGCAGCGTGACCACCGCCTGCCCTTCGTGGGAGTCGTCGGGCACCAGGCGGAACACGTTGTCGTCGGCGATGGAAAGTGAAGACGCCGTGCTGCCCTGGCTGAAGAGGACCACGCCGGCGCTGTCGGCGAACGGCTTCAGCGCGGCGACTTCGGAGCTGGACTGGGGGCCGATGAAGATGCGCACGCTGTCGGCCGCGAGCGTCCTCAGCTTGTCGAGGGCCACCGCCGGGTCCAGGCCGGTGTCCTCGACGCGCACGCTGACCCGGGTAGGCGAGCCGGCGGCGCTGAACTGCGCGTTGAGGTCGTCGGCCGCGAGCTGGAGCGCGGCCTCGCTGGTCTGGCCGAGGGTCTGGCCGGGACCCGTGAGTGAGAGCAGGGCGCCGACGACGAGCTGATTGGAGCCAGCCGGTGCGGTAGAGTCGTCGCTGCATGCCCCGGCGCAGAGCGCCAGCACCAGAACCAGGACCACCGTTCGCTTCATGAAGCCTCCGTGGGATGCCACGCTGAGATGTTGGTTCAGGAC
>CAWHQC010000014.1:0-15404 GCA_963831425.1 uncultured Gemmatimonadales bacterium | reverse complement strand
ATTTCGCTGGCAGATATCGCCGGCAAGTGGAAGGTGCGCACCACTGATGAGAGCGGAGGCCACCCCGTCGAGGCCGTGTTGAACGCGACGGCCGACAGCTCCGGTTGGACGATGACGGCCCCCAAACGGAAACCCGTGCCGATGCGCGTGGTCGCAGTCGCGGGCGATAGCATCGTCACCGAGTCAGGTCCCTACGAGAGCTTCATCCTGAAAGGCGTCCAGGTCACGACGCGCACCGTCATCCGACTCCAGGATGGCAAGTTGGTGGGCGTGACCGAGGGGCACTATGCCCTCAAAGGCGGGCGCGACTCGCTAGCCCGGCGGGCGACCGTGGGTACGCGCATGCAATAGCAGCGAATCGGGAGAATGAGGTACTCGGAGAGGGTGGCGCACATTCGCTGGCTCGGTTCCTGCTGTTGCCTGTGAATCCGCACATTACCATCGAAGAACCGTGGGCACGTGGCGCGGGCAACCGACCGTCCAGCCCGTTCGCCGGTACACCAGGCGACCGCCGGCGTTCGGCTTCGGGGTCGGTTCTAGCGCTGCGGTTCCACTCGGCGCATTTCCGCTCCCTGCGCCAGCAGCCGTTCGGCGAAGTCTAGCCGCTCCTGCGTCTCGATCATCTCCCGCCGGAGTGTCCCTACCTCCTGATCCAACGCCTCGAGATGGGCAGCGGTGTCAAGGTCCCCGGCGCCGCGGCTGCGGGCAATGATCTTCGCGATCTTGACTGCGCCCCATATCCCCATGGCGGCGATGAGGAGTGTGACAACGGCGGTGATAAAAAACTGTGGGTCCATGTTGCCTCGCTGCGTCCAGGCGCTGCCAGGTGTAGAAAGAAAACCTACGGGTGGTCCCTGGAAGGGGCAACGGCCAGTCTCGCTCCTTGGCCCAACCACATGCCAGCCGTTGTATTGCCCAAAGCTCCGACCAGCAGGCGGTCGAGCCGTGGGCACGATGCTGGCAACTCCGCACATGACCCCGACTATCCCGCCGGCGACCACCCCGTGACCTTGGCCCACTCGCCCTCCACCCGAGCGCCAGTGCCCCGCACCAGATAGTACCGATCGTACGGCGCCGCCGTCAGGCAGGCATGGTTGGGGAGGATCCTGACCCGTGCGCCGACGGGATAGCGCGACTCGAGCCCGCCGCCGGCTCCCTCGCACGCGACCAGCCCATGCTCCTGGTGCACGTCGGCCACGATGAGCCCGTCCGCCGGTCGGCCGGTGGCGGCGCACACCAGCCCGTAGCCCAGGCTCCGTCCGCCCCGGTTCCCGCTCACGTCCTTCGAGAGCGCGAGCGCGCCCGCGTCGATCAGCATCCGCCTCGTCCGGGAATTATGGCCGATGACCGTCGCCAGCACCGAGACCGCGACGTCGTCCACCGTGCAGCTCCCGAGCGCCACCTGGGCGAGATCGAACAGCGTGTACACGCCCGGGCGCATGTCGGTGACGCCGGCCAGCGATCGCGCGTGGAGCGCCGTCGGCGTCGAGCCGACGCTCACCGCGGGGACCTCGATGCCGAGCGCGCGCAGGCGATCCGCCGCCCGCGTCACCGCCACCCGTTCCTCCTCGGCGATCCGGGTGATCTCCTCGATGCTCGACGCGCCGTAGCTCTGCCCCGCATGCGTCAGCACGCCCGCGAGCGAGAGCCACGCCGACGCCCGCACCGCCTCGCCCAGCGCCGGCAGCTCGGGCCCCTCGACCGCGACACCGCCCCGGCCGCCGCCGCTGTCGATCTCGATGAAGAGCGCGAACCGCTCGCCCGCCGCCTCCGCCTCCCGCGCCGCGTCCTGCACCGCGGCGACGCTGTCGGCCAGCAGCGAGATCCGCGCTCCATACTGCCGCTGCAGCGCCGCCAGCGCGGCGACCTTGTGGCCGGCGATGCCGACCGCGTAGGTGATGTCGCGGAACCCGGCTCGGGCGAAATGCTCGGCTTCGGCGAGCGTGGACACGGTCACGCCCGCGGCGCCATCGCGCGTGGCCAGCCGACCCACCTCGGCCGATTTAGCCGTCTTCATGTGGGGCCGGAGCCGGACGCCAAGCTCGGCGGCCCGGCGGATCATCCGGTCGCAGTTGCGCTCGAGCCGGTCGAGGTCGAGGATCAGCGACGGGGTGGGGAGATCGTCCAGCAGCATGGGTTTGGCGATCTCGTTGCCCGGTGCTACAATCGTTAGGGACACGAAAGGAGCATACCATGTCTGAGCGCACAACGGAAAACATTCGCAACATCGTGCTGGTCCACGGAGCGTTCGTGGACGGGTCCGGTTGGCGGGGCGTCTATCACTCGCTCCGCGGCCAGGGCTACAATGTCAGCGTCGTCCAGCACTCCACCGCGACCCTGGCCGACGACGTGCGGGCCGTGCGGCAGGTGCTGGCGGCGCTCGACGGCCCGGCGGTCCTCGTGGGACACTCGTACGGCGGCGCGGTCATCACCGAGGCGGGCACCGACGAGAAGGTTGGCGCGCTGGTCTACGTCACCGCCTTCGCACCCGACGCCGGAGAGTCGGTGGCCACGCTCATCGCCGATCCGCCGCCGGGCGCGCCCGTCCCGCCCATTCTGCCGCCGCGCGACGGCTTCCTGTTGCTGGATCGGGAGAAGTTCGCCGCCGCGTTCGCCGCGGACGTGGACCCCGAGCTGGCCGCCTTCATGGCCGACGCGCAGCTCCCCTGGGGCGTGGCGGCGGTGCAGGCAGCCATCACCCAACCGGCGTGGAAATCGAAGCCGAGCTGGTACCTCGTGGCCCGCGACGATCGGATGATTCCCCCTCCGGCCCAGCGCGCGATGGCGGGCCGCGCCGGCGCCACCACCTCCGAGTCGGCCGGCAGCCACTGCGTCTTCATCTCGCACCCGGAGGCCGTGGTCCAGGTGATCGTCGCCGCGGCCGGTGCCTCGCATCCGGCAGTCGCCTGACGCACCTGCCACCGCTGCCCTGACGCCGAACCGCCGCCGGGAGTCGCGATCTCCCGGCGGCGGTTCACTGCGTCCGGCTCCTACTCGGGGAAGTCACCCACCCCGGTCCCGCCGCACCGTCACCCGCGCACCCTTGATCGTGCTCCCCCGGAGGGCATCCACCACCTCGCCGGCTACATCCTCCGCGACCTCCACGATCGAGAACCGGTCCGCGATGTCGATCGCCCCGATCTCCCGCCCCGTGATCCCGGCCTCACCCGTGATGGCGCCGACGAGATCCTGCGGCCGCACCCCCGCCTGCCGCCCCGCGCCGATCCAGAGCCGCGTGACGCCTGCGCGCGGCCGCGCGCGGCCGGCCTTCGCTCCCCGCGCCGGCCGTCGCTCGCGCACGGCCGGCCTCCTTCGCCGGTGCGGCCGCCGGGATCTCCGCCCCATCCCCGTCCCCCGTACTGCTGGCATCCTGCGCCAGCTTCACCGCCGCCATCGCGATCTCCACCGGGTCGAACTCGTCCGCGAGCGACTCCACCACCGGCCGGAACCGGTCCAGCTCCCCGCCGACCAGCGTCTCGCGAATCGAGGCGCGCACCAGATCGAGCCGGCGGGCCTGGAGATCGGCCACCGTTGGCACCGCCTCGATCTCGATCTTCCGCTTGGTGAGCTGCTCGATGTTGCGGATCAGGCGATGCTCCCGCGGTTCGGCCAGGGTGAGCGCCACGCCCTCCCGGCCCGCGCGGCCGACCCGCCCGATCCGGTGCACGTACGCCTCGGGCGAGCAGGGCACGTCGTAGTTGACGACGTGGGTGAGCCGCGGAATGTCGAGCCCCCGCGCGGCGACGTCCGTGGCGATGAGGAGATCGGCCGCTCCGCCGCGGAGCTTCTTCATGACGCGGTCGCGCTGCTCCTGCGTCATCCCGCCGTGCAGCGCCTCCGCGCGATAGCCGTGCGCGTTCACGGTTTCCGTCAGCTCGTCCACCTCGGTGCGGGTGCGGCAGAACACGATCGCCGCGTCCGGGCTTTCCATGTCCAGCACCCGGGCCAGCGCGGCCCGCTTCTGCGCCCTCGGCACGATGTAGGCGGTCTGCCGCACCTTCGGCACCGCGCCCGCGGCCAGGCGCTCGCGGCCGAGCCGGATCTGGACCGGGTCCCGCAGGTGCCGCTTCGCGATGGCGGCGATCCGCGGCGGTATCGTCGCCGAGAACAGCACCGTCTGGCGCTCGGCCGGCGTGGCCGCGAGGATCGCGTCCAGCTCCTCGGCGAAGCCCATGTCGAGCATCTCGTCCGCCTCGTCCAGCACGACCGCCCCGATGCCGCCGAGCGCGAGCGTGCCCCGGTTCACGTGATCGAGCGCACGGCCCGGCGTGGCGACCACCACGTCCACCCCGCGCTTGAGCGCGCGGAGCTGCTGCACGAACGCCTGGCCGCCGTAGATCGGCAGCACGCTCACGCCCATCGCGCGCCCGTACCGGTGGACCGCCTCCGCCACCTGCATCGCGAGCTCGCGCGTGGGCACCAGCACGAGCGCCGACGGCCGGGCTCGCGCGGCGCCGCCGGCCGCGAACCGCTGGAGCAGCGGCAGCGCGAACGCGGCCGTCTTGCCGGTGCCGGTCGCCGCCTGCCCGACCAGGTCGCGGCCCGCCAGCAGCGGCGGGATTGCCTCCCGCTGGATCGGTGTGGGCTCCTCGTAGCCCAGCTCGGCGAGCGCCGCCACCAGCTTCGGCTCGAGCCCGAGCGCCGCGAACCCGACGCTCACGTTGTCGGAGGTGAAAACGGTCATACGGTGGGTCCCCTGCGCCATCGAGAAGCTAGAGCTTCTCAGCCAGCGCGACGATGATGCCCGCAGGGCCCCGCACGTAACAGAGCCTGTACGTGTCCTCGTACTGGACCGCCTCGCCGACGAGCTCGGCGCCGTGGGCACGCAGGCGGGCTATGGTGTCGTCGATGTCGTCGACCGCGAACATGATCTGCCGGAGGCCCAGCGTGTTCGGCGGGGCGCTCGCCGGCTCGGTCACGACCAGCTCCGGGCTGCGGAACTTCGTCAGCTCCACCCGCCCGTGGCCGTCCGGTGTCCGCATCATGGCGATGTCGGCCTGGACGCCTTCGAGCCCGCAGAGGCGGTCCACCGAGGGCCCCTCGACGGGCATCTCGCCCTCGAGCGCCATGCCCAGGGCGGTGAAGAAGTCGATGGCTGCCGGGAGGTCGTCGACCACGACGCTGACGTGGTCCATTCGCTTGATCATGAAGGTGGCGTCCGGATTTCGAGCGGTGCCGGTGCTAACCCGGCCCCTTGCCCAGCGCGTACACGTACGCCGCCACCGCGTGCAGTTGCTCCTTCGTCAGGCTCGCCCCGCCCATCGGCGGCATCACGCCGGTATGCTGCTTGGGCGCCGGTACTCCCTTCGCGATCGTCGCCTCTATCCCCGCCAGGCTCCCGTCGCTCCAGAGCCACTGATCGTCGGTCAGATCGGGGGCGAGCGGCGTGCCCTTCGCGTTGGCGCCGTGGCACCCGACGCAGGTGGCGCCGCCCGCGAGCCCGTGATAGACGCTGTCGCCCAGGGCAACCTCCGGCGACTCGCCCGCGTTCGGGTTGATTCCCTCCGGAGGCATCGCGGGCTTGGCCTCCGGCGCGCCCTGGCTCACAGCCGGCGCGGAGGTGGACTCCGCCCGCGTCCGGCTCGCCGTGGCCGCCTCGCCGCGGTAGCTCACCCGCCAGATCCGCCCGCGCACGTCGTCGGAGATGTAGAGCGAGCCGTCGGGCCCGAACGCGACCCCGGCGGGACGATGCTCCGCCTGCCCCGGGTCCTTCACGCCGCCCGCGAACCCGTCGGCGAAGATCTCGTACTTCCCGGACGGCTTGCCGCCCTCCATCGGCTGGAACACGACGTTGTACCCCTGTCCTGCGGCGCCGGCGCGCGGTTCCACGAGCCGTGGAAGGCGATGAAGATCCCGCCGGCGTAGCCCGACGGGAAACTGCCGCCCCGATGTAGACCGCCAGCGCGTGCGGCGCCCAGTGCGCCGGGTACGCACGCCAGCGGGCCCTTCTTCCCGGCGCACGGGCCGATCGCCTTGCCGCCGTCGCCGCCGTATTCCGGCGCGAGCACCAGCTTCTGCGCCGTGGTGTCGAAGTAGCACTCGGGCCAGCCGAAGTCGTCGCCGCGCTCGACCAGCAGCAGCTCCTCGGCCGGCAGCTCGCGCCCTCCGCCGGCGAGTAGAGCTTGGGCCAGTTCTCGAACAGCTGGTCGCGGCCGTGCTGGGTGGCGTACACGACCTGGCCGCTCGCATCGACCGCGATGCCCTCGGCGTTCCGGATGCCGGTGGCGTACCGTTCGGCGGGCGAGAACCGCTGTCCCGTGCGGTTCGCGTCGTAGCGCCAGATGCCGCCGCGGGTCTCGAGCTCGGTGCAGGGCTGGTGCCCCGGCGAGCCCGGCGATCCGGTTCTTGAGCTGGCATGCGTTGGTCGCCGAGCCGAGGTCGACGTAGAGCCCGCCGCTCGAGTCGATCGCGAACGGGTGCATCGGATGGTCGCCGCGTGAGCGGCAGGCCCTGCACCACCACTTCCGGCCTCGCCGCTCGGCGCGAGCCCCTCGCCGGCAGCGGGTACCGGAGGATCTTGTCCTTCTCCTCGGCGTAGACGTGCGCCGCGATAGACCGCGATCCCGGTGCCGCCGCGCGCCGCCGCTCTGCACGCTGTCGCCGAACCGCACGATCTGGTCGGCCCGGCCGTCGCGCGTGGTGTCACGCAGTGCGACGAGGAACCCGCCCGCGTGCGGCTGGTCGTTGCCGTAGTACTTCCCGCTCCACGTGTTGACGTACACCACCCCGTTGGGCGCGACGTCCATGTGCCGCGCGTGGCCGAGGCTGTCGGCGAAGACGGTGGCGCAGAATCCGTCCGGGAGGGTGAGGCCGCCGTTGTCCGGCGCGCAGTCGCGGGCAGGCGCCGCGGCGGCCTGCGTGCCGCGCTGCTCTCCGTTCCGGCAGCCCTGGAGCGCGATGACGATGGAAAGCGCGGTGGCGAGGGCCCTCATCGTGGCCAGCTCCACAGCTCGAACCTCCCCGCTTCCATCGAGACGATGCCCACGCGGCCCCGGCGTGCGTCCACGCTCGCGTCGGCCGGCGTCATCGTGAGCGGACCGATGCGGCGCACGAGCCGCCCGCCCTCGAGCGTCGACACGGTGGAGTCGTTCCAGATGGTGATGAGGATGCGCCCGTCGCGCCCGACCTCGACGCCGTCGAATCGCCCCTTCCCGCCGGCCACGCTGTCGGGTTGCGCCGTGCCCGGGCGCCATGCCTGCACCGCGTTGCCCTGGAACGGGGCGATGATCACCCGCCGCCCGCGCGCGTCCCAGCCGATTCCGTCGGGAAACACGAGCGCCGGGCTCTCGAGCGCGACGCGGACGCGGCGGTCCGCGCCGACGTGATAGATCCGTCCCGGCCCGACCGGCGCCATCTTGCCGTCGGGACCTGCCCGGAGCCGCATGTCGCTCGCGTAGATGCCGCCGCCGGGCGCGAAGTCGAAGTCGTTGAGGAAGAGGGCGCCCGCGGGCGCGAGATCCACGATGGCGAGTGGCTTGCCTGAGCGGGTGTCGAAGCCCCGCAGCACGTCCACGTCGAGCACCCAGAGCGTGTCGCCCCGCACCCGCGAGCCCATGGGCGCGTTGAGCGTCACGCCCTTCTTGCCGCCCTGGATGAAATGCCGCTCCTGGAGCTTGCCGTCGCCGCTGATCCGCACGATGGCGCCGTTGCCGTCCTTGACGCCCGGATCGCCGCCGACGTCGCTCACGAAATAGGAGTCGGTGCCGGGATCGTACACCACCGCCTCGGCGTCCCCGACGTGTTCCACGGCCGCCAGGCGCTGAGGCGCCGGCGCCTGCGCGCGCACCGGTGCCGCCAGCGCCAGACACGCGACAGCCGGGGTGAACAGCTTCATGCTGCTTCGGGCCCTCGGGCCTGCCATCACCGGACCGCCTTTCAAGAGTGCGACCTGATCGCGCTGAAGGTGGATCGCGGCGGTGCGGCCGGCGGTGATTCTGGTCACCAGCGGTGCGAACCGCTGGCCTCTCGCACCCTTCCTCCCCATCTTCCACCGTCCCTATCCAAGCCGAGCGAATGACCGAGCCGGTGTCCCGCCTGGACGGCGTCCTCGCCGAGCGCTACCGCATCGAGCGGGAGCTCGGCCAGGGCGGCATGGCCACCGTCTATCTGGCCCAGGACCTCACGCCACGAGCGCAAGGTGGCCATCAAGGTCCTCCGCCCCGAGCTCGCCGCCGTCATCGGCGCCGAGCGGTTCCTGCGCGAGATCAAGACCATCGCCACCCTGCAGCACCCGCACATCCTCGGTCTGATCGACAGCGGGGAGGTGAGCGGTACCGCCTGGTACGTGATGCCCTTCGTCGAGGGCGAGAGCCTTCGCGACCGGCTCCGCCGCGAGAAGCAGCTCCCCATCGCCGACGCCGTCCGGCTCGCCACCGAGGTCGCCGAGCGCGCTCGACTACGCCCACCGCCACGGCGTGATCCACCGCGACATCAAGCCCGAGAACATCCTGCTCCACGATGGCTCCGCGCTGGTTGCCGATTTCGGCATCGCGCTCGCCGTCTCCAGCGCCGGCGGGAGCCGGATGACCGAGACCGGCATGTCGCTCGGCACGCCGCACTTACATGTCGCCCGAGCAGGCGATGGGCGAGCGCGAGATCACCGCCCGCTCCGACGTCTACGCGCTCGGCTGCGTGACCTACGAGATGCTCATCGGCGACCCGCCCTTCACCGGCCAGCACGGCGCAAGCGATCGTCGCCAAGGTGATGACCGAGAAGCCGGCCTCCATCCGCCGGCAGCGCGAGCGCGTGCCGCAGGAGGTCGAGGATGCCGTCCTCACCGCGCTCGAGAAGCTCCCGGCCGACCGGTTCGCCACCGCCGCCGAGTTCGCGGCGGCGCTCAAGGGAGGCGGCGCCGGCAGCACGACCGCGCGATCCGTCCCGGCCCGGCCCGAGGCGCGCGCGAGCCGGACGCCACGGATCGCGCTCGCGGCCGGCGGGCTGGCGCTGGCGGCGCTGGGCCTTCTGGCCGGCCGCTGGCTCTGGGGCACGCGACACGCCCGCGGCCCTCACCTTCCTGCAGCGAACCTTTCGCGACGAGGCGATCTACAACGCCCGCTTCGCGCCCGACGGCCAGACCATCGTCTACAGCTCGGCGGCGGAGACCAGCGCGCCCGACGTGTTCGTCATCCGCCCCGACTATCCGGCGCCGACCGCCCTCGGCCTCACCGGCACCCACCTGCTCTCCGTCTCGTCGAAGGGCGAGCTGGCCGTCCTGGTCCGCGCGGATTCCTGCGCCACCGGCTGTTCCAGGGGACCCTGGCGCGCGTCCCGCTCGGCGGCGGCGCGCCTCGGGAAGTGCTCGACAGCGTGCGCGAGGCCGACTGGTCGCCCGACGGCGCCGAGCTGGCCATCATCCACGACGTGGGCGGCCGGGACCGCCTCGAGTTCCCCATCGGCAAGGTCCTGTACGAGGCCTCCGGCTATCTGAGCGATCCCCGCGTCTCGCCCGACGGCCGGCACGTCGCTTTCGCCGAGCACCCGTTCCGCTGGGACGACCGCGGCACGGTGAAGATCGTGGATCGCGCCGGCAAGCCGGCGGCCGTCACCCCGCGACTATCCGGCCATCGAAGGGCATGGCGTGGCGGCCCGGCGGTGACGAGGTGCTGTTCTCGGCGTACGACAGCAGCAATGGGTATGTCGTTCGCGGTCTGACGGTCGGCGGACGCCTGCGGGTCGCGGTGACCGGCGCGGGCCTCCTCACGGCGCAGGATGTCTCCCGCGAGCGGGCAGGTGCTCCTGACCCGCGATGATACGCCGTTCCGGCTGATGCTGCGCGGGCCGCAGCGCGCCGCGCGAGGTCGACGTCTCCTGGCTTGACGTCTCGCTGGGCCCGAAGCTCTCGCGCGACGGCTCGCTGCTGGCGTTCACCGACGGCGGCGTGGACGCCGGCGCCAACTACGACGTCATGCTGCGGACCACGACCGACGGCGGCCAGCCAGCCCGGCTGGGCGAGGGCGAGGCCGCCGCGTTCTCGCCCGACGGGAAGTGGCTCCTGGCCTTCGTCCCCTCGACGCCGCCGAGGCTCGTCCTGTACCCCACGCGGACGGGGGCCGAGCGCCCGATCCCCATCGGTCCATTCGAGTCCATCGGCTCGGCTGACTGGTTTCCCGACGGCCGGTCGATTCTCTTCTGCGGCAACCGCGCGGGTGAGGCGTCCCGCTGCTACGTCCAGCCGCTGGCGGGCGGGACCGCGCGGGCGGTCACGCCGGCGGGCACCAGCGCGGGATTCGTCGCGCCGAGCGGGGAAGAAGTAGTGGCGTTCGGTCCGGCCCTGGGCCACCGCCGCTATCCGGTCGCCGGGGGGAGCGGCACCGGGCGCGAGATTCCCGGGCTCTCGTTCAGTGACCAGGTGGTGCGGTGGAGCCCCGATGGGCGGGCGCTCATCGTCGGGAGCGCGACTTCGGCCACCATCGACCGGGTGGACCTCGCGACCGGCCGCCGGCAACCGCTCGTGACCCTCGGTACCGAGCACCCCGGCGGCGCGCTGGCGGCTCACCTTCTTCGCGCTGGCGGACGATCCGCGCGTCTACGCCTATGTCGCCGCGACCTATCTCTCCGAGATCTTCACCGTGGATGGCGTGCGCTGAGTCGGGACTGGATGAGCCTGGCATGACGAACCTGCGCCCGGCGCCCGACGAGTACGCGCCGGCCTTCGCCGGCTACGTCTCCCGCATCGGCCGGGACGAGGACATCGTGGCCGCCTTGGCCAGTCAGCTCGACCAGGTCCTCGCCGTGCTCGAGCGCGTCCCCGGGGCGCGGGGCGACTACCGCTACGCGCCGGGCAAGTGGAGCATCAAGGAGGTCGTGGGCCACCTCTCCGATACCGAGCGGATCTTCGCCTGCCGGGCGCTTCGCATCGCCCGCGGCGACGCCACCCCGCTCCCGGCATTCGACGACCAGGCCTACGTCGACGAGATTGGCGCCGGCGACCGCACCCTGGCCGACATGGCCGCGGAGTGGGGTGACGTTCGTCGGGCCACCCTCGCGCTCTTCCGTCACCTGCCGGCCGCGGCCTGGGCGCGGCGCGGCATCGCCGCCAGCGAGCCGATCAGCGTGCGCGCGCTCGCCTGGGTGACCGCGGGGCACGTGCGGCACCACCTCGAGACCCTGCGGGCGCGATACCTCGAGTGAACCGGCCAGCCCGCCGCCATCATGCGAGGAGGTCGGGCCCCACCTCCGCCGGCGATGTGCACCCCGCCAGCGCCAACGCCAGATCCACCTCATCCCGAAGCAGCTCCAGCACCCGCGCCGCGCCCGCCTCGCCGCCCACTGCCAGTCCCCAGAGCACCGGTCGCCCCAGCAGCACCGCCCTGGCGCCCAGCGCCAGCGCGATCATCACGTCGGTGCCCCGGCGGATGCCCCCGTCCATGAGGACCTCGAGGCGCTCGCCGGCCGCGGCTACGACGGCGGGGAGCGCGTCGAGCGACGCCACCGCGCCGTCGAGCTGCCGGCCGCCGTGATTGGAGACCACGACCGCCGCGGCCCCTGCGTCCGCCGCGCGACGCGCATCGTCCGCGCGGAGCACGCCCTTGAGCACGACGGGCAGCGGGCTCAACCCGCGGAGCCACGCGAGGTCGCGCCACGTCACCGTGGGATCGGATGTAACCGCGAAGTGGGCGGCGAGACTCGAGTCGCCGGCAGTGCGGTGCGCCAGCATGGCCGCGCCGACGTCGAGGGGGAAGTTGCCGAGGACGAGATGGGGAGGGAGCCGGAGCCCGTGGCGCACGGCACCTTCGCGCCGGCCGAGGAGGGGTGCGTCCACCGTGACGACCAGCGCCTCGTATCCTGCCGCGGCGGCGCGCGTCACCAGCTCGGCCGTGACGCCGCGGTCCCGCTGGACGTAGAGCTGGAACCACTGCCGCGCGTCCGGCGCCGCCGCGCGCACCTGCTCGAGCGACAGGTTGGACAGGGTGCTGACGCAGAGCACCGTGTCCATCGCGGCGGCGGCGCGGGCGGTGGCGGCCTCGCAGTCGGAGCACGCCAGTCCCTGCAGGGCCATCGGCGCCACGAGCACCGGCCACCCGACCGGTCGGCCCAGCACGGTGGTGGCCAGCGAGCGGCGTTCCACGTCCACCAGCACCCGCGGCAGGAGCCGGCGGCGCTCGAACGCCGCGCGGTTCTCCCGCAGCGTGCGCTCGTCGCCTGCGCCGGCGCGGTAGTAATGCCAGGCCATGGGGTCGAGCGCCGCCTCGGCGGCGCGCTCGAAATCGGCGAGGTTGATGAGCTGGGGGTTCCCGGTCTCGGGCGGCATGGCTCAAGATGAGGGTGATGGCCGACGCGCGACAGTTAGCCCCGTGGGACGGCATACTTTCTTTGCGCCGGCGGCAAGTGTCCCCACGACCCCTTCCATTATGAAGCGAGCCGCCTGGCCGCTGATGCCAGGTGATTCACCCGGCGCCAGACCCGCCCGGCCCGAATGCGCAGCTGGCCGCCCTCCGGCCTCAAATCCGTGGACTCGCTCGGCTGCTTACACCCTGGCACGAACCTATACCAGCCCGTAACATCGAACAGACCCACGCGGGGAGCTTTCCCTGGACGGCATCGAGACCGCTCTCAGCATCGCCTTGGCCGATCGCTACCGCATCGAACGCGAGCTCGGACGCGGAGGTATGGCCACGGTCTACCTCGCTCACGATCTCAAGCACGATCGATCCGTAGCACTGAAAGTGGTGCACCCCGAGATCGTGAGCGACGTCGGCGTCGAGCGTTTCCTCCGAGAGATCCGTCTGACCGCCCGATTGACACACCCTCACATCCTGCCCGTGCTCGATTCCGGCACCGATGCCGGCCGGCTCTGGTACACCATGCCCTACGTGCGCGGCGAGTCGCTGCGCGACCGACTCCGGCGCGATGTCCAACTGCCCATCGACAACGCGCTCGCCATTGCGCGGCAGACCGCTCTCGCGCTCGATTATGCCCATCGGGAGGGCGTGGTCCATCGGGACGTCAAGCCCGAAAATGTGCTCCTGAGTGGCGACCAGGCATTTGTAATGGACTTCGGCGTGGCGCGAGCCGCGATATGCCCAGGTGACAAGCCGCTTACCACCAACGGATTGGTGGTGGGAACACCCGCGTACATGGCCCCTGAGCAGGCGGCGGGTGGGCGTATTGACGCGCGAGCCGATGTATACGCACTGGGTTGCGTGCTCTATGAAATGCTCGCGGGAGAGCCGCCATTCACGGGACCCACGCCACGGGCGGTCATGGCAAGGAGCGTGGCGGGGGAGATTCCGCCACTCCGAACGATCCGCCCAAGCGTTACGCGCGCCCTCGACCAGACCATTCTCAAGGCGCTGTCGCGGGTGCCGGCCGACCGGTTCGCCAGCGCCGCTGAGCTGGCCAGGGCGCTGCCTGGCCATTCCACATCTGCCGGAGCACCTCGGCGGACTTGGGCGCTGATCGGCCTGGCGGCCATAGGCCTCGCGATCGCCGGCTATGTCACGTTCCGCGCGCAAGAGATGCCTTCGACATCCACGCTACTCTCGAGTGGCGCGCTGAAGGAGCGCGAGCGGGTCCTCGTCGCCGATTTCGAGACCCACACGTCGGACTCGCTCCTCGGTCTCGCGGCAACCGAAGCCTTCCGAATCGACTTTTCGCAGACGTCCGTCGTCACCACCGTGTCCCCCCCCGAAGTTGCTCGGATTCTGGAGCAGATGCGGCGCTCCGCCGGCGCGCGACTCGACCCCGTGTCTGCGCGGGAGGTGGCGAGGCGGGCGGGCATCGGCGCGATCGTTACCGGAGACATAACTCCCGTTGCCGACGCGTATCTGGTGTCGGTGCAGCTGGTATCCTCCCACAGCGGCCAGACGCTGGCCGCGCTGCGCGAACGTGCGCCACAGGCATCAGAGATCATTTCCGCGATCGACCGCTTGTCCAGAAGGCTCCGGGAGACGATCGGAGAATCGTTGAAGACCCTCCGGGCCGAGCCCCCGCTGGATTCCGTGACGACGGCCTCGTTGGAGGCACTCCAGAAGTATTCGCTGGCCACACGACTCGCGATGGGTCGAGGCGACTTCCAGGGGGCCATTCCACTACTGGAGGAAGCGGTTGCGTTGGACTCCGGTTTCGCCATGGCGTACCGAGCTCTCGGCACGTACAGAGGTCAGGTAGGTGACCGAGCCGGCCAGGTCGCGGGGTTGACGGCGGCGTTCGAGCACCGGAACCGGCTGTCTAGCCGGGAGGCGGCACACACCCGAGCCGCATACTTCGACATGGTCACACATGAGAGTGGCAAGGCAATCGCCGCGTACCGAGGGATCCTGGCGCAGAATCCAGATGATCGCGTGGCGCTGCTCAACCTCGCGCTGCTTTACGCCGATCGGCGCGATTACGCCACTGCGGAGTCCCTGGACGTTCAGGCGGTAGCGCTCGATTCCACCAATTGGATTGCCTACCTCAACCTCATGTACGCCCAGGCTGCGCAAGGCAAGCGGACGGAACTGAAGCAGACCCTGGATCGCGCCCTGACACGTTTCCCGAACCTGCCCGCAGCCGAGCTCGAGGCCATTGCCGTCGAAACGTCGGCGGGAAACTACGAGGCCGCGGAACGGCTCGCTCTCGCCTTCGAGGACCGCCGCAGGCGGACGCTGCCGTGGGGTGTCATCGCGCTACGCCGGCTCGCGGAGCTCGCGGCCGTCCAGGGTAAGCTCGCCGAGGCCGAGAGCAGGCTCTCCGCCGCAATGGCAGCCAGCGACCAGGCGGGAGACACCACTGGCTACCTCGAACTCGCATTCGATCGTGCTCAGATCGACATTTTCTATCGCGGTCAAAGACGACGCGGGCTGCTGCAGATCGAGCGCGCATTGCGCAGGTATCCGATGCGATCCCTCCCTGCGCCCGACCGCCCGTACTTGTCGCTGGCCTTCGTGCAGGCAGTCGCCGGGGATGCGTCGTCCGCTCGGCGGCTGGTGGATCAATACCTCCAGGCAGTCGAGCCCGACCTCCGAGACAATAGCAGATACCTGTATCGCTCGGTCATGGGCGAGATCGCGATGACCGAGCGTCGGCCGGCTGAGGCCCTGAAGCAATTTCGGCAGAATACCTACCTGTGTCCGATGTGCGGGTTGGCCGACGTTGCGCGCGCCTATGACGCGCTGGGCATGATCGACTCCTCTCTGGCCACCTACGAGCGCTACGTCGCGACTCCCGACATCGATCGACTAACCGACGATTCGCGCTATCTGGCCCACGTCTACAAGCGGGTCGGAGAGCTCCATGCTCGGCGGGGCGAGGAAAGGCAGGCGAGGGACTATTATGCCCGCTTCATGGGGTTGTGGAATGACGCCGATCCAGAGCTGCAATCCCAGGTTCTAGAGGTTCGTCGACGGATGGCTGACCTCAAGGGTGCACCCAACGGCTGAGGCTCGGGAGTGCGGCGTGGGCGAAGCCTGGCACCGCCTGGCAT